>JAMLHL010000040.1 GCA_023957125.1 Chitinophagaceae bacterium
GATCTGCTCACAATCATTATAAGACAATATCCAGCGCGCCCTTTTCTTTAACACCGCCGCCAGTTCTTCATGATCAAAATCTTTATGCGCATCTCCTTTCCTGCCATACAGGGAACTGGTAATCAGGTAAGGAGGATCCAGGTAGGCGAAGGTATGGGGATGATCCGAAAGGGATTTTTTGAAATCAGCTTTTTTAATATCAATATTGGGATTGTAAAATTCCCGGAGCCTTTCTATGGCCGACCGGGTAAAGCGGGGATGCTCCGGCGACATCCCGCCGGAGAGGGTGGAACCCGAAAAAGACGACCGGTTCAATACGTAGTAAACTGCTGCCCGTTGTATTTTGGTGCTAAAAAGCGTTTGCGTTTGTTGCAGCTCATAGAAAGAAGTCTTTGACAATGGAAAATATTGTTCCACTTCCGTCGCAAGCTCCCGGGGTTTTGTAAACACACATTGCCAGAATTCCACCAGCGGCGAAAAAATATCATACCCATACACATGGGTTCCTTGTGCTGCCATTGCCAGTTCAATGGAGCCGCCGCCGAAAAAGGGAGACAACAGGTAATTCAGGCGTTTTGGAAAAAAACGGGTGATGAACCCGGCTCCTCTGGTTTTTCCCCCGGGATAACGAAGCAGGGAACGATTCGTATAATTGGTCTCTGCTTCTGTAGATTGACCATTTAATGATTCGGCTGAATTAAAGATTTCGTCTTCATCATTTATCCTGTTCATTGTGCATTGAAATAGCACACTAATATAAGAAAGTCATTTCAATTCACACGGCCAACACCGGGTTTTCTTACTTCTTACTTATTCCTGATAGAATCCCCTACGGCCTTTCTCCCAATTGCTTCATAATGCGGAAATGAGATGCGACCGCCGAACCCAGGGTGGGAAAATAAATGTATTGTAAGTCAAACTGCCGGCAGGTTTGCTGTACTATTTTACTGATCGCGGGGTAATGCACGTGACTGATCCGGGGAAACAAATGATGTTCGATCTGGAAATTCAATCCTCCTAATATCCAGGTGAGGAATCTTTTATTGGCCGCAAAATTGGCGGTGGTTCTTACCTGGTGGATGGCCCACTCATTTTCAATTTTTTTGGGCTCTATGCCGGCCGCCTCAAATTCTGCATGCTCCACAACATGAGCCAGTTGAAACACCACAGCGAGGGTCAAACCCAAAACATAATGCATCACCAGGAAACCCAGCAACCAGGGCTTCCATCCTACAACCAGGATCGGAATAACAATCGTTATAGCAATATACAATAGCTTGGATATCCAGAAAACCAGGTGTTCTTTAAGGTCCATCGGTTTTAAGGGGGTGGTGTACACTTTCCGGGTAATATATTTAATATAATCGGTTATAAACAGAAGAAACAACGAAGTAAATCCATACAGAAAGAACATGTAATACTGCTGGTAGCGATGAATAGGCTTCCAGGGCTGTGTGGGGCATTCCCGCATAAAAGGCATGTTGTTGATATCGTCATCAATGCCATCAATATTGGTATAAGTATGGTGAACAATATTGTGCTTCAGCTTCCATAAAAAGGCATTCCCTCCCAGGGCATTCATGCTTAATCCAAACAACTCGTTCACCCACTTACGGGTTGAATAGCTGCCATGACAGGCATCATGCATAATATTGAAACCAATAGCGGCAAGCGTAAATCCAAACAGGGCGCTCAAAAGGATACCGGTGAAAAGGTTTAACGGAGCCAGCAATAATAACAGGTACAGTATAATTGCCGCAGGGATCAATACCGCCGACTTCAGGTATAATTTCCAATTGCCGGTCTTCGACAGCTTATTGTCAATAAAATACTGATCCACATTGGCTTTAAGCGCGTTAAAAAATACTTTGTTCTTATTGTTAAAAGTGACCTTATACATGTGTTGTAATAAATTTAGTTTTTGAAGGCAGTATGAAAATGCATACCTGAAGTCTGATCGTTCAGTTTTTACGGGGAAATAAAGTTATAAATCTCTATAGGTTACCCTCCTACTCAATAGAATATCAGTTTCTTATTTAACAGAGAGGGTGGCAAAGTTACGGCTTTCAAATGATAATATATCAATTCATTTTGAACGGAACGATCATATCAAATACAGGGATCTTTACGTCAAACTGCTTTTTTGAAGCTATATTCTCCATCACATAAATACCATACATCTTCCCCATTTCAGTCCGCAAATTACATCCGCTCACATATTGATACTGCTCTCCGGGGTTAATTTGTGGTTGAACGCCTACGACGCCTTCTCCTTCCACTTCGCGTTGCGTACCATTGCTGTCAAAAATATACCAGTGCCTGCGCAATAACTTAACAGGAAAAGCATTGTTGTTTTGCAACGTAATTCGGTAAGCAAACATGAATTCACCGCTAACGGGATTACTGTAATCGGGTTGATAAAACGTTTCAACCGATACTGTTACACCTTCCGTTACTTTTGATATCATTACCTTACCAGAATTTGGTTTAAAAGTAGCGAAAAACATTGACAGAGAAAGGAATCGGCCCTAATTTTCCGCAGGAAATCAAATCGGGTTTACCTTTACGCAAAATTTGAGCGCTTTTCATTATTCATATTAAACTTATTTCGTTATGAAAATTGCCGTTGCTAAAGGAGATGGCATTGGACCTGAAATCATGGATGCTACTTTAAGCATATTCCGGGCCAACAAAGTTCCTCTTGAATATGAATTTGTGGAGATGGGGAAATGGGTTTTTGATAAAGGCTTTTCCAATGGAATGACGCCCGAAGCCCGGATAACCATTGAAAACCTCGGGCTGTTATTCAAAGGCCCGATGGAAACACCCAAGGGTGAAGGGGTAAAAAGTATTAATGTTACGGCCCGAAAAACCTGGAACACCTTTGCCAATAAGCGGGTATTTCAAACCCTGCACGGCGTGGACACCGTTTTTTCCAAAGCCGGGATTCCTATTGATATTACGGTGGTGAGAGAAAACATAGAAGACACCTACGGTGGTATTGAGCACATGCTGACGCACGATGTAGCGCTAAGCCGCCGCTTTATCACCCGTCCGGGAAGCGAACAGGTGATCCGGTATGCTTTCGAAATGGCAAAACTGAAAAATGCGCGTCGTATCAGTTGCGGACACAAAGCCAATATCATGAAAATTACGGACGGGCTGTTCTTAGACTGTTTTTATACCATAGCGAAAGACTATCCCGAACTCAATGCCGATGACATCATAGTAGATGATCTTTGTATGAAACTGGTAACCCGGCCCAACGATTTTGACGTAGTGGTGCTTACTAATTTGCAGGGCGATATCGTATCCGATCTTTGCGCAGGACTGGTAGGCGGACTGGGTTTTGCTCCTTCCGCAAATATCGGTGATCACATCTCTATCTTTGAAGCCGTACACGGCACCGCCCCCGATATTGCCGGCAAAAATATAGCCAACCCCACGGCGTTGATCCTCAGCGGCATCTCCATGCTGATGCATGTTGGGCTAACGGAAAATGCGGCAATAATTGAAAACGCCCTGCTTTATACCCTGGAAAGCGGCGTTCATACCGGGGATTTCGGAGATCCCGCTGTACCGGCCGTCAATACCACGGAATTTGCCAACGCCGTAATCAATAACCTCGGCAGGCAACCGGTTGTGCATGCAAAGCCGGTGGTTGCCAATAAGCCGGGGACCCCCGTTCCGTTTAAGTTGAAGCAAAACGAAATGATGGTATCCAAGGAAATAGGTGAAGAAACGATAGTGGGAGTGGACATGTTTATTGAAAGCGATGAACAACCCCTGGCCATTGCAACCAAATGCCAGCGCCATGCGGGTGTGAAATTCAAACTGGTGAACATCAGCAATCGCGGTACACAGGTATGGCCTACCGGTTCGGTATATACGAACCTGGTGAACCTGTATAATGTGCGGTTTGAAAGTTTGGATGATGAACCGCTGAACCAGCAGGATGTATTGGGATTGTATGTGAGCCTGAGCGGCAATTTCAAGATCTGCTCCTCCGAACTGCTGAATATGTGGGACGAAAAGAAATCATACAGCATGGCCCAGGGACAATAACGGATGCGGGCATTTCACTACCGCGGTTGGTGCGACACCGACCGGAATGGCGCAGATGGCGCGAAAACCTGGGGTACACCCCTGACACCAACCTTCTGAAAATCTCATTACCTTCGCACCCGGATGACAGAAAAAATACTCATTTTAGACTTCGGTTCCCAATATACCCAACTGATCGGACGGGCGGTTCGTGAAGCCGGTGTGTATTGCGAGATACTCCCTTTCAATAAACCGGTATCGGTGACACCCGATATCAAAGGTATTATTTTGTCAGGTTCTCCATTTTCGGTAAACGATCCAGACGCCCCCAAAATTGACGTTGAATCCTTAAGCGCACAATTGCCGGTTCTGGGCATTTGTTATGGCGCCCAGCTTACCGCCAAGATATACGGCGGGAAAGTGGAGCGATCCGAAAAAAGGGAATACGGAAGAGCCCAACTGAAGCTCGAAAAAGAAGATATATTATGGGATAGTTTGTCCCAAACTTCCCAGGTATGGATGAGCCACGGGGATAGCATCATACAGTTGCCACCGGCTTTTGAGATACTGGGCACAACCGACAGTATCCCCGTAGCCGCTTTTAAAAAAACCGGGACGACGGGCAAAGTCATATATGGGCTTCAATTTCACCCTGAAGTATATCATTCAACTGAAGGCAAAAAGATAATCGCCAATTTTTTGCAAAAGATATGTAATTGTAAACAGGATTGGACGCCGGCTCATTTTATTAACGATACCGTTGCGGCGCTGAAAAAACAAATCGGCGACCGCAAGGTGATCATGGCCCTCAGCGGCGGAGTGGATTCCACGGTGGCGGCCACCCTCATCCATAAAGCTATCGGCAACAGCTTGTTCGGGGTGTTTGTGGATCATGGACTTTTACGTAAGAATGAGTTTGAGCAGGTGTTGAAAACCTACAATAGCATAGGTCTCAACGTAAAAGGAGTGAATGCCAGCAAACGATTTTATACAAAGCTGGCCGGCAAAACCAACCCCGAAGAGAAGCGAAAAATAATCGGGAATACTTTTATAGAGATCTTTGATGAAGAGGCCCACAGGGTGGAAGGAGTGCAATTGCTGGGCCAGGGCACTATCTATCCCGATGTAATCGAAAGCGTATCGGTACATGGCCCCTCTGTTACGATCAAATCCCATCACAATGTAGGCGGGCTCCCCGATACCATGAAGCTGGAACTGGTGGAGCCGCTGCGCTATCTCTTTAAGGATGAAGTCAGAAAAGTGGGATTGGAATTGGGCATTCCGGAGCCTATGTTGTTCCGGCATCCGTTTCCGGGGCCGGGTTTGGCTATCCGGATCCTGGGAGCAATAACGGAAGAAAAAGTGCGGTTACTCCAGGAAGCCGATGACTTATATGTTAAAGCTTTGCGATCTTTTGATTTATACAGCAAGATATGGCAGGCAGGAGCTATTTTACTGCCGGTGAAAAGTGTCGGTGTAATGGGCGATGAAAGAACCTATGAATACACAGTGGCATTAAGAGCGGTTACTTCGGTAGATGGCATGACGGCCGACTGGGCGCAGCTTCCGTATGATTTTTTGGCATACATTTCAAATGAAATTATTAATAAAGTAAGAGGCATCAACCGGGTTGTATATGATATCAGCAGCAAACCTCCTGCAACTATAGAGTGGGAATGACGCGTCTTATATTAAAGTTGAATGCATGGCAAAAACCGGTTTTATTTTTTTTATCGTTTTATTGTGTACTGCAAAACCTCTTGCTGCTCAGGAAAATTCAATGAGCATTCCCCATATTGCAGTTTTCGGGGCATTCTATCTTGACTCGGCTTTTGACGCCTCCGGTAATTACAGGTTAGGCAAAACGGTTCCCAGATATCTCAATACAAGCCTGGATTTCTACCAGGGTATGGGGTTTGCCCTGGATTCACTAAACAACGAAGGCTTACACCTGGACGTAAAAGTCTTTGATACCAAAGCCAAAACCTCTATCTATCAACTTGCGGACGGCGGCGCTTTGGATAGCACTGACCTTATAATAGGAGCCGTAAGCGGCAGCGATTATCTCGACCTGGCCAACGTAGCTAAGGAAAAGCAGATCCCTTTTGTGTCGGTTACCTACCCCAATGACGGGGGGGTGAAAAATAACCCCTTCGTGATTATTGTGAACTCACGGCTAAATACGCATCTGCGGGCGCTTTACAACTATGTATTACGAACCTACGGCACCCGGAATATCGTGCTGTTCCGCAGGCAAAGTGCGGCGGATAACCGGGTAAGCGGCGTTTTCAAATCCCTCAATTCCTCCTCTTCAGGATCCCTGCTTAATATAAAAACAGTTACGCTCAATACCAATTTCACCCCGGCCGATATCAGCAACTCCCTCAGTAAAGACAGGGAAAATGTAATTATCTGTGGCAGCCTCGATGATCTGTTTGCAAAAAAACTGATTGCAGCCGCAGCTTCATTAGCCGGCACCTATAAAAACACCCTGATTGGAATGCCTACATGGGAGGGATTCAGCGAACTGGAAACCACCGAAATGAAACCTGTTACCGTTATCTATTCCTCAACTTTTATAAAACCTGCGCCGCCTGATACCTGGGGAAGTGCCTTTCTTCAGTTGTATGCCCAAAACACCTATGAATACCCGTCAGAAACCGCTTTCAGAGGATATGAAATCATGTATTTGTTTGGGCACCTGCTGGACCAGTACCCAGGCGAACGATTGCAGGACAAACTCTCTGACACTAATTTCCGGGTATATACCGATTTCGACTTTAAACCGGTTTTTGGAAATCCCTCGGGTACCACTCCCGATTTTTTTGAAAACAAAAGGATTTTTTTATTAAAAAAGCTTAACGGGGAAGTATCCCGGTTAAATTAGCCCTTTTTACTTTATTTGTGTGGAAAAAATACCAGGTCATATAAACAGAACAGGATATGATAAGAATAGTAATTTCCGTTTTTTTGCTCCTTGCTTTCGGGCATCTCCTTCCCGCCCAGTCCCGTGATGAGTGGAGTAGCATCTTCAGCAGGATTAACGGGGAAGTATCCTCGTCTTCCATGGCGTACAAAAATCTGCAAAACGCCACCTCCGCTATCGGGCACCGGCTCACCGGCTCGGCAGAGGGAGCAAAAGCGGAAGAATATGCGTTCCAACTGCTAACATCATACGGATTCACGGTAAATTATGCACCTTTTGAAGCTGAAAGCTGGAGCAGGGGAACACTATCGGTTACGATCAATCGCCGGAAATACAAAGCCGTTGCACTGGCACATTCTCCTGTAAAAGCTGATGTGTCGGGCAATATCGCGGACATGGGCAACGGATTGGACGAAGATTATCAGAACAGTCCCGGCAAAGCGAATGGTAAAATTGTGCTGGTTTCCTTAGGAATTCTTCCGGGATCGCCAAAAGGCTTGCGCAATCTGCACCGTTCAGAAAAAACCGCTTTAGCTGTCAGGCATGGCGCTAAAGCGATTATTTTTCTCAATTCGGCTCCCGGAGACATCCTGCTCACCGGTACTGCTTCGGTAACCGGGAAGTTGATTACTATTCCGGCGGTTTGTATCGGGAACAGCGATGGTATGCAGTTGAAGGTGGCATTGCGTTCTAAGCAAAAAAACTCAGCCCGCATCACCATGACCAATTTTTCGGGTACCATCAGGGCGCGTAACGTGATAGCCACGCTGCCCGGGAAAAGCAAACCCCATGAAAAAATTATCATTGGCGGTCATTTAGATAGCTGGGACCTCGCTACCGGCGCTATAGACAATGGTATTGGCGCTTTTTCAGTAATAGATATTGCCCGTACCTTCAAAGCGTTGAACCTGCAACCCGAACGTACTGTAGTGTTTGTTTTGTTCATGGGAGAAGAAGAAGGATTGCTTGGCTCCAAAGCTTATATAGAGCAAGCTTTGAAGGAGGGAACCATCAACGAAATAAAATATATGCTCAACCTGGATATGTCCAATAACCCCAAAGGGTTCACTGCCACCACCGATGCCGATCAGGCGCTTTTCAAGGCAATAGGCAGGCTGGCCCGGGATAACGATTCTTCTTTTACCAACTCCTTTCACCCGGGATTGGGCTTACACAGCGATCATCAGCCCTTTATGTTGCAGGGTATCCCCACCGGAGGCGTGGCGGGAGCGCTTAGCAGGGAGGCCTTAAATTGCTATCATGCGGATTGTGATGTTTTTGAGCTGGTTAACGAAGAGGAATTAAAAAACACGGTTCGCTTTGCCGCTATGCTGTTGTATGGGCTTGCCGATGCTCCCCAACTGGAAGCTGCCCGGCTGAGTGACGAGGCTTTGAAGGCGGCGCTTCTGCAAAGTAATCTTAAAGAAGCGCTAAAAATTTCAGGCGACTGGAGATGGGATGATTAATCAAAAGGAAGGGGGAAGCTTTATAACAGGGCCTATTTTCAAATCCTTCAAAGCCTTGCCTGGGCTGACAGGTGTAACGTCTCCACCGGCGGGAATTTAATTTTCAGCAAAAGATTTGAAATGCACCGCGAGGAGATGAGCCGATGTTCAAAAATCAGCTTTTTCCTGTAGGTTTGTAACTAAACTTGCAACAGTGAAATTCAGATCGGTTATTCTTCTCACCTTAGCTATACTCATAATTGACCAGGGATTAAAAATATGGATCAAAACCCATTTCTATCTCGGAGAAGAAAAACTTATCCTGGGATCCTGGTTCAGGCTGCATTTTATTGAAAACGAAGGGATGGCTTACGGATGGAAATTAGGCGGAAACTGGGGAAAACTGTTGCTTACGCTGTTTCGTCTCTTTGCCGTGGTTTTTGGTACGTATTATATCCGGCATATTATTAAAGAAGGATACCATAAAGGCTTCATTATCTGCGCTACCCTGATTTATGCCGGAGCCATCGGCAACCTGATAGACAGCATGTTTTACGGCCTGGTATTTGAAAACAGCGGCGACATCTTCAATCCTTATGTATCGGCCATCTTCCCGGAGCAGGGATATGCGGGCTTTTTGCACGGCCGGGTAGTGGATATGTTATATTTCCCCATCATTACCAACGCCCATTACCCGCAATGGGTACCGTTTTGGGGAGGAGAAGAATTTGAATTTTTCAGACCCGTCTTTAACATTGCAGACGCTTCGATTTCCGTAGGCGTTATCACTATCCTGATCTTCCAGAAACGTTTTTTTGAACGAAAAAAGGAAAAACAGCACCCAACCATAGAAACCAATACAACCGTAAATGACAGCGTAGGGGTATCATGAAGCCCGTACACTGATTTTTATGCGGTTATCGAAGTTTATATTTTTTATAATTATAATTTCCGGACTCCAGGTGCTGTCGTTCTCCTGTACAAAGGAACAAAGCCTGGAAAGACCGCTGATTGACCAGCCGTCACCAAACAATGATTGCTCTATAAATATGATCGTACCCTTCAATTCCAACTCCGGAAAGGGATATGGTTCTTTATATATTACTACCGGAACCAATAATCAAACTTCTCAGATAGAATGGTTCGACAGCACGCTTCAAAAAGTTGACTACCAGGCTGAGTTTACCTATATCAAAGACACCATAAGAATTAATAAAAAAGAATTTTTTTTGGTTGATGGTTCGGGACGTATTATTGAATTCAATACTTTGGAAAATCCTTTGGATATGAGCTCTGAAAGTTATCAATACACTTATAATTATGATGCTCAGGGTTTTCTTATTGGCAAAAAATGGTATCTTCCGTCTTACAGCACCGACATTCCATTTTTTACGTATCAATATGATTGGGTAAATGGTAATCTCACCGCCATTGAGGTGAGGGAAGCTACCGGCGACAAAAGACTTGCGCTAAAGGCTGAACTTCGTTATGACGAAACCAGGGAAGCCAAAAACTTTCTTTACTTCCTGCCGGAATCGAACGAACTGGCTCCCTATATTCTTTCGGTTAACCTGGGCGAAAAATCTAAAAATATACCGCAACTGATCAAAATAGACCTATACGATTCTGACGGTACGGCTATCAAAACCTATACAACCGAATTCAAAGATTACCAATTTACGCCCGATGGCTATGTGTCCGGGGTATTTGCATCCGGGGATATAATGGATGGACTTCCACTTGTAAACGGGCTGACCAAATTTGAATACGATTGTCAATGATAACAGGGGTCAGGGGTATTCTCTATAAAAAACTCTCCTGTAAAGGAGAGTTTTTCGTTTACAAAGTTGCCGAGAGGTTGTGAAGTCAATCAACAGCTTTTGTTGGGGTATGGATTAATCGGCTGTGTAATACACAGCCATTGGGTACATTTATATTGCCTGGTATGTAAATACCGGCGGCTGAAGGGTTAGTAAAAAAATCCGGTAATATTTTTAGGTCTGCCATAGACGTGCTTCATAAAACGCCCCGGCGGTTAAAATATTTTTCCCATTTCCCGCCACCGCTTTCCCGATTTTGGGAAGTACCGGTGAGTGCCAAATAAATCACTCATTTTGATGATCTTGTGATGGTTTTAGATAGCCGGAACCGCGCTTATCAAATGATAATAAAATATTTCCGGCTAATTGCCTTCCGGAAAACCGGGAGATAAAAAGCGCCGGGCATAGCCGTAATTATATTTCGGTATTGGTTCATACTATTCTTCTGAAACGGCCGTTTTAGAACTACGGCAAATTTATTTTAGAACAGTCTTTTTTCTCATGTTGTAGTTGGTTTAAGCAAAGGCATCTCCTATCTCAGGGATGCCTTCTTGCTATGATCATATACTGACTGGTTCCTACTACGAGCGCGTATTATCCGATATCTCCCACCATCTTCTCCGGTTTCACCCACGCATCAAACTGTTCCGGTGTCAGGTAACCCAGCTTCACCGCCATCGCTTTCAAAGTAGTTCCTTCCTTATGGGCTTTTTGAGCAATTTCAGCCGCTTTGTAATACCCGATTTTGGTGTTCAAGGCGGTTACCAGCATTAATGAATTTTCCACATGCTTTTTTATATTGGCTTCAATGGGTTCAATACCTGCGGCACATTTATCATTGAAGCTGATGCAGCCCTCGCCAATCAATCTTGCACTGTGCAGGAAATTATAGATCATGACCGGTTTGAAAACATTCAACTCAAAATGACCGGTTGCCCCGCCTATACTGATCGCTACATCGTTGCCCATCACCTGGGCTGCGATCATTGTCAGCGCTTCGCATTGGGTGGGATTCACTTTTCCGGGCATAATGGAAGAGCCCGGTTCATTATCCGGGATGTGAATTTCGCCTATCCCGCTCCGTGGCCCGGAGGAAAGCATCCGGATATCATTGGCTATCTTCATCAGGCTCACGGCAACGGTTTTTAAAGCTCCGTGGGCTTCCACAATTGCATCGTGCGCCGCCAAAGCTTCAAACTTGTTTTCTGCCGTTACGAAGGGAAGGCCGGTTAAAGCAGCGATGTGCTTAGCCACGTTCGCAGCATAATCTTCAGGGGTGTTCAGCCCTGTGCCTACGGCTGTGCCGCCCAGGGCTAATTCGCCCAGGTGTGCCAATGAATTTTTTATCGCCTTCAGCCCATGATCTAACTGCGACACATACCCGCTAAACTCCTGCCCCAGCGTAAGCGGCGTAGCGTCCATAAAATGGGTGCGGCCGATTTTCACAATTTTCATGAAAGCTTTGCTTTTCGCCGCAAGGGTATCTCTTAGTTTCTGAATGCCGGGAAGCGTGGATTCTACTAAAATCTTATACGCGGCAATATGCATGGCCGTGGGGAAAGTGTCGTTGCTCGATTGTGATTTATTAACATCGTCATTAGGGTGCAGCAACTTTTCCTTGTCTTCCAGCTTTCCGCCATGCAACACATGTCCCCGGTAAGCAATCACTTCATTCACATTCATATTGCTTTGTGTACCGCTGCCGGTTTGCCACACGACCAGGGGGAAGTACTCATCCAGCTTACCTTCCAGGATCTCATCACAAACTTTTCCGATAAGTGTACTCTTTTCCTGCGGCAATACACCCGCTTCCACATTGGCGATAGCGGCCGCCTTTTTAAGATAAGCAAACGCCCGGATGATCTCTTTGGGCATCCGGTTGATGTCTTGTGCAATTTTGAAATTATCAATACTTCTCTGGGTTTGTGCGCCATAATACGCACCGGCAGGCACTTTCACCTCTCCCATCGTATCCTTTTCTATTCTGTAATCCATAATAAAACGCAGTTGAATGTAAGAAAATATAGTAACAGATTTCCCTGCTTCATTGCCTGGCAGGGGGTACAAAATTACAGGTTTACCTGATATTGTTCCGGCAGGTGGGTGGATCGGGTATGTGTAAGCTCATTATTGAAGGTCGCCAACCGGGTATCAATGTGCCCATTGATGGAATGCGGGACACACGGGTATTTCCCAACGCGGGTAGGCGCTGATTATATCTGTAGAGATCAGCGTTGTTTTTGCCTCCCGACCAGAACCGGGCTTATGCGCCTTTGAATACCGGTTGTCTTTTTTCCAGGAAAGCCGCCGCCCCTTCTTTGGCGTCAGCGGTGTCAAAAAGCTGGCCAAAGATCTCTGTTTCCGTTTTGTTTTCATCAAAAGCAGCATTGGTTGCCCGAACTACGCCGGCAAGCGCCAGCGGCGCTTTGGTATTAATGACCGCGCAGATAGCCAGGGCTTTGCTCATCAGATCGTCTTCGGCGGTAACCTCATTTACCAGTCCGTATTGCAAGGCGGCAGGAGCGTCAATCATCTTGCCTGTCATCAGCATTTCCATGGCTCTTCCTTTACCGATCAGCCGGGGCAAACGCCGGGTGCCGCCATAACCGGGAATCAGCCCGAGATTAATTTCCGGCTGACCAAATCTGGCATTTGCGGAAGCAATCCGGAAATGGCAGGCCATCGCCAGTTCGCAACCGCCGCCTAAGGCGAACCCGTTGACAGCGGCAATTACCGGTTTGGGACAGTTTTCAATCTTGTCGAAAACTTCTTTTTGCCCCTTTTCGGCCATCGCTTTCCCCCCGGCAGCATCCAATGCACCAAACTCACTGATATCCGCACCCGCAACAAACGCCTTCGTTCCGCTTCCGGTAATAATTACGGAACGTATTTCTCCGTTATTATACACGTCGCTTATTGCAGTTCCTAATTCCTCAATCACCACTTTGTTGAGCGCATTCAGCTTTTCCGGACGATTGATAGCGATCACAAGCGTATGATCGTGAAAAGATAAAGACAACGATTGCATAACTACTCATTCATCAATAACTAAAAACTATTTATTGCAACGCCCATGAACCTGTTATTAAGATTCCCATGAATGTAAAGCCAAAATGGGCACTTCACTGTTGTAGGCCAGCTTTTTGGTATTGCTCTTCTTAAACAGGCTGCCTAAAAAAGAATGTTTCCTCGGAACGGTTATAATCAGCCGGGCATCGTGTTCGGTTGCAAAATTTTCCACTCCTTCCGAAAAATTTTCTCCAATAACGAAGAAAGGCTGAGGCGTATATTCTTTCAGCAGGGATTCCAGTTTTCTTTTTTGTTCCTGCACAGCGTCCGGCACACCTTCATGAACCGGGGTAACATGCACCAGGTATAACTCAGGATGAAATAGATCCAGGATTTTTTTCAGAGGTTTTAACGGCGTAGTAGCTTCCACATCCTTCAGATCGGTTGTAAAAACGACGCGATCCGTTTTTTTATAGACGGCCTTTCCCGGTACAATAAATACAGGACATATATCGCGGCTGATCACATTCAGCGTATTGCTGCCAATGATCAGTTGTTCAATTTTACTGCTGCCGGTGATCCCCATTACAATGAGGTCTATCTCATGTCGTTTTACATATTTTTCAAGGGAAGGGGCCAATCGCCCTTCTTCTGCCACTACCTCCACCGGTACGGTGGCTGCGCCTGCCAGTTCTCTCTTCAGGTTGTTCAATGCCAGGAGGGCCACACTTTTCCGCGCGTCGGGGTCAATCAGCAGGGGAGAGCCGTCTGAACCGGCGATGATGGTTTCATAAACATAATACAAAACAACGCTGCCATCGGGAATATCCGCCGCCAATTGAACCGCATATTTTGCGGCGTTTACCGATGGTTCTGAGAAATCTACCGGAGCAATGATCTTTTTCATGAATTGTGATTTTTTATGGACGAATTTAGTTTTGAAGATACGAAATAGGTGTTTATGGCCAATGATTTATATGAGAAGAGGCGCTGATTAATATCAGGTATTTAACACAAAGCAAATTGTACTAAACGGATACGGAAGGTGGTTATTGCCTGCTCAACCAATGCAGCATCCCCACCATTTGCAGGCGGCAGCAGATATAAAAGAAGCTGTTTACGGTTTCCGTGCGATAATGTTGTTTCAGCAAATTTTCTTTAACCGGTTTATCAAGGCGCGAGTAGGCTATAGCCCAAAGCATGGTTTTGTTTTGAAGCAGCTCAAGCGTATCATAAAATTCGTTTCTTATGGCTTCATAATCCGGCACGTCGGTGTTATATCTCGCATACGAATCCTGTAAATGATTGGTCATTAGTACCCGGGCACGGATCTGCAGGCCCTGGTTTTGCTGACAATGTCGCAACCTATCCAACAATATTGTTTTGTAATCCCCCCTCGTAAACACCTCTATCCAATCAACCACTGTTGACGTTGAAAAATAGGTGGCAGCTGTATCTGTAGGCTTATATTTGGTACTCATGGTTAGCTTTAATGCAATACACCTGTTTTTCTGTATTGATATCTGAATCAACTACACGGACATTGGAAAAAAGCAATGACAAGGCACAGGTGGGGAGACCTGCGCCAGGGGGAGGTTTACAACTGTCAGCCACACTATTGCCAATGCGATCTAAGCGGTTCGTGCCGTTTCGTTATGTTGTTAAAGATAATTTCAAATGTCCGCCAAGACCGTCTTGTATGATACGCATTAGCGTTGAAAGTCTTATGTCACTTGCATTGTTTTCAATTCGTGAAATGTAGGATTTTGTTGTACCAACTTTGTCGGCAAGTTGTTCCTGTGTCATGTTTTGTTTTTCCCGCATTTCCTGAATTAAAACGCCGATTTTGAAAGCTTCAAACTCTCGTTCATACGCTTCTCTCTTTTTTGTTCCGCGCTTGCCATATTCGCTGTCAAGATGGTCTGCGAATGATGTCAGGTTTTTATTTGTCTCTTTTTTCATCAAAATATTATTTTTTAATTTTCTTCGCTAATTCAAGTTCATTCTTAGGCGTCTTTTGAGATTTCTTTTGGAAGGCATTAGCTATCACAATTAATTTCCCTTCGTCAAAAAATGAAAATGCTTTAAAAATGTTACTCCCGACTTCAACTCTTACTTCCCAAATTCCATCGGTTCCCGTCATGTGGTCAAAATATTTCTTCGGAACCTTGTCAATAACCGAAATGAGTTCCAAAGTTCAGTTGAACTTCTTCTGAACGTCTTTTGTCTGCTGCTTATAAAAGTCCAGAAAGTAATTTTTATAATAAAGACGTGTCGGATAAGTTTTTGTTCCACCAATCGAAGTTAGCCAAATAGTGAACTTTGTCAAAATAAAATTTGAAGATTTTTAAAAAACTTGAAACTGTTTTTGAAAGAATGGTATTCTTTTGGCATGCCCGCTAACGGTTACGGCTTTGCGCAGGTGGGGTATTTGAAATCCGTCTGCCGAAATACCGTATGACAATTTAAAGTAAAAAATACTGTATTCAGATAATTTCTTTTATGATCTCGTCTGCCTATAGCTGAAGCCCGGAATTGCAATTAGCCGATTGAACAACGTCCCGCCACACTTGTGCAAAACCGCATGTAAGGCGTATGTGCTTATTGTTTGGAGAGATATGCTGTCATGGTAATGATTTTTGTCTTACCAAACTTAATCAATTCGAGTATGTCTTTGTCACCTGTTATTAAATGTGTCGCTTTGCCGTCTTTTGCCAAAGCCAATAGAAAGTTGTCTTTAGGATCTCGACAAATGTTTACACTACTTTCAACTTCTATAAATGTCGCGTGCTGGGCTATTTTTGCCAATATAATTTCGACATCGCTGGCAGAAAAATATTTTTTAAACTTTGGTCGCTGACAAACTTCAACAAATTCACTAATCAAGTCTTGGCTAAACAGAAGTGACAATTCCTTTTTTGACAGTATGCTATCAAGTTTGGAATAATCGCTGGTCAGCAAGAAGTTAATCCATAGATTAGTGTCTATAATTACTCTATCTTTTAGCTTTGCCATAGCGTTTAGTCCTTACTACTTCTACCTCTTTAGTGATTTCTTCCAATGTAGGAGGATTGTCCTTTGCCTTTTGTCTCAGGTTCTGAACAAATTTTAAGAAATCATCGGTCTTACGCTCTTTGATGCTAATGAGCTTAAGATCAGCAAGATTTTTGAGTAATTTTTCCGCCTTGGGATTTAATATGTCTATTTCTATAGAAGCCATTAACCAAATATAAGAAATTTTACAATAACGTGATGTCCCATGGCATTGCCACCAACGTTCCGGTGGCTTTGCGAGGGAGCGGATTTAACCACAAAACTTCCAAGCGAAGACGACACTTCAAATATAGCAAAAATCTTTGAACGGAGACGATAACTCGCTCTCTTGCAAAACCACTTGTTACAGGCTGGCGTTCTTTATCTGTCTCTTTTCGCTGTATTTCTGACTTTAATCTACTTTAAAAAAAGCTAAAAATAAGGGAGAGGAAAATAATTTTCTTTTGAGAGGGTCGTGTAAGCTCTTCCCACATTTTGGCTTTAGTTTGGCTTTGTGCGAATGTGGGATGTGCTTACACGCTGGGTTGGATTACATATAAATCATTTTTACTTTAATTGTCTTATTCTGGTTTAATTCAAAACTTGCTTTCTTAAAATTGGGTCTGTTG
The DNA here is from genome assembly GCA_023957125.1 of Chitinophagaceae bacterium. Taxonomy (GTDB): domain Bacteria; phylum Bacteroidota; class Bacteroidia; order Chitinophagales; family Chitinophagaceae; genus Agriterribacter. The sequence goes on from JAMLHL010000040.1 coordinate 16,907, forward strand.
GTTAAACCGATGGAAGAATAGTTTGAAAAACCGATACCCTCTTTTGGTAAAATAAATCCTTTGTCAATTTTACCGTTTTTATTTTCATCGTGGAGAATATTAACGGCATAAATTCCTTTCGGTAAGTTTGAAAATGTAATTTCTGCTTTTCCACTTTCAATTCTTGATTTATCTATTTTGAAATAGTTTTTATAATGCTCATCAGGGATTGAGCCATCGGTATTGTAAAGTGCAAACTGTACTTCTCCCTTTGAGTTTCGCAAGTTTTCTATTTCTACGGTTAATGTAAAAGTATTTTGTTCTTTAACCGTAAATGAAAGTAATATTGTACTTGCAATTAGCATTAATGAGATTGTTTTTAAATGTTTCATTTATAAGGTTTTATTTTTAAATTGTGCTTTGGCTTGGAGCAAAAATCAGCGTTGATTGTGTAATCAGTTGTTCTCACTCCAGTCAAAGACTTAATATTTATTTTTTGCTAAATTTTTCTTTTATTCTGTCCACTCCATAATACACCATTGGCACTAAATACACGGTTAAAGCTAACGAAGAAAGTAAACCACCGATAATTACCCAAGCCAAACCGTTTTTCCATTCGGCCGATGTTCCTGTTCCTAATGCAATGGGTAACATTCCGATTGCCATTGATAAAGTAGTCATTAAAATAGGTCGCATTCTGCCTTTACTGGCTTGCACGATGGCTTCTTTGTAATGTTTCCCCTCGGCTTTTATTTGATTGGTAAAATCCACAATTAGAATAGAGTTTTTGGTAACTAATCCCATTAACATAATCAATCCTAATAAGGCAAATAAACTCAAATGACTTAGCGATAAATTCAATGCTAAAAACGCACCGATAGCCGCAACAGGAATGGCAAATAAGGCAACAAACGGATAAACGTAACTGTCATAAAGAGCAACCATTATCAAATAAATTAAAATAAAGGAAATCAATAAAACAGAACCTAATGCACCGAAACTATCATTTTGACGTTTAATATCGCTTCCCCAAGTCATTTCTATTCCGTCAGGCAATGGATTGTTTTTGATATGAGCAACCACATCATCGGCTACCGTACCTGACGGACGACCCAAAGCATCTGCCGTAAGTGTAATGGCTGGTTGGCGGTCTTTCCGCTCTAATAAGGAGGGAGAATTGTCTTTTTCTATGTTTGCAAATTGCGAAACCTCAATCGGTATTCCCATTGGATTTACAATGTTTAATTGCTTGATATCATCTTCATTTTGACGACTGAATTTATCCAACCAAATACGAACGGGATATTCTGTTCCATCTTCGGTTAGTGTGGCATCATCATTTCCTGTAAATGCAGTTCGTAAATTCATTCCTACATAAGCGGTATTTAATCCTAAGCGTTGCATTTTATCCTTATCAGGAATGATTTTAAGCTCTGGACTTCCTGCTTCCACAGACAAACGAACATTGTCAGCTCCGGGGATTTTTTCGATAACGGTTTTTAATTCATCACCTGCTTGCATTACTTGTTTTAAGTTGCTTCCACTTAATGTTATTTCTATTGGTGCTGTTCGTGGAATTAAGCCCAATCCCATTATGGAGAAATTTATACCTGAAAAATCTTTTTCTAAATCATCCCTCAATTTACGCATAAAAGTTTCCGTTGGTATTTTCGTAATTCCTGCCATTTTTAATTCCTCATTCTTCATTTTTAATTGAATGGTAAATTCCGTTTTATTGGCAGAACCCACTCCCAAACTACCCATTCCTGTACTTGGACCACCCACATTACTAAAAACACTTTCTACTTCGGGCTGTTGCAAAATGTAATTTTCTATTTTTTCAGAAACCAAATTATTTTGCTCCAATGAAATGTTTTTGTCAAATTCTAATGCCATACGAAACTTTCCTTGGTCACCTGTGGCAATTAATTCCTTTCCAATAATGCCTTGTTTCATCATTATTCCTGTTCCTGCAAAAAGCAACAAAACAATACTTGTAAAAATGAGTTTGTGCCTTAAAACCCAATTTAAAGAATTTCCGTACCACTCAATAAAGTGATCCAATTGCGTTTCAAACCAAAGTAAAAAACGATTGAAAAAATTAGTGGGCTGTAAATTGTCTTTCTCTCCAATGCGTGAAGCCAACCAAGGTGTTAAAGTAAATCCAACCAATAAGCTGGTTAAAACGGTTACAATAATAACAACCGAAAATTGTTTAAGCATATCTGCAACAAACACTTGAAGAAATAAAATAGGAACAAAAACAACCACATCAACCAAGGTAATTGAAACGGCTGAAAACCCAATTTCCATTCGACCCTCTAAAGATGCTTTTCTTTTTTCCTTTCCCATATCCAAATGGCGTTGGATATTTTCTAAAACTACGGTAGCATCGTCCACCAAAACACCAATGACTAAAGACATCGCTAAAAGTGTCATAAGGTTCAGTGTGTAACCTAAAAGCCACATTGTGCCAAATGCCGTAACTAAAGAAGTTGGAATAGCTACGGCAACAATTAAGGCGTTTCTGTAACTTCTTAGGAATAATAACATCACAAAAGAAACTAAAATAACCGCTAAAATTAGGTCAACAACTACTGAATTTACGGCAGAAATAGTGTTATCTGTGCTGTCATCGGTAATTACAAAATGAACCTCTGCATTGGAATTGTGTTTTTCAATGGTTTGAAGTTTTTCTTTGATAAGTGTAGAAACATCTACCGCATTCGCATCTCCTTGTTTCTTTATCATCAAACCAATTCCTGTCTTTCCATTAAAACGACTATAAGAAGTGATTTCTTTAATTCCATCGCTTACTTCGGCAACATCTTTTACATAAACAGGACTTCCCGGGAACGGCATTGCAATTTGTACATTTTGTATGGCTGTAATGTCATTGTATTTCCCAACTAAACGAACAGAATTATTCTCTGTATCTGTTTGGACTTTTCCTGCCGGCAAATCTATTCCTGAACGATTGATGGCTTCTACTACCTGATATAAGGAAATTTTATAAAGTTTTAATTTTTCTTTATATGCTTTTACTTGAATTTCTCGTTCTTCCCCTCCCAAAATGGTAATTTCTGCCACTCCTTTAATTTGCTGGATTTGTGGAAGAAAATCGTCTTTCATTTTTTGATAAAACTCCGTTGGTTTCAAATTACTTGTTGCACTTATAGACATTATCGGTAAATCATTTGGCGACACCTTACTCATTTCAGGACTTAAAATGTCTTTTGGCAAATCTTTTCGGATGTTGTCAATATAGCGTTGAGCATCCTGCATCGTTTTATCTAAGTCCATTCCGTATTTCAAGTTGGCAATAATGACCGAAGCGTTGGGCAATGATTTTGTAACCAAATAATCTACGCCCTCTAAATTAGAAAGGGCATCTTCAATTTTTCGGGAAACAGACGTTTCTACTTCATTTGGTTCAGCACCAGGATATATAGTTTTAATTACTACAACGGGTTGATTAAAATCGGGCATTAATTCATAGCTCAAATTTTTAAATCCGATAATACCCAAAAGGGCAAACACGCTGAAAAGAACAATAATCAGCGATGGGCGTTTGATAGATATTTCTGTGATATTCATTTTGTTCAATTAAAAATTAAAAATGATGAATTAAGAATTGTTTTGCTTTGAACTCAACAAAATGGAAGAAAGTATTTTGCACAATTCTTCTGCATCATCTAATAATGATTTCGACATATCACTTTCAAGATATTCAGTTGCAGCTAAGAGTTTTATCCAATATTTGGTCTCTCTCGCTTCTTTATAGGCAATGGACATTTTCGCAATAAAATCTTTTTTAGATTGACCTCCTGTTGCTTCTTCTATATTAGCACCAATGCTCGTTCCAGAGCGTAAAAACTGCTTCGATAAAACAAACTCTTTTTTCTCTGATTGTAGATATTTATAAGCATTTACGGTTCTTATTGCAAATGCGAAACTCTTTTGCTGTATGATATTCTCTTTCATTTCTTAGATTTTTAATTCTTAATTCTTAATTGATTAAAACATTTGCGTTATCAAAAAGATTGATAAATCCATTTGTAACAATTACATCTCCCTCTTTTAAACCGTTTATGACTATGGTTTTATCGCCAATATTCTTGGAAGTTGTAATTGTTTGTAGCTTTGCTTTGTTGTTTTCAATGATATAGACTTGTGTTTTCCCCTCATTATTTAAAATTGCGGAAGAGGGAATCAGAATACCTTTTTCTTGTTTTGTTTTTGAAAGACTTACTTTCCCAAACATTCCTGATTTTATATCCAATTTTTGGTATTTTCTACTTGAAATTGAATAGGAAAACTATTTCCCATATTTGCTTTACTGCCAATCATTGTAATTTTTCCATTGAATGAAATTGTTGGAAATACATCCGCTGAAATGGCGTATTGTTCGTTCTGTTTAAATTGGTTTAAGTTATTTTCTGCAACGTTTACGGTAAATTTTAACGTGTTTAAATCCGTAATTTGTAGCAAGGGAACTCCCGGAGCAGCAAACGCACCCACTTCACTTAATTTAGCGGTTATAATTCCACTAAAAGGCGATTTGATAGTCGTTTTATTAATTTGCTCCTGAATGGTTGCTTTTTGAACATAAGCAGATTTTAAACCTAATTTTGCTTTCTCTAATTGCACGCCTTGAACGGCATCGGCTTCTGTTAAAATGGTGTAACGATTTACATCATCCTGCAAACCCTCAATTTGTACTTCTATTGTTTGCAATTGCAACTTTAACAATGAGTTATCCAATTGGATAAGCGTTTGTCCTTTTTGAACAATATTGCCTACATCTACTAAAACAGCATTTATTTTTCCTTGTGTTTCGGCACTTAACTTGACTTCTTTATTGGGTTCAAAAGTTCCTGTAAAACTTCCTTCTACATTTAAGTCTTTAAGTCGAATGGTGTCCGAACTCACTAAAATTGGTTTTTCTTTATCAAATTGATATACTTTACTTTCGGTTGTTTGCTTGTTGCTTGCCAATTTAAAAATCACCAATCCAATTAGGGCAATTCCCACTATTATCCAAATTATCTTTTTCATATTCTTTATTTTTAACTCGTAATTTTTAATTCTTAATTGATGTAATTGATCCAGTCAGTTTTTTAAACTCTAAATCCGCTTTTAGAAAGTCAATGACAGCATTTAAATAATTTTGCTGTGCTTCTCGCAAAGCGTTATCAGCTAATAAAACATCGGTGAGATTTGCAGTTCCCTGTTTTTGTTGCAAAATGGTTTGTTCGTAAATGGTTTGAGCTAAGTTGATTTGATTTTCAGTATTTGCAATGGTACTTTGAGCAACTTCTCTTTGATGAATGACATTGTCAATTTCCATTTCGGTTTTATCGTTAATCATTTTAGCCTGTAATTCATTGTTGTTTATTTCTAACTTCTTTTGATTTATTTTTCGTTGGGTAACTGTACCGTTGAAAAGTGGATAACTTAATTGCACGCCTGCAAATCCAATCGGGTAAAAATCTAGAAATTCATTAGGCGTTTTATCGTAGCCAAAACCTGTTGTTCCATAAGAAGCAATCAGATTTAAAGACGGCAAAAACCGAGAACGATTTAATGTTTTTAATTCATTATGAAGTAAGGTGTTTTGTGCATTTATCAATTTTAAATCCAAAGAATTACGAGTGCTGTTGTCCGTCAGGTTTGTTTGAATTATTTCCGTTTCGACTGTAAGTGTTTGTTCCAACGAAATTCCCATATTCAACTTTAAAGCATTTAAAACTTGTGTGTATTTGCTGAATACATTCTCTCGTTGAGTAGTTAATTGGTCTGCTTGTAATTGGATTTTGCTTACATCAGTACCTTTTGCCAAAAGCTGTTCTTTTAATAATTGAATAGTTGCCAAAAGTTTATGGGTATTCTCTATGTTTCCGTCTATAAAATCAAGTTGGTGTTTCAGGATTTGAGCATTGTAATAAAGCGTTGTAATGTCAAATAAAACTTGTTCTTCTGTTTTTTGATATTGCAATTCAGCCAATTCGTTAGCAATTTTTGTATTTTCAATTGCTCCATAAATTTGTGGATTGTACAAAGGCATTACCAATTGCACATTGGCGTTGATGTTATGCGGAACACCAAACTGAATATCTCTAAATTGCCCTTCGGGTGCTTGCGGATTAAGTGCATTCATCGGCATTAATTGCGTAGGCAATTCAAAAAAATATTTATAATCGGCATTAACAGTTATTTTTGGGATTAAATTGGCTTGTGCTTCTTTTTTCCGCTGTTCGCTGATGTTAATATTGTTTCTATTGATTTGCAAAGTCTTATTATGAACTTGTGCTGTATCAATACACTGTTTCAATGTCCAAATTTCTTGTGCTTGAACAGCATTGAACACAATAACCAGTGTCAAAGTGAAAATTAGTTTGTGAATATTCACTAACTTGTTTAGGTAAATTTTTTTATTCATTATTTAATTGAAAATTAAAGTGTCAGTAATTTATTGTTTTAGATTTCTCGTTCCACCATGACCTTTAGTAACGATAAACATGATCTTTAAACTCAGCCATATATATTTAAAAAACTGGATGACAGGATTTTTCATTTTGGCTTTATCTGATTTTGATATTTTTGTATTCATTTTTTTAATTTTAGATTGAAATTCATTATTCAGGTATTAACCACCAAAAAGGTTTCATTTTAGCTTTATACAAAAACATATAATGTAAGGTCAATTTTAGCCAATGTCCTGCCAGGCCAATATCTCCAAAAGTTTTTTTAATGTCTCTTCCTTGTGTTTTATCATACTTTTTATAATCGGGAACAATAGGAAAAGTAGTAATACTAACGCCACTTCCTTTAGTAATCCCATAACCTGCAGAAGCGATACAGGCTGCCCCCATATTCCCCATAGAACCTTTATGTTTCAATTTCATTTTTCCTGTTTTAATTGCATCAATAATATTATCAGCTACTAATTTCGCAGTAATTCCTGATGGCATTCCAGTTCTTGGTGGGGCAGGTGATATTTCGGTGCCATTTGGACTTTTCCTTGGCTTGGAAATGGGGTGAGGAGGTGCAAAAGCAATACCTGGAGCAAAAATATTGGGATAATTTGGATTTTGATAAGTTTCTGGCCAATCCTGAACCGTCCATTCTTCATAAGGTTTGACAGTGTAATCTGCATCTACAATCATCAATCCTCTAAATAATTTTTCTGTTATTTCATGACCGTTTCTATCGTAAGCCTTAAAGCCATGGCCTGAAAAAGAGGGAATCAGC
>JAMLHL010000041.1 GCA_023957125.1 Chitinophagaceae bacterium
GATTGACCGATTGATAGAAATATTTGAAACTAAAAAGAACACTCTTGTAAAACCAGCTCTTTGGGACGACCCTTTTGAAAACTTCTTGTATAAGCAAGATAATCTCGGCACAAAGCGGAAGTTCAATTTATATAGAGAAAGATTTTATGGACAATGTTGGACCCTCAATACTGCTGAAACAGACGCCTTATGGAGAATTTACTCGCCTTTGAAAAATGGTGTAAGGGTAAAGACGACAATTGAAAAGCTTCATGAAGGTTTTTACGACTTGAGCCATTTCTACCCATCTACACATTTCTTCGTGGGAAAGGTTCTTTATCAAGAAGAAGGGGAAATAATAAGATTTTTTGAAAACCCTCTCTTACTTGAAGATTATCTTGGGGAATCTTCAAATCATACTGGACATGCCCAAAGTCTTTTTGTAAAAAGAAAGGAATTCGAACATGAAAATGAGGTAAGACTAATACGCTATGCCGACGAAAGTGAATATGACCTTGCCAAAATGATTTATAAATATGAGATTAATCCCTTCGAAACTTTTGAAGAATTGATTTTCGACCCTCGTCATCCTGATAGGTATTTTGAAAAGGACAAAGCAATTATACGAGAATTGGGGTATGACGGTGAAATAAGTAAATCTAAACTTTATCAGCTACCCAAATTGAAAATTTATTATTAGTTGTTCGTTTCTTTTATACTGAATGGGCGAACGCACAACATTGGGTTTTGTGCAATAGCGGGGTGACGGAAGAAACTTCGGCTTTTGTTCGCTATTCCGGCGGCAGTTCCAACGTGACCCAACGCTATTGAGCAATAGAATGTAACTTCATCTGCAAAACATTTTTCAACTCCGGTTCAAGGGCTGACATAACACGGAGTACCGCTACTGCACAAAGCCCTCGCCGTTGTGCGTCATGATGTCTGGACACAGTGTAATTTTAAAATTTAAACTTTGACATAACAGACTTTAAAAAGCATGCGAAAGTTACAACCTAATTCAATAAAGGACTTAAAACAAAGCTATACTCGAAGCCGACATATACATCAGAGTTCAAATAGAATTGATTTTTGAACACATTGAATAGCTAACTTATAATAAGCCGTTTTGTGTCATATTTGTGACTTAGGCACTTTACATATACACATAACGATGTTTTCAATTTACAAATTTTTGATTAATAATATTTTTTCATTTTTTAAACAAAACTTTTAACCGTGGAAGCTCTTTACATTCTTATTTGGATTGCACTTTCATTTCTCGTAGGTTATATTGGACAAGACAGAAAAATCGGATTTGGACTTGCATTAATGATCAGCCTTGTTCTTAGCCCTGCAGTAGGACTAGTTGTGGTATTATTATCTGAGAAAAATTCAGCTAACAAAAACATCCACGAATTTACTAAACATTTAGAGTTGGCAAAAAAAGCTGAATACAAGGAACAAGTTCCGGAAGCAATTAATCATTACATGGATACTTTATATCATCTCGAGAATGATTACCAAAATCGTGCTATGTCCAAAAGCGATAATGAAAGAAGACTCAAGTTAATTGAGAGTTTAAAACAAAAGGTAGACATATTAAAAGCGCGAGTATAATTCACGAACGCACAACAGGTGCATTGGCAATAGCAGGGGGCGACGAATATATCCTCATCTTTCTGTTCGCTATCAGCTTCAGTTCCAGCTTGACGTTAATAATTTAGCTTTTGTTCATATCTTCATCTTCGGTTTTTCAATCGGCGGTAGTTCGGGCAGACGATTTTCAAATACCCTGCCATCGCCAATGCTTTACCGTTGTGTGCTATTTGTTCCGACACATTCAAACATGAAACAGTTTTTGACATGCGTTTTCTTAATTGCTGTAACAGTCAGTTATGGACAGACTACAAGCTGGGAGGCAATTTATGACGTACCTCAAGGTAAAAAAGGCATCAGAGGTTTTACAAAGCTCATAAATAAAGACAGCAATAATGCAGAATTATATTGGCGTCGAGGCTATGAGTATTACAGAACAAACCAATATCGTTCAGCAATCCTTGACTTTACAAAAGCAATTGCTAAAGACACAAATTTTAATCATTCAAATGTTTTAGCGGACAGGGGACTTGCAAAAGAAATGCTTGGTATGTACGCAGAAGCTGTTGACGATTTCTCTAACGCAATAGCATATGCATTTACTCAAGACACGACAATCCCTCAAGGTTTCGAAAAGTATTACTTCCACAGAGGAAGAACTAAATTTAAAATGGGCGACAAATTAAACGCAATAAAAGACTTAGATAGTTCTCTGATTTGGTGGACACAACATTATCATGCGAGAAAATTAAGAGCCATGCTTTTGGCAGCAACTGGAGACTTTCAGAAAGCAATGGATGACTACAATTTCTTATTGTTCAAATGGAATGGCAATGGGGAGTTCTCTATTGACAAAGAGTACGCAATTGACTTTTACTGGAGAGGTGTGACAAAACAAAACCTGAACGACAGTAGTTATCTCAAAGACTTTGAAATTGCTTCCAAACTGAATTATAAGAAGTTTAAGCCGACCGATTTGCGAGGACTATAAAACAGCACACAACAAGGGGTTTGGCAAAATGCGGGCTGACGGAAGTTTTTTTTCAACTACATTTTTTCAATTTAGCTTTTGCGCCAGCTTGACGAAACGCTATTGAACAGAAATACATAACTTGAACTATAAAACAATAATAAACTTCAGTAAGCCAGGCAGACGGAACGCTTTGTCCCGCACTTCGCCAAGCCCTGAACGTTATGGGCAAGGCTAAATGACAACTCTCAAATTAAATAGCGTTAAACAGACACTTGGCTTTTTCTCAATGACCATTGCTTGGACATTGATGAATTTTTTATATTCCATCTACCTTGTTTCGGTTGACGGAAAAGCAGATGATATTGGCGTAGTTATTTTTTGGTCTGGACTTTTTATTACAATCGCTTGGGCAGTTTTTATCATTTATCCGCTAAACAAGCTTGACCATTCACAACGATTTTTTAAACCATATTTATTTCCATTTATTACGGCAGTTTATGGAGCCGTGACATATTCAATCATTGTAGGTGGACTTTTTCGCAGTCTGGACTTAGTAATAATGTTTTTACCGTTAGCATTATTGACAGGACTATTATTTGGACTTTCGTATTCATTGCTTATTAAGTATGACAGATTAGTTGACTTCATTTATAAGAAGCCGTTCGTAAAGATTATTTTATTTCTATCCCCGGCAATTATTCTTTTCTTCTTTTTATGGGTTTTACCGACAGTTGCACCGTCTTTTGCTTTTCGCTACACGACTGATGAAAATAGAGAAAAAATTATTGCACAGACAATTCCAAAATTTAAAGTTGGAGATGACATAGAGCCATTGCAAAATGCACTTCCAGGATATCTTGACCACATTGTGGACGGACGAGGTAATATGTCAGCATCAATGGGGAGATTTGCATTTGTATTGCAAGTTAACTGCGGCAAGATAATCAGACTTGAATACGGTAAAAACCCGACGGACTTTGACAATACTATCTATGGAAAACTACAAGACCAGCCCTGCCCATAACAAACATATTTGCAAAAGCACGGCTGAAGGAAGTAATTGAGCATTTGTACTACTATCAACTTTTGTGCATATATTCGGTGACGGTTTTCAAATGCCGTGCCTTCGCAAATATGCCGGACGTTGTATGCCACCCATTATGAGACAGACCTTATTATTTTTGACAGCAATTTTTCTGACACTTCATAATTACTCGCAGACTCAAGAGGAGCAGGTTTTTAAAATGTTGAGCGATACCTTGCAAAAAGATCCGAAAAACACAGGGCTTCTTTTTCTGAGGGGGCTTGCTTTCTCTGAAACAAAGAAGTATGACAGCGCAATAGCTGACTTTACATCTGCACTTGATAATTTAAAATCGCAAGACAACAAATCAATTTGGGACGATGATAAACCATTGGACAGTGCGAAAATTATACATATACGAGCATACTGCTATGACATTACTAATGCTATTGATAGTGCAGTTGCTGACTATATGTATTTACAGACAATAAAACCAAATGATTTCATGTATTCAATTGCAATTGCCAGGCTATATATTAACCATAAACATTTTGAAAAAGCTCAAATTGAAATTGACAGGTTAAAAAAGTTTGTTGAAAACGAGAGAGGACTGGTTTATCAGGCAGTCTTGCTATATGAGCAGAATAAGTACAGCAAGGCTTTAAATTCAATTAACGTTGCATTGAAAAAATATCCGAATAGCATTGAAGGACTTGTAACTAAAGCAAAAATTCTTGGTAAACTTGACAAATCTGAAGAAGCTTGCAAAAGCGTCAGTGAAGCGAAGGTCAAAATAACACCTGAGTATTTCAGTGGGCAACATGGTTATCAACGAGACTTTGATAGAGAAATTGATAATTTGGAAAACCTTTATTGTAAGTGACTTGGGCGGGCATACAACAAGTGCATTTGCAATAGCATGGCTGACGGAATAAACTTCGGCTGTAAATCATTGTTCGGCTTTTGTTCGGGCAGACGGTACGCTATTCAACATTTGTGCTTATCTTCAACTGTAGTTTTTAATTGGGCATTTGTTCCGGGCAGACGATTCGCTATTGCCATGCCATCGCAAATGCTTTACCGTTAGCGGCAAGCTGACAAAACCATCATTCTATAAACAAAATGTATAGACAGGTACTACTTTTTTCTCTTTTACTCATTTTCTCATCCTGTGACCCCGGATACGTTGTCGTTCTCAGTAATCAATCATCAGAGGACAAGAGTATTGAAGTTGTTTTAAATAAGGTGACTAACTTAATATACAAAGACTCTATTCCGTCCATTGATTCTTTGGGCAGCTTTGAAAAGTTAAAAATCCCCGTCTCGAAAGACACAAAATCGAATTCATATACGTTTACTCTGGACAAAGGCAAAAAGGCTGTGCTTCAACAAGGAATAGGAAGGCCCGATCTTGACGAGAAAGTCATTGTTGATCTCACTGATACAATCTTATTGAACACAGACAAAAGAATAAAGATAGAGAAGCATGGTATCGGCACGTCCATGACTATTTTACTTCAATGAATTTCTCTCTAACTAAATACATATTTATATACAAAGTGCCAGCCGCTAACATCAGGTTGGCATAAATGCGGGCAGACAGAATACGTTCGTCAACTTTTGGTTCTTTGTTTTGGCTATAGTTCCGGCTGACTGAACGCAATCGGCAAAATTCTATAACTTGTACTCTAACTAAATAATCAACTTCGGTGAGCCAGGCGGGACGGAACGCTATTATCCGCACTTCGCCAACCTGTACCGTTGGCAGCTATTATAAAATGAAAATCTCAAAATCACTTATAGACACAGCAGGAAGAGCACTATCTCGGGACACAGAAACCGATGTAGATAAATATATTCTTTATACAGACGCTTTTGATGAATACAGAAAAAATCATTTAGAGCCGCTTTCCAAAACCACTTTAGAACTGCAACAGTGGTTATCCCAGTTCGGGAAAGATTATTTTATCGCTCAACGACTTAAAAGGAAACCGCAGATATTAAGGAAGTTAAAAAGGTTTAGTGTGCGGCTTTCTCAACTACAGGATATTGGAGGTTCCAGGGTAATTGTTGACCAAAATAAAGATGTTGAAGACCTCGTCAACTTCCTTAAAGATAGGTTTCAAGCAACTAAGAATTTGGACGTGGTCAGGTTAACAGATTATCGTGGTGAAGGACGAGAAGACTCTGGTTATAGAGCGTATCATTTGATACTGGAGAGAGATGGATACAAGATGGAATTACAAATTAGAAGCAAAATTCAACATTATTGGGCAGAGACTATAGAGCGTACGTCTGTTATATACGGTCATCACCTGAAAGAACTTGAGGGCCACCCTGATGTCATTCAATATTTTAAAAGGCTTTCTGACCTTTTCTATGAAATCGAAGCCGGCAGAACCCCTTCTGCGCAGTTGCGGACGAAAGTTGAAGAACTAAGGATTAAATCAGAAGAAATAATTCAAAATGCTGATGAGAAAAATGTCTTTAGTAGTTATGTGAATGAAGGTGTTACAAAAGACCTTGAACGAAAAGAGAAAAGTTTAGGAACAGAGACATTGAATTATTGGATTTTTGTTTTCAACTGGAATATAGGCTCATTCGTTGTGTGGGATTTAATAACTAACGACCCACAGGGAGCTATTGAGAAATATGTTGAATACGAAAATAAATATACATCAGACAATGGATTTGAAGTAGTATTAGTTGGTTCTACAAAGGTAGCTACTATACGACAAACTCACAGCCATTACTTTGGTCTAAACCACGCAGATGGACCAATACTTGAAGACCTGAATTCCTCAATTGTTGGATTTTCAAACGCAATGGACATCGATGTAGGAGCAAGAGAAATTCTGCGGACGCTTGAAAGAAGACATTTTTGGGGCACCAAAGTAATATCCATGGAAACATTAAGAAACCACTTTTGCAAGGGAATTATAACTTTCGATTCATCGTTGGCAAGTCTTGTTCAGAAGGAATTAGTCTTCAATGGCGGTTTTGGGATTTCGCTTAATCTTAAAAAGAAGAATGAAATCAACAAGTACGTTAGTTAATGTACAACTGTACTTATGAAATCGTAGTTCCTGTTTTGAACATAACAGCTGCCAACATCGGTTTGCTGCTATGCCGGCAGACGAAACGCAGCATCAACATTTGTTCGCTTATCGGCAGCGGTTCCGGCTGACCGAACGCAGATGAACAGAAGAATATATTTTGTACTTTGGTTTTTCAATCGGCTTCAGTTGTGGGCAGACGGAACACAGAATCCCGGCACAGCAGCAAGCCGTTTCTCGTTAGCAGTAAGCATACCGACCATTCACCATAAAACAACATTGACTTAATGACAGACATTGAAATCGTCCGAGAAGCAATTGAAGTATTTGCAGTGCAATATTTCGACACGATTGAAATGTCAGGGACAGTGAAAGCCAAAAAGCAAGAGACGATAAATTACATAAGCATTGACTTAACGAATACCAAGTGGGACGAGAATTTAGACAAACTACATCAATCGCTATTTAAATACCTCCAGGATTGGGGGGAAAAGAATTTTTCAAATTTTCAGGACTATGTTTCCATATCAAGACTAACAATTGAATATTTACTCCCCGAAAAGGACGGAGCTAACCAAAATCAATCCAGACATGTCAAACTATTTTTCCTGCCATCATATTATTATAAATCAAATCAAAAAAACAATCCCAAAACATATTCAGGTTTCTTCCTTAGAATTTTAATCATTTGGCATAATGTACTTTTAAGGAACACTATTCTCGTTCTTATTCCAACATTGTTTTTCATAGCCCTAAGTATTTATAAAATCAAAACAGACTCAGAATTTCAAGACCGGCTTTCTAAATCATATGACTATATTAATGTTGCAAGCGGAATTATAGCTTCGTTTGTTCTTGGCTTTCTGATTGACAAAGTCATAACTATTAGGCAAGACAAACTAAAATACACCAACGCAATAAGGAACCTTTCAAACAAGCTGACATATTTTCGAAATATATGTTTCAATTTGGTAAGAGAACATAATTTCTGGACAAAAGACAAACCATTTTTCAAATCTTATGAATATGCAAATTCGATAAAGCATGACATTACTTACGAAGAGTATTGTTATCCAGACTATGATGACGGTGTGAAATACGCTAAATACAAATCTTTCTATAAAGAAGATATGTGGCATAGTGTAGTTTCATTAGTTCTCCAGCTTCATATGATGGCAGACGACACTTTCTTGGACTCGGGGTTATCATACACAGCGTTTCCTCCGAATCATATTTACTCACATGAAGAAATGGAAAAGTTCGTTTTGTTTTGCGACTCTAATAGAATTTGGTATTGTAGTTCCGAGACAAAGATTTTTCCAGAATCCTTTTATAAGTCTTACTACATTGGACAGATAGTCGAAGACATCAAACGTATTTATCCCAATGACAAAGTTGAAACTCTGTCAAGTGAAAAACTAGAAGAGGTCAGTTTGGACTTTCAATACAGATTTATCCCCAGGCTATTTAATCTCACCAAAGTTGTTGACTCAGACTTGCCCTTAACTATTAAATATTTCATTACAACATTTACATTGCTCTTAGCATTTGGGTTAATAATACCAACGCTAACATATATTTTCATCGACAAGACATTTGCTTTCATCAGTGTCTTTGTGGTAATTGGAATAATTGGACACATTTTACTTACGCTAAAACCAATTCTGCAAAATGAGAATGAACTTGATAAAAAATATGACTATTTATAGAGCAGAGAAATGCCTACTGCTAACATTGCATTGGCAATATGGCGGGGCGACGAATTTATGCTCAAATTTATGTTCGCTATTCGGCTTCAGTTCCAGCCGACGAATAATGCCGAGCAACAGAATAAACAATGAGCCTTTGTATCTTTAATCAGCAGCGGTATCGGGCAGATGGAACACAGAATACCGCCACATCGCCAATGCTTCAACGTTAGCGGGCATTTCGCCGTTGGGAGTTTTTACGCTTGAACATTACGTACCGACTTCGTGCTGACAGAACTCGACCCGACAAATAGAAAATGGCTCACCGGGAAACACTTTTTTCAACTTCGGTACCGGGACTGTTTCCGCATCTGACCAGACCGTTGACGACGAAGAAATAAAAAATGTCAATATCTCAACTGCGAAACACAACCAGGCGGGGCCGACGCTTCCCTGGTTTCGGTTTCCAAACAGGTTGTATCGCGAAAACAGAAAGCAAGTTCTGAACCTCGTTTTTTTGACAACAGGAATGGGACTCTTTCCTTCAGCGACAATTTTATTCCAGGCATTACCTTAAAAAAATATTTCGCTCTTAAAAAAGCATATTCGTTGACTGATTCCCAAATATTCCCGGTAGACCCTCTGCACGACTTTATTCAGCAGCGAGGCTTCCCGGACACCGGTTTCGGTTGACACAACCCACTTATCAGACAGGTTTCTATTATGAGAGTTCAAAAGCCCTGACACACAGAATTTCTATTGAGCGACCATTGGTTTATCAATCCCGGGAGATTGAAAACGCCCGCTAACAGGCGGTTTTGCGCAAGTATGGCTGAACGGAAGTCTGCCGGGCTGATTGCATCTGTCAGCAGCAGTTATCGGCAGACGAAATTCTTACAGAAATTATCTGAATACAATATTTTTACACCAAATGGGCATACGGTGGCTCAGCAGGTGGATTTCAAATGCCACACCTGCGCAAAGCCGTAGCCGTTACCTGCTATTAATTTGGACACAACAAAAACTTTCGGGGACCCACAGACTTTTGCCATTCGCTTCAGAGCATCCGATGATGGTGAGGTTGACAAGAATGACAAGTTTGCATTTTGTCACTTGATTATTGATAACAAGCTAATCGGTTATGACGACGAATGTTGTTATTTGCCAACATGGGTTTACTATTTGACAGATGAGAAAAACAGAATTGAGCAAGACACAGCCAATCTTTTTGCTGACGAGTTTACAAACCTGACTGACAGAGAGATTTTTGAAACCTGCTTGAAATCTACTCAACTTGAAGAGGAAGAAGTTGATACCGAATTCCTTTATTTGCCAAGGCTACGTTGGGAGACATCACGCAAGCACCAAATAATTCTTGATGAAACGGTCGACGGCTATTATCTTTTTCTTTACGTCAAAGAGGGTAAGATTACATTCTTAATTGAGGACTTGTTGGGACTTGGTTATCAGACAAGGCGTAGCTATAAATTCATTTTTAAAACAGTCAGCTTAAACGAAGTTCTTGACACTATTAACAAAGCAGTTACATCACTGACGCAAACGTATCCTTATTTGACAGAAAGTATAAGCACACGGACATATAACAGCAGGTAACATCGGTTTGCAGCTATGCTGGCTGACCCAACGCAGCATCAACTTTTGTTCGCTTATCAGCAGTAGTTCCGGCTGACGGAACGCTATGAAGCAGTAGAATATATTTTGTACTTTGGTTTTTTAATCGGCTTCAGTTGCCAGGCTGACAATTATAAAATACCAGCACAGCAGCAAGCCGTCAACGTTGTAGGCAATGGCATTGAGCATCCTCATACTAATTAGTGTTTGACATCACCTTTTATGCAAGTGAACTCCTTATTTCAAACTGACAAACGAGATGAAGCATTAGAACGATTGGTTATTGGAATTTCAGAAGCTGCTAAAAACTGTACAACAGTAATAAAGAAAATAAATTCACTTTGTCAAAAACCAAAAGATTATCCTAATCCATCAGACCTAATAAACGAATGGGCTGGACATCTTTTCACAAATCAATTTCATGACTTCATTGACGAATGGATTTCACCGAGTATAATTTCTGTCGAAAATGAGGAAGAGTTGGCTAACGAATTCTTTTGCTATTTAGCAAGCTTGACACCTTTCTTCTATGAAAACAAATCTGTAATATCTCCCGACATAGTCAAGCCCAAAAAATACAAATGGACAGAGGATGATTACAAACAGTTAAAAATTAAATTGCTATACAATTGGTTCTACTATGACTGGGACAATTGGGATGGCGAAACAAGGCTTAAAAATGGTTACGCATTAGAATTGAATAGTAAAAAAGTCACAGCTTCAATTGCAACTTCATCAAAAGCCAATTCTACTCTTTGGAATAGACAAAAGAAAATTGATGATATTATTTATGCAAACAATTTACGGACAGTCGTAACGAAAACAATGCCTTTGTACAAACATCAATATCAAGCGGACTTATTTTTAAAATATACGGACGACTTTATTCGCAAACTCCCTGCTGCATTTAAACAGTTTGACGATAACTTTTATGAGGCTGGGACTTATTTGCATAAATACTTTCGGTGGACTAATTAGTGACGAGCCACATGCCTACAACATTGGTATTTGCAAAAGCTGGGCGGACGTAAGCCGTGTTTCAACTTTTTGTTTTCTAATTTGGCTTCATATCGGGCAGACGAATAACTATTTAGCTATGTACAAATCATCAACTTTTATTTATAAATTTAGCTTCAGGTAACCGGGACGGACGGAAATCTATTCCCAGCCTTGTATTATTGCGTATATTTATGAGTTGTACGTCACCCTAAACAGCATCCTACTTAAATTCAAACTAACATGACTTTGCTGACACGACCCCACGCTATTTTTAGCACATTGCAAGTCACACAAAACCCCGACTCAAAGCCAACCTTGCAAAGAGCTAAAAATGCCAACGCACAGCCCACCCACCCCGGCTGACGAATATCTATCAACATTTGTTCAACCCTTCGGCAATACATCTTTACTCGACACCATGCCCACCCGCCACCCATTTGACAGGATTTTGAAAACTTCTGTTATAATTCCCTGCTTGACAGGTTAAAGAGCTAATGATGTTTTATATTCAATTAGTCAGCTTTATCCTGACAATTGGCCTATGAAAGATAATTTCAGATAAGTCGGCAAAAATTTAATTATGTTTTGTATCATTGTGGTCAGTTTTATCCTGACATATTAACTATGAAGAATAAGTATATATCAACGCAATCAAATGAACTGCTGTCCTACTTTAATGGACAGAGCAAAGCTTGTTTTGACTATACCCAGGCATTTAAAGCATTACCAAATTCAAAAGAGAGTACCGTCCGGCAACTGTTAAGCGACATGACTAAACGGGGGCTCCTGATGCGATTGAAAGAAGGAGTTTATTACATCATACCGTATGAACAAAATGCTGAATTATTTATGCCTGACTGGCATTTAATAGCGGAAAATCTAGTTAAAGATGCTGACCATTATATCGGCTACTACTCTGCTTTGCAAATTCATAACCTGATTACACAACCTTCCCTGAAAGAGCAGATTGTTGTTTCCAAACAACTACGACCATCAGAAATAAAAATTAAGAACATTCCTTTTCAATTTATATATCATAACGAAAAACATTTTTTTGGAGCAAAAAAAATATGGATAGACAATTTCAATAAGGTGCTTTGCTCTGATTTAGAAAAAACATTTATTGACTGTCTTTTCAAGCCCGATTATGCCGGTGGTATTGTTGAAATAGCAAGAGCCATTTACATCTCCAAAGAAAAAATCCGGTTTGACACATTACTTGATTATGTAAAAAAATTTGATTCGCAGGCTGTAATAAAACGATTGGGATTTCTTTTAGAAACACTCGACATCAACAACAGCATTATTGATGAACTCCAAAAAATGAAATCGGCTTCTTATGTTGTTGCTGATACAGAATTACCCAAAACTGGAAAACGAATCAGCCGGTGGAGCATCCAACAAAATATAGAAACGGAAACAATTAAATCGGCTATTTATACATGATTAAACCAGGAGAAATACAACAAAAGGCCAGGGACGTAGGTGTTCGTGACCAGCAGATAGAAAAGGATTATGTGCTTTCATGGATATTAAAAGGTATTGCCCAACATGAGCAGCTTTCAAAAGCAATCGTATTCAAAGGTGGAACAGTTTTAAAGAAAATCTATTTCGAAGATTATCGTTTTTCAGAAGACCTCGACTTTACATTGCTTAATAATGAAATAACCAATGAGCAGATTTTTGGATGGTTCAAAGAAGTGTTTGAATATGTAAAAGAGGAAGCCAATATTCCATTAGCAATAATTGACAATAACGAACATGAGGACGGAGGTATAAATTTTTACATCAGCTATACCGGCCCATTGGGCGGACAAGGGAATAATAAAAGAGTAAAGGTTGATATATCAAGAAGCGAAAAACTGGAATATGCTCCAGTGATGAAAGATGTAATTGTCAGCTATTCCGATTTGGAAGCACATCAGCTTTTATGTTATCCACTTGAAGAAGTGCTGGTTGAAAAAATGCGTACTATCATGCAACGTATGCAGGCAAGGGATTTTTATGACATCTGGTTTTTGTTAGAGCAGCATAATATGGATGCTGCATTCCATATGAAAGAGTTTGAGAAGAAGTGTGCCAGTAAGAATTTAAAGCATTCGGATTTTCCTAAAAAGTTAGCGGAACGTTTGCCACAGTATAAAGGCCGCTGGAAAAACTCGATGGGAGAACAGATAAAAGACCTGCCCGACTTTGACCAGGTAGAAAGAGAAGTGCAAAAACACCTTAAAAAAGTGAAATTTTAGAAATGAACAGTCAAGAAATAGAACAGAATGTAAAACGTATCATAGAGAATTTCTCGAAAGAGAATTTTTTGTATGATTTGTTGTTGGCTTATGGCATTTCTAAAACTTCTATTACCCGATTGAAAAGCGGAGATTTCAACCTTTCAAAAGTAGAGGGCGAAATACTTTACAAAAAGAAAATCTTCTTTAAGCAACAACCAACCGACAAGTTGCTTAGTGCTATTGAAAACCTTGCCAAAGAAGAAAGAATTGTAAAACACTCGCCACGCTTTGCAGTAGTTACCGATTACAAAAATCTGGTGGCAAAGGATTTGAAACTGGGCAAGAACCTGGATATATCGATTAAAGATTTACCCAATCATTATGCTTTCTTTTTACCGCTTGCAGGCAGTGAAGTATATCACTCCACCAACGATAATGAAGCTGACCGCAATGCCGCCTATAAAATGGCTCAGCTTTATGATTTGCTCATTACTCAAAACCCGAACGTTTACAATTCAAAAGAGAGCATTCATAACCTGAATATCTTTTTATCTCGTTTGCTGTTTTGCTTCTTTGCTGAAGATACTGAAATTTTTGATGGTGACAGCATTTTCACCAACACACTTTATCAGCACACCAACGGTAATGGCAGCGATACGCATTTGTTTCTTGACAGACTATTTGATGTATTGAATACTGACAAAAGCAAAAGAAAAAATGTTCCAGACCATTTAGGCAAATTTGAATATGTGAATGGTGGTTTGTTTAAAGACCCAATTGAATCACCAAAATTCAATGCAAAGGCAAGAAAAATACTAACTGAACTGGGTGATTTAAACTGGAAAGATATTAACCCTGATATTTTCGGCTCCATGATCCAGGCAGTGGTAATTCCTGAATACCGTAGCGATTTAGGAATGCACTACACGAGTGTGCCCAACATTCAGAAACTTATTAAACCTTTGTTTTTAGATGCCTTATACGAAGAATTTGAAAACAGTAAAACAATACCGCAACTGCGGAAATTGATAAACCGAATAGCAAAAATCAAATTCTTTGACCCTGCCTGCGGAAGCGGAAATTTTTTAATTATTACCTACAAAGAAATCCGCTTACTGGAAATAAAAATTCTGCAACGCATTATTGACCTTAGCCCAACTCCTGCAATGGAGTTTACTTCCATTCAGCTATCACAGTTTTACGGCATTGAGTTAGACGATTTTGCCCACGAAATGGCCATACTTTCCCTGTGGCTGGCAGAACACCAAATGAACAAAGTGTTTGAAGAAATGCTATTTGATTATGGGAAAAGCAAACCCATTTTACCCCTAAAACAAGCAGGAAAAATCGTGCAAGGCAACTCTGCCCGAGTAGATTGGAAATCCGTTTGCCCGATTGAAAAAGATGATGAAGTGTATATTATTGGTAATCCGCCATATTTGGGTTCGTTTTTACAGAGCAAGGAACAAAAAGAAGATTTAGCAATTACTTGCAGAGGTTTTAAATCATACAAAGATTTAGATTATATAGCCATTTGGTTTATCAAGGCATCGGCTTTTATACAAGATTGCAATTCAAAATTTGCATTTGTTACCACCAATTCACTTTGTCAGGGTGAACAAGTCGGACTTTTGTGGCCACATATTTTTAATAAGAAATTGGAGATATTTTTTGCTTACAAATCTTTCAAATGGACAAACAATGCAAAAGGAAACGCAGGAGTTTATTGCACAATTATTGGAGTAGCTAATACTTCTGACTGCACTAAAAAACTCTACGATGAAAACGTTTATACTTTTACAAAAAGCATCAATCCCTATTTGACTTCGGGTTCAACTGTTATCATTTCAAAAAGAACGAAACCTATTTCAACCATTCCTCTAATGAATTACGGAAGTAAAATTGTAGACAATGGCCATTTGATTTTTACTTCGGAAGAAAAGCAGAATTTAATTAGGGAGTGTCCAAAAGCAATTAACTTTTTTAAAAAACTTGCCGGTTCAGCAGAATTTATTCGAGGGCTTGAAAGGTGGATTTTATATATTCAAGATGATGATTTACAATTTGCTAAAAACATTCCAGAAGTAAGTAAAAGACTGAATTTGGTGACTGAATTTAGAAAGAAAAGCACGGAAGGAAGTACAAGGGAAATGGCAAAATATCCAAATAGATTTTATTATTCAGTTCACGATAATTCTGATTCAATAATAATTCCCCGCACATCATCCGTAAGGAGAAATTACATCCCAATGGGCTTTTTAAACGGAGACACAATTGTTTCAGATGCAGCAAGTGTAATCTTCAATGCACAAGCTTGGATTTTTGGTGTCTTGACTTCTCATTTTCACATGACTTGGGTTAAAGCTGTTGGTGGTCGGCTAAAAACTGATTACAGATATTCTTCTCAACTATGTTACAATAATTTTCCTTTTCCTGAAATTACCCTCAAACAAAAAGAAAACCTGAATTTATATGTGCTTGCCATATTGGATGAAAGAGCCAAGCATCCTGAAAAAACAATGGCACAACTTTATGACCCCGATAAAATGCCCAAGAGTTTAAAGCAAGCCCACGAAGAACTGGACCGTGCCGTTGAGCAATGTTATCGCTTGCAACCATTTACCTCAGATACCGAACGTTTGGAGTATTTGTTTAAGCTCTATGAAGAAATGACCAAAAGCGGAACTTTGTTTGAGAAACAAAAGAAAACAAGAAAGACAACTGCCAAAAAGAAAAATTAATTATGCCCGATTTAATAAAAGTAGAATACGGTCAAACAGGTAAAAGTAAAAAGATCAATGCATTGGGTATGCGTGAAATGCAGGAACGGGCATACAATGCCCGAACGGCTCAATACCTTTTGATAAAAGCACCGCCAGCATCGGGCAAGTCAAGGGCTTTGATGTTTATTGCTTTGGATAAACTCAAAAATCAAGGCATTAAAAAAGCAATTGTTGCCGTTCCTGAAAAATCAATTGGAGCATCGTTCAGTTCAACCAAACTGATGGAACACGGCTTTTTTGCCGATTGGACAGTAAATCCAAAATACAATCTATGCACAGCAGGTTCAGATAAAAGTAAGGTAAAGGCATTTTTAGAATTTCTGGAAAGTGATGAACAAATTTTAATTTGCACCCATGCTACACTTCGTTTTGCCTTTGACGGATTAGATGAGAAGAAGCTAAATGATACGCTAATTGCTATAGATGAATTTCACCATGTTTCAGCCGATGGAGATAATCGTTTGGGTGAAGTGATGAAGAATATCATGGCAAAATCAAATGCTCACATCGTAGCCATGACAGGTTCCTATTTCAGAGGCGACAATGTTCCGGTATTGTTACCCGAAGATGAAGCCAAGTTCACAAAAGTTACTTACAACTATTACGAGCAGTTAAACGGCTATGAATACCTCAAATCATTGGGAATAGGCTATCATTTTTACACAGGTCGCTATTTTAAAAAGCAACCCGATAAACCAATGTCGGCATTGGAAGAAATTTTGGATGAAAGCAAAAAAACAATCATCCACATACCCAGTGTAAATTCCGCAGAATCATCAAGAGAAAAATACGAGGAAGTAGGACACATCATTGACGCTTTGGGCGATTTAGAATCACAAGATGAAAATACAGGTGTGCTGTATGTGAAAAGTAAGCGTTCGGGTAAAGTGCTGAAAGTAGCCGATTTGGTAAACGACAATCAAAAAGAACGTGATAAAATTTCAGCATATTTACGAGATTCAGACAGTGCGGATGCCATTGACATCATTATTGCGTTGGGCATGGCAAAAGAAGGTTTTGACTGGCCTTATTGCGAACATGCTCTAACCATTGGCTACAGAGGTTCATTAACCGAAATAATTCAAATCATTGGACGGGCAACAAGAGACAGCAACAACAAAACACATGCTCAATTCACCAACCTGATTGCACAACCCGAAGCAGAAACAGACGAAGTGAAAGTTGCGGTAAACAATATGTTGAAAGCAATAACTGCATCGTTGTTAATGGAACAAGTGTTGGCTCCAAACTTCAAATTCAAATTGAAGGAAGATGATAACGAAGAAGATGAAAAAAATGATGATGAAAACACAATAAGAATCAGAGGGTTCAAACTACCTACTTCTCAGCGTGCCAAGGACATTATTGAAAGTGATTTGAACGATTTGAAAGCTCGGATTTTGCAAGACGACCAAATGTTGAAAGCAATGCCCGGTAATGTAGAACCCGAAGTAATCAACACTGTTTTAATCCCAAAAATTATTCGTGAGGTTTATCCTGATTTGAGTGAAGAAGATGTAGAAGCAGTTCGTCAGCATGTAGTAGTAGATTCAGTAATAAAAAACAGTGTAATTGAAGAGCAAGGCGGAAAGAAATTTGTGCGAATGGCAAACAGTTTTGTGAACATAGACGACATTCACGTTGATTTGATTGACCAGGTAAATCCTTTTCAAAAGGCATTTGAGATTTTATCGAAATCGGTAACAACACAAGTGTTGAAACTGATTGACGAACACATACAATCCATCAAAATTGAAATGACCGAAGAAGAAGCTATTATGCTTTGGCCAAAGATAAAAGAATGGATTGGACGAACGGGTGAAGCTCCAAATCTTCAATCGTATGACCCGAAAGAGAAAAGAATGGCAGAGGCAGTTATTTTTTTACGTGAACTAAAAAGACAAAGAGCATTGAATGAGCAATAAGAAAAAAATATCATTAGACGACATCTTCAATGATGATGAGTTTGGTTTGTTGGATACAACGGCAAAAGCATCAAATGTAAAAACTGCTGACCAGCGTTTGATTGATTCGTTTGAAGTGATAAATGCTTTCATTGATAAAAATGGCAGAGAACCGAATACGTCAAGTATGTCTGAATATAGTTTATTGGCACAATTAAAAAGCATAAGAGATAATGAGCAACAAAAAATTTCATTAAAGCCATACGACAGACATAATCTTTTAGGTGAAGTTGAAATTCCAAAAGCATCGATTGATGATATTTTGAATGATGATGAATTTGGATTATTAGAAACAGACAGCGATTTATCCATTTTCAAATACAAGCATATTTCAAAAGAAGACGAGAGAGAAAAAGCTGATTTTGTTGCACAAAGAAAACCGTTGAAAGAAGCAGAGTTTAAACCGTATGAAGCCATGTTTCAGAAAGTGCATCAGGAAATCAAAGAAGGAAAGCGACAAATCAAACCGTTTCATAACATTGAGAAAAACCTGCATGTTGGCAACTTCTATTTGATTGATGGCGTGATGCTTTACCTAAAAGAAGCCAAACTTGAACAAGCGATTCGGGAATTAAAGTCGGGCGACCGTGAACGTGTAGAAGGACGAACGCTTACGATATTTGAAAACGGAACATACAGCAATATGCTTTATCGTTCACTTGGGAAACAAATTCAAAAAAGCGGGAAGTTGATTACTAATACTTATGATGGAATCAACAACGAACTTTATGTAAATGCCGGAATGGTGATGGAGGAAGACATAAAGACGGGTTGGATTTATGTATTGAAATCTAAGTCAACTCACCCATCTATTTCAGGCATTAATAACTTATTCAAAATCGGCTTTTCCTCGACTCCTTTAGACGAGAGAATAAAGAACGCTAAAAATGAAGCAACTTACCTTTTTGCAGATGTAATTAAGGTTTCAAGCTATGCCTGCTATAACAGAAATGCTGATAAACTGGAACAACTGCTACACAGATTCTTTGCGGAAGCCTGCCTTAATGTGGATATAGAAATAATTCAGGGAAAAAGAATTACACCAAGAGAGTGGTTTGTTGTGCCTTTTGAAGAAATTGAAAGGGCAATTGAATTAATTCTAAACGAACAAATCGTAAACTATAAATATGACAGAGAAATTGAGAAAATCATACTCAAATAGCCAACGCACCAAGTCAGGCACATTTGCAAGGCACACAAAGCCAACACACAAAAGCCAACCTTGCAAAAGAGCCTGCCTTGTTCCTACGCTTCCGGGACACACTCTGCCACGGTGGACACATACATTCAAATCAAAGCACCAAGACGAAGGGCGAACACATAACAAGGGTATTGCCAAAATGCAGGCTGACGGAAGCCGTGTTTCAACTTTTGTAATTCTGTTGAGCTGCATATCCAGCTTGACCTTATCTATTTAGCTATGTGCATATCATCAACTTTTTTATCTTTACTCAGCATCGGTCAGCCGGGGCGGACAGAATTCTATTCCCTGCACTTCGGCAATACCTGGCCGTTAGCGGCAAGCATACAGACCATCACCACCATGACAGTTCCCATAGAAAACTTAGACATATTATTTGCAGACTTT
>JAMLHL010000042.1 GCA_023957125.1 Chitinophagaceae bacterium
TTGTTTAAGAAGAGAGAATCATTTTGAAATTTCAAAATAGAGTTTGAAGATAAGACATTTAGCCAAATATTTGCTGCAACTTCTGCTGATTCGCTTTGAGAAGTTGATTTTGTTGGAGTTATCGATACAAATTCCCAATTTCCATTAATATTATCTTTGTTTTTTGTATTATTACAAGAAATATTAAATAGTAACAATATCGATAACCAACTAAATATTTTAATACTAGTCATGACGATAAATTTAAAAATTGAATAATACAGCACTATAGGTGAAGACTTCAAGGTTGTTTTGAATTAATGAAGTAGAAAGGGTACATGTACCTGTACAAGTACCTTCACAGTAGGTAGCACTTCCAATCAGAACAGATTTTTTCTTTAAGGTACAACTACCTTTAGTGCAAGAACAACTTGTAGAAGTTCCTGTAGCCATGTTTTCTGTCATTATATTTTCTGGTATAGGAATAGCACTTGCATGACCACAAATATTTACGATTGCAAACAGATATCCTTGGGGTAATTCAAAAAGGTCTCCTTTATCAATAATTTCTGGAAAGGGGATATCTTGAAAAGTATTCTTAATAAACGTGTTTACTTTTTCTTGAACTTCCGGAATTTCAAACATTGCATCAAAAGCAGCGGGTAAAAATTCATCCTTCATTACGATAGATGGTTCAATACCTAAATTGATGTATCCACCACTATCAATAAATATTTCATTAATAGATTGTTTCATATTACAAGAGCTACAACTCCCTGCACAACCTGAAGTCGAACCTAATGGGCCTGAGGCAATAAATGGGATACATGAACCGCTACCTGTACATGTACAGGATATTTTCGATTTACTACTATTTGAAAGTACTATTTCACCGTTTGAAAATCCAACATATTTCCAATCGGATGGAGCTGTAATGATTAACTCATTGTTTTCGGTTAATTCAAATTCTGAATTGTTTGGTAACCAACATTTTCCTAACATAATATTAAAGAATAAAAGTTATGCTTAATTCGATTTTTAGTCTCTTTTAGCTTAATTCCGACTATATTTTGGTTGATAATTGTCTTTTTAAATAGCCCATAACGGTTTGCGTGTATGTGCAGTAGCGGATTAGAAGCACTTTCCTGTCCGTTTAGCACTATGTTTCTTAGAAGTACAGACCTTCGATTTACCACTTCACCCGCTATTGCCACATACACGCTGTTAGGCAATCGTGCTTCTTTTTCGTCCGTTGGTTTGTCGGTCGTTTTGGTCGTGCGGTTGGACAGACACACTCTTTGCCAAGCTTTGGTTTGAGCTTTGGCTAGTGTGGCTTGGTAATGTGTGTGGCTGTGAAGCGTTGGGTTAATTATTCTCATTTGTTAATATTTCGTTTGTGTCAAAACCAATTTCTTCAAGTTTTCTCTTTCTCTCTGTGCTTGTTCCATTTTTCTTTATTCTAAACAGCCAATTATAAAGTCCCCCAAACTCTTTGTCGTTTTGCTTAACGTCAAAGTGACCGTATTTTTGATAGAAGTCTTCTAGCATTTGAAGTTTCGAGTTCCATTCGTGTTCTTTAACATTCCATATTACACCTAACTCTTCAAGAAGGTCTTTCCTGTGTTCAAGTATTTTGCCTCTTGAATAATTTACTCTTTGGTCATTCAACCATCTGCCAAGCTTTTTATATACCTTATCTACCTGCGAAACATTACAGTGTCCAAATTTTGCTTTATACTGTTCTAGCTGCTGAAAATTTGAAAACCATTGTTCGTCATCAGGTAAACCACCTTTAGTTTCAGGTTCCCAATCAAAATTTATCTGATTTAGCAATTCTATTTGGTCAGCACTTAATTTACCCTTCTGTCTTCTTGCTCTTTGTTGAATAATCCAACTTGCAAGTGGTTTGTTGTCTTTCGTGGATACAAATGCAGTCCCCGAAACGGAAAATATCTCTTTCAATTCCTGATATTTATCGTTCCAGTCAATGCTACTTTTTTTGTTAGAATTCGATTCCCACTCAATTCCTAAAAAATCCAATTTCTTGATTTTTTCATCCTCCAACTGATTTGATTTTTTATCAGACCGTTGCTTTGATAGCCAATTTGCAAGGGTAAAGCTGTCCTGTCTGGTTATATTGGTGCGACCATTCTTCATTTTGAACTCTAAAACAAGAAGATATTTAGCATCCCAATTATCGGAAGTTGGTTTTACTTTTACAGTTCTTGTTCGCTTTGTACTATTTTTTCCTGTGAAATTTAATGTAAAGTCATATCCTATTGATTCTAATAGTTTAATTCTATGGCTAGGAAGTTCTCCTTTTCGGTAAAGTGACCTTTGAGTTTGAATCCAAGAACCTAATGGTTTTCTTTCTTTATCATTTTGCGGAATTAGAAAAGTTTTACTCTCTTTATAATACGCTTTGAATTGTTCAAAATTCGATTGCCACTTATCCTCAAAACCTTTCTTGATTGCTTTTTTTCTTTTAGCCACATATAGTTTTTCTGTAAACGAATAACCAATGCTTAAAAGAAGGTTTAATTTGTCTTTATCCAACTCCTCCTTGTTGAATAAAACTCTTTGCGTTCTAATCCAATTTAGAAGTTTAGTTTTTGATTTATCTGTTGAATCAATATGGAATGATTGAGTGCTTTCATAGTGTTTCTTAAACAAATTAAACATTGCCATCCATCTAGGGTCTATCTGTCCTTTTT
This sequence comes from Chitinophagaceae bacterium, assembly GCA_023957125.1. Lineage (GTDB taxonomy): Bacteria > Bacteroidota > Bacteroidia > Chitinophagales > Chitinophagaceae > Agriterribacter. Next base: position 2,694 of record JAMLHL010000042.1, read on the forward strand.
TATTCTTTGATAGCTTAATAGAAAGGTCTAAACCAATTCGCTTTAGTTCATCATATTTACTTTGCTCTAGTTTACCATCTTGAAACTTTTTTCTTACACCTCTCAACCATTGAAGTAAACTGTTGTTTTTTGAATCATCTGTTGCAATAAAAAAGGTCTTATTTATTGAGTAATATGCAGATAGCTCCTTCAATCTACTTTTCCAAATGCTTTCACTCCTCTTCTTGAAGCTATCTTTATTGAAAGCACGTTCTTTTAAATTAAAATCGAAACCAATTTTCACTAAATCATCTATTCTTTCTTGTGGTAATATGCCTTCACGATATTCTTTTTTTATCCTCCTGAGCCAAAGCATCAGACTTCTATTTCCCTCATCTGTTGAAGCTATGTGCCAAGTCTTATGTTTTTGGAAATATTGTTTAAGTTCTGAAATACGACTGTGCCAAATGTCTAATCTCGGACCACTACCGCCCTTTTTTATCTTTATAAGTTCAGGATTGAAATTGAAACCTATGGCGTTTAATTGTTCAATTTTCTCGTCCTCAAGTTTATTATCTGAAAATGCTTTTATTTGATATTTTAACCAAAGCCTTAAATTTTTATACTCGGGAGTATTTGGTACAGCAAAGGATTTAAATTCAGTATTGAACTGCTTGAACTCTAAAAATTTGTCACTCCATTTTTTATCAATCGGAGAAAAATCAATTTCTGAAAACCCAATACTTGCTAGAAAGTCAATTTTATCTTGTTCCAATAGACCAGCACGATATTTTTTTCTGATACCAGCTAACCAAACCTTTAAATTATTGAATTCCGGAAAGTCTTTGTAAAAAACAAAACCACCTGTAATGTTTTGAAATTCTTGTAGCTCAATAACTTTTTCTAAAAACTCTTCTTCATCATTACGTTCTCCAATTTCATAATTGAATTCAAGTTTGTTGAGTTTATTAATTTGCTCAATGTCTAATTTTTCTTTGTTTTTCCTCTGCTTGTAACACCAGTAAAACAAACTTGCATCCTCAGACTGTTTTACAGAAGAATGTCCATTAGTTTGATAAAACTTTTCGAGTTCACGATAACGTGTATTCCAATCTCCTTTACCTGCGTTCCATAAAAAACCAATTTCATTTAGTTTTTTGAGTTGATATGAGCGAATTCTCCCTTTTTTGGGTACAACAATATCTCCGCTCTCGTTTGGCTCACCAGCATTATATAGAACACGTAACTTATTAACCCACTTCCCAAGTGCTTTGAATTTACCATCACCTTGTGTTGGCACTCTCAAATGACCATTTTCTTGTTTAAATAATATTAGTTGATTGTAGTATTCATCAAATTTGTTTTTCGGATCCCAATCAAAATTGATTTTTTCTAACAGTTCAATTTGCCAATCAGCAAGTTTTTCATTTTCATACTTAACTCTTTGAGATACTACCCAAGTTCCAAGCGATTTGTCTTCTTCATATCTTGCAGGAACATTTGAGTTTCCATTTTTATTGAAATATCCTTCTAGTTTGGCATAACTCTCTTTCCAGATTTCATCTAGGTCTGTTATTTCTCTTCGGTTTTCTCCTTTCCAGTCAAATCCAATCTCCTCTAGCTTTTTTCTTTTATCAGGATTTATTTTGCCATTGTGGTATTGTCTTCGTTGTTCAAGAATCCAGTTCCCAAGCTGGGTCATTCCTTCTTCTCGTCTTGAAACATTTGTATGTCCATTAGCTTCTTTGTAATCCAATAGCTGTTTGAACATCACATCCCAAAAAACTCTCGTCTTTTCAATTATTTCATCAAAAAGAACGTCTTTGACTTTCTTCTCTAACCCTTCAAGTTTTACAATCTTTTCAGTTTCATTATCTGAAAAGTCGATTTGAATTTTAGAATTAGATTTCTTTCCTTTTTTGAAAGCAATGTCATTGATATCCGCCTGTAATCTATCGTCTTGGTCGCAAAGTGAGCGGATAACTTGAATAAGGTGGTCAAAAATCGGTTTCTTTTTGATTTCATTCTCCACATCTTCATCAATGTGATGGAAAATTGGAACTACAATAAATCCAAGTTCCTTATTTTTAGCTTTATTGGTTCTTAATGCTCTCCCCGAAGCCTGGACAATATCTATTTTAGAAGTTTTAGGGTCGCAGAAATATATCAAGTCGATTGTTGGTACGTCAACACCTTCTGTTAAACAACGGGCGTTTGTAACAAGTCCAACATTACTATTTTTAAAATCTCTTAGCACTCTTGCTCTATAGGTAGTGCTTTGCTTCCCGTTTACGCTTTCCGAAAAAACTGTTTCAAAAAAATTCTTGTGTCTGTGTGCAAACTCTTGAGCGAATCTAACCTTGGAATGAAATGAAATAGCGTGAAATGCTTGGTACTTGTTCATTACCAAGTCAAGTGCAAAATTGTGAGCTAACTCATCAATTGAAATATCCCCAATGTAATTTCTATCCTCAATGAATTTCTTTATTTGCTTGTCAGTTACCCCAATACCAATGATTTTATAATCAACTAGAATGCCTTCGTCTATTGCTTGTCCAAAGCTCATTCTGAAAGCTTCTGTGCCATAGACATCAGGATTACTCATATCGCACAAAAGTTCATAGTCTTCTCCTAGTCGTGATTTCAATTTTGTTGAAACTACTTTAGGAGTAGCAGTCATATAAAGTCTTTTATGTGCTGGTATTTTTGAGTTGTCGTGAACGAGTGTAAAAGTATTTTTATTCTTACTCCCTGCCGTTCTATGTGCTTCATCACAAATTACTAAGCTAATTTGAAAGCCGTTAATGAGTTTGCAAGCATCTGAAATGACACCAATTGACTGATAAGTGGAATAAATAACCTTGTTTCCGCTCTTCTTTAAGAATGTTTGAACTTCAAATGGGTCAGTCGTAACAGGACCACCAATTTCATAAGTATGAACACTTACGGCATCTTGTTGGTCTTTATCAATGTCTTTTTCGGAACAAACACAGATATATTTGAAATGGTCATTTTTGTGTCTTGACCAATCATTCTTTATTTGCTTTAGTAGTGCCAATGATGGCACTAAAACTAAAGTTGTTTCAGGATTAAGGATTTCCTTTATCCATAATGATGTCAGCGACTTACCTGCTCCGCACGGTAATATAAGTTGACCTCTTTCGTTTGATTCAAAGTGTTCGAGAACTTTTGAAATTGCAATTTCTTGATGTTTTTGAGGCTTGAACTTTTCTAACTCTTTTGGCTGGTTGCCCTTAGCTAAAAGTAAAATATTCTCAAATATTTCTGATTCAATCGAAATTAATTCATCAAAAGCGATTAGTTCAAATTTCTGTTCAAAGCTTTTCGCAACTTGGGTAATGTCTGAAACATTTGTAAATACTACAACTTTGTCGCAGTTCGTACCAAGAGCAAAAACATTAGCGATTTTGTCACCTGACCAACTTAAACTTTTTGTTTCGTCATTTTTGAATTTACACTGTACCGCATAATATCTCTTTTCAAAGTCTTGCAATAAAAGGTCAATTCCGTGGTCTACAGATGGAAGTCGTAATTGTTCTTTAATTTCTAAAGGAACATCATCATAAAGCCATACATTCTCATACAGTTCAGTCTTTTTCGGTTCAGTTTGAAAATAGTACTTTGCAAATACCTCAAATACTTTTCCAGCAAGAGTTTTTTTGGTTGTTGTCTCTGTCTGCGAAGTGTTGAACTGTTCCAATTTGGTTTTAAGGTCAGCCCAATTGTCAACTCCGTTTAATAGTTCTAAAAGTATTTGATTTTCTCTTTGCATTTATCTTTTGGCTGCTTGGTCTAAAAACTCTTCTATTAAATTTTGGCAATAATCCTTCAGATTGGGATAAATAAACCGATTATCGACACCCTTCAATTTTATCTTCCTTCTAATATATTCTCCTAAATCCTTTTTAATGTTATAGCAAGTGAATGGAATCAATTCAAGGTTATTCCCATTTTGCCAGTGATCAGTATTGAAACAGTCTTCAAGAGGTTTAGTGGGAAATGGATTAAATATAAAAAGTCCTTCTTGAGGGATTATATTCTGATTATAAAAAGTGGTTATTGGTCTCTCATCAATAAAGCTTCTTGTCGGTATTCTTTTGTCTTCAAAATCTGAGATATAAAAAATGGAATTGTGATTGTTTTCCCATTCATAAAACGAACTAATTTGAGGAAAACTACCTTGGCTCCAATCTAAAAGGTTATTGAATTCATTCTTCCTTTGTTTCTTTTTGTCAATTTGATAAACTGAAAAGTAATGGTCAATATCATTGCTTGAATAACTTGGAGAAGCTTTTTCCGTTGCAAAAAACAATGCTACATCTAGATTGTAAGACCAATCCATAAGTGGAGTCGGAGCACCATAATGCTGTAATATGCTTAAGAGTGGAAAATCTCTTTGATTCGGTGTTAACCTGTAATATTCAAATACTTTTCGGAAAAGTAACTTTGACCTTGCGTTATCAACAAATACTTTAATAAATTCAAGATACCTCTTTGGTCGCCACCATTGTTCTAATTCATTTGTTATCCAAAATCTCTGAGAGGATGTCAGAAGTTTATGTTTCGCTTCTCCCATACCTCTGAACATATTGTCTGTGTTTACATAATCTATTTTAGATTTTTCAGACTTCTGTTTTATTTTATCTGTTAATGAGTTATACCATTCGTCAAACTGGTCTATTGTATCAATCCTATAAGCGAATTGGTCTTGCGAAAACTTTTCATTTTTTTCAGAAAAACTATTGTATGATGGTAATTGTCCCATAAAAATTTATTGAATTATGTGATAGGGTTGGGAAATTCAGGCTCTTTTGCTTGCGAAGCAGTCGCCTGTGCGTTGGGGCAAGCAAATGTGCCTGAATGTGTTGTTGGCTTTTTATTTCTGTCGTTCAATTTGTTCATTGTCGTTGTCTTTTTACACTGAGCGATAACTCACCAATTGCTGATACCTTAAATACTATAAGCACTTAAAAACACTTAAAAGTACTTAAAAACGTTTACAAACGGATCTAAAACGGGAGCCAAAATTACCCGCGTCCAAAAGCCCAAACGCCAGTCCGAAGCAATATAAAAATAAATATTCCCCGGTGTTTTGTTTAAATTTGATAAAGCATTCTCTCTTTTTATGACCCGTCGCTTTTGTCCGAAGCCGCATTTGCATATACTATGGCTGTATAGAGTAGCGATAGTGTTGCCGGCTGCTTTGTGCGGTGTGCCCGGACTGGGTCAGCAGCTTTTTTTTCAGTCCTTCACCACTTCACATGGGCTTACCCAAAACAGTGTGTACTGCGCTGCGGAAACGGCTGAAGGGTTTATGTGGTTCGGCACACAGGATGGGCTCAACCGCTTTGACGGCAAAAGCTTTATGCGGGTGAATGCTCCGGTGACTCATGGCAAACCGGCTTCCTCTAAAATGATCACCGCGCTGCATACCGACCGTAGAGGATTTTTATGGGTAGGCACTACCAGCGAAATACTGTTATATGATCCGGTGTTGAACCATTACCAGCCTCCTGCATCACGGTTCAACCATTTTGCCATAGCGGAAGACGCTTATATCACCGGTATTACTGAAGACCCAAACGAAAAGATCTGGATAACTACGCAAAGCGACGGACTTTTCTGCTACGATAAACGCCGGCAACAAATGACAGACCTGGAGTGGCAGAACGGCACCGCCCCCGACAAAATAATATCGGTATGCATTGCACCCAACGAAAATATTATCGCGGCAGGTGAAAAGGATATTTACAGGTATGTAAACGGAGTGTTTATTCCCTTTGGTCTCAACAGCCAATTGCACTTGCCGCAAAAGGCCACGATAACCGAATGCAAAATTATCCGCGATAAATTATGGCTGATATTAAATGCCTCGAAAATAATACTGGTTGATACCGCAATGGATTACCGGGTAAAGTACACGGCATTTGATAAGGTTTATAGCGCCGCGCATCTTTTGCAGGAGCCCCGGATCATCCATCAGAGCGACAGCAACACCGTGTGGATAGGCAGCCGCAGCGATGGATTATTGAAAATAAATATGGAGAATAAAGTGGTGGAACACAGCGAGGCAGCCGGCAACCACAATTACTTAAAAAGCCGGTTTATTCTAAGTCTTTATACTACCCGCAATCATATTACCTGGGTAGGGTTAAGCGGCGGCGGCGTGGCGCAATACGACCCGCAAAGCATTAAGTTCGGCTTGTGGAGAAGTGAAGAAAAAGCGGGCGGCAGATCTGATGACAATATGCTGTTCAGCATTTTCTCCGGCAATGATGAAGACTTTTACGCGGGCACATTATATGGCGGTCTCATGCAGCGTAATATAAAAACAGGTTACTGCCGGTATTTCCAACCGCCACTGAACAACCTGACCGCCACCGGTTCAAGGAATATCTACCAGGTAATTGCAGGCGACAAAGATCTGCTATGGATGGCCACATGGGCGGGGCTTTACAGCTTTAACAAAACCACTAAAAAATTCAAACAATATTTCCAGCCGACAGACAAGCAAACAAGGGAACTGTATGCCGTGATCAGGCTCAAAACAGGCAACCGGCTTTTAACAGGCGGGCAGGCAGGCGGACTTCGTCTTTTTAACCCAGCCACCCTGCACTGGGAATCCTGCCCCGATACTGCCGGGTTCCTCAGCCGTCACCTGCTAAGGGTACGATATATGGAGGAAACAAACAGCGGTGACGTACTGATGTCCACGGAAAAGTTAAACCTTGTGAAATACAACTACCTCTCCGGTTCCTTCACCATCTATCCCCAACTACAGGAAGTATCCGCCACCTCCCGCCATTTTGTATTGAGCGATCCGTATATATGGATTGCCACAGACGATGGTTTGGTACAGGCGCTTGCAGCATCTATGCAGGTGGTGAAAATATGGAATACCCGAAACGGGCTGCCTGATGATTACATTTATGCCGTGGCTGCCGATAGCCGTAAACAGATCTGGGTAAGCAGCAATGCCGGCATTGCCAGGCTGGATCCCACAACCGGCATTTGTGAAAAATTTACGGGTGAAGACGGACTGCAGGCAATGGAATTTAATACTGCCGCATGCTATAAAGACAGGAAAGGCAGGCTTTGGTTTGGCGGTATTAACGGGATGAATATGATAGATCCGGAACAAATATTGACGCAACGAGATATGCTGCCACCGCTGATCACCAATATAACGGTAATGAACAAACCCTATATAGCCGATACAGCCACCCCCTATATTCATGCCATCACCCTGCCGTATAATCAGAATTTTGTTGGCTTTGAATTTCAGTCGCCGGGAAATGCCCACAGCGAAAAGATCAGTTATGAGTATATGCTCACCGGCGTTGATACCGGGTGGATAAAGAGCGGCAACAGGAATTATGTCAACTATACCCAATTAGATCCGGGTAGTTATCAAATGAATATACGGGCATCCAACAATGCCGGGCTCAGGGGCAGTATTTCCACTACACTGGCGCTTATTATAACACGCCCGTGGTTTGAAAGCTGGTGGTTCTACCTGTTGATTGCTGCAACGATTATCGTAACGGTGTACGCCCTGATGCAATACAAAATAAGACAGGTGAAAAAGATGGAGTGGTTGAGACAACACATTTCGGCAAATCTGCACGATGACATCGGCGCTTCACTGAGCAGCATCCATATTCTTTCCCAGCTTTCACAGAAAACATCGGATGCCACCACCCGCAACAAATACCTTAAGCAAATAAATGAACAAACCTCGGAAGTAATCGCTGCATTAAGAGATATTGTATGGAGCATTAATCCTAAAAACGACAAGATTGATATCATCATAGGCAGGATGAAACGATATGCATCCGAATTACTGGAGGCTCAAAACATTGACTTTGCATTTGAAACCAATACCCGACCCAACGATGAAATAGCCGATGCCAACACCCGTCAGCATCTCTATCTTATCTTTAAGGAAGCGGTGAACAACCTGGCCAAATACTCGGGCGCACAGAAAGCGGTTATAAAACTCTACAAGGAATTCAACACAATAACACTTGAAGTGAGCGATAACGGCAGAGGTTTTCACCCCGAACTGATAAACCGGGGTAATGGCATAGATAATATGGAACGGCGGGCTAAAACAGGCAAAGGCGATTTCCAGGTTATATCCGCACCAGGAAAAGGCGTCTGTATAAAGGTCTCGCTTCGTTTATAAAATCACTCAAATGTGTGATTGTATATCCGGCTGAGGAAAGATAACTTGCATACCAAATATGTTAAGGGTATTTATATATGAGGACAAAGAAATTCTACGGGAATCCCTTTGCTTAATGCTGAACAGCATGAAAGATGTGGAGCTGGCAGCCGGACTGGGCAACTGCGCCACGGTAGAGCAGGACATCTTACAATTTAAGCCCGATGTGGTTTTAATGGACATTGACATGCCGGAAAAGAATGGCATTTACGGCGTAGAGCAGATAAAGAAGATCAACCCGGAGATCAGCGTGATCATGCACACTGTTTTCGATGATGACGAAAAGATATTCAGGTCGCTGGAAGCCGGAGCAGACGGATATTTGCTCAAAAGCACTTCCTCCGAAAAACTGTATGAAGCCATTAAAGATGTAACGCTGGGCTGCGCCCCGGTAAGCCCCGGCGTGGCAAAAAAAATCTTAACCAGTTTTCACCCCAAACCACGGCGGGAGTTTGCCCTGTCTAACCGCGAACGACAGATCCTGCAACTACTGGTACAGGGATATACGTATAAAAAAATTGCGTCGGAGTGTTTTATATCTTTGGACACCGTACGTACCCATCTCAAAAACATCTATACCAAACTGCAGGTTTGCAGCGGTAGGGAAGCCGTGGCAAAAGCCTTGAAACACCGTATCATAAAAAACGGGTAGATTGTAAATAAAGTAAAAGAGAGGAACTTCACCGGACATGAAAGAAACCTGCAACTTTTCTATCTTTCCTCCGGGCCTGGTATTATCTTAACCAGGTATAGCTTTTTTGTTCATAGCAGCATTGTTTAAGTGTGGCAGGTTTGTAATCAGCCAAACATAACATTTTAATGCCCTGTTTTGAAGGGAAGCCTAACCCGTTCTATAACCTTTTCGATAAAATCACACAAACATGTGATTGCATAGTCCAAAATGAGACTATAACTTGCATTTCAATAATAGCAAATCCTACCCGCTAATTCAACCCCTTCAAAGAAACATGCCCGGCCCATTGCAGTAAGACCTATAAGTTTTCCGCTTATAGCATGGGTCCATATCTTACGAAATACTGATCCCTGAAAAGTTACGAACACTGAGAGACGGCTCATGAAACACGAGTCGGGTAACCAGACTATGCAGGATATCCGGTAAACAATATGCTACAACCTTAAAATAAAAAAGGAAAATGAGTGAAACATTAAACTATACAGCGCCGGGCGAAATACCGGTAATACAACAACCCTACAATATGGCTTGCTGGGCTACGGTAACCACCATGGTCATGTCATGGAACAACAAACAAAGCTTTTCCATAGAAACAGCTATGGACTCATTAGGCAGCGATTTTCGTAAAATATTTGACGACAACACCGGGCTGGCGGCGGACCGCATGAACGACCTTGCCCATGCTACGGGCATGCAGATTGAGTACCAACGCTGCGAAACACCTGAGAGTATTTTACAAATGCTACAGAGCTATGGTCCTCTTATTGTAATTGACGATGAGGATAATTCGGCAAATTTTGCTGTACATGCCAGAATTGTGACAGGCATACAGGGAAACGGCGATATCTCCGATACGTTCCTCGACATTATTGACCCATGGACGGGCACCACTTATCAGGAAAGTTTTGAAACGTTCACTTCAAAGTTCGAATCCATGGCAGATGCTGAAGAATGGAACATTCAGATTATGCACTACTAAATCATTCTATTAACTCAAAAAACATTATCATGGCACTTTTTAAAAGCGAAGAATTAATGAAAGCCACGCTGGCGAAGTTAAATGAGATCGTCACCGGTGGAGACGAATTTGCGCCTGCCAGTAAAAATAATTTTATTTCCTGGATAATGCCCGGAATGCCTTTTGGCAATAGCGATTTTGAATTCCTGGAAAAGGGATTTAATGGCAAAGATGGTAACGAGGTCAGAAAATTAGTGATGCAATCGGCAGACTTTGCGATGTTTTCCGATCTGGTGCCCGACCCCAAGGCCATTTATAATGCCGACCAGAGCCAAACAATGGATCGCAATAGCCAGGAGCGCCTAAGCAATATCTACGGTAATATTTTAAAATTTGCCAAGGTAACCAACATGGAGCCTTCTGAAACCGAAAAAACCAAAATGAAAAAATTCAAGGAATTGTTATATACCACCAAAGAAGAAAAGAACCTGGTAACGGATGAAGTAAAAACAGTGGTAGCGGAAGGCCCGGTATTACAGGCATATAACGAAAAAATGCAGGCCTATGAAGATGCTGCGTTATTGTATAACAATAAACGCATCAACGCAGCCACAAGCGATGAAAAGCAGGCCGTGATTGACTTCAGCGTGAACGCGGCAATTTACCGCAACAAGGTGAAAGCAGCTATGAATGCATGGACAGGAGCAGGTTACAAAAATGAAGTAGAAGATATGCAGGCTTATATAGCACAGGTAACCGGCAGGAGTATGGCTTCCTGGTTCGCGGAACTCCGTGATATATATGATCGTGCCAAATTCACAGAGTCTATGATTGACTTTAGCTTTTATCCTGTCAGGTTATTTCCCGCTAATTTTTATAAGCAAAGCTGGCAGAATTATTACTTTAAAGAAAATGAATATACCAGCCACCATGATAAGACTACTAATGCATGGAATGCGGGTGGAGGTATTAATCTGGGTTTATGGAGTGCAGGAGCATCAGCCAGCGGCTCTAACGAGCGGACTAATAATAGTGTACAAACTTCCACCTTTCTTATGAGTTTTGACCTGGCCCAGGTAAAAATATTAAGGCCCTGGTTTGGAACCGAGTTGTTCTCCTGCAGAGGATGGAAACTGGACCCCGGCACCTGGACTTTCGGCGATCCGCAGCTATCCGATGGCGGCAATCCTCCGCGTGGTTCTTTTATTGCCTATTCTACCAATGCCCTCTTTGCAAAAAATCTTAAGATAACTTTTGACAAAAGTGCCTGGGAAAGCAGCAGCTACCGTAGCCAGCTTAATACCAGCGCTAATGCGGGCTGGGGGCCGTTCCGGGTAAAAGGCGGTTATTCACACGGAGAAGAAAAACAGGATTTCCATTATAAGGATACGGGGCAGGGGCTGGAGTGTCCCGGCATGCAATTGATCGGATTTGTAAACCGGCTTGTTGGCACATGCCCTAATCCCGACCCGAATGCAAAGTTTGATTGAATTTGATGAGTAATAAAGTGTAAGCCCGATCTTAACGTTAATAAAAAAAATAATGACACCTTACGTCGCCATAGCATTAATAACCAAGTTGAAATTAATCTTTGAAACGGACGCAGAAGGTAATAAGCTACCGGATAAATTTCTCTCCTTTCAAAACGGATCATTCCCCGTTTCCAAAGAAAACTTTTATTTTATTGAACCGGATAAATATCAGCTTGGACCTATTGACGCCGCCTTAAAGATGGTTGACTTTTCGAGGAGCTTTAATTTTATTACAGCGGTAGATGATTTTATTTCACCCGCGCCTGATGAGCTGGAAGATGTGTACTATCAAACCTTAAAAACCGCTATTGCCGCCAACAGTACCCGTACCCAGGAGGAAGAACAACGGTACAACGCTGCAAAAGATTTTTTATACGAACTTATCCAAACGCCTGACGGGCAAAGCGTCACGTGCCTGGCCAACTACGATAGTTATGAAAATCAGTATAAGGAAGCGCTGAGCGAATATAAGAGCAGAGCGTTGGCATCCTTAAATGCGAGGGGAGACGATGGCAGTGAAATAAAAACAGCTTTCCAGTTAGATGAACCCAACTTGAAAAAGGCAATTGCCGCCGCATTATTAAACTGGGAAACATTAGGAAAAAGGGCAGAAGTAGAAAAATATTTAGGAGATTTCCTGTCGCTTTCAGGAAGCTCCCCCGGGAAAATGATAGCGGATCTGAAGTTAGAATACGAGCTTTTTACAAAAGCTGGCTCCGTAGATCATCTGGCAAACGAACTCCACTATATTCCTACATATTTTACGCCGGTTAATTTTTTTGAAGATAATATAAGCTGGCAGCAAATGAAGCTTGAGAAAGCAGAAGTAACCGCTTTGGTAGAGCAGGCGCCCCGGAGATTGAAAGACTTATTCGACATAAGTACTCAGGATATAGATATCAACAAAATTTCCTTTGAATATACCGTAGTAGAAATAATAAGGGAATGGCTTCATTACAAAGATTTCCTTCTTCAGCATTTTTGGAAATTACCGGATGGCGCAGTGTCATTGTCCGATGGAAAAACAGAAGGAAGATTACCTGCCTTTCCCGATAAAATGATATTTATAAGAAATCTGAAAATTGAAACACCGGTTCCCAAACCGTCTTCCCCCGTCAGGTGGCACCTGAATCGTCAGCTCATTCAAGAGCTTAAGCCCGAAATAAACACTACACTTCAAAACAACAGTAAAGTGCTGATCAACAGAAAGGTTAAAGCTGACAGCGTCCGGAGTATAATGGCAAAAGACAATACTTTCTTTAGTCCCCGGGTACTCATGCATACCGCTACAGCCTCGCCAGAGTTGTCGAAAGCGCCGCTAACGAAAGTCGTATTGAAATCTAATGATATAAAGAAGAAACCGGCCGTCCCGCATAACACTACGCTACAACCCTTATTCTTAAAAGCCGGCTTCGCCGCTGTTTCAAAAAGAGCAACAGCCAACACGGTTAACGTGGCGTCTCCGGTAGATGGCCCGGTAAAAGCTCAAGACACCACTGCCACAGAAAAAGATCAACAAGGGATGGAGCTGTTGGCATTCATCTGCAAAAAAGTGCCTGTATGCCCATCGCCGGATATCCGGCTGAAATGGGACTGACGTATTAGGGGATGCATTTAAATTTTCCTCCTATCTTTATGTTATGAAAAACACCAAAAGAAACACCGCGCTATTCATTGGCCGTTTTATTGATCCACTCACGGATTTCGGGTTTAAAAGAATTTTCGGCTCCGAACCAAACAAGGATTTGCTGATAGCCTTCCTGAATGAATTATTCAAAGGTCGCAAGGTCATAAAGGACATAGTATATAACCCGCAGGAAAACAGTGGTCCGGCGCAGCATTACCGAAAAACCATTTTTGATCTTACCTGTACAGGAATAGACGGGGAAACTTTTATTATTGAAATGCAAAGGGCAGAGCAGAGGTTTTTCATAGACCGGACCATCTTTTATACTGCGAGCAAACTATATGAACAAGGGCAAAAAGGAGAAAAGAATTGGGACTTTGAACTAAAGGAAGTGTATTTTATAGCGTTAA
>JAMLHL010000043.1 GCA_023957125.1 Chitinophagaceae bacterium
TCGAACGTTACTTCGCAAAAATCACGCGCCATCCGGCTGTTGCGTACAGCATTGGTGAAAAGGATGTTCTATTTGATTTTAGGGATCATGTAAACCGGCAGGACAGGTTGCAGGCTTCAGGGTCCAAGTCGCAAGGCTCAGGTTACAGGGAGTTTGAAGTTTTTAGTTTGGGATTAGTTATTCAATGGTTGGATAAGACAATTCCAAACGTTGCATGGTGCACTAAAAACGCCACACTCTTTATTCCTTGTACCGTGCAACTTGCGTCCTGTTACAGGTCTCAAGTCTCAGGACATGACATAAAGTTGACATTGCGCTATCGCGTTTCAAAAAAAATCAGGTTTTCTTTTTGACAAAATGCACGATTTCCCGTCTTCTGTATAAAAGGGATAGGAAAGCGGGGATATTGTTTGTTTTGTTATAATCATTTTGCATGAAGCCTGATCGTTACGACGGTATTGAAGCGTTCATTTTAAAATATCTGAAAGGGGAACTGACGGAGGAGGAAAAGGAATGGCTGAGCGCCTGGAGGCGGGCATTGCCTGAAAATGAGCGCCTGTTTGCTGAACTGACGGATGACATTCAACTAACGGAGGCGTTCCATGTTTTCCAGGGTATTGACCAGGAAAAAGGGCGCCGGAAACTCCGGACAGTTATTGAAAAGCCGGAAAGGAAGCGGACTGTAACCCTGCGGAGAATGTATTGGCGTGTTGCGGCATCTGTGTTGCTGCTGCTTGCCGGTTATTGGGCATACAGGCAGTTGTTGGCTCGGCCCCCTGAAGAAGTGGTTGCACAAGTGGCCGATATTGCTGCACCCGGCGCCAGCCATGCGATGATCACGCTTTCCAACGGCGAAAGAATAATATTAGACAGCGCGCGCAACGGCGTGATGGCTACGCAGGGGCGGGTACAGCTTATAAAATCGGAAGATGGTCAGATTGAGTATGAAATAAAAGAACGCGAAGCAGGCGTATCTCATTCGTTCAATGTGCTGGAAAACCCGCGGGGCAGCAAAATAGTATCCATTACGCTTTCCGATGGCACGAAAATATGGCTGAACACTGAAAGTACCCTTCGGTATCCCACTTATTTTTCGGGTAAAGAGAGGCGGGTGGAGATAACCGGCGAGGCTTATTTAGAGGTAGCGCATAATGCGAAACAACCGTTTATTGTTGTAAAAGAAAATACAGAGGTAACGGTATTGGGCACGCGGTTCAATATCAATACCTATGAAGAGGAGCCTGCTCTAAAAATAACCCTGCTGGAGGGGAAGGTGTCCGTAAAGCATAATGATAAGTCTGCTTTCCTGGCGCCGGGGCAGCAGGCGGTGATCAGTCGCAGTGAGGGGGGAATAGATGTTGCTGACGACCCGGACGCCGGGGATGCCATCGCGTGGCTGAATGGTCAGTTTGTAATGGATGGTACGCGGCTGAAAAGTTTGATGGACCAGATAAGCCGCTGGTATAATGTGGAAATTGTTTATACAACAAAGATTGAAAACAAGGCCTTTGGCGGGAGTATTAACCGGGATATTCCGCTGTCGAGAATGTTGGAGGCGCTCCGGGAAAACGGGATCAGTTGTCACTTTGAAGAAGGAAAAGTAATGATTGGAAACTAAACCGAAAAACTATAACGACCGGCCAAAAAAAGCCGGATTCCGTTCGCGGCGGGATCCGGCGGGAATTGAGCCAGGTAAAACAATTGTCTGAACTGTTTATTCATTAACCCAAAACTGTACAAAAGTATGCAAATTTTCTATTATGACCTTCCATTGCCATCCCGAAAGGTCCTTTCCAAAACACTGTCAATTATGAAGTTGACCGTCATTCTGCTTTTTGCAATTTGTTTACAGGCAAGCGCCAGTGTTTACTCCCAGCAGATCAGTCTTTCTGTAAAAAACAGTACGCTAAAGCATGTTTTTAGCGAGATCAAAAAACAAACCGGCTATTCTTTTTTGTGGGAGGAAGGTGTTTTGAAAAAAGCTAAAACCGTGTCCTTTACGGTAAGGGATGCGAGCATTGAAGAAGTGATGAGCAAATGCATGAGGGATCAGCCCCTGACTTATACGGTAGATAAGCGGTTGATCGTAGTAAGAGAGGCTCCGGTGGCCATACCGGATGAAATCCCGGTACCCTCTGCTCCCCCGGCAGATATCAGCCTGAGCGGCAGGGTAACCAATGCAAATAAGGAACCGCTGGAGGGCGTGAGTGTAACCGTTAAGGGTACGCAGGCGGGAACTACAACCAGTGCTGATGGAAGGTTTCAATTGTCGGTGCCCTCCGTCAACAGCCTCGAATTGGTTTTTTCTTTTGTGGGGTATGAAACTCAAACCGTTAAAGTGGGAAATCAGACGGTATTTGAGGTAGTATTGGCGCAAGCCATTGCGGGATTAGAGGATGTAGTAGTGGTGGGGTATGGGACGCAGAAACGGAATATTGTCACGGGATCAGTGAGTAACATAAAGGGGGAAGAATTAGCCAAAGCGCCGGTACCAAATATCTCAAATGCTATTGCCGGAAAATTGAGTGGGGTAAGCATGAGACCGAATGGCGGCCAGCCGGGGCAGGATAATCCCAATTTTTATGTACGAGGAATTGGTACCATTGGAAACAGCGCTCCTTTAATAATTGTTGATGGGATACTCAGGGAAAATATTAGTCAGATTGACCCTGGGATTATTGAATCGGTATCGGTATTGAAAGATGCTGCGGCAGTGGCGCCTTATGGTTTGGGAGGTGCTAACGGTGTTATCTTAATTACTACCAAAAAAGGTAAAAAGGGTGTGCCAACGTTGTCCGTTAATTCCTATTATGGAGTTCAGTCTCCTACATATATTCCTCATCTTTTAGATGCTAAAGACTATATGAGGTTGACCAACGAGGCATATCTCAATGAACAACCAGGGGGTGTTAATCTGCCATTCTCTTCTGATTTGATAAATGATTATGACGCTTTAAATGCCGAGGATCCAGACCTTTACCCTAATAGTAGCACAATAGATCTCGTCAGAAAGAACACCCAGCTTCAAAATCATAATTTACAGTTAAGTGGTGGTTCAGAAGGAACAAAATATTTTGCCAGTTTAGGTTATTTTAGCCAAGATGGAATATTTAATAAGGTCAATTACGATAGGTTTAGCTATGCTGTTAATTTAGAATCAAAGGTAACTAATACCACGAAGGTGTTTTTTTCAGTGCTTGGTTCATCTGAACAGACAAATAATGTTGATCCAACTACCAATACTACCAGACTTTTCAGAGGGTTATATAAATTTCTTCCAACGGATCCTATTTATTATTCGAACGGATTTCCCGGGATGTCGGCAGGAAATTCCATACCTGCTATTCTCAGTTCGGATAGTTATGATAAAAATCTCGGTAATACACTTTTAAGCAGTATTATGCTGGAACAGCAGATATCATTTATCAGGGGGTTGAGTATTAAAGGTAATTTCAGTTATGATTCCCGTTCCAATTATATAAAGGGCTGGCATACACCCTGGACTTACTGGGTTCTTAACAGCAGCACAACTCCCTACAGCTATATTAAATCTACAGCGGGATTAGAAGGAGGAACACCCTATACTTTTTTGAAAGAAACTCAAAATTATCAAAAGATTTTCACCTATCAGGGATACGTTAATTATCACAGAATTTTGGTTCCCACGAGGTCTGGGTCTCCTGGTTGCGGAGGCGTTCAAGACCATCCAAATACGTTTTTTGCCCGCCGAAATAATTTCATAGTCAATATAGATGAGTTTGATATGGGCAGTTCAAGCAGAATTGATTATGACAATGGAGGTTCGTCTGCGATGGGTACTCAGCTAGGTTACATATACAGATTTGATTACTCATTTAGGGATAAATATCTGTTTGAAGCAACTGGAAGATATGACGGACATTATTATTTCGCTCCGGGAAAAAAATGGGGTTATTTCCCGGCTTTTTCCCTAGGGTGGAGACTGAGTGAAGAGGCATTTATGAAGGAGATTAACTTCATTGACAACCTTAAAATAAGAGGCTCATGGGGAAAATCGGGTAATTTGGCGGGATCTGCTTATCAATACTTAAGTGGGTATAATTTGGTGGGAGGCGTATATGCTTTTGGAACCGGAGCAATGGTTCAGGGCGCTTATAATCCTCAGGAAGCGAACCCTAATATAACCTGGGAGATTTCGAAAATGACAGATGTGGGAGTTGAAGCCGGTTTTTGGAAAAACCTGCTAATGATTGAATTTGATTATTTCCATGAGAGGAGAAGTGGCATGCTATTATCACCGGCTGTTACGGTGCCATTTGAATATGGATTGCCCCTGGCTCAAGAAAACGCAGGGGAAATGAAAAATTCTGGTTTTGAACTGAGGATAGGAACCCAGCGTTCGTTTCACAACGACTTAAAGTTGGGGTTAGATGGTAACGTCAGCTATGCAAAGAATAAGATGGTTCAGATATTTGAGACAGACGCCACGTTTGGTAATCCAAACCGACGTTTAACGGGCAGACCTTTCGGTACGCCGTTTGGGTATCATTCATTGGGTTTATTCACAACAAAAGATGATAAAAACGGAGATGGGATCATTGATGGTAATGACGGGTATAATGTTGTCCAATTTGGTACTCTGCATCCCGGGGATATTAAATATGCAGATATCAGCGGACCTGATGGGGTGCCGGATGGAAAAATTGATGATAATGACAAGGTCGTCATAGGGTACTATCCAGGTAATCCGGCTATGACCTATGGGTTGACAACCTCTCTTATGTGGAAAGGGATTGATCTCAGCTTGTTCTTCCAGGGATCAGCGTTGACTTCAACAAATATTGCTACCTTCCAAACGGTTGCGTTCCAGAATAATAAGAGTAACTCTTCCTATGAGTATTTTAATAATCATTGGACGCCAAATAACGAGGATGCCAGATACCCAAGGGCGACAACTTCTCCTTATGGCAGCAGCTACTCAAATCTCTGACTTCTGGATGATGAATACTTCCTATCTAAGATTGAAAACGTTTATTTGTGGTTATACACTTCCCGATAAATTTACTCAGCATTTAAAGATAAAAAGTTTGAGATTTTATTTTACAGGACAAAATTTGTTTACCTGGAGTAAGCTTAAGTTTCAGGATCCTGAAACGCCCAGTGGTTCAACGGAGTCGGTTTATTATCCTAATATGAAGTCATTAACGGTAGGAGTAAACATAATTTTTTAACGATTATATTTAAATGAAATTATATGTCTCTCATATTTGATAAAGTTGGAAAACTTTGTATAATTGGACTTGTACTCATACTTACGAGTACCTTATATGGTTGTAAAGAAGATTATCTTGAAACCATTAATAAGTCGAATCTGACTGATGTAACCTTGTGGGAAAGTGAAAGTAATGCCGATATTTTCCTAAATGATTGTTATGGCGACCTTGTTCAAAAAAGTAACTCTCCTGATAATCTGGATAATTTTACCGACGATTTTGACACACCGTCAGGTAATGTCTTTACTTCTTTTTTTTGGAAAGGAGGCTTGTGTTTTGCCTCAAGGGACGATTTCACTGCATGGGGAGGCCAGGCAGGACCGTGTTATGATGCTAATTGGCCGGGTACTTTTGAGAAAATAAGAAAGCTTAACACTTTTATTCAGAAAATGAGTGAATATGCTCAGAATTTTTCCGAGGAGTACAAATCTAAGCGGATTGATGAGGCAAAATTTTTACGGGCTTATTTTTATAGTGAGCTGTTTATGCGTGTTGGTGGTTTACCCATTATTACGGCGCCACAAGATAGAGTTACAATGACGGAAGAAGAACTTCTCATACCCAGGAGTAGTTTTGAAGAGACCTTTAATTTTATTATTACCGAGTTAGATGGAATACTGAATAATAATAATCTGGAGATTAAGTATCATCACGGAGATCAGGACGCAGGCCGGGCAACTCTTGGAGCTGCTTTAGCTTTGAAAGGCTGGCTACAGCTATTTGCTGCAAGCCCGGCTTATAATTCCTCCGATCCTGCAGTCCCATCAGGCTCTGACAATTTACAAAGTTTTGCAACGCCCAATTCTCAGCGTTGGGCTGATGCAGCAGCAACAAATAAGAAATTTATTGAAATGTTTGGGCATAAAGGAACCGGAGAATATAATTTATTTCCTAAGATGTCTCAGTTTTGGGACGAAGCTAATGAGTATAATGAAGAAGTTATATGGGACAGGCAACAGGTTGGAACGACAATGCCGAATACTTTAATGGTTTATGGTGGTGGTCCCGTGTATGTGCATGATATATATTATAATTGGGGGAATTTTAATCCAACTCAGGAATTAGTGGAACAGTTTCAAATGGCAAATGGCAAGGATATTACTGATTTGACATCAGGATATGACGATCAAAATCCGTATGTGAATAGAGAAAAAAGGTTCTATGATTTTATTATGTACGATGGCGCTTCTTATAAATTCGATTGGATGAGTACTCCTGATATTTTCTACTCCCGAATTGACTTAGTAAATCCTTCGAAAAATGAGATAGATTTTAGTGGAGCTGATGCGACGAAGACCGGATATCAAACCAAAAAACGAGTAGATAATTTTCACTCCGCCGCAGATAATACTCTTAATGGTATGAATAATATATATTATCGTTATGCAGAAGTTTTGTTAAATTATGCTGAGGCCCAAAATGAAGCAGTCGGTCCTGATGCGTCTGTTTATGAAGCTATCAACGCTATTAGAACCAGACCCGGAACGGATCTGCCCGAATTGGAGGCTGGATTAAGCCAGAGTGAAATGAGAAAAGCTATTCATCGCGAAAGAAGAATCGAATTATGTTTTGAAGAAAAGAGACTCTTTGATCTTTGGCGATGGAAAGATGCAGAATCCTTGTTAAATAAGGTATTGAATAGATGCAAAATCTACAATTCCAAGCCTCAGGATAATTCAGGAGCATGGGTTTATGAGATTATGCCACTTGATCTTCCACATGTTTTTACCCAGAAAATGTATTTTAATCCAATTCCTCAAAGTGCAATTGATCGGAATCCAAAGCTTAAACAAAATTGGGGATATTAAATCATACACGCATATAGATTGGCACGTCAACTGGTGAAAGATATGAGTATATATTGATTTGTTTATTGGAGTCAAATAAGTAAGTAGTTATGAGATACGATATAAAAAAAATTGGAAAAAGATTATTATACTATTCTTGCTTTCTTGTTTTCCTGACTTGTCACTCTGCTACCGATGCCATCGTTTATAATGAAGGCGCAATACCTCCGGATAAGGCATTGTCTACTTTTGAAGTAGAGCCTGGCTTTAAGGTAGAGATGATTGCCTCGGAGCCGCTGGTATCAGACCCTGTTGACATGGAGATAGATGAATACGGGCGTTTGTTTGTAGTGGAAATGCATGGCTACCCGGTAGATAAGGGCAATAAAGGCAGGGTCGTGCAGTTGGCAGACACAGACGGGGACGGGATGATGGATAAGAGAACAGTTTTCCTGGACAGTTTGATGTTCCCCAATGGGATCATGAGATGGAAGAGTGGGTTTATCATCACCGATGCGCCCAATGTGTATTATGTGGAAGACAGCGACGGTGACGGGCGGGCGGATAAAAAAGAAGCATTGCTCACCGGCTTTTCTCTTTCCAACCCACATGTGAAGGTCAATAATCCAACCTACGGGTTAGACAACTGGATATACCTGGCGCATTTTGGTGCCATTGGCGGCAGGAAATATGAAAAGGAGTTCGGAGACAAGGGAACAGAGATATATTATCCTGATCAACCCGATACTCCCCGTCTTCCTAAAAATGCAAACGGGAGAAGTGTTCGCTTCCAATTAGAAGGGCATAAACTGGAGATGACGGCAAGTCGGGCGCAGTTCGGGCAAACTTTTGATCCATGGGGTCATCACCTGCTTGCCAACAACGGTAACCATGCTTATCAGGAGGTGATAGACAACAGGTATCTTGAGCGAAACCCGGCTCTCTTGGTTTCCAATGCCACCCAGTCTATCTCCGATCATGGAGATGTTTCAGAAGTATTTCAGACCACCATCAGCCCCGACCGGCAGTTGTTCAGTGGAGTAGGGGTAATGACTTCTTCCAGCGGTATAACGGCTTACACCGGTGGAGCTTTCCCATCACCGTTTAATGATAGTACAACTTTTGTCTGCGAGTCTGTAAGCAACCTGGTACATGCAGACCGCTTAAAAGCAAATGGCGCCAGCTTTATTGCCAGCAGGGCCGGGCGACCCAACAAAGAATTCCTTACGTCCACCGATTTCTGGTCCAGACCGGTGAACATGTATATAGGTCCCGATGGGGCATTGTATGTCTTGGATTATTACCGGAAAATAATAGAACATCCCGAGTGGATGTCGGATGAAGCGGTTAAAGAAGGAGGATTATATGAGGGGAATAATATGGGCAGGATTTACCGCATTTCAGCTGCCGCCGCGGCGCCTGCTGCGTGGATAAAAGGACTTTCCCTGGGAGATGCTGCCACTGAACAATTGGTAAAATATCTTTCAAGCCCTAACAGTTGGTGGAGATTGAATGCTCAACGGCTTTTAATAGATCGTATGGATACCACGGCTGTTTTATTATTGCAGGAAATGTCCGAAGATCGGCAGGCGGCAATGGGGCGCCTTCACGCACGTTGGACACTGGAAGGCATGCATCAGCTTACCCGGGGTGTAATTGCCGGCGGGCTGAAAGATCCGGTTGCGGGTAACAGGGAAAACGCCATTAAGTTAGCAGAGTTGCACCTGGCGCGATATCCGGAACTGATCAATGAACTGCTCACGCTTCAAAATGATCCCGATCCGAGAGTGCGGTTTCAATTGCTTTGTACATTAGGAAGTGTTGATGACAACCGGGTTGCTGATGCCAGGAACAGGATGTTGTTTAACGATATCAAAGATCCCTGGATGCAGATTGCTGCCTTATCTGCCCCTTCTTTGCAGCCCCGATCGTTATTGACGGAGGTGGTACGTCGTTTTAATTCTACTGACCCCTCCTTTACAGCCATGACCGAGCGACTGTCGGAAATGATCGCAGCAACAAAATCAATTGAAGAGATCAGGGGGCTTATTATAGACATCGTTGAAAAAGGCACACAAAAAGCTTTAGGATGGGAAGCCCCGGTTATGGAAGGCATAGCCGTTGGGATCAAAAGGAATGATACTGCTGTTCTGGAAGGATTAAAAGCATATTTGCCTGTGTTGGTAAAAGCTGGGTTTGAACATCCGGACAAGGCCGTCAGGGATGCGTGCTATCATTTAATTACGGTTATCGGGTTGCATAAAGGGCCCTTGCTGGATACTACGATGAACAGAGCGGTAACGATTGCTTCCGATACAACAAAGACGGAAGACAGGCGGGCTGAAGCATTGCGGTTTGTAAGATTGTATCCTTCGGAAAAATACATACCATTATTAGAGAATGCAGCGCAGCCCGGGTCTTCCCCTGTATTACAAATAGAGGCCTTGAAGGCATTTGACAAGATCCCCGGAGCGGCAGTGTCGCATTTTGTACTTAGTCAATGGGCTTTTATGACGCCGGAGATAAGAGAAATTGCAATGTCAACGTTCATGGAAGATACTGTACGTATGAACCTGCTGATGGGAGCAATTGAGAAAGGTGATATACAAAAGACCGCCGTAGGATGGACCCGCACCATGAGATTGATGAGCCATGGAGATGAGAAGATCAGGAACCGGGCCAGACTTTTATTTACCCGGGACGATGAAAAAGAAATAATCAAATCATATCAGTCCGCTTACAGTTAAAAGGCGATACAGCGAAGGGCAGAAATGTATTTATGCAATATTGTATAGCGTGTCATCAGAAAAGAGGAGAGTTAGGTCTTCTTATTGCGCCTCTGATCTGGAAGTGGCGCAATTGGTTGCCGAAGGATATTATGGCTAATATCCTGTCGCCTAATTTATCCATTGCCGCGGGATTTGATTTATGGGAATTGGAAACGAAGTCGGGAGAGAAGGTACAGGGGTTATTATCCAGCGAATCCTCTTCGGCTGTTACGCTGTTGGTTGGCCCGGGAACATCCCGAATATACAACCGCCAGGATATCAAAACGTTAAAAGCACTGAATGCATCGGCTATGACCGAGGGATTTGCAGAAAAGATCAGTCAACAGGAAATGGCTGATCTGATCAGCTTCTTAAGAGAATAAACACCTGATTACAGGTTGTCTTAAATAATTTATTGGGTTAATAACTGGAATAATATGAACCGAAAAATGTTTATCAGGAATGGCGTTATGTCGTCCGTTGCTGTGCTTGCAGGAGGAAATTTAAATAGTGGCGGGGCGCCGCTCAACATATTCCCTCTAAAGCATTCAATATGAAGTTTTCTTCCTGATTTCACTATTTTCCCTTCATCTCAAGAATTCTGTTGATCAGCTAAAGTGGGGATACGACCTGGGATTCCGGGCCTGGGAATGTACATGGCTAAGACGCATGCCGGTATCGGAACAGGAGAGGATCAGCACAGCCATGCAAAAGCTGGGCATGGAATTCGGACAGTTTGTGGGCACAATGGAGCCATCTGCGTTCAAGGAAGTGACCTTTGCCGGCAGAAACAAAGAAATAAGAGAACAGGTATTAAAAGACCTGCGGACATCAGTGGAAGTAGCGAAACGAATGAACACGAAGTTTGTACACAATGTATTGGGTTTATTGGATCCGAAGCTTCCGATTGGTTTTCAGATGGCTAATGCTATTGAACTGCTTAAAAGAGTGGTTGATATTTATGAGCCTCATGGCATAACTATGGTGATGGAAACAATGAACCAGCGTACTCAGCCAGGTCTGTTTCTGTATGATATTCCCCAGGCCTATACGCTTGCCAAAGCGATTAACAGCCCCAGTTTGAAAATACTTTTCGATATATACCATGTGCAGGAACAAACGGGTAATCTGACAGCTATGATAGATTATACCTTCGATCAGATTGCTTATTTCCAGATAGGCAATGTACCCGGTCGTTTAGAACCGGGCGTAGGAGAGATTGACTTTAAATTTCTGTTTCAACATATTTATGATAAAGGCTACCGGGGATTTGCAGGGTTGGAGCATGGCATATCAGGCAAAGGAGAGACGGGAGATTTCGCTGCCATACAGGCCTACCGGAATGTAGATCCCAAAATATCAAAATAGCTTCGTTGCGGACAGACAATATCTTTGCCAGAATTAAAATAAACAGCCTATTTTAGTTACATGAAACGGATCATGATCAATTATTATCACACAGAGGAATGTTTAAATGTGAAGTTTTGCCCGGCCATTAAAAAAATATAAAAAATAGACGGATGAAAAAGATGATCGTTATCGGCCTTGCAATCAACCTGCTGTTGTGTTGGATTACCGTAAATGCTCAAACCGGTTCCGTTTCGGAAATATCTTCACCATGGAAGACCGGCGTGGCCTTGTATTCTTTTAAAGGAACTACCTTTAAAGCATCGTTGAGTGAAGCCAACAAAGTGGGCGCCAAATATGTGGAGGGATTTTCATTCCAAAAGTTGGGCAATGATTTTGATAATGTGCCATGGTTGGAGCTTTCAGACGCTCAAATCAAAAAAATGAAAAAGTTGCTTAAGGATCAGGGTGTGAAAATGTTTTCGTTATATGCGGCTGCTAAATCAAGGGAAGAATGGAAAAAATGCTTTGAAATTGGGAGTAAACTGGGTTTGAAATTCCTGGTGGGGGAACCCAAACCGGAAGACCTGGATTTTGTAGATAGCCTTGCCGGGAGATATAAATTGCGCTTAGCTGTTCATAATCATGCTGAGAATGAAAGCAAATATTGGGATCCCGTGTACCTTTTATCTGTATTAAAAGACAAGCGCAACCTCGGGGTTTGTGCAGACCTGGGACATTGGGTCCGCAGTAATATGGATCCGGTGGATAATCTTAAAAAATTAGAAGGACATATTTTAAGCATCCATGCAAAAAATGTAGCAGAAGCCGGCAACCCACGTGCTAAATGGACCAATATAAACGAAGGAGTAATTGATTATCCGGCCGTGATCGGGGAATTGCGGAGGCAGCATTACAGGGGACTGATATATATAGAAGATGAACGCAACCGGCAGGATAATTCGGAAGACGTCAGATCCGCTATTCAATATTTGAAAGGAATATAACAGTAAGTTCCTCCGTCCGTTACAATCCCACAAGGTGTTATTTCTTCTTGCATAATGTGGCACGTATTTTTTCTACAAAGGCTTCGGACACTCCGGCAAGACGGGCAGCTTCCTTATCCGAAAGATCCATTATGGATAATCATTTATTTTTCATAATTTCAATTCCTAAAAACGGTTCATTATCCGAGATGCTTATAAACAGGGAACAGGAACTATTGCTGGAGATCGCCTCCGGAAGTGAAGTTGCATTCAGAGAACTGTTTCAGGCATATCGCAGAAAACTGTTCAGTTATCTTTTTAAAATGACGGCGTCGAGAGAAATAGCAGAAGATGCCCTTCAGGATATTTTTTTAAAATTGTGGACGGTTCGCGAATCTCTCCCTACTGTCGGTAATATCAATGCCTACCTGCACCGGATGGCTCACAATTATGCCTATCACGGGTTCCGGCGGCTGGCAAAAGAAACCCTGCTTCTGGATCAACTGAGGATGCAGGAAGGCTGCGATACCGCCAGCCCGGCTCAGGAACTGTTGTCGAAGGAAGTAACAACATATATTCAAAGCCTGGTTGACCGGCTCACTCCCCAGCAACGTAAAGTATTCCTGCTGAGCCGGGAGGAAGGGTTGAAACAGGCGGAAATTGCCAGCAGGCTCGATGTGTCTATCTCCACCGTTAAAAAGCACATGGTGGACGCCCTGTCCTTTCTACGGGAAGAGATCCGGCAAAACTACAGCCTGTACGCCCCGGCCCTGTTTATAATCCACCAGCTTTATATGTGATGAGGTGTCAGCTATGAGCCGTCGGCGATGAGCTATCAGCCACTGATCGCTCATAGCCCCTCCGGATTCATTGCAGAAATTTTTTTGATCTCATCTTATCCTATCTTCTTTTTTTTTACTCTTATTTGTTAACAACCGTTTTATGTCGAGCAGATTGAAAGAATTATTTAAGCGTTTCCTGGATAATGATATTTCGCCTCAGGAAAAAAAGGAGTTAATGGCGATGGCACTGGAATCGGGCTTACAGGACGACCTGAAGCAACTGATCAAAGACGCCTGGCAGCAGACGGGGGAAGATGAAGATATTTCGGAAGACAAAGCGGGGGAACTGATGCGGAAGATTTTTGCGAAAAACCCTGAAAGAGATGAGAAGGTGATACCAATCGGTAAAAGAACCGGGTGGCGGAATATTGCGGCTGCAGCGGCAATTGTGATTGCCATTACAACAGCGGCATATTATATCGTCATTCATAAGTCCGGCAATTCCACTGAAATAGTAAAGATTCCGGACCCCCCCGCAGATATAAATCCGCCTCAAATCAACCGGGCAACCATTACCATGGCGGATGGCAAAATCCTGTATTTAGACAGCGCGGTTAACGGAACGCTGGCGGTGCAGGACAATATGCAATTGATCAGGCTGGATGACGGACAAATAGCTTACCGGGGCGCCGCTAAAGAATTGATCTATAATACGCTTACCAACCCGCGGGGTAGTAAAGTGATCAATATG
The DNA here is from genome assembly GCA_023957125.1 of Chitinophagaceae bacterium. Taxonomy (GTDB): domain Bacteria; phylum Bacteroidota; class Bacteroidia; order Chitinophagales; family Chitinophagaceae; genus Agriterribacter. The sequence continues at coordinate 13,674 of JAMLHL010000043.1, forward strand.
ACTTTCTCTGATGGCAGCCGGGTTTGGCTGAATGCAGGTTCCTCCGTTACCTATCCGGTTGCCTTTGTGGGCAGTGAAAGACGGGTATCTGTTACCGGGGAAGCTTATTTTGAAGTGGAGCACGATATCACAAAACCCTTTACGGTAAGCAAGGGTGAACTGCAGGTACAAGTATTAGGTACCCGGTTCAACATCAATGCGTATGATGACGAACGGGATACCCGGATAACGCTGTTAGAGGGGTCCGTAAAAGTAAAGGATGGCGGAAAAGAAGGCTTGCTGCAACCGGGACAACAGGCACAGGTCGCGGCGGGATTAAAGATCATCAGTAATGCAGATATAGAACAGGTGATGGCCTGGAAGAATGGTTTTTTTGTATTTGACAGGGCTGATATCCGGGATGTGATGCGCCAGTTGGCGCGGTGGTACAATCTGGAAGTACATTATGCGGGCGCTGTTCCGGAAGGAACATTCAAGGGAGGGATTTCAAAAGACCTGAGCCTGGTGCAGGTGTTGAACGGACTGACGGCAACGAGGATCCATTTTAAAATGGAAGGCGAAAACAAGATCACCATTTTGCCGGAATAGAACAAAATGGAGTGACTATATAATAAACAAAATATTGGCTGAAAATAAAAAACCGGGAGAAGATTGGACCCTTACCCGGCTTTATTCAGGCTAATGATGAACGGGCATTTTACTGCTTATTATTTAACCCAAACAATGTAAAGTTATGCAAATTAAATCTCTTTACAAGCCCCTCGTTTCCGGGGAAACGGGTGCAGCGGAGATCTTTACCAAAACCTGTCCCACGAGGTTACGCGGGATATTGTTAGTTATGAAGCTAACGACTGTTTTACTGTTTGCCGTCATGCTGCAGGCAACAGCGAAATCCAATGCGCAGACCGTTACTTATGCGGCGGAATCAGTCAGCCTGGAGAAAGTCTTTGTTGTTATTAAGCAACAAACAGGGTATGTATTCTTCTACCGCGAAGAAGATATCAGGGGTTTGCCCGCCGTTTCGGTTTCTTTCAGAAATACCCCCCTGGGCGTTGCCCTGCAGGAGACCTTAAAGGGTCAGCCGCTGCAATACAATATTCAGGGTAACACCATTTTTATTACTGCTGCAGATATCGGCAGGAGAAAGGCTGTGGTACCAAAAGAGATTATTTCAGAAGATCTGGCGATAGAAATATCGGGAGTGGTGAGAGATAAAGGCGGGGCGCCGCTGGAAGGCGTGAGCGTAACGGTTAAAGGCACGCAGATGGGCACCACCACCAATGCGGATGGGCGGTTTCAGTTGTCTGTATCCTCGGTCAATAATCTGGAACTGGTTTTTTCTTTTGTGGGGTATGCCACGCAAACGGTAAAGGCGGGAAGCCGGACGGTGTTTGATATTGTACTGGAGGAGGCGGTTGCGGATTTAAACGATATAGTAGTAGTGGGATATGGGACACAACGAAGAGGAAATATTACAGGTGCAGTTTCATCGGTATCTGCAAAAGATCTGGAAGATGTACCGGTTGCTACTTTAGGCCAAAGATTGCAGGGCAAGCTTGCTGGTGTAAGAATTATGCAGACTTCTGGGAGGCCGGGCGAAGGATTGAAATTTCAGATAAGGGGCGCCGTTTCGTTGACTGCAGGCGCTGATCCTTTGTATGTAATAGATGGAATGCCTATAAGTGGGGATATAAATTTTTTAAATGCAGATGAAATAGAAAGTATTAGTGTATTGAAAGACCCGGCTTCAGCTTCTTTGTATGGCTCCCGATCAGCGAATGGTGTGGTACTCATTACAACAAAAACAGGAAAAAACGAAAAGGTTCAGCTTAATTTCAACGCTTATTACGGCATTGACAAAGTACCTGAAAATCGTACTTTAAAAATGATGAATGCCACACAGTATGCCCAGTTTCAAAAAGAAATTGCTGAGACAAACGGACGTCCGGTAGATCCTGTTTTTGAAAATCCGGCTCAATACGGAGAAGGTACCAATTGGTTTAAAACACTTACCAGGGCAGGCGCTATACAGAGCTATAATTTATCTCTCTCCGGCGGAACGCAAAAATTCAGAACATCTGCTACGGTAGGCTATTATGACCAGGAAGGTGTAATTATAAACACAGGATTTAAAAGAATTTCTTTAAGGATAAATAATCAGTATAGACCAACAGAAAATCTTACCATCGGGTTTAACATAGCGCCTACTCAAACCATCAGCAACAACTATAATACGGATGGCGGTCCTTATGGTACAGACAATATTGTTTCGAGCGCACTTATTACAACTCCGCTTGCCAATCCGTATAATGCAGATGGTACATTTGCTTTAACAGCGTCAGACCCGGCCACTTTTGGCAACCCTAACTGGTTAAGGGTAGCCTATGATAAAGTTTACAAGGATAGAAATTTTAAACTTCTTTCCAATG
>JAMLHL010000044.1 GCA_023957125.1 Chitinophagaceae bacterium
TTGTGGATGTCATAAGTTGATAAATAGATATCTCAAGTTTAAGATTGTAGTCTTTATGGTTTTGGAATATTTCGGCTAAAGGTTTCCAATCCTTGTCTGATAGAATATAAAGTTTTGCGTCTCTTGGCATAAAAAAAGTTTTTTTTATAAAAAATATATCAACATACAAGAATTGTCCAGCAATTAGAGGTTATGATTTTTTGTCTGCCCGAATTGGAAACGAATTCTGCTATTAATTGCCTACAACTCTCCGATTGCCGTTACTTTAAGTACTTAAAAATACTTAAAAACGCTTATAAGCGGATAGACATTCCCCAAAATCGGCGGCCAAAAACAAAAGCCGGCAATTGGAGACCCCAAGCGCAGATTATGAATCATCTTCCGCCGGGGGACGGGTGCCAGGGTTGTGAACTTTAATACGGGTAATAAAAAACTCAGCCGGGTAACAGCTACCCGGCTGAGTTTCTGTAACTATCTGTTTTATTGCCTGCTGATCCTGAATAAAATTCCCGCATCACTCACGGCATATAGGGCGCCGTTGTATTGCGCCACATCGCGGATCCTTTGTTGCTGGTCTTCCAGTAACCTTTCTTCTCCTACTACCTTATCGTTTTCGATTACCAGCCTTACAATATGCATGCTCGAGAGTCCTCCGATAAACAGGTTGTTCTTCCATTCCGGTATGGCATCTCCGGTATAAAATACAATGCCGCTGGGTGAAACCACCGGATCCCAGTAATACACCGGCTGTTCCATACCTTCTTTCTGTTGAATGGAATCGCCTATTTTTCTCCCGTCATATTCTATGCCGTAAGTGATCACCGGCCATCCGTAGTCTTTACCCGCGCGAACAATATTTACTTCGTCGCCGCCCCTGGGGCCGAATTCTGTTTCCCACAACTCTCCGGTTACCGGGTTCAGGTCAAGTCCCTGCGGATTTCTGAAACCGTAGGCGAAAATTTCTGGCATGGCGTCTTTCTGACCAATAAACGGGTTGCCCTCAGCCGGTTTGCCGTCTTTGGTGATCTTAAATATTTTTCCGAGGCCGGCGCTCAGCAGCTGTGCCTGTTTTCTGCCTTCCAGGATAGACCTTTCTCCCGCACTTACAAACAGGTTACCGTCTTTGTCAAATACCAGCCGGGAACCGAAATGCAACTTACTGTTCAATGCAGGCGTAGCGCGAAAGATCACCACGGGATTTTGAATGGTGGTTTCGTCCGGAGATAATTGCCCTTTGGCCACCGCTGTCAGATTACCTTTTCCATATTTTTCGGAAAACGACCAGTAGATGGTCTTGTTTTGCGAAAAATCCGGGTCCGGCGCCACATCAAGCAGCCCACCCTGACCCTCGTTCTCTACTTTAGGAAAGCCGGTTATCTTTTTTAATAATCCGCCGTCTGCGCTGCGGATTTCCATGAAACCGGATTTTGAAGTGATCAGCAGTCTTCCGTCTGGCATGGGTACCACGGCCCAGGGATGATCCAGTCCTTCGGCAATTTTTTCCACTTTGTAGGGTGTGGCTGTTTTTACCCCGTTGATCCGGGTTTGACCTTCAAAAGCCGGTTTATAGTCCGAATTGGGCGTTTTTGTTTCCACCGGCGGTAGTTTTGCAGTATCAGCAGCAGGCGCATTGCTTATATTAGAAGATGAGCTGTTGCCGGCGCATCCCCACAGCGTGATTCCAAAAGCAATGGAAGAGAACCAAAAAAAAGTCTTTACTTGCATATAAATTGTCTTTAATTTAATAGATTACTAAAATTAGTCAACTCCATTTTATCGGATAGCGTTTTTAAAAAGACGCTCCTGCCATTTTATTCCTGTTTTTCTGTGGGTGAGGTTGTATCTGTTTGGGTTCGGGTTCCGCAGGGGGCCGGGCGTATATCTGTTTTAGGGCCACACCATCCAGGGGATAACGGCTAATGCCAGGATCAGGGCGATACCATAATAAATAATCATACTGTTGTATTTCTTCCTGTCCGTTGTTTGTTTTTTTATCCTCGAATAGCCGATGGTTATAAGAATGATGGCGATGATCATTGTTAAAGGATGTTCCATAACATACAACCGGGATAACCTGTCTTTCATGGCTTCTCCCGAGAAGTTTGAAACGCCGAGCGGGGATATAAAATAAAGTATGAGCCCGAGCAGCAGTTGAAGGTGTGCGAAAATCAAACCGGTCAATGCTATTTTCCGCCCCCCCGCAGTGAAGGTTTTTTTACGGGAAGCGAGGGCATAGATAACAGATACGATCAAAGCAGCAAGCAACAAATAAGCAATTCCTGAATGAGCTTGCCTGATTATTGAATACATGGCAGAGTGAATTTATTATCAACGAAAGTAACTCCTTTCGTGCTAAATTCCCTGATTAATCCCGGAAAAAATAGAATAAGTAATTTTGCCTGCAATTAAGGGAACAGTCGGCAAAATCAATTAAAATATAAAAGATGGAAAAGGTTTGGTTTATAACAGGTTGCTCCACCGGTTTCGGCCGGGAGTTGGCGGCATTGGCATTAGAACGGGGTAACAGGGTGGTGGTCACCTCCAGGAACACGGAGGATATCAGAGACCTCGTTGCCGGCTATCCCGAAAGTTCTGTTGCACTTCAATTGGATGTTACCCGGCAGGAGGAGATCAACCATGCCGTGACGGAAGCCGTGCAGCGGTTTGGCCGTATTGATGTGTTGGTCAATAATGCCGGAATTGGTTATTTTGGCGCTCTTGAAGAAAGTGAAGAAGAGGAGGTGCGTCGTATGTTTGAGATCAATTTCTGGGGGCTGGCACATGTTACCATGGCTGTTTTGCCGTTGATGCGCCGGCAACGCAGCGGACATGTTATCAATATTTCCTCTATCGGCGGGCTGGTAGCTTTTCCTGCGCTGGGTTTTTACAACGCCAGCAAATTTGCCGTCAGCGCGTTTTCGGAGTCCCTGGCCAAGGAAACCGCTCCCCTGGGTATAAAAGTTACCAATGTAGCGCCCAGTGGCTTCCGTACCGATTGGGCGGGAAGATCGGCAAAAGACAGCCCGGTAATGATTGAAGATTATGCTGCCACCGCAGGTGCAAATAAAGACAACGTCAGAGGCTACAGCGGCAAACAAAAAGGCGATCCTAAGCGGGCGGCGAAAGCCATCATCGAAGTGGTGGCGTCTGAAAATGCTCCATTGACCCTGCTATTGGGATCGGCTGCATTGAGAAATGCAAAACGGAAACTGGCTTCCTTAGAAGAAGATTTTAAAAACTGGCAGGATATTACCAATGGAGCGGATTTTCCCGAAGGAGAATAAAATCGGTGCGGGGTTAATTCCAATAATGCGGCATACATAAAAATGCTCACGGCAAGGCACAGAATAAGTATGATCCGTGAAAATTTGATACCCTGTGAGCTACTTCAGGGAGGAACATAATAGGGGTAACATATAATAGTTTCCGGGGTGATGATCCCAAAAAAGCCCCGGGGTTCCGGGGCTTCTGATATGTTTACACAAGGCTGCTATAAGAAGTTTACCATTTGTCCACTTCTTCTTCAGCACCGTTGTCCTGTACTGTATCGTTGTTATCAGATACCACCGGCGCGGCTGCAACCACCACTTCCTCACTGGCTTCATCCATCCCGATTTCTGCATCCTGGTCGTCAAGAGGTGTATCGTGGTTGAAGGCATCGAAATCAAAATCGGGCATAAGATCCGTTTTCACATGATCCACAGCTTCGTTAAGCGCTTTGATAAATTTGTTGAAATCTTCTTTATACAGGAAAATTTTGTGCCTGTCGTAACCATTATCGTTAAACCGTTTCCGGCTTTCCGTGATAGTCAGGTAATAGTCCTGGTTACGTGTGCTTCTAACGTCAAAGAAGTAGGTTCTGCGTTTTCCCGCACGGATGCGCTTGCTATACACACTCTCCATCTTTTTGTCATTGTTGTCGTACGCCACAGTAGTAAAATTTTAAAAGTTTAACTTGTCCGGTTTTTAAGAGGAACAAAGATAAAATTGTTTTTGAATTGACAAAATTTTAGCCAAACTCTTCCGTGAATTGATTTTGACCGGATTATTCCTCCTCTTTCAGCTCCCGCTCGTGCAACTGCTGTTGGCGGTACATGTCAGCGTAGTGGGCATTCAGCGCCAGTAGCTCTTCGTGGGTGCCTTTTTCAACAATTTCCCCGGCATCCATCACCACGATCATGTCAAAGGTAAAGAGGCTGAAGATCCGATGGGTAATGATGATCGCTGTTTTGTTCCGGAGGAAATGATATAAATTTTCCAGGATATCTTTCTCCGTCCGTGCATCCACGGCGCTTAAACAATCGTCGAAGATCATGATCCCCGGGTCTTTGATCATGGCGCGGGCAATGGATATCCGTTGTTTCTGTCCGCCGCTTAAGGTAACGCCCCGTTCGCCCACAAGGGTTTGATAACCATCGGGGAAAGCGGCGATTTCCTTCTCTACCCCTGCATTCCGGGCCGCCCGCCGGATCTGCTCTTCGGTGGCTTCATCCATCCCAAAGCGGATATTGCCGGCGATACTGTCGCTGAAAAGAAAAACATCCTGGGGCACGTAACTGATCTGGCTGCGCAGGCTGTGCAGCTCCATCTCCTTTATGGCGGCGCCGTCTATTGTAATTTTCCCCTGGCCGGGATCGTACATCCGCAACAGAAGTTGGGCCACGGTGGTTTTGCCGCTCCCGGTTCTGCCCACAATGGCTATCTTATGTCCTTTGGGAATATCGAGGGAAAAATTTTTCAACGCCCGGATACCTGTATGCGGATAGGTGAAGTCCACCTGCTCAAACCGGATATGTCCTTTGAGACCGGGCGCCATCGGGTGGGCCACATTGTTTATGTTGGGCCGGGTATCCAGGAACTCGTTCAACCTTTTCTGAGAGGCGGACGCCCTTTGTACGTTGCTGGCCACCCAGCCAATAGAACTTACCGGGAACGTGAGCATATTGATATATACCACAAACTCAGCAATAGTGCCAATAGTAATTCCATCCGGATTTTGAATATGATACAAACCGCCAATCATAATGGTTAACAGGGTGCTAAGCCCGATCAGCAAGCTGATGGAGGGAAAATATATGGCTTCGATCTTAGCCAGGTTGACCGCGCTCTGCTTATAGATCTCGCTGTTCCGGTCAAAGAATTGTTTCATAGCCCGCTCCTGCACAAAAGATTTGATGACCCGGATGCCTGAATAGGATTCCTGTGCATTGGTGGTGAGCGTACTGAGCTGCGCCTGGATATGCTCGCTCTTTTTGTGAATGATAGTGTTTACAATATAAATGGTGATCGCCAGAACCGGGAGAGGGGCAAGCACATAAAGCGTGAGTTCCCAGCTTTTCTGGAACATATAAAAAAGACTGAGCCCTATCAGGGCCACCAGGTTAATAAAATACATGATAGCAGGCCCGGTATAGGTTCTCACCCGGCTTACATCCTCCGCCATCCGGCTCATCAGGTCGCCGGTACTGTGTTCTTTATAAAAAGCCATGTCCAGCCGCTGGTAATGGAGATATACTTCATTCTTCTGATCATATTCAATCAGCCGGCTCATCACAATAATGGTTTGCCGCATAAAAAACATGAAGAGCCCTCTTAATACAGCCAGCGCCAGTAAGGTGACGCCGCATACCATCACCAGCCATATAAAGTCGTGAGCGTTTATTCTCTCCTCAGCCTGGTGGATGAAAGCCTTCACCAGGGGATCGTAGTCTTTAGAATAGGATTTTGTATAAACCTGCGGCTCGTTGCCGACAGACCCCATTTTGATCTGTACCTTGTCCATAATATAGCCCGTTACCTGGGGAGCAAGGATGCCGAAATAGTTTGAAACGATGACAAAGACGATACCGAGTGAAAAACGCCATTTGTATTTGAGAAAATATTTGTTAACCGCTTTTAAATGCTTCAACGCCAACTACATTTTTGCAAATATACCAAAAGGCTCGCAGAGCCCTCAGGAAAGCGCAATCTCGTCTGAAATCACCCTGGTATTGTGTTGTCAAGTATAGAAACAGGAAAGTCGAAAGTTGACGCCGGCGATAATAACCCGGGCGGCCGTGAACCAAAACGGGTGCCCGGCCCCGATCCATCCGCCACAGGGCTTTTGAATAAAACCTCAGCTTTAGTACCTTAGCCAGGTCTTTGTACGGGTCAACGGCGTAAAACGTTCCGTAGCGGGGAGGGGTACTGTACAGGAATATTATTTATCCGTGAAAAAACACCGGTTTTTAAACTATGAGATTTGTCAGTATAGTCTTTGTTCTGCTCTTTTTTGTAAGCACGCCGGCATGGTCGCAACAACCTCCCGGCCGGCCGAAAATAGGGCTGACCCTCAGTGGTGGCGGGGCAAAAGGACTTGCCCATATTGGCATACTCAAAGCCATTGATTCCGCAGGTTTGAATATTGATTATATTACCGGCACCAGCATGGGTAGCATCATCGGCAGCCTGTATGCCATCGGGTATTCAGCCGATTCTATTGAAAAAATTGCCAGGGGTATAGACTGGGAATTCTTATTGAGTAACCAGTCTTCCCTCCGCAGCGTATTTATGGAAGAGAAGGAAGAATATTCCAAATACATCGTGGAACTGCCCTGGACGAATCACCGTTTCCACCTACCCACCGGGATCCTGGAGTCCCAGGAATTGTGGCTGTTGCTGTCGGAATTGTTTTTCCCCGTTAGCAATATTAAAGACTTTTCACAATTCAGCATTCCATTTAAGTGTATCGCAACCGATGTGGGAAGCGGTGACGCGGAGATAATGGGAAATGGAGAAATTGTATCAGCAATACGCTCCAGTATGGCCATTCCTTCATTTTTTACGGCGGTACAGGTGGGGGATAAATATTTAATTGATGGCGGCATAGTGCGCAATTTCCCGGTGCAGGACGTAAAAGCGATGGGCGCCGACCTGGTGATCGGCAGTAATGTCGCCACCGGGCTCCTGACGTCGGATAAGGTGCGCAGCGTGATCCAGGTGCTTTTGCAGGTAGCTTTTTTCCGGGAAGCTGAAGACTACCGGAACGAGGCGCCTCTTTGTGATATTTATGTGAATTATCCTTTGGAAAATTATAATATGGGTAGTTTCGGACAGGCAGAAAAGATCCTGGAAGCCGGAATAGTGAAGGGCAGGGAACTGTACCCCCGCCTGAAAAAACTGGCCGATTCATTAAATATGATCTATGGCGTTACCCAACTCAGAAAAAACAGGTTGCCTGAAGTGAAGAAGGTCAAAATTTCGTCCTACGAAATAACAGGATTGCAAAACACGACTCTTTCGTTTTTTATCAATACGATCAGTCTTGTTGAAAACAAATGGTATTCCGCAAAAGAAATTTCCGGTATGGTTCGCCACGCTTTCGGCACCCGTTATTACAACCGGATCCTGTATTCTTTGCACGAACAGCCCGACGGCAGTTGCAAAATCGTTTTCGATATCCGGGAGAATCCCCTGACTTTTGCCAAGTTGGGATTGCATTATGATAAATTCAGCGGTATCAGTGCTATCGTAAATTTTACCAGCCGGAATTTTCTTACCACTAATTCGCGGAGCCTGGTAACTGTAAATATCGGGGACAATTTCCGTGCGAAAGCGGAGCATCTGCAATACATAGGCCGGCACAAAAATTTCTCATTCTCGCTCGGCGCCCAATACGACCGGTTTAGTATTAATGCCTACGATTTGTATCAGCAACAGGATGTTTCGGCTTACCGGGAAACAGGATTATACAGACGCCAATATTCGCGGCTGTACAGCACCGGTACCTTTTCTGCCAGCAGGAAGTTTTCTATGGGGCTGGGTTTCAGGATGGAGTTTTTTAATTACAAACCCATCATTGCCGGAAAACTCGAACTCAACGGCAGAAACAGTTTCCCCACTGCTTTTACCTTCTTAAAATACAATGTGCTGAACAGGAAGGTCTTTCCAACAAAAGGTTTGAAACTGGATTTTGAATTAGGAAGGGTGCTTAAGCAATACAACACGATGGAAATCCTACGGGATGGCTCCCCGGTGCCGCGAGATGAATATCCGGTAGCCACCCATCCTTACACCCGGGCGCTGCTGAACATTGAAAAGTATCAATCCATATCCAATAATTTCACCCTGCTTACCTCTGTGCAATCGGGCGTTAATCTCGATTACAGTAACAACCTGATGAATGAGTTTTCCATTGGCGGGGTAACCCCCCTGTATAACAATCAGGTTACGTTTGTAGGTTTACCGGAAGCCACCACCTATGCAGCCAGTGTAGCAGCTTTTATGGGTGGATTGCGATACGAGTTTTTTCCCAATACCTATATTACGGGAAGAGCAAACGTGTTGTTTACAAATTTCATCAGCCAGAGCATTTTTTTCAACAACCCCGATTTTTTTTCGGGGTATGGCCTAACGTTTGGTTACAACTTTGCGTTAGGTCCGCTGGAGATCAGCGCCATGTACAGCGATCAGTTGAAAAGGGTTTCTTCGGCTGTTACTTTTGGTATCAGTTTTTAAACCTGCTCGGATTAACGGTGATCGTTTACCTTTGTTTATCACCAGATAGCTCTAAAGTATAGCATGTACGAAAAACTCCTCCGGTATATTGTTTCTCTTAATCAATGGCGCAAAAGGCATATCTCCCAAAACGGTTTTTTGATTATCGCCGCTGCAATGGTGGGCGCCCTGGGCGGTCTCGGTTCGTCGGTACTCAAGAAACTTACGCACCTGGTAGCTAACTTTTTACAAAACGATTTTCAACACCAATCCCGTTTTTATTTGTATTTCTTCTTTCCTGTCGCGGGGCTTTTTTTAACCGTCATTTACCTGAAACTGTTTATAAGAAAGCGGAACTTTCGTTCGGGTATCCCGCCATTAATCAAAAGCATTACGCAGGGCAGAAGCCGGTTGGATTTTCACAATGTTTACAGCCAGATCATCACCAGCGCTTTAACCGTAGGGATGGGCGGCTCTGCGGGATTGGAGTCGCCGGCTGTTTCAAGCGGCGCGGCAGCGGGCTCTAATCTCGGTCGTCTTTTCGGATTGAATTACCGGGAAACGACGCTGTTGCTCGCCTGTGGTGGCGCGGCGGGGATTTCGGGAGCATTCGACAGCCCGGTTGCGGGGATGCTTTTCGCAATAGAGGTATTGCTGCCCTCTTTTTCTATCCCTGCAATTACGCCGCTGCTTATCTCCTCGGCAGTTGCTTCAGTGGTTTCCTGGATGGTTTATAATCGCCCTCTTTTCGTGTATGTCACGGATACCCCGCTGACGGAGGGCTTTTGGATCTATGTGGTTTTTGGGATCGTTTCTGGTTTCTATTCGGTTTATTACGGGTATATGAATGAACGCATCCATAAGCGCTTCAACAAGATTAAAAACAGCTATTCTAAAGCGCTGGTCGGTGGATTGAGTTTAGGAACCATGATCACGCTGTTTCCCGCGTTGTACGGGGAAGGATATATCAGTATTCAGAAATTGCTCGACGGAGATTATCAGTCGCTGTTAATCAACAGCTTGTTTGCCGGCTATCAGCAAACCACCTGGTTCCTGATTCTGTTCGCGCTTCTTTCCTTGTTTGCAAAGGTGATCGCCAGCGCCGTTACCCTCAGCAGCGGTGGAAACGGAGGAATGTTTGGCCCCAGTGTGGTCATAGGCGGGTTGATGGGTTTTATATTTGCCTTTTCCCTGAACCAAACCGGCTGGTTTGATTTGAACGTTACACATTTTATTATTGCGGGTATGGCGGCCTCCATAAGCGGTGTGATGCATGCTCCGCTAACCGGAATTTTTTTGGCCGCCGAAATTACCGGAGGCTATATCCTGATGGTGCCGCTGATGGTGGTTTCGGCAATTGCCTTTTTCATTAATAAAGGGATCCGGAAATATTCTATTTACACCAAAGACCTGGCGGAACAGAAAAACTTAATGGGCGCCGGTAACGAAGACGAGCGGATTCTGTCGCGGATGATGCTAAAGTATTTAATAGACCGGAACTATGTAAGGCTGCATCAGGAAGATACCCCGGTCAGGAGAAGGGAAGATATTATTCATTCGGATAAAACCGTTTTTCCGGTGGTTGATGAGCAGGGCAGTTTGATCGGACTTTTAAATATTGAGCAATTGTTGGAAGCGATTTACAGCCCGGATCAGAAATCAATGGATACTCCCGTGCAACAGTTGGTTCAGCCGCTCACCGATTTTGTGCGGGCCGATGCTTCTATGCAGGAGGTGTTGCAACGGATGGATAAAAAAGACCTGTCTATTCTTCCTGTGGTGGGGTTGAACAATATATACCTCGGTTTTGTTACCCGGGACGCTATTTTTTCAAAGTACCGGAAATTGCTTTTGAGCCGGGACAGTTTGTTGTAAGAGCCGGGATCCCGATCTCTGCACAAAAGTTTTCCCTCTATCTTGTTTCACTGATATCTAATGGTTTTTTTTATATCTTCACCTCCTGTCAAACTTTGTTGGTTTTTTTAATCAGAATTTTAATTTGATATGCCGGAAAAAATCATTAGCCGCAGAGAATGGAATAAACTTATGTTAGCGGGGGTGGCGGGTCTGTTGCTGCCGCGGAAACCGGAAGCCCAAACCCGTTCGCAGGCGTATTCATTTGTATTAGGAATGCAGACCTACAGTCTTCGCGACCGGTCGCGAAAGGAGGCGATTGAAACTATGCGGGAACTCAACATTACCAGCGCGGAAGTGTGGCAGGGGCATATAGAACCCAGGGAATATCAATGGACCAGGTTTAGTTCTGAAGAAGAAGTGAAAGCTAAAATTGCGGCATTGGTAGAATGGCGGCAACAGATAAAGCTAAGTTCTTTTAATGCTATAGCTAAGGAGTTTAAGAAAGCCGGGATAAAGGTGCAGGCCTATGCAGCAAACATGAACGACCAGACCTCTGATCACGATATGGAACTGGCTTTTAAAATTGCCAGGGCATTAGGAACGAATATCCTTACCACCTCGGCTACCATCACTTCGATGAAGAGAATTGATGGATTTGCACAAAAATATAAGGTTAAGGTGGGGATGCACAATCATTCCCACGTACATCGGCCCAATGATTTTTCTTCTCCTGAGAGTTTTTCAAAAGCAATGGCGGGCTGTTCCGCATACACTCAGATCAATCTGGATATCGGACATTTTGTGGCCGCTAACTTTGACCCGATTGATTTTATGAAACGAAATCATGAAAAGATTGTTTGCATTCACGTTAAAGACCGGAAAAAAAATCAGGGAGACGCGGTTCCTTTCGGGGAAGGCGATACCCCGATCAAAGAGGTACTGCAACTGATCAAAGATAATCAGTGGAACATCCCCGCTAATATCGAATATGAATACAACGGAGCAGATACGAAAACGGAGTTGGAAAGATGTATTAACTATTGCAGAGCGATTGTATAGTCCGGCTGTTGCCGCTCATGGAGGGATCCGGGAAATGTCGTTTACAAGCGCCAATACAACTCCGTATCTTTATTTGCTTTAAAACCAGTACCCGATAGAAAGTCCGCCCTGTACCGTTTTTAAGGAACTGGTTTCGTCGCTTATCCCGTTATAAGACGGATCCACATCCAACAAGCCTAATTGCCCGTTGATATGGAAATATAATTTTTTAGAAAATACAGGAATTTATCCTGCCCGGGAGATAAACAGGTGTCTGGTAGCGATTTCCCAAAATCAGCATCCCTGTTCATCTGATATCCTTTTTGAAAATCTGTTTGGGGCACCCTGTTCACAATAAAATGAAAGCCGGATTTGATGCTATTCGGCTAATGTTATACTTTTATTCCAAACAATGTCATAAGAAAATTGAATCTCCCACCATACCATTGTGCCGGTTGCCCTTGCATAAAAAGCCGGATCGTTTCATTTTTTATTGTGTTGGGTCTGCTTATTTCCTGTAATCCGGGGAACCAGGATAAGGAAATCCCGGACGAACCGCCTGTTTCCGGACTGCCGGGAAAAAAACTGGCAACCATTCATTGCAGCCGGTGCCATGCTTTCGTTGATCCCGGATTATTACCCCGGAGAATCTGGCTGGAAAATGTGTTGCCCGCTATGGGACACCGGCTGGGTATTTATTCCGGCGGAGTAAGACCGGACAGCCTATTCGATCCGGGCGTAAGCGGCCAGGTTGTGCGCCAGTCCGGTATTTATCCGCTGCAACCGGTTTTAGCCCGGGCAGACTGGGATTCCATAGTGCAATACTTCGTGCAGAACGCTCCGGAAAACATCCCCGCGCCGGTGCGGGATCATCCGTTAAAGATGGGCCTTAAACATTTTAAATACCGGGAGACTTCCTTTTCACATCGCCCTGCTTTTACCACCATGGTTAAAATACTGCCGGATAATGAAGGCATCGTGTTTAACGATTCAAAACCGGGGTTGAATTTGTTAACGTTTTTGACTCCCGGTCTGAAAGAGAATTATACGCTCCCGTTGAAATCAACGCCTGTTCAGTTTTATGAAAAATCAAACCAGGGTTATCTGACGGAGACCGGCGGTGGCATATTTCCCTCAGATGCGCCCTTCGGCGCCATTCAGCAAATGATCAAAGAGAAATCCGGAGACCGGTACACATTGGGCAAGGTGGTCATTCCCGACCTGAAGCGACCGGTTTTTATGACTTCGGGCGACCTCAATGGTGATGGACTGGAGGATATGGTAGTTGGTGAGTTTGGAAACGAAACCGGCGAACTGGCCTGGTTTGAGAACGACGGGAAAGGAGGTTATCGCAAGAACATATTACGCTCTAAACCCGGAGCGGTTTCTGCCGTTATCCGGGATGCCAATAAGGATGGGTTGCCCGATATTTATGCATTGATGGCCCAGGCCGATGAAGGGATCTTTTTATATGAGAACCTGGGAGGAGGAAAATTCCGGGAAAAACGATTGCTGTCTTTTTCCCCGCTCTATGGGTCGCAGTATATGGAGCTGGCCGATTTTAACAAGGATGGTTTTGAGGATATCGTGTATGTATGTGGAGACAATGCGGATAAAACCCCGATCCTGAAAAGCTATCATGGTATTTACATTTTTTTGAACGATGGAAAAGGTAATTTTAAAAAGGCGTATTTCTATCCGTTGAATGGCGCCTATAAGGCGATGGTAAGGGATTTCGATTTGGATGGAGATTTAGATATAGCCGCTATCTCCTTTTTCCCGGATTACCGCCATAATCCGGGGGAGAGTTTTGTGTATCTTGAAAATAAGGGCAACCTGAAGTTTGAAGATTATTCCTTTCCCGAATCCTATAGGGGAAGATGGATTGTAATGGATGCCAACGATATGGATGGAGATGGCGATCCGGATATTGTATTAGGCTCTTTTGTATATTTTCTGCCCGATGGAGATACAACGGGCCTTGGAAAAAAATGGTTGCTGTACGGACCATCCGTTGCCGTTTTAGAAAATACGACAAGAAAACGGTAACCGGGAGGCTGGGAAAGTATGGGATGTTTAATGAAGGCAGAAATGTTAATAGGTTACTTTTGCAAAAGAACCCAAAGATGCAGGCTGCTATGGATCATGGTTAATTGAATGACTCCTAAAGACAAATATCGGAAGATCATCCATATTGATATGGACGCCTTCTATGCTTCGGTGGAGCAGCGCGATTTCCCGGAGTACAGGGGCAAACCCATCGTTGTTGGAGGCTCGCCCGAAGGACGGGGTGGGGTAGTGGCCACCGCCAGCTATGAAGCCAGGAAATTCGGGATCCGTTCCGCCATGTCGTCTAAAACAGCTCTGCGCCTTTGCCCGGATGTGATTTTTATCTATCCGCGCTTTCATGCTTATAAAGCGGTTTCCGCTCAAATTCACGAAATATTGCACCGCTATACGGACGTTGTGGAACCGCTTTCTTTGGACGAAGCTTATCTGGATGTAACGAAAGACAAGCAGGGGATCGGCTTTGCAATGGATATAGCCCGGTTGATCAAACAGGCGATCCGGGAAGAGTTACAACTAACGGCCTCTGCCGGGGTTTCGATTAATAAGTTCGTGGCTAAAATCGCCTCCGATATGGAGAAGCCGGATGGCTTAACATTTATAGGACCTTCTAAGATCGAAGCTTTTATGGAAGCCTTGCCGGTGGAGAAATTTTTCGGCGTAGGCAAAGTTACTGCCGCCAGGATGAAAGCGATGGGATTGCATACCGGAGCCGATCTGAAAAAATTGTCCGAAACGGAACTGGTGGCTCATTTCGGCAAGCCGGGGAAATTTTATTACCGGGTGGTCCGTGGTATGGATGACCGGGAGGTACAGCCTCACCGGGAAACGAAATCGGTTAGCGTGGAAGACACTTACCAGGAAGACTTTACTACAAAAGAAGCGATGTTGCCGGAATTGAAAGTCCTTTCAGAAACCCTTGCGGTAAGAATACAAAGTTTCGGATTAAAGGGCAGAACCATTACCGTAAAGTTCAAATTTCACGACTTCACGATCATGACCCGTAGTCATTCTCTTCCCGTGTTAGTGAATAACCAACCGGAGATTTTTAAAGTAGTGAAAATAATTTTAGAAAAAGCGCCGGTGGAAGAGAAAAGGGTCCGTCTTTTGGGGGTGGG
>JAMLHL010000045.1 GCA_023957125.1 Chitinophagaceae bacterium
GATTACTGGTATGGAAATCTTTGCTTTTGGATTGGTGGAAGACGAGTTGGGAATTTTAATGAAATTTCAACAATCACTATTTCGGTTTCTTTTTTGAAAGATTTTATCATAAAAAAACCTTACAGACAGTTCGATAATTCCCCTGCACTGTCTAAGGAATATCTTTTTTATCAGTTATACAAAAAGTTTTTCCTTTCGGAGTCTATAAAAGATCAGTCTTATTTGGAGTTAGGGAATATTAGGGAGATATTCTGGCTTGATGAGGTCGGAGAATACAGTTTTAGAGATAAAATTGGAATGATTCTTATAGATGAACCTGAATTAAAACGCCAAAGATTTATTTGGCAGATGCTTGATAACGACTCCATATTTGAGTATTTTATCCCTCTCGATCATTTTGAAGTTATTGCAAATGAATTTGTAAAAACAGTTGATAAAGAAGCCGCTGAGTGATCAGCGGTTTTTTTATTACAACGGTTTATCTGGTAAAAAATCTTTAGGGGAGCATTTAAGTATTTTAGCCAGGTCGTTCAGATGCCGGAGGTTGTATTTTTCCGGGTAGTTGGGATTTTCAATATTACCGATAAACCCTTCGGATACATCCAGGAGGTGCGCCAGCTCCGCCTGGGAGATACCCAGGTCGGTTCTTCTCTGTTTTACTTTATTGATAACGTATTTTTCTATTTTGGCTTCCTTACCCATAAAGCGAAGCTGGGTAAGTATTAAAATATTGCCACACAGTTATAACTGTGTATATAAAAAATCTGGCTATCTTCGGTGTAATGGAAACACTACACCCCATACCAGGTTATCCGGGCTATACGGTAACAGCATGCGGTAGTGTATATTACGAAGGGCGGCTGTTAAAATGGAATAAGAATGGCCGCCGTTCAGTACGGGTAAGCGTAAAAAACAGCAGTGGGAAAACCACTCGTATAGCGGTAGCCAAGCTGATAGCGCTTGCCTGTATACCCAACCTGCATCATTACAGTAAGATCATTTTTAAGGACCGGAATAAAAACAACTGTACGGTTGATAACATCCGGTGGGTGTCTCCCAGTGAGTGTACCCTGTTCGCGCAACACACCATTGAAAGCGATGGTATAGGCAAACAATCCGTGTATTACGGCAAAGAATCAGACTGTGTTCAACTTAAAGCGTATCCGGGCTATTCCATTACGGCAGACGGGAAAGTTTTTATGGGTAATTATCCATTAAAGTCATCACAAAGTCCTGGCAGGGCAGCGAGGGTAAAAGTCAAAGACAGCAGCGGTAAACCCATCCGTATAGCAATAGCTAAACTGATAGCCCTTGCCTTTATACCCAACCCGAATAATTACAGCAGGATCATTTTTAAAGACCGGAATAAAAACAACTTCCGTGCAGATAATATCCAATGGGTATCGGCAGCAGAATTTACCCGCTTTGTAAACGGTTATGCCGAAAGTGATAACCTGCTTGGCCCACCCAGGCCCAAAAGAGAACCGGATTGGATAGACCCGGAGCGGGTACCGTTAGAAGGTTACCCCGGTTATTATATCACAGCAAAGGGCGTTGTATATAAGGGAAACCGAATCAAAAAGCTGATACAAAAGAAAGGCAAATCCACCAAGGTGCGGATAAGACAGGGTAGTCGGGATCAGTTTTTAGGGCTGGGCAAACTGATTGCGGTGCATTTTATACCCAATCCACGCCATTACCGTTACATCATTTAGTTCTCCGCAGAGTGAGGTTTTTCCGCAGTGTCTGCCCGTGCTTAGCCTGTGCATTGTTAGGCGACGCTGCGGTAGGCGGAGAATCAAAGATTGTAATTAAAACTCCTGCTATTCAAAGGTGATGTAAATTTGACGAAATAGAGATAATGCCTCTCAGAGTCCAGCTCACGCATAAAAGGCCTGGCGTTGAGATTTTTTCGCTGCCGAGTGTCCTTTCATCTTTTTTCTTCTCAGGCGTAGTCTCGGCGCATAGCCATGTGTGATAGCCGCCGGACTCGCTGTGTAATAAAGTACCCTTACCGGTTTTGCCTACGATTACTCTATCAAAGACCATTTAGGCAATGTAAGGATAGTGCTGACCGAAGAGCAGCAGCAGGATGTGTATCCGGCAGCCACTATGGAAACCGTACAGAACGGCTACCGAGGATCTCTACATTTCTTCTCTATTACGAATAGTTATTATGTATTATCTTGCCGGAAAGCGGGGTTGAGCAGGACGGAGTCCCCGAAGAACATAGAGAATACGTAGTCGGGAGACTACGTATAGCAAGTGGACAGCAGATTATTTCGCGGGGAGATATTTATATGAAATGACTTCCTCTGACCCAGATGTAAAAGTATATAAAGCATTAGGAAGCTTCAATATCCCATCCGTTGAAAATGGAAAAAATATTTTGAACGTAACATCGTCGCTTCATAGTTCAGATAGAGACATTGCAAAACTGAACGGGAATGTTATTACCGGTAATATAGATTTGGGGGCAGGAAGTTCAAAAATAGAATTGGAGGTAAATCCGAATGTTGATCCAAACGAGCAGATTCTGGCATATAGAGAAAGGATTCGGCAGGGAGCCGTTAATTATCATAATGGTATTTATCCCGGATTAAACTTTTCGGTTAGCCGGTACCAGACAAAAAGTTATCTTAAGAAGCATTATTACTTTTTTGGAATCAGGACTCTAAGAAAATTATCATCCCAATAAAAATTAAAGATTTGAGAATCAGGATAACAGGTTTAGTTTCAATTGCTTTAATACTAAGTGTCTTTTGTAATATCCCTGCGCAGGCTCAAAAGCGTTGCGGCTGTTGTTACGATTCTATAAAAGCGAAAAGAATAGATATTGTAGGAGAACAGCTTAAGCAGAAGCCTTATACCGCTATCGTAAAACTATTTGTAAACTCGAATAAATTTAGAGGAACAGGCGCTTTTATTGCGAAAGATATCTTAATTACAGCAAAGCATAACTTATTTGAATACAAATTTCCCAAAACCTTATATCTACATGTTAATACAAATTTTGGCAGAGAATTGGTTACACTTCGAAAAAAAGATTATGAGATACTTTATAAGGGTGGTGAAGAAAGGGAAAATGATATTGCACTTATAAGAATTACTAACGTAACTAAAATTAGAAATCTGGATGTTTCTTATTTTGATGTTGAAGAGTATGCCAAGATTATTAAATTAGTGAATGATACAATAAATGTCACAGGATACTCATGCGATAAGGAGGTGGAAAAGCCTGGGATACGAGAATTAGGGGATACATTAACGAACAAATACATTTTTCCAGTTGAAGACATCTTTTTTAATTCAGATAAAACAATTATGGCTTTTTACACTTGTGGCTGTGCAGGGGATAGTGGTGCTCCATTGTGGGTTTCAATAAATAATTGCATTTATATAATTGGAATCTATAAGGGGAAAAGCAACTTCATAGATAACAAAAAAATTACCAGTATTGCAGTACTATTGAATAAAGAGAAAGTTGACTGGCTCAATGGTGTATTAAAAGAATAATTGTATTTCTTCCCGCACTGCCGTTGTGTGATAGCTGATCTGTTGCCTGAGCATTACTTGTTTCGCATTAATAATAGGCATACATTACAAATTATTGATAACCGGAAATATTCTAACCTCAGCTACCGCCCTGATGCAGGATGTGTCGTGCAAGTTGTATAGAAGATGGTAGTAGGTTTACTCGGGAGACCCGGCCGGGAAATAGAATGGTTTGAGTTTCTCCCCAGCGTCTGCCTGTGGTTGGCTTTGTGAGTTGTCGTGCGGCTCTGCGGCGGGCGAGAAAAAAAACTGCTGTTCGTTTTCAGCCGCTGTTATTTTGCGGAACACAATCCAGAAAGAACATAGGTGGTACGCAGTCAGGAGACTGGCGTACAGCGGGATGGAATGTGAATTGGGCGGCGTGTTCACCCGTAGGGGAACGGTAACATTGATCAGATAGCGGCAGTTACAAGGCTGCCAATCGCTGATATTCGTCAATTCATGATATTTTAGTGAGCGCCGGGCCTTTGTGGGCGGCAATATGATCCGTTTTACTGCTCCTGATCTCGTACTGGGGATCTTTCTCCGTGGCATGATGCGTATATCCCTTATAATTGAAATCGCGGGTATGGATTTTAATGATCGTACCGGAAACCCGGCCCGCTTCCGAATTCCAGCTCACTTTATCGCCCACTTTGAATTGCGTTGCCATAATCATTTGTTTTTGAGATCGTTTCAAAATAATATTGTGAACCGCAGAATATACCTCTGCCGTTTATTTGCGCCCGGTGCGGTACAGAAAATAAATCAGCGCGGCCAGGCTTATCACAAACCAGGTATAAAAAACGGCATTGAAAGTATTAAAATGTCCCATTATCACCGCCCATTCAAGATAAAGACCAAAAAACGAGTTGATGATCGCCCAGGAAACAATGGACACAATTATCCTGAGGGTCTTTGTCAGGAGCCGCCTTAATTCGGGTTCAATACCGCTGCTCATGGGCCTGGTTTTGGGGTGATCAATCTAACAACAACTGCCTGAAAGTTACGGAATCGCCGTTATATACGTTGAAATCCACCCGGGTATTTATTCCGTTCACTCTTCCCGATTCACTGTGCTGCCAGAATATCCAGGGTCTTTTAATGCGCGGAAGATGGGGCTGGAGGTAATGAGCGGCCCACAAGGGGTATCCATCGAAGTCGCTTCCCAGGTACTGGTCATAAAAATCTACGTTGGTATAAATAATGGGCTTCACTTTATAATAGGCTTCAATAACCGTCAGCCATTCCTTTACCCGGATACGCATGTCCCGCGGATTGACCCTGTACAATTGCTCTATATCCAGCACCGGGGGAAGATCTCCCGGCTCGAGCCTCACCTGCGCGATAAAATTGTCCGCTTGTTTTTTCCCGCTCTTGGTGGGCAGAAAAAAATGATAGGCGCCTCTGGTCATGCCTTCTTCCCGCGCCTTAAACCAGTTGCGCCGGAACAGGCGATCCACTTTCGTTAATCCTTCGGTGGCTTTTATAAAAGTAAAATTGATCCGCATGCCTTCCACCTCCATCCGCTTTACTTCCCCCCAGTTTATCAGATCCTGGTGATGGGAAACATCAATGCCGTGGACAGAATAATTCACCGGAATATCAATGCCAAAAGCGTTATAACGCACAAAATGCACATGGTAGGCTTTCCACTGCCGGTAGCCGTAATTAACAGCAGCAGCCAGTAACAACACCAGGGTGGTTACAAGAAAAACTTTCCATTCAGAAACCGGTTTCTTTTTACGCGCCATGGGAGAGACAAATTCTCAAACAAATCAAATGTAGTTGAATAAAGCAAAACCTGCTACAATGGGCACAAGGGCACAAACCAACTTAAAACAACATGAAAAGGATTTTCTATCTCCTTAGTGCCCTGCAGTCTTAGTGGCAAATAATAAAATAGTTCCTTAACCAAACGATATTGAATCTCAAATCTTAATCTTTAATTTTACACCAACACTTCGTCTGCTTCATACATCGTCTTCCTCACTTCCTTCACCCGTTCATCCGTTAAGTATTCATCAAAGGTGGTTAACCGGTCTATAATTCCCCTGGGTGTTAACTCAATCACCCGGTTGGCTACCGTTTCCATAAAAGTATGGTCATGAGAGGTAAGCAGGACCACGCCTTTAAAATTGATCATACTTTCGTTGAAGGCCTGAATACTCTCCAGATCAAGATGATTGGTGGGCTCATCGAGGATGACCAGGTTGGGATTTTGAATCATCATGCGGCTGATCATGCATCTTACTTTTTCTCCTCCGCTGAGAACGCCCGTTTTCTTCATCACCTCATCTCCGCTGAAAAGCATTTTACCCAGGAACCCGCGCAAAAACGGTTCATCCACGTCTGTGACATGAGGCGGCACAAACTGCCTGAGCCAATCCATGAGGTGAAGATCCTTTTGTTCGAAGAACGCGCTGTTATCATTGGGCAAATATGCGCTGGTAATAGTTGTTCCCCATTCATAGCTTCCTTCGTCCGCACTCATATTCCCGTTAATAATTTCGAAAAAAGACGTAAGCGCCAGGTGATCCCTGGAGAAAAAAGCAATTTTATCACCCTTACCCACCGAAAAGCTTACATCGCTGAACAACACCCTTCCGTCATCCGTTTTTTTGAGAAGCTTTTCTACATTCAATACCTGGTTCCCCACTTCCCGGTCCTGTTTAAAGATAATGCCGGGATAACGCCGGTTGGAAGGCTCAATTTCCTCGATCACTAATTTTTCCAACGCTTTTTTACGCGAGGTGGCCTGCCGGCTTTTGGAAGCATTGGCGCTGAACCGGGCGATAAAATCCAGCAGGTCTTTGCGCTTTTCCTCCATTTTTTTATTCTTATCGGACATCTGGCGGGCGGCCAATTGACTGCTCTCATACCAGAATGTATAATTCCCGGTATATATTTTTATTTTCTGCCGGTCCACATCGGCAACATGGGTACAAACCGAATCCAGGAAATGCCGGTCATGGCTTACCACAATTACAATATTTTCATAATCTGCCAGAAAATTTTCCAACCAGCTGATCGTTTCCACATCAAGA
This sequence comes from Chitinophagaceae bacterium, assembly GCA_023957125.1. Classification (GTDB taxonomy): domain Bacteria; phylum Bacteroidota; class Bacteroidia; order Chitinophagales; family Chitinophagaceae; genus Agriterribacter. Next base: position 6,582 of record JAMLHL010000045.1, read on the forward strand.
TCATTGGTCGGTTCATCAAGCAGCAGAATGTCCGGGTTACCATATAAAGCCTGGGCAAGTAAAACCCGCACTTTCACAGCGCCGGGCAGGTCTTTCATCAAAGACTGATGAAAAACTTCTTTAACACCCAGCTCTCCCAACAATGTTCCGGCATCACTTTCGGCCGAATACCCCCCCATTTCACCAAACTCTCCTTCCAGCTCACCGGCCCGCATCCCGTCTTCTTCCGTAAAATCTTCTTTGGCATATATTGCATCTCTCTCTTGGGCGATTTCCCATAACTTCCGATGCCCCATAATCACCGTACTCAGGGCCGTAAATTCATCAAAAGCGAAGTGATCCTGTTGTAACACCGCCATCCGTTCACCCGGCGTTATGTCTATCGTACCCTTACCCGGCTCAATTTCACCCGAAAGTATCTTTAAAAAGGTAGATTTCCCGGCGCCGTTTGCCCCAATAACCCCATAACAATTTCCCTTGGTAAAACTCAGACTAACTTCATCAAACAATACGCGTTTTCCAAATGACAAGGATACATTATTCACTGTAATCATAGCTGCTTTCTGTTTTTTATTAACCTCTTTGCAAAAACAAGCCGCAAAGGTACGATTTAATGCCCAAGCACAGAGCGGGAGATGCAAACAGGTCTGCGGCCTTTCTCGAATTATCCTCAAATATAGCCCCGTCAAAGTATGGGAGAACAGACAAAAAAAAGGCGTTTTCCGTTTCCTTCGGCCGAAGTTCTGAATCCGCTTGTCGAAGCCCGGTTTAAGTCCGCTTGAACTACCCGTATTGATTTTTGATAACGCAATAGCTTTTTTTATTTTTTTATCCGGCTCGGACACAACCGGTTACAAAAAATACCTGTTTACAACTAAGAGGGTTTTTTTTTAGAAATAAGCATTTTGTTTATCGAAACTAAGCAATAACACTTAGTGCATGCCGTTAATTTTGGGTTAGAAATTTTAAAAAACCTCTATGAAGTATTTTTTACCCCTATTATTAACTTTTTCGTCCTTGGGGTCTCTCTCCTACGGGCAGACCTGTAATCCCCGGGGAAATCAAACCGATTACGGAACCAATAATAAATGGATAGGTTATGTGTACGATAACAAAGATTTTACAAGCTATAAAGGTTACGTAAACGAGGGTGCCGCTTCAAGCCCCGATTTTGATCAGAATTTCGGAGGAAGTAATGTTATGTATGCCACCAAAAACTGTTCGGTTCAAACCGAAACATTCAGCATACGCTATAAACTCAAAAAAGAGTTCAGCGCCGGCACTTACCTGTTTACGGTTGGAGGAGATGACGGCTACCGGCTTAGCCTCGATGGCGGCGCTACCTGGGTGATCAACGGCTGGGTGGACCAGTCATATACGGTTCGCACATTTACCATAGCCCTGAACGGTACCTATAATATGGTGCTGGAGTTTTATGAAAACGGAGGAGAAAACCGGATCAGTTTTTCTGTTGTTCAAACCTGCCGGGGGACAGAAAATACCAATACCTACGGTACCAACAATATCTGGAACGGGTACGTTTACGACGGGATCAATTTTGACATCTATGCAGGTATGGTGCATGAGGGCTCTGCCGGTAACCCGGATTTTGACCAGAATTTCGGAGGAGCCGTTGTGAGCTATGCCACCAGCGCCTGCCCGGTGGAGACTGAAACCTTCAGCGTTCGCTACCGGCTTACCAAAACCTTTGATCCCGGAACCTACATGTTCACCATCGGGGGCGATGACGGCTTCCGCTTTAGCGTTGACGACGGGGCCACCTGGCTGATCAATAACTGGAACCTGCATTCTTACACCACTACCAGCCAAAGCCTCAGCCTCAGCGGAACGCATGACCTGGTGCTGGAATACTATGAAAACGCCGTGGACAACCGGGTTAGCTTTTCTATGAGAACACTCAGCATTTTACCCATTTCGTTACTATCCTTTTCCGCCCGTGAAAAGAAACCGGCGGTGGAGCTTAACTGGGAAATTTCTTCTCAAAGCGATCCCCGGAAATTTGAAATAGAAAGAAGTTCCGACGGCGCCATTTTTGAAAACATAGGTACCGTATTTTCCAATAACAGCACCAGGTATAGTTTCACCGACCGTTCACCCATAGGTAGCCTTATGTATTACCGGTTGAAAATGACAGACCTCGGTGGTGCGATCAGCTATTCCCCGATTGTAAACATCCGGCTGAATCCGGCTTCTATCACCGGTGTTAACGTTTATCCCACTGTCGTAACCGGCAATTCCTTTTTTGTCGTAAGCGATAGTAATATCCGCAATGCGGTGATTACTATTACCGGGTTTAACGGTAAAACCGTCTCCAGACAATATCCCGGGAACATTAGCGCCGGCCAGGCCATCCGAGTTTCCACCGGGAGCGCAAATTTAGAAAAAGGCCTGTATGCCGTTACCCTCTCCGGAAATGAGTTCGGAATAACCACTTCAAAAATAATTATTCAATAAGCATAGAGGTAAAGGGTTGTTCTCAGCCCTTTCAACGAAAAGCCCCTTACAGTACCCTGTAATGGGGCTTTTTCTTCTTTATATCAAAATATTGCCACGTCGGGTGCATCCCATTTTTTCGCAGGCGGGTGAGACACCCGCCTGTAGAACTCACTACCGGTCGGTGTCCCACCGACCGGAATGCCGCAGATGGAGCGAAAATATAGGATACAGCCGCCACGTCACACCAAACTCCCAAAAGATGTTTATATTTATACGTTGTTATTAACTATTTAGCCGATAAAACCCTTTTTCATGCGTTTTCGTTTCTTCAACATTATCCGTAAAATTGCTTTTCTTCATTTTCCGATATACCTCTCCTTTATATTGTGCACCTTATCTACCGGCTGTCAGTCTCCGGATCATAAGGCAAACAACAACCCGGTTCTTTCGGGGGAACAGCAACATCTCCCGGAAAACGCATTACGGGGTTTAAAATGGGCCGACGATCTGCAGGTGAGCCTGTTTGCCCACGAGCCCATGCTGATCAATCCTACCAACATGGATATTGATGAAAAAGGACGGGTGTGGGTATGCGAAGGCTATAATTACCGGTATTCCCTCAATCCGGGGAACCCTTATAAGAAAGAGGGAGACCGGATCGTGATCCTCGAAGACCAGGACGGAGATGGTATTGCCGATAAACAAACCGTTTTTTACCAGGGAGAGGATATCAACTCCGCCCTGGGTATCGCGGTGCTTGGAAACAGGGTCATCGTTTCCCGAAGCCCCGATGTTTTTATTTTTACCGATGAAAACAATGATGGGGTGGCGGATAAAAAAGACACGCTGTTTACGGGGATCGGGGGATTGGAGCACGATCATGCCATACACGCTTTTAATTTCGGACCCGATGGAAAGTTATATTTCAATTTCGGGAACGAAGGCCGGGATCTGAAAGACAAATACGGCGAGGCCGTAAAAGATATTTACGGCAGGGAAATTAAGGCAAACGGACACCCCTGGCAACAGGGAATGGTGTTTCGCTGTGACCCGGATGGCAGCAATGTAGAGGTACTGGGGAATAATTTCCGTAACCCTTATGAAGTGGCGGAAGATGCTTATGGCACCGTCTGGCAATCTGATAACGACGACGACGGAAACCGCGGCGTACGGATCAATTACGTAATGCAATACGGTAATTACGGGTTTAAAGATGAAATGACGGGCGCTTCCTGGTCTCAGAAACGCCTCAACATGGAGGATTCCATTCCTTTCCGCCACTGGCATCTAAACGATCCCGGGGTGGTTCCCAATATGTTGCAAACCGGCGCCGGATCACCTACGGGAATATTGGTATATGAGGGAAACCTGTTGCCCGAACGATTTCGCGGGCAACTCATCCATTGCGATGCCGGGCCCAATGTGGTAAGGTCTTACGCGGTTGCTCCCGACGGAGCAGGGTATTCCGCTACTATCAATGATATGGTAGAAGGTACGGGGGATAATTGGTTTCGTCCTTCGGATGTTTGTACCGCGCCCGATGGTTCATTGTTCATCTCCGACTGGTACGACCCCGGGGTGGGCGGGCACCAGGTAAAGGACTTTGCCAGAGGCCGTATTTTCAGGGTTACGCCAAAAGATTACAAAGGATATACCATCCCGCAATTCGATTTTTCCACGGCTGCCGGCGCCGTTAAAGCCCTGCAAAACCCCAATCTTTCGGTTCGCTACCTGGCATGGGAAAAAATAAACAGCTTAGGCGAAAAAGCGGTTGCGCCCCTGGAAGAGCTGTACAAATCCGAAAATCCACGTTTCCGCGCCCGGGCCTTATGGCTGCTGAGTAAAGTTCCGGGGAAAGGGGCTGCTTATGTAAAAGAAGCAATCCGGGATAAAGATCCGAATATTCGCATTACCGCTTTGAGAGCGGCCCTGCAGATAAAAGCGGATACCGTTGCCCTGGTGAAATTACTTTTGAAGGATGAAAACATACAGGTGAAGAGAGAAGCGGTTCTTGCCCTGCACAAAAACCAATCGGCGGAAACGCCGGAGTTATGGGCTCAACTGGCTCAGCAATATGATGGCCACGACCGGTGGTACCTGGAAGCTCTCGGAATAGCCGCAAGAGGACAATGGAACCGTTTTTTTGATGCCTGGCTCCGGTTAACGGGAAATGAGTGGAATACACCCGCGGGAAGAGACATCGTTTGGAGAGCGAGGGCAACCCCCGCTCTACCCTTACTCGCGGAAATGATAAATGACCCATCTACCGACACCGGCCAACTGCCGAGACTTTTCAGGGCTTTCGACTTTCATGAAGAAGCTGATAAACAAAAAATACTCCTTTCATTACTGGAGAAAAAGCACCCGCAACAGGATTATATTGACGCGCTTTCCCTGTTGCAACTGGATCCGGGCACACCCCGTTCGGCAATTATTAATAATGCCCTCCAAAAAGGATTAACACGTGTTGCCGGCACCTCTCTTTATATTGAGCTGGTAAGAAAATACAAACTGAAAGATCAGAACCGGGAACTGTTAAGATTAGCGACGACGGGAGCCAGCGATGTCATAAAAACAGATGCCTTACGCCTGCTCATAGAATCCGGCGGCAGCGACCTCGTCTCCGGCGAATTGAAACAAAAAGACGGGTCTGCTAAAACTTTGATCCCCCTGTTAGGAAAAACAGGTCTTGACGCTTCAAAAGATATACTTCGCCGGTTTTTTATCAATACCCAACACCCTCTTGAACTTAGAAACGAGGCGATACATGCCTTTTCTGGCGGAAGAACCGGGGAAACGCAATTGCTTGAACTTGTTAAGAACAAAAAATTACCCGAAGATCTCAAGCAGGCAGCCACCGACATCTTTACAAAAACACCCAGGAAAGAGGTTAAAGAAGAAGCCGCCAAATACCTCCATATCCAATTATCGGGCAGCCCGGTTCCACCGCTCCCCGAACTGATGGCCCTGCAGGGCAACGCCGATTCGGGGGCCGTGGTTTTCCCGCTGTACTGCGGCACCTGTCACCAGGTAAACGGGCAGGGTACGGCTTTTGGGCCCGACCTGTCTGAAATAGGCTCCAAACTATCCAAAGAAGCATTATACACCGCTATTATAGAACCTTCGGCGGGTATAAGTTTCGGCTATGAAGGATACCTTTTTAAATTGAAAACCGGGGCAACCATATCCGGCTACATTGCCAGCCAGACGGACGATGAAATCAGTATAAAAATGATCGGCGGGATCATCGAAAAATACAAAAAAGCGGATATCATTTCGAAAACGAAATACACCCGGTCCCTGATGCCGGAAGGTTTGGCAGAAAGCATGGGAACACAACAACTGTTGAATGTGGTAACTTATATGACCCAATTAAAACGGAAATGATCAGACGGCGTTAAGGCTCGCTTTATAAACGGGAACGGTGCTACAAGGTTCACCAAACATCAGGCTCCTGACCACCGGCCTCAATTTTTGGGTAATAGCAATATAGGCCGCTTCGGGGAGCACAAGATCGCCGCAGCCCTTTATGACCACTCTTTTGTTTGCATATTCCCCCGGGTCAATCCGGGATATGTTTTCCAGCAACCACGCCTGCTTTACTTCTTTTTCATTTCCAAAAGCAATAGACTTCGCCACCGGCTGTAAATAAGAAACCAGGAGCATATAAGCCCACATGGGAATGATGGCATCCGTAGAATTGGTAAACGCAATATTCTTTCCAGCATATGGTCGCCAGTCGGTTTCCTTTAAAGCCGCCCGGTATTCCTTTTCCTTTAATATCAACCCTTTGAACAAATAGTCTTTAATATCAATGACCACCAGGTCTTCCGCCGGATAAAAATCCTTAAGATCCAGCGTAATAATTCCGCTCTCCGCTACTTTATTGATTATGGCATCCATCCTGTTGCAAAGTTCAGCAATTTTTAAGCAAAAATCAATTGAATTTGGTGGCAGGTGCATCCCATATTTTCGCAGGCGGGTGAGACA
>JAMLHL010000046.1 GCA_023957125.1 Chitinophagaceae bacterium
CTGATCTACCTGAATGAGGCTGCTTTTTGCCGGTATTTCAAGAGTCGCACCGAACAAACCTTTTCGCAATTTGTGAATCATGTACGTATTACCCATGCTACCAACCTGTTGGTTAACGAAGAGTGGGATATCCTGCGCATCTGCTACGAAAGCGGCTTCAACAATCTTTCTTATTTCAACCGCCAGTTCAGGGAAATAACCGGTCAAAGTCCTAAAGAATACAGAAACGCACTCAGGCATGGCAACGAAAACCTGATCATGGATTCCCAGAGCGATTAATAAAATAGTTTACCCTTTTCCAACTATCGGTTCGTTTTCTATCCCTAAACAATAACCACCTTGATCCCCGCGCTCTCCAGTTTCTTCTGGTCTTCCGCGGGAATCCCGTTATCAGTGATCAACATATCAATATCACTGACCGGGGCGATAAAAGCAAAACTCCTTTTATGAAATTTGCTTGAATCGGCCACCACGATCACCTGCTTTGAAATAGACATCATCACCCGGTTGAGATGCGCCTCTTCCACATTGGGGGTTGACAGGCCATACGCCGGACTAAACCCATCTACGGCGAGGAATAATTTATCGCAAAAATAGTTCTTAAAACTCTCTTCGGCAGTTGTACCTATCAATGAAAGAGAATTTTTCCTGAGAAAGCCGCCGGGAATAATGACATTGATCCTCGGGTGTTCCGCTAACTGATTGGCAATGTTCAACGCATTGGTGATGACCGTAAGCTCGTCTTCATTTTTTAAATTTTTGGCAATCTCCATAGTGGTCGTTCCTGAATCCAGAATTATGGTGTCCCCGGATTCAATCAAACCGGCGGCATTTCTCCCGATTTTCATCTTTTGCTCATAATTCTGCTTGTTTTTATCCGAAATAGTAAAATCAAGTCCTACCCGTTCCACTTTTATTGCCCCACCCCGCGCCCTGATCAGCGCATTTTTCTGCTCCAGCCTTTTCAGATCATTGCGTATGGTTACTTCACTCACCTTTAATTCCTTACTCAGGGAGGCTACATCCACCTGACCCTTTTCTTCCAACTTTCCAAGAATTATTACCCTGCGTTGAACGGTTGACTTTTCCCCTGGCTTTCGCATACTACTTTTTCATTTTTTACACAAAATAGTTAATTTGGTTGTTCATTACGGTTTCTTTCCTTAAATATTAAAATATAATGTTTCGAAAGTATAAAAAGAAATTAATAGTTGTATTTTGAAAGAATATAGTTATTTTTGGTTAATAATCGAAATGTAATGAAACAAGCTACAGATATTGACCAAAGCAATTCACCTTCCGTCCAACCCGGCGTTTTATCCACATTCCTCGGGTTATCGGCAAAAGCGCTCGAAACGAAAGGCGGACTTTTTACCGCGAGGGAAATAACCCAACAGCCTCAGCTATGGTTGAAAACCTGGAAGTTGGTGCAACAGCAAAACACACAACTAAGCGCTTTCATTAAGGAAGCTTTCGCAAATAACGATCTCTCGATCATACTGACAGGCGCCGGCACTTCCGCGTTTATTGGGGATGTATTGCAGGGACCATTCCAAAAAAATACAAAAAAACGAACTATTGCTATCGCTACGACAGACCTGGTTTCTCACCCGGCTCATTATTTTCATTCCCATACCACCCTGTTGATCTCCTTCGCCCGTTCCGGCGACAGTCCGGAAAGCGTGGCCGCCCTGCAACTGGCCGACGCCCTTTGTCAAAAGGTATATCACCTGATCATCACATGCAATCCGAACGGGAAACTGGCTTTAACAAAAAACAATGCTCCCGGACGTTCATATGTTTTTTTATTACCACCGGAAGCAGACGACCAGAGCCTTGCAATGACAGGCAGTTTTACTTCCATGCTGTTAACCGGGCTTCTTATATCCCGCATTGAGGAAATTAACGCACTGGAGAAACAGGTGAACCAAATAGCGGCTTATGCCAATCACATTCTTCTCCGTTACCGGGAGAAATTAAAAAAGGTGGCGGATCTGAAATTCGATAGGGCCATTTTCTTAGGCTCCGGGCCACTCCGTTCGGTGGCAAACGAATCTAATCTGAAAGTGCAGGAACTTTCCGACGGGAAGGTCATTTGTAAATTTGACTCCTTTTTAGGATTTCGGCATGGACCTAAAGCGGTGATCAACGCTTCCACGCTGATGGTGTACCTTTTTTCCAACAACGAATACGTGCACCAATATGAACAGGACCTGGTAACCACTATCACCTCGGAAGAAAAAGGATTATTCAGTATTGGTGTCAGTGAAAAAGCAGATCCATCATTGCATCCAGATCTGATGATCGAGTTATCTGCCGGAGAGGATACTGTGGATGAGGAATTCTTAGCGGTTTGCAGCGTACTTCCGGCGCAAATAATCGGGTTCTTTAAATCGCTTTCGTTAGGACTCACACCTGACAATCCAAGCGAAAAAGCAACCATTACACGAGTGGTAAAAGGTGTAGTGATCTACCCTTTTCCGGCTCAAAACAACAACATTTCTCAACCGTAATTATTCCATATGAAAATAACGGTGGATATTTTTATAAGTCAGGCCTAATCTCCTCCGCTCATGAAAAAATATGATGTAGTTGTAATAGGTGAATTAAATGCAGACCTCATTTTAAACCAGGTGGATGGATTTCCTGTAATAGGAAAAGAAATCCTGGCCCGTCAAATAAACCTGACGATGGGGAGTTCCTCCGCTATCCTGGCCTACAATTTAGCCACCCTCGGCAGTAAAGTAGCCTTTATCGGGAAACTGGGAAAAGATGTATTAGGGCAATTCCTGATCGGGCAACTGGGATCAAAAGGAATCCATACCACCGGCGTCAGGCAACAGGAATCTTATACGACCGGAGCCACGGTTGTGCTGAATTACGGAGAAGACCGCGCCATGGTCACCTGCCCCGGAGCGATGGAACACTTAACCATAAAGGATATTGACTGGGAGATCGTGGCACGCTCGAAGCATCTTCATCTTTCTTCCTTTTTTTTACAAACTTCTTTAAAAAAAAATATAGGAAAAATTTTCAGTAAGGCAAAACAGCTCGGGCTGACTACCTCCCTGGATCCGCAATGGGATCCTGCAGAAAAATGGGAGCTGGAAATTGAAAATATTTTACCCCATACTGATATCTTTTTGCCCAACGAGAAAGAATTATTGAACATTACTAAGTGTACGTCCGTAAAAGAAGCAGTAGGGAAACTTCAAAAACATTCCCGGATCATCGTTATCAAACAGGGGAATGAAGGCTCCACGCTAATACATCATGCGGAATGGATTAAACAACCCGCGTATTTCAACCCCGAAGTGGTGGATGCTATAGGTGCAGGCGACAGTTTTAACGCAGGCTTTATCTATCAGTACACTCAAAACAATCCTTTACCCGATTGTCAGCAATTCGGCAACATGGTGGCGGCCTATTCCACCACCGCTCCCGGAGGCACCGGTGCATTCACAGACCGAAAGAAAATATTCTCCGTTCTAAAAGAAAAATATGGTTACAAGGAAAATTAGTTTAAAAGAAAGACTCTTTCAGAAACAGAAAGAAAACTCGGCGCTGCTGGCTACCAACTTTTACAATTTTGAAACGCTGAGAGGGATCATGGAAGCCGCATCGGCGCTGCATCAGCCGGTGATACTCCAACTTACCCAAAGTTCCATTAATTATATGGGACTACCCGTAGCCGTAAGTATGGCGGGGGCTGCTTTGCAGGCATATCAGGTAGAAGGATGGCTGCACCTCGACCATGCGGAATCCTATGAGTTGATTGAACAATGCCTTGAGGCCGGTTTTGATTCCGTGATGATTGATGCCAGTGAAAAACCATTCGGGGAAAATATTGCGCTTACCCGAAAAGTAGTCACCCTGGCAAAACAATATAATGCGAATGTGGAAGCGGAACTTGGCTATATAGCCAAATTAGGACAATCCAGTGACACCGTTGGATTTACCGACCCTGAAGAAGCCAGATACTTTATAGAAGAAACCGGGATTGATGCACTGGCTGTTGCCATCGGCTCTGCACATGGTTTTTATAAAAAAGAGCCGAAGCTGGATATTGAACGACTAAAAGCCATTCGTGCACTCACCGATACGCCTCTTGTATTGCATGGGGGATCGGGTATTCCCGCCGAAAGCTTACAAGCGGCTATAGCCAATGGAATTTGCAAGATCAATCTTGCTACGGAAATCAAAAACATTTTCATCCGCACCTTACAGACCTGTATTGCATCCCGGGATGAAATTGATCTGAGAAAACTTTTTCCGCCTGCAATTGCTGCTGTGAAGAACCTGGTTGTGGAAAAATTGAACCTAATCAGTTAGCCCGTGAAAACCGGAATCTTAATGAATTTCCTGAAACAAGACTAAAAAATACAACTCAGATGCCTGTTGCAACGGATAAAAAGAAAAGCTATTACTCTACCGGGGATTTTGGCCGGGTGAAAAAATGGGATGCCCATATGCACATTAACACCTTTGACACGGCATTCCCTGAATATGCCGGGAAGAACAATTTCGGACTACTGAGTATTAATGTGGATGTGCCGGATTTCCCTTCTATAGAGGAACAAAGAGCCTATGCAATCGGTCAACAAAAAACCCATCACAACGCTCTTCGATACATTACCAGCTTCCGCATTTCCGGTATAGAAGATGCCGACTGGCTGGAAAACACCATCGCTTATCTTGACGAATCTTTTGCAAAAGGCGCCATCGGTGTTAAAGTATGGAAAAATATAGGGATGGAGTTTAAAGATAATAACGGAGAATTTGTAATGATTGATGATCCCAGGCTGGATCCTGTTTTCAATTATTTAGAGAAGAACAACAAGACTCTCACCGGTCATTTGGGTGAACCCAAAAACTGTTGGCTGCCTTTAGATAAAATGACGGTAAAAAACGACCGGGAATATTTTGAACAGCACCCCGAATACCACATGTATTTGCATCCGGAATCCCCATCTTACGAACAACAAATCAGGGCAAGGGATCATATGCTGGAAAAACACCCGGGGTTGCGTTTTGTCGGCGCTCACCTGGGAAGCCTGGAATGGAGTATTGATGAATTGGCAATAAGATTAGACCGCTTCCCTAATATGGCAGTTGATCTTGCCGAACGCATTTCTCATCTGCAATATCAAACTATATCTGATCATCAAAAAGTGAGAGATTTTTTTATTCAATACCAGGACCGCGTATTATATGGAACCGATATCATTATAGACAACACCCAGGGAGATAATTTTATTTCAGGCGCTGCACAAAAGATATGGATGAACCACTGGCAGTATTTCACGTCAGACGAAATAATGGAAGCGCCGGAACTGGATCGTTCCTTCCGTTCGTTACACCTGCCCCGGGAAGTGGTAGATAAGATTTATATGAACAACGCCCAAAAATGGTATCCCGGATCAGGCAATAACAGTAACGGATGATCGCCCCGGTTCAAACATATGGAAAAGGGAATTTATACCGGGTGAACCATGATCATCCCCATAAAGAAACCCCGTGGACACTATTCAGAAACAGCGGGAATTTCCATGAGTACGAAAAATATGGTGAACTTTATTTTGAATAAATAAATTGGTATGAATAAAGAAACAATTGGCTCACCCCATTTCAGCAACAGCAGAAGAACCTTCCTGAAAGATTCTACAAAAGTGTTGGGAGGGGCAATGATCGGCGCTCACCTGCAACCCCATATTTTTGAAAGCACTCATCGTTCAGAACCCATACGCATAGCGCTGGTGGGATGTGGAGACCGGGGAGCAGGCGCCGTGGTTAACGCATTGATGACCAAAGAAAATGTGATGCTGGTAGCTATGGCGGATATTTTCCGGGATCAACTGGATGCTACTTACGCAAACCTGATGAAGGTGGATGAAATCCAGGACCGGATCAGAGTGCCGGAAGCACATAAATTCGCAGGCTTGGATGCCTATGAAAAAGCGATCGCTCTGGCAGATGCAGTATTGTTAGGTAACCCCGGCCGCTTTCTTCGTCCCGAACATTTCGAAGCCTGTTGTATAAAAGCCGGCAAACACGTTTATGGAAAAACCTACTAGTGATGCACCCGGGATCAGGAAGATACTGGAAACGGGAAAACTGGCTGACATGAAAAATTTAAAAGTGGTGGTAGGACTTCAAAACAGATACGATCCGGGTTACCAGGATATGGTCAGGCGCATTCAAAAAGGAGCTATCGGCAGAATTGTATCGGTAACGGATTACTATCTGATAGGGCCGGTGAAAGAAATCAGGAGACGACCAGGTCAGACCGAACTGGAATACCAGTTGCGCAACTGGCGTTATTTCAACTGGCTGTGGGCAGGTTCTCCGGCAGGATTACAAATTCATAATACCGATGTGGTAAACTGGGTCAAGAATGCCTATCCGGTAAGGGCGCAGGGCATGGGGGGCAGAACCTCTCTGAACGGACCCGAGCACGGGGATATTTTTGATCATTTCTTTATTGAATACGAATATGCCGATGGCACTAAACTGAACAGCCAGATCCGTCACGTTGCCGGAACATGGAATAAAGGCGGCGCAAATTTTTGGGGATGCAGCGGCAGCGCCAGTTTTTGGGGAGGTATTAAGAACCTAAAAGGAAAGCAGACCTGGAAAAATACAAACAAAGATGCTGAAAGCGCTTACCAGATTGAGCACGATGTTTTTTTTGACGCCATCAGAAACAATAAGCGATTAAATGATACCGAATGGGGTGCAAACAGTACCATGACGGCCATCATGGGGCGTATGGCGGCACACTCAGGGAAAATGGTGGAATGGGATGAAGCACTGAACTCGAATATAGTGATAGCTCCGGCGCATCTTGACTGGAACAGTGCAGCACCGGTACAACCAGATAAAAACGGGAATTATCCTATACCTACACCTGGCGTATCCGCCATAATTTAAAATTAAAAATGGGTGACCGGATAGTCGTTTTATTCCTTTTCTGTCTGCTTGCCGGATGCCAATCTAACGGGTATCAGCAAAACGACTCCTTCCAGACTTTGTTTAACGGTAAAGATCTAAACGGATGGATCAATGTAAACCAGGCGCCTCAAACCTGGCTGGTAAAGAAAGATAATCTTGTTTGCGAAGGGAAAATAACCAGCTACCTGAGTTCCGAAAATAAGTACGATACTTTTACACTTGAATTCGATTTTTTAAATCAATCCGCAGACAGTGCTGCCTTCCTGATCATTCATAACGATTTATTGCCGGAAACGGGGTCACCTTTTCCGGAGGGCAGCAGGATCATCTTACATGACGGTGAAGATTGGACCCATTATATTATTCAATATCAACCTGCAGGGATTTCTATTTCCATTAACGGACAACCTTTTCAAAACATTACTTCAACTTTTGTTACCGGTGAAAAATATATCAGCTTTGCCTCTCCCAAAGCCGGCTTTCAAATCAAAGAAATCAAAATAGCGGTCAGGGAGTCTGAAAGCGGGAAAAGAAAAGACAAGGAGGGCAGCTTATTTTTTTACCCCTTATACAATAACAATGATCTGGGTCAATGGGCACTCAAATCCGGGCATATCGGTCATTGGACAGCACAGGATTGGGTTATTAACTATGATGGCAAGAGTGCGGAAACAGACAAATGTCTCTGGAGTAAAAAGACCTACAGGGATTTTATCTTGATCGCCGATGTTCGTTTGACCCGCCAGCCCGAGCCCGCGCTGAGCCCGGTTATTTTACCTAATGGAGAAAACGGGCTCAACCCGGATGGCAGTGTTAAAGAGGTGGAAGTTCCTTATGCCGGAGATACGGGAATTTATCTGAGAGGAGATTCTAAAAGCCAGGTGAATATTGGCAATCGCTATATCGGCTCGGGGGAAATATACGGCTATCGTGTAGATAAAAATCTCCCACCGGAAGTCAGGGCAGGAGTGACCCCTGATAAAAAAGCGGATAACCCGCCGGGAGAATGGAACCGTTTTGTCATTACCCTTAAAGGAGACCGGATCACGGTTGTACTCAATAACGAAACGGTTATTAACAATGCGCAATTACCCGGTATCCCGGCCGAAGGTGCTATTGCTTTGCAGGATGATCATGCAGATAATAACCTGTTTCAATTTGCCAATATCTATATCAGGGAATTGTAAACAATCACTTGTATTAAACAGTTAAAGTATATGAAAAAGAGTACTCCATGTTATGTATGGAGCGCAATAACGCTCGCATTGTTATTTGCGAGTAACCTTACTTTTTCACAACAGGCAAATGTTACAAAAATAAAATCGCTGCCTGAAAAAGAGTATAACAGTCTTATTGCGCTGTATCAACATCTGCTGAACAGCGATCATAAAAAAACAGTAATGAAACATGTTTATTTCTGACAACTTTTCCGGGAACAAAATAAATTGTAACGGTGAAGAATACCTCTTTTTTAGCGGAACTTCCTACCTCGGAATCAATCACAACCAACAATTTACGGAGTACCTGTACGAAGGACTTAAAAAATATGGCAACAATTACGGCAGCTCGCGCAATTCAAACTTTCGTTTACAAGTATTCGAAGAAGCCGAAAATGCATTGGTAACATTTACAGGGGCGCCAACTGCACTCACAGTTTCCTCCGGGTTTATGGCTGGCCAACTGGTAGTGAACGCGTTTAAGCAAAAAGGACATTTTTTGTATGCTCCCAATGCGCACCCGGCGGTATGCAGATCTGCCGCTGATTTCTATCCGGGTGATTTCAGCAAGTGGAGTTCGGGCATTGCTGCGCTTGTATCCAACACACTGCAACAAGATATTATTATAGTATGCAATTCCATTGATCCTTTGTTCTGCTCTCCGTACAACTTTGACTGGGCGCCTTCTCTTCCGGATAATAAAAACATTACTCTCATCATAGACGATTCGCATGGATTGGGCGTTACCGGGCATAATGGTTCGGGCATATACTCCGGTATCCGTTGCAAGAACAATGTAAACCTGGTTGTAATCAGTTCACTGGGAAAGGCGATGGGTATTCCCGGGGGAGTGATTCTCGGCGATAAAGACACCATCGCCTTTTTACGCAACACTTCATTTTTCAGCGCCGCCTCGCCTGTTCCCCCGGCCTACCTGTATGCGTTTGTTCAATCGGCAAATATTTACGCTTCTGCCAGGAAAAAATTACTGAGCAATATTCAAATATTCCGGCAGCAAATGGGCACAAATGAAAGTATGTTGAGCAGCATACCCGGCTATCCTGTTTTTTATACTGCTCAAAATCAATTATTTCAATTTCTGCAGGAAAAGCAAATACTGATCTCAAGCTTCGTCTATCCAAAAGCAAATGGAGAAATCATCACCCGGATCATACTGAATAGTCAGCACGCTGAGGAGGACATCCGGATACTGCACCGGCATCTTCAAACATTTAACGATTCTGCATATTTTACCCGGGCCGCTTTTTAGCTGCAGTAAAATTTTTCAAGAGTCGTTCGTGTTTCAGGAGTAATAGTTCCGGCATACTGTTGCCCCAGCCATTTTTTCCTGGCCGTTGCATCTGCAGGCACTTCTGTTTCGTAACCTCCAATCCACGGCAGCCATTCATAAAACTGCGACTGATGCGCGTCTAACGCATACACTTTTTTATCGAATACGGCAGTTATATCCACTGAAATATCCGGGCGAACTGGATTGGGGCGTTTGAAGTGATCCTGGGAATATAAAAATACAGGATTCTTTTTCAAAGGAGGACAATCGGCCACCACGTTGGGAACGCCCACCATATAGGCTGCATCCTGCACCAATATTCCTGTATACCGGTGATCGGGATGGTAATC
>JAMLHL010000047.1 GCA_023957125.1 Chitinophagaceae bacterium
GGACTGTAGCTGATTGCGAACTGTAGCCGATGGTTTGTACGTCGCCCCCTGCTATTGCCAATGCACCTGTTGTGCGTTCGCCTTTATGTCTCGCCATACTATGCCGCCTTCTTTTTTGTAGTCCTGTTCCCTTTCGCTGAATTATGTTTTCGGCAAAGAAGGGAAGCATTTTCAATTTCACTTCGTCCACCTTTGCTATGTGGGTCTATATGGTCAATTGTAAAATCGTCCCACGTCAAAACTTCGCCGCACTCTTGACAAGTTCTTTCAGCGGTTGAGTTCCAAATAATTCGGCGTTGCTCTTTTGTAAAGCCTCGCTGTTTGTCTTTTACAGCAAAGATATTTCGTAGCAAGCTATCAATGATTGTCATTCGTTTTCTGCGTTGAGATATTTCGTCTGTAGCAGCCGTTACGGTAAGCAAATATTCTCTGTAGATACTATCGGACTCATCAACACCTTCTACTTTCTTTTGTTTAAGTCTTGCTCTGTCAACCCCGTTTGAAAATTCCGTCAATAAGTCCCAAGCAAGTTTATTTCTCTTTTTATCTGTGAGGATAAAACCTTCGTCTTCGTATTTTGAAATGAGGACAGCAAGCACATAATAATCCGAAAGCTGTCTAAACCGAATTTCTTTTAGTTTGGGAAACATTGTGTTGATACGATTTAAAACTCGTACAACTTGACCCTTTTGTTTGTTGATTTGAGAAGGTGTCAATCCTTTGCCCATTATTTTATCTAAAGCCGCCTTCTTATTAATCACATCATCGCTACCAATTGACAGCATGATTTCACAAAGCAATTCAACATGCTTCATTCTGGAAATTTGCCCTGTACTCAAAATGCCTGTTTTGGAAAAGTAATCCTTGTATTTTTCGGCGATGCTTGCAGCAGTTTTCAGAAAAGGACTATTGTAGTATTTAGCATGTTGCTTTTCTGCGCTTGTAAGTGCCTTTCCTGTTGAATTAATCCGAACAAACAAATCAATAATGTCTGACAAATCCCCATCCACTTCTATCGTGTAAATGCGATAACCTTCAATCAATGACTGTTTATTTTTCCTTTTTAGATAATTCCAATCAAACTCTATGTTGTCAGAATTGTCGTCAAGTTGGGTTTTGACATTAAACCTGTTTCCACGCAGCACGCCCATAAACAAAAATATACTTTCTATTCGCTGTTTACCGTCAATGACATCATAAACAATTTTGCCATTTTCTTCTCGTCTGTAAAGAAAGATTGCAGGAACTGGATAATTTCTAATGATGCTTTCAATGAGTTTTGCTCTGTCCTTTAGTCCCCAAACAGAATTTCTTTGAAATCCTGGATTAAGGTTTAGTTGTTTGTTGTTGTAAAGGTGAACTAAGTCGTGGACTGGCTTTGGATAAGAATTGTGGGTTAAATCTTTTCTCATTCTGTTTGAAGTTTGTGAAGTGTCTTGCAAGGTGACGCACAACGGCAACGGCTTTGCGCAGGTGTGGTATTTGAAATCCGTCTGCTGAACTACCGTATGCCAATTTAGTGTAAAAATGTTGTATTCAGATAATTTTTATAAGGGTTTCGTCTGCCAATAATTGCTGCTGACAGATGCAATCAGCTTGGCAGACTTCTGTCCAGCCACACTTGTGCAAAACCGCCTGTTGGGCGTTCGCCTTATTCTATAATGCTCAGTCCGTCAATGCGGTCAAAGTGTTTTCTATTCAAAGTTGCAAAAGGTAAGTTGTTGGCAATGGCTGTCGCTGCAATGAAAAGGTCAGCCGTGTCTATTAATTTTCGTTTGCGTTTCAACTCTCGATTAATGTCAACCGCTACTTTAGCAACAGTTTTGTCAAACGGAAGCACTTCGGTTCGTTCAAGAAAACTATCCCAAAAATTAACTTGTCCTAATGCTGCACCTGTGTATATCTCATACTCTGTTACTGCAGAAATCGAATAGGCATAACCTTGTCTTACCAAAAATAGTAATGCTGAATTAGCTTTATCTGTCTTGCGGAAAAGGTCAATGAGGATTGAAGTGTCAACCAATACTATTTTGTCCGCCATTGATTGATAGCTTTTCTGGTTTTGGTAATTTCGTCAAGCTGTTTCTTGGAAAAAGTGGGGGCACTCAATAGAAATGTTTCAAGCTCAGAAACAGACCTGTCGGCGGATTGTTGCTTCTCAACTTCTTGCTTAAGTTTAGTCCATTGTTTCGAGGGCAGCTTCTTAGCTAACTGCACCAGCTGGTCGAATTCTATGTCAACCTGTAATTGCATAACTGATCGAAGTTAAGGAATTTTGTCGAAATGTAAACAGTCTCTGAAAGGTGACGCCCAACGGTAAGGCTTGGCGATGGGCTGGTATTCAATGAACTTTCAGCCCGGTACGTCAGCCGATTGAAAAACTATAGCCGAAGATAAATACAAAAAGCCAATATTTGTTCGTCTGCTGGAACCGAAGCTGATAGCGAACTACAGCCGATTGTTATTCCTTCATCCAGCCTATTGCCAAACCTAATGTAAGCGGCAGTTTTGTCAATAGTCATAATAGTTCTCTTTCCAAAATTCAAATAACTCTAATTGTTGTTCTTCTGTTAGCTTTTTAACTTTTAACAGTTGTCCGATAGAAAACCCTAATAATAAAACCGCTATATCTTTTTTAACTATTGGGCTCTCGACTTTATACTTATGAATAAATTCCAAATAGCAAGCATTCATTATTTCATAAGTTTGAATTTCCCTGTCAGGTTGTAAGTCTAATTCAAAATTGTATATGCTATTTTCAAGTGATACGTCAAAGTTTTGACCTATTCCATGTTGAATAGCTTTTACTCGGATTATTTGTTGTTTTGTTAATTTGCTTAAAGGTTTGTCTTGAAATTTTAGGTCAGACCGTTTTACATTTACAGTCTCTCCATTTTTTAAAATCTCTTTAAACTTTAAGTACCGTCTTAGGTTGTCAAAGATTGCTGGATTGATAACTTGTAATAGTCTTAAAGATAGTTGTCCAACAGAATGTTTACTTGTGTCTAACGCAACTTTGTCCGACAAATAGAGCGAAAATTCTTTTACTTCTTCTCTCGTTATGTTGTGCCAAATAGGAAGAACTATTTTCTTGCCGTTTTCTTCTTTTGAAAGCAATGAACGATATTCATAGTCAGTCCATTTTTTCCTTAGAAAATCTTTAGAAATTATAATAACTCCAAAATTTGATTTTAGCAATCCTTCGTCTATTGATTTAGAAAGACTGTCACCTACTGTCAAAGAAAACTCGTCATACCAAACCTTTAAATGAAGTTTACCTAATGCAGTCGCCAGTTCTCTAACGATTGTATCCTTGTCTTCTGAGGCTTGAGAAATAAAAGCGTCCCATTTTTTGTCCATTGTTTCTATGCAGTAAGTTGTCTGTAAAATTGCCGCTAACGGTTCTCGGCTTTGCGAAGTGGCGGATTTATAGCACAAATGTTCAATCGAAGAACTGAACTTGAGCCTTGCACTAAACTGTCATAGAAGCACTTAACCCGCCATTTTGCAAAACCGATGTTAGCGGATCGTTGTTATTTCAGTTTATCTTTTCGAACGCATTGCTTTCACTTTTCTCAAATTTGTGTCGGCAATAAACTTTTCGTATTCCTGCGTTTCCATTCCATAGATAGCAATTTTTCCGTTACTATCGCAATGGATACCAAAACCATAGTTTTTAGATAAAGGCGATGTCCTTAAACAGGGTTGTCCCTTTGAGAAAAATTGTTCTCTTGCCTGTTTAAGTTCTTCTTTAGTCAAATCATTTTTGACAGCAAACACTTGAAATAGTATATCATCAGATGTGTATTTATATGGATTTTTCACAATCAGTTCATATTGTATTTCGGCAACTGTCTTCTTCCCTTTAGCCGGAGGTTTTGTTCCGCAGTTTGATTTCGTGTCTTCTGCCACTTCGATAAAAGTGTCAAAATAATTGGTAGTATAGACTTTCATTATCCCAAGTTGTAAAAATGATTTTCCTGAATGATTTTACCATTCCTCCAACGCTGAACCGATATTTGTTTGTAATCAAGTCTGCCAAACATTTTATTAGTAAAAATATAATGCCAATGAGCAACAGATAAGTTTTCTTCAACAATTGTCGAAAGTAATTCGAGTTTTTCAACTTCTGAATTGGAAATAAAATTTTCAACCGCCTTTCGGAAATTTTCCATTCCTTTGGTTGGTTCACTACTGTTGTCTGTTGAAATAATGTCTTGGTCATAGAACTTATCAACAGCTTCAATGAATTTATACTGCTGAACAAGAGAGTTAAACTCTTTTACTGTTTCTGTGAATGTTGTCATTTGAATTGTTTTTTGTCTGTTTGAAACGTCATCCTACAATGACCGCTAACGGAAAACGGCTTTGCGAAGGAGCGGAAAAGGAAGCACAAAAGTTCAGTTTAGCACTACCGTAGCATAAGCCATTTTCTATTTGCTAAATTACAAAAAAGGAAATAAAAATGGCTTATGCGGTAATAGAATTACTGTCGTTGAATTTTGCACTTAACCCGCTCTTTTGCAAAACCGATGTTAGCGGTTCGTTGTTTATCTTTTTCGTATGTAATGCAGTTGCATTAACCCTGTTTCAAATGTTTTTGCTTGTACAAATTCAAGTGTTTGTTCGGGTCTTCCGTCTTTAAAAAGTCGTGTTCCATTGCCTAATAGAACAGGTATAACCGAAATTATAAATTCGTCTATTAAATCGTGTTTCAAAAGTTCATTTATTACTTCTGCACCACCATCACAATAGATATTTTTTCCTTTTTCAGATTTTAGTTGTTTGACCAATTCAGATAAGTTTCCTGTGTAAAAAGTTGTTGTGCCTACCTTTGGTCTTTGATTTCTTGTTATGACATAAACATCTCTTTGTCCGTTGTCGTAGTGGGAAGAACCGATTTCGTTAAGAACATAATCGTAGGTTCTCCTGCCAATAATTAACGTGTCTATTGTGTTTGTAAACGCTGCATAACCGTAGTCTTCTCCTTCTTTTTCAACGAGTTTTAAAAAACTAAGGTCGTCATTAGGTTTTGCAATGTAGCCGTCTAAACTTGTTGCAATAAAAAGTGATATTTTTCGCATTTGCTTAAATTTATAAAGTTTCTGCAAAGTTACCTTTAAGAAAACATTGGTACTTTGTAAAAATGCGACATTTTAAAGTTGCGATGGCAAAAGTCCTGTGTTTCGTTTGATTTCGTTGGTAAGATGTGAATGGTCATAATAGCCACATTCAAAAGCAATATCTAACAAGCTACGATTGTCATTTGAATTTTTGATTGTATTCAAAGCATTCTGAAAGCGAATAATATTTGAATATTCTTTTGGGGATAAGCCAATGAGCCTTTTAAAATTTCTCTCTAATTGTCTTACAGTTGTGAAATTTCGTTTTGACAGTTCGTAAATGCTTATTTGTCCGTTTGTTGAGTGTATATCATTAATAACCGATTGTAATGGATTGTGTTTGCTATTTATTCTTTCGGAAAAAAAATGGTTAAAATAATCGAACGGGGCTTTGAGGGTTTTATCAATATTAAAGGAATTGGATTTTTCAAACTCAATAGTGTCGTTGGTCAATTCATTTTGTGAATTATAGTTATAGAAATTAGCAAATGTTGCAGGCTTCAGGCACGCTCCTAATAAATGTGTGTTACTATCAATAAAGCTGTCTTTGAATGTATTCATTGCACCGACTACATACGTTTTTCCAAATTCCATTGAGGCAGAACCATTGTCTGTCAAACACGTATCTCCCAAATTTATTACAATACCTGCACAACCATCTGGAAAAACCCTTTCCCATTGCGTCCCAAGTTCGTTTCCTTTTAGCTCCCAATAGAAATGAATAAAGGGTTCTAATTCTCTGTAAGGCTTAACTTTTTCGTACTTCATCGGTTTCTACGGTGTTGTTCGTTACAATGCCCGCTAACGGTTTGGGTATTGGCGAAGGCAGGGCTTTGAAAAACGTCAGCTCAAATATTGCACAAAAGCTAATAGAAGTACAAATGTTGATATACTTCCGTCAGCCCTGCTTTTGCCAATACCTTGTTAGCGGCTGGTATTCTTCAAAGTCCACATTGCTCCATTTTTTGTTGTCAGTTTTTCTAATTGTCCTTTCGCTGTTAAGTCGTCCAAATATTTTTCACTTTCGTTTCGTGGTGTTCCTGTTAGTTCAGAAAATTCTTTTGCTGTCAATGAATTGTATTTTGAAAATACAGCATTCCAAGTCTTGTCATAGCTTGTTTTGGTAGCAGTAGGAAACAATTTAAGCAAAGTACTCTCAAATGTGCTGTATGGTTTTGAGCCATAAACCATTTCTTTCTGTCCTGTTGTGTCTGTAAAAAACATTGTTGGAAAACCTCTTACACCTAATTCTCTGCCTAATTTTAAATCTTCTTCAAAAAGTTCTTTTGCTTTTCCTTCATAATCCGTTTTGAGCTTAACAATGTCAAGCCCAACTTTTTTTCCTGCTAATTCTAAATGTTCCCATTTTGTGATATTCTTTTTTTGAAGAAATACCATTTCTCGTATTTCACGAAGAAACAAAATTGCTTTTTCATTGTCTTGCATTTGTGCTGCTTTAAAAGCAATTGAAGGTGGATATGAGGAATTTAATGGGTCTTCAAGCCAAACATTTCCGTCTATTGGCATATCATAATAAACACTTACTTCGTCCCAATGGTGAGCAACATCAGAAGGTTTGCTAATGCCACCACTATTATAACTCCAATTAGGTAGCAAACCACCCATTCTGTATTCAACTTCAATATTGTTTCCATATTCCAATTTGAGTTTTCGTAATTGTGGCTCAATTCCCCAACAAGAAGAGCAAATAGGGTCGGTGTAATAGATTATTTTTACTGGTTTCTTGTCTGATTTTATCAAACTGCTTTCTGCTGAACTTATTTTGTTAGTAGGTATTTCGCAAATACCACTTTCTGGGTCGCACATTAAAGGATTGTTTTGCTCTTGCATATTTTTTTTGTTTTGAGAATGACAACTTGTATTGCCGATTGTGAATGTTGTGATTAAAATAAGATAAGTTAATTTCATTTTTTGTAAAGTGTCTTACACCATTTGTTTATCTTTGTGCAAAGTTGAGGACTTAAATTCAACTACGCAATAAGTCAGAAAATTATGACTACCAAAAAAGAAATTATTGATAACGAAACTTGTCCTGCACAAGGGCTTTTGAAGTCGCTGTCTGGCAAATGGAAACCTGAAATTTTTCGTTTGGCTGTTGAAGCACCTTTGCGTTTTAGTAGTTTGTTGCGTCAAATTGAAGGTTCTAACAAACAAACTTTGTCTGTCGCTTTAAGAGAGTTAGAAGAAGTCGGGCTGTTAGAAAAAGTTGTCATTCAGCAAAAGCCTTTGCATATAGAATATAATCTTACCGAAAAAGGGAAGTCGTTAATTCCTGTCTTTAAGCAGTTAGAAAGTCTTGGGTAGTGTCGGTTATACTTGCCGCTAACGTTTAAGGCTTGGCGATGGGCTGGTATTCAATGAACGTCAAGCCCGAACGTCAGCCGATTGAAAAACTACAGCCGAAGATAAGTACAAAAAGCCGGTATTTGTTCGTCTGCTGGAACTATTGCTGATAGCGAACTACAGCCGATTGTTATTCCTTCAGCCAGCCTATTGCCAAACCTTTTGTTGGGCGTTTGTGCTTATCTAACAAGTCCTTTCAATGTGCTTTCTTCTAGTACCGCAGTTGGATTATATTTTTCGACTAACGCTGTAATAATTTCCCTATCTCCTGCAATTGTTTTTGGGCTTAATCGGATTTTCATTTGTTCAAAACTTGTATCTTCAATTGTTCTTAAGTACCCTTCAATTGAAGGATTCCGCACTCCAATTAAATGGTCATATCTATCCAGAAAATTTTCTGATTTTACGTTCGGGTCGGTCGGAAAGATTTCCATTCTAAAACGATACTCCTGCTCAATCTCCCAAATCTTTCTTTTATAACGTCCTAATTCGGTTATTTTTAGTCCGATTTTGTTTAAAATTTTGGGGGTTAATTTACTTTCATCATTGGTATACTCTATTTTGTCAGGTTTATTTTTTCCAGGAATTATAAACAGGTTATTAGTTTCATCAACATATTCATTTTCTGAAACAAGAAGGTCTTCATGATTTCCAATTTTATACGACTTAAAAAACGGAAGAGGCATCTCAATTCTCACTCCTCTCATTTGGGGGGTATACATATTCCAATATGTCAAATTTTCTTCTGAATTTTCTGTCCAACATGATATAAACATATAAGAAGCCAAAGATGTAAAGTCTTCAGATTGCCCTTCCGTAGGGTCATTCACTTTGTCTAGTCTTCCGAAGCGAATTGTTTTTGACTTTAATATTAGAGCTAAATTATTAATTGTTGTAAAATGAAATAAAATATCTGGCATCGCTTGTGGTTTTTGTGTCCATTTTTCAGTTAGAAATACCAGAGCAGTAAGTTTCAAGCAATGTGGCAGCATTTGTATTTCCCAATGCGGATGCCGCTTTCCAATCCTCACAACAAGAAGTGTCGCCAATTTGATGTTTCACTTTGCCACGCATAT
>JAMLHL010000048.1 GCA_023957125.1 Chitinophagaceae bacterium
CGCGCTTGACTGCAACGGACAGGTATTGCCGAAGTGCAGGAAATACAATTCCGTCCGCCCGGCTGACCGCTGCTCAGTAAAGATAAAAAAGATGATAATATACACATAGCTAAATAGAAAAGGTCAAGCTGGATATACAGCCTAACAGAATTACAACAGTTGAAACACGGCTTACGTCAGCCTGCATTTTGGCAATACCAATGTTATGCGTTCGCCCTTCTTATTGGTCTGTCAAGTTGTATGCTGTGTCCAACGAAGCAGAGTGTGTCCCCGAAGCGTTGGCACAAGGCAGGTTCTTTTGTAAGGTTTGGCTTTGTGTCAGGGTTTGTGTGCCTTGCAAATGTGCCTGACTTGTTGCGTTGGTTTATCTTGGTCCCATAAAACGGTCGCCATTAAAATGTATCATGTGTTCAGGGAAATCCACAACCCAAACTCCCGTTTCCCAAGCAATGTTTGTCGAATGCTTTTTAAATTCTGCAAAGTCAGGAAATGCCGAAACATAAACTTTACCTGCTTTACAGTCTTTGAGCAATTCCTCTAATTCAACAATTCGTTTTGGAGAAACAGGCCCATGAGAAGTAACGGCTTCAATTAAGTAAAGCCAATTTTTCTTTCTGTCAAACAGAACCACGTCTGGCAACTTGCTATGTTCTGTAATTGGAATGCCTATTTCTTTTAAGACTTTCTTGTCAACATAAAGGTCTTTGTTTGCTGTGTCGCCCAAATAAAGAACTTCGCTGCCATTTGCAAAACGTGCAGCAAAATCTTGAACAATTGCAGCTTGCACAACATTATGTTTGCCAGCAGAAAGTTTAAGTGTCTTACCGTTACTTAGTTTTACAGGAATTAAATTTTGCTTTCTCTCTTTTAAGTATTTTTTTGAAAGTTCACCAACCTCCGACTTAAATCTTTCTGATGCTTCCTTCCATGCTTTTGTTCCGAATGTTCTAATGGCTTCAAGTGCTTCGTTTGTTATTGCATAATGAGCATTGGGGCTATTAACAGGCAACGTAGGATTGTCAGGATTGTAGTCAGCTATTCTTCCTTGAACAAATTGATGCAGTACTTGGCGTCGAAATGTTTCTCTTGTATTGGGAGCATATTCTTTTTTGTAAACATCTTTACAAAATGCCATGATGCCTTTTGAAACTTTCAAACTTGCTTTTGTGGCTTTGCTCCAATTTCCACGAGGCTTAATATCACAAAGGGCGAGCAATGTATAAGCTGAAATTTCATTTTGTTGTGCTGCTGGCAACCCTAATTCTTTAAGGATTTCTTTTGCTTCATCAATTTTGCTCATAAGCGAATATATGTTCTATATCAAAGTAGTTGTTTATAATTTCATCAACCTTTGATTGTGAAAAGTCGTTTAGTAATATTATTTGGTTGCCAATTTGTATTATATCTTCCAAAGGTGGCAAAGGCATTTCCCTTAATTCGGTTGCACTCACGTTTATATTTCCGTTAAAGGTTCTGAAATATGTGTCAAAGAGATTGCTGTTTAACAAAGCAGCAAGCCCTAATATTTCATTTCTTTCAAGATGCCCTTTAGGTCTGTAAATGTAATTGAGATGATTTTCAACACCAATATATTCTGCTTGGGTAATGTCAACAAAATAAGGAGTTGCAACCAACCTGCTTTTATCGTCCTTTGCACTAAAGCGGCGAAGGAAAACATAATTCTTATTCGGAAGCAAAAGCGATTTGGTCTCTTCGCAAAGTTGAATGTATTGAGGTTTATTCCTTTTAGTAACAGGCCATTCAAATTGCATTTTGGCTGTGTTGATAAGCTGATAAAGTGGAACTAAAAAAACTGTTCCATTTTGGTATTGCTCAAACAAATATTGAGTTGCTCTAAATGAAACTACAGGGCCTGTTGAAATTTGAATATCGTATTGATGTAAACTACCTGCCCATGATTTAAAAAGCTTGATTACTTTATCGTCTGTTTCATTTGTTGGAAGATGAATGATTTTTTCTTTTGACTTTAAGTCAATCAGTTCATCGGTTTTATAAATCTTTTCAGTAAAGCTCTCAATGTCTCGAATACCGTTAGAATGTGTTACAAGTATTGAAAGTAGATGTCCATTTAATTTTTGTTTTTTCCCTTTCAGTATTAATGTTTCTTGCAAAACACTATCACGGTCAAATGTGTCAGTTCTTGAACCGAATAAATGAATATGTTCTATTTCAATTTCCTGAAAGAAGGCTTCACGAAAAGCTCTAAAATAATTACCTGATGCAAAACTTCTTGGCGTAATAAATATGAGTTCGCCGCCTTCTTTTAGAAGTTTTGTTGCCACCATCATAAAGATTGAATAAATGTTTGGTTGTCCCCAAACAATAGATTTTGCTACAATTGCCCGTTTATCTTCTTTAGGTATTTTGAAATATGGAGGATTGGAAATTACAATATCGTAAATGGCATTTTGCGGTTCAGAAAAAAGTGTCGCAGATACTTGAAAGCAATCTTTGTTTTCAAGTACAAAATCATTTGTATCAAGTGTTGCTGTAAACTTGATTTTATATTTCTTTAGCCATTTGGTTAAATAGTCAAGTGTCGCTTGTGTATATGGTAAAATATCTTGGTCTGTTTCGTAAACAACAAGTTCGATTTCTTTTAAGCTGTCATTCCGTTTTGCAAGTGTTTCTATGAGTGAACTTGAAAGAATGGCCGTACCGCAACCTGGGTCAAGTATTTTTAATTTGTCTTTTGTTTGTTTGGCAAGTCCTGCCATGAAGTGAGCAATTTCTGTCGGAGTAAAAAACTGCCCGTTGTCCTTCTTGTGCTGTGTCGTAACAGTTTTAGCATAAAGTTGTCCAACCCTATCGGCAAAATGGCTGGGTAACTCGTTAGTGAGTGGTTTTATGTCTATCGCTGTTATCACTCCAATAAATTTAATTGTATTTAGTTGAAATTATTTAATATTGTCGTTGTCCTCAAAAGCACTAAGCTGAAAAGGAACACCGTATTGTTTTGCATATTTTACTCTAAACTCATACCATGAACTTGAAGTTTTCATTACTTCAATTGCTTCGGCAATAAATTCTTGTAATTGGTTTTTCCCTTCTGGTGTCAACCATTGAAAGTGTTTGTAAAGCCTGATACCAAAACCTATGTATGGGTTAAGTTGCTCAAGCACTGGCAAAACTTCCTTTGGAAATCGTCCATAGATTATTTGTTTTGTCCATCTACCAACAATTGGTGGTTTTTCATGTTGTTTTTCTTTTGGACGATGCCAATTGTTTAATCTGTCTATTTCTGAATAAAAGACTGGTAGAAATTGTGGTACATATTCCTGTTCACACTTTGCAATAAGATCTTTAATTTGTCGTATAGTAACTTGACGACCACCAAGAAGTTCAATTATTTCATTTTCTCTGTCAAGGTTTCTGTCAGAATACTTTTGTTTAACTCTGTTTTCAGGACCCTGTAAAAGCAATTCAATTAATTGCTGTTTTCCTTGTTCAGCAACTTGCCGTTTCTCTGCTAACTTTAGTGAAAGTTGTTTTTGATTTTTTTTGTCTTTCATAGTTATTAATTATAGATTTCTATTTTTTTATTTTTTACAATTTCATTAATTGGCATTGAGTTGCTCCAAGGGTTTTCTAAATGAGAGATGCACTTAGACATTTCTGCTGGTTCATTTTTTCTTGCTCTTGCCCACGGCATTCTGTTCGTTTTGCTGCTGTCAAAAGCATTAAACACATAGATAATACTTGGATGCACATGGTTGTTTTTTGCAAACTCACTGACAAAATATGGATTGTTTAAATTATGTTTTATTTGATTCATTTTCTCTTGTGGAAACAAGTACTCACGGGCAAATTGATTTGCTTCATTTTCCTTCTCCTGTACTACCAACTCATTATCTTCATCATCAGATAAGTGATACATATTTATTCGTATCTCTTCCCAATCGAAGAGTACATGAAAAAGTTCGTGGATTAAAGCAAACCATAAAGTGCCATAGAAACCAACATAGTTTGTCAATACAATACAAGGTTTGTCATTTACAGCAAATGTTGCTCCTCGAAGATGTAAAGACGGTAATGGAGATTGGTAAATTATTGTAACACCAAGTTTGAATAAATCTTTTATAATTGTAAGTAAACCAAATTCAACATTTGTAGAGTGCCACCTTATGTTAGGGAAGTATTCAATTAATGCTTTTCTATTATACTCGTATGGATTATCTATATCTTCAAAGTAAGTTATTGCAGATTGAATCCATAAGGAACGTGTCAATTCGTTTTTTGGCTTCACTAATCCGGCACTGAATGCAGGTTTAATATTTGGTCTTTTGTATTCATAAATAGACTTTAGCCCAAGGAATGAAGTGATTTTTGAATCTATCTTTTCAAAGTCTGTTAGAGAATCAATAAAACCTGCTTTTTTCAATGCAGCCAAGTCAAAATTTTCTTGTATGAACTTTATCTTTTCAGGCGGTACAATGTTTTCTGTATAGTTTTTTTCTAAAGAGTCAATGTACATTTTAATTACGTCTTCCTTTGGTAGTTGAAGGAAATTTGCAATCTTAATGAGGTTAGTAACATCAACAACCTTTTGTGTACCATCTAATATCCCTTTTAAAGTCCGATGCTGAATATTGAGAATTTCTAAAACGCTGGTTGAAGTAATTTTTAATTCAGAAATCTTTTTATCAAAAAGTTCTTTCAGTCCTGGTTTGTCAGGCTTTAAAATATCGTTTAGCAACGAATTAATGTCTTGGTATTTGCTGTTCTTTTCAGGCATAAACAAAAAAAATGTATTCTTACAATGAAAGAATAAAGCAAATGTCGGGTATTTTCTGCTGAATAAACAAAAAAAATGTAAGGATACAATAAAAATGTTAACAACTTTCTTTTGGTGAGACAGGCTGTTTTGTGCGTCGGCAAAATTTTAGCTCTTTTGCAAGGTTTGGCTTTGTGTCAGGGTTTGTGTGCCTTGCAAATGTGCTAAAATGTGCGGTGGCCTGTTGAGGCTTTCGCTGTCAAACCCCAATAAAGAACGGACTGCTCAAATAGGGTGACGCATAACGGCAACGGCTTTGCGCAGGTGTGGCATTTGAAATCCACCTGCTGAACTACCGTATGCCAATTTGGTGTAAAATATTGTATTCAGATAATTTCTGTAAGGATTTCTTCTGCCGATAACTGCTGCTGACAGATGCAATCAGCCCGGCAGACTTCCGTTCAGCCATACTTGCGCAAAACCGCCTGTTAGCGGCTGGCAGGTCAATCGTTTGGTTGTCGAATAGCTTTTAGGTTGTCAATTGTTAACCACGGTCGTCTGCGATGTAACATACGATGGCAGTTTGAACAAACTAATGCAAGGTCTTCAATTTTTGTTGCTGTTTCTTCTGTCAATTCAGAGATAGGGAAAATGTGATGAGCTTCGATAAAGCCGTGTCCTATTTCTCCGTAAGTGTTTACAAACGAAAAACCGCAAACTTGACAGGAAAGTTTCTCGTCATTTTTTAGATGTCGCTCTTTTGCTAATCGTATAAGTTCTTTATTCCGCTCTTTAGATTTATGAAGTCTGTAAATTTCTTTGCCTTCTGGAAATGAAATTTCATCATCTTCCTCTGCTACAAATAAATCTTGTCCAGTAGTGTCGTCAGTAATTTCTTCGGCTTTTTGTTCGGATGAAGGTTGTCCGTTTGTAACTGCCCTACTTGATGAAAATGTAAAGTTTGCCGCTTTCATTTGGCTTCCCAAAATATAAAGGAATGAATGTGCGTCAAGCAAACTTGCTTTTGGGTCTTTGGTTTTTAAAAAATCTCTTACTTGCTTGTTGATATTTATAAAATCCGTATAGTTTTCCCACGAAGCCTGTCCACTAGTTTTAAAACCAGTCAAGCCAATGAGTTCAAATATTTGGTCAAACCTTTCTTGTGTTATAGGTAAATAGCGTTGACTGTCCTTTATAAAAAACAAGTAAGCAATAAATTGATAAGATATTTTCAGATTTAGGAACGTTTCAAATGCTTTGTCATCTTTTATCTTGTTTTTATAAAAGTCAAAAAGAGTTTGCTCAAGAGGCTTGCTGTTTGGTCTTTTAGCAAAATCATCTTTTTTTCTCCAATCAACCAGGTTATTGTCGTGCCATTGGTATTTGTAATGTAGTCGTGTCTGGATTGCAGAATTTACCTTTTGTTGAATTTTACCTGTTCCTATATCTTCTTCCTTCCAATGCTTTTGGTCTAAGCTTTCTTTAGCTTCCTTAGAAACTTCGTACTTATAATTTTCGTGTCTGTCAATATAAACTGATGTTTGAAAACTGGCGAAAGTGTCGCCTGTTTGTTGCTTGATAAATTCAACAAAGTCTGCAAATAATATGTCTAAGTTTTCTATGGGAACCGTCATGGTGGTGATGGTCTGTATGCTTGCCGCTAACGAGCAGGTATTTGCGAAGGCTGGGGAATAGATTTCCGTCCGTCCCGGTTACCTGAAGCTAAATTTATAAATAAAAGTTGATGATTTGTACATAGCTAAATAGTTATTCGTCTGCCCGATATGAAGCCAAATTAGAAAACAAAAAGTTGAAACACGGCTTACGTCCGCCCAGCTTTTGCAAATACCAATGTTGTAGGCATGTGGCTCGTCACTAATTAGTCCACCGAAAGTATTTATGCAAATAAGTCCCAGCCTCATAAAAGTTATCGTCAAACTGTTTAAATGCAGCAGGGAGTTTGCGAATAAAGTCGTCCGTATATTTTAAAAATAAGTCCGCTTGATATTGATGTTTGTACAAAGGCATTGTTTTCGTTACGACTGTCCGTAAATTGTTTGCATAAATAATATCATCAATTTTCTTTTGTCTATTCCAAAGAGTAGAATTGGCTTTTGATGAAGTTGCAATTGAAGCTGTGACTTTTTTACTATTCAATTCTAATGCGTAACCATTTTTAAGCCTTGTTTCGCCATCCCAATTGTCCCAGTCATAGTAGAACCAATTGTATAGCAATTTAATTTTTAACTGTTTGTAATCATCCTCTGTCCATTTGTATTTTTTGGGCTTGACTATGTCGGGAGATATTACAGATTTGTTTTCATAGAAGAAAGGTGTCAAGCTTGCTAAATAGCAAAAGAATTCGTTAGCCAACTCTTCCTCATTTTCGACAGAAATTATACTCGGTGAAATCCATTCGTCAATGAAGTCATGAAATTGATTTGTGAAAAGATGTCCAGCCCATTCGTTTATTAGGTCTGATGGATTAGGATAATCTTTTGGTTTTTGACAAAGTGAATTTATTTTCTTTATTACTGTTGTACAGTTTTTAGCAGCTTCTGAAATTCCAATAACCAATCGTTCTAATGCTTCATCTCGTTTGTCAGTTTGAAATAAGGAGTTCACTTGCATAAAAGGTGATGTCAAACACTAATTAGTATGAGGATGCTCAATGCCATTGCCTACAAC
>JAMLHL010000049.1 GCA_023957125.1 Chitinophagaceae bacterium
GAGGTGCGGTTTACAGCGTCCGCTTGCACCGCGATTATAATAGACCTGCCATCATCTTTCATACAACTTTTACGGCACACCCAGCGCCAGGGAAGGGAGAAAGCCAGATAGTCTGATAGGCTACCTAACTATGGTGTTATCCAAAATACCTTGGCTCAATACTAGGTAATACTCTTTTTAATGCATCATATTCTGTTTGAATATTCTGAGAGCACCTTTCAATAATTTTATCATAAATCTTTATAATCTTTTCTAGGTCGCTCCTGCCTACTAATTTCCCTGCAATGATCCCACGCATCGCTCTGTCAGGATTGCTTGGTGAATAAATTATTAATGATTTAAGATTTTCATTAAAGAGTTTATCTATCATAGGCACATTTGCGTTAATATTAATCCAAGGAAGAGCAATTTCTTCTATGATTTTTCGAATTTGTTTTTCAACAATCTTTATACTTTCTTCACTGTCTATCAACCATCTATAATAAGGGTGTTCTGCTTTTTTGATTATCCCGTCTTTGAAGGCTTCTAAATTTATTAATTTAAAAAAGACAGTTCGAAAATCAATTTCATCGTTCAGATATTTATTTGTCGTTACCATTTTATAAATATTTTCGATCTCTTTGATTGAAACAGTTATCGATGGGTCGAGCCTAAAAACCCCTGAATTCAAGCTTCCTGCAGGTATATATCCAAAATCTATAAACGATATATCGCCTGTTTGCCGTCGATTAATCCAACCGATTTCATTACCCCTCTGAAAAGGGTTATATCCCTCTTTTGTTAAAAGGTCAGATATTAGCTCATTTAATATACGAACAGCTTCTTTCTTTTGCATAATTAGTATGTTGTAAAAGTTCTGTCCCCGGTAGCTCTATTCCAATTGATAGTTTGCTTTTTGGACTGAGAAGGATCGAGACTAATTCCTTTGTATTCTCCTTCAGCGAAAGTAGCTCTTTCACCTCCAGTGAAAAATGGCTTTTGTTGTTTTGTTAGAGATCCGGAAGCGCCTTTTGAATCAAAAACGCCGATAACAGCCCTCTCATTTTTATTCATAACAACAAAGTCCGGATAAAAACTACCGCTTATTTCATCATATTTTAATTTAGGTTTTGACAAAACCTCATATCCTTTGGAGGTTGGATATCTCTCTTGCAAAATTTTGTAGGTCAATTGTTCAGCGGTTAAATTGGCTTCACGAAAACTCAATTTTTTAAATACGTTATTAGCCGCTTTCATCAAAGCACCAGCCTCTCCAACGCTACTTATGTATGAAGCAACCAGTAGTGTTGGTATTGCTATATTATTAGAGAAGTTCTGAAAAGTTTCATTGTCCAGTAATTTCGTTCCCGGCTTCTTTGTCAAATCATAATTATAGCCTTCATTCTGGAGATTGATATTAAAGAGCACTTCCAGGTTGGTCTTTTCGGTTGGAGAAAAATTTGGTGAAGGCTTTAAATATGGCGGTGGCGGAACCTGCGGAGAATTGGAAGGATTAGTAAAATGCCTGATCTTTTGCTCGTATGCATTTTGCTGTGCGGTTTTCGTCTGTATTTCCGCTTCAAATTTCCTTGCCAGGCCATGCTGCGTTTCACTTATAGATTCTTTACCATCCAGGTCACTGTTTTCAATAGGACTGTTAGATGCATATTGATAAGGTGAGAGTTCGGGATAACTCTTTGTCAGTGGGTCAACCCCCCAGAACCTTCCTGCCAGGGGTCGTACATGCGGTTGCTATAGTCCAGCAGGTTGCCTGTAGCCTGCACTTCATTGTCGTACTCCTTACCGTTGAACCCGTAGCGGCACCGCGCCAGGAAACTGCAATTACGCCCGGCATTATCATGCCAAAAGGCGTATAGTCGGCGGCCGTCAGCATGTCAAATTCATAAATGCTTATCATGGAGTGGATCGCCGGTTTTGGGCTTGCCCGTTTTCTTGTCGCTCAGCACCGTAAGGATATTACCTAAATGATTCGTCAGTTTGCCACGGTATGGCGAATTGATTTATTGGTCGTGGCGAATGCTGCGCATTTCAAAGAACTTGTTGCCTCTTGTAAAGGTAAGCAAATAGGTGTTGCCAAGATTGGTTTCTACCGCCGTCAGCTTGTTAGCATCCGCATCCCGGTCGCGGCTAATTATGCCCAGCCGGCTGCCGTTGCACATATAATAAGTTTTAAGCTTCAGCACACCGAAGCATTAGCTGCATTGTTTACTCGTAGGTGTACATTTCCCTGTGCATCGCGTACATACCAGCGGTGGTTGTAATAGGCGCTGCCGCCTGTGCCATGGCGCACCGTTTCGCCTGCCTTGTTGCCGCCGGGGTCGTAATAGTAATGAATAAACCTGCTGGTTACGCCCGCCAGCGAGCGCTTTTCTATTTCGGTTATCTTGCCGTACACGTTCCACCGGATATTATCATCGCCCATCCAGGCGCTGCTTTTCAGGTTGCCGTTGGCATCGTAGGTATAATTGCCTTCCACCTGGTCTTTAATATCCAGGTTCACATTGTAATTGCTGTTGTGGGCCGTGCTGCCGTTGTATCGGTCGCGGATATGATCCAGCCGGTTGGTGCCGGGGGTATAAAAGTAAGTGAGGCTGTCCATGAGCGGGTTGGCGCTCAGGTGCCCGTTGCGCAGCACGGTGGCAATATTACCGTTGCCATCATAAGTGTAGCGTTCTTTATACAGGTCGCTGACAGCCAGGGAAGACCAGTTGTTATTGGCATCGAGCCCCCGGTACATATCCATGCTTACCAGCCGGTTGAGCTGGTCGTACTTGTAGTTATACAACTGGTTTAAATAGCGCAGCGGTATGCTGTGCCCCATGCTGCTGATATTGCCGTTGTACAGCGGGCGGTAAGCCAGTGCGGGCTGCAGTCCGGGCTCGGCAAAGGGCAGCCGGGCGGTATTGACGGGCGTGTAATCGTCGGGGAAATAATGGAGCGTAAAGCTGTAGGCATCCTTTGCCACCATAGGGTTAACCCCTGTGGCATCGCCGCCCATATCGTAAGTGGTGGAAGCATTGCTGCTGTTAATGCCTTTGAGCCAGCCCTGCAGGGTGTAAGCATAATCTATGCCCTGCACCTGCCGCTGACCCAACACCACCCTTGCCAGCGGCCCGTGCTGGTAGTACCTGTAAAACGCTTCATGCTCTTCCAGCCCCTGCTGGTGCAGGAATATTTTATTATCGGTAGTATATACATCGGTGAGGCGGTTTTCGGCGTCGTATTCGTAGCGGTGGTGGGGAGCTGTGAGCTTTCAGGTGTGAGCCTTCGGCTGTGGCGCAAGATTGTGGGTTATGAAGTGAATGTACTTAACTGTGGTGCTACTATTGGGCTGTGGTTGTCCGCCCGGACGAACCTCGTTCGGACGGGTGTCACCCGCCTGTACCATTCGGGCAGGCTCCCTTGTACGTTTTTATCGCTGTTGAGCAGGATGGCCGGAAATGAAAATAAGTAACGCGCGGGCAGTAGGATGAAACCTAATATACTAATACCTCCAATTTTTGTCTCCGTATTTTTCCATCATTTTGACTATCGGGGCAAAATAAGGATCGTGGGCAATATCCCAAGGAGTTTTTCCAACCTTATTTTTATGATTTATATCTGCACCATTCAAAAGAAACAATTCTAATATATCAAGCCCTGTTAAATCATTTTGTACGTTAAAAGTACAAGTCCATAAGGCTTGATTTCCATATTTGTCTGATATAGACAAATCGCCGCCATGTTCTAATATACTTTTTGCAATTTCATATTGATAATATTCTGCGCAATAATGTAACGCAGTTTGTCCATCCTCATCTTGGCTATTCACATTAGTTCCCATTTGTATTAAAATTTTAGCGGACTCTATCGAAATATTACTTACTGCAACATGAAGTCCTGAATATCCGCTAATTGTATGCTCATTTAGCAAGTTTTTGTTCATAGAAATCAATTCTTTCAATTTATCAAATTCGTTTTTCTCTATTAACGTAAAGTAATCTTCTTTTCTCATTTTTAGTTTTTTTATTCATGTTTATGGCCTTGATTTTCGAGTGGTTTTTCTGGTCTGTAATTTTTAGGATTATTGTACTCGTCTAAGAATTGCTCCTTATTAATTCTACCCTGCCGAAGTTTTTCAACTAAATCAGAATACTTATTACCCTTAGTGTGTCCCATATCCCACTGACCCCGACGCGTTTCCGCCTTATTCCATGATAAAACCTCGTTAGTATTAGGGTCTCTAACTATTCCATCACGTGATTTTTTAACAGCTTTTTCCCACACTTGTTCAACAACGCCTTTTCTGAATGTTGGCCGATTTTTCGCATATCGTGCTGCTAACACTATGTTACTTTCTGTGGTTGCTTCAGCTTGAATTATATTTTTTGAAGCTGTGGATTCCCCTCTTTCAATTTTCAATAAATTACCTGTCTTAGGAGCAATGTTAAACGCCTTCGCTCCGATAAAAGCCTCTGTATAAAACTCAACTGCATCAGGACTTGTAAGGGTAGTAAGAGGAGCATTAGTAAATTGCGTTGCAAGGCTGGAAACTCCTTGCCCCATTTGCTGCAACTCTCCAGATACCGTTTCTTTCCAGGTACCTTTGCCCAGTTCCTGAACATTTTTCACAGCAGAGTTCCAGGTAGTTATCGGAAGATTCAGGAGATTTATTACTCCATTATTAACGGCAGTTACATAATCAAATGCTCCACCGGATTTTTCCCATTTCGGAATAGGTTTAATAAATTCTAGCCCATCTAAATCTATTCCATCAATAGGCCTATTAGATGCGTATTGGTATGGCGTCAGGAATGCATAATCTCTTGTCATTGGGTCCACCCCCCAGAACCTTCCCGCCAGGGGGTCGTACATGCGGTTGCCATAGTCCAGCAGGTTGCCTGCAGCCTGCACTTCATTGTCGTACTCCTTACCGTTGAACCCGTAGCGGTACCGCGCCAGGAAACTGTAATTACGCCCCGGCATTATCATGCCAAAAGGCGTATAGTCGGCGGCCGTCAGCATGTCAAATTCATAAATGCCTATCATGGAGGGATCGCCGGTTTTGGGCTTGCCCGTTTTCTTGTCGCTCAGCACCGTAAGGATATTACCCAAATGATTCGTCAGTTGCCACGGTATGGCGAATTGATTTTTATTGGTCGTGGCGAATGCTGCGCATTTCAAAGAACTTGTTGCCTCTTGTAAAGGTAAACAAATAAGTGTTGCCAAGATTGGTTTCCTCTACCGCCGTCAGCTTGTTAGCATCCGCATCCTGGTCGCGGCTAATTATGCCCAGCCGGCTGCTGCCGTACATATAATGCTCTTTAAGCTTCAGCGTACCGGCCGAAGCATTAGCTGCATTGTTTACTTCGTAGGTGGCCAGTACATTTCCCTGTGCATCGCGTACATACCAGCGGTGGTTGTAGTAGGCGCTGCCGCCTGTGCCATGGCGCACCGTTTCGCCTGCCTTGTTGCCGCCGGGGTCGTAATAGTAATGAATAAACCTGCTGGTTACGCCCGCCAGCGAGCGCTTTTCTATTTCGGTTATCTTTTCCGTACACGTTCCACCGGATATTATCATCACCCATCCAGGCGCTGCTTTTCAGGTTGCCGTTGGCATCGTAGGTGTAGGTAGCTGTGAGCTTTCAGCCATGAGCCATCAGCTTTGGTGTAGGGTATAAGGCATAGGGTATGGGGTGGTGAAGTGGATGTACTTCGCTGTGGTGCTGCTATTGAGTCCCGCCGATGGCGGGATTGCCACGCTCGCTTGTGTTGTAACAACACTATGCAGCTTTGCCATGCTTCGGTTGTTGGTGAAAACACCCAACAACGGCGCGGCTGCCGGGAACACCAACGCGGGCAAAAAAATTAGTTGCATTACCGCAGCGTGCCTGGCTTGTCCACAAAGCCAGGGAGGACACACTGCGGAGAAGGAAAGCAAATACGGGCTTACTACCTGCCACGACAAACATATAAAAATGTTTGTAAAAAATTTGGTTTTTAACGGTATAACTGTAAGGTTGTAGAGAAGATAATACTTCCAATCTACTTATTTATTTTTCGAGAGAAATAAAACAAGTCAAGAAAAAGCAATATGACTCCTCCATAAATCATTATATATAAAGCCGTTTCTGAATTGAACATCAAATTACTTATAGCAGTAAACTTTGAGCTGCTTAATGGCGTTAGATCACTTAATTTTTTAAAAAGTTGATAACTAAAAAAACTAAAAAAACCAGAGAGAAAAACTAAAGCATGCAGCAGAAAAATAATTTTAGCTCTCCTTAAACTCCACATCCTAAGACTAACAAATAGTATTATAATCCAAAATGGTATTAACCAATATATACTTCCTGCTTCAGTCTTTTGATAATAAGCTAAGCCGAAAACTACTAATGACGATAAAACAATCAATATGATTGCTATTATTAACTGGGCTCTCATTTACTCTTTTTTATTTTCTAAGTCTTTAAATTCAGAAGAGGATGGAAGCGCATCGGGTTTTGGATACCCTATTGATTTCTCATCGTTTTTAACAGGTATAATATCTCCCACCTTATACTTATCTATACGTTGATACGCATTTTCAATATCTCCACCCATATAATCAGCAACATTTTTTAAAACCTGCTGCCAAACTTGTTGTTGAGCCCGTCTTGCATAACCATTTAAAATAGTAGTAGCAGCACCATTATCAATTTGGCTAGTACTGGAAACGTTAAAGCTAAAAGATTTTGCTCCACTTTGTGGATTCGTAAATTCTAAAGCAGTAAATGTAATACTCCCAACTTCAACATGCCCCTCCAATGTCCTAAATGTCACGGAAAACCCCGTATGTGGTTCATCAATGCCAGCTTTGTTATTCTCGTAAGATTGAATGTTTGCTACTTTCACCGCCATATCAAGCCCTTTTATCCCTGGATCTATATTTATAAAATCCCCTTTAGTTACCTGCCCCAAACTCTGTTGTTTAGCAAATTCGAAAGTGCCTTTATCCGTTCCATAGATAGAATTAATGTCCTTACCGATCTGATTTTTTAAATCATCAACTGTTTTTGTAGGATTTCCAATGTTCACAGTATAAGATTGCTTTTGAACCTCTCCAATTACAGTATTTAAATTATTCATCTTTAACGAGGAAACGCCGAATATCTTTTTCTTCATCCCATACATAAAGTTCTCTATCTCTCTACCATCTAAATCTATTCCCTGTATGGGGCTATTACTTGCAAACTGATATGGTGTAAGTTCAGGGTATGCTTTTGTCATTGGGTCCACG
>JAMLHL010000005.1 GCA_023957125.1 Chitinophagaceae bacterium
TTTGATTTAGGAATTGTTGCTTCTACTTTTTCTAAATTTTGTACTGATAATCCAGGTTGGGCCTGTCCGGTTGCGTATTGATTCAAATTTAGATGAGTAAGCAAATAAAACATCCAAACTGCATCCACATCATTATTTAATGTAACGACTACTGCATGTTCCGTTGCATAAAATTTCCCATCAGCAAGAGTAACATTTCCACAAAGAGCACCCTGCCGTCCAATTAAAGGATACTTCCCATCATGGTTAAATGATTTTGTGTAGCCTCTCAATCCATTTCCACCATAACAAGGAAACAAATGTGCATCTGGTTTTTCAATTATTTCAGCCGCACTAACAAATTTACCTGCTTGCATTTTACATAGATCATTCAACTTCTTCCTTTCCCATTCATCTTGAAATCCCTTAAATCTCAAATTTGGAACGTTCTTGTTATTTTGTTTTTTTTTCTGCATTCGGTCATTCTATTTCTTAGCTATAAACATTAAGGGTTTTCTTTTGTAAATACACCTTTTCCTGATATCAAGAAAATGGTATACTGCTCCTGCTTACATAGCGTGTATCAATTATTTTTTCTTTTTAGGTTTCAGTTGCTTTGGTTTGGCAGTCTTTTCCAACTTTTTAATACTATCAGCTACCGGCAGATTTTCAGGCATAGTACCACCTAATTCCTGTATGGTTTTGCGCACCTTTTTGCCTACTTCAAAATGGGTTTGGTTGGCGTTGTGCTTGCCTTTTATATTTTCCCTTCGCAGTTTTTCTTCCGTTTGTGTGGCACGAAATAAATTAGCCGCCAGTTCGGTGCTGCCCATGTGGTCAAGTATTTGCTGGCTTTTGGCAAGCCCTTTTCTTTTGTGTATGCCTTTGGCATCAAGCCCTCCGTATAAGCCCATGTAACCATGGTTTTGAAAAATGGCATAGTCAAGCGAATTTATTACACCTGCATTCTTAGCGGCAGCCGCCAAATGAGTATTATGCTTAGCCATTTCATTACGCAGAAAAAGCCTTTTTTCATCCTCGGTGCTAAGGCGGTTATAGGCTTCCATCTGTGTTATTTCCTGCAACCTTGTTTGTACGGCAAAATAACTTTGTCCAAGGGCTACTACTTCTTTAGAAGGGTCGGCATTTTGTACAATTAGATAACAGGCATAGCGGGAAAGTTTATAACTTGAATAAATTTGCTTTGCTCCCTGCCCGGCAATTAACACCTCGTTGGCTTCAACGATATGTTCCAAAGGGTTATGCCCACTGTTTTTGCAGGCTTCTATTGCCTTTTCTATTACGCCCGAAAAATTCCTGAAATCGGTATAATCAAGTGCTTTAGCAAGCTGTCTTGCCATCCAAAATTCATTACCGTTCTCATCTGTTTGTTTAATTTGTTCAAACACAGATAAACCTTGTTGTGATATGTCTTTTTTCATTGGTTGAGTCTTTTATAATGTATAATCTTTGCCATCGGTGGCAGTTGTCAAGTAATCCTTGACAACTGAATTTTCATCTAACTCGTTCTCTTTCAGAACATTAATTATGTGCAAGCTGATGTTTTGCTTAGAGGTGTCAAAAAGTTCCGCCAGTTGCTGCTGGTTCATCCAGACAGAACCGTCTTTGGCATACAACGAAACAGCCGTTTTACCATCCTGTGTTTTATAAATGATTATGTTTTGTTCGTCTTTCATTGTCTGGATTAAGATTTATTGGATTTTATGATTTTAGGATGGTCGTTTATAGTTTTTGTTTTCGGGATGGTTGAGGTTGTACACTCTCTTAAATTCAAGACTTTTTGCTCCAAAATTTATAAGCAACCCTATTGGCAGATTATATGCCTGGCAATAATTCATGGCTTGAGCAAGATGAACATCTTCTAATTTGATGACAGCTTTCAATTCGACCATAATTATACCTTCTACAAAAAAGTCAACCCTTCTGGTGCCAATGTCAACTCCATCATAAAAAATGGTCATCTCCATCTCCCGTTTAAAACCTATACCCTGTTTGTCCATTTCTATTGCCAATGCCCTTTGATAGATCACCTCCTGGAAGCCATTACCCAACGTACTATGTACTCTCATAGCACAGCCAATAATTTTATGTGTTAACTCTTCGTGTTTCATTTTTTATCCAACCATCTTTCACACCTGAAAATCCTAATTCAGACAATTAGCCCCAATTCCTTTAAATACCCTTCAATCTGGTTATCCAAATCAGTGCGTTTGGCTTCTAACGTTTTTATTTCCTTCATCACCGCCTGTATGTCAATTGCTTCTTCTTCCTTAAAATTGTTGACGTAACGGGGAATATTAAGATTGTAATCGTTATCCGAAATTTCCTGTAGAGTGGCGCAATGACTGTACTTCTCTATCTCTTTCCGGTGGCGGTAGGTGTCAATGATTTTTTCAATATGCGCTTCGTTCAGCTTATTTTGCCGTTTGTCTTTTTCAAAATCTTCGCTGGCATTGATGAAGAGTACATCATCAAATTTTTTGCATTTTTTCAGCACCAAAATACAGACAGGGATGCCGGTAGAAAAAAACAGGTTGGCAGGCAAACCTATTACAGCATCTATATTATTATCCTTTAACAGCTTGGTACGAATGCGTTGCTCTGCACCGCCGCGGAACAAAACACCATGCGGCAAGATAATTGCCATAGTTCCTTCCTTGCTTAAGAAATGAAAGCCGTGCAGTAAGAAAGCAAAGTCTGCTGCCGATTTAGGCGCCAGCCCATAACTTTTGAACCGGAAATCTTCTCCCATTGATTCTGAAGGTTCCCAGCGATAGCTGAATGGCGGATTGGCTACAATGGCATCGAACTCCATTTTTTTGGCCGGGTTCATTTCGTTGAGTATATCCCAATCATTCAGCAATGAGTCTCCGTGGTGTATTTCAAACTCGGTGTCCTTTACGCCATGCAGCAGCATGTTCATACGCGAAAGGTTGTAAGTGGTAATGTTTTTTTCCTGTCCGTATATTTTTCCTATTCCGTGTGCGCCCATTTGCCTGCGTACATTCAACAAAAGCGAACCCGAACCACAGGCAAAATCCAATACTTTATCCAGCTTTTTCTTTTTACCCAAAGAAGGATCCTGGCTGTCTAATGTTACGATTTCTGAAAGGATGGTAGAGATCTGTTGAGGCGTATAAAATTCGCCCGCTTTCTTGCCTGAGCCTGCGGCAAACTGACCTATCAGGTATTCGTAGGCATCACCCAGTATATCGGTATTGGTGGAAAACTTTGCAATACCTTCGGCTATTTTTTGAATGATGGTGCATAGCCTTTTATTCCGTTCGGGGTAGCCCCTGCCAAGCTTGTCTGAATCGAGATTGATTTCGGAGAACAGCCCCTGGAAACTGCTTTCAAAAGACTGGTTCTCGATATACTTAAACCCTTTTTGAAGTGTGTGCAGCAGCTCATCGTTTTGTGTACGTGCCAACTCTGCAATATTGCTCCACAAATATTTCGGCTCTATTACATAATGCACTTTGCGGCGCATCTGCTTTTCAAAATCTCCTATATCCGCCTTATTTGCTTTGTACCATACTGATATAGGCGGGCGTTTATCATCTTTTTCCAGTACAGGATAATCTGCGCCCAATTCTTTTTTGGCGGCTGCTTCGTAGTTATCGCTTAAATAACGTAAAAACAGAAACGATAGCATATAATCCCGGAAGTCATCTGCGTTCATTGCCCCACGCAAATCGTCAGCTATTGCCCAAAGTGTTTTCCCGAGTTGTTGTTGTTCTATTGCGGTCATTGTCCGAACTGTGATTTATTTGATTTAAGGATTATATTGATATTGCCTGATCTATGATTCATTTAATTGTTGTGATTCATATACTAAAATCACAACAATCATAATTCAGACATTTGGATTGCCCTGATTTTTTTGTTTAAACTTTTTGTTAACTACTCTTTTAAATTGAAGGCTCCTGGCTCCGAAATTGATGAGCAGCCCTATTTCCAAATCATACGCTTCAAGATAATTGATTGCCTGCGCTAAATGAACATCTTCTAATACAGTAATAGCTTTAAGTTCCACCGATACAACTCCTTCCACCAAAAAATCAACCCTACCTATTTGCTCATATTTATAATAAACAGGCATTTCATGTTCACGACTGAATGATAAACCAGCATCTCTCATTTCCATTGCTAATGCCCTTTGATAAATCACTTCCTGAAACCCATTCCCGAGTGCAGAATGTACCCTCATGGCACAACCAATAATTTTTGAGGTTAGTTCAGAATATTTATGTTCTTCTTTTATCATAGTCTATCATGTAATCATACAAATCATAGTTCAGACATCATACGCTTTCAATCCTGATATCTCTTGCCCCTGCGCTAATTTTTTTAATTGAGGTATCAGGTCTTCCATCAAAGCCAGCTCTTTTTTGCTGCGGTCTTTCCAGCCCAATTGCAACGGCGCTAACAGCTCGCTTAATTGTTCGCCGTCAAAAATCATCCTGTCTAATATGCCATCCACAAAGCTTTTCAGTGCGAAAGCCTGCAAGCCGTGCTTATGGGCAATGGCGGCAAGCTCCTGCGCATGTTTTTCTTCTTTAAAAACCTCATACCCTTCCCGTATTTCGGCTTCAGAGAGACTTTTA
This sequence comes from Chitinophagaceae bacterium, assembly GCA_023957125.1. GTDB lineage: Bacteria > Bacteroidota > Bacteroidia > Chitinophagales > Chitinophagaceae > Agriterribacter. Next base: position 4,608 of record JAMLHL010000005.1, read on the forward strand.
CCCACTTCAAGGCTGTTAATGTATGCTACAATATCATCCCTTTCTTCCATCAGGTTGGCGCTGGAGCTTAACAGATTAATGAGTTGCTCCTTGGTCATTTTTTGCTTAGCCGGTTTGCTTTGGGTATAACGGGCTATCAGCGCCATTATATAGTCGTAGTCCACCACGGCAGAGGCAAAGAGTACAAATTCAAAATCTAATTGCTGCACAGGATCTTCACCATCACCATCTCCGGTTTGTTTATCTTTCAGGCGTTTGGCCGTATCCAGGTATGCCGCCTGAAATGAACGCAATTGTTCCTGCGGCAACAATCGTTCTATTTTTTTCTCACTTTCCGTGTCCAGGTCGGTGTATTGATCAAGCTGCGTTTTCAGTCGCTGGACTTCCTTAAAGTGGTTAATAAATTCTGCGCGGGCGGCATCGCCTTTCAGGTTGTTTACTTCTTCAGGCTTGCAGTCGAGATCGTGATTCCGCATGAATTTGCCCAGCGCTTCCACCGCCTTCTCGTATTTGCCAATTACTACCGGTGCTGCATCCATCAGCCATATTTCTTTGGCGCTGCCGGTATCTTCACCACTAAACAGCGCAATGGCTTCGTCCACCGAAGCCTGTTGCCTGCGAAAATCTAAAACATTACCGTAAGGCTTACTGTCGTTCAGTATGCGGTTGGTGCGGGAGAAGGCCTGTATCAGCCCATGGTATTTCAGGTTCTTATCTACATATAAAGTATTAAGGTATTTAGAATCGAAACCCGTTAGCAGCATATCCACCACTATCATCACATCTATTTGTTTTTATGTGCATAGTCGGCATTGCTGTATTTATGGTCTTTTATGCGTTTTTGCACATCCTGGTAATACAGATCAAACTCATTTATGTTATGGTTGGTACCATATTGTTCATTGTAATCATTAATAATGGTACGCAGCGCGATCTTTTTTTCATCAGGCGCAACTTCGTTGTCAGCTTTTTCCTGCGGCAGGTCTTCCTGTATCTGCTGCACATCTTTATTGCCTTCGGCAGGCGGGGAGAATACGCAGGCTATATTTAACGGCTGAAAACCTGCCTGACCGGCAGGCTGGTTTTCAGCTTTATCTTTTCTTTCTTTTTGTTTTTCTTTAAACAGGTTATAGTATTCAATCGCTTCATTGATGGTAGCTGTTGCCAGCACGGCATTAAAACGACGGGAATTGGTAGCGGCATCATGTTTGTTTAATATAGCTTCTACTACTGCCATACGATGGGCACCGCTTCCAATATTTACTTTTCCGTCCGGTTTAAAATAATCCACATGAAAACGCAGCACATTTTTGTCCTCAATAGCATGAGTAATGGTATAGGCATGTAGTTGTTTTTGAAAAATATCCTGTGTGGTTTTATAAGTGCCGACAGTTCCGTCTATTTGTTTATAGTTAGCATTGGCTTCAAAAATGGGCGTGCCTGTAAATCCAAACAGTTGTGCATTTGGAAAAAATTCTTTGATGGCTTTATGGTTTTCGCCAAACTGCGAGCGGTGGCATTCATCAAAAATAAACACCAGTCGCTTTTGACTAAGCGGTTGCAATTGTTCTTTATAGTTCCTTTTATTAGCAGGATCGAGCGCCAGACCTAATTTCTGGATGGTGGTAACAATCACCTTATCGGCATAATCTTCCGATAACATACGGTGTACCAGCGTTTCTGTATTGGTGTTTTCTTCTACACTTCCTTCCTGGAATTTGTTAAATTCTTCACGGGTTTGCCGGTCGAGATCTTTGCGGTCAACAACGAACAGGCACTTTTCAATTTCGGAATTGTCTTTTAACAGCGTAGATGCTTTAAAAGAAGTAAGTGTTTTACCGCTACCGGTAGTGTGCCATATATAGCCATTGCCACGGTTTTGTTCAATGCACTTTGTGATGGCTTCCACGGCATATATCTGGTAGGGGCGCATCACCATCAGCTTTTGTTCGCTTTCTACCAGCACCATGTAGCGACTTATCATTTCGCCCAGCCTGCATTTAGCTAAAAACTTTTCTGAAAAATCGTTAAGGTTGGGGATTTTTTTGTTGTTTTCGTCTGCCCATTGATACACGGGTAGAAATTGTTCATCGGCATTAAAAGCAAAATGATGGCTGCGGTTGTTGGCGAAATAATACGTATTGCTGCGGTTGCTTACAATAAAGAGCTGCATAAAGCAAAGCAGCGAATTGGTATAGCCATTGCCGGGATCGCTTTTGTAGTCAATGATCTGCTGCATGGCTCGGCGCGGGCTTACTTCCAGCGTTTTCAATTCAATCTGTACTACGGGTACGCCGTTTATCAATAATATTACATCATAGCGATGGTTACTGTTTTGGGTATTCATCCGCAACTGGTTGATCACCTCAAAATCGTTCTTGCACCAGTCTTTGATGTTGACAAGGGTATATTGTAACGGCGTGCCATCTTCACGGGTAAAAGTATTGCGCTGGCGCAAAGTTTTGGAAGCGGTAAATACATCAGGATTGATGATCTCCTCCCTCAGGCGGGCAAATTCTGCATCTGACAGGTGTACCCTGTTAAGCGCATCAAATTTTTTCCTGAAATTCTCTTCCAGCGCCTTACGGTCACGAATATCCTGCCGGACAGTATATTTAAGATCGGCTAATTTTCCAACAAACCCGTATTCAATATGCGATTCATTAACTATTGAACTCATAATCAACTTTGATTTTTTCTCAGTATTCAGTTGAGATCCGATACTTATGTAATTTTAATATTTCCATTTATTTGAGTATGCTAAATATCCTATTTGGATTTCCTTACCAGCAACTCGCATACCTCCACTCCTAACACCCCGGCAATTTTAAACAACGTTTCAACCGTAGGCTGATTATCATTGGTGCACCATTTAGATACGGTTGTCCTGCTGACACTAAGCTGTTCAGATAGCCAAATATTTGTTTTCTCGTTTTCCAGCAAGACTATTTTAATCCTGTTGTACCGCCTTTTTTGTACTGCCATACGCTGTTATTACATCACTAACTAACAAAAAAAGAGGTAGTTCTATAAGATTTGAAAAATATCATGCAGAAATCTATAATAAAAATGATGTTAAATACATTTATGTTTGTATTTGGACTATGAAATCCAGTAATTTTTATGCTTTTTGATGATACATAGGCTTTAGTTTACTTTGCGAACACATAATCATATTTAAGCGTGTTTGCTTTATTTTCTGGTTCTGAAAACTACGACCTTTCAAACAACTCCAGAGAAGTAAGGTAAATCGCTCGCACTTTTGGCGTGGGCGTTCTTGTTTGGAGTTAGGGTATCGTAGTTCTTTAGGAGGGTCCCGGTCCTTTTTTTGGCTGGTCTTTCATCATTCCATAATATGAAACAAAAAACCGGGAAAACAACAAAATGCGCCTCTCCGGTGTAGTAGCCCCGACGCGATACGAACCGGGGTATCTAAAGTCAGGGGAAATATGTAGTAGCCTCGACAGGAATCGAACCTGTATCTGGAGCTTCGGAAACTCTTATACTATCCATTGTACTACGAGGCCTATTACCAGGCGGAAATCCTTAGTCAGCATTCGGACCCCAGCCTGAATTATTTTTATTTCATAGGAATCGAACCTGTGTCTGGAGCTTCGTCCCAACCGTAGGTCGGGATTATACTATCCATTGTACTACGAGGCCAGACTAATTTGAAAATAAATCAATTTGGTAATTTGAAAATGTCATTTTCAAATTAACACACTTTCAAATTATTTAATCAGTCCATGTGCATTCTCTGCGAAGATCTTTACCGCAATGGCGAGCAAAACTACGCCAAAAAACTTACGTACCGCAATTAAACCTGCATTTCCTAAAAGCCGGGCAATTAAATTCAACGACCTTAACACCGCGTAGATAATAAAAAGGTTGATGACGATCCCTACGAATATGGCCAGGTCAGAGAAATTGGCTTTAAGCGCCATAATGGTGGTGAGTGTTCCGGAGCCCGCGATCAAAGGAAAAGCAATGGGTACCAGGGTGGCGGCCTGTACGTCTTTTTCACTTTTGAAAAACTCCAGCCCCAGCACCATTTCCAGCCCCAGGATAAAGATAACCACCGAGCCGGCTACGGCAAAGGTTTTGATATCCAACCCGAGGATACGTAAGAAGCCGTCCCCGGCAAATAAAAACAACAACATCAGCGCTCCCGAAATAAGGGTGGCGCGCAATTCGTTGATGCCGCCTATTTTTTGTTTCAATGAGATCAATATCGGTACCGACCCGATAATATCTATTATCGCAAAAAGTGTAAACACAATGGTGATCAGCTCACTTAAGCTAAACGGCATCGTCCTGAATTTTTTACAAAGGTATTGCTCTGTTCCCGGGTTTTCGCTCCGGGAAAGGGTATTAAACTTTTATATACACCTTCTTCCTGTCCATCCCGTAGCCGACCAGCCAGCACAAAAGCATATAGCAAAGCGCAAATGCCAGAGAGCCCCAGGGACCCGGGAGAGCTACCTGGAAGAAACCCTGACTGACCGCATCATAAAGCGGCGTTCCCGAACCGGTCTTTATTAAATACAAGATGGGATACAGCAATTCCGAAAGGATATAAATAAAAAGCGGGTTTTTACCAAAAACCTGGAAGAAGTACACTCCTTTGGTAAAGGTTTTTATCTCAATAACAAAGATCAGGATACCCAGAATGACCAGATCAAGACCAACCGTATACAATACAAAGGAACTCGTCCAGAGTTTTTTGTTGATCGGAAACACAAAGTCCCAGAAATAAGCTATACAAAGTAATCCAAACCCCGCCATAAGAAGTCGGGCAACCGCTTCATAGCTTTTCCCCTTTTGCTGAATAAATACGCCGGCATAATATCCTGCAATAACATTCACTATGGCAGGAATCGTACTCAATAAGCCCTCAGGGTCAAACGCAACGCCTTCACCGTGATACAGGTGGTTTGCGCCAAAGATCAAAAGGTCTGTTTTGTGTCCTATATTTCCGGTCATGCTGTAATCGCCGCCCCAAAAAAGAAGGAGCCAATATCCCGCCAGAAAAATAACACTCAATCCCCATACTGTTTTCTTTGAGAGGAAATGGATCATTAGTCCTGCCGCACAATAAGCCAGGGCAATCCGCTGTAATACGCCCATTATACGGGTGTGGCTGATAGGCGCCCACTGGTAAGCCCCATCAGGGCTTTCGCTGAAAAAAGGAAACCAGTACATGAGATAACCCAACAGAAAGATAATGATGGTGCGCTTAAAGAGTTTTCCTAATACCTTTCCTGTTCCCAATTGCCGGTATTTAGGCATAGAAAAACTCATGGCATTACCCACCACAAAAAGGAACGTTGGAAAAACAAGATCGGTGGGCGTAAATCCGTTCCAGGAAGCATGATCCAGCGGCGCAAAGGGCTCCGCTCCGGTACCAGGATTGTTTACAATGATCATGAAACAGATGGTCATGCCTCTTAATACATCAAGGGCGAGAAACCGGGGCGATGCAGCTTGGGTCATATAAAACGGGAATTAGGTAATATTTCTTCAAAAATAAGAGAATTAGTCGGGCAAATTCAAGTATGAAAAGAAGAGACTGTTCTCTGGGATATGTAACGGGAAGGCCGGAAGATGATAAGGAGAACGGAAAAGAAAAGTGAAATGAGGCGCATCTTTGATAACGATCTTTTAGGATATTTTTACAAAGTATTAAGAAAGCGGTATTTATTTTTTACCGACCTTTGTATTCGAGGATTTGGAAATGGTGTTGGTAAATACAATTTAATATTGTATATTACGTTATAGAAGAGAAAAAGTTCTTAAGAAATATTTAACAAAGCAGATTTGTACTTTTTACGCTGATTTGCGTCTTATATATAAAGAGTTTGTAAAAACAGTCAATTTTCTCATAAGCAGTTAGTTTTGGTTGCGGCCCCTATTTCTATAGGGGCCAATTTTTTTTATACAGCTTTTTGACTTTTGCTAACATAATACCGGTACACAAGCCAGCCGGCAAAAGAACCCGCAATATCCGCTACGATATCTTCTATTTCAAAACTCCGGTTTACTACCCAGTATTTTTGAACATATTCCATCCCGATACCGTACAGGGACGACAGCAGGAAAATAATCCGGAACAGTTTGCGGGTAAATTTTTTGTCATTGTAACTGCACCATAAGAATACCTGAACGCCAAATAAAAAGAAATGGACTATCTTATCGAAGAAAGGTACCCGTGGGGTCCGGGGAAATTCCTGCCCCGGGATGATCAGTAAAATAAAGATCAGGATTGACCATGCGAGAGCGGCAATTAAAGCGTAACTGTGTTTCTTCATCTGTTGATGCGGCTGCTATCCCTGCACTAAATCGCTGTAGGCCGTTGCAGTCATGAGGGCTTCTACCTCGGCTTTATTGTCCACTTTCATCTTAATCATCCATCCTTCGCCATAGGGGTCGTTATTGATCAATTCGGGTTTATTGTTGAGTTCGGGATTGATTTCGGTGATGGTTCCGGAAACCGGCAAAAAAAGATCACTAACGGTTTTAACTGCCTCCACAGTGCCGAAAACAGCGTCTGCCCCGAGGTGCTGGTTGAGTGTTTCGATCTCTACATATACAATATCGCCCAATTCACTTTGTGCAAATTCGGTGATACCAATAACGGCAGTGTCCCCTTCTTCAAGGCGTATCCACTCGTGGTCTTTAGTGTAGTGTAAGTTTTCGGGAAAATTCATGATGCTTGTTTTGTGTTGCAAAGATTACAAAAAATAATCGTTCTCAAAATATAATAAAACATGATCCTTCATAAACCGCTCCTGCTCCATTGCGTTCATCGGGGGAAGGGCTTTCAGCTGCCTGAAATGCGGCCATCCGTCCGGATCTGATCTTTCCAGTTCATAATAGCCGCTGCGGGCCAGCAAGCTGCAAACAGCTACATGCATCAGATCTTGTTTTTGTTCTTTCGTAAATTCCTTCCGGATCTGTCCGAATTCCTGGATTCCAATCAGGAACAAAATAGTTTCCATATCGGGAGTTTTACCAAAACGCCTGGCTAACTCGGCCTCCAGATCCCACCACCGCGACTGTAATGCATCTTTCCGGTTGTTCATAAAGCAAAAGTACGCCGGAATTCAATTGAACTGACGATATCATGAGCCGATTGATTCTATGCAGGGTATTCTCTTCTTCTTGCCTCCGGTGGATCCGCCGGAAGCTCCTTTAACCGGTTGGGATGAACCTCCGGCTTTATTCCATATGGGCGGCTGCGGGAAGAGGGGCGTTCTTTTTAAATTTTTGCATATAAATCAGAGGAATGCAGCATAGAACAAACACGCCGGCCAACAGGTATATGTTGTCGTAAGTCAGCAGCATTGTCTGCCTGACAATGGTGCCTTCGGCAGCTTTATTTGCCATCTGTTGTGCTTCAAACAGGCTGTATCCTTTTCCGAGGAAGCTCTGTATCAGCGCATTTTGTCGTTCCGTGAAGGCCGGGTTATAAGGATTTATATTCTCGACCAATACGTTTCTTACCACGCCGCTTTTAATATGGATAAGAGTGGTGAGAATAGCAATTCCAAAAGAGCCGCCTAACTGCCGCATCATATTATTCAACCCCGTTCCCTGGCCGATGTCTTTCCCCTGCAGATCCTGCACGGCAAGGGTTGTGAGGGGTACAAACAGCATGCTCATGCCGATACCCCGGATGATCAGCGGCCAGAAAAAGTCGCTGGTACCCGATGAAAGAGTGGAATTGGACATGGTAAAACTGAATACAAAAAACAATACAAACCCGATATTGGATAAAATTTGCGCGGGTATGCCCCGTTTTAGCATGGCGCCTACCAAAGGCATCATACAGATAGTGGCAACACCTCCCGGAAACAGCAACTCCCCCGTTTGTTGAGCGGAAAAACCAAGCAGGTTCTGACAAAATACCGGGAAAATAAATACGGAACCGTATAATGCAAATCCCAGGGCAAAGGAAGTGAAGATACCCACGCTGAAACTTCTGAATTTCAGGATGTTGAAATCCACCACCGGGTGATCGGTGCTCCGCTCTCTCCATACAAAGGCTATGGCGGATACTATGGCACATACGGAAAGCGCGGCTATATAGGGAGTGGCAAACCAGTCTTCCGATTCTCCTTTCTCAAGCACTACCTGCAGACTGCCTACCCCGATGGCCAGGAACAAAATGCCCCACCAGTCTATAGGCTGCCCTTTGGCATATTTGGGCGATTCCCGCACAAACATCACAACCAGAAACGCTGCCAGAGCGCCAACGGGAATGTTCACATAAAAAATCCAGGGCCAGCTGAAATGGTCGGTGATATACCCACCGATAGTAGGACCAACGGTGGGGCCCACCACCGCGCCTAACCCGAATAGGGCAGTTGCCATCCCTACCTCTTCACGGGGCCAGGATTCCAGCAAAATGGCCTGGGCGGTGGAGATAATGCCCCCGCCTCCTAAACCCTGTATGATGCGGAAGGCAATTAATTCGTTTAACCCGGTGGCATTCCCGCAAAGCACGGAGGATACCGTAAATATAATGATGGAAGCAATGAAATAATTTTTTCTTCCGAAACGGTCGCCCAACCAGCCGGACATCGGGAGGATTATTACATTGGCAACCGCATATCCGGTTATCAGCCAGCCGGCGTCTTCAAGCGTTGCGCCGAGGTTTCCCATGATCTGCGGCAGCGCCACATTTACAATGGTGGTATCAATAAGCTGGAGCAGCGAAGCCATGATCACTGTAAGGGTAATGATCCATTTTCTTAACCCCTGTTCGGCCATAACCTTTTCATTGAATGTTATTGAAAGAATGAACTTTGTTTAATGAGCGACGGTTATTGGGTATGTACGGTTACTTTCACACTCATTCCCGGTCGTAGTTTTTCCAGGAGATCTGCCGAAAGGTCGAGCATGATCCGCACAGGGATACGCTGCACCACTTTCACGAAATTTCCGGTGGCGTTGTCGGGCGGCAGCAGGGAAAATTTAGCGCCGGTAGCCCCTGCAAAAGAAGCGATGGTTCCCCTTAGCGTTGAATCGGGGTATGCATCCACTCGGATGTCCACCTTTTCACCCACCCGCAGGTCTTTCATCTGTGTTTCTTTAAAGTTGGCCGTTACGTAAATGCCTTTATCATTTACAATGGCCAATAAGGGCTGCCCGGCCTGAACCAGCTGTCCCAGCTGAATATTTCTCTTGGAAGCAATCCCGTCTGCCGGTGAAAGAATAGCCGTATAAGACAATTGCAATCTGGCATATTCCACTTCGGCCGCGCTGCGGGAGATATCGGAAGCAACCGCAACGGATTGCTGCTCGCCGGTGCTCACTTTTTTATGGGTGACCGGTACCTGGGTTTGGGCCACCAGTAAGGCCGCTTCAGCCGATTCTTTTTCAGCCTTTGCGGCGTCGTATTGCGCTTTGGTGATCGCATGGTCGCGGTACAGGTTTTGATAACGGTTGAAATCTTCGGTTGCTTTCCACACCCTTATCTTAGCGGCGTCAACATTTGCTTTGGCGGTTGCAATACCCGTTTTGAATTCCTGTACCGCATAACGGGACACCGTAACCGCTTGTTTGGCGGATTGCAGAACGGCTTCTGCCTGCTGCAATCTTATTTTATAATCACGATCGTCCAGCACGGCCAGGGTATCGCCGGCTTTAACCCATTGGTTATCGGTAAAACGGATTTCCTGTACATACCCGCTTGCTCTCGCTATTACCGGGCTGATGTCGGCATCAATTTGCGCATCGTCCGTGACCTCGTGGCGCTGGTAGTAAATGTATTCCCTGATGGTGATCCCTACCGCCGCAATCAGTACCAAAGCGAGTATTAATGGAAAAATGATCTTCTTTGATCTCTTTTTTACTGGTGATTGTTCGCTCATAAAATTTCTTCGTTGATTTGCATGGTTACTTTATAATGCTATATGTCCGGTTGATTTCAGCAGCGTATAGTAGGCCAGGGTGGCATCGGATTTGGCCAATTCAAGATTGATACGCGCCTGGTATAAAAGGGTTTGGGCATCAATCCGCTCGGTGGTGGTTGCCAGGTTGTTTTGAAACCTCGACTCGGTTATCCGTTCATTTTCCCCGGCCTGCACAATGGCAACCTGTAAAACATGGATCTTATCCAATGCCTGCTGGTATTGCAGGTAATTTTGATGCACCTCGGTTTTGATCTGATCTTTCAGGAGCTCGTCTCTGTCTTCAATCTCCTGCTTCCGGAGCTTGGCCTGCGCCAGCTTGTTTTTATTTTTATACAGGCTGCTGATGTCCCAGCCCACGTTTACGCCCACGATAAAGGGTGCGAGGTAACTTCCGTTTTTGGGGAGGATATTTTTAGAGGGATTAATAAAATATAAATTACCGCCGGCGTTTACAACAGGCAGCTTTTCATCCTGTGTATCTTTAATGCCGATGTCGGCTATTTTAGACTGGAATTGTAATGCAGACAGCTCTTTACGGTTTTCAAAAGCAAGCGCTAAATAGGTTTCAAGAGGGATATTACCGTTGAGCCGGTAATCCATCCCCTCTTCTTCAATGATGGTGCTGTCAGGTAAGCCCAGTAAGATATCCAGGTTATAATTCACTATTTTCCTGTTTTTCTTCAGTGCTATATCTTCCAGCGCCATTTTTGATTTTTCGAGCTCAAACCGCAGAACATCATTTCTTGTGGCAAGCCCCTGCGCCTCGTACTTTTTAATTTCGGTCAGTTTATTTTCAATGTCTTTAAGGTTGAGGTGAAGGATCGTTTGGTTTTGGATCAGTTTATAATAATTGATATAGGATTGGATGATAGTAAATGTTACCTCCTCTTTGTCCATAGCGGCATTTAATTTACTGATCTGCAACAGCAGGTTCGACGACTCCCTGGCATACCGGAGATGATGCCCTTCGAAAACTGGCTGGCTGATCCCTACCGATGCCTGGTATAATGGGTTGTCAAAGGGCAGGTTCATTTTCTGCGGATCGCTGGTAGCGGAGGGCAAATAAAAAGTTTGTGTAGGCAATAACGCATGACTGTATCCGGCACTGATTTTTGCAGTGGGAAGGGAAGCGTCTTTAGCCTGTTCGGCCTGCGCCAGAGCTTCATCAATCCGGTGCCGGGAAACGCTGAGTTGTTTGCTGTTTTCGATGCCTGTTGTTATCGCTTCCCGGAAATTTAATGTGATCACCTGGGCGTATGAAGGCGTTAAGCCTTTACACGCCCATAGTAGAAGTATAGCTGCCGTTTTTTTCATTCGTATGTTTTTAGTTTTTTATTTCCAGGTGGGCTTTCAGTAGTGATTTCAGATGTGCTTTCAGTTTGGGGATCATTTTCTTCTGATAGGCTGTTTCGTCATTTTTATCAATTTCCATTAACCTGCAATACATGGTTTTGAATAAAGTAACCTGGGTAAGCACGCCTATAATGATGTCCACTGTAAATTCCATATCCACTTTTCGGAACACTTTTGCTTTCTGGCCTTCCATGATGATTTTTTTAACCTGTTGATAATTTTTAAGCCGGAGGTCGGTGAGCATTTCCCTGATCTCTTCCGATTGTATGGTAGCCAGGTGCAGGGTTACAATGCGGTGGAATTGATAATTATTCATGATCCGGTCAACATACAGATCTACCAGGTGTTCTATTTTGTCCGGCGGGGAGAGCGTTTTGTTTTTTTCAATTTCTTCTAAAATGCCGTGGGTATAGCTTGCCCTCCTGACTATAAGCGCTATCAGTAGTTTTTCTTTGGAACCGAAATAATAAGAGATCATAGCCAGGTTTACCCCGGCCTGCCTTGCAATGTCTCTTACGGAAGTGAGGTTATATCCTTTTTGAGCGAAAAGCTGTTCGGCAACTTCCAGTATCTGTATCCTCTTATCACCCATCGCTGATTTTTGAGGCGCAAAGTTAAACAACCGTTTAAATTACACCATCCCTTATGCCGTTATTTGGTTAACCTTTTGTTATCGGATAAGAATAGCGGGAGACCGGGACATACAGGTTGGCACAACAGAAGAAGCCTGCTGAGGTGTAAGAGGTATCGGTACCGGTTTTTATAATACTACCGCCGTTTTGGGTTAATCCTGTTTGAGGTCGTTAACAGGTCTGGACATCAGCTCCTCGTATAGTTTTTGTGAATCGTAAGTAAGCGAGTCGTACGAAATTTCAAGCTGGGGCATCAGGTCTGACAAAGTGTTGATGCGTCCTTCAAGCGTCAGGAATTTGTTGAGCACTACCACTCTTTTCTGCTGGAGAATACAATAACCGCTCTGAAAAGTTCCTCTTTCATACCGTATCATATAACCGGCTTCTTCCAATATTGCCTCCATCTTTTTTAATGTGGGCTGGTTGTATTTCATCTGAATATCTTTAATCGTTGCTTTTTGCCGGATGACCCGCCATCGAATACCTTCCTGCCTGGAGAAAATCAAACTAACATTTTCTTCAATGAGTTACTTCCTACAAAGTTAAGGTATCTGTCATCACCGGCCCTGCCACTTTTCCACAGTTGTGGATTGCGCCGGTGGCCGCGTTATTTATTGGTCATCCGGATCACGGGGATGATCATTTCTTCAAGGCTGACACCGCCATGCTGAAAAGTATTTTTGTAGTAGTTGGCGTAATAATTGAAATTATTGGGATAACAGAGATACCCGTCTTCCCTGGCAAAAATGAAGGAAGAATTGACGGTGGGCGACGGTAATCCCGCTTCTTTAGGATCACGGAAAGCTAATATCTCTTTAGGTTCGTAATTGAGGTTTCTGCCGTGTTTGTAGCGCAGATTGGCGGTGGTTTGCTTATCACCGATTACTTTACAGGCTGTTTTCACCCTCACACTTCCATGGTCGGTGGCTACGATGAGGGTGAGCGGTTTTTCGGCGATCTTTTTCAGCGCCTGATGCAGGGGAGAATGTTCAAACCAACTGGCGGTAATACTCCTGTAGCTTGTTTCATCACTCGCCAGTTCCTTCAGCACCTCCATTTCCGTGCGGGCGTGACTCAGCATATCTACAAAATTATATACGATCACATTGAGGTCGTTTTGCAGCAGATTATGGATATTGTCCACCAGCTTCTGTCCGTCCTGGTGGTTCAATACCTTGGTATAGGAGTATTTGATCCCGTCATTGTGCAGGTGTTTTAGCTGGTCTTTCAGAAAATCTTCCTCATACAGATTTTTGCCGCCCTCCTCTTCATCATTTTTCCACTGATGAGGAAAATGTTTTTCGATCTCTACCGGCATCCTGCCGGCAAAAATGGCATTCCGGCTGTACTGCGTAGCCGTAGGCAGTATGGAATAAAAGGTTTCTTCCTCCTGGATCCTGAAACTTTCTGCAAAAGCAGGCTGGATACTTTTCCATTGATCGTACCGGAGGTTATCAATTAAGGCTACAAAAAGCGGTTTCCCTTTTTCAAGATGGGGCAATACCTTGTAACGAAACAGGGTATGGCTCATAATGGGGGCATCCGTACTTTTGGGATGCACCCAGGAGGTATAATTTTTGTTGATGAATTTAAAGAATTCCGTATTGGCTTCATTTTTCTGCGATTGAAACACCTCGCGCATCTCGGGGCTGTCGCTTTTTTCCATTTCCAGTTCCCAATACACCAGCTTTTTATACAGTTCCATCCATTCGTTATAATCCGGGCTGCTGTTCAGGGCCATGAAAAGATTGCGAAACTCCTGCTGGTAGGCGCTGGTCGTTCTTTCAGCCACCAGCCTCCGGTTTTCGATGATCTTTTTTAAGCTCAATAACACCTGGTTGGGGTTCACGGGTTTGATCAGGTAATCGCTGATTTGCGACCCGATGGCATCGTTCATCAGGTTTTCGGTTTCGTTTTTGGTGATGAGCACCACCGGCAACTGCTGGTTGATCTCCTTGATCTTTGCCAGGGTTTCCAAACCGGTGATCCCCGGCATGGTTTCATCCAGCAACACCACATCCACAATATGTTCTTTTACGTAATCCAGGGCATCGTATCCATTGGTGAGCGTATCTACCGCATAACCTTTGCTTTCAAGAAACAGCTTTTGCGACCGGAGACTCTCAATTTCGTCATCCACCCATAATATTTTTGCCAGCGCCATGAATTATAATTTTATTTTATGTTTAGCTTTTCAAATGTAGTTATTCATTTCCCGCTTTTTACCTTTGCCGCAGTTCCTTTATTCTTTTTAACAATTTTACATGCCTTTCAGAAAAATCATCAACGACCCCGTATATGGCTTTATTACTATAGACCACCCGTTGATATTTGATATTATTGCTCATCCCTGGTATCAGCGTCTCCGCCGCATCAAGCAGATGGCATTGGCGCACCTGGTATATCCCGGTGCGGTACATACCCGGTTGCATCATTCTTTGGGCGCCTATCACCTGATGTGCAACGCGCTGCAGGTGCTGAAAGAAAAAGGCGCTCCTATTACCGGGGATGAAGAAACAGCGGCAAAGATTGCCATCCTCTTACACGATATCGGCCATGGTCCGTTTTCCCATGCATTGGAAAATGTGATCATGAAGGATATGCATCATGAAGACATGTCGCTTTTACTGATGCAGGAATTGAACCGGGAATTCGGCGGGCAATTGCAGACAGCGCTGGAAATTTTTACCAATATTTATCCAAAGAGATTTTTACATCAACTGGTTAGCGGACAGTTGGATGTGGACCGGATGGACTACCTCACCCGCGACAGCTTTTTTACGGGCGTGAGCGAAGGTGTTATCGGTTACGACCGGATTATTAAGATGCTGGTGGTGCATAACGGGGAATTGATGGTGGAAGAAAAGGCGATCTACTCTATCGAAAAATTTTTAGTGGCCCGCCGCCTGATGTATTGGCAGGTATATCTCCATAAAACGGTTTTGGGTGCGGAAATGGGATTGGTAAAGATCCTCGAAAGAGCCAGGCAGCTTGGGCTGGAAAACAGCAACAGCCTGGCGGAGAGTACTTTGAGATCTTTTTTACTGAACGAATATGCGGGAGATATGGCCCGGCATGTACCCGTTTTTTGTGAACTGGACGATACCGATGTGGTAGCGGCTATCAAAAGCTGGTGTCATCATCCAGATAGGGTGTTGTCGCTGCTGTGCCGGGGTTTAATGGACCGTCATCTTTATAAAGTGAAGCTGCAAAACACCCCTATTAAGGAAGAAGAGACTGCCCATTTAAAAAAATCGGCCGGGGAGCATTGGGGGGTGGGGGAAGAAGAAGTATCCTACCTGGTATTTACGGGGGAAGCGGAAAACCGTACCTACAATCCTTTTGACGAAAGAATTAATATACTTTTTAAAGACGGTACCGTGAAGGATATTTCAAAAGTGGATAACGCGCTGATCCAACAAAACCTGTCGGCCCCCGTAAAAAAATTTTACATTTGTTACCTCAAATAAAATCTGGTATGACATTTAATGCCGCACAAATAGCTTTGCTGATCAATGGAAAAATAGAGGGCGATGCGGAAGCGAGCGTAGATTCCTTCAGCAAAATTGAGGAGGCAAAAGAAGGTCAGCTGGCATTTCTTGCCAATCCCAAATACGAGGATTATCTATATACAACAAAGGCATCGGTAATTATTGTTAACGACGCGCTGGTTCTGAAAGGAAAAGTGAACGGAACGCTGATAAGGGTGCCCGATTCTTATTCCGCTTTTGCCGCCCTGCTCACCCGGTACCAGCAAATGATGGCGGAGCAGTTAACGGGTATTCAGCAACCTGCCCACATCGCTTCAACGGCTAAAATCGGGAAACAGGTTTATATTGGGGCTTTCGCTTACATCGGAGAAGAGGTGGTTATAGGGGACCATGTAAAAATTTATCCCAATACCTATATCGGCGACCGGGTTTCCATCGGCGACCACTCGGTTATTTATCCATCGGTGAATATTTATCATCATTGCAAGGTGGGGAAACGGGTAACCATACATGCCGGTTCGGTAATCGGCAGTGACGGATTTGGCTTTGCGCCGCAGGCAGACGGCAGTTTTACCAAAGTGCCGCAAATAGGAAATGTGGTAATTGAGGATCTTGTAGAAATAGGTGCCAACACCACCATAGATCGTGCAACAATAGGATCAACCATTATAAAAAGCGGTGCAAAACTGGATAATCTGATCCAGGTGGCCCATAATGTGGAGGTAGGGCGCAATACGGTGATTGCCGCCCAGGCAGGCGTAAGCGGAAGCACTAAAATAGGCAACCATGTGATGGTTGGGGGGCAGGCCGGTATTGTGGGGCATATAGCCATAGCCGACGGGGTGCGGATCAATGCACAAAGCGGCGTAAGCAAGTCTATCAAGCAACCTAAAGCTGCCGTTACGGGTACGCCCGCGTATGACTATACCAGCACATTGAGAAGCCAGGCCCTGTCGCGGAAGCTGCCCGAATTTGAAAGAAGGATTCATGAGCTGGAATCTCTGGTCAGGCAGCTTCTTGCCGAAAGAGTGTAACCGGTTAGTTCCGTGATGATGGTATTGAATCCCGCATTCATATTTCCTATCTTTGCCCGATAACTAAAAAGCATATATAAAGGTGAACTTTAATCCAGATAAGCAGCATACACTTAAATCGGCAGTAAGTATTTCAGGTACAGGTTTACACACAGGGGTTAATGTGGATATGATATTGAACCCGGCCAATGCCGGTTTCGGAATCCAGTTTCAGCGGGTTGATCTTGCCGGCCAACCGGTAATTAAGGCAGATTGTGAGCTGGTATCAGATACCTCAAGGGGAACCACCCTTGAAGACAAGGGAGCCAAAGTCAGCACCGTGGAACACATACTGGCAGCGCTTTCCGGTATGGGGGTTGACAATTGCCTGATTGAGATCAACGGGCCGGAGATCCCCATTATGGATGGCAGTTCGGCTCCTTTCGTGGAAATCATTGAAGAAGCCGGCATCCAGGAACAGGAAGCTGCCAAATTGTGGTACACCCTCGATAGCAATATTACTTTTTATGATGAAGAAAAGCGGGTGGAAATGGTAGCAATGCCCGCGATTGAATACCAGATCACCACGCTTATTGATTTTAACAGCCCGGTTTTGGGAACCCAGCACGCGAGCCTCAAGCATCTGAAAAATTTCAGAACGGAAATTGCTCCCTGCCGTACTTTCAGCTTTTTGCACGAACTGGAGATGTTGTTGGACAATAACCTGATCAAAGGCGGGGACATCAATAATGCGATCGTTATAGTGGATAAACCGGTGAGCGAGCCCGAAATGGAACGCCTGGCAAAAGCCTTTGGCCGGAAAAGAATGGAGGTGAAGAGCGGCGGATACCTGAATAACCTGGAACTCCGGTTTCCCAACGAACCCGCCCGGCATAAACTATTGGATATTGTTGGCGACCTGACGCTCATCGGTACGCCCGTAAAAGCTCATATTATTGCCAACCGCCCGGGACATGCAGCTAATGTAGCCTTCGCGAAAAAAATAAAACAGCACATCAGGAAGAATAAGCAGGTGATGGATGTGCCGGTGTATGATCCGAATCAGGCGCCTGTTTATACCACTCAACAGATAGAAAAGACGTTGCCCCATCGTTATCCTTTTTTACTGGTGGATAAGATCATAGAGCTGACAGACACCAAAATTGTGGGGATCAAGAACGTAACTTTCAATGAACCCTTTTTCGTGGGTCATTTCCCGGGTAACCCCATCATGCCCGGCGTATTGCAGATAGAAGCACTGGCGCAAACCGGTGGTATCTTAGCTATTAATACTTTGCCTCCCGGGGAATATGATACCTATTTTGTTAAAATGGATAATGCCCGTTTTCGCCAGAAAGTGGTTCCGGGGGATACCATGATCCTGAAAATGGAACTGTGTGCGCCTATCCGACGGGGAATGTGCGAAATGCAGGGAACGGTATATATTGGAAACAAGGTGGTAACCGAGGCCACATTAATGGCCCAATTAGTTAAGCGGTAACAAATAATATTATCTTTTCCTTATTTTTGCGCACGTCAGGAAAACTACCTGGCATTTTTTGTATATGAATGAAATATTGAACTGAAAGGTACCTGTTAAGAAAAAGTCATTAATGATCCATCCTCATACGTATATACACCCCAATGCCAGGTTAGCCACCAATGTAAAAATTGACCCTTTTACCGTAATTCACCACAATGTTGAAATAGGTGAAGGCACCTGGATCGGGAGTAACGTTACCATCATGGAGGGAGCGCGGATCGGAAAAAACTGCCGCATCTTCCCGGGGGCTGTGATCTCAGCTATTCCACAGGATCTGAAGTTTGACGGAGAGGATTCGCTGGTGGAGATCGGCAGCAACACTACGATACGTGAATTTGTAACGATTAACCGGGGCACCAAGGAGAGAGGCAAAACAACCGTTGGGGAGAACTGTTTGATACAGGCCTACAGCCATATAGCGCATGATTGTTCCGTGGGCGATAATTGTATCATTACCAACAACACCCAGATGGCGGGCCACGTGGTTATGGGCGAATGGTCCATCCTGGGCGGGATGTGCGCGGTTCACCAGTTTGTAAAGATCGGCGCTCATTCTTATGTGGGAGGCGGCTCCCTGGTAGGAAAAGATGTGCCGCCCTATATTAAAGCCGCCCGTCACCCGCTGAGCTATGCCGGCGTGAATTCCATCGGGCTTAAACGCAGAGGTTTTTCTATTGATAAGATCAATCATATCCTGGATATTTACAGAACTATTTACAATAAGGGGCTTAATACATCACAGGCCCTGGAGATCCTGGAAGAAGAGTTTCCGGCTACGGATGAAAGAGATGAGATCGTAACCTTTATCCGTGAAAGCGGGAGAGGGATCATTAAACGCTACACCAAAAACAGCGTGGATGACGATATCGTTAACTGATACAGGCAGGCGGTTCAACAGGGACTGGATCTTCCGGCATTTAAATTTTCAATTTTTTCAGGGGAATGCATACGCTATTACCGGACCCAACGGGTCGGGCAAGTCCACCCTGTTGCAGGTAATTGCCGGCGCACTTTCTCCGAGTGAAGGGAAGATCCATTACCACACCGGAGATGGCCGGTTGCCTTCCCCTACCCTGATCAACCCGGAACAAATATTTTTACACCTTTCCATCGCAGCTCCGTATCTTGATCTTATAGAAGAAATGACTTTGCAGGAATTCCTCGAATTCCACCGTCAATTCAAGCCTTTCCTGTCGGCCATAACCATTCCCGAGATTATCGCGCTGGTGGGCCTGGAAAAAGCTACGCTTAAACAGATCCGGTATTTCAGCAGCGGGATGAAACAAAGGGTGAAGTTGGCCCAGGCCATCTTTTCGGATACACCCTTATTGCTTCTTGATGAGCCCTGTACAAATTTAGATGCGGAGGGGGTAGCACTGTACCAGCGGCTGGTTTCCCTATATGGCGGGAACCGTCTTATTATCGTAAGCAGCAATGATACCGCGGAATATACTTTCTGCGGGGAGCAGATCAATATCAGCCATTTTAAATCATGAGTTTCAGGCTATCTCCTGCTGGCGATCAGCAGGTTCAGATCGGTGTATTTTAAATTAAAACGCTGACTGAGATAGATGTTCGTTAAAGCGCCTTTGAAAAGATAGATGCCGCTGCGGATATTGAATTTATGCCAGATCAGTTTTTCTAACCCGCCCTCGTCGCCAATTTCAAGTAATAAAGGCATCAGCACATTGCTGATGGCCTGGGAGGCGGTACGGGCAAATCCGGAAGGAATATTGGGAACGCAGTAGTGTATCACCCCGTGCTTGATGTATATAGGGTTTTCGTGCGACGTAATCTCGGAAGTTTCAAAACAGCCTCCCCGGTCAATACACACGTCGAGGATCACGCTCCCCGGCCGCATAATGGATACCATTTCTTCTGTTGCCACAATGGGGGTGCGTCCGCCAAAAGACGACAGCGCGCCTACGGCCACATCGCAGGTTTTTAGTTGTTTGGCCAATATTTTAGGCTCTATCACGGAGGTCCACATCCTTACCCCGATATTGCCCTGCATCCGTTTGAGTTTGTAAATATTGTTGTCGAATACCTTTACGCTGCTGCCCATTGCCAGGGCCGTTCTGGCCGCGTACTCACCCACGATACCCGCCCCGATGATGACCACTTTTGTGGGGGGGATACCAGAGATACCCCCTAACAGCATCCCTTTGCCGTTATTAGCGTTGCTCAAATAGTTGCCGGCAAGTAACATCACGGCGCTGCCGGCAATTTCACTCATGCTGCGAACAATGGGATTGTGACCCGAATCGTCTTTAAAATTCTCAAAAGACAGGGCGGTGATCCGTTTTTCCATCATTTGCTGGAGGATCTCGGTTTTCATCACCGGCAGATGGATAGGAGAAATGATCGTTTGGTTCGGCTTCAGCAGGTTCACTTCCTCCTCGTTAACCGGCGCCGATTTCATGATCATGTCACATTCAAACACCTCTTTCTTATCGTATGTGACCTTAGCGCCCGCCTCACTGTAATCTTTTTCCGAAAAATGCGCGCCTTCGCCTGCCCGGTGCTCCACCACCACCCGGTGCCCGTTGTTAGTGAGCACATTAACGGCATCGGGCGTTAATGCGATTCTGTTTTCCTGGAAAGAGTTCTCTTTTGGAATACCAATCAATAACTGCGCTTCCCGGGGTTTGATATCTAATGTTTCTTCTAATGTTTCGTAGTTAAAAGAGGTGGCTACAAATGGCTTTTCTGCCGGCATAAACTGGATCACTTTAAGCGAACAATTTACAAAAAATTATCTGTGAAATTCCATTTTCAGTAAACGGGTTTGGTTATTTACTGGATACATATAGATGTCAACCCGGTCAGGAGGCAGAAGTCCGGGCGTTTTTTCCGGCCATTCCACAAAACAGAGATCGTGGGAATAGAAGCAGTCTTCTATCCCGGCCCGGATAGCTTCTTCTTCATCTTTCAGCCGGTACAGGTCAATATGGAAGATGCGTTTAGGAGTGCCGTTTTCTGTATAACGGTATTCATTAATCAGCGAAAATGTAGGGCTGGTAACCGGTTCCGTTACTCCTTTTGCTTTACAGAGGGCAGCGATGAAGCTCGTTTTGCCGATGCCCATCTCTCCGTGGAAGGCAAACAGCCGCTCGTTGTTTTTCATCTGCTCCCAGAAATAACGGGCGCTGTTTTGCAAGTCTGCTGATTTGACAATTATTTCCATGCCTGACTTAAATCGAAATTGAATCTTTGAACCGGAGTTTTAAAATGCCTCTGCGTTGCAAAGATATTTGTTGTTTTACCAGGTTCCTGATACCGTGTTGCAAAGATACCCGTGAAGGAATGAATTGCCCTCCGGACGGGTGATTAATTTTGCAGTATGGAAAAAATAAACTGGAAGGTGGAGGGTATGGATTGTTCCAGTTGCGCCCTTACCATCCGCAAATATCTCGAAAAGGAAGGCGCCCGCAATGTGAGGGTAAATTTTGTGGATGGCGCGGTGGCATTCGACCTGAATAATGGCGCTCCGCTGCAGCAATTGCGGAAAGGGATCCATGTGTTGGGCTATAAAGTTGCGGGTGCTTCAGATGTTCATAATGATGCAGCAGCCGGGGAAAAAATGAATATACATCTCAGATATACGCTGATATGTCTTCCCTTTACCCTGGTATTGTTCCTGCACATGTTGCATCCCTGGGTCGGCTGGCATTGGCTGGTGGATCCCTGGTTCCAGTTGGTATGCTGCCTGCCGGTGTACATCATCGGAATGTCATATTTTGGAAGAAGCGCTTTAAAAAGTATCCGAAACGGCGTGCCCAATATGAACGTTTTGATTGCGCTGGGCGCTACGGCAGCATTCGGCTACAGTCTTGCCGGCACCCTGATGAACCTGGGGGAAGACTTTCTTTTTTATGAAACCACGGCTACTATTATCACCCTGGTATTTTTTGGGAATTACATGGAAAGCCGTTCTGTGCAATCCACGCAAAAAGCGTTGCGGAGCCTGGCGAAGTCTCAAACAACGATGGCTAACATGATCGCTTTTGATGAACATCGCCGGGAAGTTATCCTGCCCGTAGAAAATAAAGATCTTCGTACCGGAGATCTGGTACTGATCAAAAACGGAGAGCTGGTTCCTGCCGATTGTAAGATTTTATGGGGAGAAGCCAGCGTAAACGAGGCTATCATTACGGGGGAAAGCCTGCCCCGCGAAAAAAAGGGAAAAGATAGGCTGATAGGCGGCAGCCTCATGGTAGATGGAACCGTAAAAGCCCTGGTAACAGCGCCCACCAGCGAATCCACCCTCGCCAATATTGTTGATCTCGTAAAGCAGGCCCAGTCGGAAAAGCCCCCGGTACAGCAGATGGCCGATAAGATAAGCGCCATCTTCGTACCGGCTGTTATCGGCATTGCCCTGCTTACTTTCATCATTAATTACTGGGTAATAAAGGATTTTTCGGGTTCCCTGATGCGAAGCATTGCGGTGCTGGTGATTGCCTGCCCCTGTGCCCTGGGCCTTGCCACGCCCGCTGCGGTGGCTGTGGGTTTAGGACGCGCGGCCCGCAGGGGAATACTCTTTCGCAACGCCGGAAGCCTGGAACTTTTTAAGGATATCCGGCAGGTGGTATTTGATAAAACGGGCACGCTTACTACCGGGGAACTGGCCATCTCGCAGATACAAACCATTGCCGGTGATCTGTCGGAAGAAGAGTTGAAACGGGTGGCATATTCGCTTGAAAAATATTCGGGGCACCCTATCGCCAAAAGTATTACGACCGCGTGGAAAACCCAAAACGACATCAGGTGGGAAAAGATAGAAGAAATTAAAGGTCTGGGCATCAAGGCGAGCACTAAGGAGGGTGATGAGTTTTGGGCCGGCTCGTTCAGGATAGCATCGGGGCTAACCACGGATCCCACACATGATGTATATATCGTCAAAAACAATGAGCTGCTCGGTTGGATAGATATAAGCGATGAAATCCGCCCCGAAGCCCGGCAGGTCATTAATTATCTGCACCGCAAGGGTATCACCACTTATTTGTTAAGCGGCGACCGTTCGGCAAAATGCGAAAAACTGGCCGGGGAGCTTCATATAGATCACGTATTTGCCGAACAAACGCCCGAACAGAAGCTAACGGTTATAGCATCACTGTCTTCACAAGCGCCTACCGCGATGGTGGGGGACGGCATCAATGACGCGCCGGCGCTTGCCAAAGCTACCATCGGTATTTCATTGAGCGACGCCTCCCAGGTGGCTATTCAAACGGCAGATGTGGTGCTGATGAATCACGGGCTTAAAAATCTCCCGCTATCGCTGGGGTTGGGAAAGCATACGTTTATTACCATCCGCCAGAACCTGTTTTGGGCCTTTTGTTATAACATTGTTGCGATTCCTGTG
This sequence comes from Chitinophagaceae bacterium, assembly GCA_023957125.1. Lineage (GTDB taxonomy): Bacteria > Bacteroidota > Bacteroidia > Chitinophagales > Chitinophagaceae > Agriterribacter. The sequence continues at coordinate 27,919 of JAMLHL010000005.1, forward strand.
GCAGCGCTGGGCTTTTTGAATCCCATGTTCGGCGCTCTGGCGATGGGGCTCAGCGACGTGGTGCTGGCGATCAACTCCGGCAGGCTGTTTGTGAAAAAGGTGGTGTAAAACGGCGTGCCGGCATCACCGTGTAAAAGTGTAGGTTTGTTCGGTAATATTACCTGCTTCATCAGCCACACTGATTTTTAAAGAATGTTTACCGGGAGGACAATGGTCGTCAAAGCGATAGATATGTTTCTTTCCTTTATCATTGGTAAACATCAGCCATTTGCCGTCTAACTCGGCTCTGAAATTTTTAACCGTCCCCAGGTTATCTGTTGCCGTAAACACCAGGCTTGCAGCCTTACTCATGTTCTGACCGTTTGTGAAGCCAACCGGAATGATCCGGGGCGGGGTTTTATCCAATACCAGTTGGAAACTTCCAAAGCTTCCAAAACTGGCCGTTGCCCAGCCGTTTTGCCACTGAGGTTTTACCACTTCTTTTTTTGTTCCCGAAAAGCGTTGAATAACCGTTCGGCTCATATCCTCCGGGGTAAGCGCCGTGTCAGGTTTTATACGCAATATAAGACCTTCCTGCAGCGGTATCCGGTCAGACCCGATAGTGTGTGTTGCGGAAACCACTTCCGGAATGGAAGAAACGGTTCTCCGGTAGCCGATCCGTGCGGAATCATACAGCCCCTTTTCGCCGATATAGAATTCACAATCCTCACTTCCTTCACCCACATTCACCATTAACGGATAGCTGGTTTTTCCTGCTGCCGGAACCGGGGTATAGGCACCCGGCTTGTATTGCACCTTAAATTGTAAGGTTGCGGTGTTGTTGTAGCCATCCTTAATTTCGATACGGAAATGATGCGGGCTTCCCTCTGTAAGCCGTATCACGCCATTCCCGGTTTTCTGCCTGTAAATACTGTTGATATATCCGGGCAATTCCGACAAATGCTGAAGGTAGGGTCCGTTGCCTGCCCGGGTTTTATAATCAATATGGGCATTTATATACCGGGTATTATTATAGCTGATCGTATCCATCGCAAAACGGATCACTTCTTTATTATTATCATACAGTATCCCCTCGAAGATACCATTGTGGTTGGGCGCGGCAGACTGCTGATCGAAGGCGCTAACGGCAAAGCTCACCCTGTCTGAAGAAACCGTGATCACCGGGGGAACCGTAACATAGCCGTCGGGTGTTTGTTTCACGGCAATCATTTGGGGCGATTGTTCGTAGGTGCTTTTGTTGCGGTTGTAAACCGCTATTCGTTGAATAACCGGTGGAATATTATCAGCGATGGGAAACCCGAATAAAATAGGATTCAGGTTGGTGTCGGTAGCCGTATTGCGGATCTCAAAATGAAGGTGAGGCCCCATTGATCCGCCGGTATTGCCGCTTTTGGCGATGACCTGCCCTTGTTTTACGGGAAATTTCCCTTCGGGAAAAGTCAGATATACGTTCCAGGATTCCCTGAGGTATTGTTGTTCTTTAACGTATTCCTCAAGTTCGGAAAAAAAAGAGTTTAAATGAGCATATACTGTTGTAAGCCCGTTGGGATGATTGATATACACGGCTTTTCCATAGCCGAAGGGTTCCACCTTGATCCTTGCGACATACCCGTCTGCCGCTGCATGTACCGGCAGGTTTTCCATCCGGTTGGTTTTTAGATCAAGCCCCATATGATAATGATTGGGACGGAGCTCCCCAAAGTTGCCGGATAAAGTTGCCGGTATGTTTAAAGGTTTGATGAAATATCCTTTTGGATAAGCATCCGGCCGGCTTTGAGCGAATGAAGGGATCCCGTTAAGCAGGCACCAAAAGAAGTAAAATAAAGTCAATATTCTCCACATAAAGTTTGCAATATAGGCAATGCCCCAACCAAAGAAACGGACAGGTTGTTAAAAAATTCATTCCCATTAATTCTGGCATCTTCTTTGCAAATATATAGATGCTGCTATAATTCAGGCGTTGCGCGGGTTTGAGTACAGTGAGATAATTATCGGAAATATTTTTGACGGAGTTTGAAATGGGTTTTATTCTTTGAAAAAAGGATAGGCTGCAAAGAGGTGGAATACCCCGATTGGGGTATCGGGTGTCCGAAACGGGATTGATAAATGATAATTATCTGTAAAAAGCCCAAAAAACCCTGAAAAGAATACACTTTTTTGAAACTATTATACAGCGTTTTGCGTCTATATATTGTCTATTGTATATAATGTTGAATCCTTTAAAAATGGAATGTTATGAAAGAAGTAAAAAATAAGCTGGCGCTGAAAGCAGCCATCTTGGCCGGGTCGGTGGTTGGGGCTTTCAAAGGAGAAATAGCCAAACTGAGATTTATCGTGAAGATGAAGAACAAGTTTGAGATTCATAACAGGATTCGACAACACCAGATTTTGTTAGATGAATTTGAATTGTCTGCCTTTCATACCAGTTGAGGCGGGACCTGCAATAATATGATTTTCAAAGACACTTTAAGGAGTGTCTTTTTTTTTGCCATAGCAGGTTTCAACCGTTACCGGGGTGTTTCATCAGTTGCTTTTTTTATTTTTTACCTGCATCTTTCCGTCCGGTTTATTCACCGGTATATGAAATTTTAATGGTTGAATACCGGAATTTATTTTTCATCCCTTACCTTTGTCCGGTTTTTTCAGTGCCGACCATCGGTGGTTTATACCGAAAATGCCCGCCGGATTCTTCAAATGATTATCATAAAATGCCTAAAGACAATTCTATTAAAACAGTACTGATCATAGGATCAGGCCCTATTATTATCGGACAAGCATGCGAGTTTGACTACTCCGGGAGCCAGGCTGCCCGAAGCCTCAGGGAGGAAGGAGTGAAAGTAATTTTAATCAACAGCAATCCTGCTACCATCATGACCGATCCTATGATGGCCGACCGGGTTTATCTGTTACCCCTCACGGTGGAGAGCCTGGAGCAGATCCTGAACGAAAACCAGATTGATGCGGTATTGCCTACGATGGGTGGGCAAACGGCGCTGAACCTGGCTAAAGAGGCCAACGATCTGGGTATTTGGGAAAAATACGGGATACGGTTGATTGGCGTGGATATTAAAGCAATAGACAAAGCGGAAGACCGGGAGCTTTTCAGGGAATGGATGATCCGGTTAGGTATTCCCGTGGCTCCGGCCAGAATTGCCAATTCTTTTTTAGAAGGGAAAGAAATAGCCCAGGAAATTGGATTTCCTCTGGTAATACGACCGTCTTATACGCTGGGGGGTACCGGGGGAGGATTTGTAATGGCCAGAGAAAACCTGGATGATGCGCTCAACAGGGGGCTGTCGGCCTCACCCATACATGAAGTGCTGGTGGAGAAGGCGGTGTTGGGCTGGAAAGAATTTGAATTGGAATTGCTGCGGGATGACGCGGACAATGTGGCTATAATATGCACCGTGGAAAATTTTGACCCGATGGGGGTTCATACCGGTGATTCCATAACGGTGGCGCCGGCAATGACTTTGAGCGACAGGGCCTTCCAGTTGATGCGGAATACGTCTATACGGATGATGCGCGACCTGGGTAATTTTGCCGGGGGCTGTAATATTCAGTTTGCGCTGAATCCGGAAACGGAGGAGATATTGTCTATTGAAATCAATCCCAGGGTAAGCCGTTCTTCTGCTTTAGCCTCGAAGGCCACGGGTTATCCTATAGCCAAGATCGCGACCAAACTGGCTATAGGATATACGCTGGATGAACTGAAGAATCAGATCACCCAGTCTACCTCTGCTTATTTTGAACCGACGCTGGATTATGTTATTGTGAAAGTACCCCGCTGGAATTTTGATAAGTTCAAAGGGGCAGACGATACGCTCGGACTACAGATGAAATCCGTAGGTGAAGTGATGTCTATCGGGCGAAGCTTTACGGAAGCTATCCAGAAAGCCTGCCAGAGCCTGGAGAATGAAGCTGTGGGTTTGGGGTATTACGGGAAAAGTATGATGCGCCACGAAGAAGTGGTTGAATATATAAAAACTCCCAGATGGGACCGGATCTTCAGGATCAAAGATGCCCTGATGATGGGCGTTAGTGTTAAAACCATTTGTGAAGCAACCGGGATAGACCGCTGGTTTATTTACCAGATCCAGAAGATCGCCAATATTGAAAAGAAAATAGCCGCCTGCACCCTTCAGACTTTACCCGACGACCTGCTTATTGAAGCCAAACACAACGGGTTCAGCGATGAACAGATCTGCAGGATCATGAAGGAAGGAAGGGATGAGGAAATTTATGAACGAAGAAAAAAAATGGGGCTGACGCGCGTATATAAAATGGTGGATACCTGTGCGGCAGAGTTCGAAGCTGAGACGCCTTATTTTTACTCCTGTTTTGAAACTCCTTCCGTTTCTAATGGCGCTGAGACGGGTATTACCCAAAATGAGAGTTTGGTTCACAATACCAAACGCAGGGCAGGCGCCACAAAAGGATCTGTTATAGTGCTGGGATCCGGTCCTAACAGGATCGGACAGGGAATTGAATTTGATTATTGTTGCGTACATGGTTTGTTAGCCCTCAAAGAATGTGGTTACGAGGCCATCATGGTTAATTGTAACCCCGAAACGGTTTCAACCGATTTTGATGTGGCCGACAAACTATATTTTGAACCTGTTTTTTGGGAACACCTGTGGGAGATCATAGAATATGAAAAGCCGGTGGGCGTGATCGTACAATTAGGCGGTCAAACGGCATTGAAACTGGCCAAACGGTTGAATGAAAAAGGTATCAGGATCATTGGTACATCCTTTGATAATATGGATATTGCCGAAGATCGCGGCCGTTTCAGCGATCTGCTGAAAGAACTGGAAATTCCTTATCCTAAATACGGAACAGCCCACGATTCTGATGAAGCCATAGAGGTGGCCAAGCAGGTGGGATATCCTGTGCTGGTACGCCCAAGTTATGTTTTGGGTGGACAAAGGATGCGGATCGTGTTGAATGATGAGGAACTCGAAAACAGTGTCCTCAGCCTGGTAAAACATCTCCCGGGAAATAAGATCCTGATAGATCAGTTCCTCGATCGCTGCCAGGAAGCCGAAATAGACGCCATTTTCGACGGAGAGACCTTTCATGTAATGGGGGTGATGGAACATATTGAACCGGCAGGAATACACAGTGGCGACAGCAACGCCGTGCTTCCTGCTTTCAACCTCAGCCCGCTGGAAGTAACTACCATGGAATTATATGCCGAAAAAATTGCCCGCAGGCTGAACATTAAGGGTTTAATTAATGTTCAATTTGCCATTAAAGACGGGGTAGTATATGTCATCGAGGCAAACCCCCGGGCATCGCGTACCACCCCGTTCATTGCAAAAGCCTACCAGGTGCCTTACCTGAATATTGCCACCAAAGTAATGCTGGATGAGGTAAAACTTAAAGATCTGAAATTTGAGAAGAAATTAAAGGGCTTTGCGATGAAGGAGCCTGTATTCAGCTTTAATAAGTTTCCCGGTGTTAATAAAGAACTGGGCCCGGAAATGAAGTCCACCGGTGAGGCCATCCGGTTTATCAGGGATTTGCGCGATCCTTATTTCCGGACGTTGTATAGAGAGAGAAGCATGCACTTAAGTAAATAATTCAATATTCATGCATGTTACAGGTTAATGTCATAAGACAGGATGCGGGTTATGTGAAGGAGCGGCTTGCCGTAAAGGGGTTTTCCGACCTGTTTCTTGTGGATGAGATCCTTGCGTTAGACGATCGGCGAAAAAAACTACAGTTGGATCTTGAACAGTTGCAATCGAGGGTAAACAGCAGTTCAAAAGCAATCGGACAACTGATTGCCAAAGGACAAAAGGCAGAAGCGGAAGCCGAAAAGCAATCGGTGGCTGCCTGTAAATCGCAGATGAGTGAATTGAATTCACAGCTCGCTGAAGCGGAAAAACTTTTGCAGGATGCCCTGCTGAGACTGCCCAACCTTCCTTCCGAAAAAGTACCGCCCGGGAAAACGCCCGAAGACAATGTGGTGGTGCGGGAGGGAGGCTTGCAGCCACAGTTGGGGAATGATGCGCTTCCCCATTGGGATTTGATTAAAAACTATGGTATTGTAGATTTTGAAACCGGGTCTAAAATCACCGGTACCGGTTTCCCGCTTTATAAGGGGCTGGGCGCGAAACTGCAGAGGGCGCTGGTGAGCTATTTCCTCGACTTCAATACCGCTGCAGGCTATATCGAATTTTTGCCTCCTTTTATGGTCAATGAGGCGTCGGGATATGGCACCGGGCAATTGCCGGATAAAGAAGGCCAGATGTACTATATGCCGGCCGATAATTATTATCTGATCCCTACGGCAGAAGTGCCGGTGACCAATATTTACCGGGATGAAATTATTAAGGAGGAAAATCTGCCTGTTAAAATGACGGCCTATTCTCCCTGTTTCAGGAGAGAAGCCGGAAGCTTTGGCAAGGACGTGCGCGGGCTAAACAGGGTGCACCAGTTTGAAAAAGTGGAAATTGTACAGATTACGCATCCGGATAAAAGCTATGATGTATTGGAAGAAATGGTAAATCATGTGGAAAAACTGTTGAACACCCTGCAACTCCCCTATCGTATTTTAAAATTATGCGGTGGCGACATGAGTTTTACTTCCGCGCTTACCTACGATTTTGAGGTGTATAGCGCTGCACAGAACCGTTGGCTGGAAGTGAGTTCGGTGAGTAATTTTGAGACCTACCAGGCTAACCGGGCAAAGATCAGGTTTAAAGACAGAGTAGGAAAAAACCGGCTGGTGCATACTTTAAACGGCAGTTCCCTGGCTCTGCCCCGGATCTTCGCCGCCCTTCTTGAAAACAACCAGCAGGCAAACCACATTGCGTTACCGGAGATATTGCATTCCTATTTTGGAGCAGACCGGATAACCCTGCCCGCAACACCATTATAACACACCCGGGCGTATTACTCACCACTTCCACACTGGATTTTTCACGTCGTGATAAAAAAGAAAAGTCCATTTCTTCTGCTGACCTTCCTGCCACCATTGCTGCCGCAGTTCCATGCATTTTCTTCCGTCGTAATCATATTTTGCAATGAACCGGCTTTTCATCTGGTGGAGTTGAGGAGCATCATCGGCCCCATAAAAAACGGTTTCCCCTTCATCCTCTATCCAAAACACCTGGTGCCACGGGCTATGCGCTCCGGTAACCTGGTACCGGATATATCCGTCTATTACCCCGTCGCCCTGTAGCAGTTGCACATCAGCTTCCTGTTGCAATTGCTCAAACTCCTCCGTAATATAGGAAGGAAACCCTTCCTTTAAGGCAAAGTTTATCTCTTCCTGCTGTACATAATAAGTGGCGTTGGAAAAACTCAGAAAGCGTTGTTTTAACTGCTCATCGTATTTTGTGATTCCTCCGGCATGGTCTTTATGGAGGTGACTCATCAATACTTTGGTGATTTCTGAAGGATTGATATTGTGTTCAATGCAGTTTTGATGGATTTGTAATACACCACCGGCGTCTGCAAAGCCGAGCCCGGTATCAAGCAACAGGATATCTTTTGAAGTAACAACTATAAAAGGCTGGATCTCCACAAGGAGGCTGCCGGCGGATCTTTTTTGAAGATCGTCATGATTAAGATTAAAAGGAACAAACTGTTTCGACCGGTCAACCGTAAACGCGCCTTCGCTTAATGGAATAATTTTCATCACACAAATGTATTGACGAATCTTAAATTTGAAATTTCAAATCTTAAATTTCAAATCATCTGAGTACCATCTGGCGGTCTTTATCCAGTCTTAACAAGATGAACACCATAACGCTGAAGGTTACCAGGGATAACCCGCCATAGCTTACGAACGGAAGGGGGATCCCGATGACCGGCGCCAGGCCTACTGTCATAAATAGATTAATGGCTATATGGAAGAAAAATACAGAAGCAACCCCATAGGCATAACATCGGCTGAAGGCGCTTCGCTGCCTTTCGGCAACGGTAACGATCCGGAATAAAAAGATGGCGTAAATGGAGAGGAAAACAACGCTGCCTATGAAGCCGAAAGCTTCTCCAATGGTGCAGAAAATGAAGTCTGTTCTTTGTTCGGGCACGAAATCGTAACGGGTTTGGGTACCCTTTAAAAGTCCTTTACCCAATAGTCCACCACTTCCAATGGCAATTTTACTTTGTTTTACATTATAATTCCCGGCATCTTTTTTTCGCGCGGCGTCCTTTTCAATGTCAGCAATGGCTTCCGCATTTTTGGGAACATAGTCTTTACCAATGGTATCGTAGATACGCTTCACCTGGTAAGGCTGTAGCACGTGGTCAAAAATAAAAGGTACGGCAAAACGCTGAATACCTACACAGACACCCCAGATAGCGATGATCCAGAATAAAACGGATTTATGCCGCCTGATGGGTCTGCGCATCAGGTAGATCGTAAGAAGGGCGATACCTGTTAAAATAATTGCCAGCAAATTGGGTTCCAGTAACAGGGTGGCTACCACCAGCGCGGCAAAAGAAAATCCTACAATCAAAACTATGGCCGGCAGTCCTTCGCGAAACATCACCAAAAAAAATGAAAAATAAACCAGCGCCAACCCCGTTTCCTTCTGAAATATGGCCAATAGCGCAGGCGCCATCACAATGGAAGCCGCTATCAGTTGGGAACGCAGTTTTGTAAAATCGGTTTCCACCCGGGAAATATATTTGGCCAGCGCCAGGTTGGTAAATACAATACACAACTGAATCGGCTGCAACTGGAAAGCATCTCCAAATTTAATAATGGATTCGGTTCCTTTAATATTGGAGTGAAACGGGAACACCATCAACAGGAGGATGATCCCCAGGGTGTACCATAAATTAGCCGTTGCGGTAAAAAATTTACTGTCGGTAAGCATAATGATAATGCCCAGCAGGAGAGAAAAAACAAAGAACATGGATTGTTTTCCGTAATCTGTTCGGGAAGAAAGAAAGCCGTCTATTATGCTGTCGCCTTCTATATAAGTAGCCGCAAAAATGCTGATAATGCCTATAACGCACAATAAAATATACAGCCATAGCAGCAGGCTGTCCATTTTCCTTACAAATCCGGTATTACGGTTTTCCATCAGAGTACTTTATTTTTCGTTAGCGGATACTCATTTATATACAACGCTTTCTCTTTAAGGTTCGCGGCATTTTTTACGGTCATATTTCTTTTGTGTGCGGCTGCTTTATCTTTCAGAACAGGCTCGGAAAGCTTATTCTGATGAGAATATCCGCGCAGGTATTTTTTGATATAGCTGCTGTCTTTTCTCAGGTTGAAATAAAAATAGGCTCTCGTTGAGTCTGCGATAAATTGTTTTCTCTTAAGATAAGAAGGCATCAGATTGGTATTAGCAATCCGTTCCACATCTTTCATCCGTTCCGTTCTTATAGAGTCGGTCAGGTATTTTTCAATCAGGAATGACGCTATCGGTGCAGCCCATGTAGAGCCAAACCCCGCATTTTCCACGGCCACCGCGATGGCAATTTTAGGATTTTCCCTGGGAGCAAAGCAAACAAACATGGAGTTGTTAGGAAGTTTGATCCGTTTGCCGTCGAGCCGGGTATATTTTTCGGCGGTCCCCGTTTTCGCGCAAATGCTTATACCGGGGACTTTCGCGCTTCTGGCGGTGCCGCTTTCCACCACGTCCTGCATGCCCGCGTGTATGGCTTCATAATCGAGGTCGGATATGTGGGTTAATGCGGCATGTTTTTCCCTGAATTTATTCAGGAGGGTGTCTTTCTCTGTTTCGTTTTCAATGCTTTCCACAAAATGCGGTATATAATAATAACCCTTGTTGGCGATGATGCACATGGCATTGGCCAGTTGCACCGGCGTTACCTGCATCTTATCCTGCCCGATGCCCAGGGTTACATTGGTACAGGAATTCCACGATCCCCGATAGTCTTTATTATATTCGGTAGTATCGGGGATATTGCCCGGCAATTCATTCGGCAGATCAATTCCCAGCCTTTGCCCCCATCCAAAAGCGTTCATGTAATCTTTCCACCGGGTATATCCTTTTTTTACCGACCGGTCTTTGCCGTTGTCCAAACTCATCCGGTAAATCTGGGAAAAATAGGAATTGCAGGAATTGGCCAGGGCCAGCCGCATATTGGCGGCATGCCCGGGGTTGTGGTGTTCGCATCTTATCACTTTCGCGCAGCCGTAATAAGCGCCGCTGCAGGCAAATCCATAATTGGCGGTAATAACGCCCATATCCAGTGCCACTAATCCGCCAAGCGGTTTAAATGTGGAGCCGGGTTCATACAAGCCCCGGGTAGCGCGGTTCATCAGCGGCGCTGAAACATCCAACACCAGGTTGGCGTATTTTTTCTGACGGGTACTCCCGGTCAGGTCGTTGGGATCAAAAGAAGGTCCGGAAGCCATTGCAAGAATACCTCCGGTTTGGGGATCGATGGCAACAATGCTGCCCACCTTATTGGTAAGTAGTTTTTCGGCTAATTGCTGCAACTCGATATCCAGGTAAGTGTACAGGTTTCGCCCGGTGACGGCGGCGGTGTCGTATTTCCCGTTCTCCCAGGAGCCCTGCAAACGATTCCTGTTATCTTTGATCAGGTTCTGGATGCCTCTTTTTCCCATCAGAACGCTTTCATAATATTGCTCTAACCCCGATCTGCCTACAAAGTCGCCGATCTGGTAAAAATTATTACTTTTCCTGATAATGGCGGTATCCACTTCCCCGATATCCCCAAGAAAATGTGCTCCTGCATTGTATAAATAATTTCGTATCGGGCGTTCCACCAGTGTAAACCCGGGAAATCGCCAGATGTTTTCTTCCAGTTTTGCCTGAACATCAACGGGCAGCAGTCCTGCAAATACGGAAGGACGGTAACGTCCGTTTCTGATAATAGCGGTGATGATCCTTTCCCTGAACTCGGCGGAATCTATACTCAGGAGATGACATAAAAATGAGGTATCCACTTTTTTCACTTCATAGGGCGTAACGGTCAGGTCGTAGATGATGGTGTTATTTAAAACAGCCTTATGGTTCCTGTCGAAGATGATACCCCTGTCGGGATACACCACTTTTCTATACACGGCATTGTTCAGCGCCAGCATCTTGTATTTGTCCGAAGCAACCTGCAGTATAAACAGGCGCACAACAATGATCAAGAATGCTGCCCCAAATATGAGCTGTATTACCGTTTGTCGTGATTGATTGAAAGCAGGCATACTAACCTCCTATATATTGGTCCTGAACTTTTGTTTTCTGTAAAATAATACGTCCGTGATCATGATCAGCAGGAAGCTAACGCCTGTGGTGGCTATAACCTTGCCTAAAAAGTACCAAAAATTTGCGAATTGCAGCCATTCCAGGAAAACGAGGTAAACATTGTGGACGAAAGCCAATACCAGCACGTAAACGGAGTAGGACGACCATCCCATGCTGGAGGGCGCGGGATCTACATAATTAAACCCCGCATCTTCTTTCGACAACAGAACATTGATCATAAACGGGCGCAGGTAAGCAATTAAGGTGCAGGCAGCCGCATGAAGCCCCGGGGTTTTGGTGAAAAAATCGAAACAAAGCCCGAAGAAGAATCCCACAATGGTGAGAGAAAACCGCGGTATCCTGAACGGTAACCACAATATAAAAAGAAAGTACAGGTAAGGAGTGATGAATTGGTGTAACGGGGGTATTTTATTCAGGATAAATACCTGGAATAGTATAAATATTATGAAACGGGTGATATTTTTTAACAGATCACTCATTGTTATTCCTGTTTGTTCGCTATTTTTTCCAGCGCATCCTGTTCTTCCTTCTGCAAATTCCTGACTGCATAAACGAACTGAATATTAAAGAAATTAGTGGATGGCTTTACTTTTAATACATAAAAATTACTGCCTCCCTGCTGTTCCATATTGACAATAGTGCCTATCGGTTGTCCCGGGGGGAAGGTGGAATACCTGCTGGTGACCACAGTGTCGCCGATTTTTGGATGAGCCGACCGGGGGATATTCCTGAAGGTAAGGACTTGCGGATCCTCCCCATCCCACTCAATGCTGCCGGTTTCTCCCGAATTCAGCAGGCTGGCGCTCACCCTGCTTTGCCGGTGCAGGATGCTCATAACGATAGCCATATTGGGACTCACGTTTACAATGGTGCCTATAATACCGGTTGGGCTTACCACCGCCATATCTTTGCTCAATCCCTGGTTGGAACCTCTGCTGATGGTTAAATAATTGGTTTGCGAGGTAACAGAGTTATTAATAACCTTAGCCGGAAAATAGAGATAGCGGCGATAAATTTCAAGGGAGTCCACCCGGATAGAATCCAGTACCAGTTCTGTGGCGGTATCCGTTGGAAGGAAATCTTCCTTTAGTTTATTTCGCAGCCGCAGATTTTCCTCAAGAAGTTGTTCATTGGTTTTCTTCAATTGAAAATAGTATTCAACTGAATTGTATTGTTTGCTTATTTTACCGGTTATTTCGCCTGCAACATCCATGAATGCCGCTTCATGAAACTTGTTATAATGAAAAAGCATATACAGGGAAAACACCTGTATTATAATAAAGAAGAGGAAATTAAAATAACGCCTGATAAAAATGAAAACATTTCGCACTTCATGTGTTTTTACGATACTGCCGGATGGACGTTACTGTTACGCGTTTTCACAGCCGGATAAAGAATCCGTAATCCGATTGTTTATCTCATTACAAAGGGATAACGTTGATAGTTTTTTAACGCTATCCCGGTTCCCCTGACCACGCTTTTTAAAGGATCATCAGCAACATGAACAGGAAGTTTTATCTTCTGACTGAGCCGCTTGTCCAACCCGCGTAGGAGCGCTCCTCCCCCGGTAATATAAATTCCCCTGCGGTAAATATCAGAGGCCAATTCGGGAGGGGTTGTTTCCAGCGCTTTCAGGATCGCTTCTTCAATTTTGAAAATACTTTTATCCAATGCTTCGGCTACTTCCTGATAACTCACCATGATTTGTTTGGGGATCCCCGTAACCAGGTCGCGCCCGTTGACCGGAAGGTCATCGGGTGGATTGTCCAGGTCTTTTAACGCGGCTCCTATCTGGATCTTGATCTGTTCGGCTGTTCTTTCCCCGATGAGCAGGCTGTGATAACGGCGCAGCGCTTCCATAATATCGGCGGTAAATTCATCCCCCGCAATACGGATAGACTGGTCGCATACGATCCCCGCCAGGGCAATTACGGTGATCCCCGTAGTACCCCCTCCGATATCCACGATCATATTACCCACCGGCTCTTCCACGTCTATCCCAATACCCAGGGCCGCGGCCATAGGCTCATGCAATAAATACACTTCCTTGGCGCCCGCCTGCTCGGAACTGTCTCTCACTGCTCTTTTTTCCACCTCCGTAATACTGGAGGGGATACAGATCATCATCCGCCAACTGGGGGGAAACAGCGGTTTTTTGGGATAAATCATTTTGATCAACTCCCGGATCATCAACTCGGCAGCATTGAAATCGGCGATCACCCCGTCTTTCAGCGGACGTATCGTACGAATGCTCTCGTGGGTTTTTTCGTGCATCATCAATGCTTTTTTACCCACCGCCAGTACATTTTTGGGATTATTCCTGTCTAAAGCTATAATGGAAGGTTCGTTTACTACTATTTCTTCATTATGAATGATTAGCGTATTTGCTGTTCCCAGATCTATAGCAATTTCCTGTGTAAACCAGTTAAAAAGACCCATAATTGATATTGGAGAAAATTGGTTCTAAAATGATGTTTGCAAAGTTGTCATAAATAATTTGAAATACAACGGCAAAACCTTGATTTTTATTGACTTTGAAGGAAATAATTTTTTTTCATATATACTCACCCGGCCCGGGTTGTCTTTTTCCGGGGGTTTGATTTCCCGTGGCACCTGTTTTTCTGAACAGAAGAAGGCGGATCAGAGAAATTCAAAGCCGATGTCGGAACGGAAATGCATGCCGTCAAATTGAACGGTGTCCAGTATGGCGATGGATTTCCGGACGGCTTTCTGCAGTGAATCTCCAAAAGAAGTAGCGGCCAGTACCCTTCCTCCGTTAGTAATGGTCTGGTTATCTTCCTGTTTTGTGCCCGCGTGAAAAACGATGGCATCGTCTTCGTCTATCAGATCCAGCCCTTCAATCGGAAGCCCTTTCTGGTATTCTCCCGGGTAGCCCCCGCTTACGGCCACGATAGTGGCGGTGTGCCGCGGGTCTGTTTCAATTTGCTGGTTTTGCAACTGTTTTTTCGATGTGGCTTCCAGCAGGTCAACGAGGTCGTTTTTCAAACGGGGCAAAACCGCCTCTGTTTCAGGATCGCCCATGCGACAGTTGTATTCTATCACATAGGGATTGTCACCCACCTTTATGAGTCCAAAGAAAATAAATCCGTGGTATTCTATTTTTTCCTTTTTTATGCCGTTGATGGTGGGTTCGATAATGGTTTGGATCACTTGTTGCATGAAAGTTTCGTCTGCAAAGGGAACGGGGCTGATGGCGCCCATGCCCCCGGTATTGGGTCCGTTGTCTCCCTCGTTCACGCGTTTGTAATCTTTTGCCTCGGGCAATAAAACATAATTTTCTCCATCGGTTAATACAAATACGCTGAGCTCTATCCCCGAAAGGAATTCTTCCACCACCACTTTTTTGCCGGCTTCTCCGAATTTGGCATGTTGGATCATCAATTCAAATTCGGCAATAGCTTCCACGTGGTTCTGGCAGATGAGCACTCCTTTTCCGGCTGCCAGGCCATCGGCTTTTAATACAATCGGCGTGGCATGGGATTGCAGATAGTCCACCCCCTCCTGGTAATTGTCTTCGTCAAATTCCCGGTAGGCAGCAGTGGGAACATGATGGCGTTGCATAAAAGCCTTGGCAAAAGCTTTGCTTCCTTCGAGTTGCGCGCCTTTTTGAGACGGGCCGATCACCATTATGGATTTGAGTTCCGGATCTTTCCTGAAAAAATTGTAAATACCTTTTACCAGCGGCTCTTCCGGTCCTATTACCAGCATATCTATGGCATTTTCCAGGCAAAACCGTTTTATCCCTTCAAAATCGGTTGCGTGTATGTTAATATTAGTGCCATACTGGCTGGTACCCGCATTGCCGGGGGCTATGAACAGCCGGCTACATTTGCTGCTCTGGCTGAGCTTCCATGAAAAAGCGTGTTCGCGTCCGCCTGAGCCCAGGATTAGAATATTCATAAAATATGCTTACGGTGATAGAGTTGCGAAAATAGAACGATCAGACCTTAAATCTTCATTTTTTTTAAATCCCCGGCCGATTTGCATCGTTACCTCTCAAAATATACACTATATTGAGGTGTCAATTCTGTCAACATATGTCAAAATACTGCTACTAAATGAATTCGACTACCGCACAGAAACATTCTAAAGGGTTATATGTATTGTTTGCCACCGAAATGTGGGAACGGTTTAATTATTATGGCATGAGGGCTATTTTGGTGCTGTTTATGACCAAGGCCCTCCTTTTTGATAAAGCTTTTGCTTCAAATCTTTATGGAAGTTATACGAGCCTGGTTTATTTAACACCTCTATTGGGAGGGTATATTGCCGACCGTTTTTGGGGAAACAGGATGTCTATTATTGCGGGTGGTTTGATCATGGCATGCGGGGAATTCATACTTTTTTTTTGCGGGCAATTTTATGAGAGCTCACCCGGGATATCCTCCTTCCTGTTTTTCTCGGGATTAGGGTTCATGATAGCGGGAAATGGTTTTTTCAAACCTAATATTTCTTCTCTGGTGGGTCAGCTGTATCCCAAAGGCGATAGAAGAATTGATGCGGCTTATACTATTTTTTATATGGGTATCAATGTTGGCGGTGCTATCGGACCTTTTATCTGTGGTTTGGTTGGCGATACCGGCAACCCTGCAGATTTTAAGTGGGCTTTCCTGGTAGCAGGAATTGGAATGCTGATAAGTGTGGCTGTTCAAAAATTATTTCATCACAAATATGTATTGGACCCGGAGGGCAAAATACTTGGTTTGATTCCCCCGGGAGCTCCCAAAATTGCGATAAAACCCTTTATGGTAGTGGGAGGGCTGATATTGATGTCATTCCTGATGATTGGATTGCTTTACCTGGATGCAAAAGTGGTCAGTTATCTGACCTATTTATTGATAGCGGCCGTGATTTTCATTGCGTTTGTTATTTTTTCGGATAAAACTTTAAATGGTTTAGACAAGCAACGCATCACCGTTATTTTTATCACTGCGTTTTTTGTTATTTTTTTTTGGAGCGCGTTTGAACAAGCCGGCGCCTCGCTTACGTTTTTTGCTGAGGAGCAAACGCAAAGAGATGTAGGTTTTTTTGTGATCCCCGCCAGCTTTTTTCAATCGCTTAATTCCATTTTTGTGATTGCCTTTGCACCGTTATTTGCGTGGTTATGGTTAAGACTTGGTAAAAAAGATCCTGCTTCAACCACCAAAATGGCTTTGGGGCTGGCTCTCCTGGCGCTTGGTTATTTATGGATCGCGTTTGGTGTTAAAGATGTGCAGCCGGGGATCAAGGTCAGTGTTATCTGGCTAACCGGTATGTACCTGTTGCATACCTGGGGTGAACTTTGTCTTTCACCCATAGGATTGTCTTTGGTTAACAAACTTGCTCCTCTGAAGTTTGCTTCGTTATTAATGGCGGTTTGGTTCCTGGCTAATGCAGCAGCCAATAAGCTTGCCGGCGTTTTAAGCGCACTGTATCCGGAATCCGGAAAAGCCACTTCTTTTTTGGGTTACCAGATGCATGATATGCATGATTTCTTTATGCTTTTTGTTTTTATGGCAGGCATAGCTTCCCTGTTGCTTTTTGTTCTTACCAAGAAGTTGCAAAACATGATGCGATTAGATTAATGGGTAAGCCGACAGGTTGTAACCTTCCCGCTGATACGGGCCTATTTCGGGTTGACTGATATGCATAAAAAACCGGCGTTGAAAAACGCCGGTGCATGATCGTATGTTATGACGCGTATTTTATTTTGATATTTTATGCATTCTGCCATATCTGAATCCTTCCATTTTTTTCATTTGTTCGGGAGTAAGGATGGATTTCATGTCTTCATGCTGTTGCTTATAAACGGCAATTACCTGTTCTTTTTTCTGCGTATCGGTAAGTTGCTGGTTTTCACGGATGGTTTTCACCTTTTCCCGGGAAGACGTTCTGAGCGCCCTGATTTGAGCGGATTGGTTTTCCGATAAACCGAGGTCGCTCATTGCCTTGCCTCTCATCCCCGGCCTTCCCTGGTGTTTTTGCCTCATTTGCTGCAACTGCGCTTTTTGTTCCGCAGTAAACACGTTGTCCGTTTCGGCCCGGCGTTTTGCATTCAGCGCCTGCATTTGTGTTTTGTAATCCTTCACGGTAATAGTGGCTTCTTTCCGTTTAAGATCGTTTATACCTGAGCGATAGTCTTTGTTGATCCCGGCCAGTTTGTCCTTCTGTTCTTTTGTAAGGTTCAGGTTTTTGAACCGGTCGTGCTGCACACCCCGTTTCCCCGGATGTTGACGATAGGTCATGGGGCCTTTATTCATTTCGTTACCGGGTTTTTCCTGAGCATATACCGCCGGAAAGGCTAATGTGAGCGCCAGTATGGCTAACGTGATTCTTTTCATGTTACAAAATTTTATTGATGATACAGGATAGACCTTCCACTCTTTCCAAAGTTTAATCGGCAAAGGGAGATGGGGTATGAAATACCCGCGAGATGCGGGAAACGTGCTGAAACTTTAACCTTGTTTAACGTAAGAAAGATGGATATGCTGAGAAAGGGACGGTTGCATCTCTAACATACTTTTTTCAAAACTCATGGGTGGAATTTATCTTTTGACGGATTTTAGTCGTCCTCTGTGCAATTCCGGAGAGTTTTTGTAAGTTTGAAGGATACTCTAAACAAAAAATCATGAAAGCAATTCTTTTTATCTTCGGCACTTTTATGGCTTATACCCTGCCCGCATTGGCTTTGAATACACCGTTAACCCCTCCGGCGGGAATGGAGGGAATATATGAATACAAAGCGGCAGAAGCGCCGTATGAATATCAGAACGGTACCATTGAACTAAAAAGAACAGATAACAAATGGAGTGCTAAAGTGATGGCGGCCTCGCAGACATTTACCGCCCGGGAAATAAAGGTGGAGAAAAGCCAAATTCAGTTCAAAATATATGTAGAAGGGAATTCGGTGCTTATAAAACTCCAGCATAAAGAGGATAAACTAAGCGGTACAGCCAGCAGCGACGAGGGCGGGGTGATGAAGATAACGGCCGAAAGAAAAAAAGTAAAAGCAAAAAAATAATTGAAACCGGCAGGTCCGGTAGCTTCCGGCGGTTCCTGAAGATGGCAGAATACAAACGCGTATCCAAGAGGAGATGCAACTTTAATACAAAAAGTAGATGGAGATAATAATCGTTGTTCTGCCTTTGGTGTTTTTGATGGTGGTAGCTTACCGGGGATTCAGTGTCATACTGTTTGCTCCTGTTGCGGCTTTATTAGCCGTGTTGCTGACCAATCCTTCCTGGGTACCCGCTTTTTTTTCAGGCATATTCATGGAAAAATTATCGGGCTTCGTCAAGCTCTATTTTCCGGTATTCCTGTTAGGCGCCGTCTTTGGCAAGGTCATTGAATTATCCGGTTTTGCGAAATCTATCGCCCGTTCCATCATTAAAGTCTTCGGTGAAGATAAAGCCATCTTTGTCATTGTTTTCACCGGGGCTGTCCTCACCTATGGTGGCGTGTCGCTTTTTGTAGTGGCTTTTGCTTTGTATCCTTTTGCTGCCGAACTGTTCAAAGCCACAGATATCCCCAAAAGACTGATTCCCGGCACTATTGCATTAGGCGCTTTTACTTTTACGATGGATGCCCTGCCCGGTTCTCCGCAAATCCAGAATATCATCCCTACCACTTTTTTCAATACAGATACCTGGGCAGCGCCCTGGCTGGGCCTTATCGGTGGCTTGTTTGTTTTTGGAGTGGGTATGTGGTACCTCAACCGGCGACGAAAAAAAGCGGTATTGGCAGGAGAAGGATATGGGAAAGACCATATTAATGAACCTGATGAATTAGGGGATGTTGATTTACCCAATGTGTGGCTGGCTTTGTTGCCACTTATTTTGGTGGCAACCTGCAATGCAATCTTCACGGTATGGATAACAGGTTACACTAATAAAACCTTTGATTTTGCTGCCATAGGAATTAAAGGAGTTGCTCCGATTGAAATTCCAAAGGTAACAGCCGTTTGGGCGGTGGAAGGTGCATTGTTTGTGGGCATTACATCGGTAATAATTTTTGCGTTTAAACGGGTGAAAACCAATATCAAAAACGGGCTGCAGCTTTCTGTTGCCGGGGCGTTGCTGGCCACGCTGAATACAGCTTCCGAATATGGATTTGGAGGAGTAATTGCCGCACTACCGGGCTTTGCCAGCATCAATAATAAGTTATCTTCAGTTATCCGGGATCCGCTGGTTAATGAAGCCGTTACCACCACTACACTATCCGGCATTACCGGTTCTGCTTCCGGCGGGATGAGTATTGCCCTGGCGGCTATGTCCGAAATCTATATCGCAAAGGCGGAAGAATTGGGCATCGGGCGCGAAGTGCTGCACCGGGTTGCGGCTATGGCAAGCGGAGGAATGGATACCCTTCCGCACAACGGGGCAGTAATTACTTTGCTGGCCATAACGGGTCTCACACACAGGCAGTCGTATATAGATATTTTCGCCATGACCATCATCAAAACGATTGCGGTTTTTGTGGTAATCGGTATTTATTATCTTACCGGGCTGACATAAAAATGTTGCTGTAATGCCGAAACCCGCCGCAAAGGCAGGCGACAAGCATCACTTATAAATCACTCATTTTCGACCGGGCTTTGGTTCATTGTACAGAAGAGCAATTGAAATGCACCCGCGGGGAGGGTGCATCCCATATTTTCGCAGGCGGGTGAGACACCCGCCCGTAGAACTCACTACCGGTCGGTGTCCCACCGACCGGAATGCCGCAGATGGAGCGAAAATATGGGATACATCCCGCGGGGAGATCCCATAAGTTGAACTGTTATTTTTCTTTATCTTTCGGCGGCAAAATATCACCAGCATGTCTGAAAAGAAATTTCAGCCTTTTATTGCCCCCGAAACCAAGATGGCGGAGTTTACACTCAAGGCGGTTTTAACCGGATCTGTTTTTGGAATTATCTTTGGCGCATCCACAGTATATCTGGCGCTAAAAGCCGGTTTAACGGTGTCTGCTTCCATCCCTATTGCCGTGATGGCTATAACGCTAAGCCGTTTGTTTTTGAAGACCACCATTCTTGAAAACAATATCATCCAGACTACCGGTTCCGCGGGAGAGAGTGTAGCTGCCGGGGTGGTGTTTACCCTGCCCGGTTTTTTGTTTCTAAGCGATCCGTCCAGCGAAGCGTATTTCAGCTATCTCACTATTTTTACCCTCGCGGTATTAGGAGGTATCCTGGGTACGTTGATGATGATCCCCCTGCGGCATCCGTTGATTGTAAAAGAACATGACACCCTGCCTTATCCGGAGGGCACCGCTTGCGCCGCGGTATTGAAGGCCGGGGAAAAAGGCGGCGCCTTTGCAAAAACGGCTTTTACGGGGGTGGGTTTTGCGTTGATCTATGCTTTTTTGCAGAAGATCATCCATGTTATAGCCGAAACCCCGGCGTTCATGACCCGGCAGGTGAATAAATTTCTCCCTTCGGCAAAGATCAGCGGAGAAATTACACCGGAATACCTGGGTGTGGGATATATCATCGGTCCGAAGATCGGAGGCGTGCTGGTGGCCGGCAGTGTATTGGCCTCTTTTGTACTGATCCCGTTGCTGGCTACCCTTGTGCCCGCTGATGCCATTGCCGCCCAGTTAGTGAAACTGGGCATACTTTCCGATGTAAATATTGCCGGAGGAAAAGGAGGATGGAACCCTGACACCCATACTTTTGCTGATTTTTCAGACGCTATTTACTGGGCTTATATCCGGCAGATAGGAGCGGGAGCCGTGGCGGCGGGAGGCTTTATCACCTTGTTGAAAACGCTTCCCACCATCGTAGCTTCGCTGAAAGGCAGTATCGGTTCTTTAAACAAAAACAACGAGGCTGCCACCACAGGAAGATCGCGCACCGAAAGAGACCTGAGTTTAAAAGTGGTGGGATTCGGCAGCATAGCCCTGATCCTGATCGTATCGTTACTACCCTTTATCCCGGGGAATAACCTGGTCAGCCGTTTACTGGTAGGCGTACTTATAGTGGTATTTGGGGCCTTATTTGTAACCGTGTCGTCCCGGATCGTTGGTTTGATCGGTTCTTCCAATAATCCTATTTCCGGGATGACGATCGCCACCATTTTAGGTACCTGTTTGATCTTTATAGCCGTAGGCTGGACCGGCAAATTTTACGAGCCGATGGTATTGATAGTAGGAGGTATGATTTGCATTGCAGCGGCCAATGCCGGGGCCACATCGCAGGATCTCAAAACGGGTTTTATCATAGGCGCTACCCCCCGTTATCAGCAAATGGCCTTATTTATTGGGGTGATTGTATCTGCATTTGCCATTGGCGTTACCATTAAGGTATTGGATACGCCTACTCCCGAAATGGTGCAGCAGGGTATTCATCATGCTATTGGTCAAAGCACCTATGCCGCACCCCAGGCTACTTTGATGGCTACTTTGATCAAGGGAGTGCTGTCGTTTAATCTCGACTGGCAGTATGTGCTGGTGGGCGTATTTGTTGCCGTAGTAGTGGAGCTTTGCGGGATCAAAGCCCTGTCTTTTGCAATCGGTCTTTATCTGCCTCTCGCAACCACCCTGCCTATTTTTATTGGCGGGGCGATCCGCGGTATTGCCGACTGGCGGGCCAAACATAAGGGTGAAGAAGTGAATCCGGGAGAAGAAGACCTCGGTAAAGGGAACCTGTTTGCTACCGGCCTGGTGGCAGGTGGCGCATTGGCCGGCGTGATAGTGGCTTTTCTCGCCGCCAACGACAGCATTGCTAATGGCTTAAAAAAACTAAGCCTCGAAAAAGGCCTTATCCACCTCCTGGGAGGAGCCCTGGGCTATGAAATATTGGGAGTGCTATTTTTTGCCCTTTTAGGTGGCTTGTTGTATAAAGTAGCAAGGCGGCGCTAATTTAATTCCTCCTGTTTCCCGCATAAATAAGGATATACTGGGCCAGGGTAACGATAGATGCTACAGCGGCAACCACATAAGTGAGGGCAGCCCATTTTAAAGCGTCTTTGGCCTTTGGATATTCCTGTACATTGGTAACATTGGTGTGTTGCAACCAGGCCAGTGCCCGGTTGCTGGCGTCAAATTCCACCGGGAGGGTTACAATAGAAAATAAGGTTGTTAAGGCAAACAGGATGATACCAATCAGCAGTAAAGACGGGAAAACTTTGATCAGCAGGATACCGCCTATCAATACCCATTGTACCAGCATAGAGCTGTACTGCACTATTGGCACCAGGCGGCTTCTCAGCATCAGCCATCTGTAGGAACCGGCGTGCTGAACGGCATGACCACATTCATGGGCGGCTACTGCGGCTGCAGCCACCGATCTCCCGTTATATACATCCGGGCTTAGATTTACCGTTTTATTTACCGGGTTGTAATGATCCGTCAGGAATCCGTCGGAAGACTTAACGGAAACATCATATATTCCATTTTCTTTTAACATTTTCTCCGCCACTTCCTTGCCGCTTAACCCGCTGGCCAGGCCAATTTTGCTATATTGGGCAAATTTTCCCTTTAACTGCATGCTTACCAGCATACTTATGCCTACAAAAAGTAACGATATTAACCAGATTGATCCCATTATTTTATTCCGGATTTTGAATAATCAAATATAGCAAACTACTTACCATTTAATTTTTTTGCCATTTAATCCGGGGATCAGATGGCAGATAAGCCCTTTTGTCAGTTGCATTATTCTTAAAAAAATATAAGCGACATCTTGGCAAAACAGGCGTTCGGGATTATTGCGTTATAGTCTTATAAATACTTGATAATCATTAATATACAAGCTATATTTAGATGATTTCGGGAGGCAAAAAGTTATTCACAAGCGGCAAAATTAATTTTGTTATGTTTGAGCAATTTGTAATTTAGTGCAAGAATTTAATGGGTTAGTAAGTACAAAAGGGTCGGTTTTTGCCGGCCCTTTTGCTTTGCCGGTTAAAGCATGGTTTTCTCTTATTCTCTTTGAACATTTTTTTAGTTGAATAATAACACTTGTAAGAATTGCATGCATGCCGGATGACTTCCCGTTCTAATTACCTGCTTCAAAATAAATCTTATCTATCTTTAGTGTATGAGTAAAATAAGGACTGCATTTTTTTGTAGTAATTGTGGTTATGAGTCTCCGAAATGGACCGGACGGTGCCCATCGTGTGGTGAATGGAATACGTTGGCAGAAGAACTGATTGAAAAACCTTCAAAGAATAATAAGAGTTGGAATGCAGATGATGATACCGCCAGGAAAGTGAAAACAGTGTTGTTGAATGAAATAGCAGCGGGAGAAGAGAAAAGAATGGTTACGCCGGATCCGGAACTTAACAGGGTATTGGGAGGCGGCATAGTAAACGGCAGCCTGGTGCTGGTAGCAGGTGAACCGGGGATTGGAAAGTCAACCTTGTTTCTGCAAAACGGTTTACTGCTAAATGAAACAGTTACCTTATATATCAGCGGCGAAGAAAGTGAGCAGCAGGTTAAGATGCGCGCGGACCGGCTTAAGATGAAGAACGATCGCTTTTTTTTGCTCACCGAAACTTCAACGCAAACCATTTTTCAGGAAATAAAAAAATTAAAACCCGGGCTGGTTATTGTGGACTCTATACAAACGCTACATTCTTCTTATATTGAATCTTCCGCGGGTAGTGTGTCGCAGATCAGGGAGTGCGCTTCAGAATTTCAGCGATTTGCAAAGGAAACGGGTACCCCGGTATTTTTAATCGGGCATATCACTAAGGAGGGAAGCATTGCAGGTCCTAAGATCCTTGAGCACATGGTAGATACGGTGCTACAGTTTGAAGGTGACCAACATTATGCTTACCGCATTTTACGAACCCTGAAAAATCGTTTTGGCTCCACTTCAGAACTGGGTATTTATGAAATGACGGGAGCCGGAATGAAGCCGGTTTCCAATCCTTCTGAAATTCTTATCACACAAAAAGAAGAACAGTTGAGCGGCATTGCCATAGCAGCCACCCTGGAAGGTCAGCGTCCGTTGCTGATAGAAGTGCAGGCGCTGGTAACGCAATCGGTTTATGGAACGCCCCAAAGAACCAGTAGCGGCTTTGATAACCGGAGGCTTCAATTGCTTTTAGCGGTGCTGGAGAAGAGAGGCGGTTTTCATTTTGGGATGAAAGATGTGTTTGTGAATATCGCGGGCGGTATAAAGGTGGAAGACCCCTCTATTGATCTGGCTATGGTCAGCGCCCTGCTCAGCTCTTATGAAGACGGAGCGCTGCCACACCAGTTGGTTTTTGCGGGAGAAGTAGGCCTGAGCGGCGAAATCCGGGCCGTGAACCGCGTGGAGCAGCGGATAGCGGAAGCTGAAAAATTAGGCTTTGAAAAGATGATCATCAGTAAATACAATCAAAAAGGGTTAGGAAAACAACATTTTAATATTGAACTGATCACCATGGGCCGCGTGGATGAACTTTATAAATACCTGTTTTAAAAATCAGGAGATGGTAAAAACCTGGTTGAATAATATGGCTCGTCTTCTGTTTCCCCATCTTTGCGCGGGGTGTGGAAGCGACTTGATCAACGGGCATCACATGGTTTGCCTGGAATGTCTTGATCATTTGAAAGAAACGGGCTTTGCCTCCCTGCCCGACAACCCGGTGGAAAAAATATTGTGGGGAAGATTAAATTTCAACCGCGCGTCCAGTCATTATTATTTTACCAAGAACTCTTTATTACAACACCTGGTTCACCAGTTTAAATATAAGGGCAACAGAGACCTGGCTTATTATTTCGGAACGCTCATGGGAGAGACCCTGCTGACCTCCGCGCAATTTTCACGGCCGGACGTAATTGTGCCCCTGCCTCTTTTCCCTGATAAAGAATATAAGAGAGGTTATAACCAGTCTGCGGTTCTGAGTGAAGGCATTGCCGCCGTCCTGGAGGTTCCTGTTTCATATAAAGCGGTGTATCGAAATCATTATACGGGTTCCCAAACCCATAAAACGAGAATGGAACGTTGGAAGAATGTGGAAGGCGTTTTTACCTGTGGCGCTGAAACAGAAGCGCTTCATCGAAAGAATATCCTGTTGGTGGATGACGTAATTACCACCGGCGCTACTCTGGAAGCCTGCGGCAACGTTATTTTAGAAGACCTGCCGGGGGTGCAGCTCAATATTGTTACTTTAGCTTATGCCATTGCTTAAAAGATCGAGCATGTATAGAGGGGAAAACCGAATGCCTGTTCTCTGGATGTTATCATTATTGTCGGCCTGGATATTTTCCTGTACGAAACAGGATTTTCTTACCGATAAAAATGCAACCCTGGTTTTTACCGCCGACACACTCCGGTTCGATACCGTTTTCAGTTCCGTTGGATCCGTCACCCGATATTTTACGCTTATCAACAGCAATCGTCAGAAGCTGCGGATAGAAAAGATAAAATTAATGGGAGGTGCAGAGTCGGCGTACAGGATGAATGTGGATGGAACGGCTTCGCCGGAACTAAGTAACATAGAGCTGGATGCAGGCGACAGTGTGTATGTTTTTGTATCGGTTACCATTGACCCCACATCGCATGAAAATCCGTTTCTGGTACAGGACAGCATTGAGGTGACTTTTAACGGGAATCAAAGATTTATTCATTTGGAAGCCTTTGGGCAAAACGCCCGTTTCCTGCACAACTATTTGGTTGAAAAAAATACGATCTGGACCAATGACCTGCCTTATGTGATTTCCGGCGGACTGCAGATAGCCGAAGGTCATACGCTTACCATCGCGCAGGGATGCCGGATTTATCTGCATGCCGATGCTCCGGTGATAGTAGATGGTACATTGAGGGTGGAAGGCACAAAAGATAACCCTGTCATTTTTCGGGGCGACCGGTTGGAGACTGATTATCGTGATCTGCCGGCTTCGTGGCCGGGTATTTTTTTCAGAGCCAACAGTGTAAATAATGTAATCCGTTACGGCGTCATTAAAAATGCTTATCAGGGGGTAATTGCAGCCGCGCCGGCTGATAACGGCCAGCCTAAGCTATTACTTAGCGAGTGCAGGATTGACAATGTTTATGATGCGGGCATTTTAGCGATCGGCTCCGGCATTGAAGCGGTTAATTGCCTGATCAGTAATTGCGGTTCTAATGTGGTGATACAGGAAGGAGGAGATTACAGGTTCACCTATTGTACTATTGTGAGCTACAATAATAATTATATCAATCATAAAAACCCGGTAGTGTTGCTCAGCAACGCCGGTGACACAGGCGATGGGTATGATCTCAACGCCCTGTTCCGGAATTGTATCCTCTGGGGGGAGGGTGGCAATGTAGAAAACGAAGTGCATGCCGAACGCAGGGAAGGCGCTGTTTTTGATATAAATTTTGATCACGTTTTATACAAGGCAAAAGAATTACCGTCCGATATTCAAGTGATCAACAGTATTGCCAACCAGGATCCTTTGTTTGACAGTATTCATGTGGGAAGGCATTATTTTGATTTCCATATCGGCAAAAACGCCTCTCCTGCAATAGGAGCCGGCGTTGTGGTACCTGTTGTGATTGATCTTGACGGAAGATCCAGAACCGGGGATCCGGACCTGGGTGCATATACAAAAGATTAACATCGTATCCGGATATTTTTACCAACTTTGTATTTTGGTATCTTTAAATATTTTCGTTATGTTACGCTTGCTTTTTGCTCCACTCGCTATTATGATTGCTACTTCTATATACGACTTTAAAGTGGAAGGTCTCGAAGGGGGAACCATAGACCTTTCCCAATATAAGGGCCGGAAAATTC
Source organism: Chitinophagaceae bacterium (assembly GCA_023957125.1). GTDB lineage: Bacteria > Bacteroidota > Bacteroidia > Chitinophagales > Chitinophagaceae > Agriterribacter. The sequence goes on from JAMLHL010000005.1 coordinate 54,857, forward strand.
TGATCGTAAACACGGCCTCCAAATGCGGTTTTACCCCACAGTATAAAGATCTTGAGCAGTTGTATGAACAATACAAAGATAAGCTGGTGGTGATAGGATTTCCTGCTAATAATTTCCTGCGCCAGGAGCCGGGAACCAATGCCGAGATAAAAGCGTTTTGTGAAAAGAATTACGGCGTGTCGTTCCCTATGTCGGCTAAAGTTTCTGTGAAGGGGAAGGATATTCATCCGCTCTTTAAATATCTCGTTGACGAAGCGGAGAAGATGGGGATCAAAAATCCCGTCAAATGGAACTTCACTAAATTTTTGATTGATGAAAACGGGAAACTGGTTACGGTTTTTCCCAGCAAGGTGAATCCTATGAGCGAAGAAGTATTGCAATATTTACATTAGAGCGGTGCAAAAAAAGACTGGATGTTTACGATAGAAAGCCGGCAGGAAAACGGATTCAATAAAATAGTTCTGATTGACCCTGTTTCACAAACCAGGGTGGAAATTGTGCCTGGATGCGGTGCCATGCTGCATGCCTTTATAGTGCATGGAGACGGTCGTTTCATCAATGTTATTGACAGCTACAAAAGCCGGGAAGAATTTGATGAACAACCGGAGTCAAAGGGTTTCAAAGGATTAAAGCTTTCTCCCTTCCCCTGCAGGCTGTTCAACGGAAGCTACCGGTTTAATAATAAGGAATATCGTTTAGCAGCAAACCGGCCAGACGGTTCGGTTATACACGGTTTATTGTACAGGCAGTCTTTTCGTTTAACCGGTGAAGACGTTTCGAAAACGCACGCAGCTATTGGTTTACTACATGAATATAAGGGTGAAAATGCAGGCTATCCCTTCGCCTATAACTGTATGGTTAACTATAGTTTGTTCAATAACAACATGCTGGAAGTTGCCACCACCATAAAAAATACCGGCAATACCGAACTACCCGTTGCGGACGGATGGCACCCTTATTTTACGTTTAGCGGCAGGGTAGATGAGCTTGAGCTGAGCTTCCGTTCAGCAGAGACCCTTGAATTTAAAAACCTGATCCCTACCGGAAGAGTATTACCGGATTGCCGGTTTGTGCAGCCGGCGCGGATCGGATCGCAGGAAATAGACAATTCCTTTATCCTGGACTTTGCCCAACCGCAGCCGATGTGTGTGTTGCGGGATCCTGCCACCCAATGGCAATTAGCGATCTGTCCGGAGAAAAGTTATCCTTATTTACAGGTTTATATCCCACCCCACCGTCAAAGTATCGCCATTGAAAATTTAAGCGCTCCCCCCGATGCTTTTAATAATGGCATAGGACTTGTTACCTTGTCTCCCGGAAAAAGTACCCGGTTTCTTACCCGATACATAATAAGCAGGGGCTGAAAGGAGTTGTTTTGGTTCTTTCTATTAAGATTTTATTAAAATCAATCCTTATATGGATAAGATTCGCGGCTAAACCTGTATTTTGCAGAGGCATGATCACAAATGGCTGAGGACAGAGGGGATCCGGTTATAAGGTTTCCCTGATTTCAGGCAACCCGGGAAAGCAAAAACATTTTGAATGAAAAAGCTAATCACGGCTACTTTATTTGTAAGTCTTTTTTTCTGTGCTGACGCCCAGATAGTGGATGGAGAAGTGCAGGAGGGAGAGTTGGGGGTTACGATCGGCGCCGCGCATTATTTTGGCGATTTAAATACCAATGCGGCCCTTAACCGTCCCAAACCGGCACTCGGTCTTTTTGTAAGAAAACAATTCGGAGAATATATCGCCCTTCGGTTGGGGGGGCATTTTGCACAGCTTGGTTATTCTGATGTTTACAGTAAAAATGATTTTCAACAAAGGAGAAATCTCAGTTTCAACAGCAATATCTGGGAAGCCACTTTACAGGGAGATTTCAACTTCATGCGATTTGTACCGGGAGTGCCGGAGTTGGCCTTCACGCCCTATGTAACCCTGGGGATAGGGGTTTTTAATTATGATCCTTACGCTTATTTAAAGGGGAAGAAGTATGCGTTGCGGCCTTTGGGTACCGAAGGGCAGGGCTCAGCGTTGTATCCGGACCGTAAGCCTTACGGCGCCGTTGCTTTCTGTCTTCCGTTGGGCATGGGTGTAAAGTATAACATCAATCCCAATCTCAATTTTTCTTTTGAAGTTGCCTATCGTTTTACTTCTACGGATTACCTCGATGATGTAAGTTCTTATTATGCCCCTGACGCTTTTGCGGCTACGAATCCCTCCGGATCAGCCACCGCGTGGTATTTATTGCAGGACCGCTCCAATGAAACAGGAGACGGGATCAGGATCGGCACAAAGGGACGCCAGCGGGGATTTCGTAATCAAAGAGATTCCTACGTGATAGCGGAAGTGGGTCTCGCTTTTATACTTAGCTCCTACAAATGCCCTACCGCAAAATAAAGCCGGTTTTCAGGATCAGGTATGAATTATGTTAATGAGTTCACGAAGTTCATTACGGGTCAGTACCTGACCAAGGGCCTCCGCGTTACCGTGGGAGCCGTCGTACCTGCCATGGTACTATACCAATTGGGCTATCTTTCTGTGGGTATCGCACTGCCTTTGGGTGCTCTGATGGTTAGCTTAACCGACTCCCCCGGACCCATTCACCATCGGCGCAACGGGATGGCGGCCAGCAATATCCTTAATTTCTTAGTAGCTGTTATCATCGGATTCACCCGTAATTATCCCTGGCTGCTGGCAATTGAGCTCACCCTGCTTTGCTTTATATTGACCTTTATCGGCGTCTACGGCAGCCGGATGAATGCTATCGGGCTTATCGCCATCATTGTAATAATACTGAACATTGACGTACGTCATACCCAGGATCGTGTGATCAATGATGCCCTGTTTATGCTGGCAGGCGGAACCTGGTATATGCTGCTGAGTTTATTGCTGTATTCGTTACGTCCCTACCGTTTGGTGCAGCAGGCATTGGGAGAAAGTATCATCCTGACCGCTTCCTATCTTAAAACAAAATCAAAGCTATATAAAACGGGCGTTGTTGTGGATCAGGTATATGAAGAGTTGCTCCCGCTCCAGATCGGTATCCATCACCAACAGGAAGAACTGAGAGAGCTGTTGTTCAAGACAAGGAGCTTTGTGCGGGAATCAACAGGGAGAAGCCGTATTCTGATGGTGATGTTCATAGATTCGGTTGACCTGTTTGAACAGGTAATGACATCACAGCAGGATTACAGGGCGCTTCACGATTGTTTCAAAGACGGGAAAATGATGGAAGCTTTCCGCCATCTTATTTTAGAAGTTGCCAATGAACTGGAGAAAACCGGGTTGGTTATTCAAAGTGGCTTTCCTCCCCGGGTCACCAGCAGGGTGGGAGACGCTATCAAGGAAGCCGAGGCCGGATTTGTTGCATATAGAAGTGATCATTTGGGGCCGGCAACGATTGACTGTTTCATCAGCCTTCGGCATATCCTGAATTCGATCAAGGACGTTGCCGAACATCTCAGGCGCCTGCAAACCTATGCCTCATATAGCAGTGAGCCTGGTAGTCCTTCAACCGGGGAGGTAGATACGAACCGGTTTGTTTCACACCAGGAAATGCAACTAAAGCTGCTGGCTGAAAATTTTTCGCTTCGTTCCAATATCTTCCGTCATTCGCTTCGCATAAGCATCTGTGTGCTGGCAGGGTATATGATAGCGCAATTTCTTCCCTTCGGGCACAGTTACTGGATTTTATTAACTATCGTAACCATACTCAAACCGGCTTACAGCATCAGTAAACGGAGAAATATAGAGCGCTTGTCGGGCACGGTGGCAGGCGCCATAGCGGGTTTTATTTTATTGTATTTCGTAGCGGACGATGCGGTTCTTTTTGTGTTTATGGTGCTTACCATGATCATCGGGTATAGTTTTTTGCAGATCCGTTATGTTGTCAGCGTGGTGGCGATAACCATGTATGTATTGCTTTTCCTGCATTTTTTGCACCCAACGGAGTTCGGAAACATAGCAAAAGACCGGGTAATAGATACCGCTATCGGGTCTGCCATTTCTTTTTTTGCCGCCTTGTTTTTTCTGCCTAAATGGGAAAAAGACCAGGTGCATGAATACCTGCTGAAAATGCTTACTGCCAACCTGGATTATTTCAGCACCGTGGCACAGGCGTTCTATACGGCGGCGCCCAAAATAGGGGATTATAAGTTTAGGAGAAAAGAAGCCTATGTGGCGTTGGCAAACCTCTCCGATGTTTTTCAGCGTCTTTTATCGGAACCGGGAAGAACAGCGCAACTGCAGTTGCTTCACCGTTTCGTGGTCAGCAGCCATGTGCTTACGTCGCATATCGCTACCCTCGGCACCTATTCGCAGTCTCTGGCTCCGAGATACCATTCAGATGCCTTCAAGCCGGTAACCGACAGTGTTGTTTTTGAAATGCAGAAGGGGGTATCCCTGTATTCCGGCGAAGCGCAGACCGCCACGGTTAGCAGTGACAAGGGGTTTTCCCGGATCAGGGCCGAGATACAGCATTTGTTGACCCAACGGATCGCAGATTTAAACGCGGAACATGAAAGCCCGGACGTGAGAAAGCACCTGTCGGCCTTTAAAACCATAACCGTGCAATTTGAATTGATTTATGGATTAACTTTAGACATCAACAAAATGCTGCGGAAAATGCGTGGCGGGAATTCTGTGGCCTAAGTCAGCGTCCGGGGGTTGATATTATCGTTTTACTCCTGCCCCCTTTGAGATCCCCCACCAGATTAATGTATGTCAAAACAATTTAAAAATATAAAGATAATTTGACGCCTTTGGCGTATTTTTAATGATGATAAACCAACTGGTTTTAAAGGATTAAGCGGATAATTATCGTCGGTTTGGGCGCTCTCCCCTGACTTTTTGTTAACAATATCTAAAAGCGAATCTCGTTTATATGAGGCTTAGAAATTTTGATCCGATGAAACTCCGTTCTGTACCCCAAAAATTGGGACTTGCGTTCCTTATCTTCACGCCTGTATTGATTTCAGGCATTATTAAAATTAACCGGACCCCCCCGGTTCTTCCTGCTGTTTCCTATTATATGCCGAACGATGTACATCATGAAACGGGAAAGGTATGGGTCAGCAAATTATACGACAGCATTCATTTACAGGAATTGGGGTTGCAAAAGAAAGTGCTCGACCTGGCCATGAAAGGATTCAGCAGACTAATGGTAAAAGGCCGGCTTAATAAAGACAGTATCCTTACCATTGTTGATTTTTCACAATCCTCCAGGGAAAAAAGAATGTATGTTATTGACCTGAAAAATATTGAGCTATTATACAACATCCGGGTAGCGCATGGGAGAAATTCCGGTTCGGAATTTGCCCGGAGTTTTTCCAATATTGCAGCCTCTCATAAAAGCAGTCTTGGTTTTTTTGTTACCCAGGGCACATACCGGGGAGGAAATGGATATTCATTGCGTTTGCTTGGAATAGAAAAAAATATCAACGATAGGGCACTTAAGAGAAACATCGTGATCCATGGAGCGGATTATGTAGATGAGAATTTTTTACTGGAAAAAGGAATGCTGGGAAGAAGTTATGGCTGCCCGGCTATCCCCACCCAAAATCACAAAGCGATTATTGACGCAATAAAGGAGGGTTCGTGCTTATTCATTTATTCTCCCAGTCCAAAATATTTGAATGCTTCCACGATTTTAAACGGTTAGGTACAATAACAAGATGGTTAAGGTTGAAAGCCTGGTCTGCTACGGAGACCGGGCTATTTTTTATTCCAATACAAAACGGTAGCCAAAGCCCTTTACGGTGATGATTTCCAGCGCGGGGTCTTTTTTGAGGTAGCCCCTGAGTTTGGTGATATATACGTCGAGGGTGCGGGAATTGAAAAAAGAATCACTCCCCCACAATACATTCAGGATGTCTTTTCTGTCAATGATCCGTTCACGGTTTTCGTATAATAATCTCAGCAGTTCGCTTTCCCTGAAAGAAAGTTTTTTTTCTTCGTTATTATGAGTAAGGGTTTGCCGGTGGGGATTGAAAAGATAGCCGCCCATAACAATAGCGTCTTTCGGTTCGGCGGCATTTTGCTCGTTCCGGTAGCGGAGGGCATTTTCTATGCGTACGATTAATTCTTCCATACTGAACGGCTTCCTGATATAATCGTTGGCCCCTTTGTGAAAACCTTTCACCAGGTCAGAGGTCTGGGTCTTTGCCGTTAAGAAAATAATGGGGATCGAAATATCGCTTTGCCGGATTTCCCCGGCTATGGTAAAGCCGTCTTTATTGGGAAGCATAATATCCAGGATACAGATATCGGGCTTAACGTTGTGGAATTGTGTTATCACATCCGCACCGTCTGACTCCAGCACTACCTCATAGTCCCTGCTTTCGAGGCTTTCTTTTACAATTTTAGCCAGGAGCGTCTCATCTTCTACATATAGTATCTTAACTTTCTTCATGCGTACGGGGAAGTTTAATGATGAACTCGCTGCCGGCGCCGGGTTCACTGTGCAGGGAAATGGTCCCCCGGTGTTCATGAATGATATGAGCCACATAGCTCAGCCCCAATCCATAGCCTTTAATATTGTGCCGGTTATCGGTAGGCACCCGGAAAAATTTCTCAAAGATCTTCTTTTTGTATTCCGGGGGAATACCAATACCATTGTCTTTCATTTTGATGGTGCATTCTTCCGGATCGCAATGGATGTCAATATCAATTACCGGGTTCTCTTTACTGTATTTAAGGGCATTGTCCAAAAGATTATATAAAACACTGGTAATGTGCATTTGATCGGCCTCCAGGGTAAAAGTATTACCAACGCTGTTGAGTTGCACTTCTGCTTTGTGCTTTTCGAATTGCAGGGCCATGGAGCTCATCACTTCCTGCACCAGTTGCCGGATGTCAATAATTTCGTATTTAAGTTCTGTTTTCTGGTTCTCAAAGATGGAAAGTTTGAGTACTTTATCCACCAGCATAGATAACCGGTTCAGTTCGTTTTCCGCGATATCAAGATATTCTTTGGTTCGTTCGGGCCGTTGGATGACATTGAAGTTTTTAATGGCTTCAATGGCAACGCCTACCGTGGAGATCGGTGTTTTAAGCTCGTGCGTTATATTGCTGATAAAATCGTTCTTGATCTGAGTAAGCCGCTGCTGGAATCTCAGGTTTCTGAACAATACAAAAAACGCCGTTATGGTAAGGCCGATCAGGAAGAACGAAAAGATGATCTGGGGTAATATTTTTTCCAGCAGGTAATTGAATGTGTTGCCCAGCTCTACCTGGTAACTGATAGGGTGTGTAAATCCGATCGTTGCTTTGTTCCATCCCGGCCGCGTTGCTTCGGCTCGTTTTACATCCGGCTCCTCGGTTTTAATGATCGAAAAGGGAACATTGATATTTTCTTTTCTGAGGTTTTGGGTATAGGTATCGCGAATGTCGCGAACACGGAGCGAATCCTGAAGCGAATCTATGGCAATCAGGAATTCAAAAAAACGTCCCCCGGCCCGGTATGTTCTGCGCAATAATGAATCATCTACCGTATTGGCCGGTCGTTCCACCGTGATAATAGAATTACGGGTGCTTTGAGTGGATTTCCCGTTCAAGGAATCGCTTATGCGTTGCCTGACCATGTCGGCAAACCTGGCAATATCGGGTGGCAGGCCGTATCGCAATCTGATCGTGCTGTCTAACCTCAGTTTTGAAGATTGCAGGTCGAAAACCGATTCACGAAAGATAATATTAGTGCGGAAGCGAAGAATCCTTTTTTCTTCATTCACCTTCATTACGATCCAGTAAATTTGGAATGCGGCAACTAGTAAAATAGCAGCCACCATCAAACCAACTGACGTATAGAATTTCCGGCTCATTGATCAGTAAAAATAGGTTTTACCTGTTTTCAGAAGAAGTTGTATTAACCATAATTAACATTGTTGCACCTGCTGCATACTAAAATACGAACAGTTACGTTTATCCTACACTTACGATATCCAAACTAATAAATTAATGCCAGATGAATTCTATTTCCTCCAGAAAAACAATCAGTCTCAATAAGCTGGTATTCACTTTTTTACATAAAATCTTCCAGCGGCCGGATTTTTATCCGATCAAATATTATCACAAAAGAAGACGGGAGAAAATGGAGTTGGGAGAACTGTGATCCCGAAGCCGGATTCTTATGTCCGGTAAAGAAGGCTGACGCCCGGGCAAAAAGAATTACCCGTCCGCAGGCTCTTATCAACTAAACAAATATTCCACATCCTCTCTCGTGAGGCTCTTTACAAAGGCGGTGTCGTCTGCAATCAGGTCTTTTGCCAGGGAACGCTTTTTTTCCTGTAGCTGTAGTATTTTGTCTTCAATGGTGTCCTTACAGATCATGCGGTAGGCAAAGATGTTTTTGGTTTGCCCGATACGGTGCGTACGGTCTATGGCCTGCTGTTCTACTGCAGGATTCCACCAGGGATCCACAATATAAACGTAGTCGGCTGCCGTGAGGTTCAGACCCACGCCACCCGCTTTTAAAGAGATCAGAAATACGCGGCAGGATTCGTTATTTTGGAAATGGTTGATGGCTTTTTCCCTGTCCTGCGCCGAAGTGCTGCCATCGAAATATTCAAACGGCACATCCAGCGATCTGAGTTTTTCTTTGATCAATGCCAGCATGCCCAGGAATTGAGAAAAGATAAGCGCTTTATGGTTGCCGATATTTTCGGTTATCTCCCTGGCGATCTCCTCCAGTTTTATAGAATGATTGGGATATTTCTCCGGTTCATTCATGATAAAGGGGGAATCGCATATCTGGCGCAGTTTCATCAACCCCTGCAAGATCGTCAATTGCGATTTTTGTATGCCCTGTTCATTGATCACTCCCAGGATTTTGTTCCGATAGTCCATACGAAAGGCTTCGTAGATATCCCGTTGTTCGGTTTGCATTTCGCAAAACAGGATGGTTTCGGTTTTCTCAGGCAGGTCTTTTGCAACCTGCTCTTTGGTTCGGCGGAGTATAAAGGGATACAATAATTTTCTCAAATGTTCTTTCCTGTCCTGTTCCCCGAATTTATCTATCGGGGTGGCAAATTCATTGCGAAAATATTCCACGCTGCCCAGCATCCCCGGGTTTAAAAAGTTCATTTGGGCGTAGATGTCAAAGGTGTTGTTCTGTAAAGGCGTACCGCTCAGGCAAAGCCGGTTTTTCGCGGTCAGCAGGCAGGCGGCTTTGGTTACCTTGCTCTGTGGGTTTTTAATGGCCTGTGATTCATCAAGAATGATGTAATCGAAGTTCATATCCGCCAGCAACCGTATATCACTGCGAAGTGTACCGTAGGTGGTGATAACAATATTGTAGCTCTCGAACCATTCTTTGCTTCTCGTTCTGTCTGCTCCGTGATGTGTGTGATGAGAAAGATCGGGCGTAAATTTCCGGATTTCGTTTTCCCAGTTAAACATCAGGGTGGTTGGGCAAACCACCAATGCTTTCAGTGACCGATGTGTGTTGCGATAGAATTGGAGGAACGACAAAGCCTGTACCGTTTTTCCCAATCCCATATCGTCTGCCAGGATGCCACCCCAACCCACTTCACTCAGGTAGTTAAGCCAGTGATATCCCGCCACCTGGTAAGGTCTTAAAACGTGCTCCAGGCTGGCAGGCGGATCAATTTCTTTGATCCGGTTGAATCCTCTCAGCCGGTTGTATTTTTCCTCCAGTTCAATCAGTACCTCGGTCTCATCCCGTTCTTCATACAGTTCATCTATAACACTTAAATGGTATTTGGACAGTCGTAAAGCGTTATTCTTACCCTCTCCCACCCGAAACAGCAGCGAATATTTTTTTAGCCAGCCTTCCGGTAGTATGCCCAGGGTGCCATCATTGAGCTGAACAAATTGTTGCTTATTGGCCAGGGCCCGTTTAATTTCTTCCACGCTTACCTGCTGTTCTCCAAAAACCACTTTCACCTTGGCATCAAACCAGTCCACACCATTACTGATGCGGATCTCGGTGGAAGGCCGTGCGGTATTGAACCTGAAGTTTTTCAACACTTCAAATCCTGCGACCGGCACGTTCATTTCCTTCATGCTGTCAACAAACAGGAAGAACCAGTTGTTCTTCAATACGTCTGCTCCTTTTAAAGCCAGGGTGGCCGCGCCTTCGGGATGGATGAAATTGGAATGGAGGCTCTCTAATTTTTTCAGGAATTGCAATTCGGTCTGCCGGTTGCGGTGAACTTCCAATACCTTCCCGTTTATAGGGAGGGTAAGCGTTTCCCGGGCATTGTACCTGGTTTCAAATCCTTTGTAGGAAAATACGGGAACAAAAAGAAGATAGTCGCCTTTTTCCTGTAGCAACACTTTCATTTCCGGTTCAACGTCTTTAATTTTTTGCACCAGGTTTTCCGCAAACTGTACTTTGTATTCCCTTGTAAGCGGGATGAGATGTTTTTGGAGATAGTCGGGCCAATCCTCCATTTCAACAACCTGCGTTTTATTAAGTGCAAAACGATCGGCTTCCAGCACATCCTCCTGTTTGCTCCAGTTGTACAATGTGTCGGCATATTTGAAAAGCAGGTAGCTGTTCCATTCGTTTTCCTGCAAGGGCACTTCAGCGCCATTTACCTGCGCTTTACACGTTATTTCAATTTTACCATCGCCGGACTGCACATGAAAAATTGGAGTGGCTGTTTCTTCAACCAGTTGTATAGGGCGGAGGTTGGCTGTGATAAAAGGTTTCCCATGCGGCAGGAAGTACACCAACGGATTGTGACGGTGTTCGCTGAACAATTTCAGCAACTTGGGATACCAATACTCTATGATCAGCGCCTTGGTTTCTTCGGGAAGATCGTCTTCCTCCTGTTGAATGATATTTTCCCAGATCCCGGCGAAGGGGGAATTGCGGTTAATATATTTGTTCACTTCCGTTTCTCCCAGTTTGCGAAGTTGCTGCAACAGATGCTTATCTTCCCCCGGGTAGGCCTCGGCGTTGACGAACCGGGTGAGATCCAGTTTTTCTATCTTTCCTGTAAAACCAGACCCGTCTTCATTGACTTCGCCGCTCACGGCGTCCATTTCAAAAGCCGGGAAAACGCCGCCGGTTTCATGAAACACAATCCCTATCCGGTTTACCGGCTCGTCTTTCCGGCCGGTTGAGGCGAGCTCTTCCTCTGTGGCGACCGGCGCCGGTTCGGGAACCGTTACCCGCTGCCGGGCTAAACCCACCGCTGCCGGTTCCACCCTTTTTATGGAAGGATCAAGCACCCGTAAAAAAGGCTTCCCGTCTTTGTAAGTAAATTCAAATTTACCGGTCAGGTCATCGTCAAGAGAGTAACCGTATATTTCAAGTAATTTATTTTTCTGTTTATCCCAATTGCGAATGGAATCAAAATAGTAAGGACCGTAGGCATCCAGCAATTGCAGGAACAACATCACCTTATGGGTGCACAAAGGATGCCCCTGTTCATTACAAATACAGGAGGTGTCAAAATTCCTCTCTTCGTTTTTTTGGATAACCAGGGGAAATTTCTCTCCTTTATACGCCAGGCTGGCTTCCACCCTTTCATCGGCGGCAGACAGAATATTCGCTTTCTTCACCCGTAAGATCGTTTCCGCTTCTGAAAAACTTTCCGGGGAAGACAGCAGCCTGATGCTTTTCAATTCGATATTCTTCATCTTAACTACCGTATGCCGCTGGTTATACCGGGTTTCTTTTTCTCCCAGCATGTTTTTATCCATCAGCTCCTGCAGTTGAAACAGGGCGGCGGCCTCGTGCCGGCAGATATCGCCTAAATTGTAAGGGCAGGTACAGCGAACCGATAGGCTGCGGGGATCTTTATATTTCTGTACGTTTACTCTATAGTAAGTAGAATAACTGTCATCCCTTACCCTGAAGGTTACCGAGTTAAGTAGTTCATCATGGTCTGTTAGCTCAACATAGCCAATAGAATGAATTTTTTTACCCCGCCGGATCACTTCGTCTGTACCGTTGTTATAAACAAACTTTATTAAATGTGGTAAAGCCATGCCTGTAAAAAAATCAGTAAAGCAAGCCTTTGTTCAAAAAAGACTAATTGGCAAAATTACGGAAAAAAGCTCAGGCAGAAAAGGACAACCCCTCTTTAGTCGGGGCTTGTTTGGAGATTGCCGGCTATAGTGTAGCGGCTACCAGTTTCCCTTCCTTATAAATTGGCAGCACGTTTGCGATATCCGGCGTAAAACAGTAACGGATATCTTTTTCCAGCCCGTAAGCGCTCAGGCGTTCAAAATGAGAGGCTTTTTTGTTCCTTATAAAATCATAGAAGCCTGGCCGCGCTTCCGTATATAGAGAATGCGCGATAGAGGACGAATCACAATTAATACGGAAATGTTCCTTCACGCGATCTATGATGGCTCCGGCCAGCAGGGTATCTTCCATATTTATCCTGTTTTTCCATGCTGCACAGGCCAATAATACATTTTGATTTTGTTCAAGGAGATATGAGGCAACAACAGACAGATTGAGAAAAGAAGCCGTGATCAGGGTTTGTGCGCCTTTTTCAAGCGCGGTATATAATAGCCGGGTACCGTTGGTGGTGGTTAGCACCAGCACTTTGTCTTCCACGAAAGAGCGTGGGTATTCCAGGGGAGAATTACCGTGCTGCAGACCCTCGGCTATTTTTCCATCGCGCTCTCCGGCTGTAATGGCGTCCAGCAAATTGCCCAGCTCAATACACCGGGCAACATTATCCACCGGTATTACGTGTTTTGCGCCATTGAATAACGCTGCGGCAATAGTAGATGTGGCCCTCAAAACGTCTATGATCACCACGATCGTTTTATTCAGATCGTAAAGGGGCAGTACTGAAGGGGTGAGTGCGGTATATAATTCAGGTTGATCGCTTTTCATATCGTTCCTGCTTTCCGTTAGGGAAATCTGCAAATATCCGGAAATAACAATAGCAACACAAGGGGTCAGCCCATGACTGCCCGCCACTTCTCCGTTTCCGCATACAGCTTGATCAGGGCGTTGCGTTGGTTTAATATGTTTTCAAAGTATTTTTTCAGATACCATTTTCCCAGCATACCCCCTATGGCGTCTTTAGGTTCCCCTATTTCCAGCATATCAATCACCAGGGTTCCGTTTTCCACGGGCTTAAAATGGTGTTCGAAAGTAAAACTTCCGAGATCGCCATTTACCAGCTCTTCCACAAATTTTTCAGGGATACTCATTTCCGTTATTTTGGTGGTGATCATCCTTGTTTTGCGCAGATGCCTGGCAGAAAGCGTAATGGTATCCCCGGTGTTGACCAGTATGCCGGACGCGCTTGCTGAAAGCGTTTCACGGCGTCCCTCCAGCGCCTTCCTGAAAACGGTTGTGTTCCTGCACAGGTCAAATACCCGTTCAACAGGCGCTTTGATAAAAGTGGTGAGATGAATGGAAGCCATAGGATCTTAAAGATTTGATGATTGTTGTACAAAAGGTAATTTCGATACTTTGGCTTTCAGGAGCTTGTCTCTTACTTCAATAAATACTTCGCTGTCTATTCCTGAAAATCCGGTGGATACATAGCCCAGCCCAATCGCTCGTCCCAGCGTGGGGGATTGGGTGCCGGAGGTCACCCGCCCGATCAGGTTGCCTTCCGCATCTTTAATACGGTAATTATGCCGGGGGATGCCCTTGTCTATCATTTCAAAGCCTACCAGTTTTTTATCAACGCCGGCGGCCTTTTGCTTTTGAAGATATTCCGATGCGGTAAAGGTTTTGGTGAATTTGGTGATCCAGCCCAAGCCCGCCTCCAGGGGTGTTGTAAAGTCATCAATATCATTGCCGTACAAACAGTAGCCCATTTCCAGGCGCAGCGTATCCCTGGCGCCGAGCCCGATCGGTTTGAGACCCGAGGGGGCGCCGGCTTCAAAAATCGCATTCCATATTATATCCGCATCCCGGCCCTTGTTTTCGAAATAAATTTCTATTCCTCCCGCGCCGGTATAACCGGTAGCGCTGATCAGCACATTGTCCACCCCGGCAAACCTGCCTTTCACAAAATTGTAATACTTGAGATTTAAAATATCCAGGTCTGTGAGCGGTTGCAAAATTTTGGTTGCATGGGGACCCTGCACGGCCAAAAGACAGGTAAGGTCGGAAATGTTTTGCATTGCCGCATTTTCAGTATTGTGTTCACTGATCCAATCCCAGTCTTTGTCAATATTAGAAGCGTTTACCACCAGCATGTATTCCCGGTGAGGCGCCATACAATATACCAGCAGGTCGTCAACGATCCCACCGTTTTCGTTGGTTAAACAACTGTATTGTATTTTCCCGGCGGTAAGCTTAGACGCGTCATTGGTAGTAACCTGCTGGATGAGGTCCAAAGCGCCTTCGCCCGTTAACAGGAACTCGCCCATATGGCTCACATCAAAAACGCCGGCATTGTTCCGTACGGTGGCATGCTCGTCATTAATTCCGGAATAACTGATCGGCATGTTAAAACCGGCGAATTCGGCCATCCTGGCGCCGGCGGCGGTATGCTTTGCGGTGAACGGGGTTTGCTTCATTAAAAATTAAATATTTAATAGCGGGATATAAAAATCGGTTTTGCAATAAATTACTTAAGATCTGTTGCCGGGTTGAAAATAAAATGGTTTTGCAGCCCTCAGAATTTTTCTCATTTCCGGATCAATGTTTTTCCTCATTATTCTCATTGCCCTGGTACCAACTGCTGTACAAAATATAATTGTCTGCAATACGGTTGATCTCTCCACTGATCAGCTCTTTGGGTACGTCTTTTATTTTTTTGGCAGGTACGCCGGCATAAATAGAACCGGCTTCGATCTTTACTCCCTCAAGCACTACGGCACCTGCGGCAATAATAGAATAACTGCCTATTTCGACGTTGTCCATTACTACGGCGCCCATGCCAATGAGGGCATTATCGTGTATCAGGCATCCGTGTACGATTGCGCCATGACCAATTGTAACATTATCGCCGATAATCGTTTTTGTTCTCTGATAGGTGCAATGAACGATAGCGCCGTCCTGTATATTAACCTTATTTCCGATCCGGATGGAATTGACATCGCCCCTCAAAACGGCATTGAACCAAACGCTGCAATTGTCGCCCATCACCACGTCTCCGGTAACCGTGGCGTTGGGGGCTATAAAACAATTTTGCCCGAAGGATGGGGATATCCCTTTTACTGCTATAATATACGGCATGGCTATAAATTTTTGTTTTTACGGATAGCAGGTATATGGTTTATACCAAAGCAATATCAAAATTTACCAGTTCAATGAACTGCCGGATCCTCTTGTCAATGTCCTGCCGGGTCAGCTCCCTCAGCCGGGTTGTTCCAAATTTTTCCACGCAAAAAGAGGCGATTGCGGACCCGATAATGATCGCTGATTTCAAACCATCAAAAGAAAAATCTTTGGTGCTGTCCAGATAGCCAACAAAGCCTCCGGCAAAAGAGTCTCCTGCTCCGGTTGGATCAAACACCTCGTCTATCGGCAGCGCGGGGGCAAAAAACACATGGTCTTCCTGGAAAAGAAGGGCGCCGTGTTCTCCCTTTTTGATAATCAAACGCTTGGGTCCCATTTTCATAATTTCTCTGGCGGCCCGTACCAAAGAATATTGCCCGCTTAATTGCCGTGCTTCGCTGTCGTTTACGAGCAGGATATCCACTTTTTTCAGCACTTTCTCCAGGTCGGGCATGGCGGTTTCCATCCAGAAATTCATGGTATCAAGTACGATCAGTTTAGGGCGCTCCGTTAATTGCTCCACCACACTGAGTTGTACTGCCGGAGCAAGATTTCCCAGCATCAGGATGTCTGCGCCCTGGTAACTGGGGGGAACCACCGGCACAAAATCGCCCAATGCGTTTAATTGCGTTTCCAGGGTATCCCGGGTATTCATGTCCAGGTGATACCTCCCATGCCAGAAAAAGGATTTTTTTTCCTTATTAACCTGTACTCCTTCCAGCAACACGCCTCTCGCTTCCAGCACCGACAGCTCTTCGGGAGGGAAATCCGCGCCTACAACGGATATCTGCTGAATGGGCCGGGTGAAGTTAGAGGCGCTCCAGGCAATATAAGTGGCTGCCCCACCAACAATTTTATCGGTTTTTCCAAAAGGAGTTTCAATTTTATCAAAAGCCATAGATCCCAAAACGATCACAGACATGCATCTTCCGGTTTAATTGAGTGACTAATTGTTCCGTTTCTAAACCTTACAAAACTAAGTGAAAAATTTAAGCCCGCATTGTTTGTACCTGCATTTCAATTTTTAATAAATTGAGTGTCCTAAATGACCGGATTTATAGAAATCGGGGTTACGGTTGATGGAACGCGGGTGACACGGATGGTCTCCACCGCGGATAGGTCGCTGATCTTATCTGTGGGTATCAGCGTTACAAAGTATCGGCGTCATCAGTGTGCCAATTGGAGGAACGCGGATGACACGGATGGTCTCCAACGCGGATAGGTCGCTGATCTTATCTGCGAGTATCAGCGTTACAGGGTATCGGCGTCATCAGCGTGCCAATTGGAGGAACGCGGATGACACGGATGGTTTCCAACGCGGATTAATGTGCCAACAAAACGCCAACATATGGAATTACTACACCAGTATTTAACCGAAAAAATCATCAAAGCATTTTATGACGTTTACAACGAATTAGGCTTTGGTTTCCTGGAAAAAGTGTATCAAAATTCGCTATATTTAGAATTGAGGTCAAGAGGGTTTGAAGTGGGAGCGCAGAAGCGGATCATGGTTCATTACAAAGGTCATGAGGTGGGTGAATATTACGCGGATCTGATCGTTAATGACGTGGTGATCCTGGAATTGAAAGCAACGGAGTATATTGTTCCGGAATTTGAGTTTCAATTGATCAACTATTTAAAAGCAACGTCTATTGAAGTAGGGTTACTTTTAAATTTCGGGAAGAAGCCTGAGTTCAGACGAAAAGTATTTGATAACGATAGAAAGAAATTGAAATAAAGCCCTGATTGCTACGGATGGAACGCGGACGACACGGATGGTCTCCAACGCGGATGGTCACTGATCTTATCTGTGGGTATCAGCGTTACAAAGTATCGGCGTCATCAGCGTGCCGATTGATGGAACGCGGATGACACGGATGGTCTCCAACGCAGATAGGTCGCTGATCTTATCTGTGGGTATCAGCATTACAGGGTATCGGCGTCATCAGCGTGCCGATTGGCGGAATGCAGGTGGTCGCAGCAGCAGGTTATGCTTTAACATTTAGCCGTAGGCGGGCAACCGGAAATATCTTAATTTCGTTATCTGAATGAGATATATTTTTTACATACTGATCGGCTATCTGCTCTATCGCTTTCTCACCAATTTTGTGTTCCCGGTGTATAAAACGGGGAAACAAATTAAGAAACAGTTTGACGAAATGCAGCAGCAGATGCAGGACAATATGCGGCAATCCAATGCCGGCGCCCCTCCCCCCCAGCAAAAACCGTCTAAAGACAAAACAGTAGGTGAGTATATTGATTTTGAAGAAATAACCTAAATTTGTCGTCCTTTTTCACTTTATAATAAACATAATGGCAAATCAGTTATTCGATTTTGGATTGGTTGGGTTGGGTGTAATGGGCCGCAACCTTCTTTTAAATATGGCCGATCATGGCTTTGCGGTTATTGGATACAACAGAAGCCCGCAGAAAGTGACGGATTTGGAAAATGAAATCGTTCCCGGCACTACGATAAAAGGAACTTCCGATCTAAAGGTAATGGTAGCCGCCCTCAAATTACCCCGCAGGATAACCCTGTTGGTAAAGGCCGGCCAGCCGGTAGATGATATGCTGGAGGAGCTCGTTCCGCTACTCGACAAAGGCGACATTGTGATTGACGGGGGTAATTCTCATTACACCGATACGCTCAGGCGCGTTCGATACATGCAGGAAAAAGGCTTTCATTTCATGGGCATGGGAGTTTCCGGCGGGGAAGAAGGCGCGAGAAGAGGTCCCAGCATTATGCCGGGTGGCGATGCTGAAGCCTATCAGCATGTAAAACCCATGCTGGAAGCGGTGTCCGCCAAGGTCAACGGCGAGCCCTGTGTGTCCTATATGGGAAAAGGTGCAGCCGGGCATTATGTAAAGATGGTGCATAATGGTATTGAGTATGGGATCATGCAGCTGATCAGCGAAGTATATGATGTGTTGCATCGCGGCTACGGATTTACCAATGATGAGCTTCATGAGGTGTTTAAACAGTGGAATGACGGAGAACTGCAGTCATTTTTAGTGGAAATAACCCGCGATATATTTTTAAAGAACGATGATAAGACCGGTAAACGTTTGGTGGATGTAATACTGGATAAAGCCGGATCAAAAGGCACCGGCAAATGGACTTCGCAGGATGCGATGGACCTGGGTATGTCTATACCGACCATTGATATTGCGGTAAGCATGCGCAACCTTTCGGCGCTGAAAGACGAAAGAGTAAAGGCTGCCACTGTGTATCCCTCCGAAATTAAAATTGCCGGGGTTTCTAAAGAAGAGATCGTTCAGCAGGCCAGGGATGCCCTGTTTTTTGGCATTATGATCAGTTATGCCCAGGGATTGGCGCTTTTAGTGGAAGCCTCTAAGGAATACCAGATGGAAATTCCTCTTCCCGATGTGGTTAAAATATGGAGAGGCGGCTGTATTATCCGGTCTTCGCTCCTGGAGGTGTTCTATCAGGCGTATGTTAAAAATGCCGATCTCCCCAATATTTTATTGGACAGTCATATTGCCGCCCTGGTGAAAAGCAGAACAGAGAATACAAGAAGATTCATTGCAACAGCGGCCCAGGCGGGTATTCCTGTTTCGGCGCTGGCAGTATCTTTAGGGTATTTTGATGCATACCGGAGCGCAGTAATGCCTACGAATCTGATCCAGGCGCAACGCGACTTTTTCGGAGCGCATACATACCAGCGCGTGGATGAGGAAGGAATTTTTCATTCTAACTGGCAATAGCTCCATTTTCTGGAAATTTAAAATGATGAACCTGTCTGCCATTCCCCTGCGGGGTTAATGATGAATGACAAACGATCTTTCAACTGATACTAGTAACTATAACCGGTATGCAAAATCATAAACGTCCACCTTCCTCGCTTATATTTATTTTTGGAGGAAGCGGCGATCTTAACCTTCGTAAACTGACTCCCGCTCTCTATAATTTATTCCTGGATGAATGGATGCCCGAAAAGTTTGGCATTGTGGGCATCGGAAGAAGCGACTATAATGACGATAACTACAGAACGCATTTATTTGAGGGGATAAAAAAATTTTCCCGCCGGTCTGGACAGGAAAACGGGAACTGGAAGGAATTTTCGGAGCATATCAGCTATTTGCAAATGGATGCGGAGGATGAGACTGCTTATAATAAGATATCTGATCTGGTAAAAGAAAAAGAAGCGGTGTTTGGAGAACACCCCAATGTGATCTTTTATCTGGCCGTAGCGCCGCAACTGGTGCCGGATATCGCGGCAAAATTAGGTTCGCTTAATATCTGTGCGGATACCAAATACACCCGGATTGTGATCGAAAAACCGTTTGGTCATGATCTGCAAAGCGCCCGGGAACTGAATCATTTGCTGAGCACCATGTTCGACGAAGACCAGATCTTTCGTATTGATCACTACCTGGGAAAAGAAACGGTACAGAACATCCTGGCCTTGCGGTTTGCCAACGCCCTGTTTGAACCGATATGGAATCGCAACTATATAGAAAACGTACAAATTACTGCTGCGGAAACGGTAGGTTCGGAGAATCGCGGCGCCTATTATGAAAAATCGGGCGCTTTAAGAGATATGGTGCAAAATCACATGTTGCAACTGATGTGTATGATTGCCATGGAAGCGCCCGTATCATTCGAGGCCAATGAGATCAGGAACAAGAAAGTAGATGTATTGAACGCCATTCGTAAAATAGACCACAACAGCGTTCAGGATTATGCCGTAAGAGGTCAGTATGCCGAGGGGTGGATGAAAGGCGAAAAGGTACCGGGATACCGGCAGGAAAAAAACGTAAACCCGGAGTCCGATGTGGAAACCTTCGCCGCCGTGAAGTTTTATATTGATAACTGGCGGTGGCAGGATGTGCCCTTTTATGTTCGTACCGGCAAACGCATGCGCAATAAGAGCAGCATTATAACTCTGCAGTTCCGTCCGGCGCCCAGCTTTGCCTTCCCTTCCGAAGCGGCTGCTACCTGGCGTCCCAACAGGCTTACCATCAGCATTCAGCCGGAAATGGATATCCGGATCAGGTTCCAGGCCAAGCGACCCGGTCAGGACATGATCCTCAGTCCGGTAGATATGATCTTCAATTATGATGAGGCCTATGACGAGCATCAGCCCGAGGCCTATGAAACCCTGCTGCTGGACGTAATGGAAGGCAATGCCACTCTGTTTATGAGGGGAGATCAGGTAGAAGCCGCATGGAAGCTCATTATGCCCATTTTAGAGGCCTGGGATGCCCGTAAGCCGGTAGATTTTCCCAACTATGCGCCCGATTCCTGGGGCCCTGAAGATGCGGAGGCCCTGATTGCACGGGATGGTTTTAACTGGATAACCCTGCCGCCGCCGCATGAAGAGGACGAGGAGGTTAAGAAATAATTTTCTATTTTCACCAATGATATGATTACGCTACAGGAGGGTGATAAAGCGCCTGCTTTTTCCGGGAGGAATCAAAAAGATGAGAAGATTGCGCTGTCCGATTATAAAGGAAAAAAGCTGGTACTTTATTTTTATCCTAAAGACGATACGCCGGGTTGCACTTCACAGGCGTGTAATTTACGGGATCATTTTTCGTTGTTAAAACAAAAAGGGTTCGAGATCCTGGGTGTAAGCCCGGATGATGAACGATCGCATCGGGATTTTGAGACGAAGTATGCCCTTCCTTTCAACCTGCTTGCCGACCCTGAGCATAAAATTATAGAAAAATATGGCGTATGGGGCGAAAAGCAGCTGTATGGAAGGAAATTTATGGGATTGATCCGCACTACTTTTGTCATTGATGAAAAAGGGATTATCAGAAAAATATTTTTACGTCCCAGGGTAAAGGCGCATGCGGAAGAGATCATCCGGTACTGGGAAGAGCAACAACACTAATGGATATTTCAGACATTAAGATCCGGGAAAAATCACTGAGGGCAAAAATAGCTGCCCGTTGCCTGGGGGTGAGCAATGTGGCTTTTACCCTCGGCAAAACCATTTATCTCTACAATGCCACCACCCGGGAGTTTTTACATGATGCCCGTTGGGTAAAGCACGAGCTGAAGCATGTGGAACAATTTCAACGCTACGGTTTTATTCCCTTTTTAGCTTTATATACATTTGAAACCATAAAGAAAGGATATCGTAAAAATAAATATGAAGTGGAGGCGCGGGACGCCGAACTGGAAATGGATTAACGGTTCCTTTTATCCCGGCGTTCTATAGCTTACTCAACCGTTCCACGGCTCTTTCAAGCGTTTCATCTTTTTTACAGAAACAAAAGCGAAGCACTTTATTATCCACGGGATCTTGATAGAAGGCGGAAACCGGGATGGTAGCTACACCGTATTCACGGGTAAGGCGGAGGGCCATGTCCCTCTCAGGTTCTTCACTGAAATGTTCGTAACTGCCCAGGATGAAATAACTTCCATGGGAAGCGAGCATGCTGAACCGGGTGTCTTTCATCAATTGCAAAAAATAGTCTCTTTTGTTTTGAACAAAACTGCCTAAAGAAAGATACTGATCCTTTTCTTTTAAAAAAGAGGCGAGGGCTACCTGTTTAGGTGTATCTGTGGAGAAACAGTTGTATTGATGCACTTTTCTGAATTCATTCATCGCTTCGGGCGGCGCTACACAATACCCGATTTTCCAGCCGGTGCAATGATAAATTTTGCCAAACGAAAAACAAACAAAACTTCTCTCCAGCAGATCGGGATAACGCAGCATGCTCAGGTGCGGCATTCCATCAAACACAAGGTGTTCATATACTTCATCACTTAATATAAAAATGTCGGTTCCTTTTACAACACTTCTCAGTTCCCGGATGTCTTCCTTTCTCAAAACAGCCCCCGTAGGATTATGCGGCGAGTTCAGCATGATCATACGCGTTCGCGGCGTTAACGACCGGCGAACCATCTCCCAGTCAATGGAATAGCCGGGATGTTGCAGGGGAATGAGCACGGGCCTGGCACCATTGACCAGGATATTGGGAATATAGCTGTCATATCCCGGCTGGAAAACGATCACTTCGTCACCCGGATGCAGCACGGCTGTAAGGGCCGTATAGATCGCATACGTGCCTCCCGGGGTAATAGTTATTTTCGTTTCAGGATCAATTTGGGTACCGTATAAATCTTCAATCTTTTCCGCGATTGTTTCTCTCAACGGCATATAACCGTGCATGTGTGCATATTGGTTATATCCTGCCCGCATGGCTTCATTCACCCTCGCTATCAGCATCTCATTCATCGGGAAGTCGGGGAAACCCTGTCCGAGGTTAACCGCCTTGTATTCTTTTGCCAGGGCGCTCATCACCGTAAATATGGTAGTGCCTGTTGCCGGAAGTTTGGAATAAGGAATGCGCATGGAATATAAATAATAACGGGATTGGTATTGCGGCTACTCTTCTCGGGCTGACTTTGTTCATCTCGGATTATCAATTTCTCAGAGATGTAATAACCGTTTCTCAAGCAACCATTTTGCCGGTTTGGGCTCGGCGTATTTTAATCCAAACTGGTCAATGCTCTTTTTAATATGCGCTACAGCTTCTTCAATTGAATCGGTGAGTAGTAACAGGTTAAGGTCTTCAGGAGAAATCGTATGTTCTGTTTTGAGTTTTTCTATGTAATCCATCAACTCTTTTTGAAAATCCTTGCAAAAAACGATTATCGGAAAGGCTTCAATCACATTGGTTTGAACCAGGGTGAGTGCCTCAAAAAGTTCATCCATAGTACCGAATCCGCCGGGCATTACCACAAAAGCGTATGAATATTTGATCAGCAGTGTTTTGCGGACGAAAAAATATTTGATATTTACCCATTTATCCAGGTAGGGATTGGCTTGTTGTTCGTGCGGTAGAATGATATTACACCCCACCGACTTGCCGCCTACATCTTTCGCTCCACGATTGGCCGCTTCCATGATTCCCGGGCCGCCACCGGTCATGATGGTAAAGCCCAACTTTGCTATTTCAGCAGAGAGTTTCCGCGTTAGCGCATAATATTTATGATCTTCCTTAAACCGGGCGGATCCAAAAACGGTTACGCAGGGACCTACAAAATGCAGGGTTCTGAATCCTTTGATAAATTCCCACGCTGCTTTAACCACAAACTTAAAATCTTTCCATCTGGACTGCGGACCTTCTAAAAAGCGAATTTCTGAACTCGAGACCTTGGTCATATTTCCAAAAAGTTTAAAATTTCAAACCTACCTGTTTTTTTGTTAAAATTATTAACGTTTATAAGACAATATGTCACTATGCCGTATATTAGACCGATTTGCCGAAATTCATCGAAGAATCGTGATAACGATGAAGTTATACCGTAAAACAGGAAGGTAATACTTGTCGGGAAATGAAGTGGCATTTGTTTTGATATTATAGATAAAAATTATAAAAAGGAGGGGATATGAGGTTTAAAGTTGAAGAAAGGATTATACTGCCAAAAGAAATGGTAGTGGGTGATCCTGAAGCAAAAGTTATGATCGTAGAATATGGAGACTATGAAAGCGCAGAAACCGCCAGGGTCCATATGATAGTGCTGGAGTTACTGAAGAAATTTAAGGGAAAGATAAAATACAATTTCAGGCATTTCCCTCTCACGCGGATACACCAGCGTTCTTTTAAGGCGGCGGAAGCTGCAATAGCGGCGGGGCAGGAAGGAAAGTTTTGGGAAATGCATAACATCCTGCTTCACCATCAGCGCAGCCTGGGAACCATCAGTCTTAAAGGATATGCGCGGGAAGTAGGCGTAACCCGGAAGAGTTTCCTGGATGATCTCATGAATTCAAAGTTTGGCTGGTACGTCAGGGACGATCAGATGCAGGCGGTGGATGTAGGCGTAACCGATGTGCCGGCGATATTTATTAACGGCGAACGCTTCGATAAGAAACCCACGCTGCAAAATTTGTCCGCGGCCATTGAGATGGTATTGAAAGGTAAAGGCGCATTGTCTCAGAGAGCTTAATCCATAGCTTACAGGTATGGAACGGAGGATGATCTTTTTACTGAATCCCATATCGGGAAGTGGCGACAGGTTGAAGCTGAGAAAGTTGCTGGAGCGCAGGCTTCCGGATTTAAACGTGGATTTTGAAATCCATCCTTCTGTATCCGATGGGAATTATGGAGCGCTCCGTTCGGAAATATTACGAAGCAAGGTAACAGACGTTGTGATAGCCGGTGGCGATGGCACTATTAATAATGTGGTAAACAGTTTGAGAGATACCGGCGTTGCTTTTGGTATCATTCCCTGCGGTTCCGGTAACGGGCTTGCCTTTTGTGCCGGTATCCCGGGAAATCCGGATAAGGCTGTTGATCTTCTATTTTCGGCCTCTCCGAAACCGACAGATGCATTTTATGTGAACCATCAGTTTTCCTGTATGTTAAGTGGTTTGGGTTTTGACGCGCAGGTTGCTTATGATTTTTCAAAACAAAATAAACGGGGTTTGTCAACTTATGTCCGGCAAACCATAGCCGCCTTTTTAAAAGCAAAACCGTATGATTTCGAAATCGCTACCGAAACGGATCGTTTTTCCAAACAGGCGTTTTTTATAAGCATAGCCAACAGCAACCAGTTTGGCAACCGGTTTACCATAGCGCCAAAAGCCAGTCTCAACGACGGTTTGCTTGATGTGGTGGTGGTACAAAAGATGAATAAGATACGAATGTTGTTTTCTGTGTTGCGCCAGATCAGGAGCGGGCAGGTAGAAAACAAACTGAATACAAAGCGTGGCATTCTATACTTTCAGACTCCCGGCCTGGTGATTAAAAACCGGGATGCAGCGCCCTTTCATATTGACGGGGATCCCCATCCCGCCGCCTTTACTCTGGATATCCGCGTTATTCCTGCTGCATTTCGTCTGATACGGCCGTAAGTTTTCCGGATTGCCAGTTCGCCATTTTGTTGAATGCTCTCAGATTAGATCGTGATCGCAGAGACCGTTTGATGTCCTGCTTTTCATTTTTGGTAAGATGAAAGTTCAGCGCCGCACCCCTTTGCATGGGTAGCGGAGCATAAGCGAAGGTAACTTTCTCGAAGGGGAACTCAAATCCGGTATGAGCATATTGGATCATTTCGTCCTGGAAATAATCCTGCATTTTCATCCAGTTGTGTTGCAGCGTCATGAGCGGTTTGGTAAACAAACCCACAATGCTCGGATCGTCGTAGCCCTCATTCCAGTCTCCGTCTTTGCGGTCTCTTATTTGAACAAACACCACTCCCCCGGTATTTTCTTTGATCCAGTCTTCCATAACATGCAAAAAGCGAAGAGACGATTCCTGTCCGAAGTTATCGCGCATCCCGCCATCCATCACATCAATAATAGGATTGGAAGGCATCCACACATTGGGCAGCACATAAGGAAAGGTAGCGCTGATGCGTAAGGCGGAAAGCATTCTTAACCCGAGCGGATCCTGCTTATTGAAAAATGCGGCAAAATCTATAGCGTCGGGATCAGCGGTGATCCCGGCAGCAGAATCCGGCCAATTGCGCATCATAAAACTAACCGGTTGGGTACTGAAGATCATTTTTCTGCCATCG
Organism: Chitinophagaceae bacterium; assembly: GCA_023957125.1. GTDB lineage: Bacteria > Bacteroidota > Bacteroidia > Chitinophagales > Chitinophagaceae > Agriterribacter. Next base: position 80,530 of record JAMLHL010000005.1, read on the forward strand.
CGGGTAATGGTAGCGTTGAACAGCATTAAGGGAACCCTGGCTGTCTTTTCGTCTTCGGCTATATCCTGCAGGGTATAATTCAGGATCTTCCCGGTGTTGCGGTTAAACTGTTCTTCAAAAGCAAATCCCCTGTCTTTAACATAATGGAAGCCGCCTGCTTTAAACTGCTGCGCCGGAGCAAAAAGATCACGGGTAACAAAGGAAGAGAACAGGGCATTTAAAAGATCCTTGGAGATATTCTCACTGTATTCCGGATCCCGGGGTTGAACCGGTTTTCCCTGCTGCCGGAGCCTGCACAGTTCGCGGTAATAGGCGGCTCCAAGCATACCTCCCGAAGCGCCATTAATAATAAAGGTTTTCCTCATCAGCTCTCCGTTCATCACGCTGTCAAGATGTTGCATTACATTAAGCGTAAAAGTAGCCGAACGGGTGCCGCCGCCACTTACGTTGATGATATATAACAGAGGTTTATCTTCCTTCTGCCTTGTTTTCCAGGCTTCCAGGATCCGGATCATATTTTCTTTGTCGGACTTCATTTTATCCGGCGAACATAAGGCCATAATGCTGTCAATACTGTAGTTGGGCCGTTCCGTACGATTGGTATAGTTAACGCCATAAGCTTTGTTGCGGGGGTCTATGATCTCCTTCTCGAATAAAATATTAAGCACCAGGCCCAACAACAGGAGAACCGGGAAAGCCCAGCTTTTTAACCAATAGGCAAGCGCCCCTAATCCCGCGATGAAGACTGCAAAAAACAGTTGAATGGCTGCGGCTGCGGGAATAATAAAAAAAGTATTGTCTATCAGCATGCCGGTAATGGCCAAAAATAAAAAGGCGAGGATGATAGAAATTACGGCATTGAAGTGATGTCGCTTGAACAGGGCGTCAATAAACTCCTGAGAATAATGTTCCACATTCCTGGGCTTCCTCAGGCTCAGTCCCGTATTAAAAAACCATTCCACATGCAAGAGTCCCTTTTCATGAAAATGTTTACCTCCCAGGCCAAATTGAGCCTTAAAAGCTTCGGGATCCCTGAATACGGGTTCCATCGTACGGATGAAGGATTTTTCTGCTCTGAAGAAATACATGAAAGAGATAACAAATGAAAAGCTCACTCCTGCCAATAAATTCACAACCAGCAGGATCACCCGGCGGATCGGGAGGAGTTCATTGTGCAGGTCGTAATAAACACTCCTTGAACAATAGAAGATCAGGAACAACAGGGGGATGACCGCATTATTGATACAATATTTCAGAAAAGGCTGGGAGGTGGTGGCTAAAAATTTGAACTGGTTGCTGTGCAAAATGAAAGTGGTGATGTTCCAGCTCATTATAAAAATGCCGGTGGTCATTCCAACGATGGCGATGCTCAACCCATTCACTTTTCCCAGGTATTCCGGCGCCAGGAATAAAGAATCGGCGCCAAAAGCGCTCATGAAATCGCCGTTGATAGCGCTGCCCAGAATAACCCAAAAAACAAGCAACAACTGGTAACGCCTGAGATGAAGTATGAAAAGTTGAATGGGGAAGGAATAATAAAATCCTCTGATATATGTTTTTATAGCGGGCATGGCAGGCATTAACGCAATATAATACTTTGGTATTTAGCCAATAGAGGTTTATCATTGGATAAAAATTGTGTTCCGCAACAAATTTTCACCCGATCTGGTACAAATTTACAATATTGAATATATTTTAGTTTAATTCCCAATTGTATTTATATGAAAAAAATCAGCAACTTTTTAACCGAACCTATTTTTGAGAGTCGCACAAAATTAGCTTTGGACTGGATCAAGAGAAGTTTTGACATCCATTCAGATGGAGGATCCGCCGCTTATTATGCACAACTTTGGAAGCCGTTCGGATGGCAACGATCCTACCCTGAAACAACAGGTTACATTATAGAAACGCTTTTAGATTATGACGACCGTTTTCCTGAGATGAATCTGCAAGAATATGCCCTTAGAGCAGCAGATTGGATATGTACTTTGCAATTGGAGGGCGGAGGGTTACCTGGCGGTCTTTCCGGGTCAAAAGTACCGAGTGTTTTTAACACAGGACAAATGTTGATCGGATTAATCAGGGCTTATGAATTGACGGGTAAGGCGTCTTATTTTGAGGTATTTAAGGCTGCCGCAAACTGGCTGGCTGATAGTTTGGAAGAAGATGGGAGCTGGCGCGTTGGGTCATATGTAGAGGGATATAGCCCAAGCTATTATACACGAGTGATATGGCCCCTCCTATGGGCCAATCAACACCTTAAGGAAGTTCATATAAATGACAAAATGCAAGCAGCATTATCCTATTACGGATCTCGCTACACGCCTGACAGATCCATCCGTGATTGGTCTTTTAGAAGAGGTCAAAAAGCATTCACTCATACCATCGCGTATACGATTCGTGGGTTTTATGAATCCTCCTTATTGTTGAAAAATGATAATTTAAACAGGCTTGCAATTGATCTGGCAGAAAAAGTGCTTACAATAAGAGAAACGAAAGGAAGATTAGCTGGCTGGTACGATGAGAAATGGAATGGTGATTATTGGTTCACCTGTCTTACAGGAAATTGTCAGATGAGTATTATCTTTAGCAGGGTTTATGAACAAACTCTAGACAAACGTTATCTACAAGGTGCTTACAAGGTGTTTGAAGATGTCATCCCTTTTCAGAATCAGGGTGGAAACGTCAATAAAAAAGGAGCTATTCCAGGATCCGCTCCTTTTTTTGGAAGGTATTTAACCTTGAGATATCCAAATTGGGCGACGAAATTCTTTCTTGATGCTTACCGTATTTTGAAGATGCATTCCGCGGCGCTTGAGCATAACGTATAGCACCGGACGATTTTATTTCCTAACCAGATACAATACCCACACCAATGAAACCAGCAAAAGCATGGCTACAAACTGGTGCAGTACTCCCAGCCAGACCAATGCCGTTGTTGACGGAGAAAACAATACGGTAAGAATACCCAACACCACCTGGAGCAATACAAGGATCAGGGGTAATGACCTTGTTTGTCTGAACCAATCCGATAACCCTGCCTTCCGTGCTTTCCAAAACCAAACTACGATAAGTAAAACGAGCAGATAGGCGATCCCCCGGTGTATAAATTGCACCGTAATAGGATTATTGATGAGATTACCCGTTCCGGGTTTCCCTGCCAGGGCTGCAGGCAGCCATTCCCCGTTAATGGTTGGCCAGGTAGGCGCTTTGGTGGCGGCTTTAAGCCCGGCCATAAAACCGCCATATACCAGTTGTGCCAGCAACACCATCAGCAATACAAGCGTAAAGTTCTTTAGAGAGGGGTATTGATTCACCTGCTGCTCCGGTACCAGCAGGCGTAAAGCAAACCATAGTGTATAGACCAGCAAACCCAGGGCCGCTATAAAATGAGTGGTTAGTTCGACATGGCCTACATAATATTTTTCAGGCACTAAGCCGCTTTTAACCATGATCCAGCCAATGGCGCCCTGTAATGCTCCCAGCAGGAAAAGAACAACCAGCGGGATGATCATTTCTTTCCTGAACTTTTTCTTCACCAGGAACCAAAAAAATCCAACTATAAAAACAATACCCAGGAGGCGGGCCCAAAACCGGTGAAACCATTCCCAGAAGAAAATGAATTTGAAATCGGATAAGGAAAAACCGGAATGCAGGTACCGGAACTGGTCCGTGTGTTTATACTTGTCAAATTCCGCCTGCCAGGCCGTATTGCCTATGGGAGGAAGGATTCCTGTGATTGGTTTCCATTCTGTAATAGAAAGTCCCGATTCAGTAAGGCGGGTTATCCCGCCTATCAGCACCTGTACCATGATCATGCCTGCACCCGCTAACAACCACCAGGCTACGGCACGATTGGAACCGGGGGAAATCGTATCATTCATGCATGCAAAAGTATTGTACAATTTATTATTTGTAACATTGCAGTCGGATTATATGTTACAGTTGCATTTCCAGAATGAATTAACGGAGGCCGGCTGCGATGAGGCTGGAAGAGGATGCCTCGCCGGGCCGGTGTTTGCGGCGGCTGTAATACTACCACACCGGTTTGCACATCCCGTTCTCAACGATTCCAAACAATTGTCGGCCGCACAAAGAGAAGAAGTGCGGAAATATATTGAAGAAAATGCCGTTGCCTGGCGGGTAGCCCGTGTTGACCATGAGGAAATTGACAGGATTAATATTTTAAATGCCTCTTTTAAGGCGATGCATCTGGCGCTGGACGGATTGCCGGTGACGCCCCGGTTATTGCTGATTGACGGTAACCGTTTTCTTTCCTACAAAAATATCCCCCATCACTGCATGGTAAAAGGAGACGCCAGGTTCTCTTCCATTGCTGCCGCAAGCGTGTTGGCTAAAACCTATCGCGATGCGTTTATGACTCAACTGCATGTACTGTATCCACAATACGACTGGCTGCATAACAAGGGCTATGGCACAAAAGGCCATCGGAGAGCTATTCTCCAATATGGGCTCAGTCCTTATCACCGGAGAAGTTTTCAATGCTTTCCCGCTCAGCTTGAGATTTGGGAAAAAGAGATCTGACGATCCCGTAACGATTTGGATCCGGAAAAATTTATTTCCTTTAAGCCTGTTCCAGTATTTTTGACTCACCCCGGGATACCCGGCGGAATCTGTTAACACCGGTTTGACACGATATGGGATCTTCGTTTTTTGTTTCATATAAAAGCTCAGAAATTCATTATCTCCGATGGGGAAATGGGCAAATAATTTTGCTTTGCTTCCATGGCTTTGGTGAGCAGGCGGATACTTTTGCTCCCCTGGCCCGGCAATTACAGGATGATTACACCATCATAGCAATTGATATGCCACTGCACGGACAAACCCGATGGAACGAAGGTTTACTTTGCACGGCAGAAGACATTGTTGGTATCCTCGATGAAATACCGGCGTTGCGCGGTCAGAAATTTCTGCTTGCCGGCTTCAGTATGGGAGGGAGGGTTGCGCTTTCAATTTATGAACAGATCCCCGAACGGGTACAAAAACTAATCCTGATTGCACCCGATGGTATGAAAATCAATTTCTGGTATTGGTTGGCCACCCAAACGGTGATGGGTAACCGGCTGTTTAAGTACCTGATGAAAAAGCCAGGACCCTTCTTTGTGACAGCCCATGTGCTGAAGCGGTTAGGGATGATCAATTCAGGCATTTACCATTATGTAACCCAGTATCTCCGGCAGCGGGATATGCGCAACAGACTATATACTATCTGGACTACCCTGCGAAAAATCAAACCCTCCATCCCTGTTGTTCAATCAACCATCCGTAAATATCGTACGCCTGCAATTTTAATTTATGGCAGGTACGACAGGATCATACGTTATACCACAGGACTGAAGTTTAAAAAAAGGACCGGGGAACCGTGTGCCTTGCACCTTCTCAACTGCGGTCATAGGGTGTTGCAGGAAAAAAACGCGACAGCGATAGCAGCCCTGATAAGATAGTTCAATTTGCGCTAATTTGCGGCTATGATAATATTTATCATCAATTGCGGCTTACTCACCGGTTATTATTTTTTGATCCGTTATTATCACCGCTCGTGGCAACAGGTTCCTTCTTTCAGCTATCAGCGCCACGGCAATCCGGTTTTTAATGAAAAAATTTCCGTTGTTGTGCCGGCACGGAATGAAGAGACCGTTATTGAATCGTGTATTGAATCGTTATTACAACAATCCTACCCGAAAAAATTACTGGAAATTATTATAGTGGATGACCATTCAACGGATGCTACGGCAGATATTATTCGGCGTTTTAACGATCAGGGTGTAAAGCTCTTATCGTTGCGCGAAAACAAAGCCGATGGTCGCCCGGTGGTTGCTTATAAGAAAAGGGCAATTGACATGGCCATCCGGAGTGCTACAGGCGATCTGATTGTTACTACGGACGCGGATTGTACTTATCACCCGGATTGGCTGGCCACGATCGCCGCTTTCCGTGGGCTAAACAAGGCTTCCTTCATTGTCGCTCCGGTTAAATTTAAAACGGGTAGCTCCTCGCTGCTGAAGGTTTTTCAGGCCCTCGATTTTGCGATCCTGCAGGCTATCACGGCGGCATCGGTGGATAAGGGCGTACATTCCATGTGTAATGGCGCCAATCTTGCGTATGAAAAAAAATTGTTCGAGTCCGTGAATGGTTTTGATGGCATTGATCAACTCCCTTCGGGGGACGACCTGTTGCTGATGGAAAAGATAAAACGGCAAAGCCCCGAAGCGATCGCCTATCTGAATGCGCCGCAAGCAACAGTGGAAACGCTTCCCGCGGATAGCTGGAAAGCTTTTTTCAACCAGCGTATTCGCTGGGCAAGTAAAACCGGGCAATACAAAGACAAACGGATTTTGTGGGTTTTATCCCTGGTGTTTTTACTTAATTTGTCGCTGTTGGTTTTATTGTTGGGAAGCATTGTGCAACTCCACTGGCTATTGTTGTTTATGATTGCTGTTTTCTATAAAACGATTATTGAGTGGGATTTTGTGAAGGATGTTTTAACCTGGTTTGACCGGCAATCACTGATGGGCTGGTTTTTTTTCCTCCAGCCGCTGCATATAGCCTATACCGTTGTTGCCGGTTTACTGGGAGCTTTTGGCAGTTATGAATGGAAAGGAAGAAGGATCACAAAATAACCGGATGAAATGCGAAAGGATAATTTTCTTTTGTTTTCTTTTTGGAATATTCATTTTCCGCAGTCACCTTTGCCCTGTATTTGGTTGGCGCCGCGGCGCCATTAAAAGGGAAGTCCGGTGAAATTCCGGCGCTATCCCCGTAGCTGTAAGGTGTATGAGTTTTGGGTGGATTTTATTCACCGCGACTCGCCTGTTGAACCTGCATACCACTGTTCTTAAACAAAAGAACGGGAAGGTGTTCGACAGGAAGCCAAGCCAGAAGACCTGCCAGATCATTACTAAGTCAAAGGGCTTTCGGGTGAAAAGCCGGAGATGAAAATGATTCCTCACAGCAGGCTTTTTCTTTCCCTTCACCTCTTGACCCATCTGATCAATTTAAATGAATCAAAAGCAATGAACAACAAACGAATGCTATGGACGCTGTTGCTATTACCGGTAGCGCTGGTTTCAAAGGCACAGGAAGACAGTACCCGCGTTACTTCGTTGAATGAAGTGGTGGTAACCGCAACCCGGTTTCCTAAAAAAGTAAGTGAAACAGGCAAAGTAGTAACCGTGATCAGTAACCGGGAAATAGAAAATAATAATGGAAAAGATCTGGCGCAGATCTTAACCGAACAGGCGGGTCTTGTAGTAAACGGGGCGTATAGCAATCCGGGTAAAGACAAGAGCCTCTACCTGCGCGGCGCGGGAACGGATTACACCGTTATTTTACTAAACGGCATTCCGGTTAGCGACCCTTCCGGAACCGGTGGTGCTTTTGATATCAGGATGTTTCCTGTGGAACAGATAGAGCGTGTGGAGATCCTTAAAGGTGCGCAATCCACCTTATATGGTTCGGATGCGATAGCAGGAGTGATCAATATCATAACAAAAAAAGCAGTTGATCGTCCTCTGCAGGCCTATGGCGGACTGTCTGTAGGTTCATACAACACGTTTAAAGCAGACGCAGGGATCAACGGAGGCGCGGAAGGCTCGATGTATAATATCGGATTCGTTCATTATAAAACGGACGGACTTTCCGAAGCGCTGGATACTACTTCCGGGAAAACTTTTGACAAGGATGGAATGTTGAGGAACAGTGTTAATGCCGATTTTAGTACGCGCCTGGCGAAAGGACTATATGTCAAGCCTTATTTTCGTTATTCGTATTTCAAAGGTGGATATGATGACGGTGCGTTTGCCGATGCGGATAATAAATATGATGCACAGATGCTAACTACCGGAACACAAGTGCAATATAATTTCGCAAACGGTGGAATAACCGCGTTTTACGACTATGACGAGGTGAGTAGAAATTTTACCGACGCTTACGGTGTATATCCTTACAATGGGAGGAAAAACAGCATAGAGCTTTATGGACATTATTTCTTTACCCCACACCTGCAACTATTGGCAGGGATTCATCACAATAAGCAAAAAGTATCGGATGAAGCCGCTATCCCTAAAAATCCAACGGCCGCACTGACCAGCCCCTATCTGTCGCTCTTTATCCACAATTTGTACGGCTTTAACCTGGAAGCCGGAGCCCGGTACAACCATCATTCGGCCTATGGTAATAATTTTACTTATAGCCTTAACCCATCTTACACTTTTGGCAATAAATTGAAGATTTTTGCCAACTATGCCACTGCATTTAAAGCGCCATCCCTGCAGTCTTTATATGGTCCTTTCGGATCGAACACCTCACTTGAACCGGAAACTTCCGTAACCACAGAAGCCGGCTTTCAAACTACGTTGCTTTCGGGGGTTTTAGACGCCCGGGCTGTTTATTTCAAGCGAACAATTGAAAATGTGATCGTATATGGTCCTTCTTTTCAATTGATCAACCTGAATAAACAAAACGACCGCGGTATAGAATTAGAGCCTGCCATTTATATCACCAAACAACTTACTTTGAAACTGATGTATGCCTGGGTGGATGGCGAGGTAACAACAAAGCAGAACGGTAAAGACAGCACCTATGCCAACCTGATCCGCAGGCCCAAACATAGGTTTGGCGCAAATATAGGATGGCAGGCAACCCCTCATTTCTTTTTAAGTACGCAGCTTACCAGTTATGGTAAAACAGGGGATTTGTATTATGATATGGCTACTTTTTCCCAGCAGTCCACCGTGCTAAGCGCCTATACCTTGTGGAATGCATACGCCTCCTATCAGTTTGCGAAGGACAGCATTAAATTCTATCTGGATGTAAAGAATATAACCAGTGCCAGGTATGTTGAGGTATATGGCTATAGTACGCTGGGCTTTACTTTAAACGGAGGGGTGCGGATCAGGATATAAAACCCGGTGGGTACGGCCCCGCGTCAAACCGGTTTGTGAAGAGCAATACGTTATGACAGTGCCACCCTTCGACAAGCTCAGGGTGCCACCTTCTTCCATGGGGCTAAGACAGGCATTCCCTGCATTTTCATATCTCCAGATTTTCATATTCCCACATTCTATCCCATCCTCACCTTATCTCCATACAGGTTCAGTGCGGCTGCTGTTCTTTGGTTAGACCGGAGATACTGTTGCTCATTATCTACCAGGGAGTGGCCGTAAGACGGGATCATCTCCTGTAGCTTGTTTTGCCAGGCGGTGGTTTTCATCTTTCCGGGGAAACATCGGTGAAGCAGTTCCAGCATAATAGATACCGCTGTGGAAGCGCCGGGGGATGCTCCCAACAGGGCCGCTATGCTTCCATCGGCTGCGCTTACCACTTCCGTACCAAACTCCAGTACGCCTCCTTCTTTCTCATCCTTTTTGATCACCTGTACCCTTTGCCCCGCAATTTCCAGATCCCAGTCTTTCGCATCCGCGTTCGGAAAATATTCCCTTAGCGCCGCTATCCGGTCTTCGTTTGACTGGCTCACCTGGTCTATCAGGTATTTGGTAAGCGGCAGGTTGTGAATACCTGCCATCACCATAGGTTTTATATTGCTCAGTTTGATGGAAGCCGGGAGGTCCCAGAACGAACCGTTTTTCAAGAATTTCGTGGAGAACCCTGCATAGGGGCCAAAAAGCAACGACTTTTTCCCTTCAATTACGCGCGTATCCAGATGCGGTACGCTCATAGGAGGCGAACCTACCGCTGCCTTGCCATATACTTTGGCATTGTGCCGTTCGATGATCGCCGGGTTATTACAGATCAGCCATTGCCCGCTTACCGGGAATCCACCGTAGCCCCTGCTTTCCGGTATATCGGATTTTTCCAACAGGGGCAGGGAGCCGCCGCCTGCACCAATAAACACAAAAGGGCTTATGAGCGTTCTTTTCCTGTCGGTAGTCAGGTTCTTTATTTTGACATGCCATTTCCCATCATTATTCTGCTCAAGATCGGTTACTTCATGTGCCAGGTGCAATTTTACACTTGGGTAATCAAAAAGATACCGGAATAGTTTCCGGGTGAGCGCGCCGAAATTAACATCCGTTCCTTTGTCCATCCGGGTAGCGGCCACTTTTTCCGAAGGATCACGCCCCTCCATTACCAGGGGCATCAGTTGGGTTAAGCGGCTATGGTCTTCCGAATACCGCATTTCCTTGAATAAGTTGTATTGAATAAGCGCTTCAAACCGCTCCCGGAGATAGGCGACATTTTCTTCCCCTTTCACAAAACTGACATGGGGTACCGGGCGGATAAAATCTTGGGGCTGCCGTATATATCCCTGTTCGAGCAGGAAGGTCCAGAATTCGCGGCTTTGTACAAACTGCCCGGCAATTTTGATGGCTTTGGTACAATCAATAGCACCATTATCTTTTTGAGGTGTATAATTTAATTCACAATATGCGGAATGACCCGTACCCGCGTTGTTCCATGCATCGGAACTTTCCATAGCCACGGTGTCCAATCGCTCTATAACATGAATAACAATATCCGGCTGAAGCTCTTTCAGCATCACGCCTAAAGTGGCGCTCATAATTCCGGCGCCTACCAAAACCACATCGGGATGATTGAAATACGGCTTGTGCATATATATCATTGTTTACAATAATGATAACGAAATAGTTGAAACCCGCGTCTGAAAGGCGAAGCATCAAATCATACGACAAGACGTTGTTAAAGAAAGGCAGGCAAAACTACAACAAAAACTGAAAGCTTTTTTGATTTCATCCTTTTCTTACCTTGCACTTTATGCAGGATTATTTAAAAGGTTTGAATGAAAGACAGAAGGAGGCCGTATTGCATGTTGACGGGCCTTTAATGATCATCGCCGGAGCAGGTAGCGGAAAAACCAAAGTGCTGACTACACGAATTGCACACCTCATGGCCATCGGCGTGGATGCTTTTAATATCCTGGCGCTCACTTTTACCAACAAGGCTGCCAGGGAAATGAAGGAACGGATTGAACATATTCTGGGTAATAATGAAGCCCGTAATTTATATATCGGCACTTTCCACAGTGTATTTGCCCGTATCCTCCGTGGTGAAGCGCCCCGTTTGGGTTATCCTTCCAATTTCACCATTTATGATACGGATGACGCAAAAAGCGTAATCAAAGCTATCGTGCACGAATTGAACCTGGACGATAAGCATTATAAGCCCAACACCGTGTATAACCGCATATCCAATGCCAAAAATGCCCTGGTAACGGCGCAGGAATACGTTAATGATTATGCCATCCAGCAGGAGGATCTGCGCAGCAATCGTCCTGCCATCGGCAAAATTTTTGAAGCCTATGCCAAACGTTGTTTCAGGAACGGCGCTATGGACTTCGATGATCTGCTGGTGAAGATGTATGAATTGCTGAAATATTTTCCGGAGGCATTGAGCAAATACCAGCGCAAATTCAAATACATCCTGATTGATGAATACCAGGATACCAATACGGCGCAGTATGAAATTATAAAACTGCTTGGGGCCATGCATGAAAACGTGTGTGTGGTAGGAGATGACGCTCAAAGTATCTACAGTTTCCGGGGCGCTACCATTCAGAATATATTGCAATTCCAGAAGGACTACGATGACGTAAAAGTGGTAAAACTGGAACAGAATTACCGGAGTACGCAAAACATTCTCAATGTAGCCAACGAGATCATAAGTAATAATAAAGGGCAGATAGAAAAGACGCTGTTTACCGAAAATGTTACCGGTGAAAAAATCAAACTGATCCGTACCATTTCTGACAATGATGAAGGAAAGTTTGTAGCCGATACCATCCAGGAACAAAAGTTGCGGAATCATTTCCATAATAAGGATTTTGCCATTTTATACCGTACCAATGCGCAAAGCCGCGCTTTTGAAGAAGCCTTAAGACGCATGGGGATCGCATACACTATTTACGGCGGCATCAGTTTTTACCAGCGTAAGGAAATAAAAGACTATATCTCCTATCTGCGGGTACTGGTTAATCCTGATGATGAAGAAGCTTTAAAACGCATCATTAATTACCCGGCAAGAGGTATCGGTAAGACGTCTGTTGACCGGATCATTTTAGCTGCCAACGAGCATAATATCAGTTTCTGGCAGGTGCTGGAGCGGGCACGCGAGTTCGGCATCAGGGGCGCGACCCTGGAGTCTGTTGAAAACTTCGTGGTGATGATCAAAAGTTTCACCAGCATGCTTAATCATAAAAATGCCTATGATGTGGCAGTGCATGTGGGAAAGCAAACCAATTTTGTGCGGGAACTGTTCAATGATAAAAGTGCAGAAGGTGTAGCCCGGTACGAAAACATCCAGGAATTACTGAACTCCATTAAGGAATGGGTGGAAGGTTCCGAAGAGGAGTTTATAATCAACGATGGGGAGGAAGCGATAACGGAAGGAATAACGAATGAAAGCGCCGACGGAATTACTGATCAGAACGAAGGATCTGTGCCGGCGCCGGAGGAAACGTCCGAAAGACAGGATAAGAGCCTGGGTGCATATTTACAACAGATAACCCTGTTGACGGATGCCGATAATAAAAGTACGGATGCCGATACGGTAAAGCTCATGACCATTCACGCGGCAAAAGGACTGGAATTCAGTTGTGTTTTTGCTGCCGGATTGGAGGAAAGCCTGTTTCCCAACGCCATGAGTATTAATACCCGGGAAGAATTGGAAGAGGAACGGCGTTTGTTTTATGTGGTGGTTACCCGTGCCAAGCAAAGATTGTGGATCAGTTATGCCAATTCGCGTTACCGGTTTGGAAGCCTGATACAAAATGAACCCAGCCGGTTTATAAACGAGATACCGGAAGAATACCTGGACAAAAGCAATGCCGGCAGCGCGTCCCGCAGCGGCTTTGGGATGTCTGCATTTGAACGGATGAGGGGCGGCAGCTTTGGCGGAAATGCCCGCTCCGCTACCAGGATGGCTGAAAAGAGATATGGGCCTCCTCCCGGGCGAAGGGATGATGCTGCGCCAGCTTATACCGGCGTTAAGCCACAGACCCGCGTAAAGGAACACCAGCCTTCGGCAGATTTTGCGCCAAGCGACACTTCCGGTTTACAGGCAGGGCAAAAAGTGGAGCATCAAAAATTTGGATTCGGAGAGGTGGTCAAAGTAGAAGGCAGCCGGCAAAACCCCGTGGCAATGATCAAATTTGAAAACAACGGAGAGAAAAAGATCATGTTGAATTACGCCAGGCTCCGTATCATCGGTTGATCCATTATTATGCAGGTTCAGTATCTGATCATCGGGCAGGGAATAGCAGGCACGCTGCTGAGCTACCTGTTATGGAAAAACAATAAGTCATTCCTGATCATAGATGAACCTCACAATGCTCCTGTAGCAAGCAGGGTAGCCGGCGCCGTTATTAATCCCGTAAATGTAAACCAGTGGTCGGCAGTGCCCGGGTATGCATCCCATCTTGATGCCGCATTGAAATTTTATGCCGGCATGGAGGCAAGTCTGGGAATTTCACTTATTCAAAAATTGTCCATGCTGGTATTCCCGGAAAACGGGCGAAAGAAACAATTGTTTGAGGGTCACAGGCAACAACTGGTTAACTATATACAATTGCCGGACGATGAGGAGCAGGTAATGGGTAAGAAGTTGTTCAACGCCGGTTTTGGGATGGTAAAACTGAGCCCGGTATGGAAAGTGAATGCAGCTGAATTGCTATCTGGATGGAGCGGGTTTTTAAAAGAGAAAGGCCTGCTTATCCGGGAGCGCTGCAAGACTGAAGATTGCCACATTACCGGAAAAGGAGTACGTTACCGGGAAATAATTGCTGAAAAGATCATTTTTTGCGAGGGCGCTGCAACTGCGAAGAACCCTTTTTTTAGTAAACTGCCTTTCACCCCAAACCGCGGGGAAGCCTTATTGTTATCCATACCTGCGTTGCCGGCGGATCATATATACCATCACCGGGTTCGCCTGGTACCTGCCGGAGAGGGCTTGTTTTGGTGTGGCAGTAATTATCGCTGGCAGTTTGAAGATCTGTTGCCGGATCAAAACTGGAGGCAACAAACTGAAGATCTGTTGACGAAATGGCTTACCGTTTCTTTCAAAACCGTGGATCACCGGGTGGCCGAAAGACCCACCACAGCCGGGCAACAGGTTTTGGTGGGACTGCATCCCGCTTTCCCGCGGGTGGCTATTTTCAATGGATTGGGTACCAAAGGTTTTTCCCGGGGACCCGCTTTAGCCGGGAATTTATATGATCAGCTGGAGAATCCGACCCTTGCTGAGGGAATGGCGGCTGCTTCCCTGAAAAAATGGTTGTGACGCTTGCTCTATCTCACCAATCTCTCCTTATGGATCTTCGCGGTAAAAATCTTACCCCTGTGAAAGATCGCGGGCTCATTGTCTTTGTCTGATTTAAGCCTGAACCGTTCGGAAGCCAGCCGGATATCGCCGCCATCCCTTGCCACCACCCTGATGATAATAAAGCCGACCAATCCTTTCCTGCGCTTTGCCGACGGCACCACATCCACGATCTTGCCTGTGGCTATTGCACCCTGCGGTATCACTACCTGCCCGTTTACTTTTATATCTTCAGCGCAGGTCAGCCTCACCGGGCGTCCGTCTTTGCTTTTTTCTTCAGAGCTTAATTCGTCCTGGAGTACCAGTTTGATTTCCATGCCTCGCGGTGCAACTATGGCATTCACTGTGGAGGGAGGTGTGTTTGCTGTTTTTTCTTCTTTTACCGGCTTTTCATCCACCGGGCCGGACTTGCCATCATCTGAAGGAGTTTCGGAAGGAGTGGCTGCTCTTTTGCTGTTCCCGGGTGCGGCTTTGGGGGATTCCGCAGGCTTTTCCCGCGGTGTATTGGTGGGCGGAGGGGCTTCCTGCTTTTCCTCTTCCGGTTGCGAATTTCCGTTAATATTCTGCATCCCCCGGTTTTCAATCAGTTGCTGCTCAATGATATTAGAATTTGCGGATTCCGGTGCATAGTTTTCTTCCAGGTTTACGCTGTAGTTCACTTTGGGTTCCGGCAACGCCGGTTGATTGGATTGCTGACCCTGCCGGGTCAGGTTCCAGGTGATCAGTCCGATGCAAACTACCACTACTCCAATGAGTAGTTTTACGGATTTGTCCATCCGTCCTCTTACCCATAAGTTTCTCCCGCCCGTAATCTTCCTTTTATTTATAGTGTTCTGTAATTTTGAAATTACCGAAGACGAAAATGACGCCGGTGCCGCAAGTAGTTTTTGCAGCAAAGAAAAATTGACTGTTGCTTCGCCAGGTGATCCTCCCGGAATTTCTTCTTCGTTGCGTTGAAGGGCGTTATATAATTCCCGCCCGGTTAAGAAATGCATGTCTGCGGCTTTCTTCAATTCGTCCCTGAATGTAAGTACATCCCGGTATCGTTTTTCAGGATCGCGTTCCAGCGATTTTGAGATTACCCGTTGCAGGGCGGTATTGGTACGGCTGATAAGCTGGGGTAGCAGGGGCGCTTTCTGCTCCAGTTTGGCCTTCATTAATTGATAATCGGTATCCGTTTTGAAAGGTGTTTCCCCGCAGAGCATTTCGTACAGCATATTGCCTGCGGCGTAAACATCGGTCAGCTCATCGCCTTCTTTTCCCCGGATCTGCTCGGGCGCCATGTATTCGAGAGTGCCCACCGATTTGCCGTGCTGGGTGAGTCTTTGTGAATTCCGGATCCGGGCAATCCCGAAGTCCATTATTTTTACTTCGCCCTCATTAGAAATCATGATGTTCGCCGGCTTCAGATCACGGTGAATGATGCCTTTATAATGGGCGTGATGCAAGCCGTTTAGTATCTCCGAGGTAATTGAACAGGCCAGAGAAATGCTGATAGTACCGTGTTGCCGGATCCAGTCCTCCAGGGTGTTGCCTTCCACATATTCCATCACCATCCAATGGGTTCCCTGGTATTGCACGAAAGTATATACGTGCGTGATGTTGGGGTGATTCAGGCGGGCCAATGCCAACGCTTCCTGCTGAAACCGGTCCTCCAGCCCCGCTGTTGCATCTGATTTGGGTTTGTTTAGAGATTTGATTGCCACCCGGCGTTGCAGTAAGATATCTTCTGCGAGATATACCGATCCCATCCCGCCTTCGCCGAGTTTTTTGAGGATGGTATATTGGTTGTTGATGACTTCGTTCATAGCATTACATTTTGTTCCCGCGTTATGGTATCTGCATGCAGATGATTACAGGTATTGATGTCTATCAACAGGGCAGAAAAATTATCCCGGGCTTTTCTCTCAAAACACAAAGCCCGGATACATTCAATGATCAGCGGAGGCTTGTTCATCAGCATCAGGGCGCCGATTTCCTCATTTGACAGTACATCGTAAATCCCATCCGAACATAGAAAATAATAATCACCGGCTTTGGCGTCAAATGACTCCCCTATTTCGGGTTCGATGGTTTTTGCCGTACCCAGCGCCTGTAACAAGAGGTGTTTCATTTGACCCGCTTCTGCATCAGTCGCTTTTATTTTTCCTTCGCGGAGCATCTGGTTCACCAGGGTCTGGTCGGTAGATAATTGTTTTAACCGGTTATTCCTGAACTGGTAAATCCTGCTGTCGCCCACATGTCCGAATGTAATTCGCTCATCTCTGATGAAGATTGCGGCTGCCGTAGTACCCATACCGGTATAGGCGGGATTTTGCCTGGCGGCATCCACAATGGTACCGTGCATTTGCCGGAAAAGCAGGTGTAATAGATCAGGAATATTTTTGTGCAAAGCGTTGATTTGAATATAGTGTTCGGCAACGCTGCACGCCAGGTGGCTGGCTACTTCTCCTGCGTTGTGCCCGCCCATACCATCCGCCACCATGGCAAAAAATATATCTTTTGTATGGTTGGGATGAAACCAGGTAACGTGGTCTTCATTGTTGGTGCGTGTAGGCCCGGTTTCAGTTACACTGTATATTTTGTAGCACAGGTTTTTAACCGGTGGTTCGGTCGCGGGCTCGGAATGATTTTCTTTTTTCTGCCAGGGAAATCTCATGAGAAAGAGGTTTAAGATACTGCCCACCGCAGACCCCGTTGGGGCCTGCGGCTCCTGAAGGCAGTACACGTCAAAAAAAACAGGATTTTAACGTTGGTAGGGTACGTATTTATGGTCCATCCTGTTGTCGGTAAGAGCAGCGGAAGATCAACTTACCTGATCACTTCCTGTCGGCCCATCAGTTCTATGGCGTATTTTATGGGAATGGAATAGGATACTTTACTGCTGCCGGCAGAATAGATCCCGATTACTTTTCCCTGGTCGTCGAAGGTGGGGCCTCCGCTGTTTCCCGGCCCTGTGGAGTTGATGGTTAATTGATAGTAATCACCGAAGGAACTGAGGTAATCATCTACTTTGTCGCTGCCTGCTCTTCCTTTCACCAACCTGCCGATATTGCCGGTGCTGAGTGTGGGTACCGGCACTTTAACGATATTGGGGTTGCGGTTAAACCCGTCTTGTGAACGGTTGGCCACGTACTGGTCGGGCGACAGGCCGGGATAGCCCATTACGGTTACCACGCTGCCGGGCTCTATCTTGTTGTAGTTGTCGTACATTTCTACTTTCCCGAGGGTTTCGGGCAGTTCAATTTTTATCATCGCCACGTCGTGTACGTTGGAAATACGCACCACTTTGGCCGGTGTGCGCAATGAGTTGTTTGCGAAAGTAACGTCCAGGTAGGCGGACTCTCCGTCAATATACTTTACTCCCGATTCCAGCATCTGCCGGTTATAATTCATAGCTTCGGCCGGAACCCAGTCTCTCACATCTCCTTCGGAAACCATCTGTGGCTCTTTTGAATTGGTTCCTACCAGTATGCCCGGAAACGCATCCTGGGGAAATTGATAGCTGGTGAGCCAGCCGGCGGCTACATGCCGGTTGGTAATAATGAAGCCACGTTCATCCACCACAAATCCTGTTCCGCTACCAAATCCGCCGATAGGCACGATATCAGCATCTTTGGGCGCTCCGGTCTTGGTGGACAGGTAGGGTTCAATAGCGCCTGTATTGTTTCTCAGATAGGCTGCGATGAAGCCACCCTTCCCGTTTGGCAGGTAAACATGGTACAGTTCTTCTCCTGTTTTGGTGAGCAGTAGTTTCCAGCCTAATTCAATGAGTACCACTTTCTGTTCATTCTCTTTGTTGATCCGGGCGGGCGTAAGGGTAGGAGGCACATCGCTCTTTTCTTTCTGAATGATGTTCACTACTTTGGGAGCAGGCCGGTTGGAATATACCAGCCATCCCACGGTAACGACCAGGAGAAGCAGGGCAACTGTAGTAACCAGCAATCCTTTTTTACTCTTTTTTTCGGATTGCTGAAGCATGTGCTGCATGGTTTGCTTGCCTATAACTTCCTTAGCCGGAGCCGGCTCCTTTTTTTTACCGTCTATGCTGTGCACCTGGGTTTCTTTGGCGGAGGCGGCGTCTATCACCCGGGTTTTCCGGATGTGGGATGCCGGGCGGGGATCGAGGTCGAATTCCAGGGAAGGCCCGTTTTTGCCGAGTTGGATCTGGTCGCCGGCGATAAGTCCCGTGGCGCCCGCAATAGCTTTGCCATTAACATAGGTGCCGTTCTTGCTCCCTAAGTCGGTGATCTCATAGGTGTCAAAAAGATCGGGATTTTTTTTGATGACACAGTGTTCGCGGCTGACGATGTCTTCACTGAGGTCGAACGGGATGTCGTTGTTTTCGCCGCGACCGATTTTTATGGATAAATGTTCTGTTACCTGGAATTTTTTGGTAACGCCATTCCGGATCCCGCCGGTAAAGCGGATAATAATAGAAATGGGTTGATGAGGATTCATTGTTGATTTTTTTGACGATTATAAAATGTTTCAGGATGATGTTTTGAGGCTATTTCAAGCGTAATCAGAGGATAAAAGGTCTAAGGATACCCATTCTCCGTTTGAATGGTGCAGTGCCTGTAAATGAAAACCATACTGCAGGATCCGCATGAACAGACGTGGACATGCATTACTGTTGCCGGCATAGTATTATCGCCGGTATGGAAATAGGTGAACAAAAAAATCAGGAAAATTTTTAAGAAATTGGATGGAAATAAAAAGCAGCAGTTTCGTTTTTATAAATCAGGGTATTGTAAACTCAGTTTCTTTTGTCCAGTCCCCAGGATAATTTTCCTCTCAGGGTTTGGAGGAAACTGTTCTCGCTGAGTCTTACCAGGTTGATAGTGAATTCTTCTTTTTTTACGGCTAACTGGATGTCTTTGTTTACAATTTCTTTCCGGGAGTCGAGGGCGCAAATGAACTGATCGCTTCGTCCTTCGATCTCAAAGGATACAATACTGTCGTCCGGGATTACAATGGGTCGTACATTCAGGTTGTGAGGGGCCACAGGGGTGATGATAAAACTGCCTGATTCGGGAAATAAGACAGGCCCGTTGCAGCTCAGGGAATAGCCGGTGGAGCCGGTAGGGGTAGCTACGATGATCCCGTCTGCCCAATAGGTGTTCAGGAACTCCCCGTTGAGATAAGTGTGGATCCGGATCATGGAGGAGGTGTCTCTTTTGTGAATGGCAAATTCGTTAAGAGCATAAGGTGTTTTACCAAATAACGGGATGCTGGCATCGAGATGAATTAGAGTCCTTTTGTCAATTACATAGGTTTGGTTTGCCAGGGCATTTACCGCATCGGTAAATTCGCCCCTCCCTATTGTTGCCAGGAAGCCCAGGCGTCCGAAATTAATGCCTAATACGGGGATATTACTGTCCCTGATAAAGGTGAGTGTATCCAGCAGAGTACCATCGCCTCCCAGGCTGATCACACATTCAAAGCTGTCGTCGAGATCCCCGGCATCAACGAACGTGTCGTATTGCCCGGGGTTGAAAAGGTAATTGATCTGCCGGTAAAAAAGGTGATGGATATAGCAGTTGATTTTTCGCCGCTCTAATTCACTCAGGAGGAGCAGGATATCTTCTTCCCGGATTGTTTCGCCTCCGCGGCTGTATATAGCAATTTTCATTATAACGTTTTTCTAAAACCCAAGACGTGCCTGTAAAAATAGCCCCTTTTCTTTTAATTGATTAAAGCTGTACTCCAGTGACAGCGTAAGATCGTAAATAGAAAGCATATCTATACCGGCACCCCCGGTGTATAACAACCGGTTGTTGAGCGGGTTGGCATTCAGTACGGTATGGTTATAAACATATCCTAAATCACCATAAGCTTTTACATAAAACCTGAAAGGGATGATGCGGTAAGACCTCGACTTCAGCCCGGTATTTAAACTGGGTCTCCAGATTTCTCTTCTGAGGGTAAATTTGGACAGTCCCCCGGCCGATCCATCCACTACATAATATTCCAATCCCCGCAGGAACATGTCGTTGTAACCCATGATCTGCTGGTTAAAAAAAGGCTGGTCAAAAGGCAGTTTCAACGTTGCCGCTCCCTGTAAGGCAAAATAGAGCCGGGGCGCCAGTTCCCAGTATTTACCCGCTTTGGCAGAGAATTCCCATAGGTTCATGCTTTTGCTCATTCCTCTTTTCAGAAAAGACGCGTCCCACTGAAAGCCTTTCATGGGGAAAGGAATATAATTGACATTGAAATATTGATATTGATACGACAGTTCGGGATATCGTACTTCCCGGGCGTTGTTTCCATAATACTCAGGATTGCGGTAAAATACGGTATCATTGATCTTATTGACGTTGTAGCTCAGTTTTACCTGATGCCTCCTGATATAGCCGGTCCGGTAACTGTAGCCTACCCCTACCCGTAGCTTTTCGGTAACAAACCGCGTTGGATCTTTGTAAAATACCTGTTTGTTGTTTTCTGTGAGATAGTTGATCTCCTTGTTTTGTGCAAATTGAAAATCAACACTTAGCCCGTGTTTGAGCGACTTGTCAAAATAGGGGGCCGTATAATTCAAAAGCAGTTGTTTTGAGTAACCGGTGATCAGCCATACATTTAGTTTATCGTTTCTTCCACTCAGGTTGTTCAGAATGAGCTTCAGACCGTAATTCACCCGGGCGAAACTGGCGTCGTATTCGTTTATCCATACATTAAAATTGCGGTCAACCGGTTTAAAATAGGGTACCGGGAAATAATACCACCGCTCTTTTACATCCACCACCAGGTCCATAGAATCGCTGAACCAGTTGGTAAAATCCACGCTGGCGTCTATAAACAATCCGGTATTTACCAAATTTCTTCTGGACAACGGGATGTTTTTCAGGACATCGGCAATCGAATACCGCTCATTTTTTTTCAGTGGTATTTCCCTGGAGATGATATAATCTTTTGTGATTTTGTTGCCCGTGATGATAATATCGCGTATGGTAATAAAAGACGATTGCAGCACCTCGTCAGCTGCTTCCTGGGGTGTTTCCTGTTCTGCCTGGGCCTGCACAAATTGGGTAATACACAATAACACCAGCCATCCAGACGCATATTTAATCAGTAGCCTCATCCGCTCTATTGATGTATTATTTCGTTGTTTTTTCAAAGGGTAAAAGATACGATTAAAGTACCGCTCAGGCGTCTTGCGGGATCATATCAGATGTTAAGGTAATTCATCAGGTGATGAAAATTACTTTGTAACTCATTCTGATACAATTCTTCTCCGTAATAGTATTTTATCTTGTATTCATGCCGCTGCAGCGTGGCAATAACATCCGATATTTCGGCTTTATTGATGCGGATGGTAACGGTGAGTATTTGGGTTGAAGTATCTAAATAACAGTTAAGCTGCGTGATATAAGCGTCGTTTGATTCAATCAGCCGGCACAATTCACCGATGGAGAATTCAGATTTTTCCATCTCAAGGATAATGACCCCGCCCTGTTCCTCCGTACCCACAAAAACGGCCAGTTGCTTAAACAGGTCGTCTTCGCCGATAACGCCCATCAACCGGAATTGTTTATCTATCACCGGCACCACGGACAGGTGGAGATCCACAGCTCTTCTT
Organism: Chitinophagaceae bacterium; assembly: GCA_023957125.1. Taxonomy (GTDB): domain Bacteria; phylum Bacteroidota; class Bacteroidia; order Chitinophagales; family Chitinophagaceae; genus Agriterribacter. The sequence goes on from JAMLHL010000005.1 coordinate 102,422, forward strand.
ACAGCCAGGAGAAAAAAATCGTGTTGATATACGTAGGGCCGGGTGAAAAATGCCTGGAGACCTTTAAGCGCTTGTTTCCCATCGCCGTCCAGTAAGTCGTCTTCACTGATCAACCCGAGATAGGTCTCTTCCTCCACCACAGGAAGATGAGAGACGTGGAAGTCGTTCATTTCCCGTAATGCCTTTCCCGCATTATCGTCCACATGTAACAATGGAATGTTTTGCGATATAAGTTCTCCTGCAAACATAAGAAGTACATTTTATGCCCGTTACCCGGTTACCGCTGCAGGTTCATTCAATTTTGTGAGAAACTGGTACAAAATTTTGTTAAACTCCTCGGGAACCTCCATCATGGGGGCGTGTCCGCATTTATCAATGAAGTGTAATTCACTGTTAGGAATGAGCCGGTTGAATTCTTTACCAACAAATGGGGGCGTGATGGAATCGTTGTTACCCCATACCAGCAAAGTAGGTTGTTTGATCTCGCTCAGCTCTTCTCCCAGGTTATTGCGGATAGCGCTTTTAGCCAGTGCAATAATTTTGATAACCTTCAGGCGGTTGCTGGTGATCTCAAAAACTTCATCTACCAGTTCTTTGGTAGCCATTTTGGGATCGTAAAAAGTAAGCTCCGTTTTTGCTTTAATATAGTCGTAATTTCCTCTTTTGGGATAAGTATCTCCCATACCGTTTTCAAACAATCCTGAACTCCCGGTAAGGATCAGCGACCTGACCTTTTCCGGATGTTTTAAGATATACAGCAACGCTACATGACCTCCCAGGGAGTTTCCCAGGAGATGGATCCTGGAGTAAGATTTGTATTCTATAAACCGGTGAACAAATTTTTCTATTCCCCCCACTGAAGTATGCAGCAAATCAAGTTCTAAAAGAGGGAGAACCGGAACCACTACTTTGAATTGTTTCTTAAAATAATCAACCAGGTCTCCAAAATTACTCAGAGCGCCGAAAAGTCCATGAAGTAAAATCAAGGTTTCTCCTTCACCCTCTTCTATATATTTGAATTTGCCATCTTCTTTAATTTCGTAACTCATCCTGTTCATACCTCAATTAATTGCTAAGATAATTTTTTGCCTCATACCAACCCCATTCTATACAAAGAAAAGGAAAAAACCTGGAAATAACAGGTTCCGGTGCTTCCCATCCCCTGAGGTTCTTTTCAAAAGCGTTTAATCATTCCTTAAATTTATTATAATTTTTTGTCTTAAATACATTTTTTGAAACAACGGAGCAATGAAATCCGGCGTTGCGCCGGGCAGCGCCGTGACAGGCATAGAAAAGATAAATATATATAATTGATAGCTAATCTTTTATATATAAAGGGTGCAACAAGAGCGCATTTTTATTTGCAAAGATTGACACTTCGGAATAAAATTCACTGCCGGCCGGTATCCTTCGGCCGGATAGAGCTGAAATTTGCGCTACACCCGTTTATGTTGGGTATCTTTGCAAATCTTAAGAAATTGTATATGCAACGTGTTGGAATAGTTGTAAGTTTTTTCATCCCGGCATTTTTCCTTTTTAGCGCCTGCAGAGAGAAAAAAGTGCTGACAACCATCAATGTTTCCATACAAAACAATCCGCAACAGCAGAGGGTATCTCTTATCGGTAAGGGATATAACACCCCGCCCATGGTGCTTGATACCACCACCCTCGGAGAGGGCAACGGTCATTGTCAATTTCAAACCCCGATCAATCCCGATGGAATTTATAGTGTTAGATTTGAAAAAGACGGCAGGTATATTTTGTTCAGTAATGACGAACCCGTAATTGATATTCATGCAGACTGGAATGATTTCAGGGGTTATGCTATCTCTTCCCCGGGATCTGCCTCCCTCAAAAATATGCTGATAACCTTCAATGAATACCTGACCGCTATTGATTCGCTCAGGAATCATGGTTTGCATAGCGGATCAGACAGCCTGAAGGTAATATGGAGCAGTGCTGAGCAGAAAAAGGCAGAAGAGGCGGAGGATTACCTGTATCAATTTACTGATACAACAAAAACACCGGCCGTGGCGCTGTACGCCCTGGGTATCCTGACGCAAAGAAACAAGGATATTGATCCGCAGCAGATGAAGTCGCTCCTCTCCCGTCTTATGGATCGTTTTAAAGACAATTATGAGGTGAAGAACGTAGCTGCTTCCGTAACCAACCTGTTGGATAAACAAATGTTGTTGCCCTCCGTTGGGAAGGCGGCGCCTTTGTTTAGTTTACCCGACACTTCCGGGCAAACCATTGATCTCGGATCTTTCCGGGGCAGGTATGTTTTAGTGGATTTTTGGGCAAGTTGGTGTGCGCCATGCAGACAGGAGAATCCAGCGGTGGTGGCTGCCTACAATACCTATAAGGACAAAAACTTTACCATCCTGGGCGTTTCTCTGGATAAGAATAAGACCGCCTGGTTAAATGCCATTCAAAAAGACGGGCTCGCATGGACCCAGGTGAGTGATTTGAAGGAATGGGAGAGCAAGGTGGTGTCCCTGTATAATATTGAGGGTATCCCTTTTAATGTATTATTGGACCCGGACGGAATTATCATTGCTATGAATTTGAGAGGGCAAATGCTCCACAAGAAACTTGCGGAAGTGTTGGATAAGCAAACGGAAATGTAACCGCGCCGGATTACAGCGCTGCAAGACCTTCCCGGAAAATCCGGTGGTGCGGATCAGTTTTTGTTGAAGATGAACATAAAAGGCTTCAGGTCCGACTGATACATTATCTGTGTCAGCGTTTTTTGTTCCTGCAGGATTTTGTACCTGTTCATGTCTATCAACTCATTCGATCTGCAAAAGGTATCTGCAGATTCTACCAGAATGAGTAACTCGTTCAGTTTTTCCACCTCGTACTCTATGGCCTTGTCGCTCATAGACTCGTCTTTCAATAAAACCAGCAAATCACGATTAGATGTTTTCATGTCTATGGGATTTCAATTTTGGATAATGTATTTTTACTTTATTAATACCCAACCATTCCCTTATGACTGGGACAACCACAACCTTTCTGCCCTCCTTTAAAAACACTACACCCGCTCATTAACACGGCTAACACTGCAACCACTATTAAAAACAATTTAAACCGGTCTTTCCTCATGATATTCTATCTTTCCGTACGGTTGTAAATTTAAACTAAATTATCCTAAAATTATTGTTATTAATAGGATGCCAAAAAACAGGCTGACAATAATACTTATTTTAATTTGAATAGCCATATGTCGGCGCTCAAAATTTTAGTGGCTCCCCTGGACTGGGGGCTCGGTCATGCTACCCGTTGTATTCCTATTGTAAATGAATTAGTTAGCAACGGTTGCGCAGTAACGATCGCTGCCGAAGGAAAGGTGTTGCAGGTTCTTCGGGAGGAGTTTCCCCGGCTTTCTTTTCTGCCGCTGAAGGGATACCGGATTTTTTACCATAAGGGAAGAAATGGTTTCGCATTCAAAATGGCCCGGCAAATTCCCCGGATAATAGCAGTTATCAGCTATGAACAAGCCTGGTTGCGGGAAGTGATGGAGGAGCATCAATTTGACATGGTTATCAGTGATAATCGCTATGGACTTTACACAAAACGTGCCTATTCGGTGTTTATCACCCACCAGTTGAATATCAAAACCGGGATCGGCACCTGGGCCGACCGGTGGTTGCGGCGGATCAACTATTGGTATATTAAGCGGTTTGACGAGTGCTGGGTTCCCGATTTTGAAGAGGTTCCAAACCTGGCAGGTGTTCTGTCTCATCCGCTGGTGGCGCCTCCCAACGTGAGGTACCTCGGTCCCCTGTCGCGGCTGGTAAAAATCAATACCGAGAAAAAATATGACCTGGTATTCATATTATCGGGCCCCGAACCACGTCGTTCCCTATGGGAACGGGCTCTTTTGAAAGAACTGCATCGTTACAGGGGGAGGGTTTTGCTTATCCGGGGATTGCCGGAGGACGCGCCTCCTGTGGCAGTTGCTGCCCCGGTGGAGGTCATTAATTTTGCTGCATCGGAGGCTTTAAACGCCGTTATCCAACAGGCAGAATGGGTGATTTGCAGAAGTGGCTATACCTCCGTTATGGACCTGGTTCAATTGCGACAAAAAGCCATCCTGGTGCCTACACCCGGGCAAGCCGAACAGGAGTACCTGGCGCAATGGTTGTATTCAAATAACATCTTTTATACGTGCACGGAAGACGCATTTTCCCTGCCGGATACCATTTACCGGGCCGCTGAATTTCCTTTCGACTTCTCAGGGTTCAGTTTGCCGTTTTCCGGCTATAAAAATACGATTGGGGAGTTGGTAAAGTTAAAACTCCAATGATGACAGAGTGGGTTCCGCTTGATTGACAGATTGAAGTACAAGGAGGGGGTTAACCCAAGTTGCAGCTAAGGGGGTGAATATTCGCCAGTAGAGGGGGTTTCAATTTTTTTGAGTTCCGGTTTGTGTACTACAAATTTCCTTTTGGCGAAAGGGTACGGTTTATATTTCAGAGACTTGTATATCTCTAATAGGTTTTCATTGGGCTCTGTGCTTTTCTTTATCAGGATCAGTTGGTCTGCGGTGTTTTGAGCTGTGGTGGTTACCAGTTTTTGAGTCTGGCTGATACGTAGTATTTCTTTCCACCCGTGAGTTATACCGCTTCTTTTCGCCTGGTACCGGATGGTATTGACCAACCAATAAGCCAATAATCCCAGGTGCAGATGAGCCATGGTGGACTTATCACTCTGGTGATAGATGGGTCTTAAATCCAAATCAGTCTTTAAAGTACGCATGGTAGCTTCTACTTCGCGGATGATATTGTAGGTTGACCAAAGCGTTTGCTCCTGTTCCACATCTATATTGGTTCGAACAAAATAAGCTCCGATTTCTGTTTGTCTCTCATTCCACAAACTGTTGAGTGACCATTTTATTGCGGTAGCATTTCCGTCTTTGCCCGGTTCTATTGCTATATCATAAAAACGAGCCACAGATCTGTACTTCTCAATAGCCCGCCCAATACGTCGTTGCACCTTCTCCATTTGCTTTATCCCGTGCCTGGAGTCAATCCCATTTTGGGCTTTCTTCAACTCCGTTTCAAAACGCGAACGGAACAACCCGAGCATAGAGGATTCAGTAGCTTGCTTAGCTTCACTTTGCACACGCAGAAAGTAATCCTTACCGCCAGGTGTAGCAACCCGCTGCAATACCAGTTGTGTTTTGTTTTTGGTGATCATCGTCTGTGGCTGGCTTCCAATCACCGCTTCATAATCTTTAAGTTGCCTGCGGCTCACGCATACATAGCGAAGACCATGCCCTTCCAAAAGAGCCAGGTTCTCTTCAGAGGCAATACCTGCATCCACTATTACAATACCTTTATGATCACCATCACCGGAAGTGATCTTTCTTACTGTGGATATAATATCAGGCAGCGTGGAAGCATCCGCTTTGTTGCCTTCATAAATGTTGGAGTATTTTAAAAACCCTTCCGGGTTGATAACCAGGGCAAGCACTACGAGTTTGGCATCCCTTCTTTTTTCCTTGCTTTTGCCAAAGCGGGCAAGCCGGCTGTGTTTTTTGCTCCCTTCAAAATAGGTGTTGGTCAGATCATATAATACAATACTGTCCTGCAGGTCAAAAAGCTCATTAGTCCTGATGCTCAGGTATTGCTCTAAGTGTTCCCTGATATCATAGAGCTTTAAGGACTGTTCATAAAGTTTATCCTTGGTAATTTTGTCTGCCGGGTAACCCGTCAGTTCGCAAACAGCGGAGTTTTCTTTTATCCATCGTGCAGTGCACAACTCTGATGCAGGATATACCGCACGGCTGATAATTTGCGTACAAGCCAGCCTGATTTGCTCATCACTCCATCCCAATGTGGACAGAAAAGAAGGAAGACCTAATTGATCCAAAGCCTGATAACACAGCCATTCACCACCCAGTTCCCGTGCTTCTTTATGCCGGATGCTGTCTGCATAAACCTTTGTTCTTGTTTCATTCTTTTGCTTTTTCTCCCCGCTTAAATCAACACGACCTTTTTCAATTATGAGCTTCCAGTATTTTTCAGTAAGCTCCCGCACCACCGGATCTTCTTCTGAAAACATGCTCCTCAATCCTTCCCTGCGGTCTGTAAGATGTTTTTGGATCTTATTTTTTTGTTCGGGACTCACGCCTTCCATAAAACCGATGTTCAAAATAGTGCTGTGGCAAACCCGGTTATTCTCATTTCGATAGCTCTCCACAAGCCGGTAATAGCCATCGCTTTTACCGGTAGCCGCATTGATACGAACGGAGACCTTGAAGTACATGGTGCAAATCTCTGTTAATGATCCCTAACAAAAAACACCCCCCTGTGTACTACAAACCAGAGGTGAATTTCAAAATACTAATAATCAGTTAGTTATAGATATAACTAAAACATAACCCATTTCATCCCCGCAGTAAAAAAATTTAAAATAGCCCCCGGAACTGCAAGATGGGTTAAGCACATGATAGTTGATTCAATAGCCGCGAATGCACGGATATAAAAGGATCTTGAAATTCCATTCGTGCATCCGTGGCATATTTATCATACGATATTTTAAATTTAACCGGACAATATTTAGTGAGAAACCACCTTTAATCCAATGATTGAGGCGATCAGGGTAGTGATAAAAAATACCCTCCAGAAATCGGCCGGGTCGCGAAATACAAAGATCCCGACAAGTACGGTACCAACGGCTCCGATCCCGGTCCAAACGGCATAGGCCGTACCGATGGGCAGGGTTTGTGTAGCCTTCACCAATAAGTACATGCTCAAAGAAAGACAAACGAAAAAACCGGCATACCACATATTGGCCGTGGCCCCCTCGGATTCTTTTGCTTTTCCAAGACAGGAAGCAAAACCAACTTCAAACAAACCCGCGATGATCAGCAGCATCCAGTTCATAATGACATATTATTGTTGTAAAACATGAGAGGGTGGCTTGTACAAAGCTTTTTATTTACAATAGTTCTATCGCTCTTTTTAAATCTTCAGGCGTATCAATACCCACCCCCCTGAAATTTGAAATGGTCATACGCAAGGGGATACCGTGTTCGAGAAACCGGAGGCATTCTATTTTTTCGGCGTCTTCCAGCGGGGTAATGGGCCATTGGGTAAACTGAAGCAGCGCGTCCTTTTTGAAAGCATAAATGCCTACATGTTCATAATATTGCGTAGCAGCCGATTTATTCCGCAGGAAGGGTATAACGCTCCTGCTAAAAAGCAGCGAATTCATATGGAGGTCTGTAACCACCTTTACACAATTAGGATTTTTAACCTGTTCTTCGCTTTCTATGGGTCGCATGATAGAACCCACTTCCACCGTATCGTCTTCAAACAACGCTATAAGTTGTTGTAAGGATTGGGTGTCAATAAAGGGTTCGTCTCCCTGTACGTTTACAACCACGTCAATGTCCATTCCCGCTATGGCTTCAGCGATCCGGTCGCTTCCGCTTTCGTGTGGTGCCGCACTCATTCTTGCATTGCCCCCGCTGCCGGTTATTTCATTATAGATGATGTCGCTGTCGGTAACCACCCATACTTCGTCAAACAAACGGGTAGCAACCGTATTGTCGTATGTATGCCGGATAACACTTTTATTACCAAGGGGTTTCATCAGCTTCCCCGGGAAACGCGAAGACGCGTACCGCGCGGGTATCATGGCTATGATTCTCATGGCTGTAATTTTTTCAAAGATAATATGATCATGAGTAATCGGGCTGCATAGTTTGCAGAAGGATGTGTTTCAACATTTTGCCGGCAGGCGGCAAACGCTCATTCCTTATGTCCGCCATGAATGCATTCTAAGGCCGAGGGTTGGATTGGCAGAAAAACCGGGTATAACGCAGTCCGCGCGCCGGGTCTGTAGCGTTTATTGCTATTGATTCAACATCAACGGCATGGACAGCATCAGCAGTTCCTCGTCTTCCTGTTTATCCACCGGGGTCAATATGCCTGCTTTGGTGGGAGTAGATAATTCCATTACTACTTCGGTGCTGTTGGTGGCGCTGAGCAGTTCCACTAAAAACCTGGCATTGAAGGCTATTTTCATATCCTCGCCTTCGTAGCGGCAGTTCATCCTTTCGTTGCCTTCGAAACTGAAATCCACATCCTGGGCAGTTAACTGCAGTTCCGCCCCGGAGATACTTAATGCCACCAGGTTAGTACTCTTATTACTGAAGACGTTGACCCTGCGCAGCGCATTCTGGAAGTCAACACGGTTTATGGTCATCTTGTAAGGATTCTCGGCAGGAATCACCACCTTGTAATCCGGAAACCTGGCATCAATCAGGCGGCACACCAGCTCTGTTGCGCCGTGTTCGATAAACAGGTGATTTTTGTTGTAGGATATCTTTATCTCATCACTGTTGTCGGGCAGTGCTGTTTTTAGAAGATTTAACGGCTTCTTCGGAACAATAAAATTATCATTTTGAGGACAACTCACATCCGTTCTGCGATATCTTACCAGACGATGTGCATCCGTGGCCACGAAGGTAATAGCGTTGTTAGATAGTTCGAAATAAACCCCCGTCATTGCAGGGCGAAGATCATCTGTGCTGACGGCAAAAATGGTTTTGTTGATGGCTTTAACCAGGGCTGAAGATTCCATCGTAAATTCGCTTGCGTCTTCGGCTTCCGGCTCTTTAGGGAAATTATCCGGGTTTTCACCCATCACCTTGTATTTTCCGTTATCGCTGGTAATTTCGATTCCAAAATTTTTGTCAACGGCCAAGGTGAGCGGCTGATCCGGTAAGTTTTTCAACGAGTCTATTAATATCTTGGCGGGGATGCATATTTTACCCGTATCCCGGGCTTCAATATCAAGATGGATTTTCATAACCGTTTCCAGGTCGGTAGCGGTTACGGTGAGTTTATTTTTGTTGATCTCGAACAGAAAATCCTCTAATATAGGCAGCACGGTATTCGTGCTGATAACGCCACTTATTTGCTGCAGTTGTTTCAGCAGGGCTGAAGAAGATACGATAAACTTCATAAATCCAGTTAAAATATGATTATGGCAAACGTACATAAATTTTCTTGTCCCAGAATTCATTTCTATGGCCGGATTAAAAATTTATCCAAAGTTGACTATGCCGGCAATGGGGAAAGTATTATAGAAAAAACGTATAAAACGATAAAACTATCCTTGTTTTTTCCTTCCATTTTAAATCTCCAACCTTTGCCTGAAATATGACTTCCTATAAAGATCTTCTTTTTGAAAAGGCCGCCGTCAAAATAAAGCGGTTTTGTGCTTACCAGGAGCGCAGTCACCAGGAAGTGAGGGATAAATTGCGCAGTCTGGGTATTACCCGGGAAGAGGCTGAGCGGCTCCTTTCGCAGCTTATAGAAGAGGGATACCTGAACGAGGAGCGTTTTGCCATTCAATTTGCCGGCGGCAAGTTCAGGATAAAGCAATGGGGAAAAAGGAAAATAGTGCAGGCACTTAAAGAGAGAAAGATCAGTCCTTATTGTATCAAAAAGTCGCTGCAGCAGATAGATGAAGCCGACTACCTGAAAACCCTGCAAAATCTGGCCGAACGAAAATGGGAGCAGCTAAAAGGTGAGCGGGAGACGCTCGTTAAAAAGCGCAAATTGCAGAACTATTTGTTACAGAAGGGTTTTGAATACGATCTGATCCGTGATGAATTGATCCGGCTGAGGGAATAAGCAGCGTGTTCCGGGGGGCAACCCTGCCGAGCTGAAAAAAAGGGACTGTAATTCGTTTCAAACACCTACCTTTGCCATCCTTTCATCCAGCCTCTGCAGAAAGGGTGTGGTGACCCGTCTGGAAAAGGCAAATGATTTTGAAACCTGGTTCGCTTCTCCCGAACCCTTATTTCAAAAAGTGAAAAAGTAACATAGTATGAAACGTACATTTCAGCCCCATAAGCGTCGTCGTAAGTCGGTACACGGTTTCCGGAAACGTATGCAAACCGCAAACGGACGGAAGGTGTTGGCCAATCGCCGTAAGAAAGGACGGAAGAAGTTAACCATTTCCGACGAAAAAGGCGCTAAATAAGATCCGGACTGCCATCCTGAGTTCCTAAAATAGTTATAGTCCCGCACAGGCTCAATAATAAGCTTTGCGGGACTATTTTTGCAGCAGGCTTTCAGAAGGTTTAACGCAGAGATTTTGAAAAACAGATTCACCTTACATAAAAGGGAGCGGTTAAAGAGCCGGAAACGGATTGAGCTGTTGTTCCGGGAGGGGAAACGTTTTTCCGTGGCCCCGTTCCGGGTGGTGTATTTGATCCGTCCGGCAGGATCTTTCCCGTTGCCATCGGAGCTTCAGTTTGGGGTAAGTGTAGGCAAAAAATTTTTTAAAAAAGCCGTGGACCGCAACAGGATCAAGAGACTGATGCGGGAAGCTTACCGGCTGAGAAAGCCGGAATTGCTGAAAAAAATTGACGATAAAAGCCTGCAGCTATTGTTGTTTGTAATTTTTACCGGCAGGGAAATTCCCGATTTTGCATTGGTAAATAAGCAAATGGAGGTAATTTTAAACAAGCTTATTCATATTGCAGATGAAAATTATCCGGAGCATCCTTAATTTCCCGTTCATTGTTCTGATCAAATTCTATCAATGGGTGGTTTCTCCTGTATTGGGTCCAAAATGCAGATTTACGCCTACCTGCTCGCAATATGCTTTGGAAGCTATAAAAAAATATGGAATATTCAAAGGCGGATGGCTGGCTTTAAAACGGATAAGCCGTTGCCATCCCTGGGGAGGACATGGGCACGATCCGGTGCCTTGAGAAAATTTAAAATCTCAAATTTGAAATTTCAAATTATATAAAAAGCCGTCTCTTTCGGGGGACGGCTTTTTATATATTCTTATGCTTTTTCAAAAAGTTCTTCCACTTTTTTCCAGTTAGCCACATTCCAGATAGCGGAGAGGTAGTCGGCGCGTTTGTTTTGGTATTTCAGGTAATACGCGTGTTCCCATACATCCACTCCAAAAATGGGAGTTCCCTTCACTTCTGCCACGTCCATCAATGGGTTATCCTGGTTGGGCGTGCTGGTTACTTCCAGTTTCCCGTCCTTTACAATCAGCCAGGCCCATCCACTTCCGAAGCGGGTAGCGCCGGCAGCTGCGAATTTAGTTTTAAATTCATCAAAGCTTCCAAATGCTGCGTCAATAGCTGCTGCCAGTTTCCCGGACGGTTTGCCCCCGGCGTTGGGCGCCAGAATTGTCCAGAAAAAACTGTGATTCCAGTGACCGCCGCCATTATTGCGAACGGCCGTGCTGACAGCGCCTGCATTTTTAACCAGTTCCTCCAGAGATTTATTTTCGTGGGGAGTGCCCGCTATTGCCTTATTAAGATTGTCAACATATCCCTGATGGTGCTTACCGTGATGGATCTGCATCGTAAGCGTATCAATATGGGGTTCAAGTGCGTCATGTGCATACGGCAGTGCCGGTAATGTGAAAGCCATAGTACTCTAATTTAGAATGAATAATTAATTTTTGTCTTTTGATGTTTTTAAAATCAGCCTGCTTTATCAGATAGCAGAAGTGTTTGGCAACCGGCTAATAAATTCCCAATAAATCAGGAGATTATCCCCCGGCCGGTAGCGGGCTGTGGTTACAAATTTACAATAAAAAACATTTCCAAAATTTGTTTGCAGGATCCTACTAAAAGCCCTATTTTTGCCGCCCTTATTCCTCCTTAGCTCAGCCGTAGTTTTTCAAAATGACGGAGGAGTTTTAGAAAAACAAGGTCCCGATGAGCAAAGCGATATCGGGATTGGTTTAAGATAAAGAAGGATTAAGAACAGGGATATATTCCTCCTTAGCTCAGTTGGTTAGAGCATCTGACTGTTAATCAGAGGGTCTCAGGTTCAAGTCCTGAAGGGGGAGCTTAAAAAGGTTTCGGTTTTTCGAAGCCTTTTTTATGTTAACCTTATGTATTACCTCTATATCATCTACTCTGCCGGTGCTGATAAGTATTATGTCGGTTATACCACTGATATAATGATCCGGTTGAAAAAACATAATCACCAGGAAAGCTTTAATACTTATACGAGAAAATACAGACCATGGATACTACAAGGGCTTTTCCGGATTGGTGAGGAAGAAAAAGAAGCCATCCGTATAGAGCGTTTTATTAAGAAGCAGAAAAGTAAAGCACTAATAAAAAGGTTGATAGATCCGGACTTTATACCGGTCGGCGACCTTGCTCAGTTGGTTAGAGTCCCGCACGTGCGGGATTAATCAGAGGGTCTCAGGTTCAAGTCCTGAAGGGGAGCTGATAATATAAAGGGTTTCAGCGAATGAATCCCTTTTTTATTTTATCCATTCCGACACAAACAGTTTTTATATACAAGTTTTTGGGATGATGAAATTCCCCGGGTTTCATCGTCAGATTATATTTGCTTTCTATAACAACGATGAGGAAAGTTGCATCAGGCAGTCAATCTCCCGACATCAATAATATTTTCTCATGTTTTTTTCAATGCTGTGGTATGCAATAGGCAACTCTTTCATTTTTGCGGACACTTCTTTGGGTGGAAATAAACGGGGTTTGGTCATGAGTAAGCTTGCTGCCCTCTATGCGATTGGAGTGGTAAGTGAGGTCTATTTGAGTACGATGGTAAATACCGCCTTTCAGTTTCATATCTTTTTGCTCTTTGAGCATGAAATATAGCCCATATATTTTTGCCGGTAATGGAAAAAATATACTAAAAATTATTGATTTTGTCTTGTCCTTTGCCGACAGCTTTCGGTGATGTCTGTTTCGATTTCTGTTTTTGGGTCTATGGCTGATAAAGTTTTTGCCGTGTTATCCTGTGTATAGATGTCAGGTAAAGCCATGGTCAGGGGCTCGGTTTCTGAAATATAATGACGTTTATGTCCTGTCTGTTTTTAGGAGAAAAGAAAGTTTTTTTAAAAATCAATTCCTTCCTGCCTACCCTTTTTCTCTCCCTGATGATCCGCGCTTGCAGCGACACAATCCATACCGCCCGCATTCTATTATATCCGGCAAATCGCAAATCCTATTTTTTCAATAACTATATTTGACACCACAAACAACAACCTGTAATATGACGGAAGATAAACTTGCAGTATTAATTGACGCGGATAACGTACCTTATTCACAGGTGAAGGAAATGTTGGAGGAAATCTCAAAAAACGGAACTCCCACCATTAAGCGGATCTATGCCGACTGGACTAAGCCTACCGTTTCGGGATGGAAAAACGTTTTATTGGAAAATGCCATCACCCCGATTCAGCAATACAGTTATACTACTGGGAAAAACTCAAGCGACAGTGCGCTGATCATTGATGCCATGGATATTCTGTATTCGGAGAAGGTGAATGGTTTTTGCATCGTGTCGAGCGACAGTGATTTTACCAGGCTGGCTACGCGTTTGCGTGAAGCGGGGATGACTGTTATAGGGTTTGGCGAAAAGAAAACGCCCCAGCCATTTATCTCGGCCTGCGACAAATTCATTTACCTGGAAATTCTGAAGGCCAACCATGCAGAATCCGGTAATTCCGCTAAAGCAAAGGTAAAGCCCAAACAAAAGAAGGTCCCGCTTAACAGGGTGGATGCCGAAACCATCAGGCTTATAACGGAAAGTGTAAATGATTTGGCCGATGAAAGCGGCTGGACTTTCTTAGGAAGCCTGGGCAGCTATATTCTTAAGAAAAAGCCCGACTTCGACCCCAGGAATTATGGATTTTCCAAATTATTACCGCTGATTAAAAATATCAACAAGTTTGAAATTGACGAAAGAGATTCCGGAGTTAACAATATCCGGCATATATACCTGAAACAAAAATGATATGAGTCGCAAATGTTCCCGAAATAACAAGTATTTGGAACCAACTCAAAAAAAATTATCTTTGCTGCCTCAAAAAAGGTCCGGTAGCTCAGCTGGATAGAGCATCAGCCTTCTAAGCTGAGGGTCATTGGTTCGAATCCAATCCGGATCACAGAAAGGATTCCTTAACGGGTAATCCTTTTTTTTATAATCACTTAAATTTACATCCCTGATCCTGGTCTCACAATAAATGGCAATCCGGATTAATACGTTTTAAATTATTGTTTTGCGTTTGTATAGTGTCTGTTTACTATTTCTTTGTCTGCATGCTTCGCAACCGGCTCTCTCGGGAGTTGTTAAAGGGCATGTTTATGATCGTTTGGAGGGAACGCCCCTGGTGAATGCTACCGTGCGTTTGGAAAATACGCCGTATGCAACCCTCACGGGATTGGATGGTTCTTTTATTCTGAACAATATTCCTGAAGGCGGTTATCAACTTGTAGTGGATTATGTTTCTTTTAAGATCTTTACCCGGAGTATAAAGATAGTGTCAGCCGGAGTAACGGAGGCAGAGGTACAACTGGAACCGGCCAATGATAACTGGTTGGAGGAGGTGGTCATTGACGGACAGGTAAGAGGGAATGACGATGTGGCCGTACGGCGTCTCGAAAAATCAGCCCCGCAGGTGATGAACATTGTTTCGGAACAGGCCATTAAAATTTCTCCCGATCTGATGGTGGCAAACCTGCTTCAGCGGGTGTCGGGCATCTCCATAGAACGAAATAAAACCGGTGAAGGCCGGTATGCTATTCTGAGAGGGATGGATAAACGGTACAATTATACCACCGTCAATGGAATTAAAATCCCCAGTCCAGATAAAACAAACCGGTACATACCTTTGGATATTTTTCCATCAGACCTTTTGAAACGGCTGGAAGTATATAAAACCCTCACACCTGTAATGGAAGGAGATGCCATCGGCGGCGTCGTAAACATGGTATTAAAAGACGCCCCCGATACCCTGAATGTTTCAGTGAATGTGATGACCGGCTACCACGAACTTTTTTTTGACCGGGATTTCACTGCGTTCCGTCATAGGGATATCAACTATAGGTCTCCTTATGAAACCCATCCCGACAGGTACAATGCCACCCCGGATGATTTTTCAAAAGGCCCCGTTCGATACCGATCGGGGTTGCCGGCACCCGATTTCCAGGCCGGCTTTTCCGCAGGCAACCGCTATTTTAAAAAGAGACTGGGCGTGTTACTGGCAGGCAGTTTTCAAAATACCTACAAAGGAAGCAATAGCCTGTTTTTTGAATCCAATGTGGTGGATACGTTAAAAGGCGTAACGCTCACTACCATGAAAGAACGAAATTATTCGGAACAGGAATTACGGTATGCGGTTTATTCAAAGATGGACTACCGGTTAAGAGGCAGGAATAAGATCCAGTGGAACCATTCATTTTTTAATCTCACCAATTTCCAGGTTCGTGAAATGCGATCCACTTTTCTAACACTCGGTGGCTACGATCCGGTAAATGGCAATGCCTCCCTCGAATATGAAAGTCGTTCCAGAACCACCCGGCAATTCATTTATAACAATACGTTGCAGGGAAGACATTTTTTATTGGGAAATCTGCGATTAGACTGGTCGGCTGTGTATTCGCTGGCGAACGGCAACCAGCCCGACGATGCAAAGGTTACCTTAAACGGGGAGGAAAGAAATTTCAATTTCTCCAAAACAACGGCCAAGACCGGTTTACGTCGCTGGGAACGCCATTCCGACAGAGACCTTTCGGGATACCTCAATTTCAGTTTTGATCAACCCGTGGCTTCCCTGCCGGTTGCATGGACGATAGGGGCGCTCTACCGGGATAAAAAAAGGAAGAATTTTTATAACGAGTATGAGCTTCGTTCCCGTGATCCTTATGCTGGCTATGGGAAAGATTTCACTGATTACGACCAGATATCCTGGATCGTGGAAAATCCAAGAGGAAGCATCGGCACATCCCTGAATTACCGGTCTTTTGAGGACATCCATGCCGAATACCTGCAATTCAGCCATAGGGGGCGGCAGATGGAAATATTAGGTGGTGTCCGGCTGGAGAGCACTATCCAGGGGTATCACCTCAACTTCCCGATCGGTCAGTCCAGGCCGGATGGCAGGCAGGCATATACCGATGCTTTACCGGATATTCATTTTAAATATAAACCGGGTAGTAATACCAATGTCCGCCTCTCTTATTTTCGTGCCGTTAATCGTCCCGGTTTTTTTGAGATCGTGCCTTACACCATTGTATATGAAGATTACGTGGAACGCGGCAATCCCGATCTGAAACATGCTGTCACCGATAATATAGACATTCGCTTTGAAAGATTTTCAAATCCGGCCGAGCAAATGATGGTGGCTGTATTTTATAAGTACATACAAAACCCGGTTGAATATATATTAAGGCCCGATAGCCTCAGGGGGCAGGACATATACTATATGCCGGGTAATTTTGGGAATGCTACCAATTATGGAACAGAAATTGATTTTATAAAATATTTCAGAAAAATAGGTATAAAGATCAATTACACGTACACGCATTCCCGCATTACCACCTCCAAATCGAAACGTATCCGCGACGGGAACGGGGATTTGAAAACTGTTTCTGTGGATGAAACACGTCCTTTATACGGACAGCCTGCCCATATTGGTAACCTGGCGGTTTTGTTTAAAGACGCCAGGCAGGGATGGGATGCGCAGGTGGCGTTTCAATACACGGGAGAAAGGATCAGCGC
Source organism: Chitinophagaceae bacterium (assembly GCA_023957125.1). GTDB lineage: Bacteria > Bacteroidota > Bacteroidia > Chitinophagales > Chitinophagaceae > Agriterribacter. The sequence continues at coordinate 118,969 of JAMLHL010000005.1, forward strand.
CGTGTCTCAATTTATAGGGAACAACCTCTGGCAAAAATCAACTTTTCAAATGGATGCCTCGGTGGAAAAGAAGCTCCGGAATAAGCTGGGTATATTCCTGAAATCCAATAACCTGCTGAACACACCCATGATGGTATATCTTAAAAACGACAACACCCGGAATATGGACGTTCCTGCCCAGCAATGGACGGGAAAAACCCTGATCCGGCGGGAATATTATTACCGTTCTTTCTATTTGGGGGTTCGCTATTCGTGGTAAATTTTTTTATTTAACATTTAAGCATTAACGATGAAATTGTATTCCTGGATTCTTAGTTTTTCTGTAGGATTATTATTGTTAACGGGTTGTAAGAAGGATGAAAATCCAAATGTTGATCCCGATCCTGATCCGCCGGCAGAAGGTATTTCGGGCGCCGTGTCGGGAATCTGGACCAAAGGAAACACGTATATCATAACGGGTCATCTTGAAATCCCGGAGGGGAAGTCCCTGACGATTGAGGAAGGCGTGAAAGTCGTAATGAGCGATTCTGTGGTGGCTCCGGAAATTATCATCCGGGGTAGTCTTTACTGTTTGGGTACTGCAGCCAACCCCGTATTATTTACAGTGCCCGACGAGTGGAAAACGGAAGATCATTTGTTTGGGAATCTTTGGGGAGGCATGGTTTCCGCACCTTCCTCCCGGGAAGTATTGCTGCAGCATACGATCATGGAGTATGGGGGTACGGCCACAACCGAAGAGTCGCCTTCGGTGAAAGCCGGATTGTATAAAGCCCAGGCAGGGAAGCACCTGCCAGCCTTGTATTATGGCAATGTGAACGGAAAATTTGTAGTGGTGAACAGCATTATACGCAATTTTTATGACGACGCGTTGTATGTGGAAGGAGGTAAAACCATTATAGCCAACAGTATTTTTTATGCCATAGGAGCGCCTGCAGATGACGCCATCAACCTGAAATCAGGCGTGCTGGCGGATGTCGCTTTCAACCTGATGCACAGCCCCAATACCAGCGGACTCAAATTGTCCAACGAAGGAGAGCGCACTCCGCAGTTGTATGTAATCGGGTACAACAATACCATTATCAACGGGGGATGGCGTCGGCCAAGTATCAAAGGCGGGTCTATCTGGGTGGAAAAAGGCGTGCATGCCGATCTGTATAATAATCTACTGGTGAACAACCGTTTTGGTATAAAAAGAGACAAGGGAAATCCTGAAGACATCCGATCTAAATTCTATAATACTTTTTACTATGGTTATAACCAACAGGCGGTAGATCAGTTTCAGCCCGGCGATGAGATAGTAGCCGGAGTGGACGATGTGATTGGAACGCTTGCCGGTGAAAACGATCCGGAATTTGTCAACTATCCGCTTGATACCGATATGTATAATGCGGATTTCGATCTGAATTGGGATTTTCATTTAAAAGCTACATCGCCCGCGCTGGATAAGGGAATCACCAATTTTGAACGGCATTTTGCCGATGGCATAGAAGTGAACGGCGAGGTTTACCGGTCTCCCGAGCCTGCCGTTTATAGTGGCGCCTACGGAACGGAGTAGCACTGTCTTTGTGTAAAATTAACGGGTTACAGGGTGCTGGAGCCAGGCGAAATGATGCATGGCTTCCAGTATTCCTCCCGCGCCTTCCCGCGTGGCGTGGTATATGCCGGGCAGGTGAGCGGTGGCTTCCGGCAGCCCCGGTTCGGCGTTGCCCACCACTACTCCCTTGTACCCGGATTTGAACAGGGAAAGATCATTGAAAGTGTCGCCTGCAACTAAAACATGGTCTTTGTTCATCCGGTATTGCCGCGCCAATAACTGCAGGCTATATCCTTTGTTGACCCCTCCCGGCAATACATCTGCAAATTTGCCGGCTGATAAAATCAGTTCACAGTTCAGTTGCTCCACCTTTTTTTTCAGACTCTCTATATCGGTTTGTTGATCATAGAAATAAGAACATCGCCGCTGTTGCGGCACTTCCTGGCGAACCAGTCCTTGTACGGTTGACAATAGCGCCGCTACTTTTTCGCTTCCGGGCCACCGCTCCTCAATCAGGGATTGAAGGGGCTCCACCGGTTCCAGTGACCTGCCTTCTACCAGGGTGGCGCCCACATCGCAGATGATGAAATCCGGTTTGGGTATCCGGGGGTCCTCAAAAAGAGGCAATATAGATGCCAGCCCGCGACCGCTTACAAAAACGAGCTGAAATTTTTCATGCCCGTTGATCCATGCATACAACGATTTTTGATCAGCGGGCTCGCCGCCTAAAAAAGTGCCGTCTAAATCTGTTGCCAGTATCATTTCAGTGTTTTAAAATTATCAATGGCTGATCACTCTGCCATCTTCCATTTCAATAATTCTTTTTGTGCTTGATGCAAAATCCGTGTCGTGTGTTACGATCAAAAGCGTTTGGTTAAACTCTTCTGAAAGTTGCTGAAAGGTGTCGAAAACGATCCGGCTGTTCTTTTTATCAAGATTACCGGTGGGTTCATCGCCCATGATGATGGCCGGATCATTGATCAGTGCCCGCGCGATGGCCACCCGTTGCTTTTGGCCGCCGGATACCTGATTGGCCTTTTTGTGCGCAAGGTCTTCAATCCCCAGATTTTCGAGCCATCGCATGGCCTTTTCGGTAATTTCTTTTTCGGTGTATTTGTTTAAACGAAGGGCCGGCAGCATCACGTTTTTTAAAACCGAAAACTCGTTCAGCAAATAGTGAAACTGGAAAACAAAACCTATTTTTTCATTCCGGATGTGCGCCAGCGCCTTATCCGATTTCCCGGTCATCAACTGTCCACCTATATATAGTTCGCCGGTGTAGTCGGTATCCATGGTGGAAAGCACATATAGCAGCGTTGATTTTCCACAACCCGATTTCCCTATAATGGAAGTAAATTCTCCTTTTTTAATTTCGAAGCTGATATGGTGCAATACCGGCATCAGAACCGGGTCTCTGAAACTCTTGCTGATATCTTTTGCCTGAAGTATGATTGATTCCATGCTATTTACCTCTGATGATAACGACCGGATCCACGCGGCTGGCTTTCCTTGCGGGGAACCAGCCGGCAAAATATGTAGTGATCAAAGAAAATGCAACCGCAATAATATAATACAATGGATTGAAATCCACCGGAAAAGTTTTAACCGTTGGCAGCGCTGCGGTTTCAAAAGGAAGATGATCAATGATATGACTGAGGATATTGCCCAGCAACAAGCCGGCGATACAACCCGCAATACCGATACCGAGAGAAATGAGCATAAAGATCTTTTTTACGTCAGCGCCTGCAAAACCAGTGGCTTTCAGGATAGCGATCGTGTCCATTTTTTCAAAAATCATCATGTTCAGTATATTATAGATCCCAAAACCGGCCACAATCAGTAAAGTTATACCCACCGCATAAGAAATGATATTCCTGACCGAAGTGCCTGTTTCAAATTGCGCGTTAGCGGTTTGAATATCCTCGGTATCCGTATCAAACTGCCTGGCAAACTCTTTAGATAATAAAGGCGCTGTATTGATATCCCGCAGTTTCACCTCAATATCGGTGATATAACTTGCCGGCTTCCCCAAAATAGTTTGTACGGTAGCTACATTGGCGAAACTTTGTGTTTTATCAAAATCAGAAAGCCCCGACTGGTAATACCCTACCACCTTTAGCGGGAATCGTTCGCCCTGTGCAGTGGTGACCTGCACTACATCGCCGATTTTAGCCAACAACTTATCGGCCAGGGGTTTTCCCAGGATAATACTATTCCTGGTATATTTCAGGTCCATAGGATTCCCGGCAGTAACGTAATCGCTGAACCGGTAAAATTTCATTTCGGCCTCTATATCAATGCCGTTCATAAAACCCGTGATGTCGAGGGTTCCCGTATTAAAAAACACCTGGGTTGCCACCTTTTCGGATACTCCCAATACCCTGTTATCCTCCCTGAGAAGAGAGATGATCTTGTTTGCGTTATATACTTCCTGTCTGCCATTGGAAGCCCGTACCGATTGAATAAAATTGTAGGTATTGCCATAGGTCTCCGACAGGTTCACGGGCTGGTTTTTGGCGGGAGCTATATCCCGGAATATCCTGATGTGCGGGGTGCGGTTGGTGATCAGACCGTCGAGCAGGTTGTTCAGCCCGTTCATAAAACTGAGCAGCGTGATAAACATGGTAATGCCGAAAGTTACCCCAACTGCTGCCACCACGGTTTGCCGCATCCGGGCGGACAATAAAGAAAGGGTTATTTCAATCAGTAACCTGGTTTTCATAAGTCGGGATTTAATAATTCATCCTTTTCGGTTACTCCCGAAATAATTTCTGCAAACTGGTTATCCCTTGCCCCTATATTCACTTTTACTTTCTTTTTGTTTTTTAATAGAACGTACTGATCGTCTATCAGATAGCTCCTGGGGATCAGCAGGGCATGGGGTTTGGAGGTAATAATAATATTGGCTTCGGCGGTGAGGTTGGGAAAAAGCCGGTCGGGCCGTTTGATGAAATCCGCTTCGGCGGTAAAAGTGCGGGAGCGTTCATTCATCATGGGGTAAATTTTTTTTATCCTGGCTTCAAACACTTCCCGTTTATAACTATCCATCGTAATTAAAACCTGTTGATCGGGTACCACTTCGCTGATATCATTTTCGTCAATCTGCAATTCCAGGTACACGTTGTTTTTTTCGCCGATCACGGCAATAGGGGTTTGTGCGTTTACCATCTCGCCCTGCTCTTTTAATAAGCTGAACACGTTGCCGTCCATCTGGCTTTTCACTTCTAGGTCTTTTTCCAGCGATGATGCAATAGCAAGACTGGTGCGGGATTGTCGTTCGGTAAAATCCAGTTGTTTTTTTAGCTGGCTGTATTTTAGCAACGCGTTTTCATAACTGGTGGTTGCGTTCCGGACATTCAGCGCTCTTTGTTCCAACTCAATGCGGGTGCCGATCCCCTGGTTCCAAAGCTCCCGTTGGCGGGCGTATAACAGGGAGTCGTTTTGTTTAACCTGTTGAGCCATCTCAACTGTATTTTGCAGTTCCTGTAATTGATCCCTGGTATTATTCAGCGTATTAAAATCGGCTGCCGCAAGCGCGTTTTGCCGGTTCAGGATGGCGGAAGGGTTGCGGATGACCGCCAGCCTTTGGCCTTTTCGTACCGTATCTCCTTCGGCAATATCCAGTTGATCAATTATGCCCGCCGATTCGGGAAACACCTGGTATTGATTCCTGCTTTTTACGATTCCCGAAGCATATACCGACTGGGTGATGCTGCGATACTCGGGATGAACGGTGGGCTGTTTCCCTTTGCAGGAGAAGAGAACAGGAAGTAACGAGATGAAAAATGCTGTTTTGAAGCTAACAGACATTTTAAAAAACGAGTTTACTTTATGCTGCATCTGATGATAAAAATTGTTCCTTTCCGGCCTTGTTCCGCGCCGGATTTGTTAAAGTAAAAAAATAAACAGGTTACCGGGTGCCAAATTAAGTTTCTTTTACCGACTTTTATTGAATCTATATACCAAAAATCAATCTCAATCGTTCATATCAACAAAGAAAAGTGAAACCGCGGCACATCGTTAGAACACGAATTCAAACCTGGATCTTCCTGGCGGCATCATGTTTTTTCCTGACGGCTTATCTCAGTGCCTGCTCCCCGAAATACGGCTGCCCGGCAAACGGAAAAAGTGTGGGCGCGGAGAGGGTTTTGAGCGGGGAAAAAACGCCCAAGGCAAAGTCGTTTAAACATTAACGCGTTTCTATTGGCACGCTGATGACGCTGATACTTCGTAACGCCGATCACCGCAGAATAATCAGCGACTATCCGCGTTGGGAACCATCTGTGTTGTCCGCGTTCCGTCCATTGGCACGCTGATGACGCTGATACTTCCGTAACGCCGATCACCGCAGAATAACCAGCGCTCATCCGCGTTGGGAACCATCTGTATCTTCCGTCCATTGGCACGCTGATGACGCTGATACTTCGTAACGCCGATCAACACCGCAGAATAATCAGCGCCCATCCGCGTTGGGAACCATCTGTGACATTAACGCGTTTCCATTGGCACGCTGATGACGCTGATACTTCGTAACGCCGATCACCGCAGAATAACCAGCGACTATCCGCGTTGGGAACCATCTGTGTTGTCCGCGTTCCGTCCATTGGCACGCTGATGACGCTGATACTTCATAACGCCGATCACCGCAGAATAATCAGCGACTTTCCGCGTTGGGACCCATCTGTGTCGTCCGTGTTCCACCCATTGGCAGGCTGATGACGCTGATACTTCATAACGCGAATCACCGCAGAATAATCAGCGACTTTCCGCGTTGGGACCCATCTGTGTCGTCCGTGTTCCACCCATTGGCACGCTGATGACGCTGATACTTCATAGCGCCGATCACCGCAGAATAATCAGCGACCATCCGCGTTGGGAACCATCTGTGTCGTCTGCGTTCCGTCAGTACGCCTTGTCCTGAATAGAGTCCAAAATGTTACAATAGCTGAGGTAGCGTTCAATATTGATCCTGCCATCTTCCACCGCTTCTTTAACCGCACAACCCGGCTCTTCAATATGAAGACAATTGTTAAACTGGCATTGGGCGAGAACGGCCCGCATTTCCGGAAAATAATGAGAAAGCTCCTGCCGCGGGATATCCACCATGCCAAATTCCCGTATTCCCGGTGTATCAATGATCCTGCCGCCGAAAGGAAGGTCAAACATTTCCGCGAAAGTAGTGGTGTGCAGCCCTTTGCCACTCCATTCACTTACCCCCCGTGTTTTGAGTGCAAACCCGGGCATTATCTTGTTTATGAAGGAAGATTTCCCCACCCCCGAATGTCCGCTGATCAGGGTGACTTTATCTTTCAGGAGTCTTTCCATTTCCTCCATCCCTTCTTCCTTTTCCACGCTCACCAACATTACAGGATAGCCTATGGCCTCGTATATCGTTCTCGTTTCTTCAAAAAAGAGTGCATCCTTCTCCCGGTGAAGATCTGATTTGTTGAACAGCAAAACAGCAGGGATATGATAGGCTTCTGCTCCGGCCAGAAACCGGTCAATAAAACCCCGCGAAGTGCGTGGCTGCCGGATGGTGCAGATCAGCAGCGCCTGGTCTATATTGGCTGCGATAATATGGTGTAAATGTCTGTTTGCCGGAGACTGGCGGTTGATGTAATTGCGGCGGTCATATATCTGTGCAACAACAGCGCTCTGCTCCGCCCCGTCTTCTATTTCAATTTCTATTTCATCTCCCACGGTAATGGGGTTGGTGGAAGTGATATCCGCTATCTTAAATTTTCCTTTTACCCGGGCATCATACCACAAACCATCCGAACCTTTCACCAGGTACCAGCTTCCTGTAGATTTGTAAACTAACGCTTTCATACCTAAAAAGCTGAGGTGTTAACTCCGTTTGCGCTACCTTAAAAGTAGTTCACAGGGCTTCAACCCGGTATGTTTTTTAAAGGCGGTGGAGAAATGAGAGATGGAAGAATAACCGAGCATAAGGGATACCTCCGTTACACTCAGTCCTTTTTCATAAAGCAGGTACTTAGCGTGTTCCATGCGTTGACCCTGGTAGAAGTCAAATATGGTGGTGCCGAAAATTTCCTTGAAGCCTTTTTTGAGGTAACATTCGTTGATGGCTACCTTGCGGCTGAGGTCTTTTATGGTAATGGGTTCACCGATGTGCTCCAGCAGAATCTCTCTTGCCTTCAGGATTTTCTCCCGGTCGGATTCGTTGGACAGGAATTTACAACTGAAATTGTCTTCATTTTTATCGCCCAACATACATTCCATGCAATACAGCAACAGCATCTGGGTTTGGGCATTGATGAAGATATTTTCAAAACTTTCCGAATAGTTGTTGTTGATCAGACTTTCAAGAATGCTTCTCACGCGAACGCATAGCGGAACGATTTTGGTGAATGAGGACGGATGCTTGAAGCAAAGCACTTCATTCGGCAGATCAAAAGCGCGCGGCGTTTTTACAAATTGCTGGAGGTGCTCGGGAAGGAAAGTGAAATTCATCAGGTCAATCGTATCTTCCCTGGTGGTGCAGGCCCTGGTAAGACCGTTTTTGCAGTTGAGACAGGTTTGTTCATTTCCCCTGCAATAGGTGTTCCCGCTGATACAAAAACGCAGCTCCAGGTAATTGGCCGACGGGTCGCTTTTCTTGTAATGATAGATCATCATGCCCATGTCCTCGGCGTTCCATTGGGGAATGCGGCTGTATCGTTTAATGCTGTACTGAACGGCGCCCGGCGTTTGGCGCTCCTTTTCCTGTATTATACTCAAGTCATCCAGCATCACCGGATGCTTTTGCGCTAAATCTATTATGTTGGGAGCCTGAAGCATGAGTGTGCAAATATACGCCGTTTGAGCATATAAAAAAGGATATTAAAATTGCCCGCACCGCCTAATTTCAGTACCTTTGCAAGAACTTTTTTCTTTTAGCAAAAGTGATTTGGAACGATATATGAGTAATGAAACCCCGGCTTTGGCCACCCCCGCTCCTGTTACTAATGGATACGGTGCAGACAGCATACAAATTCTTGAAGGTTTAGAGGCCGTTCGCAAACGTCCTGCGATGTATATCGGCGACATCAGCACCAAAGGTTTACATCATTTGGTATATGAAGTTGTGGACAATTCTATTGACGAAGCGTTGGCGGGGTATTGCAAAAACATAACGGTTACCATTCATGAAGATAATTCGGTGAGTGTGGAAGACGACGGAAGGGGCATACCTACCGGAATGCACACAAAAGAAAAGCGCAGCGCCCTTGAAGTGGTGATGACCGTGCTGCATGCAGGAGGTAAATTTGATAAAAATACCTACAAGGTTTCCGGTGGTTTGCACGGAGTGGGTGTAAGTTGTGTGAATGCTTTAAGCGGTGTTATGCACGTAAGGGTATGCCGCGAAGGCAAGATCTTCGAGCAGGAATATCGTACTGGGATACCCCAATATCCTGTTCGTGAAATAGGCGAAACAGATAAAACCGGTACCCTGTCCCGTTTTTGGCCCGACCCAACCATCTTTACCGTTACTGTTTTCAACAAAGATATCCTCGAAGCCCGCCTGAGAGAACTGGCTTTCCTGAATAAAGGTCTGAGCATTGTTCTTAAAGACCTGCGGGAAAAAGATGAAAACGGGGTCGCTTATAGTAAACGGTTTTACAGCGAAGGAGGAATTGCGGAATTTGTGGAGATCCTGGATAAAAATGGCGGGCGGCAACCTCTGTTGCCTAAGGTAATATACGGTGAAGGGCTTGAACCGGTTACCAACATAACCGTGGAAGTGGCGATGGTTTATAACACCGGTTTCCAGGAGCACATTTTCAGTTATGTGAACAATATTAATACGATAGAAGGTGGTACCCATGTGGCCGGTTTCCGCCGTTCCATAACCAGGGTCTTCAAGGCCTATGGTGAAAAGCAGGGTTTGTTTGAAAAAGCCAAGGTGGAGATAGAAGGAGATGATTTCAGGGAAGGATTGAGCGCTGTGATCTCGGTTAAAGTGCCTGAACCCCAGTTTGAAGGGCAAACTAAAACCAAATTGGGCAACAACGAGGTCATGGGGGTGGTGGATACTACGCTGAGCAGGGTTTTGGAAAGCTACCTGGAAGAAAATCCCAAAGACGCCAAACAGATCATTTCCAAGGTGATATTAGCGGCGCAGGCCCGTGCGGCAGCCAGAAAAGCCCGGGAACTGGTACAGCGGAAAAGTGTATTGACCGGCAGCGGACTCCCCGGGAAATTAGCCGATTGCTCCGAACGCGACCCCGAAAAGTGCGAACTTTTTTTAGTGGAAGGGGATTCGGCGGGAGGAACAGCCAAACAGGGCCGCGACCGGCGCTTCCAGGCTATCCTGCCGCTCAGGGGAAAGATCCTGAATGTGGAAAAGGCCATGGAGCACAAGATATACGGGAACGAGGAAATCCGGAATATATTTACGGCTCTTGGCGTTAAAGTAGGCACCCCGGATGATCCCAAAGCCCTGGATATTTCCCGGTTGAGATACCACAAGCTGATCATCATGACCGATGCGGATGTTGACGGAAGCCATATTGCCACCCTCATTCTTACTTTTATTTTCCGCTATATGAAGGAACTGGTGGAGCAGGGTTATGTGTATCTTGCCATGCCCCCGCTTTACCTGATTAAAAAAGGAAAGGACTCGGCTTACGCCTGGACGGAAGAAGAACGAAAAGCGCATGTGGAAAGGATCGGAGGCGGAAGAGAAGACAGCGTTAACGTGCAGCGGTATAAAGGTTTGGGAGAAATGAATGCCGAACAGTTGTGGATGACAACGATGAACCCCGAAACCCGTACCCTTAAAAGAGTAACCATTGAAAGCGCTGCCGAGGCAGATGGTGTATTCAGCATGCTGATGGGCGATGAAGTGGCTCCCAGGAGAGAATTCATAGAATCGCATGCGAAATATGCCAACCTGGATGTATAAACGCGAAATATTGTTATTTTTATAATCTATAATTAACCGAAAAACCGATTTTATGGCAGAGAGTGCAGTATTAACCGCATATAATGTAAAGACAAAGGAAAAGAATGTTCCCATCCAGGATGCTGTGATCAGCAGAACAGCCAAAGGCGGCTATATCGCTAAGGGGCATGATGGGAAAGGCAATAAGCTGACCGCCCTATTAGGGGAAGCCAAAGCTTTGGCTGCGATCAAAGCCGGCGTTGCCAAACAAGACTGGTAACCGCAGACTTAAAGCAACCCCCCTCCCTCAAAATGGAGGGAGAACAGGATCATTCTGGAATTCAGTTTATCAATGATATTGGAATACTTGAGTGATGCGTCTTTGGCGTGCACATTACTCAGCCCCTGGCTGACTTTGATCTCCGGTGAAACGATCACGTATTTGCTGAAAAACTGGAACCCGATCCCTGCTTCCACCCCGAAATCGTTTTTCTTCACTTTCAACAGGTTTTCGGAGTTGAACGTGCCGGAATTGGAGGCCAGGTCATAATCGAATTTTACACCTGCCAGGGTATAAACCCTGAAGTTTCCGATCCGGTCGCTTTTTAGCCGGACCTGCAGGGGCCAACTCATCACGATAGACTCCACTTTTTGAGTTTTCTGCAGCGCATTTTCCCCGGCATCCGGGTACTTCAGATCGTATTGGAATTTCTTTTCACTGAAAATCAGGTTTAAAGGGTAAAACCGGATATCCCACCGTTTGGACAATTGCAGGTTAGCCATGATCCCTAAATGGATCCGGCCGCTGTTCAGCCCGTTTACCGCCTGTATACTGTCCTGTCTCAGGAAGGATGAGGACTGGGTGATATGATAATGAGAGGTATTATAGCCTAATACGATCCCGAAATAATAGAGTTTGTCATCGTGATTGGGTAAATTAAGATTGCCGCGAAGCTGGGCAAAAGAAGATGTAATACAACCCAATGTAGCGAGAAAAATAACCGCTATTTTATACCGCAATAGATGCTGCAAATACCCAGGCTTAATTTTTTGCATGATGTGTTCCGAAATCCAAGGTTCTTTAAAATGCCCACAAATGCCTTTCCCTCAGGAAAACCCTGCACCGAATCATTTAAATACCGGTAAGCCTTTCTGTTTTTTGAAATAACAGCGGCTACTTGTGGTGCAACGATTTTCATGTACAAATTGTAAAGTTGGGTTATGCCTGTTATTTTAGGTTTTGAAAATTCTAATATTACTAATCTGCCACCCGGTTTGAGCACTCTTTGTATCTCTTCCAGCCCCTGTTCCAGATGTTCAAAGTTCCGGACCCCGAAAGCCACCGTTACCGCATCAAACGTGTTGCCGGGAAAGTTTATTGCTTCACTATCACCACTTTGCAACTCAATGTAGGGCGCCAGTCCGGATTTTAACACTTTCTCTTTCCCTATCTCCAGCATTTTCTCCGAAATATCAATCCCGGTAATTTTATCGGGTTTAAGCAATTCGTATGCCATAATTGCCATATCGGCCGTTCCGGTAGCTACATCTAACAACATTTTAGGGTTTTCCTCCTTCAGTTGTTGTAAGGCTTTTTTTCGCCAGCCCACATCAATTCCTGCAGACAGGAACCGGTTCATGAAATCATAGCGGAAGGCAATGCGGTTAAACATTTCAGCAATCTGCTGTTTCTTGGTCAGCTCCGACTCCTTATAGGGTACTATGCTATCATGTTCAAATTGTGTCATCCGGCACAAAAATAGGAGAATAAGCCCGATTGGAGTTTTTACAGAGCATGATTTATGCAATAAAAAAGTTATTTCTTTTTGCCGCTCACAAAAGGATGGTCTTTAATGATAAACCGGTAAGGAAGCAAAGCGTCTTCCAATGCATAATCCACCCCAATCCGCGGGGTGGCAATGATCTCTTTCTTATCCAATAAAAATCCATCATCTGCAAGAAAAACAGTATCTCCCAGCAGGCTGATACCACTGTGTACCGTGTGAATACCCATCGCTTTGGCTACATTTCCGGGGCCGGAGGTGAATCTGAGATTGGGTTCGGATTTCCCGGTTCTTTGCAACATAACCGCTATTCCCTCCAACGGCTCGATGGCCCTGATCAGCACCGCATGCGGTATATCTTTAGCATTGGTTACCACATTAAACAGGTGATGTATTCCGTAACAGAAATAAACATAGCCGGTGCCGGCATCGCCAAACATTACTTCCGTACGTGCGGTACGCCGGCCGTTAAAAGCATGGGAAGCGCGATCCGCTACTCCGTTATATGCTTCTGTTTCAACAATCCGGCCGGAGGTGAGCTGCCCGTTCCATTTTGTGATTAATAATTTTCCCAGCAGCTCCCTCGCTATTTTCACTACGTCATTGCGGCGGTAAAAATCGTACCCGAGTTTCTTCATAACCGGAAATTAAACAAAAAATTTATGTAGGTTTGATCACCGGCCGTTATTGATAGTTTACAAACCGTTTAAAACAGTCCGTTTGCTTAAAGAGATCATAATAGCAGTTCAGTCTTATTTTAAAGCGCACCGGTTTATCCGGGAGCAAAGACTATGGAAGTGGATCATCATCCCGGGGTTAATTTATGCGGTATTGTTTGTGGTGGGGATGTATTTTTTTGGTAAAAGCGCCACCTATGTAATTGAACTGTTGAGTATAAAAACCGGTTTAAAGGCCTGGGTGGACAGGATGCAAAGCAGCCTCCTTGGTTTTTTCTTTGCTTTAGGCGGCATCATGCTTTGGCTGATATTGATCATGCTGTACTTTTCGTGGTTCAAGTTTATCTGGCTGATACTGGGGTCGCCGTTGTACAGCTACCTGAGTGAAAAAACAGCCTTCATCATGGAAGGCCGCGAATACCCTTTCAGTTTCAGACAGATCCTGAAGGATATGAGCAGAGGCGTAAAGCTCGCATTGCGAAACACATTGTGGCAGACGGTATATACGGTTTCCCTGCTGATTGTATCGTTTGTTCCGCTGTTGGGGTGGATCACTCCGTTGGCGGTACTCTTCCTGGAGTGTTATTATTACGGGTTTTCCATGCTGGATTACAGTTGCCAGCGGCAGAAGCTGCCTGCCGGGCAAACCATTGAGTTTATCGGAAAACATAAAGGACTTGCTATCGGGAACGGTCTTGTTTTTTACCTCATGCACGGGTTGATCGGGATCGGCTGGGTATTGGCACCTGCTTATGCGGTAGTAGCCGCAACACTCAGTTTGTATCAATCCAGGGAAAGTTAAAACTACGGAAGGCAATAGCCGGGACGGAGCTTAGGTTGACAGATAAGCTGTTCGCACCAACCGGAAACCCGGTTGAATGGTTTAAAGAATTGTATTATAACATTTTTGATGAATAAGGGAACCGTTTATTTAATACCCGCGACGCTGGATGAAGACGGATTGGAGACCATACCCGCTTATGTGGCGGATGCCGTGAAGCAGTGCGCCGTTTTTTTCGTGGAAAACGAGAGAACGGTTCGCCGTTACCTGAAGCGGATCTGGCCGGAGATGGTAATTGATGATTACGAGTGGCATACGATCCATAAAGCGGAGGAAGCGGAACGGTCGGTGTTTTTGGAAGCGCTTAAGAATAATAAGACTGTAGGCATCGTAAGTGAAGCGGGCTGCCCCGGAATTGCCGATCCGGGACAGATACTCGTGGAAGCAGCGCAGACAGCTGGCGCAAAAATAAAGCCGCTGACAGGGCCTAATTCCATCATTTTGGCACTGATGGGCAGCGGGATGAACGGACAACATTTCAGATTCGCGGGATATTTACCGATTGAGAAGGAATCAAGGATCAGGGCTATAAAGGCGATGGAGAACGAGATCATTGCAAAGCATTGCACCCAGATTTTTATTGAAACCCCCTACCGTAACCTGCAATTGTTGGAAGTATTACTGCAAACCTGTAATCCCCATACCCGTTTATGTATCGCCGCTTCCCTGACATCTCCGCAGGAGTATATAAAAACAAAAAGTATCGCGGAATGGAAGAAGGAGAACCCCGATCTTCATAAAAAGCCGGCCATTTTTATACTGGGTGGCAATTGATCGGTGGGATCGTTTCATCATCTTACCAGGTTACCCGTTCGCGGATCTTTCATGGCTACGATACTGTCCACAATATACCGGCTGAATCCCCGCCAGGGTATTGCACCTTTGTATTCCTTGTAATAAAGATCAAACACCATTCCCGAGTTCGACATCAGCTTTCTGGCCACCTTTTCATCGGTTACTGAAAATTCAAAATCATAGGATTGGATGGTATTGGGCGACAACGAACGGATGCCGGTTTGAATAAGTTTGCCCTCATAAGTTTTGAACAGATACCCCTTCTTAACGCAATAATTCAATTCACCCGATTTTACACCTTCTCCTAAAACAAAATAGTATTTAACGTAAAGGAATGCTGATAGCCCTGCAACACATAACAGTAAAAAAATAAGGAAAAACTTCTTCATATTCTGGTGTTTGGAGCTACAAATTAGCGAATGTAGCTGAAACTATCTTCAACTGTTCAGGTTTAAAATTCCATTTTCTTCCCTATCCCGGCCGGCATTTAAAATTGTCGCAGGCGGGTGGTGACACCCGCCTGTAGCGTCCGCTACCGGTCGGTGTCCCACCGACCGGAAAATTATACAGGGCGCGACAATTATAAATGCACCCTATCCCGGCCGGCATTTAATAGTTAACTTCGCTCATCTTATAAAACAAAAAATATGAATATAGGTATTGTTTGCTATCCCACCTTCGGAGGGAGTGGTGTGTTGGCTACCGAATTGGGGATGGCGCTTGCCGATAAGGATCATAATGTACATTTTATCACTTATCGTCAGCCGGTCCGGTTAACAGGCTTCCATGCCAATATGTTTTACCATGAAGTGCGGGTACCCACCTACCCTTTGTTCGATTACCCGCCTTACGAATCGGCCTTGTCGAGCACCCTGGTAGATGTGGTAAAAAATAATCATCTGGATCTTCTTCATGTGCATTATGCCATTCCGCATGCCTCATCGGCTTTCATGGCCAAACAAATCCTTCAGCAGGAAAACAAATATGTGCCGGTTATTACCACCCTGCACGGAACGGATATTACCCTCGTGGGACGGGATAAGACTTATGCCCCGGTGGTAGCTTTTTCCATCAACCAGAGTGATGCCATTACGGCGGTGTCTGAAAACCTGAAAGAAGAGACCTACAAAACCTTCAGGATTGAGAAAGACATTCAGGTTATTTACAATTTTGTGGATGTCCGCAGGTTCGATAAAAAACCGATAGACGCCTTTCGTAAGGTGATAGCGCCGGATAATGAGCGGATTGTCATGCATGCTTCCAATTTCAGAAAAATAAAACGGATAGGCGATGTTATTCAAATCTTTAAAACCCTCAATGAGCATATTCCCTCCAGGCTGCTTTTAGTAGGGGATGGTCCTGAGCGCCACGTGGCGGAATCCTTATGCAGGGAACTGGATTTATGCGATGCCATCCGTTTTTTAGGAAAGCAGCAGGATATGGAGGAGATTTTTGCCGTTGCCGACTTGTTTTTATTGCCTTCGGAATATGAAAGTTTTGGGCTTTCGGCGTTGGAGGCTATGGCCGGCGGTTCCCCGGTGGTGGCTACCAATGTGGGTGGACTGCCCGAGATCATCATCCAGGGCGTGAATGGATTTATGGGGGATGTGGGAGACACGGATCAGATGGCGCGCTATGCGATAGAGATCTTAAAAGATGAAAGCACGTTCAGCCGGTTCAGGGATAATGCCAGGAAGCAGGCCGATAATTTTGATATCACCCGCATCGTGCCCCAGTATGAACAATTATATGAAAGGCTTTATAAGGGATTTTGTAAGGGAAGACATGAAGAAGATAAAATAGCTTAGGTTGAGAAGAGAAGATCCGTTCCCGTCTGAAAAGGCAGGTAATAAAGGAATGTTATGACCGTTGTTGATACCCATTGTCATTTATACGCGGAAGAATTTGCCGGAGATATCCGGCAGGTTATTTTGAATGCCCGGCAGGAAGGCGTGCAGCAGTTTTATCTGCCCAATATAGACAGTACCTCTATAGCGGCCATGCTGCGTCTGGAAGCTGAATACCCCGGCGTTTGTATCGCTATGATGGGATTGCATCCGTGTTCGGTAAAAGAAAATTACCGGGAAGAATTAAACACTGTGGAAAGCTGGCTCCGGGAAAGAAATTTTGCAGCCGTGGGGGAGATCGGGCTGGATTTTTATTGGGACCGGACGTACGAACAGCAGCAATACGAGGCATTCAGGCGCCAGATTGAATGGGCCCTTCAATATCATCTTCCCGTGGTGATCCATTCGCGGGAATCCATGGCAGCCTGTATTGAAGTAGTATCCGGGTTTGCGGGCAGTGGATTAAAGGGAATATTCCATTGTTTCGGCGGCAGCGTGGAAGAAGCCGAAAAAATAATCGCATTGGGGTTTTATTTAGGTATAGGAGGTGTGCTCACCTTTAAAAAATCCGGCTTGTCAGAAACCTTGAAGTATATTGATTTAGACCATATTGTATTGGAAACAGATGCTCCCTATTTGGCTCCGGCGCCTAAAAGAGGCAAGAGAAATGAAAGCGCTTACCTGAAATACATTATAGCCGCCCTTGCTGAAATAAAAAATATTGCTCCTGAGGAAATAGCAAGGATCACTACCGCGAATGCCGCCATTGTTTATCAAAACAGGGAAAAGGCAGGACTGTAACCGCGCGGTTGATATTCTCCGAAAAATAAATACCCCGGGGTTGTCAGCCTAATGGCTAATAATGCTATTTTTGCAGTCCTTTAAAAAGGAGAGGTGTCCGAGTGGTTGAAGGAGCACGCCTGGAAAGTGTGTATATGGGAAACTGTATCGCGGGTTCGAATCCCGCCCTCTCCGCCTTCGCCCGCCGAAGCCCCGACACATCGGGGCGAAGGCGGGCTTTTTTATGAAGTAATCTCGTCTTCTTTTGAGCTTTTCGGTGCGGGCTACGGACGCTTGCGCCAGAGCGTCGGCGCACGGACAATGTCCGTTTTTCCCTGAACTTTTACTTATATTGTAGTGCAATGTGGTATTACGTTTATATCCTTTAGCTTAACAATAAAAAGCACTGTGTTGGTTGTACGAAACAGCTTCTTCAAGGAAATTTGTTTGCTAAAGCATTTTCAGAGTATCCAAAAATGGAACTGCTTACTCAATCCTATAGGCAATAAATCTTCCCTCTGCAGCATTTATCGAGCCATCTGGTTTTAGCGATTCATAATAACCTTTTATCAAATATTTACTTTTGTATTTAACACCGGAAGGGCCTTCAATAGTTTGGCTGAACGGGTCTGTGTTTTCTTCTAAATCTCCGGCACAATTACACTTAAAAGTTTCCGCCCCTTGTTGAAAATAATGCGCTCTCCATGGAAAATTAATAATAACATTGCTATTATTATCATAAGTCCCTATATCAGACCCACATCTCAAAGTTGACAGATCTGTGTTAAACCTTAACAGGCAGTTATCGGGGTATCCGTCTAAGTACACAACCCAATTATGGCCAACAAGAGGGTCATATACTTCATCCATAACTTTTGAGCAGGAAGAAAGGTATAATCCTATAAGTAAAAGGAATTTAATCACAGATTTTGATGGAGAATTAACTAATTGAAATCCTGCTTTCACAATTTGATAATGTTTAGTTCTTTGAAGGCCAAGCCTTACAGGTATCTGACTATTCTCAATTTTTAGAACCCGTAAACTCTACTCTCCCATGTGTGGTATATACATAATTCCCATCTAACAATACATCCCAACCAGAATAATATGGCATTCCCTGTAAGCATGCGGGGGAGCCTGTAAAAACAGACGGAGCGGTATTACGGGAAATATACAAAAGTTTACTATTGATATCATAAGATCCAAATTCAATTTTCCCATTCTTTTCCGAAACCCGTACATCAGAATAATGGTTACTCTTAAAAGGTCCGCCATTCATTACAAAGGAAACAGAGCTATCTGTTGATTTTGATATTGTAACCTGAGCCTGCCCTGTAATAAAATTGTTTTTCCATCCGGGAGGCTCAATGCACCCTTTGTAATTCCCCAATGAAATATTATCAGGTAATACCTGTCCTGAACCTGAAAATGTACCGGCTATAATAGCGGCTGGAGAGTTATCATTTGGATTGCGGTCACCATCACTACTATTGACAGCATCGTTCTTGGAACATGAAAATAAGATTGTGATGATAATTAGAATGATAGACCTTGTCATAGTTATATTATTTATGTAAGTAAAAAACAACGGGACACCCTAATATCTGTTGTTTGCGCAAACAATTTGCTGCACAAACAAAAACAAAATATTGTAAGTAATAACCGCATAAACAAAAAGGTTGTATAAATTATATATGTGTCATTTGAGTTGTGTCAAACTGTGTTTTATTTCTGTATTTGTAGCCACCATTTTACCACTTCAGCAGCCCTACAACGTAAAACTCACCTTCACCTGGAAGCTTTTAAAAGGTATCTTTTCGGAGCCGGTTACTTCTGGTTTTCCCGGCTCATCTATATAATAAGTAACAGGGATTTTTGCATTTGACATGTCAACGGCAAAACCAAAGAAACCATAGCATACCATGGCGCCTATATTGGTACCCATTCCTCTCGTATTAAAATAGTTCTCATCATCAAGCCAGAAATCGTAGCTCTGGTTATTTTCTTTTTTAACATAGTAATCAAACACACTGTAATGCAGCGCGTACGTCAACTGGAACCGGGCTTCAATCACCAGTTTATCTGCCGGGTTCACGGCTATTACCGGGCCGAGCTTTGAGGTATCAGACACATGTGTAAAATTTCAGTAAAAATAACCTGGGGGACAGGCGGTAAACAATACCAACTACTTGGTATTTTTAGAATCTGACCGGCAAAGTAATATTGTTGCAGGAAATTGGCTTATTTTAAATGATTGAATTAAGGTGGATCGTGTGCATTAAAAAGAACATTGAGATTATTATGTTATTCTTCCGCAAAATATTCTTTACCGGACGGCGGACTGCACTACTGGTTACCGGCTTCTTCTTTAATGTCATCGCGTGCGCACAGCAAAGCGTAAACACCCAAAACATAAAAGATAACCAACTTTTTTATTTGCTGCCTCATGCCATGTTTCTTTTAAAAGCCCCATCCGATACTACGAATGTTTTGAACGCAGGAGAACAGGAATGGTTTAAAGTATCGGGGAACATGGCTTTCAATATAGGTTATGTTGACAAAGATATATGGATGCGTTTTTCTGTTGATAATACATCCGACTCGGCACGAGACATTGCATTAGTGCTGGGAAGCCATAGATTGAACGAAGTTTTTTTATTCGAAAAAGATAGCATTAACCTGGAAAAAAAAGGCGTTGCCGGCTTAAAGTACCCGGTACGTAAACAACAATACCCTTTTTTTGTAATTACTTTTCCTTTGCATATTGCCGCCCGAACTTCATCTCATTATTACATAAAGATGGACAGGAATGGTATTTCGTCTCTTTGCATACCGATTCTGTTGGATATGAAAGAACTTAAATACCAGGAGCAAAGAACCTACACCTCTTATGGGATACTGATGGGTATTATTTTTTTGTCAGGCATTTTTAATCTTTTTCTATTCTTTGTTCTGAAAGAGAAAATACATGTTTACTATTTTTTGTATTCAATTTGTGCAATATGGATAATGCTTTCAATCAACAGGCTGGATTTTCAATTCCTGTTTCCGGATCACCCATCCCTTTCTTCTGTAAGCCGCTACTCTTCCGTATTTATATTTACAGGATTCCTGTTTTTAATAATGCAAACATTTTTAGGGCAAAGCAAATCAAACAGCAGGTTTTTTGTGGTTTGCAGGTGGCTGCGCAATATCTGTTTTATTTGTCCGGTTATGGAAATCCTCAGGGTCGCTTTACACGTCAATTGGGTGGGATTTAGCCAGGTACATTTTATAGTATATGAATGGATCATATCAATCAGCTTGTTAATGGTTATGTTAAGTTGTATAGAAAAAATTCTTCAAAAGATCCGACTGGCCTGGTTCTATTTGCTTGCCGTTTCTGTAACAATTGCGGGAGGAATGTTAAGCATCATTGCCGTGTCAGGCCTGGTTGACTGGTCATCTCTGCTAATGCCTCCATCTACGGTAGAAATAGGATTAACCCTGGAAGCAGTGATTATCTGCTTTGGCATTTTGTATCGGTATAATTTTTATAAAAGAGAAAAAGATGCCTTGATTTTTCAACTGCAGGAAGAAAAAATTAAAGCTGCCGGAGCAATCATTACCACACAGGAACAGGAACAAAAAAGAATTGCCGCCGACCTGCATGATGAACTGGGAGGAAATCTCGCTGCTATTAAAATGACCCTGCAAAGCTTTCACCTCTCTTCAAAACAGGAGGAAACCATGAACTATCTTATAGATAAAGCCTCCAACAGCACAAGGCATATAGCCCATGACCTGATGCCGCCTGAGTTCGAAAATACCAGTCTGCTGGAATTGCTTGATAAGTTCTACCTGAGGCTTAATACAGAAGGTAAGATCCGTTTTTACTTTCATTCCACCGGAGCGGTACACCCGTTCAACAAACAGGAAGAGCTGATGATCTACCGGATCATACTGGAGTTTACCAATAATATTATTAAGCACTCCAAAGCAACCAAAGCTACCGTACAGTTCATATATTATGATGACCAGCTCGAAATTATGGTGGAAGATAATGGAACGGGCATCAGCAAAGATACTCCCGGCGGCATAGGACTTAAAACCGTTCAATCAAGGCTTGACTACCTTCATGGCAGTATGAATATTGATTCCGGTGTAAAAGGCACTACCATTATTATACAAATACCTTATAACTCCGCATGATATGAATCAGCCGCTAAAATTAATCATTGCCGACGACCATGTATTGTTTATTGAAGGTTTAAGATCTCTGATACAAGAGGAAAAAGACTTACTGATTACAGCAGTTGCCAACAATGGTAAAGAACTATTGGACATCATTCATAGAGAAATACCCGACATTGTTTTAATGGATATCAATATGCCTGTCTTAGACGGAATTGAAGCGACAAGATATCTAAAACAAGCTTATAAAGAAGTGAAAATAGTCATCCTTTCCACCTACAATGAAGATCACCTTATTGAAAAGGCAAAGCAAAACGGAGCAAACGGGTACCTGCTGAAAAACAGCAGTAAAGAAGACCTGTTGCATACCATAAGGCTTGTAGCACAGGGACAATCTTCTTTCCCGTACAGATCGCCCAGGATCCCTGACCTGTTTTCGGAAAACGACTCTTTTTTAAAACAATTCAACATTACAGGACGCGAACTGGAGATTATAAAGTACATTAAAGAAGGGCATACCAATCAACAGATCGCGGATAAGCTCTTCCTTAGTATTTACACAGTGGAAACACACAGGAAAAACATTATGCGCAAACTGAACTTAACCAACCCGGCCCAGCTGATGAAATTTATTATAGAAAATAATTTGTAACAAGAGTATCTATATAAAAAAGAAGCCTATAAAGTTTTAAGAAGTAGTCAATAAACCTGCTGCAAATTTTAAAAACAAAACAATGAAAATATGGAACGGGAGAACCGGAAAGAGCATTAGAAATAGAAATGCGGCAACCCGGTTACAAAAACCTTGCCGTGTAACTCTGTTTCACCTTCCTGAGTTGTGCGGGTATGCCGGCAAAGACCACCTCTCCGCCTTCATCCCCGGCTTCCGGTCCTAAATCTATTACCCAGTCGGCATTTTTTATAACATCCGTATTGTGCTCTATCACCCATATTGAATGCCCCTGCTCAATTAAGGCCCGGAAGGAGGCAAGCAGCTTGTTGATGTCGTGAAAGTGCAGGCCGGTGGTGGGTTCATCAAAGATAAACAGGATATGCCCCTGTGCTTTCCCCTTGCCTAAAAAGGACGCTAATTTCACTCTTTGCGCTTCCCCACCGGAAAGCGTATCGCTGGATTGCCCGAGTTTTATATACCCCAGTCCAACGTCGGCCAGGGGTTTCAACTTTGCCGTAATATCTTTTTGATCCTTAAAGAATGCAAGGGCATCGTCCACGCTCATCTCTAATACATCATAAATGTTTTTCCCGTTGTAGGTTACTTCCAGCACTTCGTCTTTAAATCGCCTGCCGCCACAAACTTCACAGGTAAGATGTACATCGGCTAAGAATTGCATCTCCACCACCTGTTCGCCCTCTCCTTTGCAGGCGTCGCAACGTCCGCCATCTACATTAAAGGAAAAATGTTTGGGCTGGAAGCCATTGATCCTGCTCAGGGGCTGTTTTGCATACAAATCCCTGATTTCATCATATACCTTTATATAGGTTACGGGATTGCTGCGGGAAGACTTGCCGATAGGGTTTTGATCTACCAGCTCAATCTGAGTAATTTCTTCTATATCTCCGGTCAACGCCTTATGCAAGCCTGCTTTTTCGGTAGCCTGTCCTTTCATTTTTTTCAGGGCCGGATAAACTACCTGTTTTACGAGGGTGGTTTTTCCGCTGCCGCTCACACCGCTGATCACGCATAATACATTCAGCGGAAACTCAACACTGATGTTCTTCAGGTTGTTCTCCCGGGCGCCTTCCACTTTTATGAACTTTTTCCACGTTTTTACGGTATCCCTCGATTCTATAGAAAGTTCACCTTTGAGATATTTACCGGTAAGACTTTTAGGATTTTTTATAATATCATCGTAATTACCTTCTGCGATGATCTCTCCGCCTAAATGACTGGCTAAAGGACCCATATCAATAATATGATCAGCTTCCTGCATCATCAGGGCATCATGCTCCACTACTACAACGGTATTACCCAGGTCTCTCAATTCCTTTAATACTTTTATCAGCCGCGCCGTATCCCTGGAGTGCAGACCGATGGAGGGTTCATCCAGGATATATAAAGAGTTGGTAAGATTGCTGCCGAGGCTGCGGGTGAGCTGGATACGCTGGCTTTCTCCGCCGCTCAGGGAATTTGCCAGTCGGCTCAGGCTGAGGTAGCCCAGGCCCACGTCCAGCAACACCTGCAGACGTTGCCTGATCTCTATCAGCACACGTTTGGCCACCTGCCGGTCGTAATCGCTGAGCTGCAGCTCGTCAAACCATTGCTTCAGATCTTTTACCTGCATCTCGCATAATTCCCCGATATGTTTCCCCGCTATTTTTACATATAATGCCTCTTTGCGCAGCCGGTAGCCTTTACATTCAGGACAAAGGGTTCTTCCCCGGTACCGGGATAATAATACGCGGTATTGTACCTTATATAAGTTTTGTTCCACTTCTTTAAAGAAGTCGTTGATTCCATCTACGTAGGCATTGCCTTTCCATAAGGCATCGTACTGCTGCCGGGTAAGGTCAACAATTGGCTTGTGGATGGGGAATCCGAAATGTTTTGCGCCCCTGATGAACTGTTCTTTCCAACGGCCGAGCTTTTCGCCTTTCCATGGCGCCACGGCCCCTTCATACAGGCTCAGCCTGGGGTCGGGTATTACCAAATCGGTGGCAATGCCCAGCACCTGCGAGAAGCCTTCACATACCGGGCAGGCGCCGTAAGGATTGTTGAATGAAAAGAGATTGGGAACGGACTCCTCGAATTTAATACCATCCTTTTCAAACCTGTTGGAGTATGGCAAGCGCTCCTCTCCATTTATTTCAATGATCATTTCGCCTTCCCCTTCAAAAAAAGCCGTAGCTATCGAGTCGCTCAGGCGGTGCTCGTCGTCTTCATCAAAGGGCTTTACCACAATGCGGTCAATCAGGATATAAATGCTACCGGCGGAGGATTTACCGGCAAACTGTTTCTTCAATGCCGCATCTTTTTGTTCAAGTGCATCCTCAATTCTTACTATTTCGCCGCCGGAAGCAGCAAACGCATACAGCCTGGAAAACCCTTTCTGCAGCAGGATGTTCAACTCTTCCCGTATCTCCCTCCTGCCCTGAAGCCTGAAAGGTGCGAGGATCAATATCCTGTCGCCTTCCTGCCGGGCGCTGATGGCTTCCACCACATCCCTTACATCGTCTTTTTTCACTTCTTCCCCGCTCACCGGAGAAATGGTTTTGCCCACCCGGGCATAAAGCAGGCGCAGGTAGTCGTAAACCTCCGTCATGCTGCCTACGGTGGAACGGGGGGTGCGGGTAACCACTTTCTGCTCTATGGCAATGGCGGGGCAAAGCCCTTTGATAAAGTCAACATCCGGTTTGTTCATCCGGTTCAGGAACTGGCGGGCATAAGCGCTCAGGCTTTCCGCGTACCGGCGTTGTCCTTCGGCAAATAAAGTGTCTATGGTAAGAGAGGATTTGCCCGAGCCCGATACGCCCGTTACCACCACTAATTGATTGCGTGGAATTTCAACGCTGACATTTTTCAGATTGTGAACCCTGGCTCCCTTAATGAAGATATTATTATTGCCTTTTGGGGGCGTTGTCTTCTTTTTCCTTTTTACAGAGGTTGTAGTCATATTATGAACTCAAAATTAATACTAAAATCTTTCGTCTCTCCGGCGGTGGAAAAAAGCAGGGGTGCTCTTGAGAAATGGTATTATTGTTTTTGTTACGGAATATTTAATATTTTCCCGTTTATCGAAGATTTTCAAATGTTAATCGAAATTTATTTAACAAATATTTGGAAATGTAAAAAAAAGCAATACTTTAGCGGTCCCAATATCATACGAAAGAAACTAGAATTTAAAATACTACCGCCTATTTGGTATTAACTTCTACTTCTCTTGTCATGTTATTGGGGTGAATCAAAATCCCAACCATTAAAAACCGTAGAAGTTTATGAAATCCCTAACCAATCTGCCTGACCAGCAGTTAATCCACCTCTTTATGAGTGGAGATGCGTCCGCACTTGAGAACCTTATCCTTCGTCACAAGGACAAGATTTACACTTCCATTTTTCTTCTGGTTAAAGACAAGTACCTGGCGGAAGACATTTTTCAGGATGTTTTCATCAGGGTAATTGACACTATTCGTAGTGGCCGTTATACCGAGGAAGGAAAGTTTTTGCCCTGGGCTATGCGAATTGCCCACAATTTATGTGTAGATCATTTTCGGAAAGTTAAACGTACCCCTGCCATTAAAACAGGAGACGACCGCGACATTTTTGAAGTGCTCAATTTTTCGGAAGATGGCGTTGACCGCCGCATGATGCAGCGTCAAAGCCACAACCGTGTTCGGGAAATGTTGGACCGCCTGCCGGAAGACCAGCGGGAAGTCATCATTTTAAGACATTATGCCGAATTGAGTTTCAAGGAAATCGCCGCTTTAACCAATTGCAGTATCAATACTGCTTTGGGTCGTATGCGTTATGGTTTGATCAACCTGCGTAAAATGATGCAGGAAAAGCAAATAGCATTGTAAAAAAAATCTACTTCATCAAAGTGGGCTGGATCATTTACGATTCAGCCCATTTTATTATCCGCCGATGTTGATCTTAAACGGCACTTCAGCCGGAGGCAGACATTCTTTATCATCGCACACCATAAACTCCACTGAACCGCCTACCTGAGTCTTTATATTTCTCTTTAATTTTACCAATTGCACAAATTCTACTTTTTTCTCATAATAATTGACGTCTCCCCCCCATACTTCCTCATGCTTTTTTATCATTTTCCCGATTTCCTTAACGTTGCCGCTTAAATCTACCATCGGGTTTTTAGTGAAAGTAAAAGCGGTGGGTATCGGCCCTTCAACGCCCGCATTTTGGGCGTAAATGTGGTATTTTCCGTTTATATCGGCCGTGAAACGAATTTCGTAAACGTTATCGGATATTTTCTTTGAATTGAAATTCCAGTTTACCATTCTGGCGGAACCGTTTTGCGCAAAGAGGACGCCTGTGCTTAACAAGACGGATGCCATAAGAAATATTAACTTTTGCATAACTACCAAACTTTAACGGGGTGAACCGGCAAATATCACACAAAAAGACTTAAATATTTGTCAAAGTCAGCCTGCGGTTACCATCGCTTCGGCAAAAAGAAGGTCTTTTAATACTTTTCTGCCGTCCGTATTACCGAGCGCTTCATTGCACGCTCTTTCCGGGTGTGGCATCATACCAAATACATTGCGGGTAGCATTGGTTATCCCGGCTATATTGCGCAAACTGCCGTTAGGGTTGGCGTCTGCTGTTATTTCACCTGCTTCATTGCAATACCTGTACATCACCTGGTTGTTGTTTTCCAATAGGTCCAGGGTTGCTTCATCAGCGTAATACCGGCCTTCGCCGTGCGCCAATGGAATTTTCAGGGGTACGCCATCTTCTCCTTTTATGAATATATTTTTGCAGACAAATTTCATGTTTTCATTACGCAACAATACCCCGGGCAACAGTCCCGCTTCGCAAAGGATTTGAAACCCGTTGCAGACGCCCAATACTTTACCGCCATCTTCCGCAAATCTGATCACACTTTGCATCATGGGACTGAACCGGGCAATGGCCCCGCATCGCAGGTAATCCCCGTAGGAAAAACCGCCGGGTAATACGATGCAGTCATTGGTATTAAAAGCCGACATATCCTCATCTTTGTGCCAAAGTTCAATCACTTCGTACCCGAGATCCTCTCTCAGGGCATCCACCATGTCGCTGTCGCAATTAGACCCCGGAAACACAACTACGCCGAATTTCATTTGTATAATTTTTTGTTCTCACCGGATAAGTACCTGCCCGGCATATCCGAAACTTTATGTCAATGCAAAGTTAGTTCCTTGCGCGGATATGGCAAACTGGAAGAGCCGGAGGCGCGCACCCCGATTCTCGCTCCACCCACGCTATTCCGGCCAGTGGAACCTGATTTTGGATGATAAATAAATATTTATTCAAAAAATGTAGAAAAAAACTTTTAAACCCGGACAAATGACCGTAAATTTGGGACTAAATACAAGCGTTGTGGTAAACAAAAACGATCATCCCGTAGCTGAGGTCCCCATTGTGGAAGAACCCCCTGCTTTATATTATACCGGCAGCAATTCAATGCTCCAGGATTTTATTGAAAAAACGATCCGGGTATTAGGAATGTCCGGCCTTCCTTCCTTTTCAAAAATCCGCAATACCACTGATTTTATTTCCGTGATCAGATCCGGAATACCCAAAACAGCATTAGATAACTTGTTAAGCAATACCGGACTTACGGTTACCGAAATATCAAAGATCATCCGAACTTCGGACCGCACGCTTAGAAGATACACAACCGCACAAAAGTTAAGCCCCGAACAATCCGAGCGGCTTATAGAACTGGCCAGGCTATACAGCCGCGGAGAACAGGTGTTTGATGGGATGGACAACTTCAGAAAATGGATGAACAGTACAGTGATGGCGCTTGGTAATAAAAAACCCAAAGAGTATCTGGATACTTCCATCGGGATTGATTTATTGATGGATGAGCTTGGAAAAATTGAGCATGGAATCTTTGCGTAATGAGAAAGGTTTACCGCATCAGCAAATGTATTTATATAGACGACATGAAGGGCACCGGGGCTGCAACTTATGGTGGTCGCTGGCATAGCAAGGGTGTAAATATCCTTTACACGGCGTCAACTTCTTCCCTCGCGCTGTTGGAAAGTATTGTTCATCTTTCGGGTATTCCTGCGATTGATTATTGCATGGCCTGTTTTGAGATCCCCGAAGACAAAATTATACAGGTAGATATACATCGTTTGCCTGAAGGCTGGAATGCTAATCCTGCTTCGGGAGAGACGGTCATTTTTGGAGATCGTTTTATACGGCAAAACCAATACCTGGGTCTTGAAGTTCCCTCCGTTATCATGCCGGAGGAAACCAATATTTTATTGAATCCAAAGCACGTTGATTTTCCAGAGGTGAAGGTAATTTATAAAAGGAAGATACCCCTTGATGAGCGCTTTTTTAAAACATGATTATTGTTGCTCTTTTATAGCCTTTTCATCCCCTACCATCACGATGGTCATTTTTTCTACCGGCAGGTATTTTTGAGCGAGGTCACTGATCTGCCGGGATGTAACGGAATATATATTTTTGACCCGGTTGGTCAGGTAGCTGTCATCCAATCCGTACAGGTCCAGGAAGTTGAGCTGACTGATGATTCCTTTAGGACTGGAATTTTGCAATACAAAGATACCTGCCATGTACCGTTGGATCCCGGTAAGTTCTTCAATGCCGGGTGGTTCATTTTGCAGTTTCCCGATCTCATTTTTGATCTCCCTGATGGCGGCCATGGTATGTTCGCTGGTAATATCGGCCTGTTCAAACCATGTTGCGGCACCCGGATGAACGGAGAAGCCGCTGAAAGGGGAGTAAGTGTAGCCTTTATTTTCCCTGATATTGCCGGTTATCCTGGAAGCAAAGGAGCCGCCCAGCAGGCTGTTCATGACGGTTAGTGCAAGATAATCAGGATTATGGGGTGTGATCACGGGCAGCCCCATGATTACGGTTGTTTGTGGGGCGCCTTTCCGATCCACTATGGTAGTACCCGGAACGGGGGTATAATGAATGACAGGATACGCCGGCGCCGGCCCGGGCTTCCATTTACTGAAAGAAGTAGCGGCAGCTTCAGCGGCAGCAACCTCATCAAACCTGCCTGCAACATACAATACTGCTCTTTGGGCCCCCATATTATTCTTATAAAAAGTTTGGGCATCTTCCAGTTTGTATCCATCCAGCATGGCTTCGGTTGGAAAAGTGTTGCCATAGGAAGCGGAGTCGTACATCAGTTTGTCAAATCTTTCGTTTGCAATATCCTGTGGTACGGTTTTGCTCAGCGCCAGGCTTCTTTTTAAGTCCGCTTTGAGCCGGTTTAATTCTTTGGCAGGCAGCGCGGGGTTAATGGCTAAGTCGGCAATCAGTTTTATCAGATCGGGAGCATATTCCGATAGGGAGGAACCGCTGATGAAAAACTGGTCATCACCGGCGGCTACCGAAATCTCACCTCCCATTCCGGCTACCTTTTTTGCCAGTTCCGTTGCATTCAACGAGGGGGTGCCTTCATTCATTAAACGCGCTAACAAACGGGCCAGCCATATCTGATGAGCCGATTCGTGTACCTTGCCTGTTTTTATAATAAGATTCACATATACCTTGGGAGTGGCGCCATATGGCACCATAATAGTACGCATACCATTCGGCAGGGCCGCCTGCTTTTTCGCGGGGATCACAAAGTCTTTGGGCGTACCGCCGGATGGTGGCGTTTGTTTTTGAGCGAAAATACCTACGGATATCAGTACCGTTGACACCGTTAACAATAAATGAGATAAAATATTTTTCATCTGTTGTTTTTTAAACTATATAAAAATTACTCCCCCGTTTTGGGCTCGATGATCAGGATGGTTCTGTTGGTGGGCCGTAAATATTCCTTCACCGTTTTTTTGATCAGTTCCGGGGTTACTTTCTTAAATGCCGCTTCCAGGGTATTGATTTTACCCGGGTTGTTGTCAAACAATGCGAAGGATGCAAGGAGGTCAACTTTTCCTATACCAAAATATTCATCGAGGTCATCATAGAGTTGGGAACGCATTTTGATCAGCGCCAGATCCAGATCGGCCCGGGTGATATGCGACAAGTCGTTTACCGCCTGGTCAAACCGGGCAATAATACTATCGGCTTTAACAGAGGAATCGTAAATACAATCCGCCATCCAAACCATGGGTCCATTATAGTTGAACATATTGCCCAGGTAATTGATACCGCCATTGATGCCCGATGTGTAGCCATGTTGCTGAACCAGCAACTGGTATAGTTTGCTGTCTTTCCCCTGCACCAGCATCTGATCAATCAATCCCATAGCATAATATTCAGGCGTATTTTTCCCTGGCATTTTGTAGGCGATGGCAATGGCCGGTTTGTTGGCAAGCGTGTCTTGCTTAACAAAGCGTTGTTCCTGTTGCTGGCGGGGTTCCGAAATGTCGGGCAAAGGAGGTATGGTTGCCGCGGGAATTGCGCTGAAATACTGCTCAATCCATTTTTTAGCGAGAGCCGGATCAAAATCGCCGACAATAGCCAAAACCGCATTATTGGGTGCGTAATAGGTTTTGAAAAAAGACTTTACATCCTCAAGATTGGCTGCATCCAGATCTTTCAGATCGCCATAAAAATTATGGGCGTTGTACCAGTTTTTATTGGCGTATTGCGGCATATCCAACCAGGGAAATCCTCCATAAGGCTGATTGAGCACATTCACCTTCACTTCATTTTTCACTACGCCCTGCTGATTGGTCAGATTCTCTTGCGTGATATCCAATCCTTTCATCCGGTCGGCCTCGGCCCACAATCCAGTCTCCAGTTTGTGAGCGGGCAATACTTCAAAATAGTTGGTGAAGTCAAATCTTGTGGAGCCGTTCAGGATACCGCCGTTCTGCTGCACCAGTTTAATAAATTCCATCTTGCCGAGATTTTGTGATCCCTGGAACATCATGTGTTCAAACAGGTGGGCAAATCCCGTCCGGTCTTTTGGCTCTATACGAAACCCAATATTATAATATACGCCGATGGCTACTACAGGCGCTGTTTTATCGGGCGACAGCACTACTTTCAGCCCATTCTCCAGTTTGTAATATTCTACGGGTACATTCAATGTTTGCGCTGTTGATGTAATAGAATACATCACGAATGCTGCCATAATGCCTGCCCGT
The DNA here is from genome assembly GCA_023957125.1 of Chitinophagaceae bacterium. Lineage (GTDB taxonomy): Bacteria > Bacteroidota > Bacteroidia > Chitinophagales > Chitinophagaceae > Agriterribacter. The sequence continues at coordinate 150,061 of JAMLHL010000005.1, forward strand.
AAAAATGCATTTTTCATAATGCTTGGTTATATGCGGTTAAAAAACAGATCTGTGTCTTTATGAAAGATAAGGATTACAGATCCCATAACAAAGTTGTTACAATTTTATGAAAACCGGTAATTGAATTATGAATTATCAGGTATAAAATCCATTATCCCGAATTTTCGCTCCACCTGTGGCATTCCGGTCGGTGTGACACCGACCGGTAGTGAGTTCTACAGGCGGGTGTCACCCGCCTGCGAAAATACGGGACGTGCCCATAAAATCCATTATCCAGAAAATATAAATGATATTTTATAGCTTTAGAAAAGCTATCTTTCAATTGAAAAAGGACGCAAAAACAGGAGTTCGGGATGAAAAAGGGGATCACCTTAAAAGATTTAGCCAAAAAGTTGAATATGTCGGTGTCAACGGTTTCAAAATCGCTGAACAACGATCAGGCTATCAGCCCTCTCACCAAAGAACGCGTAAAAGAGCTTGCAGCCAAATGGAACTATGTAGCGAATGAATCCGCCCGGCATTTCAAGCTGAATAAAAGTTTCACGATAGGTTTTATCTTACCTGATCTGCGCGATCCCTTTTTTGTAGAAGCCATAAATGGTATTGAGGAAGTGGCTGGCGCCGAAAAATATAATATCATCCTCGCCCAATCGCATGAAAATACCTGTAAAGAAGAAAGCATCGTAAATATGATGATCCGGAATCGGGTGGACGGTTTAATTGCGGCCGTTACCAAGAATACGATAGACATGACCTTGTTTGAGAAATTCAGAACAGTGGGGATCCCGGTTATTTATATTGTAAGAGAACCCCGGAATGACGGTTTTAACTATGTTTCAATCAATAACGTGGAAGGAGCATTCAAGGCAACGGATTTCCTGATAAAAAAAGGACACCGCCGGATTGCGCATATCATGGGCCCCCGGACCATGCCCATAGCGATGGCCCGTTTTGAGGGTTACCGGCAGGCTTTACTTAAAAGTAAGATCCCTTTTGATGAGAAATTAGTTAAATCCGTTGATTTTACAGAAAAGGAAACGGAAAAAGCAATGGTGGAACTGATGAAGCTGGATCCTTTTCCAACCGCTGTGTTCACCTTTAAGAATGATATTACTTTAGATGCGATCGTCTTTTTGAAGAAAAAATATAAAGCGAGGCTGGATTGCATTGACTTTACGGATTTTGGAAACCTACCGGTTTTTAAATATCTCGAATACAAGCCGGTAGCTTCCGTTAAAGAAGATTTTTTTGAAATGGGCAGGCAGGCCGCATTATTACTTTTTGAGATAATTAACGATAACAGGCAGGATACGGAAAAAACTTTCAGGGGGGTCAAAATTCCATGCAAGGTGATCATTAACCGATAGTATATTTCAGAGATCCGCTTTCCTTTTTCCTGTTTTGTTAACAATTTCAAACGTTGTAATAGATTATTTAATCACCGCATCACACTGTTTCCTCTGTTTGTAAGGTTATTTTAAATAAGTTTGGTAAAATAACAACCAGGTTTATGAAATCATTGTATGATCGCAGGCGTTTTATCAAAACCACCGCCGCAGCGGGCGCCGGATTAGGATTTGCCGGCAGCGTTCTTCCCCTGTTTGGCAGAAATTTTTCACAACAAGGGAAAAGAGTGGGGATCATCGGTCTTGATACTTCCCACAGCGTTGCGTTTACCAAAGTGTTTAACAAAGAAGATCCGGAGGCCGTTTACCGGGGTTATAAAATCGTGGCGGCTTACCCCCAGGGCAGTTTGGATATTGAGTCGTCGGTAAGCCGTATTCCCGATTATACGGAGCAGGTGAAAAAGATGGGGGTGGAAATTGTGAATAGTATAGACGATCTTCTCAAGAAGGTGGATGTTGTATTGCTGGAAACCAACGATGGACGGCGGCACCTGGAACAGGCTATTCCCGTATTCAAAGCAGGCAAAACGCTGTTTATTGATAAACCCATTACGGCTTCACTTACTGATGGTATCGTTGTTTTTGAACTGGCAAAGCATTATAAGGTACCGGTTTTTTCTTCCTCTTCTTTGCGTTTTATGCCCACAGCACAGGAGGTGGTAAACGGGAAGATAGGGAAGGTATTGGGCGCTGATACGTATAGCCCCTGTTCGCTGGAAAAAACGCACCCTGATTTTTTCTGGTATGGAATACATGGGGTGGAGATCTTATACACCGTGATGGGAACCGGGTGCAGGGAGCTCCAGAGAGTGCATACGGAGGGCACTGATGTAGCTACCGGTATATGGGAAGATGGAAGGATTGGCGTTTTCAGGGGAACCCGTACAGGAAAGCATTTCTATGGGGGAACAGCCTATGGTGAAAACGGGAATTCTGTTTTAGGACCCTATGGTGGCTACGAATCGCTACTGGTAGAGATTGTGAAATTTTTTGAAACCGGAGCCGTTCCGGTAAAACCGGAGGAAACTTTGGAGATGTTGGCTTTTATGGAAGCTGCTGACGAAAGCAAACGCAGGAATGGGGCATCGGTGAAACTGGCAGGGGTTCGGGATCGCGCGGAAAAAGCGGCCATGAAAAAATTAAAACAATTGATTTAGATCCACTTCCCTTTTTGTGGCCGTATAAATCTTATAATAACATGGATAATTCAAGAAGACGGTTTGTAAAAAACAGTGTAAAGGCCGCAACGGCGGTATCTATCGGCGGGGTGTTGCCGGGTTTCAGTGCAAAAAGCTATGCCGCAATACGGGGCGCCAATGAACGTATTAAGGTAGGTATCATGGGCGTGAATGCGCGGGGACTGGCGCTGGCAAAAAACTTTGCCAATCAGTCGAATTGTGAGATCATCCATATCTGCGATGTAGATACCCGGGCTATGGATAAATGTATCGCAGCGGTGGAGCCGATACAACATACACGACCCGCCGCAACCGGGGATTTTCGAAAGGCACTTGAAGATAAGTCCCTGGAGGCACTGGTAATTGCCGCTCCCGATCATTGGCACGCCCCTGCTACCATATTAGCCTGTAAGGCAGGAAAGCATGTGTATGTAGAAAAGCCCTGTTCGCACAACCCGCACGAAGGAGAGCTGATGGTAGCTGCTTCCCGTAAATACGACCGCAAAGTGCAGATGGGGGCCCAGCGGCGTTCGTGGCCCAATATCGTTGCCGCTATCAATGAATTGAAAGCAGGTGTGATTGGCCGGCCTTATTTTGCAAAGGGATGGTACACCAATAATCGTCCTTCAATTGGTATTGGTAAAAAAGAGGAAGTGCCTTCGTGGCTGAATTTTGAATTGTGGCAGGGCCCTGCACCCCGTGAAGCCTACCGCGATAATATTTTGCATTACAACTGGCATTGGTTCTGGAACTGGGGTACCGGTGAAGCGTTAAACAATGGCACTCATATGGTGGACCTGATGCGATGGGGCTTGGGCGTTGATTACCCGGTGAGTGTACGCTCGGGGGGTGGCCGCTACCGTTACAAAGATGACTGGGAAACGCCCGATACCCAGGTGGTCACCTGGGAGTTTCCGAATCATACTTTTATGGAATGGGAAGGAAGAAGCTGTAACGGTCATTATATTGAAGGATCTTCTGTCGGGGTTTCTTTTTATGGGGAAACAGGTACCCTGGTGATCACCGGCGGCAACGATTACAAAATATATGATCTCAAAAACAAACTGGTAAAGGAAGTGAAAAATGAAGTGGCGATTGACGCGCGCAATACCGTCAGTCCATCACAGGCATTGGATGCCCTGCATATTCAGAATTTCTTTGATGGCATTCGTAAAGGCACGCCGTTGAATGTGGACATTGCTGAAGGCTATAAAAGTACCCTGCTTTGCCAGTTGGGCAATATAGCGGTAAGAGCCGGTAATACTTCTTTTCGTACCAACGGCAACAACGGGCATATAACAGATCATGCGGAAGCTGAAAAATTATGGAGCAGGACATATGAACCGGGCTGGGAACCTACGGTTTAACTTGAAACAGAAGCCGGTACCAAAACGATCTGATATGAAATGTTCCATGAAAGTTGTCCTGTTATTTTCTCTTTTCGTTTTTTGTTCCATGATAGGAATGGGGCAGGTTGCCGACCGTCCCGCAAAACCGGAGCAGAAACGTCTTGCATGGGAAGAACTGGCTCCTTATTTTTCCGCTCCAGGGGAGTATGATGGGAAATTTGGAACGTATCGTTCCCCTCTGAAATTTTATGATGGTCGCGAGGTAAAAACGAAGGAAGAGTGGAAGTCCCGCCGCAGCGAAATTTTAACCCGCTGGCATCAGTTGATGGGTAAATGGCCCCCGTTATTAAAGAACCAGGAACTAACAATACTTGATTCGGTTGAGCGCGACAACTTTACACAATACCGCGTCCGGTTTTTCTGGACACCCAATGAAGAAACTGAAGGGTATTTGCTGGTTCCCCAAGGAAGTGGAAAACGTCCGGCGGTTATCACGGTCTTTTACGAACCCGAAACAGCCATCGGGCTGGGTGGACCGGATCATCCCAACCGGGATTTTGCTTATCAATTGGCAAGACGGGGGTTTGTAACCCTTTCTTTGGGAACGACGGCTGCTACAAAGGCAAAAACGTATGCTATCTATTATCCGGATATTGATCACGCAACGGTGGCGCCGCTTTCCATGTTGGCCTATGCGGCCGCCAATGCCTGGTATGTGCTTTCCAAAAGACCGGAGGTAGATTCAACCCGGATCGGTATAATGGGGCATTCTTTTGGAGGCAAATGGGCCCTGTTTGCTTCCTGTTTGTTTGAAAAATTTGCCTGTGCCGTATGGTCCGACCCGGGGATTGTGTTTGATGAATCGCGCCGGGATGTGAATTACTGGGAGCCGTGGTATTTGGGTTATCATCCCCGTCCCTGGAGAAAAAGAGGAATGATAACGGCAGAAAACCCGGCAACAGGATTGTATCGGCAACTGGTAAAAGAAGGATATGACTTGCATGAATTACATGCCCTGATGGCGCCCCGGCCCTTCCTTGTATCCGGAGGATCGGAGGATACGCCGGGAAGATGGATCCGGCTAAATCATACCGTTGCGGTGAACAGGCTGTTGGGATTCGGAGATCGGGTGGGGATGACCAACCGGCCGATGCATTCCCCTACGGAAGGATCTAACGGGATCGCCTACCTGTTTTTTGAATATTTCCTTCAATAAACAGCGGGAATGTGAATATAAAAATATCCGGCATGAATTGAACGGGATATTATTAATAAAAATAGTAACAAATGAATTTTAACCTATTGGATCTGGCGGTGATGATTCTTTTCTTCCTGAGTATGATACTGGTGGGCGTATGGTCGTACTTCAGAAGCAGGAGTTCGGACGACTATTTTGTAGCAGGAGGGCAGTTACCCTGGTGGCTTGCCGGTGTTTCGCATCATGTATCGGGCCATAGCGGTGCGGTGTTTGTGGCTTATGCTGCCGTGGCCTATACGCACGGGTTTACGATGTATATGTGGTGGGCATTCCCGGTGGGCGTTGCCATCATGATCAGCGCTAAAGTTTTTCCGGTGTATTGGGTCCGTCTCAGGAAAAATTTCCAGATACAATCTCCTCTCGAGTATTTAAAAACCCGGTACGACTTACCTACACAACAGATCATGGCCTGGAGCGGGGTGATCCTGAAAGTATTTGATGTAGGCGCCAAATGGGCGGCCATTGGCGTTCTCCTGAATGTGGTAGGGGACATTCCCATGATGCCGGGCATTCTGATTTCAGGTATAGTAACCCTCATCTATGTAACCTTTGGCGGGCTGTGGGGAGTGATCATAACAGACTTTATACAATTTTTCGTTCAGTTGCTGGGCAGCATTGTGATGTTTGTTCTTGTAATAAAAAAGCTGGGCGGCCCGGATTCGATTACCGGTATCTGGAAGCAGTTGCCACCCGAACACAGCCAGTTATTCAACAGCCCTTATACTGCCTCCTTTGTGGGCATTATGTTCCTGCTTTATTTTTTGAGTTATAATGGCGGCGGATGGAGCCTTGCTACAAGATATATTTCTTCTCCTTCGGAGAGGGCGGCTTCGAAAGCGGCCTGGTTATCCGGCCTGCTGTACCTCATCTGGCCACTGATCCTGTTTTTCCCTATGTGGGCGGCGCCGCTGATCCTGCCCGGGCTTGCTGACCCCAGCACTTCTTACGGGCACCTGATGCTTGAGATTTTACCCCAGGGAATGATAGGTTTGGTGATCGCTTCCCTTTTTGCAGCAACCATGGGAATGACTTCCTCTGATGTAAATACTATTGCAGCGGTGATCACCCGGGATATCCTTCCGGTAGTTTCTAAAAAATTTATCAACGATAAACACCCCTTGCGCACCGCACGCATCACCACCTTTGTGTTCACGCTGGCTACCATTATAGTGGCGTTGAATTATCAACGGTTTGGCGGCGTACTCGGACTGATCGTAAACTGGTTTGGCGCACTTCTGGGACCAACGGCCCTTCCCCTGCTGTTAGGGTTGCTTCCGCGATTCAGATCCTGCGGGCCTAAAACAGCTATTATTTCTATCGTAGCCGGGTTGCTCACCTTTGTCGTAACCAAAAACATCACGCTGAACAGCCTGGCACTTGAAGTAGGCCTGCCCACTATCGTGGCGGCGGCGATCTATCTGACGGTGGGCTTTACTTCCAGAACGGCGCCGGAAAAGGTGGATCAACTGATGGCAGCGCTCCAAAAACCAACGGTATAAAACAATATATTTTGAAACCTGAACCTGGTAAAATAAAAAACCTGCTCCTTCCCTGTAAGCACTGTATTACCGGTGAAACAGAGGTGCTGGATTTTCATGATCCTGCACTGGTAACCGTAAACGAGCCGGTGGATAAAGAGAAACCCTTGTTCTTTTCCGGACCGGGATTGGTGGATCTTCAGATCAATGGTATTCACGGTATTGATTTTAATGTGCCATCCCTGACGGTAGATGAGGTGGTAAACGCAGCACAATTTTTGCTGAGCCAGGGGATCACTACATTCTTCCCAACGGTTATCACCAATTCAGACGATCATATTCTTACCATCGTGCATACATTGGCGGAGGCCTGCAAAAACAATCCCCTGGTTGACGCATGTATTGGGGGCATTCACCTGGAAGGGCCTTTTATTTCTCCGCTGCCCGGAGCGAAGGGGGCGCACAATGAAAATTATATTAAAGCGCCCGACTGGGAATTGTTTAACCGTTTCCAGGCGGAAGCAGATGGAAGAATAAAAATGATAACCCTGGCTCCGGAGTGGGAAGCTGCGCCCGCATTTATTGAAAAGGCGGTCCGGTCGGGTGTGATTGTATCTATCGGGCATTCGCTGGCCGATACTTCACAAGTTAAACGAGCTGTGGAAGCAGGCGCCCGTATGTCCACCCATTTAGGCAATGGGATACCTCTGATGCTTCAACGGCATCCCAATTTGATATGGGATCAATTGGCGGAAGAAGACCTGACAGCGGGTATCATTGCCGATGGCATACATCTTCCCGATGCTTTTATTAAAGTGGTAAGGAAAGTGAAAGACGACAGCATGTTGGTGGTAAGCGATGCCACCTGCTATGCGGGCATGCCTCCGGGGGAATACCACAGCCATATCGGCGGCGATGTGGTACTGGATAAAAACAAAAGAGTGTCATTAAAAGGAGCGTCCGGGTTGCTTGCCGGCGCTGCCAAATCACTTTTGGAAAATGTAGAAACCCTGTTGGAACACGGGTTGTGCCCGCTGGCGGAGGCCTGGCAAATGGCCTCAATGAATCCGATCCGTTTTCTCAAGAAAAATAATGTTGACGTGGCTTCTTATTATAACGACCGGGTGGTGTTTGCCCTCGATGGTGCATCAGTCGCTATTAAAATGGTGATTAAAGACGGGAAGGTGGTTTTCAATCATTAAAATAATTTAATTCTAATGAAATGAGCGCTGTACGGGAATTAAAGGTGAATAAGCTGAAAGTAAAAATATACGATTCGCGATCAGAGATGGGTCAAAACGCCGCAGATGATGTGGCGGCCGCCATAGATGATCTTTTGGGAGAGCGGGATTCCCTGAATATGATTTTTGCCGCGGCTCCGTCGCAGAATGAATTTTTATCTGCCTTGTCGCAGAAAAAAGACCTGGAATGGAACCGGATCAATGCTTTTCACATGGATGAATATGTGGGACTACCGGAGAAGGCACCGCAGTCTTTCGGGCATTTTCTTCATGAAAGCATTTTCAAAAAACTCCCATTCAAACAGGTGTTCTATATTAACGGCGCTACCAGCGATCCTCAGCAGGAATGCGATCGGTACAGTAATTTGCTGGCACAGCATCCTCCTGATATTGTTTGTATGGGGATTGGCGAAAACGGCCATATCGCGTTCAATGATCCGCATGTGGCTGATTTTAAAGATCCTCGTTTGGTGAAGGTGGTGGAACTGTCGGAAGCATCCCGCCGGCAGCAGGTTCACGATGGTTGTTTCCCGGACATAGAGGCTGTGCCCATTGCTGCGATTACGCTTACCATTCCGGCTTTAGTGCATGCCGGGCTGATCTGTTGTATAGTTCCCGGGAAACAAAAAGCGGAAGCGGTAAGTAATACATTAAACCGGGAGGTAAGGGAAAAATATCCTTCCACCATATTAAAAAACCATGATAGCGCCACCCTGTATATAGACAGGGATAGTTCATCAAAGATTGAGCTTTAAACCGGTTTAATTTATTGGTAATTTTTATCCAAAAACAACAAGCTTATGTTACAGCATAAAATTTCCCATAAACCCGATTTAAATCTCCCGGGGGAGTGGCAGGATTTGGATAGCGAAGCCGCATTTAAAAGAATATATGCTGCGTATTGGAAAAAGCTTTTTGTTATCGCCTACCACCGGCTGAAGGACAAACAGGAAGCGGAAGACGTGATACACGACGTATTTGTAAGTTTGTGGATGAACCGGGATCGCGTTACCATCCGGACTTTGGAAAATTATCTTTCGGTTGCAGTCAAAAACCAGGTATTTACCAAGTTGAGAAAAAGGTCCCGCGTGCAGGTTTATGCGGAGACGCAGGCTACTGAAGCGTTTTCCGAACAACTTGTTATCAATTCTATTGAGAACAAACAACTGATCAGGGAACTGAGAAATGAAATAGAAAGCCTGCCGGATAAGTGCAGATTGATCTTTAAATATAGCCGGGATGAGGGAATGCAGGTTAAACAGATTGCGGAGCAACTACATATTTCGCCCAAAACGGTTCAAAATCATTTAAACAAGGCGTTGCGACACCTGAGAATTGCCATGCGAACTTTTTTAAATGAATTTTGATTTAAAAAAATATTGCCCGGTGGAATAGGAGATATCTTCCTTTGATTATACTATTGTTTATGGATAAAGCCCGAATTATAGAAGACCTGATTGAAAAATACCTTGAAAATAAGATAACGCCGGAGGAAATGCAATTGCTGAATGAATGGTATGATTCCTTTCCCGATACCCGGGAGCAGGTATTTGTCAGCAAGCAGGAAGAAGAAACAATAGCCAACCGGATAGCGGACCGGGTTTCCGGTACCATTGCCGAAGCTCAGGATACTTCCAATGTCAGACCGTTGTTCAGGATGGGGAGATTTTCCATCGTTGCCGCCGCCGTTATTGTTATCCTGGGATTTTCCTTTTTCTTTTATTTTTTCCCGCCAACTGTTTCGCAAAACCACGCTGTGGTTCAAACCGAGCCGGCTATCAACAGCCTCAGCGGGGAAATCAGGCCGGGGAGCAATAAGGCAGTGCTTACACTTGCTGACGGGTCTGCTATCATTTTGGATAGCGTCTCAAACGGGGTGCTTAGCAGGCAGGGCGCTGTGGAGATTCAAAAACTGGATAGTGGGTTATTGAGTTATGTGGGGGAAGAGAAGAGAGAAGCCGTAAGCCGGCCGTTGTTTAACGCGATAAGTACTCCCCGCGGAGGGCAATACCAGGTCACCCTGTCGGATGGAACAAAAGTATGGCTGAACGCCGCGTCTTCCATCCGGTTCCCGGTAAACTTCACGGGAAACGAACGGCGGGTATATATTACCGGTGAGGTATATTTTGAAATAGCGAAAGATAGGCAACACCCTTTCAGGGTGGAATTGAACAATGGTGAAAACGTTATTGAAGTGCTGGGAACGCATTTTAATGTAAATGCTTATGATGACGAGGCTGCTGTAAAAACAACCCTTATTGAAGGGAAAGTAAAGCTTACGACTCGTGATCACGATACGCCTTCCATATTGTTGCCCGGTCAACAGTCCGAAACAGACAAAGAAGGGAATACGGTAATCCGGAAAAATGCCGATACGGAAGCAGCCATCGCCTGGATACACGGCAATTTTCAATTCAGGAGCGCCGGGCTACAGGAAATACTCCGGCAGGTAGCCCGCTGGTACGACGTGGATATCGAATATAAGGAGGACCTCGATATGCATTTTACCGGGCAACTTCCCAGGAGCGAAAGTGTATATACTGTTTTCAAACACTTATCTCTAACGGGAGCGGTGCATTTTACAATTAATGGAAGAAAAGTAATTGTGTCATCAATCTCAAAATCCTGAATCTCGACATGTTTTTGGAAATTTAAAAAATCTGCAAAAAAATCGCCGGGAGAGTAGGTGATTTTACATTCTCAATAGACTATTTAATATAGAGGCTTGGTGAGTATTGGGAATCAGGGTCTGGATAATACTTGATTAAGACCAGCATTTTTATCCGGCTTATACAAAACTATCATTAAATCGAAACTTTTTTTGGCTACACTATACCTAAAATTACTTCACTAAAAAGAACGCTTATGTTAGCATATAATTATATCACAGACGGTTAACCCTGTTTATAATTAATTCCAATAAAAACCGGATTTCGTTTGCGGCGAAATCCGGATAGATGTCTGGATTAGTTAATATTTACCATCAGAAGACAAATTATTATTTCACCCAAACTGTGCAAAGCTATGCATTTATCGGTTCTTATAACACCCGGTATCGAAAGCCGTGGAATTCTTATCAAAACGCTGAGGATTATGAAACTGACCGCCGTTTTATTAATTGTTTTTTCCTTCCAGGTTACGGCAAAAGGATACTCTCAAAAGATATCAGTTAAAGGAAGCGGCATTTCACTGCAGCAATTATTTGAGAAAATAAGAGCGCAGACGGGGTACCAGTTCTTTTATGCAGATGAAACCCTTGCTGACACCCATCCTATAGATATAAAAGTGGTCAACGCCGGGGTAGAAGATGTTTTGGATGCTTATTTAAAGCCTCAAAAACTAAGCTACACGATTTCTGAACGCACGATAATAGTGAAAAAAGCGGAGGAGATGAAGCCCGGAGAAGCGCCGGTTCCTGATCCTGCGCCTCCCATAGAAATACGCGGAAGAGTGATCAGCCAGCAGGGAGAGCCACTACCCAACGTGTCGGTTTTGATCGTTGGTACGAATGCAGGTACCACTACCGATACGGATGGACGGTTTACGCTTACGGCTCCTGATGATAAAAATGTGGTACTTGAAGTATCCAGTGTGGGGTATCGAACGAAAAGGGTGAGCGTAGGTAAGCAAAAGGATATTAATGTGGTGTTGGAGTTGGATATATCCGGCCTGAGCGATGTGGTGGTGATAGGGTATGGGACGGCAAAGAAAGGTGATTTGACAGGGTCGGTCGCGCACTTGGATGCTCAGACCTTTCAGAATCAGAGTATGACACAGGTTACCGATATGCTTGCGGGTACAGCCCCCGGGGTTTATACAACTCAATCAACTTCGGCTGAAGGAGGTGGCACGATGCAAATTAGGGGCCCTTCATCAATAGGCGCCGGGACTGACCCTTTGATTGTACTTGATGGGGCAATATATAATGGGAGTATTAGTGATATAAATCCTATAGATGTTGAAAGTATCGATATTCTCAGAGATGCAAGTTCGGCAGCTGTTTTTGGTTCTAAAGCTGCATCTGGTGTTATTATTATCAATACAAAAAGAGGAAGAAATGGTAAACCTACCATTGATTTTTCTTCCAATATAGGTATGGCTCAAACAACACATGATCTGAAGCCGTTTAGTCCTCAGGGATATTTAAATTTACACAGAGATTATCTTACACAATTTAATCCCAATCTTCCTTATGGTTATTATTTTCAACCTGACCAACTCCCTGCGGGGGTTACCCTTGACCAATGGAGAAATTTTAGCGCTAACCCTGCTGCTGACAATGTGGATGAATGGATTACCCGGATTGGTTTAAAGCCTGTTGAGATTGAGAATTTTAAAGCGGGAAAAACCACGGATTGGTATGATTTAGTCGTAGGTACTGCTCTTAGACAAGATTATAATTTAGGCGTTGGTGGCGGCTCAAAAGATCTTAAATATTATTTGTCTGCTGGTTATCTTAATAACGAGGGTATTATTACTGGTGACCAATTTTCTACTGTTCGTACCAGGTTAAATCTTGACCTTAGGGTTACCAATTGGTTAAACGTAGGGACTAACACCCAGTTTGCCAGCAGGAATGAAAGCGTGGCTCCAGGCGATTTAGACAGAATGAGTCAGGTGAGTCCTTATGCGGAAATGTGGAACCCCGATGGCAGTTTAAAAGCTATCCCAGATGATCAAACTCCAAATCCTCTAGAAAATTATTATGGGCGGAAGAGATCGAATGTGGCTAACACACTATTTTCTATCCTTTATGCGCAAATTAAACTTCCCTTTGGAATTCAATATAAAATCTCATTCCAACCGAATTTTGCATTCTCAAAAGATTATAATTTTTGGTCAACTAATACAATAACAGGTAGTACATCTTATATAGGTGGCTACGGTACCCGGGATGATTCTCAATCGTACGGGTGGTTACTCGATAACATATTAACTTGGAACAAAGAAATGGGAATTCATAAGTTTGATCTAACACTCCTTGCTAACGCAGAGCTTTCTAAAAGCTGGCTATCGCACCAGGCGAATTCCAATTTTTCTCCAAACGCAAATCTTACTTATAACGCACTACAGTTTGGTATTCAACCGGCGCTATCAGACAATGATCAGCAACGTTCTGGTAATGCATATATGGCTCGGTTAAATTATACATTGTTAAACAAATACCTATTTACCGGATCTGTAAGAAGGGATGGTTATTCTGCATTTGGGCAACAAAACCCAACCGCTGTTTTCCCGGCTTTTGCTTTTGCATGGAAATTATCTGATGAATCATTTTATAAAATTTCATGGATGAACCAGTTGAAGCTAAGAACTTCCTGGGGTGTTAATGGAAACCGGGATATTGGAACCTATTCAGCTTTAGCAAGTTTGGGATCGGTTTTAGGGTACGATGGTGCAAACGTACAATCTGGAGTATATAATTCAACATTATCAAATGCCGGCTTGAAATGGGAAAGGATCCAATCAACCAATATAGGGTTAGATATTGGGTTATTTCAAAACCGAATTGATATGAGCATAGATGCTTATAATAAGGTTACTACTGACCTATTAATGAGTCGCCAGCTTCCAATAATTACCGGTTTTAGCAGTATTCAGTCAAATCTTGGCAAGATAGACAATCGTGGATTAGAAATTTTGATAAATACAAGAAATATTAAAACGAAAAACTTCGATTGGCGGTCAAGTTTCACCTTTTCATTAAATAGAAATAAAATCAAGAGTCTATATGGCGATACAGGGGTTTATAAATTATTAGGTGAAACCAAATCTGGTGAACTTCCTGATTTTACAAACCAGTGGTTTCCGGGTTATGCTCTTGATGCAGTATGGAATTATCAGGTTACGGGAATTTGGCAGTTGAGTGAAAAGGACGAAGCCGCTACTTATGGAATGGTGCCGGGGGATTGGAAAGTAACCGATGTAAATGGGGATAAAAAGTATTTACAATTTGATGATAAAAAATTTATAGGCTATACTGCCCCGAGATATAGGATCGGATTACGCAATGCATTTACTTTTTTTCAAAATTTTTCTGCATCCATATTTATTCGTGCTGACTTAGGACATCTTCGTTCTATGCCGTTTCTTGCAGCTGTTAAGTCGTCAGTTGATAGAGTTAATCTCTGGTCGTTTCCTTATTGGTCTCCTGAGAGCCCCTCAAATGATTATGCAAGATATGTCTTTCCTGATAATACCGGTAAGTATAGTGGGGGCCTGATAATATATAGACCATCCGGATTTGTAAGAGTGCAAAATTTCAGCTTGTCTTATAATTTTCCATCAGCCTTACTAGAACGATCAGGATTAAAGAGCCTGCGGATTTTTACTTCTATGCAGAATCTTCTCACATTTACCGATTATCCTGCCGATTATCCGGGCTTTGATCCTGAATCTGGAATGACTCCAATGCCGAAAGTTTTTACTCTTGGACTAAACCTAACACTGTAGTTGAAACGAAAATAAATAAAAATATAGAATATGAAACGAATAATAAAAATAATAGCAGTTTTTATATTATTACTTCTATTTCAATCATGTAATAAAGATTTTTTGAAGCCTAAGCCCCTTTCCTTTTATACACCTGAAAATGTTTATGTGGATAAAGCTGGATTTGAAGCAGGTATGGTGACGGTTAGGAAAGATTTAAAAAACGACTTTTATGGCAATATGGGCCATATGGTTACGGAAGTCAGTAGTTCAGATCTGGGCAATCAGGATTTTGCAGCGGATTGGAGTCAGATCACCCCTTCTACAGGTGCTTATTTACCCATACTCCCTTTGTTCGGAAAGATATATGGTTATATAAAAAATACCAATGTAATAATTTCTAGGATAGATGATATAAAGTGGAGCACACAAGCAGATAGGAATGCAATATTGGCAGAGGCTTATTTTTATCGTTCCTGGTGGTACTACCGTTTGGTACATACCTATGGCGATGTTCCATTTCTTGGTAAGGAATTAACAGGTGCAAAACTGGATTTTTTTTCAAATTCCAGATGGTCTATTCTTAACAAGATTCAGTCAGATATGGAATTTGCAATACAATGGCTTCCAGAAGGAGAACCAAAAGATAAGCCTTCAAAGTATGCCGGATTACAACTTTTGTCAAAGATTTATTTGGTCAATCTACAGTTTGATAAGGCAATAGAGGCAGCTACTACTATTATTAATGGGCCGTTTGCTTTGATGAAACAACGATTCGGTAGTTATGCGAATAATCCCCATTATGATCTACTCTGGGATATTCATCGTCCGGAAAATAAATTTCTTGCACAAAATACTGAATCTATATTTATTTTAATTGATCGGGTTGAAGCCCCTGTAGGCGCGAAAACTTCAGGTACTGGCACTATGCGGAGTTATGATCCGTCATGGTGGATCGGTTTGGTGAAAGATAGTAAAGGATTAGGTGCAACGACCCCTCAGTTGAACGGAGTTAACACGCCAATGTATGATACATTAGGTAGAGGCAATCCGGATGTTGTCCCATCACCATGGGCTGGCTATGAACTCTGGGATGATGGTACTTACGGTTGGTATAACACTCCTGATCTGAGGAGATCTAAGTCTAATTGGTACGATGATGATGATTATTTATATAATGTACCCACTTCTGTAGATTTTGGCAAGCCGTTTAATCCTCACTATTTTTCTCAATTATCAGATACGCTTGAAGCACTGTTTCCTACCGCTCATTACAAGATATATTATCCAGAGGCTCCAGGGTTTACTGGTCCTCCGTTTGGAGGTAATGGAGATTATTACGTATATCGTTTGGCTGAAACTTATCTTATAAGAGCTGAAGCTTACTTTTGGAAAGGGCAACTTGGGCTTGCTACGGATGACATAAATATAGTAAGGGAACGCGCACATGCTTTACCAATCACAGCCGGTGATGTAACCCTTGATTATATTTTCGATGAACGTGCCCGCGAATTATACATAGAAGAAATGCGCCACACTGAGCTGGTAAGAGCTGCTTATATTATGGCAAGGCTCAATAAAGGTGGTTATAGTTTAGCCACTTTTACCAGTCATAATTGGTTTTATGATAGAGTAATGTCCCGAAATCGTCATTATCAAGATGGGATTATAGGAAATAGTGTCTTTAAGATACAGCCATTTAACGTTCTTTGGCCAATAGATGTTAATGTTATTACGGCAAATACTAAAGGAATAATCAATCAAAATGAAGGATATGAAGGCGCTCAAAATAATATTCCACCACTTGAGACAACCATAGAATAGGAAGTATAAAATCATCATCAGAGACGTTTTCAATATTTTAAGACTTTGAGAGAGATTTAATATTTGTCATACTTAAATAAAGCATTTGGAAATGCTTTAGAAATGAATATTAGCAATGAAAAAACCAATTTATCTTTTTCTTCAGTTTAGTTTAATATTGGTTTATCTCAATGCTAAAGCCTCCGGCTATAAGTTGGCTCATGCTGTAGTTGATATTCAGGAATATCAAAGGCGGGTGTTTCAAGTGAAGTAATGATATCAATTAGAGAATATAAGTTCTCCTTCGACCGGCTATGAAAAGATTTGGCGAAGAGAATTTTGGCGGAGTTTAAACAAACAGGCTCATTAATAATGATAATATCCTTACCCGATTCAGATTTGGCCGGTGGGCAGCCAACTGATTTTTAGCTTGGGTGGTGAAATAGTGATAGAATATGTCGAGGAATTGAGACGAATGTATGGATATAATACTTTCGTAATGGGATCTAATAATGATGTAATGGCCTATATTCCCTCATCAAAAATTTTGCAGAAAGGTAAGAAAGGTAGTTATGAAGGGGCAAGGGCGCTGATATATTTTAATAGACTGGATAGTGTTTGGGACTTGGGAATTGGGTTTACCATTCTGTCAGAAATGGGAAAGTTGGCTGAAAAAACAGACTTGACAAAAATACAAAGCAGCATAAATAAGAAAATGAAACTAATCGGAGAGTTATAGTACAAGCATGAACATAATAATTTAAAAAATGAAAAAAAATAATTACAAACTCATCAGCACGTTCTTATGGTGGTTAATTACCATGATATTTTTAAGCGCGCTATTTTCCTTTGATAAAATAAAAGAGGCAGATAATCTTATCAATGGAAAAATTCATAAAACGATTTCGCCCGCAGAAGACATGGAATGGCTTGTCGGCATCTCCCGCCGTGTCCTTACACCCACTACGGATGTATGGCTTGCGGGTTATGGTACGAAGCGCCCTGTGGAAGGAAAGTTACACGATATATGGGTAAAAATTTTAGCTCTTAAAAGTAAGAATGGCAAACGTGCCGTTATGGTCACCACAGATAACCAGGGTATGTCCAGAACGATCTATGAAAACCTGTATAAGAAAATACATGAACGCTTTCAACTCGACCGTTCTGAATTTATGCTGACCTTTTCTCATAATCATTCGGGTACCCGGCTGCGTGGCGATTTGGTGGATTATTATCCCAGCGATGACGCTGAAAATAAAATAGTAGATGAATATTCCGACTGGATGGAAGGGCAAATTATTGATGCCATGGATGAGGCGTTAAAGAGCATGCAGCCTGCACAGATTTCTAAAGGAGAGGGATTGTGCACCTTTGCAGTGAACAGGCGTGATAATGTAGAATCAGAAGTACCGGCCCTGTTAGCGGCAGGTGAGCCTCTTAAAGGAGTGACCGATCATTATGTCCCTGTTTTATCAGTGAAAAATACAAAGGGTGATCTTATAGCAATATTATTCGGGTATGCTTGCCATCCCACGACATTACGTGGTAATTTGTTGGGCGGTGATTATCCAGGATTTGCACAGATCAACCTGGAAGCCCGCTATCCTGGCGTTACAGCCATGTTCTTTAATGCATGTGGCGGCGATCAGAATCCACTACCCCGCCGTACAGTAGAGCTGTGTGAGAAATATGGAAAGATGTTATCAGACGCAGTAGAAGAAGTGGTAGCCAAACCAATGCAACCTGTATCGTCCAGATTGCAAACAGCTTTTAAATTTGTGAAACTGGATTATGAAGAAGTAGTAACCAAAGAGAAATTGCTTCCAATAACCACTGGTGATTATGATGTACACGCCCGCTGGGCAAGGCGCATGTTACGAATGATTGATAAGGGAGTTCAATTTCCTGAATCTTATAATTATTATCCGGTACAGGCTTGGCAACTTGGTAAAGAATTGCTCTTGATTGGAACCGGTGGCGAATCAGTAGTAGATTATTCACTTCGTTTCAAACGCGAGTTTGGGGAAGGTTCTACCTGGGTTTTAGGTTATACCAATACAATGGTAGCTTACATTCCTTCACGTCGTGTATGGGAAGAAGGCGGTTACGAAGGTGGGCCGCATCTTGATGAATACGGCCATCCAGCATGGAGATGGGCAGGGAATGTGGAAGATCGTGTTGCTAACGGTGTTCATCATGTGGTGAAACAAGTCCATAAACATTAACTAATGGCGAACTAAGTATTGATTAAACTAATGGCAATTTATTGATGGATAAATTAATTTCACTTCTATCAATTTACTTCTTTCTTTCTCTAACAACAAAATTTATGCAGATTAAAAACAAATGCAACACATTAAAGAGGCGTTTGGCTGTCAATGTCCGATTCCTGCTATTATTGGTAATTATCTTAGCTTCCTGCAAGAGCAAGTCACATTATGGCGGCCCGCTCAGCCCTGAAGAATCCATGAAAACTTTTCAGTTTGCTGAAAACTTTAAAGCGGAGATATTCGCAACGGAGCCTTTGGTGATAGACCCGGTATCTATGCAGTATGACGAAGACGGGAATGCTTTTGTAGTAGAGATGGTGGATGCCTACAAACCGGATTCTGTAAAAGAGAAACATGAAGACAAAATCGTTATGCTAAAAGATCTGAATGGTGATGGAAGAGCCGATACAGCAATTGTTTTTGCAGACGGTCTCAGAGAAGTAACCAGTGTGTTGCCGTGGAAAGGCGGATTAATCATTGCGGCAGCGCCTAATATTACGTATTATAAAGATACTGATGGCGATGGCCGTGCTGATTCAAAAGAAATTCTTTTTACAGGGTTCTTTACCGGGAACGAAGAAGGCCAGATTACCAATCTTACTTTTGGTATTGACAACTGGATATATGCTAATAACACCGGGCAAAAGGGTGAGATAACTTACAACCGGAAGCCTGATGCACCAAAGCTAAATCTGCAGGGCGCAGATTTTCGTTTTCGCCTGGATAGGGATCAGTTTGAACGCAGCACCGGCCCTGGACAATATGGACTGGCAATAGACGATTGGGGACATCGCTTTTTTACCGCCAATTCTTTGCACATCCGGCAGGTGGTTACACCATTAAGGTATCTGGAAAGAAATCCTTATCTGTCTTCGTCCGCTAAATCTTCTGTTGAAAATATTTCTGATCATGATCCGCTGATGTATCAATTATCTGCAACGCCTTACTGGCGCCAGGTACGTACAGATCGTCGTAATGAAGAATTTCATAAAAACCATCTTGACAGAGTAGAGTATGCCAGAGATCATTTTACAGGCGCTTCCGGCGGCACCGTATATGAAGGAGATGCGCTTCCAAAAGAATACTATGGCGATATATTTACGGGCGATGTTGCAGGTAGCTTGGTGCATCGGGATATTCTTTCTCCTGTAGATACCGAGCCATATATGGTAGCCAAACGCGGAGAAAAGGAAAAAGATAAAGAATTTATGGCTACTAAGGATTCATGGTTTCGCCCTGCTTCTTTCTCAAGCGGCCCCGATGGATATCTTTACGTGATTGATATGTATCGGCAACATATCGAAACTCCGCTGTCCATTCCTGAGGACTTACAAAAGACTATGGATTTTAACGCCGGACACACTATGGGACGTATTTACAGAATAGTGCCCGGTAATGCCGGTCCTTACAAACCTGTAACCCCCAATCTTAAAAATGCAACTTCTGCTGAACTGGTTACTACGCTTACCCATCAAAACCGTTGGTGGCGCCTTACTGCCCAGCGCCTTCTTTTGGAGCGCCAGGATAAAAGCGTGATACCTGCGGTAAAAGAGTTATTTGCCAAAAGCGAAGATCCAAGATTCAGGCTTCATGCGCTCTATGTTTTAGAAGGTATGGATACCCTTGATGCAAACATTGTAAAAGCTGCCATGAAAGACTCTTCGCCGGGTGTGCGTGAAAATGCCGCCATTCTTTCTGAGCGCTTCCCTGCATGCTTGTCACAGTTAGAAGAAATGATTAGTGATTCCGCTATCAGGGTAGCCTACCAGGCTACATTGAGCCTGGGGCAGTTCAAAGACAATACAGTAGCTCCTGCATTAGCCAAGTCATTGGAAATTCACGGACAAAATTTCTGGTTTAGAAATGCGGTATTGAGTTCAGAAGCAGGATCCGGCATTGGATTGATAACTGCTTTGCAGAAGACATCCTTCTTTAAAGACACCGCATTCTGGAAATCCAATTTCTTTGAGACTCTCGCGAACGTAATTGGGAACCGCAATGATAAAACTCAGATCGGAAGTTTACTGAATAATCTTTCTCAGCCGTTTATCGTAAATGCAGCAGGTATGCAGGCAACAGGTATTAAGGGCTTGATCAAAGGAACAGAAAGGATTAAAGACCTGGATGCTTCTTTAAAAGAAAAATTAAAGACTATTTCATCAGAAGCTGGCAGTAATGCAGGCAAAGCTATCCAGGATTTGAAAGCATTGTATGCTAAGTAATAAAAAAATGATCAATGCAAAAGTACAAGTTATTATTACCGGTATGTTTCATATTGATATATGGAGCGCTCCCTTTCACGTCTATAGGAAATGTGATTCCTGTAAACGATGCCGGATATGGGTTTCAACACAGTAAGGTTAGAATTATTTTTTCTGACTCATTACATGCTCCTACACAAAAAGGAGCGAAAGGTGGATGGGAAGTACTCTTGGATGGGAAGAATACTGACAAGTGGAGATCAAAAAATAGCGAATCATTCCCTTCGGATGGATGGGTCATAGAAAATGGATCTTTGGTCTTAAATAAAAAAGGAGCCGGGGATATTATCACCCGTGAGAAATTCAGCAATTTCGAACTAAGGCTTGATTTTAATTTAACAAAAGAAGCCAACAGCGGGGTTAAATATTTTGCCGGGGAATTAAAAAATTCAAAGACTGGCGATGTGACCATCAATGGCCCTGAGTACCAGATCATAGATGATTATAATCATCCTGAAGTAAAAAATCACAAACATGATATAGCCGCTACTGCTTCCTGCTATTTACTTTATACTCCAAAAAATGTACACCTGAGACCTGCCGGGCAATGGAATCAAATCCGGATCATTGCCAAAGGAAAGCATGTAGAACATTGGTTAAACGGCGTAAAGGTGATTAGTTATGAAAGAGGAAGCGCAGATTTTCTTAAGCGAAAATCCGTGACTAAATTTAAAGATTACCCTGATTATGGCGAATTGGCAAGCGGGTACATTTTACTTACAGATCATGGCGACAAAGTGTATTTCAGAAAAATTAAAATAAAACGTTTATAAATCAATCTATAATGAAACAAGCAATTATTGGTATCTCATCTTTTTTATTAATGATTCTGTTTGTTCCCGGCGCTGAGGGTCAGACAGGCAGTTCAAAAAACTGGAAGGCAGGCGTTGCCCGTGTGGTCATTACACCCGAACGCCCACAATGGATGGCGGGTTACGGCAGCAGAGACCGTGTTTCGGAAGGAAAGATTGTGGATATTTGGGCTAAAGCATTGGCTCTGCAAGATGAAAGTGGAAAACGAAGTGTGTTGGTGACAGCAGATTTGGTAGGGATTCCAAAGAAGCTCTCAGATCACATCCGCGACCAGGTAAAGATAAAATACAATTTATCACGGCCACAGATTGCTATCAATACATCTCATACTCACACAGGCCCTGTTTTGTCAGACGCTTTGGTTAGCATTTACCCGGTAAACGCCAGCCAGCAAAAGGATATTGACGAATATACGGTTCAGTTAGGAGAAAAAATTATAGCATTAGTAGGTAAGGCTTTGAGATCCATGGAACCCGTGAAACTATATTCCGGCAATGGGGTTACGAGGTTCCAGGTGAACAGGAGAAATAATGTTGAAGCGACACTAACTTTACAAAGTGACTTAAATGGGCCAAATGATTATGCAGTGCCTGTGATAAAAGTGGAAAATAGAAAAGGGGATTTAATGGCTATTATGTTTGGATATGCTTGTCACAACACCGTTCTTGCCGGCTATAAGTGGTCCGGGGATTGGGCAGGATTTGCACAGATAGAACTTGAAAAAGATCATCCGGGCGCCACTGCATTATTTGTTCAGGGCTGTGGCGCGGATCAAAACCCTTTGCCGAGAAGGACAGTACAATTGGCAGAACAATACGGCCAGGAATTGGCTGCTGCTGTCAACAGAGTGCTTACTGAAGACATGCAACCATTGTCTTCGAACTTATCTACTGCATACAGCGAGGTGGAATTACCTTTAAACATTCCCCCCACTAAAGAAGAATTATCAAAAGAAGTACAAAAAAGTACCGGCTATGAAATGCGCTGGGCGCAAAATCTGATCAAACAAATTGATAGCGGTGAATCGCTCAGAACATCTTACCCCTATCCGGTACAGGTGTGGAAGGTTGGCGAACAACCCATAGTTATTTTAGGCGGAGAAACCGTAATAGATTATTCAATTGCTCTCAAGCATATTTTTGGCCCCGATTTATTTGTCTTAGGATATTCCAATGATGTGATGAGCTATATTCCTTCCGCAAGAATAGTGCAGGAAGGCGGATATGAAGGAGCCAGTTCTCAGATGGTTTATGGGTTGCCGTCCACCTGGAAACCAGACATTGAGACATTGATTATTGAAGAGGTTTTGAAGCTGGCAAAACAGGTGGGAGTGCCAATGGCTACAACAAAAGTAAGTTGAGCGCTATAATTATTAAAGCTATTTTACAATTGCCTTTTGGCGGTACAACCGAAAATGTAGCAAAGGTTTACGAATTAATCAGCAAGCCCCAACAAAGAGTTCCGATGGTATCCCTCATGACACGTCTTGGAAGAAGGAGGCTATGAAGGGAGGCGCGTATTTGATGAATATGGACATCCTGCATGGAGATGGGCAGGGAATGTAGGGGGTCTCACCGATAAAATTTATTGAGTTCTTTTAAATCTTTATTTTTTCTATTTAGCCAAATTAAATCTATAAATTTTAAACATAAAAAAAATACCAGGGTACCTGCTTGTCATTTTTCTCTCAGATGGCCTTTTCACATTTGGGAAAATAAAAGAATCCGATAAGAATATCAATGAAAAAGTTCATAAAACGATTCCACCCGCAAAAGCCATGGAATGGCTTGTCGGCATCTCCCGCCGTGTCCTTACCCCCACTACGGATGTATGGCTCGCGAGCTATGGTACTAAGCGCCCTATAGAAGGGAAGTCACACGATATATGGGTAAAGGTTTTAGCGCTTAAAAGCAAAAATGGTAAGCCTGTGGTTATGGCCACCACGGATAACCAGGGTATGTCCAGAACCATCTATGAAAGTCTTTATAAAAAAATTCAAGAACGTTTCAATCTTGATCGCTCTGAATTTATGTTGACATTTTCCCATAATCATTCAGCGCCGTGCCTTCGTGGCGACCTCGTAGATTATTACAAAAGTGACGATCAGCAACGAAAGCTCGTGGATGAATATTCAGACTGGATGCAAGAGCAAATTGTAGATGCTGTAGATGAGGCGTTACGAAACCTGCAGCCTGCGCAAATCTCCAAAGGGGAAGGGCTTTGTACATTTGCGGTCAACAGAAGAGATAATGTGGAATCAGAGGTTCCTGCCATGCTGGCGGCGGGGAAACCGCTTAAAGGAGTGACAGATCATTACGTTCCTGTCTTATCCGCCAGGAATATAAAGGGAGACCTTATAGCAATCCTGTTTGGATATGCCTGCCATCCTACTACTTTATATGGCAACCTGTTGTCAGGTGATTATCCCGGATTTGCGCAGATTAATTTGGAAACCCGCTACCCCGGCGTTACAGCCATGTTTTTTAATGCCTGTGGTGGTGATCAGAATCCGCTACCACGCGGTACAGTAGAGCTATGCACGAAATATGGCAAAATGTTATCGGATGCAGTAGAAGAAGTGGTAGATAAACCAATGCAGCCTGTATCCTCCGGGTTGAAAACAGCTTTTAAATTTGTAAAGTTGGATTATGAAGAAGTGATAACAAAAGAAAAACTACTTCCCATAACCACCGGCGATAACAAAATACATGCCCGATGGGCCAGGCGCATGCTGGAAATGATAGATAAGGGCGTTCAATTCCCCATTTCTTATAATTATTATCCTGTGCAAGCCATCACTCATCAAAATAAAATGAAAAATGATTTCATCTCTTAATTTACGTAGTTTAACTTTAGTATTCTTATCGCCGCGGTTCGCGTCTTTACGAAGCACCACTTTGAAATACGCCCGGATTAACTGAATAATTAAACTAAACCCCAATGAATTTATTTCTCAATGGATGTCGGTCAATCTTTGGATTAATTGGCATTGGCTTATTTTTTTCGTGCCAGGATCAGAAAAAGACAGAAACTGACCCGGCTTTTAAGCAGGGACTGGTGGGATACTGGAAGCTATCGGGTGATATCAAAGATGCGTCCGGCAATGATCTTCATCCCATCATGCATGGAAAAGTTGAGTTTAATGCTGAAGACAGGGGAGGAGAAAAACTGACAACCGCCGTTTTTGATGGCCGGGATGCGTGGCTGGAGATTCCCCCAAATCCCAAAATACAATTAGGGAGCGGGGATTTCAGTATAGCTGCCTGGATCTATACGGATAGTGCATCAGATGATATGCCGGGAGATATTATCAGCCAGTATGATCCCTCCGCTAAACAGGGATTTCATCTGAGCATAAAGCATAACCTGGGCCCGACCAATACCGGCAATTTCAGGCAACTGGATTTTGGCATAGACAATAACTATTCCTCACCATGGGTAGATTACGGCACACCGGGCAATACCATTTATCCGTTTTCACTGATCAGCTATAAAGGAAGTTTATACGCCTCCACCTGCGATTCGTCGGCAGATGGGCACGGACATGTGTACCGCTATTCGGGAGATAAGTGGATGGATTGTGGTTTCCTTGACAGCTCGAATGCCGTCACGTCTCTGACAGCATTTAATGGTGATCTTTACGCATCTACAGGGCATTACAGAACGGGTGGATCGTCTCTTCCTAATTCAAAAAATACGATTGAGGGGGGAAGGGTTTTTCGTTATGAAGCGCCGGATAAATGGATTGATTGCGGCCGGATGCCTGTTGAGGCCATTGCCTGCATGATCGTGTATAATGGAAGCCTGTACGCTACATCCAATTACAACAGCCCGGATTTTTACCGGTATGCAGGCGGGAAAGAATGGGTTAAATGTGATGTTCCTGATAAACGGTTGAATGCTATGGGCATTTATAATGGTTATATTTATGCCACCAGCTATGACTGGGGCCACGTATATCGCTATGACGGCAATACCTGGACAGATTGCGGGCAGGTGGGAGATGAAAAAATAAATACCCAGTGCTATGCTTTTGCAGCTTACGAGGGCAAGCTGTATGTGTCTACCTGGGCAAGCGGTCGGGTATATCGCTTTGACGGGATCAACCAATGG
This sequence comes from Chitinophagaceae bacterium, assembly GCA_023957125.1. Taxonomy (GTDB): domain Bacteria; phylum Bacteroidota; class Bacteroidia; order Chitinophagales; family Chitinophagaceae; genus Agriterribacter. Next base: position 175,663 of record JAMLHL010000005.1, read on the forward strand.
ACGGATGTGGGCCGGCTGGGGCAGGAACTGGAAGTGATGGGTTTGATTGTTCATAATGGCCGCTTGCTGGGAGGAACCTTGCCTTTGGCAGAAATATATTCGTATGAAGGAGACACCACGTGGAAAAGAATGGAACAATTAGACAGAACGCCGGATGTAAAATACCGCAGGGCATGGACGATGGCCGAGCATGATGGTAAGGTTTTCTGTGGTACGCTTCCTTCCGGTAAGGTCTATGGCTTTGAGGCAGGAAAATCCGTTATGTCTCCCAATGAGGTTTCTCCCGGCTGGCAGCATGTTGCCGCAGTGAAGACAGCAGACCGGTTGCAATTATTCATAAACGGGAAACAGGTTAATGAAACGACCATCCCGGATTCCATGAAATTTAATTTTAACAATGGAGTACCATTGAAGATCGGAGCTGGTTCTAATGACTATTTCAAGGGGCGCATGCGCGAGTTTCGCCTTTACAGCAGGGCATTAAAAAACGACGAAATAGTAGTATTATCGCAGAAATAATTTATAAGCAACATAGGGATGAAACAGATACGGCTCCTTTCGATTACCGGTTTTTTGGAGATAATGATTTTATATTGCAGTCCCGCATTAGCCCAACGCACTAATTACAACGGCTGGAAAGCAGGCATTGCCAGCGTGGTCATTACGCCTGATCGGCCGATCTGGATGGCAGGATATGGAGACAGGGATCGCCCGGCCGAAGGGAAGATAATGGATATCCGGGCAAAAGCCCTGGCATTGCAGGACGCGAACGGCCGGCAGGCTGTACTGGTAACAGCAGATTTAGTAGGGATCCCCAAAAGACTGTCTGACCATGTGCGTGACCAGTTAAAAGCAAAGTATAATTTATCTAAGTCGCAGATTGCAATCAACACTTCTCATACCCATACCGGTCCTGTATTATCCGACGCCCTGGTGAGCATTTACCCGGTCAATGCGGCACAGCAAAAGGATATTGATCAATACACCGATCAGTTAGGAGAGAAGCTTGTGGCTTTAGTGGGCGAGGCGCTCCGTTCTATGCAGCCTGCACAGCTCTATTCGGGAAATGGCGTTACGCGCTTCCAGGTGAACAGGAGAAATAACGTTGAAGCCACATTGTCTTCACAGAGCGATTTAAGCGGTCCGAATGATTATGCCGTTCCCGTTATAAAAGTTACAGATAAAAACGGGAAACTGATAGCCGTAGCATTTGGATATGCCTGCCATAATACAGTGCTTGCAGGCTATAAATGGTCGGGTGACTATGCCGGGTTCGCGCAGGCAGAGCTTGAAAAAGCCTATCCGGGCATTGCTGCGCTTTTTTTACAGGGATGCGGTGCCGATCAGAACCCTTTGCCGCGGCGAACAGTGCAGTTGGCGCAGCAATACGGGAAAGAATTGGCCGCGGCTGTTAACAGGGTGCTCCTTGAAGATATGAAGCCGCTGTCGCCTCATTTAGCCACCGCCTATTCGGAGGTGGCATTACCGTTATCCACCCCTCCCACCAAAGCGGAATTATCCAAAATTGCAGAGGCTTCTTCAGGCTATAAAAAGCGATGGGCAGAAAACCTGGTCGCCCGGATCAATAGCGGACAACCCCTCAGCACCTCGTATCCCTACCCGGTTGAAGTATGGAAAATCGGCGAACAGCCGGTAGTTATTTTAGGAGGTGAAGTGGTGGTAGGATATGCGGTTGAATTGAAGCGCATCCTGGGTGAGGATATATTTGTTTTAGGATACTCCAATGATGTAATGGCTTATATCCCCACGGCAACCATCTTGAAAGAGGGTGGTTATGAAGGTGCATCATCACAAATGGTATATGGATTACCATCGCCCTGGAAAGCAAATATTGAAGCAGTAATTCTGCAGGAGGTTTTACAACTCGCCAAACAGGCCGGAGTGCCCGTACAGGAATCAAAAATAAATTGATCATACAATCCTATAATGCAAAATGAAAAAATCAAAATTACTTCTGGTCTTTTGCCTCCTTGTTACCTTAACTATTATTTCCTGTTCCGAAGGATCAACCACGTCGTCAGCCGCTGCTCAGCAGGATCCATCCGACAGCGGATGGGTAAGTTTATTTAACGGTAAAGATCTTTCCGGCTGGGAGCTGATCGAAGGCACGGCACCCTACACGGTGGAAAACGGGGAGATTGTGGGCACTACGGCGCCTGATAACCCCAATGGCATTTTATGCACCAAAGATACCTTCAGCAACTTTATATTGGAACTGGACGTGAAGGTGGATACCGCTTTAAATTCGGGCATCCAGATCAGAAGCCATACTATGGATGTAAAGGGCAACAAGGAAGTATATGGCTACCAGGTAGAGGTAGATCCGTCGGCCCGCGCATGGAGCGGAGGCATCTACGATTCACGCCGCAGAGGATGGATAGCAGATCTGAAGGATAAGCCCGAGGCTCAAAAGGCGTTCAAAAACCAGGAATGGAATCGTTACAGGATAGCTGCAAACGGCGATACTATTAAAACATGGATCAATGACACACCTATCATTACCCTGGTGGACTCATTGGATTCCAATGGATTTATCGGTCTCCAGGTGCACCAGAGTTCCAGCAATGAACCGTTGAAGGTACAGTTTCGTAATATCCGTATTAAAGCATTGGAATGATCTTAAAAATCAAAAGCAGGGCTCGCCGGATCGTGAGCCTGGCTGCCGGGTGTTTTATTGCCCTGTTATTGGGGAATAGCATTTCCTCCTTCGGAAAAGTAAAAGGGAAGGAGCATGTGATAAAAGAAAGTATTGACGAAACAATTCAGCCTGCAGAAAACGCGAACTGGATGGTGGGTATTTCCCGCCGTGTACTTACCCCTGCCACCGATGTATGGTTGGCAGGTTATGGTAGCAAACGTCCTGTTGTAGGAAAATTGCATGATATATGGGTAAAGGTTTTAGCGCTTAAAAGCAGCAATGGTAAGCGGGCAGTTATGGTTACCACCGATAACCAGGGTATGTCCAGAACGATCTATGAAAATCTTTATAAAAAAGTACAAGAGCGTTTTCAATTGGATCGCTCTGAGTTTATGTTGACATTTTCCCACAACCATTCGGGTCCCCGCCTTCGCGGCGACCTGGTAGATTATTACCCAAGCGATGATGGGCAACGAAAGCTCGTGGATGAATATTCCGACTGGATGGAAGGGCAGATCATTGATGCAATGGACGAGGCATTGAAGAACATGCAGCCTGCCCGAATTTCCAGGGGAGAAGGGCTTTGCACCTTTGCGGTTAACCGGCGTGATAATGTGGAATCGGAAGTGCCGGCAATGATGGCGGCAGGCGAACCGCTGAAAGGGGTGGTTGATCATTACGTTCCTGTTTTATCGGTGAAGGATGCCAACGGAACCCTTAAAGCTATCCTGTTTGGATATGCCTGTCATCCCACTACATTGTCGGGGAATTTATTGTCGGGTGATTATCCTGGATTTGCACAGGTGAATCTGGAGGAACGGTTCCCGGGGGTTACCGCCATGTTCTTTAATACCTGTGGAGGTGATCAGAATCCCTTACCACGCCGCACAGTAGAGCTATGCGAAAAATATGGTAAAATGTTGTCGGATGCGGTAGAAGCGGTAATAGCCCAACCCATGCAATCCATATCCCCCGGCTTGCAAACGGCATTTCAATTTGTGGATCTTGATTACGAAGAGGTGGTGACAAAAGAGAAGTTGCTTCCTCTCACTACCGGAAGTAATGATATTGCCGCCCGCTGGGCAAGGCGTATGTTGGAAGTGATTGATAAGGGGGTACAATTTTCCAATACATACCATTATTACCCGGTACAGGCATGGCAGTTTGGTAAAGAATTGCTGTTGATCGGCACCGGCGGTGAAACAGTAGTAGATTATTCACTTCGCTTCAAACGGGAGTTTGGCGAAGGCTCTACCTGGGTTTGCGGTTATGCCAATCACATGGTATCCTATATTCCGTCGCGGCGGGTATGGGAAGAGGGTGGTTATGAAGGCGGTGCTCATCTTGATGAATATGGCCATCCCGCATGGAGATGGGCGGGAAATGTGGAAGACCGTATTGCCAAAGGTGTTCATCGCGTTGTGAAGCAGGCACGTAAACGTCGTTAGCCGGGGTGTCATATAAAATGAGTATAGCATCCATGAAAAAGAAATTTATTTCATTTTCATCACTACTATGAATTGAAAAATAATTATAAATGAAAGGAGCGCTTTTATATTCACAGGTACTCTTCTTAATGTTCGCTTTCTCTGAAGTAAGTGCATCGGAATATATGATGGAAGAAGCGGATGCAGCCTGGAAAGCCGGGGTTGCTAAAGCCAATATAACCCCTGAAAAGTATATATGGATGGGTGGATATGCATTCCGCAATCATCCGGCAGAGGGTAAGATCACTGATCTATGGGCAAAGGCTTTGGCATTGGAAGATGCAAACGGACAAAAGGCGGTGATTGTAACAATGGATCTGGTAGGGATCTCAAAAGCGCTTTCCGACCGTATCAGACGCCAACTCGGCGCAAAGCTTCACTTATCAAATCCGCAAATTATACTCAACACTTCTCATACGCATACCGGCCCGGTAGTTGGAGATCTTTCGGCTGATATTTATAACCTCGATGCGGCGGAACGTAAGAAAGTTGACGAATACGCTGATAATTTGCAGGCAAAGATCGTCAATCTGGTCGTCGAAGCATTCAGTCGAATGAAAGCTGTGCGTCTCTATTCGGGTAACGGGATCACCCGGTTCCAGGTCAACAGGCACACTAATGTTGAATCTACTTTAAAAGGAACAACACATTTGAACGGGCCGAACGATTACGCGGTTCCTGTTATAAAAGTGGTGGATGGGAATAATAAAATGATGGCGGTGCTCTTTGGATATGCCTGCCACAATACAACGTTGAGTGTTTATCAATGGTCGGGCGACTATGCAGGATTTGCACAAATAGAACTGGAAAAAGATTTCCCCGGAGCCGTTGCCCTGTTTTTCCAGGGAGCAGGAGGAGACCAGAACCCGTTGCCCCGTGGAACAGTTTCAAGGGCTGTACAATATGGTAAGGCGCTTGCTGCCGCAGTTGAAGCGGTCATTGTCGGGGAAATGAAGCCCCTGGATAGTCGCCTTGCCGTAACCTATTCAGAGATCAATTTACCATTTGCAAACCGGCCGCCAACCAAAGAAGAGCTGGTCCGGATCATAAATGACTCTTCAGCACGCGCTTATCCCGCCTATCATAAACGGTCGGCTAAACGTTTTCTTAATACGCTTGAAAAAGGAGAATCATTAATGTCTTCCTATCCCTGGTACCCTGTTCAGGTTTGGAATGTGGGCGGACAGGCCATTTTTGCCTTTGGGGGTGAATTGACGGTAGGCTATACCGTTAACCTGAAACGGATCTTTGGTGAGGATATATTTGTATTGGGTTACAGTAACGATATCATGTCGTATATTCCAACAGCGAAGATGCTTACGGAAGGCGGATATGAAGCAGGGATGTCGCCTGTTTTTACTACGCCTTATGCAGGCACCGTTGAGAATATTATCATAGGCCAGGCGATTAAAGAAGCCGGAAAAGCAGGTATATCGCCAACGCTTTCCCGTAACCGGTAGCGATAATGACTTTCCCAAAGCGAAATGAATAAATTGTAATAGTAAACCATCAAATCGAAAAGATATGCAGAAGTTTATGCTAAGCTGGGTATTGGCTTTATTCCTGTCGGAAGGCATTGCTCAATCGCCGGGATTGAAACTAGTAGATAATTTTTTACGGGATAATTATCCATCCCTCGATAAATTATATAAGTATCTGCATCAAAATCCTGAACTTTCATTACAGGAAGAAAAGACCTCCACAATAATCGCGTCAGAATTGGAAGGGCTGGGTTTTGAAGTGATCAGGAAATTAGGATCGCATGGACTGGCGGGCATTTACAGGAACGGAAAAGGTCCCACCGTTCTGATCCGTACGGATATGGATGCTTTACCCGTGGAAGAAAAGACCGGTCTTCCATATGCCAGTAAAGTCAAAGCCATCAATGCGGCCGGAAATGAAACACACGTGATGCATGCCTGTGGGCATGATCTTCACATGACCGTATTCGCAGGTACTGCACGTATATTGGTAAAGGCAAAAGATCAATGGAAAGGGACATTGGTGATGGTTGCTCAATCTGCAGAGGAAACGGGGCAGGGAGCTGACCTGATGTTCAAGGCAGGGTTATATAACAAAATACCTAAACCTGATTATGCCATAGCCCTTCATGATAATCCCAATTTGGAAGCCGGGAAGCTGGGATATCGTGAGGGAGCGTTTTTGGCCGGGGTGGACATGGTGGATATGACTGTTTTTGGGGAAGGTGGTCATGGAGCGGCTCCTCATACGACAAGGGATCCCATTGTATTGAGCGCGCAGATGATCATGGATTTTCAGACTGTTGTAAGCAGGGAGATCAATCCCCTGGAGCCTGCTGTAGTAACTGTTGGCTCCATACAAGGGGGCACCGTTCATAACATTATTCCTGACGAAGTAAAGCTGCAGTTAACACTTCGCTTCTATTCGGAAGAGGTAAGGAATCAGATAATTGCAGCCCTGCACAGGATCAGTAAAAACCTGGCTTTGGCAGCAGGTTTGCCGATCGAAAAAATACCCGTTATCAAGGTCCGTGATCCCTATATTCCCGCAACCATTAACGATATTTCGCTAACAAAAAGGGTTGTTGATGTATTCTCAAAGAATTTTGGGAAGGATAATGTAGTAGAAATGCCGCTATATATGTTTGGAGAAGATTTCAGCCGCTTTGGGATGCAGGATGTTAAGGTGCCTATACTTATGTTTTGGCTGGGGGCCGTTGATCCGGCCAAAGTAAAATCTGCCAGGGAAAAGGGAGAACAATTGCCCTCGCTTCATTCACCCCTCTTTGCACCCTTAACCGAGCCGGCAATAAAAACAGGAGTAAGGGCAATGGTCGTAGCTTCCTTTGAGCTTTTTGGAAAGTCATAACAAATTATACCAGGTATAAGATAAGCTTTATCGCAGCTGAAAATGAAAAGGTTGTTGCTTATTCGTTGTGGGGGAAAGAAATTAAAAAAGTACTGGATGAACTTAATACCGGTAAATATTGAATTTTTAATAAATCAAACTTTTTACATCATGAAGAAAGTGAATCTAAGTTTTATTTTGATGTCCGTTATTTCGTTTGCTGCGGTTAGTCAGCCGGCAACAAAGCAGGTTGATTTGGGAAAAGGAGTGGCTATTGAATTGGTGCAAATTCCTTCAGGTAAATTTATGATGGGAAGTACAAAGGAGGAGAAGATATGGGCCACGGGTTGGGAAGGAGGCGCTGAGCCGGGAAAAGGCCTTCCCGGAACCGGAGTGCGGGAATCCTATGAAGGCGAGCCTCATTTGGTGCATGTAAAAGATGGCTTCTGGATGGGGCGTACCGAAGTCACTGTGGGACAATTCAAACGTTTCGTGGAGGAAACAGGTTATGTAACTGATGCTGAGAAACCGGGAGGCGAAACACAGGTTTTTGATCCGGAGTGGAAGATCAGCGGCATTGCGCCACCCCATCCATGGATTTCTGTAAAAGGAAAGAGCTGGCGCGACCCTAATTTTGGTTTCCCCCTGCGTGATTCGTACCCGGTGGTGTGTGTAAGCTACAATGATGATAAAGCTTTTTGTGAGTGGCTGACAAAGCGTGAAAGAGCTGCCGGCAGACTACCGGAAGGCTTGGTATATCGCTTACCCACAGAAGCGGAATGGGAGTATGCCTGCCGTGGCGGTAAGGAAGGGTATTTTTGGTGGGGAAGTGATCTGAGTGAAGGAGAAGGACGATTGAATATTTCAGGGATGGATATGCTGCCCGGACGGAATAAGGCCTGGCCGTATAACAAAGTGCCCTGGAGTGATGGGTTTGCATTTGTTTCCCCGGTGGATTTTTATGGAGAAAAAGGCCGCAATGGGTTTGGGCTTGCAGATATGTTAGGTGGTGTGTGGGAGTTCGTGCTCGATGACTTTGACCCAAAGGGTGGGCATGAAAAGGTTTATTTTGGTAAAGATGGAAAGGTGGTCCATAATGTTTGCAAAGGAGGCAACTATTACGATGTTCCGGGAAATGCACGTTGTGCAGTACGCCTGGGTATCAAGAGTACGAGCTATTCCGACTCGCGTGATGGTTTCAGGGTTTGTCTTGGTAAACCTGTAGAATAAGTGGTGCGGTTGTTAATGCGGCACATTTCAAATTAGCCGTGATCGGATTTGAAATGCGGACAGCAGACTTAGTGTTACAATAAGGCCATGTCCATTTTGGATATGGCTTTATTTCGGTAGGGGTTAATTTCATTTATAAAAAGAGGAGCTTTAAAACAGTTATTATAATGCAAAAAAAAATTTTTTCCCGCAGGGATTTTGTGCTCAAATCAGCCGCGGGTGTAGGTGGTCTTGCAGTTGCGGGATATGCGACACAGGCAGCTACCCTGGAAGAGAAGATCGGCGATGCCAGTACGAATAAATATGAAACATCGCAGCCTGTAGGTTCGGTGGTGATTGAAGAAAATGATGTGGTTATTGAAAATGATCAGATGAGATTGGTAATAGGCGCCAATGCAGTACCCAAAAGTTTGATGAATAAATCAAACCAGGAAGAATGTTTAGCCAGAAACGTAAACATCTCCATAAGCGCAATTACGCAGAAAAGGCCCTATAATAACGAGATCAAATTGGCCTATCCTTGTGAAGAACGAACCTTTTCAGCTAATGCTATTAAAAGAGAGGGAGACTTGTTAGTAATTAAATATGAATTGATTCATTACAAGGCGCTTATCAGAATTAATATAAAGCCTGGTTATATCGAATTTAAATTAGAAGGGTTTGCCTTGAATGGGGAAGACGACTTCGGTCTTGGGGTGATGATGAAGCATCCTGCAGTCTGGAAGATCTCTTTTTTGCAATTACCTGTTAAAGAACGGACTTATTATGGAGACTGGCTTCAGGTTGTATGGGATAAGCAGGTAGCTACCAATTTTCTTGCCACCGGCCCTTTTGCAAGAATAGAAGCTTTTAAAAATAAGGACTATTTTCTAATGCGGGCAAGTGCTGAAAGAGAAATGAAATTGAAAGGAGTGAGTGTGGCTTTAATTACTTGCAGTACGAATAAGCTGCTTGACAATATTGAAAGGGTAGAGGAAGATTTTGAATTGGCTCCGGGTGTAAAAAGTCGCAGAAGGAAGGAATACAGATATTCCTATTATTGGACGGGCGATATTAATTCAACCAATATTGACCGGCATCTCAAATATGCGAAATTAGGTGGATTTCGGGCCATGAGCATATACTATTTTGCTTTTTTAGAAGGGAAAGGCTATCAATATACAGGTGACTATAAATGGGATCGAAAGCTCTTTCCTAATGGGAAAAGCGATTTGAAACAATTATTAGATAAGATTAAAAAGGAGGGGATCACACCCGGAATTCATACCTTACATTCATTTATTGGACTTAACAGCAAATATGTATCTCCGGTTCCCGACCATCGTTTAAATCTGGTTCAACGATTTACCCTTTCCGCTCCTTTAGGCAAAGAAGATACAACGGTTTTTGTGGATGAAGATCCGGGTACTATTGAGATGACAGATGGACGTAGGGTTTTAAAAGTAGGCACTGAATTAATTTCATATACAGGCTATACTGATGATAAACCCTACCGGATTACGGGTTGTATTAGGGGGGCATTACAAACAAAGCCTGACAGTCATCCGGCAGGACTAATAATAGGAGTTTTGGATATTAGTGAATTTGGAGCGAGGAGTGTTTATATTAACCAGGACAATGATCTGCAGGATGAAATGGCTGAAAAAATTGCTGATTTTTATGATGCGGGTTTTCAATTTTGTTATTACGATGGGTCGGAAGGGGTGAACGCCCCTTTCTGGTGTAACATAGCCCGGGCACAGTGGAGAGTTCATAAGAGACTAAATCCCCAGCCTTTGTTTGCCGAGGGGGCAGCAAAAACACATTTTAGCTGGCACATGCTGAGCCGCGGAAATGCTTTTGATGTTTTTAAACCGGAAGTATTAAAAGAAGAAATAAAGAAACACCCGGTAACTGAAGCACCGAGAATGAAAGCAAATTTTTCTCATCTTAATTTTGGGTGGTTGGGCTATTTTTTACCGGATGAGAATACGATAGGTACCCAACCGGATATGTTGGAGTATGTAGCCAGCAGGGCGGCGGCATGGGATTGCCACATTTCAATGCAATCCAATTTAAAGAAATTTGATGACCATCTCAGGACTCCCGATAACTTTGAAGTAATGAGAAGGTGGGAAGAGATTAGAGTTAATGATTGGCTTACAGAGGAACAAAAACTGTCTCTTCAAAACTTAGAGCAGGAACATATTTTACTGATCAATGAGAAGAATGAATTTGAATTGCAGTCCTACGACCAGATAACAAATGTAGCCGGTAACAGCAGGGAAATACGTGCTTTTATTTTTGAGCGGGGTGGTAATCTGTATGTTGTTTACTGGCATATATCAGGCGCAAAGAAACTGGTACTATCCCTGGATTCTAAGAAGATAACGGTAATGGATAGTTTAGAGAAAAAATCATCAGTAGCTTTTTCTAAACAATCGGGTCGTGTTGTCATACCTGTTAGTAACCGCAGATATATTAAATTCAGCAGAATTACCCGGGATCAGGTAATTACTGCTTTTCAAAATGCCATTATAATGCCGTAAGGTTACCAACCTTAAATCTAAATTAGGGTATGACACAAAAAAATAAATATTCACGACGGGATTTTGTTGTAAAGTCAACCAAAGGGCTTGCGGGAATAGCAGTATCAGCCCGTATTTCGGGGCCGGATACCGCCGGGGCAAACGAACGTAAGGGATATGCTGCTGTTGCTCCGCCCGGTTCATTTAACGCAGCAGTAGAAAACATGCCTGGGGAAAAGCCTTATGCTTATCATAAAAAATTAAGCGAGTACACTATCCATTCCTGGCAGAGAAACAACCGATTTCAACCTGCAAAGAATGAAATGGTAGTGCCTGACAAAGGCTGGAAGCTGATGTATAAGCCAACAAGGTCTGCAGTTCTTGATGTTGCAATAGAGGATGCAAAAGTGTTTTTTGAAATATCAATGGGTGTCTTAATAGATATAGAATCTCAGCATTCTCTCGCCAATTGGAAGCGCATGAAATCCTGTATTGTGGTGGGAACGCGTGAACAGTTGCCCGGATGCGGTAAAGAATTGAAACGTAGCAAGGATTATGAGATATTGACTAATGATCAACAGATTATAATTTGTGGATTTGATGAAGCCGGAACCATGTTTGGCATTTATAATCTTGAAGCCAGGATAAGCCTGAAGGGAGCTCCTTTTTTACCCAAAAATTTAAAGACCGTACGCCATAGTTTGTACGATACCCGTATGGCATTATCCTGGATGGGGTGGATGGAGTGGCCGGATCAATTGCTGTCTCATTTGGTGCACGACGGGTTTGACGGCATCTTCGCTTCCGTGTATGCCAATCCCAACGGAGACCGCACTACTGCGTCAACATCTACCGATTTTTATGCACGGTTGCTTTACCAGGTGCGCGGGCAGGATCCGGCGGTAATGAAAGACCTGATAAAGCGATCGGCTCGCTTCGGCATCAAGGTGTATACGCCCATCATTTGGCAATATCTTGGAACTCCTGAAAGCGAAGCAGGGCTTCGCAAACTGGTACAGGAAATCGTTCATCAGTTTCCCGAGATCAGGGGCTACATTTTATTAACTGAAGGGTTTTGGTATAAAAAATGGGGAGGCGGGCATGGCGCCGGCAAAGCATATTTGCAGGAGTGGGCAGAGCATTGGGGAAAAGCAGTAGCTATCGTTGAAGAGGAATGCCATCGTATAGATCCTTCTATAGAGGTACTCCCATGGGAATACAATATTGATTTCAGACCTCAAAACAGTGATATAAAACAATACTTTATCCGCCAGCTCCCGGACAGGACAATGCCTCTTCTCACCTGGGAAAACGGGAAAAGCTTTACCATTGATAATATGCAGGGATATCTCAGAGATTATTCTTTAAGCCAGATAGGTCCTGCCGAAGTGACCAGTGCGCAGATTGAAGAAGCCAATAAGCGGCAGATGAAGGTGTATTCAAAAGTAGATACTTTCACCAGCTGGCAGTACGGCACTATACCTTACCTGCCTTGTCCTTATCAATGGTTCGAGAGATACGAGGCTTTGGAAAAATATGGCGTGAAAGGTACTTTGGAAAGCTGGAGCAGTGGGTATAAACCCAATTTTATAAGCAGGCTGCGCGCCTGGACCTGCTGGAGCGATGCTCCTTCAAAAGACGAGCTGCTGGCTGCTGCGGCATCTGCCATATTTGGAGAACAGCAAAAGAATCTGGTGATCACTGCCTGGGATCATTTTAGCCGGGCTATACGGCTCGTGCCAGATACAGGACCCAATATGGGCACCAACAGTGCTATAGGTAACCCGCTTTTTTTTGAAGAGCCTCCGTTAAGGACATTAACATATCATCATTCATGGGAAGATCCGTCAAAGGTACAGCATGTTAATCCGTACTGGCCCTTTACAGTGTCCCGGATGGTTTTCTACCCCGATTTCAGCAATAATACCAACAAAGCGGAACAATATGCCCGGAGCGCAACCGGCATAGAAATCCGGAACGATACTGCCGTTCTGCCTGTGTTCCTGAAATATCTTCAGCAGGCGGCCGATGAAATGGAAGAAGGGCTGAAACTATACCGGAAAGCGGCGTTGGAGAGCCCTGAAGCCAATCGCACCGAAGCGGTGAAGGAGGTAATAGTAGCGGAACAGATGCAGCGGATGATGTTGAGTGATCACGCGGTTCTTCAGTTTGAAGATCTTCGTCTTCAGTGGGCTAGGGAACAAAATGCTATGGGAAAGAAAGCAATATTAGATAAAATGGAAGCTATTGCCCGTGAGGAGCTTGCCCGTACTGAGCTTTCATTACTGGCGGCCACACGCGATTCCCGCCTGGGGTTCCAGTTTGAGCAGGATTATGTATATACGCCTTATTCATTGAAAGAGAAAATTAATGTTTTAAAAGAGACGCTTAATAAACAAATACCTGCTGCAAGAAGCGGTGGCGCGACTGAATGGGAAAAATAAAGACGAGCAATATTTATTACTATAATTAAAAGCGTATGAAGAAAAATAATCCGCTGGCTGAAACTCTTTTCGATGTGGTATTAGGATTTGACATGGAGACAGATATAGGGTCTTTCACCCCATTTTATGAAGGGGTAAAAAAAGGTACGCCGCCTTTGCTTAAGATCTTAAAGAAGCATGATGCTCCCTCCACATTTTACTGGACAGGTCATGCTGCTGAAAACAATCCCGAAATGCTAATGCGGGTGCAGAAAGACGGTCATGAGACTGGTTGTCATGGACTGTTTCATGAAACCCTCGGAGATGCGCTGTTTCCCCTGCCTAACAACTGGCCTATTTTGCCGTCGGAAGTGGAGGGACGTTTAACCATTGCCACTAATATCATCAAAAAGATCACAGGTAAAAAGCCGGTAAGCTTTCGCTGTCCGCGTTTGTGGGGGAGCACCACCGTGGTGAATGTGCTTGAAAAGCTGGGATATATTTCCGATGCTTCCTTTCCCCTGTATTTCTATCAAAGTCCCTTTATGCCTTACCACCCGTCTTCAAAAGACTGGACCAAACCGGGTAAAATGAACATTGTGGAGATCCCCAATTTTTGTGATCTCACCATGGAGAGCAACGACCCTTACAACCGCGACAGGGACCAATGGCCGTTGTTCCGTACAAAGTCGGCCAAATACCTGATGAAAAAAGTGGATGGCTATATAGAATACGTACGGTCGAAGGGGTACAGGCCGGTGGTATGTTTTTATTTACATCCCTGGGAGTTTTATGAAATGCCGCAGGGGGCTATGGATTTTGGTGAATGCAGCGTCAAACCCTTAGATTTTATTGTGAAGAATTGTGGAGAGAAGGCATTGAAAGAGTTTGATATTTTATGCGGCTTATTGAAAGAAAAGAAAGGAAGGTTCATAACTGCGGGAGCATTTGCACAATCTTTTACTGCTAAAGCTTAATATATGATCCGTAAATCTTTTCTTATTCAGGTCAAAGAAGGAATGGCGGACGAGTATGAACGCCGCCACGACAATATTTGGCCTGCGCTGACAGACATTTTTAAACAGCATGACGTACATAAATTTTCAATTCACCTCCATAAAGATACAGGCTATCTCTTTGGTTATATTGAAATTGAAGATGAAGAAAGGTATAATGCCATAGGTGATTATGAGGTCTGCAAAAAATGGTGGAAATACATGGCCGAAGTGTTGGTTTGTGAAAATGAAAACAGTGAAAAGGGAAAAGAAGACATTTTAAGGGAGGTGTTTTATTTTGAAGAAGGATGAGGTGTCAGCCATCAGCTTTCAGACTAATAGCTAACCGCTGATATCTGACCGCTGACACCTTAACTCAATACGAAATTAATCAGCATGGAATATTTCTTGGGCATTCTGTTTCATTCTATAGGCGGGTTTTCGTCTGCCAGCTTTTACGTTCCTACTTATCAGATCAAAAAATGGCACTGGCAAACATACTGGATCACGCTCGGCTTCGTGGCATGGATCATTATGCCCACCATTGGCGGACTGATCACTACGAAGGGCTTGTTTGATATTCTTGCCGATGTTTCCACCAACACGAAATTGCTTACTTACCTGTATGGTGTGCTGTGGGGATTTGGTGGGTTGATGGCGGGATTGGGGATCCGCTACCTGGGTCTGGCGCTCGGGCAGTCTATCTGTCTCGGCATCAGTGTGGTCATTGGCACGATCGTTCCGGCGGCAATGGATGGCAAATTGGGTTTATTATATAAAACCACTCCCGGGCTGGTAATATCTACGGGTTTCCTGGTGTGCTTATTGGGGATCGTACTTTGCGGCTATGCGGGAGTGTTAAAAGATAAAACCGATCAGGGCGAAGAACGGAATATTTCCGTAAAAGAGTTTTCGGCGGTAAAAGGATTGATCTTTGCTATAGGGGGCGGCATCATGAGTTCTTTTATGGCTTTTGCCATAAATGCCGGCGCACCGATTGCTCACCAGGCGCTTCAGTCGGGTACAGAGAAGGTGTTTATGAATATTCCTATTTTCGTTCTTGCACTTGCCGGAGGCTTTACAACCAATTTTGTGTATGCTGTTATTCTTACGGCAAAGAAAAAGACGATCTCAGATTTCCGGCTTCATGATAAAGGGCTTTTGACAAAAAACTTTTTGCTGTCTATGCTGGCAGGGCTTATGTGGTACTGTCAGTATTTTTTTTACGGCATGGGTGCCACCAAAATGGGTCAATACGATTTTGCAAGCTGGACGCTCCATCTGGCTACTATTATTATATTTAGTAACCTGTGGGGTGTTTATCTTAAAGAATGGGAAAATATCAATACCAAAACAAAAATCTACCTGTGGACAGGGATAGTGCTATTGATCATTTCGGTTGTTTTAATAGGTGTGGGAAATAAATTAGGAGGAACGTTGTAGCGTTTATGGTTTGGAAGTTTATCGTTGTGTTGGTTACAGGTCACAAGGAGCCAGGTTGCAAGAATAACTCTATACCTGATATTCCGTTAAAGATGAATAGTAAATAGTTTACAATTTGAAAGTCTATAGTTTGGGGTTCCGCTGATTGCTGATACCTGAAACCTGACACCTCCAAAATGCATTTTATATGAGCAAGCTGATGAAATTAAATCCGGCAGATAATGTGTACATTGTTCGTGTGCCTTTGCAGGCAAACGACAGTGTGGAGATAGAAGGACAAAATTACCTGATCAAACAGGCTTTGGGATTCGGGCATAAGATCGCGGCAACATTGTTGCATCCGGGCGATAAAATAATAAAGTTTGGTATCCCGATAGGTTCTGCTACTGAGCAGATCAATATCGGTGAGCACGTACATCTTCATAATATGAAGAGTGATTATTTACCCACTTATACCTTAAATAATGAGTTCGTTAATAAATAAAGAATTGCGCGGTTACCTCCGGCCCGATGGGCGAAAAGGGATACGGAATATTGTGGTGGTAGCCTACCTGGTGGAATGCGCGCATCATGTTGCACGCGAAATAGTTGATGTCTTCAGGGGCCGGGATGTTCAGTTGATCGGGTTCGGAGGATGTTATCCCAACGCCTATGCCGATAAGATGATGAATGCGTTGTGCATCCATCCCAATGTAGGAGCAGTATTGCTGGTATCTTTAGGCTGCGAAAGCTTCAATCGCAAAAGGTTGTATCAAACAGTTAAGGAGAGTGGCCGCCCGGTGAAATTATTAGGGATACAGGAAACTGGCGGCACCAAAAAAACGATCTCGGAAGGCACCGCATTTGTTTCCGCTGCGCTGGAGGACATTAAGAGCACTCCGGTGGTAGATATGGATGTTACGGATATTGTAGTGGGAGTGGTGTCGGGTGGAAGTGACGCCACCAGCGGTATTACTGCAAACCCTGCAGTGGGTAAGGCATTTGATATACTGGTAGAAAAGGGCGGCACTGCCATCTTTGAAAATATCGGGGAAATGATAGGGCTTGACGACCTGATAGCTCAAAGAGGAATTACCCCTGCCCTGAGGGACGAATTGAGAAAGGCCATGGAGAAGTCGGCAAAATATTATACCATTATGGGGCATGGCAGTTTTGCACCCGGCAATGCAGACGGAGGATTAACAACACAGGAAGAGAAGGGTATGGGCGCTTATTATAAAGGCGGAACGGCTCTTATCAGCGGAATGATCAAGCCTGCAGATATCCCTCCTCACAAAGGATTATATCTTATGGATATTGTGCCCGATGGCGAACCGAGGTTTGGGTTTCCCAATCCAAATGACAGCTCTGAAATTGCCGAGCTGATTGCCTCAGGCGCACTATGCGTTTTGTTTACTACGGGAAGGGGGTCTGTGGTAGGATCGGCTATTGCTCCCGTAATAAAAGTGTGCGCTAACCCCGATACGTATGCAAGAATGCAGGACGATATGGATATTAATGCGGGCAAAGTTTTAACAGAAGGAGTTTCCCTGGACGAAATGGGAAATGAAATATTCAATAAAATCATCAGCGTAGCTGGCGGAGAACATACCTGCTCCGAAGCATTGGGACACCAGGAATTTGTATTAGGCTATAAAACCTTTGAGCCTGTTGGACCATCATGTTTACCATAGTTTTTAAATAAAACAATATGCGGATAGACAGTCACCAGCATTATTGGTTTTACCATCCGGTCAAAGATGCGTGGATCACAGGTGAAATGAATGTAATTAAAAGGGATTTTTTTCACTTCCGGTTGGTGTTGCACCAACCGGAATGTTGCAGATAGAGCGAAAATTTAAGATATACTCGTCAGTTTTAGGTAGTAGAAGCGGTAAGTTTTAATTTTAGTAATTATTAAATCCCTCGGGCGTGAAGTTAAGATCAACAAATATTTTTAGCGGGAAGAACATTACTGCTTTTCGGTTAGCCTTTTGCTTTACCGTTATTTTCTTTCCCGGTAAAATGGTATTTCCCCAATCAGGATTGAAGCAGCCGGTAACCGTTGATGCAGGTGTAGCCAGCGTGGACATCACCCCGGAATTTCCTATCCGTATGGCGGGTTATGCGGCCAGGGTCAGTACGGAAACCGATAGCGTATTGACGCGTTTATCGGCCAAGGCACTTGCGCTGGGAAGTGATAGCCAGCGTCCATCGGTATTGATCACGGTAGATCTGGTGGGAATTACCTGGCATATTACAAAGAACGTGGCCAATTTTTTATCAAGGGAAAAAGGAATTGATCCTTCTCAAATTGCCATCTGCGCTTCTCATACGCATGGCGGTCCTGAAATTGGTAACCTGATCAATATTCTGCAGTACCGCCCTGACGGGTTTACAGACTCCCTGCTTGCACCCGATCAGTTAAATCATATAGTTCAGTACACGGAATGGCTTACAAAAAAGTTAATAGACGTGGCGATAGCTGCCCTGAACGACCGGAGGCCTGCTTACATCAGTTGGGGGCAGGGGCAGGCTTTATTTGCAGCCAACCGCAGAACCCAAGGCGGTCCCGTTGATGTAGCGCTACCTATATTAAAGATCGCCGACACCAATGGCGCTCTGAGAGCGGTGTTTGTAAACTATGCCTGTCATGGAACCACGCTTGGCGGAGACATGCATAAAATTCATGGCGACTGGATTGCCGAAGCCCACCGGCTGATTGAAGCCCGGCACCCCGGCGCTACCGCGCTGATTGCCCTGGGTACTGCCGGAGACGCTAATCCCGCTCCCAGGGGTACTTTAGAGGATGTTCGTACACACGGGAAGGAGATCGCGGATAATGTAGATAAATTATTGACGGCTCAACTGGAGCCGCTCAATGCCCCACCGGGCGGCACAATGGAATGGGTCAGATTGCCGCTTGAGAAGCTGCCCCCGGTTCCTGAATTAATGAAATTATCCAAAGAAAATTCTATAAAAGGCTACGAAGCGCGGCTTACCCTCGAACGGCTGGTGAGAGGCGGGGAGATTCTTTCGGCTATTGACTATCCCATCCAGATCTGGAATTTCGACAATAGAATGGCCATGGTGAATATGGCAGGTGAAGTGGTGGTTGATTATTCTTTCCTGATAAAGGAGAAATATGGCGCCGAACGTTTGTGGATCAACGCCTATGCCAACGATGTTCCCTGTTACATTCCGTCGAAAAGAATTCTCCGCGAAGGGGGCTATGAAGGCGAAACAAATATGTATTGGTACGATAAGCCTGTGCCTTTTGCGCCCGCTGTAGAGGAGATGATCATGAACACCATTGACGTGTTATTGCCGGCTTCGTTTAAAGATGACCGGCCTGCCGCCAACCGCCAGGAGTTGGTCCGGATAGGGAGAGATGGCGCCTATCATTTAAAGTCCTGGTTAGCCGCTGCTGAAGGCAGTCGTATCCAATACATGCCGGAATGGAAGGCTTTTGGCTGGTTTGATGCAAAGGATAAGGCTATCTGGGAAGTTGATGTTGAAAAGAAGGGTAAATACGATGTTTATCTGAAATGGTCGGTTTCGGATGCGGCAGCCGGGAAATCTTTTGAATTAATTGCCGGGAACAAGAAAATAAAGGGGAGGGTGGAAAAAACAGGCTCCTGGTTTACCTACCATACAAAAAAAATCGGATCAATGGGATTGCAACAGGGCACAGTGACTGTTGTTTTGAAATCGGGTTCCACCCGGGAGGAGGGTTCTATGTTTGATGTGAGTGAAGTGAGGTTGATGCCGGCAAAATAAGGGTCGTGGTGGTATAGTGAAAAGGTTAGTTGGATGAATTCCGGGTTTTCGGTAGTACATGGGCTGTAACCATTATCCTCAGCGGGGATTCCGATCGGTGAGGTCATCTAAGGGTAGTGGGATGTGTGCCGAGGTATATCATGGCGGTGTTTCACCGCCCGCAACCAGACTAATGCAGATTTTTAGGCATAAAATAGTATTTTCGTGTACGTTAACAAAATGGTCGGTTTGGCAGGTGTTAAGAAAATAATTTTCAGTATTCTCCTGGCGGTAGCGCCGGGTTGTTGTTTCGTATATGCGCAGGATAGAAATGTCGGTTGGGTATTGGAGCAGCCGAATGCAGACTGGCAAGCCAGGGACTCGCAGGGAGAAGTGGTTTTCAAAAATAAAATGTGGATATTCGGTGGCTGGTTCAATTCGTATGATGCGCCGCCGAGAGATGTATGGAGTTCTTCTGATGGAAAAAACTGGAAGCAGGTGAATGCGGAAGCTCCGTGGTTGCACAGTGATCTTGCGATGTCGGTGAGTTTTAAGAACAGGATGTGGATGATGGGCGGTTGGTACAAAGGCCGGTTGGAAGGGCATTCTGCCAGTAATGAAGTATGGTCGTCAAAGAACGGTATAAAATGGAAAACCGCAACCAGGGCCGCTTCCTGGTCGCCAAGGGTTGCCGCCGCTACAGTGGTGTTTAAAGGAAAACTGTGGCTGCTGGGTGGAACGGAAAACTATTATTTTGGAGATCAGAAAAGCCTGAAGAATGATGTGTGGTTTACCTCTAATGGCAGCGATTGGAAGCTGGCCACCGCAGATGCCGGCTGGGCGCCAAGAGCCTATCACCAGGCTGCCGTATTAAACGGTAAGATGTACGTTTTTGGTGGCGGCAATTATGTGCCGGAGTATTTCGCCCTGAATGATGTATGGAGTTCTGAAGACGGGGTACACTGGACAAAAGTTTGTGATGCGGCGCCCTGGCATGAAAGGATATGGTTTTCCAGTGCGGTATATCGGAACCGGATCTGGGTGATGGCGGGATGGTCGAACAACCCTTATAAAAACTGGTCGGATGTATGGTATTCAAAGGACGGCAAAGAGTGGAAAAAATATAATTCAGATGTAGTTTGGAAAGAACGCCATGAATCGTCCGTCTTCGTGTTTAAAGATAAGTTGTGGATTGCAGGAGGTATGACGCCTCCCCTGGTGAACGATGTGTGGTCGTTGCAATTGCCGGAAGATTGGCAGGATTAAATAAATGGCGCACCTGGTTGGCTATTTAAAACGTATATTATGAGTAAACTGTCTCGCAGCAATTCCCGGCGCAGATTCCTGGCCCAGACAGGCGTTCTGGCTTTAGGAAGCGTCGTTCCCTTTGACCTTAAGCGGCACAACGAGCCGCTTAAGAAGGAGCCCGTCATTGATATTCATCAGCATATTCACTATCATGCCCGTACAGACGAGCAGATGATCGCGCACCAGGTAGCGATGGGCGTTAGTTTGTCTGTTTTACTTCCTTCCGGCCGGCCGGTTAATTCTGCCGCTACCCACCAGGGAGTTTCCAACGGTTTGCAGGCTCAGGTTGGAGGTAATGCGGAAACCTATCTGTTTGCTAAAGAACATAAAAAAAATTACCGTTTTGGCGCCTGTGCCGTGCCGGATGCGCCGGATGCCGTTTACGAAATAGAAAAATACCTGAAGCTGGGCGCGGT
The DNA here is from genome assembly GCA_023957125.1 of Chitinophagaceae bacterium. Taxonomy (GTDB): domain Bacteria; phylum Bacteroidota; class Bacteroidia; order Chitinophagales; family Chitinophagaceae; genus Agriterribacter. The sequence continues at coordinate 196,698 of JAMLHL010000005.1, forward strand.
GGTGATCGGTGAGTTGAAGTTTGGGGTTGAATGTGATGCTCCCGAAATGCATAAAATTTACCAACTGGCGCGGCACTATGACGTGCCCGTACTGATGCATTGGCAGCATGGTATGTATAATTACGGTTTCGACCGTTTTTATAAGATCCTGGAGCAATATCCGCGGGTCAACTTTATAGGGCATGCACAAACATGGTGGGCTAATATTGACAAAGATCACCGGGATCAATCAGTGTTGTATCCCAAAGGTGCGGTTAGTCCCGGTGGAATAACAGATCGTTACCTGAGTGACTATGCCAATATGTACGGCGATCTGTCTGCCGGCTCGGGATTAAATGCACTTACCCGTGATCCCGAACACGCGAAATCGTTTCTTGAAAAGCATAAAGATAAATTGGTGTATGGCAGTGATTGTGCGGATATTTACGGAACGGTTGCCTCAGGCGAATGTTCAGGCGCCGATGATATAAAAGCCATACGGGATTTTTGCAGTAAAGACACACAAAGAAAGCTACTTTACGAAAACGCGAAAAAGCTATTTAAACTTTAATACAATGATTAACTTTTTCAGAGATCGGTTAAAAAAAAGTGTACCCGTATTTTTTACCCTGATGGCAATTATTTTCTTTTTCTCCTGTAAACAGAAGTCCCTGTACCCGGGGCCCTTGTCGCCGGAAGAATCCATCAAAACCTTTCAGCTTGCCGATGGTTTCAATGCGGAAATATATGCCGCGGAACCCTTTGTGATAGACCCGGTGGACCTGGAATTTGATGAAGAGGGCAATGCTTATGTGGTAAGCATGCCGGACGCCTATAAGCCCGACTCGGTGAAAGAAAAAATGGAAGATAAAATTCTTTTGCTGAAAGATATGAATAACGACGGCCGGATTGATTCGGTCATTGTTTTTGCTGACGGTCTCAGAGAAGCCACCAGTATCCTTCCCTGGAAAGGAGGCTTGTTGGTAGCGGCGGCTCCCAATATTATGTACTTTAAAGATACCGATGGAGATGGTGTTGCCGATCAAAAGGAAATCTTGTTTACTGGTTTTTTTACCGGTAATGAAGAAGCCCAGATCACCAATCTGCGGTTTGGAATTGATAATTGGATATACGCCAATAATAACGGGCAGGCAGGAGAGATCAGTTTTACCCGGAAACCGGACGCTCCCAAAATGCAGATGAGGGGATCTGATCTCCGGTTCAGGCTGGATCGCGATGAGTATGAACTGACTACCGGCCCGGGGCAGTTTGGTTTGGCTATGGACGATTGGGGTCACCGTTTTTTCACCAATAATACCATACATATCCGGCAGGTGGTGGCCCCCAAACGATATCTCGACAGGAATCCTTTTCTGCCGCAAAGTCTGAAGTCGGCCATTTACAATATATCAGACCACGAGCTGGATATGTACCAGAAATCCGAAACACCCCATTGGAGACAGGTGCGGACAGACCGGCGCAATAAGGAATTCCAGGAAAATCATCTTGATCGTGTGGAGTATGCCAGGGATAAGTTCACGGGTGCATCCGGAGGTAGTTTTTACGGAGGAGACGCCTATCCGGAGGAGTATTATGGAAATATCTTCACAGGGGATGTTGCCGGCAACCTGGTACACCGGGATATTCTTTCCCAATCCGATGATGCGCCTTACATGATCGCAGAAAGAGGCGCGAAAGAAAAAAATCAAGAATTTTTGGCCTCAACGGATTCCTGGTTCCGTCCTGCTAACTTCTCCGTAGGGCCGGATGGACATCTGTATGTAATTGACATGTATCGCCAGCATATTGAAACCCCCTTATCTATCCCGGAGGACCTCCAGGCAGACATGGATTTTGATGCAGGAAATTCCATGGGCCGGATCTACAGGATCGTATCCAAAAATGAAAACGGGGCAAAATATGAGAAGCCAAATTTAAAAGACGCTACATCAGCACAACTGGTGAACACGCTATCGCATAAGAACAAATGGTGGCGGACAACTGCACAAAGGCTCCTGCTTGAAAGACAGGATAAAACAGTGATCCCCCAGGTAAAACAATTGTTCAAAGAAAGCGGCGATGCCCGCACCCGGCTGAATGCGTTGTATGTATTGGAGGGGCTGGATGCCCTGGATGCAGGTATCGTAAAGGAGGCGCTTAAAGATGCTGCTCCGGGCGTAAGAGAAAATGCCGCTATCCTGGCAGAAAGGTTTCCTGCATGCCTCAGTTCGCTGGAACAACTTGTTGATGATGCTTCCATAAGGGTTGCGTACCAGGCGGTTTTCAGTTTGGGACAATTCAGGGATAAATCCATACTCAACCCATTGGTGAAAGCAACGCTCCGGTACGGACAGAGCAAATGGTTCAGAGCGGCAGTGCTGAGTTCTGAATGGGGGGCTTCCCTGGCGTTATTAGACGCCTTGACAAAAAATGGTTTTAATACGGGGGACGAAGCCTGGAAGAAAGATTTTTATAAAGAACTGTCGGAAATTGTGGGTGCCCGCAATCAAAAAAACGAGGTTTTGGATCTGTTGCAGCGCGCCGCATCACCAACCGGACCAGAAGGCGCGGGGGCGGCTATTGTAAAGGGACTGAGTGCAGGTCTGCAAAATGCTATGGATACCAACGAGCAGGCAAAAGAAAAATTAAAGACAATTGGAGAGGATGCGGGTAAAGATAATGCGAAAGCGCTCGAAGACTTAAAGACCTTATATTCCACGATGAACAAAAAGTAGAAGCCATGGAAAAGAAAGAATACTCGAGAAGGAAATTCATTCAGCAATGGGCAGGGCCTGGCGCCGCGCTTTTCGGAACGGTGCTTTTACTCAACAGTTGCGGAAGCAATGGGAAACCGGCAGCAAACGAAGAAAACAGCACGCAATCGGCTGCTGAACCCTGCAATGATTTTACCGGAGTGAGTGCCGAGGAACTGGACAAACGCAAAAGGTTTGCCTATACGGATAAATCAGAGGTACCCGGAAATACGTGTGGCAACTGCAGTTTATATATTCCGTGGAAAGATCAGGCTGAATGTGGTGGCTGCCTGCTTTTCAAAGGCCCGGTAAAGGCGGAGGGGCATTGTACGCAATGGGCAGCAAAGGCCGAATAGCGGGGACGAATCATCTTATATTTTCTCTCAGCGGGAAGGTTATCCGTTAAAAATTAGAACAGTTAAAATATACGGGTAAAACAGAACGTTAATTGTCCGTATCAACACCCCTTTTTGGGTAGATTTGCAGGCGTTACAGATCTGTTCGCATGAGAAATTGTTTTTTAATTTTTATTGGATTATTGATAGGTTTCCCGGTTTTTGCCCAGGATGGTTACCAGATCAGGGTAACGCTCAAGCCATTTACCGGAGGCTATTTGTATCTCGGCCATCATTATGGCAGTAAGCAATATATTGTAGATTCCGCGGTCATTAATAATAAAAGTGAGGTGGTTTTTACAGGGAAGGAAAAGCTGCCGGGGGGCATATATATGGTTATTTACCCCCGGAAGAACGGCTGGTTTGAAATGCTGATAGATAAGCAGCAACATTTTTCGGTTGCCGCCGATACTACGGATATCATTGAAAAAACCGTGTATTCGGGTTCTCCGGATAATGATCTTTTCCAAACCTATCAAAAAATCGCCCGGGAAAAGGGAAAGGCTATTGTGGGTTTGCAAAACAGGCTCAGGACCCATCCTCCCGATTCCGCCGGGATCAAATCGGAGATAGCCTCCCTGAATTTATCCTTAACGCAATACCGGGAACAGCTCATCAAAGACCACCCCGGGCATTTGCTAACCGCTATTTTTCATGTGCTCCAGGAACCCAAAGTGCCTGATGCCGCCCGGCAACCGGGAGGAAAGTACGATTCTTCATTTGCCTACCAGTATTACAAGCAACATTATTGGGACGGGGTTTCTTTTACGGACGAACGTTTGGTTCGTACCCCGGTTTTCGAAACCAAATTACAACGATATTTCAATAATGTGGTGATACAGCATCCGGATACGTTAAGTAAAGAAGCCGATAAAATCCTGGATGCTTCCATCAGTAATAAGGAGATGTTCAAATACATCCTGGCAACATTGACAGAAAAGTACATCAATCCGGCTTATATGGGTCAGGATGCTGTATTTGTGAACCTGTTTGAACGATATTATGCGCCCGGCAAAGCCGATTACTGGATGAATGAAAAATATAAAAAAGCAGTATTTGACCGGGCCTATAGTTTGATGGCTAACCTGATCGGTGAAAAAGCGGCGGATATGAATATGGTGGACAGTTCCGGTAAGCCGGCTCCGTTATACAGTATCAAAGCGCCTTATGTTGTTGTTTGCTTTTGGGACCCCACCTGCGGGCATTGCCAGAAAGAAGTGCCGAAGCTGGATTCGTTGTATCAACATAAATGGAAGCAGCAAGGCGTAAAAATATATGGTGTAATGACGGAAGGCGGGAAAGAGGCCTGGCTGAATTTTATTCATGAGCATGGGCTTAAAGGCTGGACGCATGTGTATCAGTTGCCTGCTGTAAAAGAAGCGGAATATGCGGCCAGTAAGCCGGGGTATAAACAACTTTACGATGTTTATCAAACCCCGGTTCTGTACCTGTTGGACAAAGAAAAGAATATCATTGCAAAAAAGCTGAATCATGATCAGTTGGATGAATTGCTGCAAACCAGGATCAGGCAGGAAGAAAAAAACGTAAAGTAACTGCTGATCACCCCGAACGCGATAACCGGTATAGAAATGAAAAAACTACTTTTGCTGAATGTGTTACTGTTGACGGTTTCCTGTTTGCCTGCGCAAACACTTTTTACCTATGGCAGGCATAAGGTGGATAAAGAAGAATTTTTAAGAGCCTTTGCCAGGAATAATGAGGGAGAATTCGACAAACAATCGGTGAGAGATTATCTTGACCTCTTCATTTCTTTCAAATTAAAAGTGCAGGCGGCCAAAGATGCCGGGATGGATACGCTGCCGGCTCAGAAAAATGAACTGCTTAATTTTCGCCGGCAGATTGAAGCAGATTATCTGACGGATAAAAAAATAATTCAGTCCCTTGCCAGTGAAGCCTTCCGGCGCAGCCTGAAAGACATCCGTATTTCCCATATTTTCATTCCTTTTGATCTTAATCAATCTTCCCTGGCTGAAAAGGGAGACACTGCCGCCGCGTATGAGCGGATCAGGAATGCCTATGCTGCGTTGAAAAACGGGCAGGATTTTTCCGAAACAGCTTTGAAATATTCTTTGGATCCTGCGGTGCAGCTCAACCGCGGCGATATAGGTTATATCACTATCTTTTCCCTGCCTTACGAACTGGAGTCCATTGCGTACGCACTTCACGGTGGCGGATTTTCCGATCCGTATAAAAGTAAAGTTGGATATCATATCTTTAAAAAAACAGGAGAAAGGAAAGCGATAGGTAAGATCAGCGCTGCACAGATATTGCTGGCATATGGGCCTTCTTCTACACCGGAGGAAAAACGGGGCCAAAAAAACCTGGCTGATTCTTTATACCGGACGATCCGGCAGGGAGCTGATTTTTTCACCTTGGCCAAACAATTCAGTTCGGAAAGAAATGCCTACGCAACAGGAGGAATAATGCCCGATTTTGGTGTGGGCAGATATGACCCGGTTTTTGAAAATGCGGTTTTCTCTTTACAAAACGATGGAGATATAACTACTCCCTTTGAAACCGGTTTTGGTGTTCATATTGTTAAGCGAATTAAAAGGACACCGGTAGTGACTGATAGTACACAGGCGCTGCCCTTGTTGAAGGATGAGGTTATGCAGGACAGCCGGGTGGCCTTCGCCCGCGATCGGTTTGCACAAAATATCATCAGGGAGGTGAACTACCGGAAACGGTTTTTTAAGGACCCGGTTTTGTGGCAGGTGAGCGACAGCTTTTTATGGCATGATAATTTTATTTCCCGGGAAGATATAACGGAAGGTACGATTTTATTTTCGTTGGATAACGAGCCGACAACGGTTGCCGACTGGTTGGGTTTTCTCCGGTCGGTAAAAAATAAATATTTACTGCCTTTCCCTTATGCAGACCTGATGAAGCAGTTTGTTACTGCCACCGCAACTTCCTATTATCAAAATAATCTTGAAAAATACAATCCGGACTTCCGTAGTCAGTTACGTGATTTTTCCGAAGGCAATTTGTTGTTTGAGATCATGGACCGGGAGATCTGGAGCAAAGCGGCGAAAGACAACAATGGATTACGCTTGTATTATGAACGACACAAACAAAAATACGTTTGGGGGCCCGGCGCCGGCGCCATATTTTTTACTACTGCTGACAGGGCAACGGCGGAAGAAGTAAGCGCGAATATTGCCGGCTACAGCCGGAGATGGAAGACCCTTGGCGAAAGCAGCTCCGGGAAGATCATAGCGGATTCGGCGCGGTTTGAGCTGGCGCAGATCCCGGGAGCCGGTCAAAACCTAACGCCCGGCTTTGTTACTAAGCTCATCACCGACAGCACCAATGGCGCCACCAGTTTCATGTATATTCTGAATGTATATCAACAGCCGGCCCAAAAGAATTTTGATGAAGCCAGGGGACTGGTGATCAACGATTATCAAAACATGCTTGAAGAAGAATGGGTGAAGCGGTTGAAAAAGAAATACCCGGTAAAGATCAATGAAAAAGTGTTGCATACATTGACCCGGTAAAACAGCGCACTTCCGGACTGCCCGGCTTTTAAGCAACAGTGTGGCCGACAGTTCCCATATTACCCAGTCTGGTCCCGCTGTCCGAAGTCTCGCTGTCCGAAGTCTCCTGACTTCGGATTTCCTATGTTCTTCCGGGACTCCGTCCCGCGAAAATATTACTGCTTTAATTCGCCTTTAGTTCTCCGCAGAGTCTCGACTCCGGGCCATTGTGTGCGAGCCGGACTCTGCGGGTCATCGTCACCGTCTTCGTTTCGTTAAATCCATATCCTGCAACAACATGTAGTTGCAGACAGGATACACTCCCTGCTCACCGGCAATATAGTATTTGGCAGAACTGTGTTTATAATCCTCCGGTTGTATTACAAGTGGCGGATTCCAGCGACATGGATTCAAATGTACATAATGTAATTTTTGTTCAGTAAACTCAACGCTTATACATTCTTTGTGATCAAATGATGGCTCAAATACTTCATGATTTTTATTTCGGGATTTATCCGTATGGTTTACCCACTGTTCTAATTGCATTAATATATTTTCATGATTTTGCTGCTTTAATAACTGCACAAGTTCATAAGCCATAAAGCGTTTACCATTGCCTACAATAGTATTAATAGATTTACCGGTATTTACAAAACCGATTATTGCATGAACATGATTGGGCATTATAGCGTAACCAACAATATAATGTCCCTGAGACTTTAGATAATCAAACCCGTTGTATACTACATGATAGCTATTGGTAATGGAGAAAAGAGGCAACCACCTGGCACAGGTAAATGTGATGAAGTATATGCCGAACGGTTCTGATATTTTTCGACGCACTGGCATAGGCGGGTACTAAGATATCCAAATATTACTTCAAAACAAATACGCCCACTCTCCGCCTACCGCAGCGTCCAGCCAACACACAGGGCCCGGAGTTGAGACACTGCGGAGAATCCCCGCAATTCGGAGAACAAATACGCCTACTCGCGACTGCCGCAGCGTCCAGCCGACACACTCAGCGCGGAGTTGAGACTCTGCGGAGAAAAAAAGAGGTACCGAGCCATCAGAAGACCTAAAAAAATACATGATGCACTCAAAGGCATAAAATCCAAACCTTTTAAACAAATTAAATTTGTAGTACACAAACCGCCATCTAAAAAAAATGAAACCCGCACTATTACTCAGTTTCTGTCTGGATAGCTGCAATGTGGGTTAAACAAACCCAATAAGGACAATTCAGGTTTTTCTGCTTTAATTATTTTTTCTTAAAGTATAACCTTATTCTTTGACGGAAATCAGTTTTCAGATTGAAATTCATCATTCCCTGTCTTTTTTCGTTCAACTAATTTTATTCCCAAATGCCTGGAACAGGAAAAGACATTGTATCTCCGCCTTTATGCGCGCATTGCGGCGAAGCCTGCATCACTCAGGGGATTATACTGGAAGATAAGTTCTTTTGTTGTGAGGGCTGCAAAATGGTGTACCGTATTATCAACCAAAACGGCTTGTGTAGCTATTACGATCTCAATGCCGCTCCCGGAATTACCCAATCCGTTAAGGTTCGCGAGGACAAATTTGCATTCCTGGACAACGAAAAGATCGCCGACCGGCTGATCAGTTTCAAAGATGAAAAACAAACCCATATCACTTTCTATCTGCCCCAGATGCATTGCAGTTCCTGCCTGTATCTTCTTGAAAACCTGGCGAGGCTAAATCCGGCAGTGATCTCGTCCACCGTAAATTTTACCCGAAAGGAAGCGGAGGTGATTTTTCTGCACCACAACACCTCCCTGCGAAAGATAGCGGAATTATTAACCGCTATCGGGTACGAACCTTATATCAGCCTGAATGACCTAAAGCAAACCCGTCCGGTTATTGATAGAAGCACGATCTTTCAATTAGGTGTTGCCGGCTTTTGTTTCGGAAATACCATGCTCTTAAGTTTTCCGGAATACCTGGGCGTAGATGCCGGCGAGGAAGGGCTGCGGAATATTTTCCGGTGGGCAAACCTTGTCTTATCCCTTCCGGTATTTTTCTATTCGGCGTTGCCTTTTTACCAGTCGTCCTGGAAGAGCCTGAAACACGGGTTCCTGAACATTGATGCTCCGATAGCCCTTGCCGTTATGATCACCTTTGTGAGAAGCCTATGGGAGGTCATTTCGGGATCGGGGGGCGGCTATTTCGATTCTATGAGCGGGATAGTGTTTTTTATGCTGGCCGGACGCCTGCTGCAGGATAGAACTTACCGGCAATTGTCTTTTGAAAGAGACTATTCTTCCTATTTTCCGATAGCCGTCTCCGTTATGAAAGAAGGAAAAGAAATGCCGACCCTGCTTCCCGAGATTAAGATCAACGACACCCTGCTGATCCATAACGAAGAGCTGATCCCTGCAGATGGGATCTTAACCAGGGGAAAAGCGTTTATTGATTACAGCTTTGTTACCGGCGAGTCGCTGCCGGTTCGTAAAGAGGTGGGCGAGATGGTCTATGCCGGCGGGAAACAAACAGCCGGCAATATAGAAATCCTCACGGTTAAAGCCGTCGCGCAAAGTTACCTTACCCAATTGTGGAACCGCCACGACCGGGCGCCGGAAAAAGCAAAGTCGTTCGTACACCAGGTGAGTAAATATTTTACCCTGGTGGTTTTTACCATCGCCACGGTTTCTGCCGTATATTGGCAAATCCATGATCCTGCCAAAATATGGCCGGCCGTAACCGCGGTATTCATCATCGCTTGTCCCTGTGCTCTTTTGTTAGCCAATAGTTTTACCAACGGGCATATTTTGCGTATTCTGGTGCGTAACCGGTTTTATTTGCGAAAGGCGGGGATTATAGAAGATGTTTCAAAAGTTACACATATCGTTTTTGATAAAACGGGTACGCTTACTTCGCCGGGTGAGCAAACCATCAGCTACGACGGCACTCCCCTTACGGCTACTCAAAAAGCACAGATAGCGGCACTGGCTTCCTGCTCCAACCATCCCCTCAGTAAGGCGATCGTAAAACATCTGGGGTTGACTGCCGGTAATCTTACCGTTCAGGGTTTTGTTGAAAAGCCGGGAGAAGGGATAGAAGGTTTCATAAACGATGCCTGGATAAAGATCGGCTCCCCCGCGAGCTCCTCCTCTTCATCAGAGAAAAAGGGTACATCGGTGTACGTCAGTATTGAAAATAAAACGATGGGGTGTTTCCGGTTCAGTAACCGCTACCGCGATTTTGTGCCTTCTTTATTAAAACAATTGCAAAAGACCTATTCCCTGTCTGTGATTTCGGGTGATAATGCTTTCGAAGAAGAAAATCTCCGGCGTCTGGCAGGAAAGAAATCGGCGCTGCTCTTTCATCAGAAGCCGGAAGATAAATTAAACTATATCCAAAGTTTACAGAAAAAAGGCGAAAGGGTAATGATGATAGGAGACGGACTGAACGACGCGGGGGCGCTACAACAAAGCGACACCGGAATTGCCGTTAGTGAACAAACTAATAATTTCACGCCGGCCAGCGATGGTATCATTGCCGCCGATCAACTGGAATGGCTGGATCGTTTCATCAGGTTGTGCCGTATCAACCGGAAAATCGTGATCGCCAGTTTCATTTTATCCATTGTCTATAATATTATCGGTTTGTATTTCGCCGTTCAAGGCACGCTTTCCCCGCTCATCGCCGCTATTCTGATGCCTTCCAGTTCCCTGAGTATTGTTCTCCTCACTTTTGGAGCGAGTAACGGGGCAGCGGCAGCGCTGAAACTTAAGTAGAGAAGATTATAGTCCGGGAAACCCTGCACCCTGTGACTTGCTATTTGCCCCCTGCACCCTCCACCCTGCACCCTGCACCCTGCACCCTGCACCCCTCCTGACAGAACTGTGACAAAAGTCATCTCCTTCCCTGATAATGCTTATAGTATATAGTCTTCACCAGGGATAATTTTACAAATCATTTTTTACAAATGAGCGTAATTATCATTTTATTAATAGCGAGTATTTCGGTAGCCCTGCTGTTCCTGATCGCTTTTTTGTGGAGTGTAAAAACCGGACAGTTTGAGGATGATTTTTCGCCTTCCTCCAGAATATTATTTGACGATAAAATCCATTCAGATAAAACAATTAAATCCCGTTAAACATTCCCGGATATGCAAGTTGAAAAGTTTTATTATGACAATAAGATCGTTAAGGCCTTCGGTTATGCTACTGTAATTTTTGTAGTGGTGGGTATGCTTGCCGGGCTTTGGGCAGCTATTCAGATATATGCGCCCGCAGCCAGTCTCAACCTGCCGCCTACCACCTTCGGAAGAATCCGCCCTTTGCACACCAATGCGATCATTTTTGCCTTCGTTGGCAACTGTATTTTTACAGGCGTTTATTATTCGTTGCAAAGATTATGTAAAGCCCGTATGTACAGTGATAAACTGAGCTGGATCCATTTCTGGGGCTGGCAACTGATCATTGCCGCCGCGGCGGTATCTCTGTTGATGGGTTATACTACCGGTAAGGAGTATGCGGAATTGGAATGGCCCATAGACATTGCCATTACGCTGGTATGGGTGGTATTCGGGATCAATATGTTTGGCACTATTCTCAAAAGAAGAGAAAAGCATTTATATGTAGCCATTTGGTTTTATATCGCCACCTGGGTTACGGTAGCCATGCTGCATATCGTAAACTCTTTTGAAATACCGGTAACTTTCATGAAAAGCTACAGTTGGTATGCAGGCGTACAGGATGCGCTGGTGCAATGGTGGTATGGGCATAATGCGGTTGCATTTTTCCTTACCACGCCTATATTAGGGTTGATGTATTATTTTTTACCCAAAGCAGCCAACCGGCCAGTCTATTCTTACCGCCTTTCTATTATTCATTTCTGGTCGCTTATCTTTATTTATATCTGGGCAGGGCCTCACCATCTGTTGTACACGGCGTTACCCGACTGGGCCCAATCGCTGGGTACAGTGTTCTCACTCATGCTGATCTTCCCTTCCTGGGGCGGGATGCTGAATGGCTTGTTTACTTTGCGCGGCGTATGGGATAAAGTGCGGGAGGATCCCGTATTGAAATTTATGGTGGTGGCGATTACCTGTTATGGGATGGCCACCCTGGAAGGTCCTTTACTGAGTTTAAAGAACGTAAGCGCCATTGCGCACTATACCGATTGGATTGTAGCTCATGTGCACATCGGCGGATTGGGCTGGAACGGCTTTATGGCCTTTGCCATCATGTATTACCTGGTACCGCGGATGTGGGGCACCACTTTGTATTCGAAAAAGCTGGCCACCAATCATTTCTGGATGGGTACAATCGGGATCATACTGTATGCGGTACCGTTATATTGGGCGGGCTTCACACAATCTTTGATGTGGAAAACCTTTACACCTGAGGGGCAGCTTAAATTTCAGTTCCTGGAATCGGTTACCAATATTATCCCCATGTACATTACCCGCAGCGTGGGCGGGGCCCTATACCTTACCGGCGCCCTGCTGATGTGTTATAACCTCGCCAAAACCATTGCCAGCGGCCGGTTTATTGCCAATGAAGAAGCGGAAGCCGCCACCCGGTTGCACCCCGCAAAACAGGGCAGGGAATACTGGCACAGATGGATAGAACGGCGTCCGGTGGCCTTACTGGTCGTCAGTTTGATTGTGGTGGTAATAGGGGGCGTAGTGGAAATGATCCCTACTTTTCTGGTAAAATCAAACGTACCCACCATCAGCAGTGTTAAGCCCTATACACCGCTTGAGCTGCAGGGGCGCGATATTTATGTAAGAGAGGGTTGCTATACCTGTCATTCACAAATGATACGCCCTTTCCGGGATGAAGTAGCTCGTTATGGTGAATACTCTAAAGCCGGGGAGTTTGTATATGATCATCCCTTTCAATGGGGCAGCAAACGCACCGGGCCGGATCTCGCGCGGGTGGGTGGGAAATATCCAGATAGCTGGCACTACAACCACATGGATGATCCCACTTCTATGTCGCCGGGATCCATAATGCCGGCCTATCCCTGGTTATTGGATCACAACCTGGATACCTCTACCACCCCCGCTAAAATACGGGCAATGCAAAAACTGGGCGTGCCCTATCCCGAAGGATACGACCGGTTGGCCAATAAAGAACTGACCGCCCAGGCTGAAGCCATTGCCGGGAGACTTAAGAAAGACAAAGTGGAGACCCCGCCTCATAAAGAGATCATTGCATTGATCGCCTATCTGCAACGGATAGGTACGGATATCAGGCTGGAGCAACAACCCGGGGATAGAACCGTAATGCAATAAACAACTATAAAAACAAAAGATGTGAAGTTTATACATTACCTGGAACAAACTGCCGGGGTAGATATATTAGGACTGGCGTCTTTACTAATCTTCTTTATGTTTTTTGTGGTCATGATCGTATGGGTGGTGCGGACAGACAAAAAAAAGATTGAAGAAATCAGCAAAATTCCATTAGATAACACGGAACAATAAAAAATTAATAGTATGCTTTTACAAAATGCCCGACGATACTATTCTTTCTTTCTGAAATCTCTTGTATTGTTTATTTTATTGCAGGGAACAGGGAATACCAGCGTCTTTGCAGCCGGACCTCCTTCCGTTTCGGTAATGAACAATGTGTTGGTCTGGACGCTGATCGCATTAATGCTGATTTTACTGATTGCCATTTTTTTATTGGGGAACATTCTGCTTGGATTATCGGAATCGGTGCGTCAAACCAGAAAAAAAGAGAAGAGCACGCCCACGCTCACAACAGCAATAGTTACCGGATTCCTTGTATTTGTTTCTGTTTCCGTAATGGCACAGGAAGACCCGGGAACCCTGCAGTCGGCCGTTGCTACACCCAAAACCTATGGCGGACATCGGCTCCGCTTTTTATATAATGATCGCCGTCATTTTTGTAGAACTACTAGTGATTCTGGCGCTGTTGTTCAACATCAGATTCTTATTGAGAGAACAGCTAAGTGCCGGTAAAGAAAAGGCTGCAGGTCAGCAGGGCCTGCTGCGGCTTTGGTGGACCCGCCTCAACCGGTTTAAGCCGGTCGAACAGGAAGCCGACCTGGAGCTGGACCATGAATACGACGGGATCCGCGAACTGGATAACCGGCTTCCTCCCTGGTGGCTATATGGTTTTTACATCACGATCGGGGTCGGGATCATCTATTTGTGGCGATACCATGTAGCTTATAGTGCGCCCCTGAGCGGAGCAGAATACGAAATTTCGGTAAAAAAAGCCGATGCAGAAGTCAAAGCTTATCTCGCAAAGAAAGGAGAAACCGTGGATGAAAACACCGTTACCGTTTCAAAAGATCCAGCAGACCTTGCGGAAGGGAAAAAGATTTTTATGGCCTCCTGTGTAGCCTGTCATAAAGCGGATGGCGGTGGAATGGTTGGACCGAACCTCACGGATGACTACTGGCTGCATGGGGGTGACGTGAAAAGTATTTTCAAAACGATTAAGTACGGTATTAATGCTATGCCGCAATGGCAAACCAGCTATTCCAATAAACAAATAGCCCAGGTAAGCAGCTATATCGTGTCATTGCAGGGTACCCATCCTCCAGGTGCAAAAGAGCCGGAAGGGCAACGCTACAAAAACGATTAGAATAATCAGGCAATAATAAACAATCTGATTCAATTATTCAATTTACGGTTGATGGAATGGTGCAACAACAAAACATAAAGAATGATGCCAACGCGGTTTCTTTCCGCGACCGAATTGCCACTGTTGACGAAAAAGGAAAGAGGAAGTGGGTGTATGCACATAAAACAAAAGGCAGGCTGTTTAATATCCGTACCTGGGTGAGTTGGGGATTCTTTGCCTTATTTATAATTCTCCCTTTTTTGAAATACAAGGACCGCCCCTTATTCCTTTTTAATATCCCGGAGGCTAAATTCATTTTGTTTGGAAAAGTATTCTGGCCGCAGGATTTCTTCATTTTCGGGCTAACCATGATCACGGCTATTGTATTCATCATTCTTTTTACGGCAGCCTTTGGACGGTTATTCTGCGGATGGGTATGTCCTCAAACCATTTTTATGGAAATGCTTTTCCGTAAGATAGAATTTGCCATAGAAGGGGACGCCCCCGCTCAAAAGCTATTAGATAAAAGCCCCTGGAACAAAGATAAAATCACCAAAAAGACCATTAAACACCTGATTTTCTTCTCCCTCGCATTTCTGGTCTCCAACTTCTTCCTGGCCTATATTATAGGAGTGGATGAATTGCTGAAGATCATCAGGGAGCCGGCGTCTCAACATATCGCGGGACTGTCTTCCATCATTATTTTTTCCGGCGTGTTTTATGGCGTATTTGCTTATTTCCGGGAACAGGCCTGTACCGTGGTTTGTCCATACGGCCGCCTGCAGGGCGTATTGCTGGACCGCAACTCTATGATCGTTGCCTATGATTATAAAAGAGGAGAGCCCAGGGGAAAATACAAAAAGCCCAAGACGGCCGAATTGTCGCCGGTGTTGGGAGATTGCATAGATTGTTTTCAGTGCGTGAAGGTTTGTCCAACGGGGATAGACATCCGCAACGGCACCCAGATGGAATGCGTGGGCTGTACTTCGTGTATTGATGCCTGTGATAAGATGATGGACGCTACAGGTCGCGAAAGAGGCTTGATCCGCTATGCTTCCGAAAATGGCATAGCAGAAGGAAAGAAACTGAAATTTACCGGAAGAATGCAATTCTATACCATTCTGCTGGTGGTGTTAACGGGCATACTGACAGCCCTGTTGTTGTCGCGCAGAGATGTGGATGGCACCATCATGCGTGCAGGAGGAATGTTGTATCAGGAAAGAGGCGCCGACAGTGTGTCCAACCTGTATAATATTAAAGTGATCAATAAAACAATACACGATGTATCCCTGTCTTTAAAACTGGAGAACGCACCGGGTACTATTATTGAAGCCGAAGGGAAATCCATGCTGGTACAAGAGAAGGGCAGGGTAAATCCTCATTTTCATTGTTCCTTCCCGGAACCTGCTGGAAGCGAGGAAAACAAAACTTAAAGAATTAAGGATTATACGAGGGGGAGAAAAAAGATCACTACGCTTAGTACAACGTTCATGGGGCCGGTAGCGCGATAGACGCCGGTTATTAATAAACTTTAAATTGAAGGATATGAACTGGGGATATAAATTGATGATCGTGATTATAGGTTTTGTAGGGCTGATGGGCTTTATGGTTTACCGGGCTGTGCATACCGATTTTCAACTGGTGGAAAAAGCCTATTATAAAAGTGAACTGCAATACCAAAAGATCATTGATGGTAATAAAAGAGCCGGCACATTGAGCAGCAGGGTGCAAATTATTAAATCCGGCGATCAGCTTATTGTGCAACTGCCGGGGGAAATGAAGAACGGTAAGGTAGAGGGGTCGCTGTGGTTTTACTGCCCCTATGATGAAAAAATGGATCGGCATTTTCTGCTGGAACCCGGTGCGGATGCAAGACAGTCCTTTAAACTCTCCGACTTCAATGCAGGCAATTATACCGTGAAGATAGAATGGACCAGCAATGATGAACACTATTACAGTGAGGAACAAATAACCATTTAACGATGTGGCAGTTCATTACTGGAGGATTGATACTCGGCTTCTTCAGCAGTATGCACTGCGTGGGCATGTGTGGCCCGCTGGCCTTGGCCCTACCCGTTCACCACCTGCCAAACGTCAAACGTGTTACGGCTTTATTATCCTACCATCTGGGGCGTATTTTCACCTATGCATCGTTGGGACTGGTATTTGGCTTCGCCGGCAGACACCTCTATATTGCCGGTTTCCAGCAATGGTTTTCTATCGCGATGGGAGTAACGGTTCTGGTATTACTGCTCCAGTACTATTATTACAAAAAAAACGTACAGCCTTCTTTCATGCAGGCTTTTTACAAAAGGGTACAGCAGGCGATCATCACTTTATTAAAATCTCCCAAAAATATTTTTACTTTTCCGCTTTTAGGCATAGCCAACGGACTTTTGCCCTGCGGCATGGTATATGTAGCCGTAGCCGCCGCACTAACCAGTTCCGCTGTTCATCAGGGGGTCTTGTTTATGACGATGTTCGGACTGGGCACTTTACCGGCCCTGATGACCGTCGGTTATTGGGGTACCTCCCTGAAACCGGAGTTACGCCGGGGTATGCGGAAGGTCATTCCTTATGGAATTGGTCTGATGGCTGTGGTACTGATATTGAGAGGGATGAACCTCGGAATACCTTTTATCAGCCCGGTATTACAAAACGCGCCTGGTGCAGCCGTGGAATGCCATAAATAATTTCAGCCCGATCTTCCTGGCATGAGATATTCTCCTCTTTCCGCTTGTGCCAATGCAGCTTTTAGCGCCTGCTTTTCTATGAAAGACAAATGGGTAAAGGCATCTTCTGCGTGGAACAAAGGAACAACAAGGTACTTTTTTTATGGTGATTGTTGTTGTTGCATGAAAGACATATCTCATTGTTTAGTGTTTAAATGGTTGTTGTTATCCGAATGAGATCAATTCTTAGCAATATTATGTAAGCTCTTAGCTAAGGCATTATCTGCTCGTACATTTTGCCAATAGGGTTTCCAACCTCTAAAAGGTTGGAAACCCTTCTATTGTAACGTCTAAAATCTATACCCAATTGAAAGACCGCCTTGTACTGTTTTCATGGAACTTCTTTCATCGCTTATCCCATCGTACGACATATCAACATCCAGTAA
>JAMLHL010000050.1 GCA_023957125.1 Chitinophagaceae bacterium
TTTTCAAATGCCGTGCCTTCGCAAATATGCCGGACGTTAGCAGCAACCTTTTATGGCAGCATTCAACTTATTTAGAAAGAAGGACAATATAGATTGGGTGACACTTCCTCAGCCAGACGACACAGTTTCTTTCTTTGAAACTGTCAAAAAAGAAAGCGAAATATTTTGGGCTGACACTTCTCCAAACAAAGGCATTTACGGTTTCCAAATTCAGCAAGACAGTAAATGGCGACAAGGACTGAATGACACAGAACTTCAAGAATTTGAAAACTCAATTGGTTTTTCTTTCCCGACACCGCTTCGGAATTTCTATAAGACAATGAATGGACTTACGAAGCAAGGTATAAACCTTTATGGCAATAACGGGACACAACCAGCATTTCGCTCTGTTTTTTATTCTTATCCGGATGACCTAAAATTAATTCAGGAACAAATTGAATGGATTTATGAAGCAACATCGGTTAAAAAGGAAGACCTTGAAAGTTTAAACGTATCAAGAATATTTCCAGTTTATGGACACAGATTTATGCTTGTTGACATACCTGGTAATCCAATTCTTTCAATGTATGGAGACGACATTATTTTCTATGCAGAAAATCTAAGTAAACTACTGGCTAACGAAATATTTTCAGGTGTCATCTATAATGTATCCGATTTTGAAAGTCCTCCAAATTCACAACCTGAAATTAAGTTTTGGCTTGACTAAGGTATGCTGCTAACATTGCATTGGCAATATGGCGGGGCGACGAATATGTTCTCAGCTTTTTGTTCGCTAATCGGCTTCAGTTCCAGCCGACGAATAACGCCGAGTTACAGAATAAACAATGAGCTTCGTATCTTTAATCAGCAGCGGTACCGGGCTGACGGAACACAGAATGCCGCCACATCGCCAATGCTTCAACGTTAGCGGTCAGGCAACCAAAACAACCTACAACCGAGACGACAACCATCGACAGAAAAAATGAAAGAGATTATTGTTTTGACAATTATTACAGGACTAATCTTCATTATTTTTAGTTTGACATTAATTTTTGGATTAACAAAAAAAAATAAGAAGCTTAAGTTAATAGCCATCTTCTCATTTATTGCATTTCTAAGTTTAACGGGTTTAACAGGTTATAAGTTTGTAACAAAATCATATCACAAAATCACGGACACTTTAAAGCCAAGAACTGGCAACGAAATTTATGACGCACTTTTTGGAAAACCCAAATCAGGTTGTGTGACAGTTTTAAATTCTCAAGACCAGACAATTCCAAAGATTGACTATGCAATTTGGCTTCATTTTGAAACTTGTCCTGAAGAACTAAATCGCATTTTATCTCTACACAATTTTTCATCTGAAACAATTCCAACTAATGAACTAAGAGTAGATGGACCTTCTGCAAATGAAAAATGGTTTAATCCAGCGAGTTTAGGAGACAGTATTTTTGTTTTCAATTATAAAAAGGACGATTACGGTAATGGACAGACAATATACTCTTCGCTTGACAGCACCAAAGTGTTTTGCATTGACGTACTTGACTAAAGAAAAGCCCGAACCGCTAACAAGCGCATTGGCGAATAGCTGGGCGTGACGTGCATTTCATCAACTTTTTGTTGGTTGTTGAGCATCGGTTCTGGCTGAAAATACGCTATTGAACAACAGAATAAAAATCTCAACTTTTTGTTCGTTTACTGTACTTTTGTTCGGGCAAAAAATTCATTGAATGCCCAGCCATCGCCAATGCGTGGCCGTTATGCGGCAGCTTAAAAGACAACAACCAACGACATTGACAGTAAGAAAATGAAATCAGATAATAAACTTGCAGGACTTGGACTTTTGACAGCAATTTCGGCATCACTATGCTGCATTACACCTGTTTTGGCTCTGTTGGCTGGAACAAGTGGACTTGCTTCTACTTTCTCTTGGCTTGACCCATTCAGACCATATTTAATTGGCTTGACAGTTTTGGTTCTTGCGTTTGCTTGGTATCAAAAACTGAAACCTCAAAAACAAATTGACTGCTGCGACACAACTGAAAAAACACCCTTTATTCAGACAAAAAAGTTTTTGGGTTTCGTAACAGTTTTTGCAGGACTGATGCTTGCGTTTCCAAGTTATGTCCACATATTCTTTCCAAAGACAGAAAGTCAAACAATCATAACCGACCAATCAAACATTAAAACAGCAGAATTTACAATTAACGGAATGACTTGTGCAGGTTGTGAAGAAAACGTAAATCACGAAGTAAATAAACTGACAGGAATAATTAAGACGAATGTTTCTTACGACAACGGCAACGCAATCATAGAATTTGATAGAACTCAAACCGACATTCAAGAGATAGAAAAAGCCATAACTAAAACAGGCTATTCCGTAACCGACAAAAAAGAAATAAAATGAACATAATCCTGCAATCAACTATCACTTGCCCTGAATGTGGACATAAGAAAGAAGAAACTATGCCGACAGACGCTTGCCAATATTTTTACGAGTGCGAAAGCTGCAAAAAGGTATTAAAGCCAAAACAGGGCGACTGTTGTGTATTTTGTAGCTATGGAACAGTGAAATGTCCATCCATTCAAGCCGGGACAAATTGCTGTTAAAGACAATGATAAAACTGACTGAAATCGAAAGCCGACCGCATAACATCGGTTTTGCAATATGGCGGGTGAAGTGCTACTATGAAACATTTGTGCAAGGTTCAACATCAGTAATTCTATTGAACTTTTGTGCTAAAATGCCGCCACATCGCAAAGCCGTAAACCGTTAGCGGTCATTGTAAAGAACACTCACCGCAAAGGCAAGAAGTCAAAAGAAAAATTTAATAAAATGAATATTTTTATCAAAACTCTTTTTATAATTCTATGTTTCACAATATTTTCAAGTTGTAGTTCCCAAAAAAAAATAGATTTTAAACCAAAAGGAATCTATAAAACCAATGATTTAGTTGTTACGCAAATTTCTGAAAACGCTTTTACACATATATCGTATTTACAAACTAATGATTTCGGAAATGTACCTTGCAATGGATTGATTGTACGAGATAATAATGAAGTGATAATTTTTGACTCACCAACAAATGATAAAAGTGCGGAAGAACTTATCAAATGGGTAAAAGAAACATTGAACTGTAAAATAAATGCAATTATTCCAACTCATTTCCACGATGACTGTTTAGGTGGATTAAAAGCATTTAATAATCACAACATTCCTTCTTATGCGTATTTCAAAACCATTGAACTTGCAAGAGAAAATAAATATGAAATTCCTAAAAACAGTTTTGATAATTCGATTACTCTAAAAGTTGGAACTAAAAATGTTTCTGTTAAATTTTTTGGAGAAGGACATACAAAAGACAATGTGGTCGGCTATTTCCCGAGTGAAAATATAATGTTTGGTGGCTGTTTAATAAAAGAATTAAACGCTGGTAAAGGATATTTAGGAGATGCAAATATTGCAGAATGGTCAAATACCGTTGAGAAAGTGAAAATGGAATATCTAAATGTGAAAATTGTTGTTCCAGGACACGGAGAATATGGAAATAGTGAAATACTTGATTATACGATTAAACTATTCAAAACAGAATAAATATAAAACAACGAACCGCTAACAAACAAATTGGCAATAGAGCCGGTGAAGTGCTTCTATTGAGCTTTTGTGCAAGATTGAAGAGTAGTATTTCTATTCAACATTTGTGCTAAAGCGGCTCCATCGCCAATTTGCAAACCGTAAGGCGCAATTTAAAACAACGACTATATGAGATACAGCATTTTATTATTTGTAATTTTTCTGACAGCATGTTCTTCTTTAGACAAACCAAAAACAATTCGTGTGGCTGGAGAGGGTAAGGTCAGAATTATGCCCGACCGTGTTATCTTGACCATTGACATTTCATTTGTAAAGCCAAGAATGGCAGACGCGGTAAAGGAAACTCAACAAACAGTTGACAGCGTAACTACGATTTTAGAACAGTTTGGAAGAAAAAATATTGACATTAAAACAAGCAGTATTTCTGCAAATAAGAACTATGAGTATATCAATAACCGAAGCGTGTTTACCGGCTATCAGGCAGAACAATCTATTGATTTTGTTCTAAACGACATCCAACAATTTACACAACTTACGGGAAAGCTTTTAGAGACGAAAATCAATAGCATTTCACAGATACAATTCGGACATTCTAAAGCAGACAGTTTATTCAGGGAAGCGGACTTGCTTGCTTACGACGATGCTTTGAAATCAGCAACTAAATTGTGCGAGAGAGCGAGAGTGAAGCTGGGAAAACTCTGTTTCATTACAAACACTGTAGCACCAAGCAATACTGACCAAGAAAACGTATATCGGACAACGGGAAACGGTATCAACACTTATAACAAAGCATTTGGGGGTAGTGGATTTAAGGTCTCACCTGAAGTTTTAGAATTTAAGCGGGTTATTATTTCAGAGTATGAAATCTCGGAATAAAGTAAACTGCGCCTTACATGTGCATTGGCAATACCAGGGCGTGACGTGCATTTCATCAGCTTTTTGTTCGCTGTTGGGCTGTAGTTCCGGGCAGAAAATACGCTATTGAGCAATAGAATAAAAATCTCAGCTTTTTGTTCATTTACTGGGCAGACGTTCGGGCGGAAAGTTATAAATTGCCCTGGCATCGCCAATGCTTTAACGTTACAGGCTACCAATGACCGACAGTCTAAATTCGTAAATGATTTATAGACCTGTTGCGGTGCGACAAACCTGACGATCCCGGAGCGAACGTTTGCAAGAGACAATGCTTCTATTAGGCGACAGTGCATGCACGGCCACCCCAGACAGGATATCCCTGATTGAGTATGGAGGACGTTACCGGAGCGAACGTTTTGCAGAGGACAATGCTACTATTAAGCGACAGTGCATGCACGGCCACCCCAGACAGGATATCCCTGATTGAGCATGGAGGACGTTACCGAAGCGAACGCTTGCAGGAGACAATGCTTCTATTAAACGACAGTGCATGCACGGCCACCCCAGACAGGATATCCCTGATTGAGCATGGAGAACGTTACCGGAGCGAACGTTTGCAGGAGACAATGCTTCTATTAGGCGACAGTGCATGCACGGCCACCCCCGACAGGCGATCCCTGATCGGGCACGGAGAACGTTATCGGAGCGAACGTTTGCAGGAGACAATGCTTCTATTAAGCGACGGTGCATGCACGGCCACCCCCGACAGATGATCCTTGATCGGACATGGAGAAGGCAGCCTGTAACAGGCGGTTTTGCACAAGTGCGGCTGGACGCAAGTCTGCCAGGCTGATTGCAGATCCGGGCATCAGTTATCAGCTGACGATGTTCAAACAGAAATTATCTGAATACAATATTTTTTACGTTAAATTGGCAGTACGGTATTTCGGCAGAGGGATTTCAAATTCCACACCTGCGCAAAGCCGTGACCGTTGCACGCCACTTCCCGGACAACCCTTTGCGGCAGGACACAGGTCACACTGCCCGATAAAATATAGTTTTGTTCCTGCAGACACAGGACAATAGCGAAGCAGATTTTTTACAGGCAATATTTTTACGGGCAGTTCCCGGCAGACTTTAACGAAAATGGCAGAGGCTCAACTATGGTAATGCTCTCGACTATGCCAGCGCTGCCCGGAGACGATCTATATAGGTAAGTTGTTTCAGATTTTTTTCAGGTTGCGGCAGACTGTTTCTATAGCTCTTTTATTGATCATGTTTTGTTTGACATTGAAAAATAGTAAGTCCCTGGCACTTAGACCCGACGCACGACTGAATTCAGCAGGCCTGGCTACTATTGTTTTTTTATTATGTTTTGCTGTAGACCAATAAAATCCAGCCAGTCCTTATACTATAGTTTCTGTTGACCCTGCGCACAGGGAACTTTACTGATCTGCCATTTTTTCTGCCGCAGGCCGATTGCGGCGTGCAACAGGCGGTTTTGCACAAGTGCGGCTGGACGGAAGTCTGCCAGGCTGATTGCAGATCCGGGCATCAGTTAGCGGCTGACGATGTTCAAACAGAAATTATCTGAATACAATATTTTTTACTTTAAATTGGCAGTACGGTATTTCAGCAGACGGATTTCAAATTCCACACCTGCGCAAAGCCGTGACCGTTGGTGGCAAGCATAACGGACACACCCTGATTATCAAAAACTATACTGTTGACGTTTCAAAATGACAGCAAAAGACAAACAGATTGAGTTTATAAAATCTTATCTTAAGCCGACACTGAAACAAAATGGTTATCAAACCAGCGGACAGACATGGTGGCGAAATCAGGGCGACTTTTTCATCATAATA
>JAMLHL010000051.1 GCA_023957125.1 Chitinophagaceae bacterium
AGAACAGGATCGTAGGAAATATCCTTTGGGTTATGGAACGCCGCAGGACGTAGCCCATGCTGCTGTGTACCTGCTGTCCGACGCATCGCGGTGGGTGACGGGTCAATCGCTTACCCTTGATGGTGGAAGATATAAGCTTCTGGATTAATTATAATTTATTATGGCTATACTGCAAAATAGAAATGTTGCACTGAAAGGAATCGCCGCGTGCGTGCCCCGGCGGGCACGAAAAAATGCCGATAATCCCTATTACACGCAAAATGAAATTAGCGCGTTCGTTCAGAATGTGGGGGTGGAAGAATTCAGAACTTCAACTGCGGATGTTTGTACTTCCGACCTGTGTGTTGCGGCTGCGGAGAAGTTGATAGAGGAGATGTGTACAGACAGGAACGATATTGGCATACTGGTATTTGTTTCTCAGACCCCCGATTATTATTTTCTGCCCAATACGGCCTGTATCATTCAGGACAGGCTGCAGCTTAGCAAAGAAACCCTGGCTTTTGATGTGCCATTGGGCTGCAGCGGATATGTTTACGGTTTGAACCTGATCTCTTCTTATCTCTCGTCGGGACAAATAAAAAAAGGTTTGCTGCTGGTGGGCGATACAGCTTCAAAAACACCTTATCCTAAAGACAAAAGCAGCAGCATGTTGTTTGGAGACGCGGGTGCAGCCACGATGCTGGAATATGATGAAAAGTCAGGGGGCTTGTATTATCACCTGGCTACGGACGGAGCTGGTTATAAGGCCATTATTATTCCCGACGGCGGGTTCAGGAGCCCTTTTTCAGAAAATTCTTTAAAAGAATACCATGATGAGCAGGGGTTGATCCGGACGCCTGTCAGCCTGCATCTGGATGGGCTTGATGTGTTCTCTTTTGGTATCTCTGAAGCGCCCAAAACCTGTAAAAAACTGATGGACCATCTACACCTCGGTAACGATGATATAGATTTTGCGGTGTTTCATCAGGCTAATAAAATGATGAACGAAAAGATCAGGAAAAAGTTAGGGCTTCCCGAAAATAAGGTGCCCTATTCCCTCCGGTTTTTTGGAAATACCAGCTCTGCTTCCATACCGTTGACGATGGTAACGGAAATGAGGAACGAACTGCAACAGAGCAAGAACCGTTTGCTATTCTGCGGTTTCGGAGTGGGATTGTCATGGGGAACCGCTTATACCGTAGCTACCCCCATGGTTGTGCCTGCACTTATAGAAATATAAAATTGCCAAACTGTTAATGCCAGGATCTTCCTCAGCACATATTGCGGCGATAAGCTATTATTTACCCTCTGGCGCGTTGACCAACGAGCAGCTTAGCGAAGCTTTCCCCGAGTGGAGCGTAGGAAAGATCATGAATAAAGTGGGTATTTCTGTCAGGAGAATTGCGGGGAAGGAGGAGTTTACATCCGATTTGGCGGTGGCTGCGGCAAAACGTCTTTTTGAGGAAAATGATATTCCTGCTTCCTGTACGGACTATTTAATGCTCTGTACCCAAAGCCCCGATCACTTTTTACCGGCTACGGCTTGTCTTGTACATGAAAGATTAGGATTGTCTTCCTCGGCAGCGGCGATAGATATTAATCAGGGTTGCTCCGGATTTGTATATGGGATTGGTCTTGCCAGGGGGCTTATCGCCTCCGGCGATGTCAGGAATGTGCTGTTGATCACCTCCGATACCTATAGTCGCTTCCTGCATCCCGCCGATAAAGGAAACCGTTCGATCTTTGGTGATGCCTCGGCGGCTGTTTTTATTACGGGTGATCCCGTGGGAGGAAAGCTGGGTAAGGTGGTGCATGGAACAGACGGAAAAGGAGCAAGAAATCTTATTGTCAGGAATGGAGGGCTGCGTTTTCCCAAAACTGCAGATGACCTACTGCATAAAGACCCAGAAGGGAATCCCTGTAATGATAATTATCTTTATATGAACGGGGCGGAAATCTTTAATTTCTCTTTAGACGCTGTGCCTGCTCTTGTGAAAGCTATTTTGAAGAGTAATGATCTGCGCCAGGAGGAAATTGATCTGTTCGTTTTTCATCAGGCCAATAAATTTATGCTCGACTATTTGCGAAAGAAAGTGAAGATTGATCCGGAACGTTTTTTTATTTTCATGGAGCACTGTGGCAATACCGTTTCATCCACCATCCCCATTGCTATGAAACAGGCATGGATCGAAGGGAAAATCCGGCCCGGTTCAAAAGTACTGATTGCCGGCTTCGGTGTGGGATATTCCTGGGGAGGCACAGTATTGTATTTTTGACCCGATTTTTTGCTATGTACCGTTTTTTTTTTAAAAGGTTTCTGGATCTGATCATTGCTGCTCTGGTTTTTCTGATCTTTTTACCCCTGTTTCTCCTTACCACCATCTTACTCTTTTTTGCAAACAGGGGAAAGCCATTTTTTTTTCAGAAAAGACCTGGTAAAGATGAACGGGTTTTTAGTGTCATGAAATTTAAAACCATGACTGATGAAAAGGATGCCAAGGGGAAGCTGCTGCCGGATTATAAACGTACCACAAGGATTGGAGGATTTGTAAGAAGATATTCCATTGATGAGATCCCCCAACTTTTAAATGTTATCAAAGGAGATATGAGCCTTATTGGTCCAAGACCCCTGCTGGTCTCTTATTTGCCTTTGTATAATGCAGTTCAAAGACGGAGGCATGCCATAAGGCCCGGAATTACCGGGTGGGCACAGGTCAATGGACGCAATACCATTAGCTGGGAAAAAAAGTTTGAATATGATGTCTGGTATGTGGATCATTACTCCTTTTCGCTGGATGCAAAAATTATTGTACTCACCATTTTGAAGGTATTTAAAAGAGAAGGTATTAATGCCGAAGATACCATTCCAATGCGTCCATTTAAAGGAACAGGGGAAAAGAAGGGTATGATTTAAATGAGTCCCGATAGGAAAAGATCGTTGATTTTTGTCAAATATATTGTATATTGATCTTTTTTATGCATAATCCTTCCTTGATATGAATAACCAATAATGCTTTTTTTTATAATTAAATTATGAATGGTTATTAGACGATTTGTTTACCTGCCCTATTATGTTTTTAAAACAAATTGGAAATTATTTTTCAAGTATCTGCAAACAATAAAGAAAGAAAAGAATACTTCTTATTTGATGCTTTTGAGAGGGGTATTATATACCATGATCAAACTTAACGCATCCCCACTTGATTATTTTTCTTTCAGAATGTTTGATTTGCCAAGAGAAAAATGGTTTGATTATCCATGTACCGGGTTTATGTATGAATATCAGTTGAAGATGAATCCTCCGGAAAAACGTATTTTGTTGAAGGATAAAAAGGTTTTTTTGGAGGAATTTAAGGATTTTTCAGGCAGGCAATGGGCTACGTTGGAAACGCTAAAAAAGGATAGAAAATATGCTACTGCTTTCCTGCAGCAGGCTGGCAAGCGGTTGGTTGTAAAAAATGCGACTGGTCAGGCAGGAAAACAGGTGGATGTGATTGATATCCCTGCCAACATTCCGGATGCGGTGATAACCCTGATGGAAAAAGGACATTTTGATCTTGCCGAACACTATGTAGAGCAGCATGATGAGTTGATGCGGATGTCGCCCAGCGCTTTGAATACAGTTCGTATGGTTACTCAATATGCAGCCGGCGATGTGGTTATATTGCTTGCATTTCTGAGGATCAGCGTTAACAGTGAAGTAGATAATCTGTCTGTGGGGAGCTATGGCGTTAATTTTGGCGCTTCGATAAATTTGGAGAAGGGCATTATTGACCGTCCCGGATCTTATCTGGATAGTAGCAAACCCGATGTACATTTTCATCCGGTAACCCAAGTTCCGATTGTAGGA
>JAMLHL010000052.1 GCA_023957125.1 Chitinophagaceae bacterium
TAAGGTAGGGTCAAAGTCTGCAGGACCCGCTTTTACAGCAGTAGCTCAGAAATATAAGAATGATGATAATGCTACCGGGTATCTTTTGAAGAAAATCATTTCGGGTGGCAGTGGCGTGTGGGGAGAGATGGAAATGCCGCCCCATCCTACACTCACCGAAAGCACTGCAGGAATAATTGTTCAGCATATATTAAGCCTCGAGAAGGGGGCACGTCATACTTTGACAGTGTTACCTGTGAAAGGTCAGTATATCATACCTGAACATCCGAAGACAAGCAGTTCTGTTTTTGGAAATGCAGATCATAGTAAGTACGTCTTCCGGGCATCATACACAGATAAAGGAACGATTGTTGCACCTAAAGACTCTTCAGTAGCTATAATTATTCTCAGAAACGCCCAAATTCCGGTAATGCAAGCTGATAAATTTGAAGGTTTACTAAGAAGAGATGCAATCAACCCCGACTACTCTACTATCAGTCCTGAAAGATCGGGTGCTTATTTAGGAATTGATCAAATTGATTTAACAGGAATAAATGCTATTGAATTTGAAGTTTCTGTTCCTCCTGAGACAGATCAGATTTCAGATTGGGTAATTGAAGTGAGATTAGGATCTCCTATGGGTGAACTGGCAGGTAAGACAGGCGAAATTGCACTTGCTAAACGTATGCCTGCGAAGGATCGCCCTAAAATACAGGCAGCGTTGACAGGTGTGAGCGGTATACACGATCTGTATTTTGTGTTTGTCAATAATGATATGAAGAGCGAGAATAACCGTATACAGATTAGGGATCTCAAGTTCAGACGGTAAAATGGAGATTAGAATAGGGCTTACCTGATTGTTAAAGGTAGTTTCTGTCTTGATTCAACCGAACAGCAATTCTCCGTAATTTCACCCGCAGAAGAAATTTTGCATGACAGAACCGGTATTGGTTGCGACAGCAGTAGCATTAAGGATCATTTCCAATCCGTTGGCCAATGTTTTTCAGAAACAGCTTACGGCTGTAGGTAATCACCCCCTCGTTGTTAACTTCCTGACCTATTTTATCCTGTCGCTGTTTTGTGTAGTGGTTGTCTTTTTCCTGGAGGTACCACCTCTTAACAGCCAATTCTGGCTTTATGCTATCCTGGGAGGTATTGCCGGGGCTCTGGGGAACGGCTTCATGGTGAAAGCATTACAAATAGGCGATCTGTCGGTACTCGGTCCCATCAACTCTTACAAATCGGTTGTCGGGATAATCGTGGGGATATTCCTGCTTTCGGAAATTCCTAATCTCTGGGGGCTGCTTGGGATTGTGCTGATCATATATGGCAGTCATTTTGTTCTTGATGCCACCCCCGATGCACGGTTCTCATGGAAGCTACTAGAGAAACCGGAGATCCGGTTTAGGATATGGGCTATGATCCTTACCGCTATAGAGGCAGTATTCGTAAAAAAGATCATTCTCGCATCCTCAACTACTACTGCTTTTATGAGTTGGTGTATTTTCGGGGCGTTGTTCTCCTTTTTCTTACTGTTCTTTAACAGGCTGGACGTTCAACCAGTATTCAGCAGAGGGCTGCGCTTCAAATATTACTATAAATTCCTGCTGCTTGTGACTTGCGTTGGTATTATGACGTTTACTACCAATTATGTTTTTGATCATATGCCGGTTGGTTATGCTTTGTCCCTGTTTCAGCTTTCTACCATGGTGAGCATCCTGTTCGGCTATAAATTTTTCAGCGAAAGGGAGATCGGGAAAAAAGTTTTGGGCGCCGCCATCATGATAGCCGGATCGGTTATGATTATATTGCTGAAATAGAGAACCGATTTATGATATATAGGAAAGATGCTTTCAACGCCCAAGCAAGGAAGGCTAACATCCTGCCTTGTCCGGCACTTTCAATTTCAACTCCTATATTCTGATGCACGAAAAAGTATAATTTTTTGCAATCTTCTTTCCGCCATTTTTAATGCGTATCATCCATTCATCCAGCCGTGTCTGCAATGATATTTTCCATTACCCTGCTTTTCCGGCACATGCTTCAATTGTCTCGCACTTGATGCAGATCAAACCTGAGAAAAATTGAAGGAAATGAATAACAAGCGGTCCTTAGCTTTCCGGTTGGTGACACCCACCCGCTGGGAAAAAAATACTTGACCTTCCAAAAATTTCCCATTATTGCAATTATTAATCCGTAACCCTAATTCCTTTAGTACCTTAAAACTAATATTTCATCAATATTTGGCAAGAAATTATTTTGCAATTGAAAGTTGAGGTATGATAACCATGTTGATTACTTTTTGTGAGCAGGTAATAATTTCTTTTCCTAGAGCGGTTAAATAATATTTATAACTGTTGCCAATCTTTTTAATAAGCCCATGTACTCTTAATCTCTTGATGAGCCTGCTGAGTTGTCCGGAAGAATAGCCAACTATATGTTTTGCAATGTTTTTTGCTCTGAAGCCGTAAATATTAAATTCACCTCTTGCCAGGGTATGCATAATTTTTTTATCTGCTTTGGAGAAGAAGTTGAGCCCTTTATAATTGCGGTCTTCCACCTTCTTTGGTTCTGTTGCTTTTTCAAGTTTCTTATGTCCAATGGTGTTATCTTCAATGGCAGAGATAAATTCCAGATACCGGTTATTGGAAGCCGATACAATTTCCCTTAGAGGTTTGAGACTGTAAATGTTTTTTTTCATGGCCGCTTCTTTTTGTGTAGAAGTTCCATCGCGGTGTATTACCTCACGGTAGTGTTTAAAGAAAGTTACGTCGTTTACTGTTGTTTCAATGCGTAATATGTGACCAAACTTATCGTACATTTTTATAGATGCTTTACCCATGCTGTGCTTGATACGGCTACCCTCTATGCGTACATGGTAGTTGTTGCCTATTTCGCCTTCGTATTTTCCGTTCATCTTCTTGCCAAAGAAAGTAATGATGTTTTCCGGTTTTACGCTGTATATCGCTTTGGCGATGAGTTGTTCATACAGAGGCTTTAAGTCTTCCTGCTTCCTGAATACAATGTCTGTCGAATACTCACACTGCATGATGCTCCAGTGATACTCCTGCTTAAATTCTTTATACACCGGGCAATATTTTTCGGCAAAGGCATTCAGTTTTTTGTGCAGTTTTTCAATAGCCAGATTATCGCTTATTTCTTGTGCTTTACTCCAATTGTCAATAGTTATAAAAGCATTATCCATCATCTGATGGCCGATATGTTTCTTTGTCATCTCATGGCTAAGCCAGCTATGACCGTTAAAAAATATCTGCAATTTAAACGGCAGCCACGTCGGAACCCGAACATAACACAGCCCCAATACTTCGTCGATGAAATAAAAATAGTAGGTCAGGCACTTGCCCTGATCGTATTTTAAAAATGTTTTGTGCGTTATTTTATCATGCCACGGTTTATAGGTAGTACAGCCTTCCATCACAGAGATGATCTGTACAAGACCCGTATGTGTACCGCGGGTTTTGAGTACTTTCTCTATAATCGCTTCTTTTCTGACGCCGGACTTTCGTATAAACTCAATGGTGAGACCCGATTGACGAGCCAGTTCTTCTGCGTTCGCTTTTAATGTTTCCCGGTATGGCTCAGCAAATTTGGCATAATCAAATATCCGGATATTGTGTTGATACAAGTAACTCGTCAAATGGCTGGCGTTGCTTAATACCGGAAGGGTACCCGTAATTACAATACGATCATAACAACTGATTATGCCGCTTATCTTCGCTGCATATCTTTGAGATAGAATTTCCATCATCGAAAGGTAATTCTTTTCCTCTTTGGTTCCGGCTTGTCCGGCTTAGGAAGTATTACATGTT
>JAMLHL010000053.1 GCA_023957125.1 Chitinophagaceae bacterium
GTCGGTCGCTTACTTTTAAAAAGATTATTTGTTACTTTTTGTTCTTTCCATTTTTTAGGGACTGTATATGAGAATTTCATCCCTTCTTTGTTATCTTTTTTTTCAATTTTAACTATTGAAAAATCTTCGTAATGTTTTTCTAATTTGTCGGTTAATGAATACGTGGAATAATCATAAGTCCCTTTGCCATTTAAAATAGCAAGTGTATTGTTATTTAAGTCCAACTGAATTTTTCCTAGTTTACTAATAGCAGTTTGCCCAAGTAGAATCGGAGCATCAAGATTTTTTACTACTGAAGCTTTTACATTGGTCATTTTTAACCCGGCAATTTCAATCTCCTTAATATTAATAACTATCCCTTCGGTAATGTCTCCATTTGCATTTACATAATTTGCTGTTCCAATAATATCACTTTTAGTTAGCTTGCCGTTGTTGAGCATTGATGTTGCCTCATTTAAAGAAATGGATACATCACTTGCACCTGTGTCAAAAATTAATTCTAAGTCTAATCCATTTACTTTGCATGGAATTAGTGAAACTCCACCCTGTCTTTTCATTTTTATTATTGTCTGTGAAAATGCAGAACCAAAAACGAAAAGTAGAAATGTCAGCACACTTAATTTTTTCATTGTCTGATATATAGACTTATACTTTAGGTGCGTCATTATCATTTTCGATTATATCTGAATTCTGTTTTGGAGATTTGTTGAATACTAAAAATATAATAACCCCCAGTGCAAAGTATACTATGAATTCGCCTAAAGCTACTGCTACAAAATTTGAAAGTGAAGAGCTTGTGATATTTAATTTTGAACCAGCAGGAACAGAATGTGTCATTACTATAAATGAAATAAATATATAGCATGCCGCACCTACAATGAGCGCTTTCCATATGGGTTTTATAAAACGACATAATAAGTAGCATAAGGTAATAGCAATTACTATTTTCATTTTAAAAAATTATGTTCATGTTTGAAGATATAAAGGTGGTTAGGGTTTCGTACAACGGTACAGGTTGGCGAAGTGCGGATAATAGCGATCCGTCCGGCCCGGCTACCGAAGTTGATTATTTAGTTAAAG
This sequence comes from Chitinophagaceae bacterium, assembly GCA_023957125.1. Classification (GTDB taxonomy): domain Bacteria; phylum Bacteroidota; class Bacteroidia; order Chitinophagales; family Chitinophagaceae; genus Agriterribacter. Next base: position 1,081 of record JAMLHL010000053.1, read on the forward strand.
TACAAGTTATAAGTTTTTGCCGATTGATTTCCGTCTGCCGAAACTATAGCCGAACAAAGAACCAAAAGTTGACGAACGTTTTCCGTCTGCCCGCATTTTTGCCAACCTGCCTGTTGGTTGCAGGCTTTACTTTCTCGAGCTAAGTTTTTTTTCTGTCTCATCGTTAAACCTGAGATCATTTTTAGTGACATCGTAAATAAGAATCTCTAGTTCTTCAAACTGCCACGTGTAAATATTGTTTCCGAAAGAAATTGTTCTTCCTTCATAATCAAATGCAATTCGATTGTCACCATGCATTTCATTGATAACCTGTTGTTCAGTTTGAAACCCTAAATAATCAATTGTTTGTCCAGCAAGTGGGTGTTTTGTTAACTCTGGTTTATCAAGATGTCGAAAATTGGATATCTTAGAAATTTTGAAAGTAGCAATATTTTTACTTATTATCCCCTTTTTTATGATTGAAAGATCGTTACTGTTTACAAAAAGTTTTTCTGTCATAAGAGTCCTTTTTAAAAACCTATATGCAGCGAAGTAAAAGATAACTACTATAGCGAATAGAAATAGTGTAATTCCTCCGGGCATTATTTCGTTTAATAGGGTCCAAAAGAAAATTGATCCCCCAAAGAAAAATGCAATAAAGTAAATCAAAAACAGAACTTTTGATCTATCATCAAAAGGTCTGCTAAGGGTAATAAGTTTTCCGCCTTTGTAGTCTTTAATTTTCAAGGATTCTTATTTAAGCTTGCAACCAACGTACAGGTATTTGCGAAGGCTGGGAAATAGACTTCCGTCTGCCCGGATACCTGAAGCTAAATTTATAGATAAAAGTTGATGATTTGTACATAGCTAAATTAATAACGTCCTGCCCGATATGAAGCAAAATTGAAAAACAAAAGTTGAAACACGGCTTTCGTCCGCCCAGCTTTTGCAAATACCAATGTTAGCTGCCGTAATTGTTTATCTTTTCGACTAAGAGTTTTGTGATTTCGTCAATAGTTTCATTCCTAAAGTCAATGTAACCTGTCGTTGGCAAAATGCCCGGAACTTCAACACTGTCAAGTCGTAAAGGCAGAATGTATTCATTCTCATCCATAAATGCTCTCGACTGTGCAGACTTTCTTTCTAATTTTGTCCATACCTTTTTTACATAATGTTCGGAAATTACGATTAAGCAATACTTGGCTTTTGTCTGATAAACTGTTGTGAGATATTCATACAAATCCTTCCCCCACATTTTTGATTTTTCATACTCGTCATAAAATATCTTATATCCCCGATTTGTTAGATTATCTGCAATTTCTTTAGCAACAGTTCTATCTTCGCCTGCAAAAGAAATTGTTAAGTCGTATTCTAAGTTAGTGAGATTGTCTTTCATAAAGCTGTCAAATTTTGTGTCAAAGTCAATATTTCTAAGTTTTGGGAAATGAGCTTTTTGGATGTAGAAAAAGTCTTTTTCAGTTATCTCATTCCTTTCGATGCATTCGTCAATTCGCTCAATAGTTTTAATGTATTCAGGCTTTTCACATTTCCAAAAATGGTCAAAAATAATTTTTGCTTGCTCAATACCACCATTCCTTTTTATAGCCGCACAAAATCCTGCTTGCTCTGGCATATGGTCACAATCATAAAACAGGCTTAATGCTTCATCGTTTGTAATTTTCTTATTTGTCAATAAGTAATTGAGTTCAAAACCTAAATATAGACCTTGCATAAACTCCTGTCTAAATTCTACTGCTCCACTTATTTCTGTTTTAGAAGAGAAATGGTCGACAAGTATTCTATTATTTATTTTGTCAAGATTGATTGGGTTGATAGTTTTAAACCAAATTTTTTCTCTCCGAAGAATACTTGAAAGAGAAAGATAGATATATGGAAATGCTAATTGTCTGTGCCGTGTATAGTTGTATAAATGAATGTCCCATTTGCCATCATTCATAGCATAAAGAACTGAACTCATCATAAAACGTTCAGTTTGAATTTTTCTAACCTTTACCCCAATGGCAGTAATATAATTTACAACCTCTTCAACTTTTTCTTTGTCGTCTTGAAGTAAAAGTGAACTTATTTCTATATTATCGTCTGTCGGCATTTTTAGGGTCTGTATTATGGCAGCTAACGGCTACGGCTTTGCGCAGGTGTGGCATTTGAAATCCACCTGCTGAACTACCGTATGCCAATTTGGTGTAAAAATATTGTATTCAGATAATTTCTGTAAGGATTTCTTCTGCCGATAACTGCTGCTGACAGATGCAACCAGCCCGGCAGACTTCCGTTCAGCCATACTTGCGCAAAACCGCCTGTTAGCGGGCGTTTTCAATCCCAGGGGATTGATAAACAAATGGTCGCTCAATAGAAATTCTGTGTGTCAGGGCTTTTGAACTCTCATAATAGAAACCTGTCTA
>JAMLHL010000054.1 GCA_023957125.1 Chitinophagaceae bacterium
ATGGTTCATGGTGGCCGAATACGGCATCCCGTCCACAACATACAACGGCTCGTTTCCTGCACCGATGGAACCGTTGCCCCGGATCTTTACGGAAGTCCCTCCGCCGGGGGCTCCTGTTTGTTGCTGGATCTGTACGCCAGCTACCTGTCCTACCATTTTCTGATCCACTGAAGATACCGGCAAATCGGCAACGGCCTTCTGATCAATCGTAGAAACAGAACCTGTTAAGTCTCGTTTCCGTTGGGTTCCATAGCCCAATACCACCACTTCGCTGATTTCCCGTGATAACGGTTGTAAACTCAGATTAATGCTCATCCTGTTTCCAACCTCAATCTCCTGCTCTGCATATCCGATAGAACTGATCAATAAGACGGCGCCCTCCTCCGGTATCTCCAATCTAAAAAACCCTTTATCATCAGTGGTTGTTCCCCTGGAAGTTCCTTTTACAGTAATGCTTACCCCTGCCAGCGGATTTCCACTTTCATTTGTGATCGTGCCGTTTATAAAACGGGGCGGCAATACCGGATCAGGTGTTGCTGCTACTTCCGTTTGTTTCACTGTTTCCTTCTGTTTTACAACCACCGTTTTGCCGATGATGCTGTAAGTCAGCGGCTGGCCTTTGAAACATTCGTTGAGCACCTCGATAAGGGAAGCGTTTTTCACTTTAATACTTACTGTTCTGGCCTCTTCCAACCACGCGTAATCATAAAAGAAAACATAGCCTGATTGTTTTTCAATAGCGTTGAAAACTTTTTCTAAAGAAACATTTTTTTCAGAAAGCGTAATTTGCGACACACCCTTTGCACTCAGGTGAAAAGCGGCGATCAATAATAAAGCAGCTAATTTCATAACTCGGAAAATTTGTCTGCTTCTTCCGGGCCTGTAAGGAATCAGACCGGTTTTAGCGAAAAATCTCTTCAAAGAAATTTCATTACAAAATGCACTTAATTGCATACTTTTGGTTTGTTTTAGTTAATAAATAAAAACCTTACCGGGTTTATTTAGAAGTTAACTTAAATACGCCAGGAGTGTTCCCGCACTTCTGGTTTTTTAATTAAGCAACCGTTATGGACTCACAATTATTTTCTTCCCATCCATTCTGAAATGCACTTTACTTTCTTCCAGTATTTTCAACACTTCCGATATATTACTGCTCCGGTCAATTTTACCGCCAAACTGCCTTTCCGGTATATTCTTCTCATAACTTACCTCTACATCATACCATCTTGCTATCTGCCGCATTACCGTTTGTATATCTGCCCTGTTAAAAGAAAAGTAGCCGTCCTTCCATGCCACTACCTGACTGACATCCACACGCTCAACTACTTTAATATGATCTCCCTTTTCAATTTGCGCCTGCTGCCCCGGCGTTAGCGTAATTACGGAACCGCCCTTTGCAAGCCTTATACTGCCTTCAAGCAAAGTGGTTTTAACGGAAACCTCATCGCTATAAGCATTGATATTGAAATGTGTTCCCAATACTTTTATCTCTATCCCATTTACATTTACCTTAAAGGGTTTTGACTCCTCATGGGCTATTTCAAAGTACACTTCCCCCGATATCTCCACTTTTCTTTCATTACCCGTAAATGCCGTAGGGTATTTGATGGAGGACGCTGCATTAAGCCAGGCCTCACTACCATCCGGCAACCTGAGTCTGAATTGCCCGCCCCGCGGCGTGGTCAATGAATTAAAAGCAATTTTTGCAGGTTGACTATCCGCTTTGTTATATACTAATTGTCCTTTCGCTAATTTGGTTATCTGTGTTCCTCCCTGTTGAGCCACCTGGCCGTTTTTTGTATCATCCAGGATAATGGTAGAGCCATCCGATAAAGTAAGTATGGCTTTGTTTCCTCCCGGCACCACTTCATTCGTCAATGGTTGTGAATAGGTCTCAACCGGGGTATCGGGTCGGGTGGTTTTCAAAGCAAAATAAATAGTCGTTCCCGACACAAGAACCAGCACAGCCGCGGCCACCCTGGAGAAAAAACGCGGGAATATCTTTTTAACCTTCTCATACCTATGTTCTTTGCCCAACTCGTATTGATCCAGGGCTGTTTCAATATGCGATATCAGATTCAAATCCGCTTCGCCCACGGGGGAAGCGCTTTCCTCCATATTCATATGATACGCCTCCAGGATAGTAGTAACATCTTCAACAGGAGCGGTTTTCAGCCATTCTATAAACTGCCGGTGCTCCTCTTCCGTATGGGTACCAAGGATAAATTTTTCTACAAATAACTTAAGCTCTTCCGGTTGCATTTTTATATATTACTGTAAAGACGTTTCAGCCTTTGAAAAACACCCCTCTAAAAATATTATTTTCAAAAAAACTTTGTCAAGGGGTTAAAAGGCCGATAAAAAGAAAGCTGCAACGATGCAAAAGGAGGGCTCACTGTGTTTAAAAAGATAGTCCCGTACAAAGTAGGAAGCCTTATAAATTTGTTTCTGCACCACTGATCTGGAGATATTTAACTGGCCGGCAATTTCATCCAGGGAAAGCCCGTTTTCTATATTAAGCTGAAAAATAAGTTTGCGTTTGGGGGGTAATTTCTCAATGGCCTGTTGTACCAATTGGTAATATTCCCTGTAAGTGTACTGGTCTGCCGTTATATTTCCCGAAACATCCCTGGTTCTCCTGATTTCCGACAGCACGCGCTGCCTGACCTGTAAATGGCGGATATTATCCAGTAATTTGTTTTTAGCGAAACGGAATAGATAATTCTTTAGAGAGTTAACTTCTGAAAGCTTTTCACGGTTCTCCCATATTTTGATGAATATTTCCTGGAGGATATCCTCTGTTTCTTCTTTGGATTTGGTAAACAGAAAAATGAAACGATATAAATCATCTAAGCAGCCGCTGTAAAGCTGTTTAAATGCAAGCCTGTCGCCTTTAGCAATCAAAGCAAGTAAGTCTTTGTCATTATATTTGGCAACAGTCAGCATGATCATTCAATACTATATGCAGGAGATTGAAACAATGCAATCCCGGATTTTGGTCTGTTCTTTAGCTGATTAAGAGTTACAATATTAGGGATTAATAATTATTTCTTCAAATTCCGCGGGTGTAATTCAATTTTGGCAGGAAGAAACATGCGACGAATTGAAATCCGTTGGTACAATATGCAACCGAGCCGATGGCTCTTGCCATTCCAGGTTCCAGAGCCGTAGGCTCGATCACATATTCTTGCGTGGGATTTCAATCCCATGCGAAAAATTGAAATGCACCCAATTCCGCGGGCATATTTCAATTTCCACAGGTGGATGAGACACCCGTTTGTAGGAACCGCTACCGGTCGGCGTTTGACCAACCGGAAAGCCAATAAACATTCCCGAACGTCGCTTATCAATTATTGCAGAACATGGTTTACTATTGGTTGACCCTTCCTT
>JAMLHL010000055.1 GCA_023957125.1 Chitinophagaceae bacterium
CGCACGGCAGACAAATACAACGGCCGCAAAAAATTGTTGTGGGATGCTGCCAACATGAAAGTAACCAATTACGATCCCGCCAACCAGTTTGTAAAAAGAGAATACCGGCAGGGCTGGGATCTGACTTTATAATCCTTATTGGTTTTTAGGATGCGTGGTACAGAGAGCAATGATATTAAAATCATCTTTTCTGTACCACTTTTTTATGCCCCTGCGCTTAAGTTATTCGGGGTGAGTAAAAAAATGATGCATAAATAACAGTTGAAATTCAATCGCGTTTTGCCAATACTGCCAGTTGTGCGCTCCGGGTCTGGCAATAAAGTCGTGCGGAATATTTCTATATAACAATTGCTCGTGAAGATTCTTATTTACTGCATAAAAGAAATCACTGGTACCGCAATCAATAATCAATGAAAGAGAGCCGGGGGTAAGCAGGTGCAGTAAATTAATCACCGTATGCGTTTCCCAGAGCTCCGAATTTTCAGCATAGCTGCCCAGTCGTTTCGCCATGTCCCAGTTGTTGGGGAAAGGGCGGATATCCACACCCCCACTCATACTTCCGGCCGCGCCAAAAATATCCTGGTGCCTGACCGCCAGGTACAAAGCGCCGTGCCCACCCATGCTCAATCCCGTAATGGCTCTGCCTTTCCGGTCTTTAATGGTTTTGTATTGGGCATCTATCCAGTGCACCAGTTCCCCTGCCACATAGGTTTCATACTTAAACGACGGATCTGCAGGGCTGTCCCAATACCAACTGCCTTTGTTCCCATCCGGGCAAACGATCATCAAACCATATTGATCCGCTAACTTTTCGATATTTTTTGCCTTATTGATCCAGTCTGCATAATTACCGCCATATCCATGGAGAAGATAAACCACCGGTAACGCATTCAATTTATTGTATTGGTCCGGACGGATCACCACCGCCTTTATGGTTTTCTGCATCGAAGGGCTGTAGGTTTCAACCGTATCAATTATAGCTGCCCGGGCAGCAAATTGCAATAACAGGAGCAGAGCGGGTAGTATTAGTTTACTTTTCATTTTTAATCCGTTATAATCACATCAGCAAGCACCGGCAGATGATCAAAATCATTGAGCCTGGTAAAAGGTGCCGAGATGTTCATGATCTTAATATTGCTGCTGGTAATAATATTATCCAAATGACGATCCGGACTGTCGGACAAACCCCTCAACTGAAGTGAGCTTCTGCCGGTAGGGAACCATCCCTGGTTTCCTCCGTTGGCAATATTAAATCCTTCTTCCCCGAAACGTAACTGCTCCGCATCGGTAGCATTCATATCCCCCATACAAATCAGGTATTTATATTTTTTCATTTCGGCAATTAAGGAGTCCACTGCTTTGGCATGCCACTCTTTTTGCCAGGGAAGATGCGTTGAAATAATTGTGATTGTTTTTTTACCCAGGTTAAGGTCGGCTATTAAAGCGTAGTATTCGCCCGCCCAATATTTCTGCCGGATATTGGTCAGCGTAAAATTTGTTGCAATGCCGTTAAAAATCCAGGTGTGCTCGTCGCCCCAATAGATATGATTATAAAAGGGTTGCAGCAATTCCTTCTCCGCCATAAAAATACTGTCGGTGTCGAAATACTGGTTCCATTCATTTAAGATAAAAATATCCAGACTCTGTTCGCTGATCCATTTTCGCCAATTCAGCATTTCCATCCTCGCGTTGTTTTTCTTAAATTCCTCACTGGCGTTTCTACCTTTCAATTCCAGTCCGCCCTTCATTCCCTGATTGAAATGCCCTACATTATAGGTACCCACCCTGAGCTTTACGGGCAAATCCTTAGCAGTTTGACCTACCGCATAACAAACGAAAAGTGAAAGAATAACAGAAGCGTATATTTTCTTCATAAGCGAAATTTTTATCACAAAATCAAACGGAACCCACGTTTTATATGAATGGATATCTCTGCGTAAATATAGGGAAACCCCCGGTTTTTGCTTAAGGGTGAATCTGGTCTATTACTTCTTTGAACAGGGTGTACGACTTCAATCTTGCTTTCATGTCGTAAATATAACCGGTGATCATCAACTCATCAATCTGCGAAGTCTCCAGCCATTCTCCTAACTTTTTTATCAGACTATTCTTGTCTCCGATGAAAGTACCTGCAGTCATGCTGTTCACGGCTCTTTGGATCTCCGGATGATAAAACACCGATGGCAATTCTGCCGGCGGTGGTAAAGGGCGGCGGCTATTCGTAACAATACCCAGGAACAGGTGATACAGACTGGTTGCTAAAAACTGCGCTTCCTCCTCCGTATCTGCCGCTATCACGTTTATGCAGGCTAAAACGTAAGGTTCCGCAAGGTATTTTGAGGGTTTGAAATGACTCCTGTATATTTCCGTTGCCGCCTGAAATTGCGCTGGAGCAAAATGGGACGCAAAAGCATAAGGCAATCCCAGCGCAGCGGCCAGGTAGGCGCTGTCTGTACTGGAGCCTAATATCCAGATGGGGATGTTCAAACCCTCTCCGGGGAAGGCGCGGACCTTAGCCGAACTGTTCGCTTCGCTAAAATAAGTCTGTAATTCCTGCACATCCGTTGGGAAACTATTTTCCGCCGTCATATTTCTTCTTCGTAACGCGTAGGCGGTTAACTGATCGGTGCCCGGCGCCCGGCCCAAACCCAAATCAATCCTTCCCGGGTAAAGCGTTTCAAGTGTGCCAAACTGCTCGGCCACCATCAGCGGGGCATGGTTGGGCAGCATGACGCCCCCGGAGCCAACCCTGATGGTTTTGGTTTTGCCGGCTATATGTCCTATCAACACGGCTGTAGCCGAACTGGCAATATGTTCCATATTATGGTGCTCCGCCAGCCAGATCCGTTGATAGCCAAGCTGCTCTATATGCTGTGCTACCGCCACCGTATTGTCAATGGCCTGCCTGGCATCGCCTCCTTCCACTACCACGGCGAGCTCCAGCGCTGATAACGCAATCTTCTTTGTCATAGTCCAATCTTTCTGGTGCTGCAAAATTACCCATTGTAAGACGAAAAAACACTTTAACAAACATTATCAGCGCAGCAAACTGTTAAGC
>JAMLHL010000056.1 GCA_023957125.1 Chitinophagaceae bacterium
TTAGCGGTCATTTAAATAAAACAATGAGTTTAAACAAGAAAATATCAGCTTCAGCCATTTTAGCTTTAAAAGAAGCACTAGTTGCAATTTATTGGAGAAAAAAGGATTTAAGGCAGTTTATAGAATTAACACTTGAGAATCCCCTAATTGTATCAACTATAGATTGGAATGAAAACACTAAATATGAAAGTGTATCTCAACTAATTGACCGAATGGTGAAAAGACAAGATATGTATCAAACTGACTTGCTAAAACTTGTACAAGAAGTTGGAAATATAAACGATTTTTCACATTTAGAATATTGGGACGACTCAAAAACAAAGATTAAAAAGGCTAAAGAATCAGTTGCCAAATTAAGGAATCAAGCAAAAGGATATTTTGAGACAATCGCTGAATTAAAAAAAGCAGAAGAAAGACGAGAATCTAATCAGGAAAAATTAAAATCAAGCATTTCATATCAACAAAAATTAGAAGAATTAAAACTTGGCTTCTATGAAATTGCATCAAATCCAAGTGCACAGAAAAAAGGATTTCAATTCGAGAAATTTCTAAACGAACTATTCGTCTTTTTTGATTTAGACCCAAAATCAGCTTTTAAAGTTACAGGAGAACAAATAGATGGAGCATGGGTGCATTTCAAATTTTCGCTATAAGAATTAGTTATAAGGGTTAAATTTAGGAAACAAAACCCATAAATTATGACTAAACAAGAATATCTTGAAGCCGCTGAAAAACGCTATGATGAGCTTCAACAGCTTAATTTAATTACCGATTTCTATGATTATGAAACGGAGTTTGTCAAAATCTGGCAAGGCTTAGGTAGAGAAGTATTAGAGAAAAACATCAGCAAAGCCGGAAACGACAAGCGTAAAAAAAAACCTCACAACTCTGGGTTATGTAACTATAAATAACCTACACCCTTTCAGTAAAGGAAAAAATGGCTTTCAAATATCCCCCAAACTACAGGAACTCATGGTTTATTCGGCGCAAACGGACAGCTATGAAAACTGTAACGAAGTGTTGGAAAAATATATTAATATAAAAGTAAGCGCGGCCCAGGTTTGGCGGGTCGCTAATGTGTATGGAGAAGAAATAGGTAAAACCATTTCGGAGGAAGTTGTTTTAACACCCTGCAAAAAAGACGAAGTGATTTATGCTATGGCAGACGGTTCTATGCTATTTACCCGTGAAGAAGGATGGAAAGAGGTAAAAGTAGGCCGGATTTTCAAGAGTTCATCATGTATTCATGCAGATGAGAAGCCAGGCTGGATAAGCAATTCGCAATACTTAGCCTATTTGGATACCCATAAGAAATTTACGATGGAGATGGAGAAATTATTAGACCATTACAGCCAAAGCAAACAACCGCTTGTCTTCATATCCGATGGTGCGCCGTGGTTAAAGAACTGGATAGAAGATGCCTATCCTGAAGCGATATCCGTGTTGGATTTTTATCATGCCAGTGAACACCTGCATGATTACGCCAAAGCTAAAATCAAAGATGAGAGCCGGCGAAAAAAATGGACAGATGAGAACACCGGATTATTATTAGAAGGAAAGGTTCAGCAAATCATAGATGAACTAAATAGCTTACCGTTAAAATCAAAAGAAGCAGAGAAATTAATAGATTACTACGAGGTCAATAAAAAGAGAATGGATTATCCATTATATAAAAAATTAGGGGCGGGCATTATTGGTTCAGGAGCCATTGAATCGGCACATAGAACGGTTGTACAAAAAAGAATGAAACAATCCGGACAAAGATGGAGTCGGAGAGGCGCTCAAAATATGTTGCATCTTAGAGTTACCAAAAAGAACCAGCAATGGTCAAAGATTGTCGAACTTGCCAAAAAGGAGTTTTGCAAAACAGCCGCTTGAATTAGCGAAAATTTGAAATGCACCCATGGAGCATTTACATTTGACAATAACGATTACTTATTAGAAGCAAAATGGCAGGAAAAAACCGAAATTAATGCTGCTGACTTATACACATTTGGAGGGAAAATTTCAGGTAAGTTAAAAAACACATTAGGACTTTTTATTTCTCTTGGACCATTTTCAAAAGATTGTACTGAAACAGGAAGTCCAATAACAAAATCAATGATTCTAATGGATGGAATGGATTTAATGCAAGTATTAGAAGGACGAATAAGACTAAATGAATTGATTTTAATAAAACGTCGACACGCATCTCAAACAGGAGAAATTTACTATCGAATGAAATAATAAACGAACCGCTAACAAGGTATTGCCAAAAGCGGGGCTGAACGGCTTCGATTGGATATTTGTACAAGGTTCAACTTTAGTTCTTCGATTGAACTTTACTGCTAAAAACCCCGCCTTCGGCAATACCCAAAACGTTAGCGGGCATTTCGTCGTTGGGAGTTTTCCGCTTGAACATTGCATACCGACTTCGGGTTGAAAGAACCCGGCTCGACAAATTGAAAATGGCTCACCGGGAAACACTTTTTTCAACTTCGGTACCGGGACTGTTTCCGCGCCTGACAAGACCGTTGACAACGAAGGAATAAAAAATGACAATATCCCAACTGCATAACACAACCAGGCGGGGCCGACGCTTCCCTGGTCTC
>JAMLHL010000006.1 GCA_023957125.1 Chitinophagaceae bacterium
GTAATAGTAGATGCGGTAGGTGCTACCAAATCAAAAAAGACGGATAGTCGGCCGCTGGAGCGGCAACCTACCGTTCCCCTAAAAGATTTATTGCAGGCTGTAACGATGGGAGTGAACGAGGAAGATGTGTTTCTTTCTTTAGCTAACCGCCTGATACGGTTAGACAAGCAGCTTACTGAAAATGAAACAGACAAATTGCTGGAATACTCCGGCGGCAGAAACCTGAAGCAGATCACAAAAATACTGATCGATGCCTGGGATCCTGACGTGATTGAAGCCAGGGCACAGGATATCATTCAGCAAACCCATCCGGCAGACCGTAGCCCGGTCATGGAAGAGCAGGCGCGGCAAGATGCGCAGAAAGCATTGGCCAAACAAGCTTCTTTGCTGTTTAATGGTAAGCTGAATGAATATATAGATACGGTGCGCAGGCAACACGATCAAATCATTGACCATATCAACCTGGACACTGTAACAAAAGCCGAGTGGAATAAAACATCTGTTGATGTGGCACAAAACCTGGTGAGCGATTTTGCTGCCTACCTGGAAGCCAATAAAGACGAAATAAAAGCGCTTAGTATCTTTTACAACCAGCCTTATAATCGTCGGGAGATCACCTTTAAGATGATCAAAGAAGTAATGGAAAAAATAAAGCTCGAAAAACCGGTGCTGGCCCCTGCACATGTTTGGGGCGCTTTTGCAACAGTAGAAAAGATAAACGGTGATTGTCCTAAAGACGAACTAACAGCGTTGGTATCGCTGATACGCAGGGTGTGTGGTATTGATAAAGAACTGCGCCCTTATGATAAAACCATTGATGACAATTTTAAAAAATGGATCTTTTTGCAGAATGCCGGGCAGCACAACCGTTTTACGCAGCAGCAGATGGATTGGCTGCGCAAGATCAAGGAACATATTGTAAGTTCTTACCATATTGAGCTGGACGACCTGGACTATACCCCTTTTGATGTCCACAGCGGCAGAGGAAAAATGTACCAGTTGTTTGGTAATGAAATGGAACAGATTATTAACGAACTAAATGAAGTATTGGCAGCATAAGGAGCTTTAAGGAAGGTGGCATAGCATATAAGCAAGATGTAAGCTTTATTAAGGAAGGTAAATAAGACGCTCATAATCAACCAATTAAGATAATTTATTAACTTTAAGCGAGATTTTTATCCCTTTAAGCAACATACAAGAGATGAGAAACCCGGTATCGAAAATAAATACCATTATTGCTAAGGAGTGTCTGCAAACGCAGCCTGAAAATCAATATTTCGAGATTGAATGATATCTATCTGTGTTTGTTCAAAACCGGGGCTATTCCCGGTTAAAATAAATAGCCGGTCTGTTCCTGCTATTGTTGCATCCAACAAGGCAGCATCACCCACAGGAAGAAAACTATGAGTAAGCGGAAGGGTGATGTAGAAAAATCCGGGTAATGGGAACTCCTACAAATCTTCTCCCGTTCCTATCCCACCCCCTCGGTAGCCACCGTTTTATCAATTTTTGCGATCAGTCCCTGCAATACTTTTCCCGGCCCTACCTCCGTAAACCGGGTGGCTTCGTCTGCGATCATTCTTTGTACACTTTGCGTCCATCTCACTGCGCCGGTTAACTGGTCCACCAGGTTCTTCTTTATTACCGCGGGGTCGGTTACAGGCAGCCCGGTTACATTTTGGTACACAGGACAGGATGGATTTCCAAAGCTGGCGGCTTCGATAGCTGCTGCCAGCTCCGCCTTCGCCGGCTCCATCAGCGGAGAGTGAAACGCGCCACTAACGGGGAGAACCAAAGCCCGTTTGGCGCCGGCTTCTTTCATACGCCGACAGGCTATTTCTATTCCTTTAACCGAACCGCTGATCACCAACTGCCCGGGACAGTTATAATTGGCGGGTACTACTATTTCACCTGTTTCCTGTTGTATGGCTGCACATATTTCCTCCACTTTTACATCATCCAGCGCCAGCACAGCAGCCATAGATGAAGGCTGCAGTTCACAGGCCTTTTGCATAGCCTGCGCTCTTATGATCACCAGTTGTAAGGCATCCTCAAACAGCAGGGTTTTATTAGCCACCAGGGCAGAGAACTCTCCCAGCGAATGTCCCGCAACCATATCGGGAAGGGTTGAATCCATTGTTTTGAACCGGATAACAGAATGCAGGAAAATAGCCGGCTGGGTTACCCTGGTTTGTTTCAGGTCTTCATCCGTGCCGGCAAACATGATATCTGAAATGCGAAAACCGGCGATGGCATCAGCCTGTTCAAACAATTCCTTTGCCAGTCCATTGGTTTCATATAATTCTTTTCCCATCCCTGAAAACTGAGAACCCTGTCCGGGAAATACATAAGCATGCTTCATGAGCGTTACTTTTAGGAGTTTTAGTTGTTTTAAAATGTTTCAGCGGTAATTTTTGCACTCAATAAATATACGGTTTTAGTGCAATGAGGAACCAATCAGCCGGATGAATTCGCTGCGGGTTTCGTTTTTTTCAAATTCCCCGAAAAAAGCAGAAGTGGTGGTAACGGAGTTTTGCTTTTGTACCCCCCTCATCATCATGCAGAGGTGAGACGCTTCAATCACCACCGCTACTCCTAATGGTTTTAAGGTCTTTTTTATCACTTCCAGTATCTGGGTGGTCAGTCGCTCCTGCACCTGCAAACGACGGGCATACACATCTACCACACGGGCAATTTTACTTAACCCGGTGATCCAGCCGTTGGGTATATAGGCAATATGGGCCTTGCCGAAAAAGGGCAGCATGTGGTGTTCGCACATACTGTATAATTCGATGTCCTTTACAATGATCATCTTACTGATCGGTTCATGAAATTTGGCGGAACTCAAAATATTTTCCGCGTTCATACTATATCCCTGCGTTAAATATTGCATTGATTTTGCCATCCGTTCAGGGGTCTTCAGCAAACCTTCCCTGTTTGGATCTTCCCCCAATAACGATAACAGGTTTTTATAATTTTCCTGCAATGCGAGGGTAATCTGTTCGTCAAACTGCTCCACTTTTTTATAGGCCATAAATTATGCTTAAATGAATGATTAAAAATGTACTTAAATCAAATTACGTAGCCGGGTATTCCACGAAGTTCCTCGGCGTTTCATAAAGCCGGATCTGCAACCCGTATTTTTCGCTGACATGAGGCCGAAGGAGGTTGTAGATCGCCACTGCGATATTTTCTGAAGTAGGATTCCTGTCTTTGAATTCCACCGTGTCCAGGTTGAGATTTTTATGATCGAACCGGGTTAAAACCTGTTCCTGTATCAAGTCCGACAACACCTTCATATCCATCACGAATCCGGTTTCAGGATCCGGATCACCGGTAACCTTTACCTCCAGTTCATAATTATGCCCGTGATAATGAGGATTACTGCATTTGCCGAACACTCTGAAATTAGTATCCGCATCCCACCGGGGGTTAAACAGCCGGTGTGCGGCATTGAATCGTTCTCTGCGGAAAACAGCTACCTTTTTATCCATAACTGGTGATTATTAAAGTTCAAAACGCTTTTTTTTACCCCTGGCATCATTGGATTTGTTACTTCCCAAAGTATTCAACAAAAATGGTGGGGGTTTCATACAATTTCACCGCATGCAGTTGCACAGGCGCCGGAAGCGCTTTTTCAAGCTGCTCCCAGATGGCTACGGCCAGGTTTTCTGTGGAACACATTTTACCTTTCATGAAATCCACATCTTCATTGAGGTTGAGATGATCCAGCTTTTCCAGCACATGGGTTTTGATGGACAGGCTTAATTTTTTTACATCCAGTACAAAACCGGTGTCGGGATCGGGTTCTCCTTTGATGGTTACATATAATTCATAATTGTGCCCATGCCAGTTTTCATTGGCGCATTTACCAAACACCTCTTCATTCTTTTCCCTGCTCCAATCCGGGTTAAATAATTTATGCGCTGCGTTAAAATGTTCCACACGGGTCAGGTAAACCATGTTTCTTAAATTTGCGCAAAGGTAAGATTTAGCGGGGAAGCGGGAAGGCAAATTAGGTTTCAAGACTGATACAGTTCCATAGATTGATCAACTGCCCCTTTGTCCGACCTGCATCAATGAACCGGCTTTTTGCGTGGGTGCATCCCATATTTTCGCCCCACCTGTGGCATGCCGGTCGGTGGGACACCGACCGGCAGTGAGTTCTACAGGCGGGTGTCACACCCGCCTGCGAAAATATGGGATGCACCCTTTTGCATTCCTGAAATGCTGATCTTTGCAATTTTAATTTTCCCGGGAAAGGCATTCCTTCGCTTGTTGGTACCTCCGGAACCTGATATATGGTGAAACAATTTTTCAGCGTCCATACCGAATTCTTCCATCTGCTGAATTACTCCATGAGCTATCTGGAATTCTTCGGGGTAATATTTGGTTTGCTGGCGGTGTGGTTATCTGCCAGGGCCGTTATCTGGACCTGGCCGGTTGGCCTTTTAAATATCGTATTGGCCTTTATTTTATATTATCAGGTCCAGCTTTATCCGGACATGTTCCTCCAGTCTTTCTTTTTTGTTACCAATCTTGTGGGATGGTGGCGGTGGGCCCATCCAAAGCCGGGTGAGGAAAACCGGAAGCAGCAGTTGAAAGTGAGTTTTTTGAAGAAAAACCAATTGGTATTAACGCTTTTTTCGGGTATCGGCGGTACGCTCATATTGGGGAAACTTGCCAGTGGCCTGCACCAATGGCTCCCTGCGATTTTCCCCCTACCGAGTGCTTACCCTTACGTGGATTCCTTTATTTTGGTGATGAGCGTGATAGCCACTTTTTTCGTCATTCAAAAAAAGATAGAATCCTGGATAATATGGATTGCCGTGGATATTGTAGCTACGCTTTTATATTTTATTAAAGGAGTGAAATTTTACAGCCTGGAATATTTTATTTTCACCCTGATTGCCGGTTTTGGCCTATGGCACTGGATCCGGGAATATAAAAGTTATCCGGCTGCTGACCAGGAAAAGACATTGGGTACCTGATGCCGGGCTATTTCCACAACTCAAGGATAAGCCTGCGGATGGCCTTTGTTATATCCCCCGAATACCGCGCTTGCCGCCACCGGCCAACAGACCGTACTCCTTTTATTACATTGGTTAAAAACACTTCGTCTGCTTCCTGTAAGTCCTCCGGCGTTAACGGCTGTTCCCTGACGGTGAAGCCCGATTGTGGTAATTTCTGTAACAGGTATTGCCGGGTAACGCCTGCAATCCCGCCTTCCGACAACGGTGGGGTGCAAATGGTACCGTTTTTGATCCAGAAAACATTGGCTATGGTTGCATCTGCTACCCGTCCGTACTGGTTCAATACGAGGGCGTCGTCCAGCCCGTTTTGGCGGGCATATAAGGCTGCCATTACATAGGGCAGGAAGTTATTGGATTTTATTTTTGAAAAAATATTACAGGCCTTGGTGGCTTCCGGGCAGATATCCACTACCAGCCCTTCGGATGGTTCTGTTGCCGTTGGAGGAGCCGGGAGAGCCGTACCCTGTATAATATAATTGGGCCGCAAATCCTCCAGGTCGTATAATCCTCCATTGCTCCTGAAAACCACCATACGGATTACGGCGGAATCTCCGATCCTGTTCTTCTCACACAGGGAAAGGATGTCATCCTCAAGATGAGCAGGGGTAAAAAACTCGGGAATACTGAGTTGCAGAAGCCTCATGCCCTGCAATAATCTTTCGAAATGCAGTTCTTTAAAAATGATTTTTTCCTTAACTACCCGAATGGTTTCAAACAGGCCGTCGCCGTACCTGAACGACCGGTTGTCGGGAGAGATCACCGCTTTCCCTTCGCGAAAAAGCTGACCGTTATGGACAAAATAACCAGGCATAAAAAACGATTAAGTAAGTATCCTAAAGTAATATAAAACTACTTATTCTCAACGATACCTGACTTGACGGCGTATAGAATCAATCCTGCAACGGATTTGGACCCGGTTTTGGATTTGAGCTTATCCCTGATCGCTTCTACGGTGCGGGGGCTTAACGCTACGATATCGGCTATTTCCTTGGTACTTTTTTCATCGCACATCAACTGGAGAATATGCTTTTCCTTATCGCTCAGTTTTACATCTGCGGGGGAGAAACTGTCTGTATTCCGTTTGGTGCGCAAGCCGTCTAACAGCGCTTTATTGGTAAGTTCATTGAAATAGTATTCGTTATCGTAGCAGGTGCGGATGGCCTCGTAAATGACTTCAGAATCGGAGTTTTTTGTAAGATAGGCGTTAGCTCCTACTTCCATCAGCCGGGAGATCATGGAATGGTCATTGTGCATCGTGAGCATAATGATCCTGATCTCGGGATATAATTTCTTGATTTCTGGAAGAACCGTTATGCCGTCCATCACCGGCATCTGGATATCGAGTAAAATGATATCGGGTTGCAGATGTTTAAGCAAATGTAAAAGCTGCTGTCCGTTTTCCGCTTCACCGATGATACGGATATCTTTTTTGAGGCTTAAGGCTGTCTTCACGCCCGCCCTGAACAGCGCATGGTCATCTGCTATAATTACTTTGAGACTTGCTTCGGGGCCGTAGGATTTCATCAAAATATTTCTTTTGCTTCATTTGTAAACGGTGTTTTTCGCGGGTAGCCGGGTGCAATTTCAGTTAAAAACGGAAATCTCCTTCGTATTATTACCCGGGAATGAAATTTAGTGAGATCAGCGCTCATTTTTTTGTCAGGCATCAGTCAATCAACCGGTTCCGCATCCCGTACATCACCAGTCCCGCTATGGTCCGGGCGCCCACTTTTGCCTTCATGTTCTGCCTCACGGTTTCAATGGTCCGGGGGCTGAGATACACTTCCTTAGATATTTCTTCGGTGGTTTTGTCTTCGGAAATGAGTTTTAGGATTTTTAATTCCTTTTCATTGAATTTTACCGTCTTGGGATAATATTGTCTGACCTGTTTTTTATGCTGCAATTTTAATAAAACGGCTTTGTTTACCAGCTCATTAAAATAAAAATCATCGTTCATACAGGTCAGGATCGCGTTGTAAATTTCTTCGGGATCGGTGGTTTTGGTAAGATACGCATTGGCTCCCATTTCCATCATCCTGGAAATCATTTCCTGGTCGTCGTACATGGTGAGCACGATGATCTTCACGGCTTCATATTCTTTCCTGATCAATGAAATGGCGTTCACCCCGTCCATTTCCGGCATCCTTATATCCATCAGCAACACATCGGGCAGTTTGATCTTCATCTTATGCATCAGGTCCTTTCCATCCTCCGCCTCCCAGATTATTTTAAGGTAATTCTTACCACTCATTGCCATTTTAATGCCATCCCTGAAAATCTTATGGTCGTCGGCCATAGCTACCTTTATCTCATAATTGTTGGTTATTGCCATCGGATATCAAATTGGTAGCGCCGGGATCCATTCGCCGCCGGCGCTGAATTATATTACTTACAAACTTCGCAAATCAACAGGACTATATTCACGTAATACTACTTGGTATTTACCCGAAATAAAAAGTTATGCACACGTATCCACATCCGGGTAAAACCATCATGCATCACGTAATTCCTGAAAGGATCAGAATGAGTAAAACTGCTCTTGCCTGGAAAGACCAGCGATCTTATATTTGTTTTTGAAGTTGATTGGCGAGGATTCAGCAACCTCAAATCAAATCCAATGTTCCGAACCGTCCAATAAATAATTCCAATGTCTGTGAAGAATCAAAAGCAAAATCCAATGTCAATCAACTTTCTTAACACCAAATATCGTATCATATACCCGTTTTAAATCCTGATATCCGGATACTGAGCCGCCCACTCTGGTTTTTTCATTAAATTTACTGATTTCCACCTTCCGGAAAAGACCTCTTTTTAAGAGAAAATCCGCCTCTTTTAAACAATATTCCTTCCCGATTTAGCCCGTCGGGGAACTAAAAGTAAGAAATTTTACGGGTATCATCATAGTAAAATTACTAATTTTTATGAGTAATTTTACTCATTTTTGATTACTTTAAACCTGTCCTCTTTTTAATCACAACTCCGTCTCCTGCTGCATTATATCCTTTTTGATAAAGGGGATATCTCCTATTATCCTCTTGCATATCCGGGTATTAGCTGCCATTTTTACCATATATCAATCCAAACTTTTATAAACCACAAAAACTTTACAACTATGATGAAAAAGGATGTACTTGTTCAGTCTCAACCACAGGTTCACGAAAACATTGGCGAACACATCGGCTTTGAAATGGGCGCCAGAATGGTGAAAGATTATTATGACAAATTTGGCGAAAACCAGGCTCATTTTGTAGGCCGCAGTATTATTGAAAAAATACTGGAACAACCGGATTGCGTAGGGATCCGGATGTACAAAGCGCTTAATGCCAAAGGCGAACAAACCTATGTATTTGTTGGTATAGACGGCCAGGGCAAAGCCATTCTGGAATATACCGCCATCAACGACAGCGGTTCTTTAACCAAAGAAACCGGGATAGTCGCCAATAAATTCTCGCCCATTAAGCCCGGCGACGGTTGGTTTGAATGGAGTTTTTAATTTATATCTATTGTTGTTATATTTGGGAAAATAAACAACCCTTATAACAACTTATATTCGAAATATTGCCGTTCTATCCGATCTTCTACCCTTAATCCTGTATATTTTTTTTGCCAGATCAAAGAAAAATATTGGGTTAAGGGTAGTATTTTATTTTTCGGTCTTCAGTACTTTTATAAATTTTTTTGTATTGACCAACCGGCAGGCGCGGGAATACAATTTCCTGATTTACAGGATTACGACTTTATTTGAATTTAGTTTTTTTTCCTTTCTATTTCTTAAGATCATTCACTCAAAATTCGTTAAGACAGGGATTAAAGTAGTGTGCATCCCTATGATGCTGTACCTCATTTACGATCTGTTTAGTTTGACTTCAAATAATTCTTTCGACTCTATTCCTTCAGGAATTGTTTCTCTTTTGTTTTTTATTTATTGTATATTCTATTTTTATGAAAGAATAAACGATACTACTTCTCCATTTTTGTATAATTCTCCGGTTTTTTGGGTAGTGGTTGCCTTAATTATCTACTTTGCAGGCACTTTTTTCCCTTTTATATACGCCCAGAGCCACATGAAGGATGACCAGTTTGTAAGTGATTATGACCTTATTCATGATACGTTATATATCATTAAGAATATAATTTTTGGTTTTGCGATGCTGATGAAAGACCAATCTGTTAAATCATCCTATTCTGTAAACAGGAAGAAATAAAATAATTTTACCTCTAAACCCATGTTGATTGACCCATGATAATCCTGCAGATATCCGACCAATCCAGCCTAATGAACATCTCCGGTGTCCTGTTCTTTGGCACTATGGGGATGTTGGCGCTGGCTATAGGGTTGGTACTTTTTATCATCTTTCATCAACGCCGGGTGATCCGTTACCAGTTGAAGCTGAAAGAAATGGAAGAAGAGCAGCAGAAGATCTTGTTGAACGCTTCCATCCGGTGGCAGGAAGAGGAGCGGCAGAGGATAGCCGCCGATCTTCACGATGACGCCGGTCCCCTGCTGGCCACTGCCCGTTTGTATCTGAATGAAAACCTGGTGAAGCAGGACATCAGTACCCAGCTTCAGGCTATTTTCAATGCAAAGCAGATCATTGACGATACGATTCAATTGATCCGTAATATTTCCCACAGCCTGATGCCTCCCACGTTGAAGAATTTTGGACTGGAATCCGCGGTGAATGATCTTTTTCAAAAAATCAGCGGTTCGGGTACCATTAATGCCAGTTGCCGGTTTCACGATTATCGCCAACGGCTTCGCCCCGAACAGGAATTGCTGATTTTCCGCGTCATCCAGGAACTGGTAAACAATATTTTAAAACACAGTAACGCCAGTTTTATCCATGTTACCCAGAATTATAATGAAGACAAATTTTTTATCCGGCTGCACCACGACGGAAGAGGCATTACCCAGGAAGACGTGGAAAGACTTAATAAAAGTGCTGTAGGATTAGGCTTAAAAAATATTCAAAGCAGGGCCAAAGTATTGCATGCAAAAATTAATTTTGAAAAAGATGTATCGCAAACCTATTTTAAAGTAACCCTGGAAGTACCCGTGGAAGAATATGAAATGATCTCCTGATGGATTTATCCCATATCGTTAAAAACCACCCGAAGCTATGAGTATTATAAAAGTAGCCATTGCCGATGATCACAAAATTTTTCGCAAAGGCGTCATTCTTTCCCTGCGGCAATATTCAAATATTAAATTTGTGCTGGAAGCCGAAAACGGAGAGGAATTGCTGACCGGGATCCCGGAAACGGAACCCGAAGTTGTATTGATGGATCTGCGCATGCCGGTGAAGGATGGGATTGAGGCTACCAAAGTCATTAACAAGCAATATCCCAACCTGCGGGTAATTGTACTTACCATGTACGAAGATGAGCGTTTTGTGTCCCATCTCATGGAAAATGGCGCCAACGGCTACCTGCTCAAAAGCGCCGAGCCGGCTGAGATTAAGAAGGCTATTATAGAAGTGATGTCCAGGGGCTATTACTTAAATAATTTCGTCAATAAAGTGTTGTTGAAAAAATCTCATGCGCGCACAAAGATTATTCCCTCGCTGAACGATGAAGTGGTGATCAGTGATAAAGAAAGAGAAGTGCTGCGACTGCTGTGCATGGAGTTCACAGCAAATGAGATTGCTCAAAAAATGGAGATCAGCCCCCGTACCGTAGAGGCTATTAAAGACCGGCTGATGGAAAGATACAATTTAAAAAATACAGCAGGATTGGTCTTTTTCACAGTAAAGCATAATCTGATTGACTAAGGACTGTTGATCAAAATTTCATTTCAAAACGAACGATATGCAATTCAAAAGATTCCTGTCTGCGGCCGGACTGTTCCTGTGTGTGTCTGCGACAGCACAACAAGACCTGCAACTTTGGTATACCCACCCCGCCAACCTGTGGACAGATGCTATGCCGGTAGGAAACGGACGCATAGGAGCTATGGTTTTTGGTCGTTTTGATCATGAAAAGATCCAGCTTAACGAAGAAAGCGTTTGGGCCGGAAGCCAGATTAATAACAATAACCCTGAAGCCGCCACGCATATCCGGGAAATAAAAAACGCTTTATTTAATGGAGAATTTAAAAAAGCTTTAAATCTTTCCACACAACATTTAGTAGGCAGGCCACCCAGGATAAGGTCTTATCAACCCCTTGGCAACCTTTTTATAAATTACTTCCGGAAAGAGGGTATACAACATTACAAACGTTCCCTGATGCTGAATACGGGCATCGCATCAACCACATACAGGGTTGGCGACAACAGCATACTACAGGAAGTATATGCTTCGGCGCCCCAGGACCTGATCGTGATAAACATCAGCGCAAGCAAACCCATAGACCTGGAATTCTTCCTGTCGCGGGAGAAAGATACGCACGAATATCAAAGTGAAGGAAATCAGGCCTGGTTCAATGGCCAAATTGAAGACAAAGAAGATTCGCTGTCGGGACCCGGGGGAAAACATATGCGTTTTTCGGGCCTTGCCAGGATCGGCTACACGGATGGAAGCGCCATACCATTTACCACCGATACTTCTGCAGGCTACAGACTGAAAGCCATAAAGAACCTGACCCTGCTGGTAACAGGAGCAACCGATTATAATTTCGATCAGTTAAATTTTGATGCTTCCATCAATCCCCTGGCAATTTGTAACCGTATTGTTGATAAAGCCTCCCGGTTTTCTCCTTCAATTTTGAAACAAAACCATGTAAACGATCATCGCAGTTTTTTTGACCGGGTTAGCTTCAACTTAGGTGAAGATCCAAATAGAAACCTCCCAACCGATGAACGTCTGGATCGTGTCAAAACCGGCGCCCTGGATCGGGGACTGATCGTTCTGTATTACCAGTTCGGCCGTTACCTTTTAATGGGTTCGTCGCGAAAACCCGGTAAACTTCCTGCGAATTTGCAGGGCATCTGGAATGAATCCTATAATGCTCCCTGGAACGCCGACTTTCATACCAATATTAATCTGCAGATGAATTATTGGCCGGCAGAAAGCGGAAATCTTCCTGAGACGCTAATTCCGCTTTCCCATTTCATGAAAAAACTTACCATCCCCGGCTCTGTTACCGCCCGGGAAATGTATAATGCCAAAGGATGGACCCTGCACCATCTGACAGACGCCTTTGGAAGAACAGGAGTAGCCGATGGCGTATGGGGTGTTTCTCCAATGGCGGGACCCTGGATGACCTTCCCATTGTATCGCCATTTTGAGTACACCCGGGACATGAATTACCTACGAAATACGGCCTATCCGGTTATTAAGGGTTCGGTAGAGTTTGTACTGGATTTTTTGATCCGGTCGCCTCAGGGTTACCTGGTAACCAATCCATCTCACTCTCCGGAAAATTCTTTTTTCGTTCCTGGAACAAACCGAAAGGAAACTTCCATGTTGTGCTACGCCAGCACTATGGATATTGAGATTATCCAGGGACTGTTTAACCATTTTATTCAGTCCGCAACATTCTTACAAACAGACGCCAGCCTAATAACTCAAGTTAAGCAGGCACAGCAGCAACTACCGCCCATAACAACAGGGGCTAACGGCGCCATCCGGGAATGGATAGAAGACTATGAAGAAGTGGAGCCGGGGCACCGGCATATGTCACATCTATTGGGGCTTTATCCGCTTCACCTGATATCTCCCGCAACACCAGGACTATATGCTGCGGCAAAGAAAACAATTGAACGCCGGCTGGCTAATGGGGGCGGACACACCGGATGGAGTAAAGCCTGGATCATTAATTTCTATGCCCGGCTACAGAACGGAGAACAGGCTGCCGCAGAGTTGCAATCTCTTTTGCAAAAAAGCACGCTACCCAGTCTTTTGGATACACATCCCCCATTCCAGATTGACGGTAACTTTGGCGGCGCAGCCGGTATTGCGGAAATGTTGCTGCAATCGCAGCCCTATGAAATACATGTTCTGCCCGCCCTGCCCACCTCATGGCCGGAGGGCAGTATAAACGGCTTGCGGGCAAAAGGAGGTTACACGGTAGCGTTAAGCTGGAAAGAAGGGCAACTGACCCGTTTGGTAATTTCTGCGGATAAAGCAGGAGATCATACGATACGCTATGGAAATAAAGTGGTAACAGTGCGTCTGAAAAAAGGGACAAATGCTATTGCCTTATAAAATATAAGAACCTCTGTTTTTTGACTCGCGCTACCGGGTATTTCGGTGGATAATCATCGCCATGGTCGAAAATGTCCCGGGTAAATGATCAGTCTAACGAATCGTAATAGAGTCCTGCAGCTCCATATATGCCGCTATTCTGCAAATCAGACAACTCTATCCGCAGGCGTTCAAGAGATTTGGGAAAAGCGAAACTGTTAATGCTTTCCCACATGTTTTTTTGAAAATAGGGATAAGCATGACGTACAGAACCGCCGAATACAATCAGTGAAGGATCGTAGGCATACAATACCAGCTTAATAACGTTTCCCAAATGTGTTCCCATCTCCGCATACCATTGCCGGGCTTGCGGGTCGCCCGATTTCGCCCTTTCGAATACCTCCTGCCCGCCGGTGTGATAAACATTGTCAAAATACTGTCCGCTGGCATAATATTCATAACGGTGATCCAGGTAATCCACGGTGCCAATTTCACCCGCGCCACAATTTGCCCCGGCATACAAATGCCGGTTAATGATGATCCCTGCGCCAATACCTGTTCCGATAGTCAGTCCGATCATGTGATCACTTCCTATACCTTTTCCGAAATAGAATTCTCCCAATGCGAAACAGTTTGCATCATTATTCACAAAAACCGGTAACCCGTACCGTTCTTCCAGAATTCGTTTTAACGGCACTTCCGTCCAGGAAGGAATATATTGCACATCATACACAATACCTTTTTCCACATCTACCACGCTGGGCACCCCTACGCCGATACCGGCAACACTTTTGTCAACCAGCCCATCGGTAACCGAAAACAGGTCCTGTAAGACTTCTTCCACAGTTCCGCTGCTGCGGATAGGCATCGCCTGCAGCTCTTTGATTTGTTGCTGATGTACCCGTCCTGCACGAACATTGGTAGCGCCAAGATCAATTCCAATGATTATTTTTTCCTTCATTTCACCTGTTTGATTTTATTCAACCAACTTCTTTTTTCTGCGGGTGATCACTTTATTGGTAATGATCGGCCTTGCCCAAAATCCGATACTTAAAATAAAACCGATAGGAACATACAGGAACAGCATCCCATAACGAAGCCCGGTGAGATCGCCGAGGGATCCCACGATAAGCGGCACTACCGCTCCGCCAACAATACCGGTAACCAGTATTCCCGCAAAAGAACCGTGGTGCTCTTTCACGGAATTCAAGGCGAGGGAAAAGATGATAGGATACATTACCGATGCAAAAAAACCAACCAGTGGAAAAGCTATCAATGCCAGCCTGCCCGGTCCAAACAAACCCAGGGAGAGACACAGCAAAGCAAGCACGGTAAACAGGATCAATACTTTGCGGCTATCCATCAGTTTCACCAGCAAAAGTCCCAGCACCCCGCCGGCAGTCATCAATCCCCAGAAATAGGCTACAGCCTGTGCACCGGTGGTTTGAGGATCGAAACCATGATAGCTGTATAAAAATTGTGAGATCCAGTTGGCTACCCCCTGCTCTGTGCCCACGTAACTGAATATTGCCAGGAAATAAAGAATTACCACCCGTTTCTTGAATAAACCGATATAGGTTTGAAAAGTACCCGCTTTTTCGTCTTGGCTCAGTTCCACCTTTGGGAACCGGGAGGCGAGAATAACGGCGATCATCAACAGGGAAATCAGTGCAAACAACCAGTAAAGGGATATCCAGGGGAGGTCGGGAGGCGTATATTTCATGAACAGCGACAGGAAGCCGGATTGACCGCCTGGTT
This sequence comes from Chitinophagaceae bacterium, assembly GCA_023957125.1. Classification (GTDB taxonomy): domain Bacteria; phylum Bacteroidota; class Bacteroidia; order Chitinophagales; family Chitinophagaceae; genus Agriterribacter. The sequence continues at coordinate 14,916 of JAMLHL010000006.1, forward strand.
TATTAAAATCGGCCACCATGCCCGAATACACCAAAGGACTCACAAAGGATGCCAAACCAAAGATCAGTTGCGCCAGGATGGAATTAAAAGCATAATTCTCTTCCCCGCCTGCCGTCCGGAGCAGGGGATTAATGACCACCTGCAAAATAGCCATGCCGCATCCAATTAAAAATAAGGAAAGCACGGCATTCAGATAATTGGGCGAGAAAGCCAGCAATAACGAGCCAAAAAAGGCAACTAAAAATGCTGCGGTCATCATTTTCTTCTCATGGTATCTTTCCAGCAACATGCCTGAAGGAATAGACATGATACCATAGGCGATGAAGAACGCAAAGGGGAGAAGCGCTACAAGGGTCAGGCTAAGATTAAACCCCTTAATGATATCCGGGATCAGCGGACCTGTAATGTTCGTCAGGAAAGAAATAACAAAAAAAGTGAGCATTATAAGCGTCACTGTATAGCTACTGCGGTTCATTTCAGGTATTTAGGGTTGATTAAAAATGGTTTGCAACTTACCGAGAAATTGCAAGGTGAGCAAACCGTTTTTGTAACCCTTTTGGTTAACGACGTATTTCGCCGGAGGCGGGTACCGTAGATGGTCCGGCCCCGGAGTTTGGTAATTGGAACGATGTTTGTTTTACTGGTAGGCAGACATTCAAACCTGTTTATTTTTAATAATAAAAAACACGATCATGAGAAAACTTTTTTTTCTGCTTTGTGCAACGGCATTTATGGCCTGCAACAATACCGGTAATGATGCTGCAGACGAAAGATTAAACGATGGCGTTCAGGATCTTAAAGAGGGCGTTGAAATGAAAGCCGATACTGCCGGAGCCTACATCAACGAACAAAAAGAAAAAGCAACCGCAGCGATCAATGAACGGAAAAAAGAAATAGACGAAAAAATAGAGGCGCTGAAGAAGGACGGTTCCAGGAAAAGTGCGGAAATACGGAAAAAGCTGGATGACACCCGTACCGATCTTGACCGGAAATTAGAAGATATCAAAAACAGCACGACTGACACCTGGGAAGCCACAAAACAGGATGTGGATAAAGCGCTCGACAAGGCCTCCGGGGAATGGCAGGAGTTTAAGCGCGATTTTAAGGAACTGTTCAAATGATCGGATAAATGAAATCTATACCTCCTTTAGAAGGGATAGGGTATTAGGGCTTTCGTTTATCTATACTTTGGGTTCGGGGTCATTTCCAGCTTTTGTTTCTTCCCGCTCCACCGTGATAGAGCATTCGCCGATGAGGGCTGCCAACGCGCCGATTGCGGCCAAAACAGGCGCCAGTAAAGCGCCCACCACTCCAATGGTTAATGGAAAAGACATCAGTTCCCTTCCTGATTTGTCAGAAATGGTGATTTTCCGGATATTGCCTTCCGTGATTAGTTCCTTGATTTTTTTAAGCAGTTGTTCACCGTGCAGGATGAAAGTTTCTTTTTTGATCATATAATTCGTTGTTTAGAGGTTCGTAAAGTTAATAATTAAGAAAAATCTTTTTGCATAGATGGCAAAAAACCTATCTTTGCCGTCCTGAAAAAACACGGATCGGTAGTTCAGTTGGTTAGAATGCTGCCCTGTCACGGTCCCAACCGTAGGTCGGGACGGGTTCGAGTCCCGAAGACTCAGAAGTTCTTAAAATGTATTAAATAGTTAGGATCGGTAGTTCAGTTGGTTAGAATGCTGCCCTGTCACGGCAGAGGTCGCGGGTTCGAGTCCCGTCCGGTCCGCTTGGAGGCCCTGGTTTTATCCGGGGCTTTTTGATTTTATGGCTTACTATGTTTACATCATCCGGTCTTTAGCTGACGGCAGTTTTTATAAAGGATATTCCGAAAATCCTCTGAAACATAGCATAATATGAAGTTGTCTCATTACACCTTCTAAAGTCCCTGGAAATTGATTTATATTGGAGTTTGCGAAACAAGACTTTGTTTTTACTGCAAGGAGAAAGCGCTTAAGAAAGTATTTACATTTTACAAATTAGACAACTCATCACCTCGCAAAAAATATAGTGAACAATTTTGTGCCAACGGTTGAAGATACCGCCTACATACTGGTCCCAACCGTAAGGTGGAGCGGGTTCGAGATCCCGTCCGGTCCGCTTGGAGGCCCTGGTTTTATCCGGGGCTTTTTGATTTTATGGCTTACTATGTTTACATCATCCGGTCTTTAGCGGCGGCAGTTTGCATAAAGGATATTCCGAAAATCCTCTGAAGCTTGCGCAACGCAATAACAGTTGTCTCATTACACCTCTTCTAAAGTCACAAATTGGTTATATTTAGGTTTTGCGAGCAAGACTTTTTTTGTTTTGCAAGGAGGAAAACGCTTAAAGTATTCCCATTCCAAATTGAACAACTCATCACCTCATAAAATATAGTAGAACGTTTTGTTATAACGGGAGGAAGTTAGAATACTGCCTGTCCTGGTCCCAACCGTAAGGTCAAGGACAGGTTCGAAGTCCCGTCAGTCCTTGGAGGCTATTAGTTTTTATCCGGGGCTTTTTGATTTTATGGCTTACTATGTTTACATCATCCGGTCTTTAGCTGACGGCAGTTTTTATAAAGGATATTCCGAAAATCCTCTGCAGAGGCTTGCGCAGCATAATAACAAGTTGTCTCATTACACCTCTTCTAAAGTCCCTGGAAATTGATTTATGTTGAGTTTTGCGAGAGCAAGACTTTTGTTTTAAGGAGAGAGAAAGCGCTTAAAAAGTATTCCCATTCCCAAATTGAGCAACTCATCACCTCGCAAAAAAATATAGTAGAACAATTTTTATTGTAACGGTTAGAATACTGCCCTGTCACGGTCCCAACCGTAGGTCGGGACGGGTTCGAGTCCCGTCCGGTCCGCTTGGAGGCCTGGTTTTATCCGGGGCTTTTTGATTTTATGGCTTACTATGTTTACATCATCCGGTCTTTAGCTGACGGCAGTTTTTATAAAGGATATTCCGAAAATCCTCTGCAGAGGCTTGCGCAGCATAATAACAAGTTGTCTCATTACACCTCTTCTAAAGTCCCCTGGAAATTGATTTATGTTGAGTTTTGCGAGAGCAAGACTTTTGTTTTAAGGAGAGAGAAAGCGCTTAAAAAGTATTCCCATTCCCAAATTGAGCAACTCATCACCTCGCAAAAAAATATAGTAGAACAATTTTTATTGTAACGGTTAGAATACTGCCCTGTCACGGTCCCAACCGTAGGTCGGGACGGGTTCGAGTCCCGTCCGGTCCGCAAAACATCAAAAAAGAGAGATAGCTAAATAACTCTCTTTGAAGCGAAAAAGCCTGTAAATGTTGAATTTGCAGGCTTTTTTATTGCCCCTGCCTGAGATTTTCATTTCAAATTACACCAACGGAATTCAATGAATTGGGTACCTATTCGGGTACCTACTCCCTTGTTGTAAATTTGGGCAATGTATTGGAGAGAATGCTGAAACAAAACTTTCCTTCCTTTCATATCCGCTATACTGATCCTTTGCATCAAGAGGAAATAACCTGGAGAACGAATACAACCAGGTAAAATTTAATTTAGACCGGGCATTGGATCAACTGCCCATTCTGGAAATGAAAGACCCTACACCTACAAAAGCAATTCGCTTGATAGAATCGTTAAAAAACCGGTGTCCGCAATATTATATTTATTCAAACCACATCATACTGTGATATAATTTTTTAAGTTTATTAATTTCACGTTTGGTAACGACAAAATCATATCATAGTGTGATTATATTGATAAATATTGTCAAAATTTCGTATTTTAGCTAAAAATCACATTATAATGTTAGTTCGTGATGTGGGAATAGCCATAAAAAAGAGGAGAAAGGCACTTAAAATCACCCAACCGCATTTAGCGGATCTGGCGGGAATCAGTGTGAATTCACTCTATAAGATTGAACGAGGGAAAGCCAATCCAACACTTGATCTGGTAGAAAAAATAGCAGAGGTGTTGGGACTTGAAATAAAGTTGGAAGTGAAAAAAATAACCCTGTAATTATTTATTTGTGCGGAGTGTTGAAGTATATAGAAACAATGTATTGGCGGGCATTCTAACGGAAGAGGATAACAGGCATTATACTTTTCGTTACGATGATAACTATTTTACAGATCTATCAAAACCGGCCATCAGTCTCACGTTGCCTAAAACTTCGCAGGAATATAAAGCTGCGCATCTGTTTCCCTTCTTCTACAATATGCTGTCCGAAGGCGTGAACCGGAAATTGCAAAGCCGCGCATTAAAAATAGATGAAGAAGATGATTTTGGATTGCTGGCAGCCACAGCCCGGCATGATACGATTGGTGCGGTAACCGTTAAACCAATAATGGTATGAGTGTTCCGGAAATAAAATATTGTCCTGGTTTACTGACTGAAGGCTATCACACTTACAGCTCCGCTTTTTTACGGAGGATGTTCGATGGAAAAAAAGTGAGCCACATATTACGCTACGATTCTCCTCAGCACAGCGAAGAAGACGCAGCGCAATTTATGGAGAACAGGAAACGTATTTCCATCTCTGGCGTGCAGGAAAAAATGTCGCTGGCATTGCATAAGAACGAACTAAGATTGACGGAAGAAGGAGAACAGGGAACATATATATTAAAGCCCATTCCGAGAGATCTCAAAAAAGTGAACCAGGTACCGGCTAATGAACATATTACTATGCAGATAGCGGCGCAGGTATATGGAATATACACTGCTGAAAACGGGATGATCTTTTTTAAAGATGGCCAACCGGCATATATCACCCGGCGCTTTGATGTAAAAAAAGATGGCAGTAAATGGGGAAAGGAAGATTTTGCCACGCTGGCTGGTAAAACAAAAGCTACTGCAGGTGTGAATTTTAAGTATGAATACTCCTATGAAGAAGCTGCGGCATTGATCCGGAAATTTGTTCCGGCATGGCGAGTGGAGATAGAGAAGTTTTTTGCTTTGGTATTATTCAATTATGCGTTCTCTAACGGTGATGCGCATTTAAAGAATTTTGCTTTGCTGGAGACAGAAAGCGGCGATTATTTTCTCAGTCCGGCTTATGACCTTATCAATACAAGGATACATATGGATGATACCGATTTTGCTTTGGATAAAGGATTGTTCGTTGACGATTTTGAGTCGGCTGCCTTTAAGAAAACCCACCATCGGAGTAGGGAAGATTTTATAGAATTCGGGCGCAGGATTGGTATTGATGAAAAACGGGTAGAAAGATTGATAGCACCGTTTTTAATAAAGCAGGATAAAGTGGAACAACTGGTTCAACGCTCTTTTCTGAACGATGCCACCAAACGCGCTTATTTGTTGGACTATAGCACCAAACATAATAGCCTCAACAGAGCTTGAACAGATGAGCGATCTGGGTATGGTCAAGGCATCCTGTTTATTGGAAATTCCATTAGAAAAATGGTAAAGGAATTGCTTATTAAAACGCAGAAAAGATGGTTGTTAGTCCGAGGGTTCGTATCTTTATAGCGATAAAAGTTCTTTAATAAACTGATTCAAATAAGCCCAAATGATGAGGGTACCTTTTCGGGTTCCTATCTGGGTGTAATAGAATATTTACATGGTTTTTAGGTTGGAAATGAGGCTTTTAACAGCTCCGTCCAGTCCGCAAGCCGGCTCCGTCCGGTTCGCTTGGAAGCCCTGGTTTTATCCAGGGCTTTTTGATTTTATGGCTAACTATGTTTACATCCTCCAATCTTTGGCCGACGGCAGTTTCTACAAAGGATGTTCTCAAAATCCCCTGCAAAGAAGACTTACACAGCACAATAATAAGTTGCCTCATTACGCTTCTTCAAAAGTCTCCTGGAAATTGATTTATATTGAGTTTTTCAAGAGCAAGACTTTTGCCATCCAAGATAAAAAACTAATTTTTTGAGTAATAATACTAAATCATTTAGTGTTATCTTTGTGTCGTGGATGGGGTACAAAGGAATATAATTGCACACCTGCAACGGGATATTCTGCGCCTGCAGGGGCAGTCCCCGGCAGCGAAGCAACTTGCCGGGAAGGTGAATTTGGGCCCTGTGCTGAACGCCTTTCCTTATAAGGTTTTCCCTACGGGTGCGGTGCATGAGTACATTACGGACACACCTGCTGCCACAGCGGCTACTGCGGGATTCGTTGCCGGCATCCTTAACGGGATGATGCGCCACAGTGGTCCCTGCATCTGGATCAGTCCTGACCGGGTTGTCTTCCCCCCGGGGTTGCGCTCTTTTGGTTTATCTCCCGATCGTATTCTTTTTGTGAATGCGGGAAAGAAAAAAGACCTCTGCTGGGCAATGGAAACCTGCCTGCAGATGGACGGTTTGTCTGCAGTAGTGGGTGAATTGCCGGATCTGGATTTTACTGCTTCCCGGAGATTGCAACTGGCTGTTGAAAAAAGCGGGGTCACTGGTTTTGTCCTGCGGCAAAAGTCTCCCAACCTTCATCCAACTGCCTGCGTGAGCCGCTGGCAGATTACACCTCTGGCCAGTTATTGCCCCGAGGACTTGCCTGGCGTAGGATTGCCCTGCTGGCGGGTGGAATTGCTGAAAATAAGAGGTGGCAAACCCGGTAGCTGGCAACTTTTTTGGGTGGATGATGCTTTCCGGGCGCTACAGGATGCTGCTACGGACATGGCATCCATCCCTTTACGAAAAATCAGTTAAGCATGAGCAGCAGGTTTGTAGCAATATGGTTTCCGGACTTAGTTTCGGAGGGGATGATCCGCCGCCGGCCTCAATTAAAAGATAAGCTTTTTGTAGTGGCGGCTCCGGAGCACGGCAGAATGAGGATTACAGCAGTATGTGCCGGGGTGCGGCGGCAGGGAGTATATGCGGGGATGACTGTTGCTGATGCAAGAACATTGGTAGCGGATATACAGGTACTGGATGACGCCCCTGCACTTCCCGGGCAGTTGCTTACGGGTTTGGGATACTGGTGCATCCGCTATACGCCTACCGTGGCTACCGATCTGCCGGATGGGCTGGTACTGGATGCCACTGGCTGCACTCATCTGTGGGGAGGAGAGGCCGCCTATGTGGAAGCCATACAAAGCTGCCTGCAGGCACTGGGTTATACTACGCGCATTGCCATGGCCGGTACGGTTGGCGCAGCCCGGGCGCTTGCAAGATATGGGCAGCGGCAGATTACAGTAACGCCTCCCGGTGAAGAAAAACCGGCTATCCTGCCACTTCCACCCGCAGCCCTCAGGTTGGAAACCGCCGTAACGGAGCGCTTACAAAAATTAGGATTGTGCACGATAGGGCATTTCATCAATATGGAACGTTCTGTTTTGCGCCGCCGGTTTGGTCTGGGTTTGCTCAATCGCATAGACCAGGCCCTGGGATGGAAAGAGGAGCCCTTACTGCCCCTGCAGCCGGTGGAACCCTTCCTGGAGCGTTTGCCCTGCCCGGAGCCGGTGGTTACAAGAACCGGTATTGAGATCGCTTTGCAACAATTGCTCCATACCCTTTGTGAACGCCTGGTAAAGGAAGGCAGGGGTTTGTGTAAGGCAGTATTCAAAGCCTGCCGCGTTGACGGAGAGATACAACAAATTGCAATTGGTACGCACCTGCCTTCCTGCCAGCCCACTCATCTTTTTAAACTCTTTGAATTAAAAATAGACCAGGTGGCTCCGGGGCCTGGTATCGAACTTTTTCTGCTAGAAGCGCCTAAAGTGGAAAAGACGCGGATTGCACAGGGCGTTTTATGGAATCATGGCGGTTTCAATGATAACCGGCTGGCGGAACTGCTGGACCGGTTGACCGGTAAACTGGGCTCCGGGATCGTACACCGCTATCTGCCGGATGAGCATTACTGGCCGGAGCGATCCTTTAAAGAAGCCGCGTCCTTAACTGAGCAGCCTGTTACCGGCTGGCGGGACGACCGTCCGCGTCCTCTTCGATTGTTGCGCATACCCGAGCCGGTGGAAGTGGCAGCGCCTGTTCCCGACTATCCGCCTATACACTTCCGGCATAAAGGACAATTGCATACTATTAAAAAAGCAGATGGCCCCGAACGTATAGAAGCAGAATGGTGGATTGCCGAAGGAGAGCACAGGGATTATTATGTTGTGGAGGATGAAACCGGGGCGCGGTACTGGCTTTTCCGGTTGGGTCATTATGCCGGCAACAAACCGTGTCAATGGTACCTGCACGGGTATTTTGCATAAAAGAAAACAGGAAAGGATATTATGTGTTATACCGAACTACAGGTTACTACCAATTTCAGCTTTTTAAGGGGAGGGTCTCATCCGGAGGAACTGGTAATGCAGGCGGCCGCACTGGGTTATTCCAGCATTGCTATTACCGATCACAATACCCTTGCCGGGGTGGTGCGCGCCCACATTGCCGCAAAAGCCAACGGCATACGCATCCTTGTCGGCTGCTGTCTTGATTTGAAAGACGGGCCCTCCCTGCTGGCCTATCCCACCAATATAGACGCTTATGCCCGCCTGTCGCATTTGCTTACCACAGGCAACCTGCGTACGGAAAAAGGCCGGTGCGAGCTCTATAAGAAAGATGTATATGCTCACAAAGAAGGTATTTTATTTGCGGTGTTGCCGCCTCCGGAATTAAATGCTCAATTCGATTATAACGATTCTTTTAAGCGGGTTTTGGAAGAATACGGCAACCATTTACAGGGACAGCTCTACTTAACGGCAACCCGCTCCTACCAGGGGGATGATATTAAAAAGCTCTACCGGCTGGCAGCGCTCTCGGGGCATTACAAAATGCCGTTGCTTGCCACCAATGATGTGTATTACCACGATCCGGACCGCAGGCAATTGCAGGATATCCTTGCCTGTATCCGGGAAAAGCGTACGATCTATAATGCCGGTTACCTGCTCTGCCGGAATGCGGAACGTTTCCTGAAGCCGGAGAAAGAGATGCTTCGCCTGTTCCGGCAATATCCGGATGCTATAGCGCACACGCAGGAGATTGTGGACGCCTGTTCTTTTTCCCTGGATGAACTGAAATATGTTTACCCCCAGGAAATCACAACCGGGGGGCGCACCCCGGATCAGCAATTGGCCTACTTTGCATGGGAGGGGGCTAAAGAAAGATTTGGAGAAGATATTCCCCAAAAAATCAGGGAGTCTGTTGAATACGAACTGGAATTCATTGGCCGTAAAAATTATGCCGCTTATTTTTTAACGGTGAATGATTTTGTGCGATTCGCCCGGAGTAAAGGGATATTATGCCAGGGGCGCGGCTCTGCCGCCAATTCGGTGGTTTGCTATTGCCTGGGCATTACTTCCGTTGATCCTTCCAGATTCAAGCTGTTGTTTGCCCGTTTTATGTCGGATGCGCGCGATGAGCCGCCCGATGTGGACGTGGATTTTGAACACGAACGCAGGGAGGAAGTGATGCAATACATTTATCAAAAATTCGGAAGAGACCGTTCGGGTATTGTTGCTACTGTTACACAGGTGCATTACAAAGGGGCAGTACGGGATGTTGCCAAAGCAATGGGCTTATCGGCCGATATGATTGATGTGCTTGCCGGTTGCAGCGGCAGGCATGGGGAAGGCGTTCAGACAGCACGCATCCGGGAAGCAGGCCTGAACCCGGATGATCCCCATCTTGGAAAAGTGCTGGCGCTGACTGCACAGTACATCGGTTTCCCCCGCCAGTTGGGGCAGCATACCGGTGGGTTTGTCATCTCGCAGAGCAAGTTGTCTTATTTATGCCCGATACTCAATGCGAGGATGGAAAACAGGACGAATATAGAATGGAACAAAGACGATATTGATGCCCTGGGGTTTTTGAAGATAGATGTGCTGGCGCTGGGCATGCTTACCTGTATCCGCAAGTGCTTTGATCTTGCCAAACAACATTATAACCTTGACCTGACCCTGGCCAATATTCCGCAGGATGATCCGAAAGTGTACGACATGATCTGCCATGCCGATACCATTGGCGTATTCCAGATTGAGAGCCGGGCCCAGATGTCTATGTTGCCCCGGCTGAAGCCCCGGTGTTTCTATGATTTAGTAATAGAAGTGGCCATTGTGCGGCCCGGACCGATACAGGGGGATATGGTGCATCCTTATCTCCGTCGTCGCAACGGGCAGGAGAAAATAGAATATCCTTCAGAAGCATTGAGAGAAATACTGGGAAGAACACTTGGCGTACCGCTGTTCCAGGAACAGGCGATGGAAATCGCGATTGTGGCGGCAGGATTTACCCCCGCCGAAGCCGATGGGTTGCGCAGGAGTATGGCGACCTTCAAAGCGCAGGGCATGGTGAAGCAATTCCATGATAAACTGATAGGCGGTATGTTGAAAAACGGCTATGAAAAAGAATATGCGGAGCGGGTTTTTAAGCAACTGGAGGGCTTCGGCTCTTACGGTTTCCCGGAAAGCCACGCGGCCAGCTTTGCTTTGCTGGTGTATATATCCAGCTGGCTGAAATGTTATTACCCGGATGTGTTTGCAGCCGGCTTGCTCAATAGCCAGCCGCTGGGATTTTATGCGCCTGCGCAAATTGTAAAGGATGCACAAAAACACGGGGTGGACGTGCAACCGGTGGATGTTAATTATTCCGGGTGGAACAATACGCTGGAAGATAAGTCCGGCAGCTATTGCGCCTTGCGTTTAGGCTTCCGGCAGGTGAAGGGTTTGCGTGAAGAAGAGATGAATCAATTAGTGGCTGCACGAAACAAAAACTTTATTACGGTTAATGAATTATCGGACGCGGGTATTTCCGTTAGTACGATGGAGAAGCTGGCGGATGCCGATGCGTTTCGTTCCCTTGGGCTGGACAGGCGGCAGGCGCTGTGGGAGATCACTTCCCTTGCCGATCATCCCAAAGGAATATTTAAGGGACAGCCTTCCGAAAGCTCATCAGAGCAACCTGTAGCGCTTCCCGAAATGATGTTGTCCGAGCATGTAGTGCAGGATTACAGCAGCGTTTCTCTTTCCCTGAAAGCCCATCCTGTTAGTTTTGTAAGGGAACAACTGCAGCAGCAACAGGTGGTTTCAACAGCAGCGCTGGGCGAACTGCCGGATGGCGCTTTTGTAAAAGTGGCCGGGATTGTACTTGTGCGGCAACGGCCGGGTACCGCCCGTGGTATTTGTTTTATTACTATTGAAGATGAAACCGGTACTGCCAACCTGGTGGTATTCCGGCAATTGTTTGATCGTTACCGCAGGGATATCTTTTCCGCAAGATTGCTGATGGTATCGGGTAAACTGCAACGTGTAGGCGAGGTGATCCACGTGGTTGCAAAGCAATGCTTTAACCTGTCGCCCTTATTACGGAACCTGCTCCCTTCTGTTGACGATGCTTCACCGGGATTACCGCACCGTGGAACAGAAGAGGAGAAGAGGGCCGGCAACAGAAACGATGCGTCTAAAAAAGTGATACAGGGTACCCTGTTCCCATCGAGGGATTTTAAATAAGGTACGCGATAGTAATGGTTTATTAAAAAAATCGTCGTACTTTTTATGTTTTTTTACAAAAGGAAAATGGGAAACCAACAGACCGCGTTTTGCGCTGGATAAAACATTGGCTTAAACGGAATACAACAGGCAGTCATAGTTGTTGATACGGTAGGTATAACTTAAACTCAATAACATGAATTTAAAAGGTCGTAACATTTTGATAACCGGAGGAGGAGGAGATGGGATCGCAAGTGGTATTTGTGAAGCGCTCTCACATTTTGGCGCCCGCTTATTGATTAACGAAAAAAACCGCGAAAAACTGGATAGCGTTTTGATGCGATATCCTGACGCGGTGCCGGCAGTAGCCGACATAAGCAATTTTGAAGAGATCAGAGTCATGTTTGGTCAGTTGGAAAAGGAGGTGGGCGTTGTTCACGGTTTGGTAAACAATGCGGGGGTTGGACTGAGTAAGCCGTCTCATGAAGTGAATGAGGAAGAGTTTGCGCGATTGTATGATGTAGATATAAAAGGCGTATGGATGATGTCCAGGTTTTTTACGCAACAGCTTCTAAAGAATAAGTCTTCAGGTAACATAGTAAATGTATCTTCTGTTCATGCCCATGCTACCATGAACCGGTATGCCATTTATGCCAGTGCCAAATCGGCGGTGGAAGGTTTAACCAGGGGGATGGCTGTGGAACTGGGAAGATATGATATCCGCGTAAACGCCATTGGTCCGGGGTACGTACACGCGGAACAAAATTATGATCTGATCGGTACCTGGACGGACGACCCCCAACAATGGGTGAAGGATTACGTTGCGCACGAACTGGCGATTCCAAGAGCTGTTGAGGCCATAGACTGCGGCAACACGGTGGCCTTTCTCCTTTCCGATTTAAGTAGATCCATTACCGGACAAACCATTTATGTTGACAACGGAGATACGGTCAAATTAGTGGGGTTGTCGTGTGGATAGCTGTTTTTGTTTCCGTAAACCGCTACCGGCGATATCTGTTATTAAAGAAATGAAAAAGGAAAAGACAGGAGGAATTATTTTTTCCGGGAGTTAGCCTTTATTAAAGTAATAGAAAATTTTACCTTCCAAATTATAAAATTGAAAACCAAAAAAAGGATGGAATGAAGTATATCTTAACAGTTGCTGTTGGTTGTTTGCTGTCCCTGTTTACTTTTTCTGCAGGAAGTCAGGATCAGGAACCCGTGTTTAAAGCGGGTTTTTCCGAGCAGGACATCACGCCGGATATCGGAATGGAGCAGCCGGGGAATTATGGCAAAAGCTATCATCGTTCTTTTCACGACCGCTGCAAAGTACGTGCCGTGGTTTTTGATGATGGGAAAAGAAAGGTGGCGCTGGTGGGGCTGGATTTACTTTTTGTAACCCGGTATATTGTTCAGGATGTGCGGGCTGAAATTCAAAAACGCTGCGGCATCCAGCCCGATGCGGTGATGATAGGCGCTTCCCATAACCATTCCGCAGGACCTATCGGTATGTCGGAACCGGGCGATTTTGATAAAGCATCGCCGTTGGTAAAAGACTTACTCATCAACCAATCCATTGTTTCGGATTCGGGATTTATACAACATCTGAGAGCGCAGATTGTAAAAGCTGTAGTGCAGGCGGATGCAGTTCGTGCCGACGCAAAGATGGCGGTGGGGGTGGGTTACGAAGACAAAGTATCTTTTAACCGCCGTCAGCGGATGAAAAACGGACTAACCTATTCTCATGCCGGGGTGGGCAATCCCGACATTATTGAATATGCAGGTCCCATAGATCCGCAGGTGGGTACCATCGGCGTATGGGATCTGAAAGGAAACCTGATGGGTGTGGTAGTGAATTTTGCCAACCACAATACCACCAATCCGGGAGGGATTTCGGCCAACTGGGTAGGATCTATGGAACGGACGCTTCGCGGCGCTACGGGTAATGCCGCTTTGCCGGTAGTTTTTATGCAGGGCGCATGCGGCGATATTACCCAGGTAGATAACCTGGCAATATACACTAATCCCGCTGCTGAAGAATGGTGGGATATTGTAGGCAGCAGGGTAGGGGCGGAAGCTTTTAAAACACTCCTGCTTATCAGGCGTGGCGCGGGAAGCGATATTCCTTTGGACGTACGAAGCCGGGTGTGGAAAATAAAACGGCGTGTGCCTGCGCCGGCTAAGGTGAAGCAGGCGCTGGAACTGGTGAAGCAGGATCCGGAAAAAGCAGGCAGTGTGGAATGGACTTTTGCAAAAGAAACCCTGTTGCTGGACGCTTTGTTGAAAACAAAGCCCGAAGCGGAAGTGGAGGTGCAAGCCATCCAGGTAGGACCGGCCGTATTCGTTTCCAACCCCTCTGAGTATTTTGTGGAGTATGCATTGGATATAAAAAAAGCCAGTAAATTTCCCTTCACTTTTGTGGTGGAATTAGCCAACGGCTGTGTGGGTTATGTGCCTACAGAAGAAGCTTTTGGTCCGCATGGAGGAGGATATGAAACCCGCCTTACTTCCTATAGCAACCTTGAAATTACAGCCGGCCGCCAGTTTGCCAATACCGGTATTGCGTTAGCCAACGAGATGAAACCGGGTGTGGTTCCTTCACCACCTCCGCCCCCGCCGTTCCGTTCGCCCTGGACCTATGGCAATGTGCCGCCTGAATTGAATTAATACCCGTTATTAAACCAGGATATAATTATGAAAAGTAAGAACACAATAGATCGCCGAAGTTTTATCGGAACTACCACTACAGCCGCCGCCGGTCTCTTCCTGCCGACCCCCGGTGTTTTTAATATCGCGAAGAAAGAGGAGTATCCATCAACAAAAGATTTTTGGTACAGACGCGTGGCAGAGGGGCCCTTCATTGATACCCAGTCAGGGAATCTGGCCTTTGGGTTTACAGAAAAACAATTGTTGTTGTCTCATGATGATGGCCTTACCTGGTCTGACCAGATGGATTTCTGGGATGCAAAGAATGTGACGTTCAGCCATATATTCCGGAACGGAAATATTCTGGTTGGAACCAGAAACCGGTTGTACCTGAGCACAGACAGCCTGAAGACCCTTAAAGAAATTGCCGTTAAAAACCCTGACGGGTCGGACTACCTGCCGCATGTTCCTAAGGACCCTGAATATCCCGGGTGGTATTTTTTTACCTTACCGGGTGAAAATTCCTGGATGATCAACGGGAAAGAAATGCTGGTATGGGGCAACTATTCCAACGTGGAAGGCGGCGCAGTACCGGTGAATATTTATTATTCAACAGATAATGGGCATACGGTTAAAATTGCCTATTCGTTTGGCCAGAATCCGCGTTTTAAAGACAATGGCAACGGGAAAGACAAAACCATGCCGGGTACACTTCTTGGAAACGCCGACAATCCTAAATTTTGCCGTCACGTGCATTGTGTTACGTACAACCCCTGGGAAGACGCTTTTTATGCCTGCACAGGCGATGGCAGACCCAGTGACGGCGCGCAGCAGGAATGTAAATGGTTGAAAGGAAGGTACAATACTACCAAAGATGAATGGACATGGGAAGTGTTGATTGAAGTAGATTTTAACTCCCGGTACAAAAGCGGCGGGATAAATTTTGTGGACGGCAAATTATATTTTACCAGTGATGCAAACGGGAAAGAACCTTATGACAGGGGTATTTTTCGTTGTGATCCGGCTGATCTTTTACATAAAGAAAAACATGAGTTGTTGTACCAGCCCGAATATGAGGTAGGTCACATGCTTATTCAGGACGGGGTGATCATCGCGGGATATTATGCGGTAGCTTCTCCCTACCAGATGGGGGTCATGTATTCCGCTGATTTGGGAAAAACCTGGCGGAGATATGATTTAAAAGAACTGGGACCAAGATCTATTGCCAGGATAAACCGCAAAAACTCAGAAGGCTGGTTCAGAATGGATTTGAGATCCGGCTGGATACATCGTGAAGAAGTACTGTTTATCAAACCAAAGTAAGAGCCGAAAACATTTCAACAAGTAATAAATAAATATATAAAGATGAGATCAGATTCATGCAGAACCCTCCTGAATCTTTGGATTGGTTTGTTAATCCTTGTTTTTTCTTCCTGCAAACAAAGCCCGCAGGAGCCGCCCTACGAACCTGAATCTGCTTTATCCACCTTCCAGGTACCCGAGGGCTTTCGGGTGGAGCTCGTGGCATCTGAGCCGCTGATCAGTAACCCGGTGGAAGTGGCTTTTGATGAAGATGGTAAGATGTATGTGGTGCAGATGGATGATTACCCCGCAGAGACGATGGAAGATTATGGGGCCGGGAAAGAGCCGAAAAGCAAGATCATGCTTTTGGAAGATAAGGACGGGGATGGGTATTATGAATCGGGAACTGTGTTTGCCGACGGCTTACGCTACGCCAACGGGGTGATGCCCTGGAAGGGTGGGGTGTTGGTAACGTCAGCGCCGGATATCTATTTTTTAAAAGATACGGATGGAGACGGAAAAGCGGATCAGAAAGATGTGGTGCTTTCGGGCTTTGCGTTAACCAATCCTCAGTTGAGGATGAGCAGCATGCGCTATGGATTGGACAACTGGATTTACGCTGCCTATTCGCGGGCAGGGGGCGGAAAATGGCGGGAGGAGTTCAGAGATAAAGGCGGGCCTTTACAGTTCATGGGTAAGCCGGAACAGGAACCCGCAAAAATTTTTCCGGGTACTAATTTCAGGTTTAAACCGGAGGAAGGCAGGATTGAACCCTCGGGGGGAATGTCGCAGTTTGGACTTTCCTTCGATGCCTTTGGAAACCAGTTCACGGTTTGGAATAACGTGCACCTCCGTCACGTAGTGATTAATGATGAATACCTTCTCAACAATCCTTATTTAAATGTGGGCAATACCATGGCTGATATCTCAGATCACGGCAATGCTGCTGCGGTATATGCCATCACCCAGGGTATGCTGAACCTGCATGAGTCGGAGATGGGACATTTTACTTCTGCCTGCGGCGTCTGTGAATATACCGGGGACGTGTTTCCGGAGAAATATGCCCGTGCTTCTTTTGTATGCGAACCGGTATCTAATATGGTGCATGCCGATATTCTGACGCCTGATGGACCCACCTTTAAAGCGCAAAGAGCCGAAAATGGGAAGGAGTTTCTGGCTTCCACGGATAGTTGGTTCCGCCCGGTGAACACCACTGTGGGGCCGGAGGGAGGTTTGTATATAGTGGATTTTTACCGGAAGCTGGTAGAGCATCCAGACTGGCTGGCCTTTGCCGATAGCAGCGGTTTTTATACCCATGCCGGGCAATTGAAAGAATCCGATTTCTTGGCAGGAAACGACCGCGGCAGGATCTACAGGATGGTACCCAAAGATTTTAAAGCCGATCCGGCAAGAAGACCAGCATTAAGTAAGGCGGGTGTAAGAGAATTGGCAGGCTGTTTAAATCATCCCAATAAATGGTGGAGAACCAATGCCCAGCGATTGCTGGTGGATCGGAACGACAGCAACGCCGTTTCCGTAATAAAAGATTTGTTGTCAACGGAACTCAGTCCCGAAGGGAGGATCCATTGTTTGTGGACCTTAGACGGACTGGGAGCCCTGCCGGATGCGATACTGATAAATGCCTTTCAGAATGATCACCCTGAAGTCAGAAAGCAGGCCGTGTTAATGGCAGAAAGCAGGCTGGGCGATAACGCCATACTTCAGCAGGTGATCCGGGCCTCCTCCGATCCGGATCCTTCTGTTCAGTTCCAGGTTGCACTGACATTAGGCAAAGTCGCAAAATCCGACCCTGCTGTTTTTCCCGCTTTGAGCGGCATTATTTCCAGTCATATTACTGATCCCTGGTTCCGGACAGCCGTATTATTGGGTGCGTCGGAAAATGCCAATCAATGGTTTGAATTATTCAAAGATTTCAGGGCGGATGATGATAGCGCATCGAATGGGAAAAATGAGTTTTTGCAGAAGATAACCTCCATTACCGGGGCAAGGTACAAACCTGCTGAAATGTCGTCGTTGGTAGTTGCCGTCTCCGGCTTAAAGGATACGGCAGTAATGGTTGCCGCCCTGCAGGGTATGGCAGATGGGATGAAAAGAAGTGGCAACAATGTTGCTTTACCTGCCGAAGGACAGCGCGGTTTAATAACTTTAATCGCGGATCCGTTAAATAAGATAAGCGCAGCGGCAATTGATGTGGCGTCGAAGTTAAGGTTGACGCCGTCCACGGAGCTATCCGGCGTTATCAACAAGGCCAAACGATTGGCAGGTGATGATGCTCAGCCGGAGGAAAGCCGGGTATTGGCTGTCAAAATGCTGGGATTGGATCCGGGCGGCGCGCCTTTGGAGGAACTGAAATATCTGCTCCAGGCAAAACAACCCACCGGGGTGCGTCTTGCCGCCGTGCAGGTACTTTTAAGAAGTTCAAAAGATCAGGCTACAGCTATCCTGCTTGGGGAATGGAATCATTTAAACCCCCAATTGCATGAAGCCGTGGAAGCCGGGTTCATGGCAAGAAAAGACAGAACGATTTCTTTGATCAACGCCCTGGAAACTGAGAAAATAAAGCCGGAATGGGTGAGCCGGAATACCCGCAACCGGTTGATGCAAAATTCGGATCAGGAAATAGGTGAAAAGGCGAAAGGCTTATTTAAAAATATGGAAGGATCCGATAGAGAAAAAGTGGTTATTGATTACAATGTAGCCATCACCGTTAAGGGCGACCCCGCAAAAGGCAAAATAGTATTCAGAAATGTATGCAGCGCCTGTCATTCGCTGGAAGGGGTGGGTGTGCATTTCGGACCCGATCTCCACAGTGTCAGCCACCAGACCAAGATCAACTTACTGACTATGATCCTGCATCCCAATCATGATATCGCTCCGGGTTATGAAGGGTATATCGTGGAAACTGCCGATGGCGGTATGCTTGCAGGCATTATAGAAAGTGAAACGGACGATAATCTCGTGTTGAAGATGCAAAGCGGCACTACCCGAACGATCACCAGGAGCAATATAAAATCCTTATCACCGATGCAATCCTCTTTGATGACAGAAGGCTTAGAATCTTCCATAACCAAAGAAGAGATGGGCGACCTGCTTGAATATATCAAGACGCTACAGTGATAGCGGCGGAGAGGAGCGCGCGAGTTTATTGTTGGGTATTGAACTGTTGGGATATGGATCTTTTTTCGGAACCGCCTGTTGTGCGTTCGTATAGGTTAGGCAACATTGTTATTTTTTTTAAATGATTGGCTTATACTTATTGTGGCCAAAATTAACAAGAGTCCGGACGTCAATGGTAAAAACCAAAAACCTAACCCATTTGTCACACCTATTGTTGTTAAATAGGTGAAGAGAATAATTAAAGAAAAGATTACAAGTATTGCTAATTTCAAAAATCTCAATATTCTTGTCGCAGTGGTATATTGTTTTTCAGCATTCTCCTCCGTAATTTTTGTTATATAGTTAAAAAATTGAGGATACTTATTCAGTTTTGTCAAGCCAAAATTAATTATTGTTGCCAGCACAGGTAAAATAAAAAGTGTCAGCTTGTTTCCATAATTGTCTGCTTGCCCTGAAGCATTGAAGTGTGTTGGAATTGTTGTTGGCGATTTCAGGTAAGCATAAAATGTGAAAGCCCACATAACAACTAAAAATATTTTGCTGGTCAACTCTAATCTCTTGTCAAGCGGTGAAAGCCTGAGTTGTATTTTAGGTCTTGTTTCCATTTTATATTATAATATATTGTCAACGAAGCTTGCCTGTATGATGCACAACAAAACTGTTCGGTATCAGGTTACTGCTCCTCCCATTAAAGGGTCGGTTATACTTTCAGTTCCTGTTTCTACGTGGCCGGCATACCGGCTTGAAAAGTTTTTATACCCATTTACCTGCACGGTGAAATCGTACCATCCCGAAAACTTTTTCAGGTCCAACACCAGCGTAATGGTTTCGCCTGCCGGAATGTTTTTCTTTATCTCTTCCTGCTTATATGACGGATCCGTGATGACAACATCAAGGGATTTGTTTTTCTCGGAATTGGTAAGTTCTAATAAGATGTTGCCTGTTAATACGGACCTGATCAGGCCGGATCGTTCGTAGCCTGCTTTTATTTTGATGCCGGGATTGTTTTGCTCTCCTTTAAACTCCCTGAAAAAACCGTTGGATGAATACACTGTAAGGTGATATTGATTTTTCTCAAAACGGTTTAAAGCCCAGACATCGGAAAGGGAATCGCCCGCACTTACGGCGTAATCCCGGGATTGGGCAGTTTCGCTATACCCGGGTTTTCTGTCAATAGTATTGGGTGTTTTATAGTCCCGGCTTTTGTAGGTTATTTTTTCCGCCCTGTAAAGACCAGGCGCATATACTTTGAAAGGAGCGCCGATGGATCTTTTACCAAAAACATCGTTCCCCGATTTCATCTCCAGCACAAAATTCTTTTTGTCTTCACTTAAATTCCCGTCCACGTAGGGTTGACAGGGAATAGGGCGGGCAACTCTGGTGCCTTTTTCCTGGTGATCCATTAACGGGGAAGCAACAGGGGATTTATTGACCTGCTCCGTCTCCGTTTTTGAAAGCGGTTTAAAGCCGGTTGGAGCATCTTTAAATTTGGCGTTGTAGATTTCTGCTACAAAGCTGTTCATGTTCAAAAATGCCACCTCGTTCTTTTTGTTAGGGTCGAACCGGTCAAACACCGAGGTCAGGTCGCCGCAGATGGTTCTTCTCCAGTTGCTGATATTATCCTGTTTGATTTTTTTGTTGAATTTTTTATTCAGGAAATGTTCCAGGAATTGGAGGGTGGAGGTGTGGTCAAAAAGCTGCGAACTTACTTTTCCGCCGCGACTCCATGGAGAGGCAATGATCATGGGAACCCGGTACCCCAATCCAACCGGCGCCGTTCGCGCCTGGCTTTTAGCAATTCCCTCGTTGATTTCCTGTTGCCGCCATGCAAATTCAACCCTGGTGTTTTCCATTCCGGCTGAACATTTGCCCGTTTCCGGTTCATCGGGATAAGGGGGAATATAGGCGGGGATATGGTCGAAATAGCCGTCATTTTCATCGTAAGTGAGAATGAAAATGGTTTTTTTCCAAACTTCCGGATTTTTGGTGAGGATATCCAGTATCTCGGATACATACCAGGCGCCGAACCAGGGAGCGCTGGGATGATCGGAAAAATTCTGGGGTGCCGCCAGCCACGAAACGCTGGGTAATTTTCCTGTATGCACGTCTTCCCTGAACTGGTAGAGCGGGTCTCCTTTCGGGATCTGGATCTCACGCTCTTCCCCATTGTCTTTGTATTTCAGCGTGGTAAGCTTCATATAATCCGGATCTCCATCGTTGGAGGCGAACGCCTTGCGGTAGAGGTTTTTCTGATACCCGCTTAATTTTTCATAATTCTCTGCCGACCATTCCCCCAGTTCATTTTGTGAACTTTCTAATACCTCTTTTTTCTTGTCTATCTCCCTTCTTTTTTTATAATAATCATCGTTGTTGGCGGTTGCATTAAGTTGTTTTTCCAGACCGGCAATTTCACCCTGCAGATCCGCGATCCTTTTCTTCACTGAATTCACATACCTCGGATAAAACCTGGTATTGTATTGAGAAAAAAATTCCAGGGTGTTGAGCCCGAAATTCGACAGCCATGCGCGTTCCACACCTTCTAATCCACCACCGGTAGAAAGTGCATTTTGATAAAATTTCCAGGAGATATCATTGTCTTCCAGGTGTTCTGCAAAAGTTTTCCAATGAGCCGAACCCCAGGGAATGGTGTTATTCAAAATGGCTCTTCCGTTACCGCTCAGGTTGTCGCGCACATTCCCGGCAAAGAAAAACAACCGGTTGGGCCAGGTGCTCGACATTACAGAGCAGAAATTATTATCACAAATAGTAAAGGCATCTGCCATGGAGTAGTTGAATGGAAGATCCTCCCGGTTGTAATGCCCCAAAGTAAGCGGCATGTTTTGATAAGACTTATGACCGGAGCGTTTTGCTTCTAACCAGTTGTCATAACGCCCGTTGTTGAACGCATCAACCTGGGAGCCGCGGCTATGCGGGATAGAGCCCATCCATGTGGCTTTGGTATCTTTAATGTCGAAACGGAAAGGGACATAAGTATTCCCGGCCTGGTCGGTTTGCAGCCATACTTTATTACCATTGGGTTGGGTGATCACGCGCGGGTCGTTATACCCTCGCACTCCCTGCAAAGCGCCAAAACAGTGATCAAACGACCGGTTTTCCTGCATCAGGATAACAATGTGTTCTGCGTCCAGGTAGGTGCTGCCTACTTCGGGATCTATAGAGAGCGCCCGCTGAATAGACTTAGGTACACCCGCAGATAGTCCGGTAGCTCCGGATAATAAAATAGCATTTTTCAGGAATTCTCTTCGTGTCTCCATGCTATAAAAGTAAAAAAAATAGTAGAAAAGTATCCGGATAATTGAGGCTTAGTCGTTAGGGGAAAGGGTTTCCCGCAGATTCCGCAGAAGACCGCAGAGGGGCATTTTGTTTGCTTCGACTCAATCAAGGATGGGTGTATTTATAAAGGATGTATAGCTAACTAACTCTGCGTATATCAGCGTGATCAGCGGGAGATAAGAGTTTCCCGCAGATTTCGCGGAAGACCGCAGAAGGGAATTGGGTATATTCCAACACGAACCAAGAAATCTGTTTTTAAAGAATGTATAGATAAGTTACTCTGCGTATATCGGCGCGATCAGCGGGAGATAGGAGTTTCCCGCAGATTTCGTGGAAGGGAATTCGGTAATACTCCCCGGGGGAATTTCAAGAAGGGTGGAGTTACAAAAACAAATCATTGTATAGCCGGGCTCCAGGAACCACACTGTATTTTTCCAGATCAGTTATACCCTCTTCCGTTAAAACCTGTTCATCAATAAAACAATTGCCGGTACAGGTTCCCGAGCTGCGCGATAAAATATAGTAAGCCGCCTCGGCTACGATTTCGGGGGTACGGCTCATTTTCATTAATGCTTCTCCCCCTAACAGATTTTGTACTGCCGCCGTGGCGATGGTGGTCCTGGGCCAAAGCGCATTAGCGGCAATCTTATCTTTTTTTAACTCCTCTGCCAATCCCATTGCAATCATGGTCATATTATATTTGCTGAGTGTATAGGCCAGATGGTTAGCCAGCCAGCGGGGCTGCAGGTTGACAGGAGGCGACAGGTTAAGAATATGCGCATTGGAGCCTTTGCGTAAATAGGGAATACAAGCCTTACTGACTAAAAAAGTGCCGCGTACGTTGATATCGTGCATCAGGTCAAATCGCCTGGCTTCCGTTTTTTCGGTAGTGGTAAGAGAAATCGCCGATGCATTATTGATTAATATGTCAATCCCCCCAAATTTCCCTACGGTTTTTGCAACTGCATTTGATACCTGGTCTTCAAACCGGATATCGCATTGTACGGGGAGCGCTTCTCCTCCCGCTTCTTCTATTTCTTTAGCGGCGGAAAAAATGGTGCCTCCCAATTTTGGATTTTCTTCAACGGATTTTGAGGCTATCACTATCCGGGCTCCGTCTTTAGCCAGCTTTAAAGCAATAGCCTTCCCGATTCCCCTGCTCGCCCCGGTGATAAAAATAACTTTCGATTTAAATGGCATGTGTTTTGATTTTTTGGCTATCCGGTTGGGATATTACCGGTTATAATAAATCCAGCTCTTTAGCAGGATCCCAGAATATTTTTTCAAAATTCACAACAGTGTCTTTTTTAACCTTTACTCCTTCACTTTTTAAAAGATCCGCCATTAAGGTTGGGGTGGCAAAATGATGCTTCCCGCTGAGCATGCCGTTCCGGTTTACAACGCGGTGTGCCGGTACGGAGGGAATGGCAGCTCCCGAAGCGCCCAATGCCCATCCTACCATGCGGGCGGATGACCGGGTACCCAGACAGGCTGCGATAGCGCCGTAGGAGGTAACCCGCCCGTTAGGGATTAATCGGGTAATTTCATAGACGGCTTCATAAAATGATTCCTTCCTGTCCTTTAAAGAGGGTAAGACCGGTATCCGGTCAGCGCCTTTCTTTTTCGGTTTCTGCTTCATACGATTGCTTTAATGCAGTGATTTGAAACGGCTTCCGTTCATGAAGATACGACCTGTACCGGAGCTTGCAGTTGCATCACCAACGCCATTAACTGCTGTTTTAACTGGTCGTCTTTTGCTACCGGCAGCTCCTGGTCTAAGCCAAACTTCAGGTAGTGTACCCTGTTAGCGCCTGCGATATCCAGACTTTCATAATAGGTTTTTATAGCAAGGTCTTCTCTGATCTCCTGCGCTGCATATACATTATCATCGTCCTGATAAACAGGGAGATGATATATTTCACATACCAGTTTGGTGAAACGGTACAGATCGGGGGAATCGGTTTTGAGGTGAACGAAGCCTCCGGGTGTAAGAATTTGCTGGTACAAACGAAGGAAGCGGGGATGTGTGAGTCTTTTTTTGGCTTTAGAAATACGGAGCTGTGGATCGGGAAAGGTGATCCAGATTTCTTCTACTTCCCCGGCGTTGAAGTATTCGTGGATCTTTTCTATTTGGGTACGCAGGAAAGCGGCATTTGTTATTTCTTCCGCCAAACATTTTTTTGCGCCCACCCATATCCGGTTGCCCTTCAGGTCAACACCGATAAAATTCCGGTGGGTATATTTTTTTGCCAGTGCTACCGTGTATTCTCCTTTTCCGCACGCCAATTCAAGCGTAATAGGATTTTCATTGCCAAAAAACGAGTTCCATTTCCCCGCCATTCCTGCTGGCGCCTGCAACACATTGGGAAAAGTCCTGATTTCCTCAAACCGGATTAGTTTCTTATGACCCATAGAGGAACAAAGATACAAATTCGATCTGCTTATGATTAATATTGGACGAGACGTTGCACCGCCTCCGCCAATCTTGATTTAGCCAGAAAATTTTGCTCCAGTCCGGAATTGAATGGTATCGGCGTGTCCAGAGAAGCACAGCGCATCACCGGCGCATCCAGCAGGGTAAAACAATGCTCCTGGATCCAGGCGCTGATCTCCGCTCCCAGCCCACCGGTCAAAGTGTCTTCGTGCAAAACCAATACTCTGCCGGTGCGGGCAACCGCTTCGCTGATCAATTCATAATCTAAGGGTAACAGGGTTCGCAGGTCAAGGATGCCGATTGATATCTCAGGGTTCCGGGACGCATAATCCAATGCCCAGTGTACACCTGCTCCGTATGTGATAATAGACAGATCTTCTCCTTCTTCAACCCATCTTGCTTTGCCAATAGGAATTTCGTAGTTCTCTTCCGGCACCGGGCCGCTGATGCTTCGATATAAAGCTTTATGTTCAAAGTACATGACCGGGTTAAGATCGTTAACCGCTGCGATCAGTAATCCTTTTGCGTCCATCGGGTTGGAGGGATATACCACTTTCAATCCGGGCGTGTGCGCAAACCAGGCTTCATGACTTTGCGAATGAAAAGGGCCCGCGCCGGTACCCGCTCCCGAGGGCATCCGGATAACCACATCCGCGTTTTGTCCCCAGCGATAATGGATCTTGGCAAGGTTATTTATGATCTGGTTGAAACCGTTGGTTACAAAATCGGCAAATTGCATTTCCACAATACTTTTGTATCCTTCAATACTCAACCCTAAAGCTGCGCCAACAATACCGCTTTCACACAGCGGCGTGTTGCGTACCCTGTCTTTGCCAAACTTGTTAACCAACCCTTCGGTTACTTTAAAAACACCCCCGTATTCAGCAATATCCTGTCCCATCAAAATAAGGTTGTCATGTGTGATCATGCTTTGGTAGATCCCCCCGGCAATGGCGTCAACCAATCTTTTTTCGTTGGTATTAAAACGGGCATTTTCTATCACGGCGTCGTTGTCCACAATAGCTGTAGTAAAACCGCCGAATGCTATCCGGCTGGCATATACGTCATTGGTTTCTTCCTCAATTGAAATCTTAGCAGGGATAGTTTTTGACGCTTTTTCAATTTCCGTATCTATATAAACCTTGTATTCGGTTTTGATCGTTTCAATATCAAAAGTGGACAGGAGACCTTCCCGCAGTAACCAGTGTTCAAAACTGCGAACAGGATCTTTGGATTCCCATAGTTCCAGCAACTCCCGGGGAACATAGTCGGTGCTACCGGTTTCTTCGTGTCCCCGCATACGAAAAGTTATACATTCTACGAGATAGGGTTTGTTATTTTGAATGCAGTATTCTTTTATTCCCTTAATCGTTTCAAATACTGTAAGGATATTATTGCCATCAATCTGTATGCCTTCCATGCCATAGCCTTTGGCTTTATCTGCAATACTTTCACACCTGAACTGTTCGGAAGTAGGCGTACTTAATCCATAGCCGTTGTTTTCCACCAAAAAAATAACCGGCAGATCCCACACGGATGCAATATTCAGCGCTTCATGAAAATCCCCTTCGCTGGTGGCCCCTTCTCCGCAGAAAGCAAGAACGGCCTTGTTTTGGCCCTTTAACCGGTTGGCCAGCGCTATACCATCCGCCACAGGTAGCTGGGCGCCTAAATGGGAGATCATCCCGCAGATATGATGTTCCCGGGTGCCGAAATGGAAACTCCTGTCTCTTCCGTTGGTATATCCTCCCGGTTGTCCCTGCCATTGCATAAAAAGCCGGCTGAGTGGCATATTGCGGGTGGTAAATACGCCCAGGTTGCGATGCAGGGGCATGATCCATTCTTCGTTGTCCATCGCCATAGTAGCGCCAACGGCTATGGCTTCCTGCCCGACACCGCTGAACCACTTGCTTATTTTCCCCTGGCGAAGCAGCAGCAGCATTTTTTCCTCTATCATCCGGGGCAATAGCAGTGATCTGTAGAATTGTTCCAACTGTCGGGTTGTAAAATCTTTTTGGACGAAACGCATATACAAACCTATTGGTTTTTTAAAATATGCCGGTTTACCAAAATGATTGTTCTGCTTTTTGATGGCTCAACGTTTCGGACTAAACGTTTTAAATGGGGTCATTATGATATTACCGGTACGGCAATTTATGATCAACCGTTTTTTCCACTTAGTAACAATGAAGAAACGATTGAAAGTAAGAACCCAAATAAGAGGGCCCACCAAAAACCGTCAATGGCAATACCATTCACCAATTTAGCAGCAAGAAGGATCATCAGCGCGTTGATGATAAACAGAAAAAGCCCCAGCGTAAGGATGGTCAGCGGAATGGTGAAGATCACCAGCAGCGGCTTGATAAAGAAGTTGACCAGGGCCAGCACGATTGAAAATACAAGTGCCGTCCAATAGGAATCAATATGAATGCCCTTCAGCAAATAAGCGAGCCCATATACTACTGCAGCGCTTACTAACAGGCGAACAATTATATTCATGATGCTAATTTCAGCAAAAGATACAAAAAATACAGAAGTGTGGCGTTTTTAGTTGGGTTGCAGGGTTCAGGTTTCAGGTTGCAGGTTGCAGGTTGCAGGTGCAGCCGATACCTGAGACCTAACTCCTCATACCCCACGGCTCAAAGCTGAAAGCTCACGGCTGATGGCTTACGGCTGCAACCCCTGCACCCTGCGACCCGGGACTTGTAACCTGCAGGCTCCAAACTAAAAACTCCTGACTTGCACACCCTGCAACTTGTACCCTGCATCCTGCAACTCAAATCCCTTATCCTCCTTTGCCTTATCTGCTCTTTCTAATCCGTCAGCGGTCATTATATATTGTACATTATGCCTCCAGGAATAGGCATTGTCCCATCTCTCATCCCAGTCGGGGTTTTTCCTCCTCCGGCTGCCGATATTCAATTCAAACCAGTCAAACCAGTCTGCGCTTTTGTCAATCATGATCTTCTTGCCTACGGGAATTTCCACGATTACCGTCACCCGTTGGTTACGGAATTTATCGGCTTTGGTTATCGGAAATCCTTTCGGTAAAATAACCAGGCTGTCGTTTTGATGAACGGGAAACTGGATAGCCGTTGCTTTTTGACCTGCCATAGCCGGTGTAGTGCCCGATGCTGATTTTACCGTTTTGATATGATACGCGCTGTCGGCACTTTTAAATAGTCTTATCCGAACGGTATTTAGCAACATACTGTCTTCATTCAAGGAAAGAAATGGAAGCTCACCGTTGAACCAGTTGCTGCTGTAATATTGTATTCTTTCGGGAGATACATTTATGATCATATTACCGGTGGAAGGCTGGGTAATAGTCACCGGTTCGGTGGTGTTGGTTTGGGTCCGGAAATTACGACTGATCATCCCGGCCAATACAAAAAGGCTGATCAGCCCTATGATCCAAAGGCTGCCAAAAGCATAGCCCAGGTAGGGATTGCGTGCTTTTACGTTCATGATCCTCCTGATAAACCATACGATAAAAGAGATGATGGGAACTCCGATGAACAAGGTGAGTACAAGCCAGGTCAATACATTTTCCCAAAGCCCTTCCAGTAAAAAATATTTCAATGGCAGAATTCCGATACTGCCGTACATAATGGCAACCAGAGCCACCAGCAGCGCAAACACAACAATGCCGGCAATAAATAAAAAGAACGCTTTGAAAAGTACGCCGATGGCATTGCCGATACCGGTACCTGTTTTCTGCACCAGGGGGCCGGCTTCTGATGCAAAAGCCTTTGTTTTTTGATGAAGGGTGTCGCTGATCTCTTTTCCCAAAACCTTCGACTTTTCCTTCAATTCGGATCCTATTTTCTCTCCCCTGTTTTTCACGTTCTGCAGCTCTTCCTGCACGGTATTTTTAATACTTTCCAGGTCAATTTTCTCACCGCGCATTTCCAACTTTTCGCTTGCGGTAACCGCCTGGGGCAATACAATCCATAAAATAATATAGGTGATGAAAAACGTACCGCCTAATCCACCGAATGCCACCCAGGGACCTCTCCAGTGCCACCAAAAGCCGCCAAACAGGTTGGGAACTACGCTTAATACAAAGGGCAAAAGAAAGACCAGGCGAGGGATCCAGGTGTCTATATTAAAATAGGCGGCCAGCCCGGCTGCCACCCCGCCGATCATTTTATTGTCAGCATCGCGGTAAAGCCTTTTGCGGACGTTGGTCTGCAGCGGCTTTGATGGAAGCAGTATCCACAAGATGATATACAGCAGGAACCCAAAACCAAAGCCACCAAAAGCAATGAGGGCAAATATGATCCTAACCACAGCCGGATCAATTTTCAGGTAATGCGCTATGCCTGCACAAACGCCTCCCAATACCTTATCATTTTCCGCGCGCAGCAACCGCCGTGGCTCGCCTGCCGATGCCCTGGCTTGGCCCGTTGTGTTTTCGTTATCGGAGGCGGTACTGTCTTTTTTACCGCTATTATAAGTAACGTCTTCCTGTTCAAAATCTTCCGGACGTCCCATGCCGGCTATTACTGTATTTACATCCTCATCGGTGATGCATACAGCGCCTTTTTTCAGTTTTTCATCAAACAGTTCTCCAATGCGGTTCTCAATATCGTTGATGATCTCGTCTTTCCCTTCTTCTGCGGTGAAGTAGCGACGCAGGCTTTCTACATACTGCTTTAAGATTTCAAAAGCCGTTTCTTCAATGGGGATCACCCTTCCCTGGAAATTAATATTTATAACCTTTTTCATGATCCGTTCAATTTTATTGGTTGATGTTGTCGGGTTCCGGGATATCCGCCGGTTTGTCCTGCGTCAGGTCGTGTACCGCATCTGCCAGTTCATTCCAGGTTGATTGTAAGGCTGCGTAAAATTCAGCCCCTTTTTCGGTAAGAGAGAAATACTTCCTGGGAGGACCTCCCGTGCTTTCTACCCACCGGTAACTAAGCAAATCTGCATTTTTCAAACGCGTGAGCAGCGGATACAGCGTTCCTTCTAAAATATTAAGATTTGCCTTTTTCATTTCTTCAATGATGTCGCTGGGATAGGCCTCCTCCCGTTTGATAATAGAAAGGATACAAAATTCCAGCACGCCTTTTCTCATCTGACTTTGCGTATTTTCGATATTCATGATCGCAAGGATTTACACTGCCTTTCAGCCACCATAAAGCAGGATGTTAACGATATTTTTCCTGAACCCACAAACCCCGGTGTGACTGCCTGCATCTTCTTTGCTTAATTTCTTTTGATCCATACTGTTTGTCTGAATGCTCATCGCCGGAACAAAAGTACACAAGTTTTTAATACTATGCAATACATAGTACTAATTATTTTTTAACTCAGATGGGCGGCTGGTCTGCTTGAATTCTATGAGACTATTTACCATAAAGGATTTGCTAAGATTTAAATAAGATAAAAATAAATTCCGTAGCCGGTTTAATGTCTTCCTCGTTTGTCCGGAAGATTTCCCAAATGATGACAAAAATCCTGTCTTCTGATCGGTTTGCTTATTTTTACTCCATCTAAAAGAAATATTTTGCCCCGCGTATGGCTTCCAACGGGGAAGCATATCCCGGGTTGTCGCGAACAATTATTAAACTGTAAAAATATGCAGATGAAACCCTTGTTTCTCAAACACCCGGCCCTCTTTATCTTGTTGATCTTTATGGGTAGTAACGCGTTTACCCAACCTGCGCGGTATTCGGTGGCCAATGCCCACGCGCACAATGACTACGAACACAATATCCCGTTTGTGCAGGCTTTTGACCTGGGTTTCGGGTCTGTGGAAGCAGATGTGATCCTGGAAAAGGACACTTTGTTTGTTGGGCATAATCACGAGGATATTTATAATAAGCCGCTTTATTTTGAGCGGGACTATATTGAGCCGTTGAACGCGGCGATACGGATCAATAAAGATGCCGGACGGCAGGTGGTGCTGTTGATTGATCTCAAAACAGAAGCCATGGCTACCTTAAATAAAGTGATGGAGATCATTGAAAAGTATCCGGCGCTGACCCGGTCGCCTGCGGTACGCTTTGTTATTACCGGTAATCAGCCAGCACCTTCCGACTTTGAGAATTATCCGGCCTATATTTATTTTGACGGGGATATCAATAATCCCGGGCATCTGCAACACCTGAGCAGGATTGGGATGTTCAGCGATAATTTCAGAAAATATTCGCAATGGAAAGGGAAGGGCAGCATCCCCAAATCCGAGGAGGAAGCTCTTATAACCGTAATAAACAAGGTGCATGCTGTACATAAGAAGATAAGATTCTGGGGCTGCCCGGACAACCCGCATGCCTGGAAAGTGTTTATGAAGCTGAAGATTGATTACCTCAATACAGATCATATTGATCAGTTGGCTGCGTTCCTGAAATAGCAGATCATCATTAAATGCCTCCGCCTGGAAGGTTTTTTTACAGCGTATTTGGCGGCACGATGTGGTTGCATAAAAAGTAGTACGTAATAGTGTTATTGTTTTAATTTCGCGCCGGATTTAATTTTGCTGCCTCACGCAGCAGGTTGTATGCTTAAGCTAATATCGAAATGAGTACGCGAAAATTCTTATTCTTTTCCTTTTTTACCGGTTTCCTTTTTCCCTGTTTTAGAGTACACGCCCAGGTTTCGGGATCTCCCGCCAGGGGAGAACTTTATTTTTCATGGGGGTACAATACCGAATGGTACACCCGCAGTAATGTACGGATCAATCAACCGGATCTGAACAACCATTATACGTTTACGAAGATTAAGGGGCACGACAGAAAAGGCTGGGATGAACGGCTGTTCAAAAAAGACCTTACCATTCCCCAATATAATTACAGGCTGGGCTATTTTTTCAATACCGAAAAAGGCTGGGGGGTAGAGATCAATTTTGACCACACCAAATTTATTTTTGAAGACGGTCAGGATGCGGTGGTCCGCGGGAAATTGGACGGAAAAACGGTGGATACCACAATCCGTTTTTCGGAAGACAATGGGTTTTATTATTATCTCAACAATGGCGCTAATTTTTTGTTGTTCAATCTGGTAAAAAGATCAAAGCTTTTTTCAACAAAGAATGATAATTTAAAATTGGACTTCCTGGGAAAAGCGGGATTGGGTCCTGTAATCCCACATGTTGAAAACAGTTTATTTGGCGAGCCCAATAAGCCGCATTTTCAGTTTGGCGGATGGAATATGGGAATAGAAGCGGCGCTTAAAGCCAGCTTTTTCAGGTATGGCTATATCGAATACAGCAATAAACTGGATTATGCCCGGTATGCGAATCTCAGGGTATATAAAGGAACCGCGAAACAGGCTTTTGGTACCTATGAGATGATCCTGAGCTTTGGTGCCAATGTACCCTTGGGGAAACAACCGAAACGGTAGCGGCAGCCACAAAAAAATGTTATCGTAGCTTGCAGCATAATCAACATTTATGCGAATTATCTCTTATAATGTAAACGGAATACGTTCGGCTATTAAAAAGGGCTTCCTCGATTGGCTGAAAACCGATCCTGCCGATATCATCTGTGTGCAGGAAACAAAAGCGGCGCAGGAAGATGTGGATCGTACTCAATTTAAGAAGTTGGGATATGATGATTATTGGTTTAGTGCACAAAAAAAAGGATATAGTGGCGTAGCGGTATTTACCAAAATAAAGCCCGATCATGTTGAATGGGGAACTAAAAACAAGATAAGTGATGACGAGGGCAGGGTATTGCAGCTTGATTTTGGGGGGATCCGGCTGATCAACGCTTATTTTCCGTCGGGCACCAGCGGAGATCTGAGACAACGTTTTAAATATGAGTGGCTGGATGAATTCTTCCTTTACCTGGAGCAGATGCACCGGCAGCATCCGAAAATGATCCTGTGCGGCGATTACAATATTGCCCATAAGGAAATTGATATTCACGATCCCAAAGGAAATAAAAAATCTTCCGGTTTTTTACCGGAGGAAAGGGCGTGGCTGGACCGGTTTTTTGAAGCCCGCTGGATTGACACCTTTCGTTTTTTCCATGAAGAGCCGCATCGTTACAGTTGGTGGAGTCAGCGGTTTCCAACTGTCAGGCTTAACAACAAGGGATGGAGAATAGATTATATTAACGTTACGGAGGAATTGAAGGAATGCCTGGCTGAGGCTGAAATTTACCCGGAGGTAAAACACAGCGACCATTGCCCGGTTTTTCTGCGTTTAAAAGACCCGGATGATTGTCTTTAATCATACCGTTAAAATTTTTCCGGAAATAGAAAAGGAATGGCTGCAATGGCTGCGGTACGAGCATATACCTGCAATCATGGCTACCGGACTGTTTGATTCCTTTCGCCTGTATCGCTTGCTGGATCAGGAGGACGCAGAGGAGGGAACGACTTTTACCATCCAGTTCTTTACTTCTTCATGGGAGCGCTACCAACAGTATATTGATCACTTTTATCCCGCTTTCGGAAGTAAAGCGCTTGCAAGATGGGGTGCCCGGTTTATAGGCTTCCGCACCGTAATGGAGCTTGTGAACTAAATGTGGAAAAGAATTAAAAACAATTTGGAGAATTGGAATTTATTGTAAATTCCCCTTGAAAGCCTTCACCTGTAAGCATTTCAGCGATGATCTTATGAAATGTAGTGCCAGTAAGGGTTTTAGCTTTGCTGAATGGCCAGCCGGGATGCACCGTTTCCTTTGGTTTCCGATATAATCCTTATCCCATGCGGGTTCGGAAAGAATGCGGCAGGCGGGTTTTGACAGTAAATAAATTTTGTTGGATGCAAAAAGCATCTATATTTGTTTTTCCAAAAAATTAATTCTAAAACGCTCTATTATGAACAAAGCTGAATTGATCGCTAAAATCGCCGATGATGCCGGCATCACAAAAACCCAGGCTAACGAAGCTTTGGATTCTTTCACTGAAGCAGTTACTAAAACCCTGAAAGGCGGTGGCAAAGTAACCCTCGTTGGCTTCGGCACTTTTTCAGTTTCCAAACGTGCCGCACGTAATGGCCGCAATCCGCAAACCGGCGCTGTCATTAAGATTAAAGCTAAGAAAGTGGCTCGCTTTAAAGCCGGAAAAGAATTGTCTTCTAAATTGTAATTAACGGTTAAAAAAGGTGCATTTCAAATTTTCTCACCCTTTACTTTATGTGGGCGGTGGGGACACCGACCGGCGACAATTTTAAATGCACCCACATCCATTGAAGACGTTGCTAAGCAGGATACATTGTGTATCTTGCTTTTTTCTTTTAAAGGAAAATCATTTTTTACCACAAATAATATCATCATGGGAAAAGGAGATAAGAAAACGAAAAAAGGTAAAATAGCGCAAGGCTCATTTGGTAAAAGCCGTCCCGCAAAGCCGGTAAAGGCTAAAACAGCAAAAAAGAAGGAGGAATAAAATATTTGGTGGAGTGGCGTTGTATCTGTAACCCTGAAACGCCAAACTTCTAAACGCCAAACTTTCACGGCGCCAGCCTTTCCATCTTCCACTCCCCCGTGGTTACGAGTGTATATTGCAACCGGTCGTGAAGGCGGTTGGGACGGCCCTGCCAAAACTCGATGACGCGGGGTTGCACCAGGTATCCACCCCAATAATCGGGTCTTTTAATAGCTTTGCCCCCGAAGAGTTTTTTGTTTTGCTCAAACAGGTCGTCAATCCATTGTCTGTTTTCTATTACCCTGCTTTGCGGTGAAGTGATGGCTCCGATCCGGCTTTCCTCAGGCCGGGAATCGAAATAGACCTCGCTTTCCCCGGGGTCGGCTTTCACTGCCGCTCCCGTGATCCGGACCTGGCGTTCCAGCTCCTTCCAGAAAAAGACCAGGCTGGCGTTGGGATTGCTTTCTAACTGTTGTGCTTTGTGACTGCCATAGTTGGTGAAAAACATAAATCCCTTTTCGGAAAAATCTTTAAGCAACACGATCCTTGCATAAGGAACGCCATCCGCCGAGGCGGTTGCCAGCGTCATGGCATTTACTTCGTCTATCTCTGAATGTATGGCTTCCTGCCACCATTTTTCAAACTGTTTGAACGGGTTGGGATCCGCCTCCGATTCCAATAATACGTTTTTTGAGTAACTCAGCCGGATATCAGCTATTTCCTTTTTCATTCTGTATTCTTCTTTTTTCCATAAGACACAAAGTTAAAGGTTAGGCTTGGAGTTTGGAAAGATACATAAACAGCATAATCCTGTTATTTTTGCAAGCGTTGTTTAAAATGAAAAAATGATGAAAGGTTTGTTGCCCGTACTGTTGATCTCTCCTTTTAAAATGCCGGGAGGAAAAGGAGTGTTGAGTATTTTAAATATTGAAAAGAAAGGGCAGGCGATACATTATAACACAATCCCCCTGACGCAGTCATTGGTTAGAAGGGAATTCCGGGATCTGCCGAAACCGTTAAGGGACGAACTGCTAAAGAGTTCCGGAGAAGCGTTGGAGGAGGCGCGGATCATGTTTCAAAAAAGCTGGAGCAACAGAAAAAACGGCTCGTCCGCAGAGGAATTTATGCATTCCGGTTTCATCAGGTACTGGCACGGGATACTGGAAGCGTGCCAGCCGTATTTTCCTGTCATAAAATGGTATCACCAAAAGCAACGGCCGGATAAAAAAAACCTGCTGACGGCGCCCTGCCGTTTCAGCAACTTTAAACCCCGGTTGAAGTTTGAAGTGGTAAAAAATGAAGGGGCGCTGCAACTGAAAACCGGCGTATTGATCCACAACGATACCTATGCCCTCGAAATATTTACCCGGACCCATTTTTTGCTGGAAAGTAAAAATGAGTTTTTTGTCCTGACCTATCGGGATTATCTCACGCTGGAGCGACTGGAAAAGGAAAACCCGGAGGAATATGCCGGTTCGCCTGATCAGTTTGCGCTAAAAGTATTGGCGCCGTTGGAGGAGCATTACAAAGTAAATCGCAATGATTGCTTTCCCAGGCAGGAACTGGAAGTGATACCGGTTAACCGGCTTATGCTGAGCGAGTTAAACAATGCCTTTTTGATGCTTACGCCCCAGTGGATTTACGACGGGCATGTAACGGACGGGCAATGGAGAGATTGTTTTGAGGTAACTAAGGAAGGCAAGGTACAAGTGATAAAGAGGCATAAAGAAACGGAATCGCGGTTTATACAAACCCTGGTGGGACTTCATCCCGATTTTGCCGGGCAACGAAATGGTTATTATTATTTGTCGTTTGCCAACGCGCAAAAAAAGAGATGGTTCCAGAAAGTTTACCAGCAATTGCTGGAGATGGATATCGAGATTGTGGGCATGGATATGCTTCGTCATTTCCGGTTTTCAGAGCATCTGGCAAGAACCGAAATGAAGAAGACGGGTGAAACCGATCACCGGGTGATCTTTGAAATGGAATTGTGTTTCGGAAAAGAAAAAGTGCCGCTGAATGAACTTCAGCGAATGCTGCTGGCGGGGCAAAAAGCGGTATTGTTAAAAGATGGCTCTCTGGGCATATTGAGTGACGAGTGGTTGCAGACCTATGCAACGATGGTAAAACACAGCCGGGTAAAAGATAATACCATTGAAGTGTTGAAATGGATGGCGATCGCAGGAACAGATGGCGGTAAACAAACGACAGCGCTCAGTTCATCCATCCGGGATGCCTGGTGGAATAAATGGCAGCAATGGCAGGTTGCGCAGGAGCCGGTTTATCCCCTGCCTGCAGCCGTGAAAGCCGTTCTCCGCCCCTACCAGCAGAAAGGTTTTGAATGGATATTGCTGTTGCACGAAATAGGCGCCGGCGCCTGCCTGGCAGACGATATGGGTTTGGGTAAAACCCTGCAGGCCATTTGCGCCCTGGTTTATTTTATGGAAGGTAATCCCCGGCCGAAGAATCTTGTAATTTGCCCGGCGTCGCTGATTTATAACTGGCAGCAGGAATTTAATCAGTTTGCCCCGGGGATACGAACCCTGGTATATCACGGCCCGGCCCGCATGGCGGAACAACTTACCGAACCGGAGGTGCAGGTGATCATCACCACTTATCATACGCTGCGCAGTGATATTGATCTGATCAGGGCTCAGTCGTTTGGAGCCATCGTGTTGGATGAAAGTCATAATATAAAAAATCCGGCTACGCAGGTTGCCCAGGCCGTGTTGCAACTGGATGCTGTTTTTCGTATAGCCCTGAGCGGTACGCCGGTGGTGAACAACACCTTTGATCTGTACATGCAGTTGCATTTTGCTGTTCCGGGGATGTTTGGAAACCGGGAGTTTTTTAAAAGAGAGTATGCCGACCCCATTGATAATTTCCAGGACGAAGAAAGAACCGGGATCCTGAAAAAATTAACCGCTCCGTTTATCTTACGCCGGACCAAAGAACAGGTGGCCAAGGATCTACCCGAAAAAACGGAGAGTATTTTGTGGTGCGAAATGGAGGGCTTGCAAAGGATGGTGTATGAAGAGATCATGGAGCAGACAAGAGGAAATATTTTTTTAGAGATTGAAAAGAGCGGTTTTGCTAAGAGTAAGTTTTCTATTTTACAGGGAATTACCAAATTACGTCAGGTCTGCTGCTCACCGCTGCTGTTGAAAGACGGCACTATGCATCACTGTTCCGAATCCGTAAAAACCAGTACGCTGATGAATGAGTTGTCAAATATTCCGGATAATCACAAAGCGCTGGTTTTTTCACAGTTCAGTTCTATGCTGGATCTGCTTGCGGAAGAGTGCAAAAAAAGAGGTCTCGCCTTCTATCATTTTGACGGGGGAACGCCCCCGGATAAAAGAAGTGAAATGGTAAAGGCCTTCCAGGATCCGGACAATAAGGTGAACTTGTTCCTGATCAGCCTGAAGGCCGGGAACACCGGGCTTACGCTTACTGCGGCCGACTATGTATTTCTATATGACCCCTGGTGGAATACTGCCGTGGAAACCCAGGCGATAGACCGTACGCATCGTATCGGTCAGACCAAAAGTGTTTTCGCTTATAAAATGATCTGTAAAGACACCATTGAAGAAAAAATCATCACGCTGCAGCAAAGGAAAAAGAAACTGTCTGAGGAATTGGTTTCAGCAGACGAAGGCTTTGTAAAATCACTTACCGAGGAAGAGGTGAAATTCCTGTTCAGTTAGCGTTGTGGGTTGATCAAATCACCAGTGTGCCTACTTTTTCACCTTTCACCACCTGCAGAAGATTGCCGGGTTTATTCATATCGAACACGATAATGGGTAATTTATTTTCCATGCAAAGGGTAAAAGCCGTCATGTCCATCACCTTCAGGTCTTTTTCGATACATTCTTTAAAGCTGATGGTTTCATATTTTGTGGCAGCAGGATTTTTCTCCGGATCGGCAGTGTAGATACCGTCTACCCTGGTTCCTTTCAGGATTACATCTGCTTTTATTTCAACGGCTCTCAGGGAACCTGCCGTATCGGTGGTGAAGTAGGGGTTGCCGGTGCCTGCACCAAAGATGACGATCCTCTTTTTTTCCAGGTGGCGGATTGCCCGCCTGCGGATATAAGGCTCTGCGATCTGTTCCATCTTGATGGCGCTCAGTAACCGGGTGTACAAGCCTTCTTTTTCCAGTGCAGCCTGTAAGGCCATCCCGTTGATAACGGTGGCCAGCATGCCCATATAATCGCCGTGTGCTCTTTCTATCCCGGTTTCGGATTCATTCATTCCCCTGTAAATATTGCCTCCCCCGATCACGATGGCCACTTCCACACCGGCATCGTGTACCTTTTTGATCTCCAGGGCATACTGTTTCAAAACCGCCGGATCCAAGCCGAAGTTACCGGAGCCGATCAGCGACTCGCCGGATAACTTAAGCAGGATACGTTTGTACTCTTTTTGCATATAACCGGAATTTTCGCTGCGAAGATAGGGGATTCGAAGCATTGAAAAGGTGGGGAAGTTTGAGCGGGTGCATCCCGTATTTTCGCAGGCGGGTGTCTCACCCGCCTGTAGAACTCACTACCGGTCGGTGTTCTTCACTGCCACCTTCAACCCAGGCAAAGCTTTGGACAAGGGGAACGCTGTTTCGCCCTCGGGCAGGCGTCCACGCACCCCGAAGCGGAGAATGAGGATTAAGCTGATGAACAGGGTGTTTTCACCGACCGTTAATCAACGTATATTTTTTTATGCTTTTTTCACGGCAGATTTAGCCGATACTTTCCTGTTGGGCGATTTCTTTTTTCGTGCCTGTTGCAACTGTGTTTTACGAATCCTCAGTCTTCTCTTTGCGGACTCCTGTGCTTTTAAAACAGCGTCTTCAAAAATGTTGGATCTGGTTTTGATGTACTCGTCTTTCCCCGGGATGCGGATATTAAGCGTGCAGTTCACTACTTCTTTACTTCCTTTCACTTCATTGATCAGCGTTACTTCAATTTCCTGGATGTCTTTGTAGTACCTGTCGAGCGTACTTAATTTTTTAGTAACAAATTCTTTTAATGACGGACTGGCGCGATGCCCGGGCGTTTCGATGCGAAATTTCATAATAATATACTTTTATTTATGACCGGCAAATATAGGAAGTTCCGGTGTTCAAAAGCCTGATTACCGACAATGATCCCGGTGATCCGGGTCAGGAAATAACCGGTTCAAAAGTCCTTTCGTTACCGGCGCTTCCGCCGGCAGGGGAATAAACTTAACCAAATTTTTTCAGCGTTCTTTCCATCGCTTCCACAATTTTATCATTACACAAATTTCCTATACTTCCTTCGTGAATATGGTGCAATTGTTTTTTGTAATCGAAATGGAAAACACCTTTTTCAATATCGTTTCCCACCTGCCGGTATGCGTCACGAAACGGCACTCCTTTGTTTACCAGCTCATTCACCGCCTCAACGCTGAAAAGATACCTGTATTTTTCATCGTCGAGGATATTGTCTTTGATCTTTATATTGGACAACATGAGAGCGGTCATCTGAAGGCAGGCTTTTAATTCCTCTATGGCAGGGAACAAAATTTCCTTGGTGAGCTGCAGATCGCGGTGATAGCCGGAAGGCAGATTGTTGATCAGCAGGGTTAATTCGTTGGGCGTAGATTGAATGCGGCTGCATTTGGCTCTTATCAACTCAAATACATCCGGATTTTTTTTATGCGGCATGATACTGCTGCCGGTGGTGAGTTCATCAGGGAAAGAGATGAAACCAAAATTCTGATTAATATACAGGCAGGCGTCCATGGCCAGTTTACCCAACGTTGCGGCAATACTGCTGATGGCGGTGGCAACTATTTTTTCCGTTTTGCCGCGACTCATTTGCGCATATACGGAATTGTAATGAAGGTCGCCAAACTGCAGCAACCGGGTAGTTAGCGTTCTGTTCAGCGGGAAGGAAGAACCGTAGCCGGCTCCGCTGCCTAAAGGATTTTTGTTGGCTACCTGGTAAGCGGCCGCCAGCATCTCCAGATCATCGGTAAGGCTTTCGGCATAAGCGCCAAACCACAAGCCGAAAGAGGAGGGCATGGCTATCTGCAGGTGGGTATATCCCGGCAGTAATTTCTCTTTGTATTGCTCACTCTGTTTAATAAGCAGGTCAAACAAAGCACCGGCTTCGTTTTTTATATTCAGAATTTCGGCCCGCAGGTACAATTTCAGGTCAACTGCCACCTGGTCGTTCCGGCTTCTTCCGCTATGGATTTTTTTCCCGGCCTCGCCGATGCGCTCCGTTAATAGAAATTCCACCTGGGAGTGCACATCTTCTATTCCTTCTTCAATATGAAATCGTTGCTCTTCTATTTCTTTTAAGATATGCTCCAGTTCTTTTACGGCCAATGAGCTTTCTTCATGAGTCATCAATCCTGCTTCCTGCAGCATTTTCACATGGGCGACAGAGCCCTGCACATCGTAGCGTGCCAGCAACATATCAAATTCCTTATCGCGGCCTACGGTAAATTTTTCAATCAGTTCGTTCGTTGAAGCGTTATCCTTTTGCCAAAGTTTCATGTATGTAGGTTTCAGCTGTAAGGTAAGAGGTATCAGGTTTTACAGATCCCAACCACCCTGCATTATTTGAAATTTTCCAATAAAAATACAAAACAAATGTCGCGCGCGTATCCCGTATCTCCGCCGTCCCTGCAACCCTGTGTCTCCTGCAACTTGCACCTCTCATCCTTGCAACCTTCCCACTGCACCCCGTATCCCCCAAACTTCAAACTCCTAACTCCCAACCGATGCCCACCCTGCAACCCTGCACCTTGAACCCTGCAACCTGCCCCCTGCTCTCACAGCACCTTTTCCAGCATCTTCACATACAAATCAATTCCTTCTCTTATTTCATTAAGGTAAATATATTCGTCCGCCATGTGGCTCCTTGCCGAATCTCCCGGGCCTATTTTCAGCGCCGGGAAAGGAATCAGGGCCTTGTCGGAAGTGGTGGGTGATCCGTAACAGGTTCTGCCCAGGGACAATCCCGATTTCACAACCGGATGATCGGTAGCAATCGAGGAAGACCGGAGGCGAAAACTTCTTGGTTGTACCCGGGAATGAACGTGTTGTTGAACGATGTCCAGTATTTCCTCAAAGGTATATAGTTCATTTACCCTGATGTCGGTTACAAAGCTGCATTGCGGAGGCACCACGTTGTGCGCTTTATTATCGGTTTCAACAACGGTTACACTCATTTTCACCGGGCCCAGGAAGTCCGAAACCTTCGGAAACCGGAATGACCGGAACCAGTTGATATCCTCCAGCGCCTTATAGATGGCATTTTCTCCTTCCTCCCGTGCTGCATGACCAGCCACCCCCGTTGCCGTACAATCCAGCACCAGTAACCCTTTTTCTGCAACCGCCATCTGCATTTGCGTGGGCTCGCCTACCAGGGCAAACGCCCATTGCCGATGAGGTGGATTGAACTCCGCGTCTTTCAACAGCAATTCCATCCCGTTATGACCCGAAATTTCTTCTTCTGCGCTGGCTGCAAAGACCAGATTATATTGCAGATCATTGCGATCATAGAAAAACAGGAATGCAGCCAGTAAGGATACCAGTGGTCCCCCGGCGTCATTACTTCCCAATCCGTATAACTTGCCGTCTTTTTCATCGGGGCTGAAGGGGTCAAGTGTATAAGCCTTGTTGGGCTTTACTGTATCGTGGTGAGAATTAAGCAGGATGGCGGGTTTCCTTTCATCGAAATATTTATTTCCTGCGTAGATGTTGTTTTGAATCCGGGAAAAAGGGATACCTTTTTGTGTAAAGAATTCCGCGATCACTGTTGCCGTGCGTCCTTCTTCCCTGCTGAAAGAAGGAATGGCAATAAGTGTTTTTAATAACCCGGTCGCCTCGGCGCTCAATATGGAGATCATATCATTCATTCATTATGGTTGTGCCTTCTTTACCCGCTATAAGCAGGGGCAATGCTTCCGCTTTTCCGATGATCACCTTCTTTACGCCGTTGTCCAATGCGGCAAAGGCGTTATCCAGTTTCGGGATCATGCCTGCAAAAATTTTTTGTTCCGATTTCAACCGCCGGTAATTTTCCCGGTTGATGGAGGAAATAACCGACTGGTCGTTGTTGACCTCCAGCAAAACACCCGGTTTTTCAAAAGAATAAATCAGCGTAACCTCATAAAATGCGGATAGCGCTTTAGCCGTTTCCTGCGCAATGGTATCGGCGTTGGTATTGAGCAGTTGCCCTTTTTTGTTGTGTGTAACGGGCGCAAGCACTATGGAAAGACCCTGCTCCAGCAGTGTTTTCAGCAGGGCTCCGTTTACCTCATCCACGTCTCCCGCGAAACCGTAATCCGTATTACCCGACACCCTCCTTTTGTGCGCCAGGATAGCGTTGGCATCGGCGCCGCTTAATCCGATTGCATTGCAGCCGTTGGATTGTAATTGAGCCACGATATTTTTATTGATATAACCGGCGTACACCATCGTAACGATCTTGAGGGTTTCTGCATCCGTAATTCTTCTGCCATCTACCATCTTCTGCATGATACCCAATTTTTCCGCCAGCCGGGTGGCCGTTTTCCCTCCTCCATGCACCAATATAAGCGCCGCTTTATCGCCGGACGTGGCAAAATTCTTCAGGAAAACAGCCAGTTTTTGTTCATCATCAATGATGTTCCCTCCGATTTTAATGACGTAAGCCTGCTTCATGTTGTCTATGAGGATTGATAACGGAGGATTTCCGACAATACGGCCTGGGCTGCCCAAACCCGGTTCGCTGCCTGTTGGGTGATTATGCTGTTGGAGCTATCCAGGATTTCATCGCTGAGCTCCACGTTGCGTCTTACCGGCAGGCAGTGCATCACTTTTGCGTTGTGGGTTAAAGCCAGTTTCTCGTTTGTCAGCATCCATTCCGGATCGTTGCAATAGATCTTTCCATAATCCTGGTAGGTACTCCAGTTTTTCACATATACAAAGTCGGCATCCTTTAAGGCTTCCGACTGGTTGTGCGTGACGACAGCACCT
The DNA here is from genome assembly GCA_023957125.1 of Chitinophagaceae bacterium. Lineage (GTDB taxonomy): Bacteria > Bacteroidota > Bacteroidia > Chitinophagales > Chitinophagaceae > Agriterribacter. The sequence continues at coordinate 57,403 of JAMLHL010000006.1, forward strand.
TTGGTAAACTGTTCATCCAATTCATAATCTTCAGGATGCGTGATGGTAAAGTCTGCCTCTCCCCACGCATTGATCCACTGGGAAAAGCTGTTGGCAACACACTGCGGCAGGGCTTTCACGTGCGGCGCCCAGGTAAGCACTACTTTAGGTTTTCTGTTTTTGGGGAAAGGCTTTTTGTCCTGTAATGTTTCGGTGATGGTAATAATATCGGTAAGGCTTTGCAAGGGATGCAGGGTAGCACTTTCCAGGCTTACTACCGGGATTCCCGCATATTTGATGAACTGGTTGATGAACAATTCGCTGTAATCGTCTTCGCGGTTTTTCAACGAAGGGAAAGTGCGGATACACAGAATGTCGAAATATTTTCCCATCACGGGCGCGGCGTCTTTCACGTGCTCCACCTTGTTGCCGCTCATGATGGCTTCTTCTTCAAATTCGAGCGCCCAGCCTTCACTGCCCACATTAAACACGATCGGTTCCATACCTAAGTTTTGTGCCGCAATTTGCGTGCTCAGCCGGGTACGCATGCTGGGATTCAGAAACAACAGCCCCGCGCGTTTGTGCAAGCCCGTGGTTTGCCCGCTCCGGGGCGCTGCTTTGAAATCCAGGGCGCGTTTTGCCAGGGCCCGGATGTCTTTTACATCATTTACCGAAACAAAGCGGGGAATACCCGATTGGGGAAGATGTAATAATATTTCGGATTGAAGATCCATTGAACGATAATTGAAAAGATCAAAATTATTTTTTAATGTTTAACCCGGTTAGGCTTCGTGAACAACCAAAGCGGCGATTTCTTCTTTGATGGCGTCAATAAAATCTTCGGCATCCCGCTTTTTTAATGCCAGAGAGGGCAGCAGGCGGATCACATTGGGTTTGGCTTCCCCTGTGAATATCTTTTGATGCTGCAGCAGGTTTTTTTTCAGATCCCTAAGCTCCTCCGGAACGTCAAAGCCGATCATCAGCCCCCGTCCTCTTACATTTTTAATTTCCGGGATTTGCTTTAGCTCCTCTTTTAAATATTTACCTACCATTACCGCGTTGCCTAAAAGTTTTTCGGATTCCAGCACTTCCAGCACTGCCAAAGCCGCCGCGCAGGCCAGGTGGTTACCGCCGAATGTGGTACCGAGCATAAAATGTTTCGGCTTGATATGCGGCGCTATGATAATGCCGGCTACCGGAAAGCCATTACCCATCCCTTTAGCCATACTGTAAATATCCGCTTTTACGCCCGCAAAATCATGACTGAAAAATTTGCCCGATCTTCCGAATCCGCATTGCACGCTGTCGGCAATATATACGGCGCCATATTCGTCACACAGGCTGCGGATCTTTTTCAGGAAACTTTCTTCAGCAACATTAATACCGCCTACGCCCTGTATTCCTTCTATGATCACCGAGGAAATATCCTTTCCGTTCTTTGCGAAGCAATCTTCCAGGGCCTGTTCATCATTGAATGGCAGGAAGATCACGTTGTCGGTTTCGTTTACCGGCGCCCGGTTGTTTTTATTGTCCGTAACTGCTACCGCCAGGGAGGTACGCCCGTGAAAAGATTTACTGAAAGCCACCACTTTTTTTCTCCCGTTATGAAAAGAGGCCAGCTTCAGGGCATTTTCATTGGCCTCGGCGCCGCTGTTGCAAAGAAAAAGCTGGTAATCCTCCTTCCCCGACAAACGGCCTAATCTGGCAGCCAGTTCCTGCTGCAAGGGGATTTTAACGGAATTGGAATAGAATGCTATTTTGTTCAGTTGATCCTGTATGCGTTGTACCCAGTGCGGATGTGTATGCCCGATAGAGATCACGGCGTGCCCCCCATACATGTCTAGGTATTGTTCTCCATTATCATCCCACACATAGGAGCCTTTGGCTTTTACGATAGTAACATTGTTGACCGGGTAAACATCGAATAAATTCATAAAATGCTTTTTTTGTTCAGTTGGTGAATAGGTATTGAGGTATCAGGTATGAGGTATCAGGTATGAGGTATCAGGTTTGAGTGGCCATCGTCGTAAAAGTTTTATCTCAATTATCAGCATTGCTTTTGTTTTATTCAAAAAATTCACCACAGTATCTTTCTTAAGATGATGTTTTAAATAGTTTGTAAATAATAGTTATCAAAACATATGCTCTTTTAGCTGTCCTTCCCTTCATTCATACGCCTCCCTACACCTTGCACCCTGAAACCTGCTCCCTGCACCCTGTAACCTGAAACCTGAAACCTGAGACCTGAAACCTGCCACCTGCTCTACCTCTCAAAACGCTCCTGCCTTCAGCCTCAGCCCTGCTGTTTCGCTTAGTCCAAACATCAGGTTCATATTTTGAACGGCCTGTCCCGAAGCGCCTTTCAGCAGGTTATCCGTAATGGAATGGATGACCAGTTTGCTACCCACTTTTTCCAATTGGACAATACATTTGTTGGTATTCACTACCTGCTTCAGAAAAATAGGCGTATCACTTACGATCGTGAACGGCTGATCTTTATAAAAATTCTTATACAAACTGGTTAGTTCTTCGTGTGTGTGATCGCAATTCACGAGGGAACTGATAAATATACCACGTGTAAAATCTCCCCGCCAGGGTACAAAACTGAGTTCCTGTTTTTCAGGTGCATGGGGGGGCGTTACCTGCCGGAGCGATTGGGCAATCTCTGCCAGGTGCTGATGGGTCAGGGTTTTGTAAGCCTGTATATTGTTGGCTCTCCAACTGAAATGAGAGGTGGAGGAGAGGCTTTGCCCCGCGCCGGTGCTGCCGGTAATGCCGGTGGCATATACTGCCTCCAGCAGCCCGGCTTTTGCCAGCGGCAGTAAGCCCAGTTGAATGGCGGTGGCAAAACACCCGGGATTGGCTATGTTGTGTGCCGACTGAATAGCGCTCTTGTTGATCTCAGGTAAGCCGTAAATAAAATTCCTGTTGCCGGTGGAGGATTGATCTTTGAGCCTGAAGTCGTTGGCCAGATCAATGATCCGGGTATGGTCGTGTACCGTATTTTCTGAAAGGAATTTTTTTGATTCTCCATGACCCAGGCATAAAAACAATACATCCAAATCGCCACTCCGGATAGGAGAAAGATCCCCGGTAAACTGAAGGGTCGTTTCCCCGATCAGGTCCTGGTGAACCGCATACAGGGGTTTATCGGCATTACTGCGGCTGTGTATATAAGAAAAATCCACATCCGGATGATTGAGTAATAACCTGATCAGTTCTCCCCCGGTATAACCGGCCCCGCCTATGATGCCCGCTTTTATTTTCATCCGTAATTTTTTATTTTATGGCTGTTTGTTTACCAGGTGATAAATGCTTACCTGGTTGCCGAATATTTTGCTGAATCCCCTTACATCTTCCCCGGTAAAACCGGTATTCATCTCCCCATATTTTCCAAATTTGCTGTTCATCAAATCGTAAGAAGATTCGATCCCTATGATTTGAAAGCGATAAGGCATGATCTGAACAAACACATCGCCGGTTACGTTTTGTTGTGAGCGTTCAAAGAAAGCCTCGATATCGCGCATTACCGGGTCCAGGATTTGTCCCTCGTGCAGCCAGTTGCCGTAAAACTGTGCCAACTGGTCTTTCCAGTTCAACTGCCATTTGGTAAGCACGTGTTTCTCCAGTGCGTGGTGCCCTTTTATGATGATCATAGGCGCCGCGGCCTCAAAGCCAACCCGTCCTTTGATGCCGATGATGGTGTCGCCTACATGAATATCACGGCCGATGCCGTAAGGTCCGGCAATACTTTGCAGGTATTGAATGGCTTCGACGGGGTGGGCAAAACCCTTTCCATCCACGCCGGTCAACTCGCCCTTGGTGAAGCTGAGTTTTACGTCCCGCGGTTCAGACGCCGTCACCCGGGTTGGCCAGGCTTCCTCGGGTAACATCCCTTTGGAAGACAGGGTTTCTTTTCCTCCCACGCTGGTGCCCCACAAACCCTTGTTAATGGAATACACCGCCTTTTCAAAATTCATTTGTACACCTTTCGCCTTAAGGTAGGCAATTTCTTCTTCCCGGCTTAATTTGAGATCGCGTATCGGGGTAATGATCCCGGTTCCGGGGATCATTATATGGAAGATCATATCAAACCGCACCTGGTCGTTGCCCGCTCCGGTGCTTCCGTGCGCCACTGCTTCGGCTTTTAGTTTTTTTGCGTGTTCCGCAATGTGCAAAGCCTGGCTCAGCCTTTCGGCGCTTACACTCAGGGGATAAGTGTTGTTTTTTAATACGTTCCCATATACCAGGTATTTAACGATGCTGTTGTAATAAGACTGTACTGCGTCAATGGTGGTATGTGATTTCACGCCAAGGGCATAGGCATGTGCTTCTATCTTGTTCAGCTCTTCCGTGGAAAAGCCGCCGGTATTTACAATTACGGAATGTACTTCATAGCCTTTGTCTTCACTCAGATATTTTACGCAATACGAAGTGTCTAATCCGCCGCTGAAGCCTAATACTATTTTCTTCATTTGTAATTCCTTAAGTTTCGATATTTATAAAATATATGGGCCGATCCACAGGTTACACCGGGGAGCGGGAAGGTACTACAGATTGAACAGAAAGTGAAGTATGGATTTTTGTTTCACGCCATTCTTTGTTTCATCTTTCTCCTTTTTCAAAAAAGGCTGTAGTAATTTCCATTTTTTAATACGCATGAAGCGCTCATATAATTTTGAATGTTGCCGGAATTCCTCTTCGGTTTTTTTCGGTTCCGGGTGATCTTTGGGGTCGTAGAGCATTGCCGTACAAAGGCAGTTTTTCCGGCCTTTGCTGATCAGGATATCATAGTTAACACAACTCTTGCAGCCCGCCCAAAAATCTTCGTCCTGGGTAAGCTCGGAATAGGTAACCGGTTTGTAACCTAATTCGGAATTGATCTTCATTACTGCCAAACCCGTGGTTAATCCAAATATTTTGGCTCCGGGATAAAGTTTACGGCTCAGTTCGAATATCCTGTTTTTGATAGCGCGGGCCAAACCGCTGTTTCTGAAAGAAGGGGCTACAATAAGCCCGGAATTGGCTACATATTCTCCATGACTCCAGGTTTCGATATAGCAAAATCCCGCCCAGTTCCCTTCTTTATCAAAGGCAATCACCGCCTTTCCTTCCTTCATCTTTTTTTGGATGTAGTCGGGGCTTCTTTTGGCTATTCCCGTTCCTCTGGCCTTGGCGGAAGATGCCATTTCATCACAAATAGTTTGCGCGAAACGGAAGTGGTTTTCATCGGCGATGAGTATCTTAAATGGTTCCTTTGTATTCATTCTTTTGTTCCTTAAACAACATCATTATAGAAAGGGGATAACTAAGGGGTATGCACACCGTATGGTGTGTTCACATAACCTGATTCCATACCGGTAAGTACGCTGTATCAACGTCGCACCCTGAAAGGGGGTCTGAAACAAAGAAAAACTGTTCCTGGCAGAACAGGCAAAACCCCACGCAATATAGTGCCTGTTTGGGCAGACACATCAGCGGTTACTGTGGTGAGATTTTTTTGCATTTCAACAAGCTAAACTTTGAATAAATATTTGATGCTGCAAAGAAAACGCTTTTTTTACTTGCAACTGTGTTTTTTATGTGAAATTTTAAAAATGCAGAAAAAAGTTACAACCGGACGGGTGCACGGTGTACCGCATCGCTGATCTCCTGTACCAGCGCTGGTTCTTTTTCGATGGCATTCCCCACTACGATCATGTCTGCCCCGGCTTTGCAGTCAAGATAAGCTTTTTCCGGATCCCGGATGCCTCCCCCAACCACCAGCGGAACCTCAATGGCCCCGGCTACGCCTGCGATCATTGCCTCGGAGATGGGTTTTTCGGCGCCGCTGCCGGCATCCATATATATCAGTTTCATACCCAGCATTTCTCCGGCCATGGCGGTACAGATAGCGATTTCGTTTTTGCCCGAAGGAATGGGGGCGGCATTGCTGATATAAGAAACCGTTGTAGGCGCCCCTCCATCTACAACCATATACCCGGTTGAAATAATTTCCAGTCCGCTCTGTTTAACAAGGGGAGCGGAGATAACATGCTGCCCTATAAGCAGGTCGGGATTTCTGCCCGAGATCAGGGAAAGATACAACAGCCCGTTGGCATACCGGCTCACCTGCGATGGCGCGCCGGGGAAGAGGATCACGGGGGTGTGGCACTGCTTCCGGATCTGCTTCACCACCTCGTCTAAATGATTGCTGATCACCAGGCTGCCGCCTACCAGTAAGTAATCTACTTTGGCTTCGTTGGTCAGTTGTAGTAATTGTGCAATCTTCCGCTCATCTGTTTTGTCGGGGTCAACCAGCACGGCAAACGATTTTTTGCCTGCCTTCTTTTTTTCTGTTATGGAATGATAAATGGAATTTGTCATGCTATTGGCTCCTGAACTGCAAAAATGCAAAAAGTTTTTTGGTTAGCCGGTATTAAAACAGAATACCGCAATTGTGGAATTTCCCGAAATAGCCTCGTGAAAATACTCGTTTTCCCGAATAACCGTGAAACCAGACTTGTATAAAATGGTCGTTCGTATAGCATCATGACATATATGTTCGTTTTCCCAATGCGCCCCGGTTTTTATTTTCTTTACTTAGCCGAAAACATATCCTGTATTGCATTACACACAACCGCAAGCGATAGCCTTATAAGTAGGAAACTTTTTCAAAACCACCAAATAATCTTATCCAAGAGGTGTGAAAAAAACTTCAAATTGCATCCTATATTAGATAAGAGTTACTTATCCACAGCCTGTTAATATTTAACGGTTTGATAAAACGATTTACCCCGATATATTCGTTCTCTTATCATTTGATAATTGTAACTTACAGAGATAAACAGAATAACATACCATGGCAAAGGAAAAACAAAGTGGGGGACTGAGGTTTCAGCGATTTTTCAGTAAAGAAGGCACAGATGTTTATGATCAGTTTGAATATGATTACCGTACGTCTGTGATACGTAATCCTAACGGGGAGATCGTATTTGAAATGAACAACGTGGAGGTGCCCCGAAAATGGAGCCAGATAGCGACCGATATATTAGCGCAAAAATATTTTAGAAAAGCGGGCGTACCGCAGGCAGACGGATCTACCGGTCGGGAAACCTCGGTGAAGCAGGTGGCGCACCGGATGGCAAACTGTTGGAAAGTATGGGGGGAGCGATACGGCTATTTTGCCTCCTCACAGGACGCGAAAGTATTCTATGATGAGTTGGTGTACTGTATCCTGAACCAGGCCTGTGTACCCAACAGTCCGCAATGGTTCAACACCGGCTTATATGAAAGCTATGGTATCAAGGGAAAGCCGCAGGGACATTATTATGTAGATCCGGCGGATGGCAGGCTCAAAAGCTCCACTTCCGCCTACGAAAGACCCCAGCCTCATGCCTGTTTCATATTAAGTGTGGAAGATGACCTGGTGAATGAGGGCGGTATAATGGATCTGTGGGTACGCGAGGCCCGTATTTTTAAATACGGCAGCGGCGTAGGTACCAACTATTCCAATATCCGGGGAGAAGGAGAAAAGCTGAGCGGCGGAGGTACCTCTTCCGGGCTGATGAGCTTTTTAAAGATCGGCGACCGGGCCGCGGGAGCCATTAAAAGCGGTGGCACTACGCGCAGGGCTGCCAAGATGGTGTGCCTGGATCTGGATCATCCGGAAATAATGGAATTTATCAATTGGAAAGTGGAGGAGGAGAACAAGGTAGCGGCATTGATTGCCGCCGGCTACGCATCGGATTATGAAGGAGAAGCCTATAAAACCGTAAGCGGGCAAAACTCCAACAATTCCATCCGGATACCCAACGAATTCTTTGAAAAACTAAAACATAATGAAGACTGGGAATTGAAGGCGCGTTCCGACGGCAGGGTGATGAAGAAGATCCCGGCTAAAGAAGTATGGAACCAGATAGCATATGCAGCATGGCGTTGTGCAGATCCGGGTACCCAATACGATACCACTATCAATGAATGGCATACCAGCCCCAAAGGTGGACGTATCCGGGCCTCCAACCCATGCAGTGAGTACATGTTTTTAGACAATACGGCCTGTAACCTGGCATCGGTAAACCTGATCAAATTTTTTGACGAAAACAAGAATGTTTTTGACGTAAAGGGTTTTGAACATACGGTGCGTTTGTGGACTACGGTGTTGGAGGTTTCCGTGTTGATGGCACAGTTTCCATCCAGGGAAGTAGCCCGGCTTTCCTATGATTACAGAACCCTGGGATTGGGCTATGCCAACCTGGGCTCCGTGCTGATGGTCAGCGGCATACCCTACGACAGTGAAGAGGCGCGCGGCATAGCCGGAGCCATCAGTGCAATTATGACCGGCACGGCCTATAAAACCTCCGCAGAAATAGCGGGTTACCTGGGACCTTTTGCCCGGTATGAGGAAAATAAAGAGGATATGATGCGGGTGATGCGCAATCACCGTCTTGCGGCTTACGACGCGGACGAATATGAACAACTGAGCATCAAACCCCGGGGAATCCATGCCCGGTATTGTCCTGATTATTTGCTGAAAGCGGCCTGCAGCGCCTGGGATGAAGCGGTGGAAATGGGAGAGAAATACGGTTTCCGTAATGCTCAAACTACAGCTATTGCACCTACCGGCACTATCGGACTGGTGATGGATTGTGATACTACCGGTGTAGAACCGGATTTCGCGCTGGTGAAATTTAAAAAGCTGAGCGGGGGCGGATACTTTAAAATTATCAACCAGTCTGTTCCCCAGGCCTTGAAAAACCTGCAGTATTCCCAAAAGGAAATTGACGCTATCGTAAGATATGCCGTTGGTTCAGCGAGCTTTTCAGGAGCGCCCTTTATCAATCCACAATCCCTGAGTGAAAAAGGGTTCATCGCGGAAGAGATCCGGAAATTAGATGCGGCGCTGGGTTCAGCTTTTGAAATCAGTTTTGTGTTCAATAAATTCACCCTGGGAGAAGCCTGCCTCGAACGGTTAGGCTTCGTTCCGGAGCAGTACAACGACTGGAATTTTAATCTTTTGTCGGCGCTTGGTTTTACCTCCGTTCAAATTGACGCCGCCAACGATTATATATGCGGTACCATGACGGTGGAGGGCGCGCCTTATTTGAAGAAGGAACATTACCCGGTATTTGACTGCGCCAATAAGTGCGGGAAAAAAGGAGAGCGCTATATTCATGCCCATGGACATATCCGGATGATGGGCGCCGTACAGCCTTTTATCAGCGGCGCCATCTCAAAAACTATTAACCTGCCCCATGAGGCTAAGGTGGAAGAAATTGCCGATTCCTATAAGCTGAGCTGGGAATTAGGACTTAAAGCCTGTGCTTTGTACCGCGATGGCTCAAAACTCAGCCAGCCATTGAGCAATAAAAGCGATACTAAAAAGACGAAGGAGGAAGATGAAGCTCAAAAATCAGCCGATCAGCAGGAAAGTCAACTTATTGATATGGGTAAGCTTACTGTAGATGAACTGCTGGAAGAATTGCATAAGCGGATGCAGGAGTCCACCGATACCAAGTTGAAACGCCAGCTTTCGAGGATTGTGGAAAGAAAGACCCTGCCGGTGAAGCGTCGTGGGTTTACGCAGAAAGCCAAAATAAACGGGCAAACCCTTTTCCTCCGCACCGGGGAATATGGCGACGGCACCTTAGGGGAAATATTCATTGACCTGGCAAAAGAAGGTTCCACCCTGCGCAGCCTGATGAACTGTTTTGCCATTGCGGTTTCTGTAGGGCTGCAATATGGCGTGCCGCTGGAGGAATTTGTAGAGAAATTTGTGTTCACCAAGTTTGAACCCGCCGGGATGGTAGAGCATCCCAATATCAAATCCACTACTTCCATTGTTGATTTTGTGTTCAGGTGCCTGGCCTATGAATATCTTGGCAGAACAGACCTGATACATGTATTGGATAAGCCCGAATTGGGTAATACGGGCGAGGGGGATTGGGAGGATGCGATGACGAATGATGCGGACAAGTTGCCTGCGCTGAGTGATGTAAGAGTGGTAGGCGCTTCCCCTAACAGCGGCGGATCTCCGGTTCAGCCGTCAAGGGCACAGCGGACTGCAGCAGCGGCAGGCTCCAATAACATAGCCAGCGAACATCTTAAAAGTATGCAAAGCGATGCTCCATCGTGCAATGTGTGCGGGCATATCACCGTGCGCAGCGGCACCTGCTACAAGTGCCTGAACTGTGGCAACAGTATGGGATGCAGCTAAAATAATTAATTCAGGACGGTTAGGTATATAAAAAACCTACACAGATCCGTTCCGGTTTTCCGGGACGGATTTTTTTTATGCTGTAAATATATAGGGAGGTTTTGTTTACCGGCGACAGCGCCGCTGTCATCGTTCCTTGCGACGCTCCGTTCAGGGCCCTGTTCGCTATGGAGCAGTGAGTGGTAGGGCACACACATTAAAATTTCCGCAAAGGCCGTGGCACGAAGCATAATAAACCGAGCCTACGGCTCTCACAGGTCTTTTACTGTTTTCAAACGGGTTGAAACCCGTTTTTACGATATTTTTCGAGGCTACGCCTCTCCTCTGCCGTGGTTCGTGTCTCACGAACCACAGCCGGTTTTGTCATCAAAACAGCGGCAAATACGATATAGCCCCCTGTAAAACAGCCGGTTACATTAAACGAACTGATTTCATCGTTTTTTGAATTTCAACCCCGGTTCAACGTCTTTTTGTAGAAATAAGCGCGAAATAATTCTTTTTCCATTTTCCGGGTATTTTCTTTACAGTCTAAATTGTAAAAAACATGATAAGACTAATCGCAGTGTTTCTCTTTGTTCTTTTTCTTTCGTCCTGTGCCCAATCCCTGACGCCGTACCAGGCAGCCCACGGAGGGTACAAAAAATGCCGCGACATCAGGTAATCTGTCAGCGAAACATGCCGCCGTGTTCAGCAGACGTCACGCTGCGGATACCGACGAGGAAGTATGTTAACCCTGCTTTGCTAAGTCCCACACCATTTTCGAAAAGTTTGAATTCCTTCAATTAAATTGCGGGAGTTTAAACTTTTTTTATTTTATAATTATACAATGCAGGTTACGGTAACATATCAAAAAGTCCAGGTGTTGCAGGCATTGCGATATCATTTTATCAGTAAACGGGAGATCAAATTCATGATCATCCTGGTGAATGTCTTTACCACGCTGTCGGCAGTGCTGTTTTATATGAAAAAGGTGACGCCGCTTGCGTTTTTTATCAGTTTCTTTTTATGGGTGGTGCTGATGCTGGCTTTCTGGCGTTGGTTGCCGGCGAGTATTTATAAAAGGTCGGCTACTTTCAAAGAAACTTTCCTGATTTCCCTGGAAGAGAATCATTTTTTTATTGAAAGCTCCAAAGGAAGTAAAACCTGGGCCTGGAGGGAGTTTAGCGATATGATAGAAACACCTCATTTTTTTCATCTGTATTTTAATTCGCGAAGCTTTTTCCTGCTACCTAAAGACGCCTTCTCCGACAGCGACCAGGTGCACGAGGCAAGAATGCTGTTGAAGGAAAAGATAAAGGGGAAGAAATGAAAACTTAAACGAACAACTTATGCAAATCCGGGAAATTTTCTGTTCATGACGAATAGAGAATATTTACCCCCCAAACCAGGTGCAATGCCCTGGAGAAGAACTTGCGTAGTTTTGCCAAAAACTGATTTCCTCCACATAACAACAAACAATTTAACCTCTAAGCAATGAGATATCTTTTTCTTGCAATAGCAATGCTTGCGTTGGCTTCCTGCGGAGCCAATAAATATTTAACATCTTCAACAAAATCCAACGAAATTGATAACATCGGCTATTTCATAGACAATAGCAAGACCTGCTTTTTATTACTGCTTTATTCCCCTTACAGTTACCGGCCCTAACAATCCCGATTTAAACAGGGGCGAATCTTTTTGATAGGGTTTAAAAGTGGTGAAAGTGTATCTGTTGCCGGGGCGCGGCCGCCCTTTCAGCAGCCATTCGGGCCACTGCCCTTTGCTGACGCCGTCATCCGGGCGCTGCTCGTCCCCGATTAACCGGTTGGGCCACAGGTTCACGACTTCTATTTCCAAACGATTGTCTTTTTCTTTGGCCACTTTCGTTATCTCCACCTGCCAGGGCGCCGTCCAGACAACGCCTAAATCTCTTCCATTCAGTTTCACCCGCGCCATATTATACACTTCACCTAAATGCAGAAAAAGCCGCTGTCCGCTCTCTGCCTCCGGGAGATCAAAGTTTTGCCGGTACACCGCTATTCCGGAATAATATTTTATTCCTTCTTCCGTCCGGCTTGTCCAATCCTGCAAATGATCAAAGATTATTCTTTCCGGGCCGCCCCATTTGGGATCGAAAGAAACCGTCCATGAACCATCCAGGGTGGTTAGGGATGTATAGCCTGGAAAGTTTTCCTTACCTGCGGTAGGCCTGACTGTTACTCCTTTCCTGAAAACAATAAAAAAACTCTGATAAGGCTCAAATTGTAAGGGGATACTGGTTTGCCCGTTCTCCTGCACAAAGGCGGATAATGATCTTCTTTCTCCTGTAACAGGATCCCACAACTCAGGACTGCCGCTATCACATCGGAATACAGCTTCCGTCTGTAATGGTTCATTGGTTTTATTGGCTAAAATACGATCCCAGTCGGAGGATGTTCTATGCGTATATCGCACATCACCTGCCCACTCGAAATCTTCAGGTAATCCCATGTTCTTTAAAATCTGCGCCGTTATACCATACAGGGGATACAACCCGTCAGACCGGGTGCTGACTCCCGCACCCCAGTAAATTTTTCCTTTACCATAGTCGCGCTCTGTATATCCGGGTGGAACGTCTAACGATCCCCAGATATTGAGAGCAAGATTTTTTACCTGCTCATCACATTGAGGGTACCCGCTTAATCCCGGCGACTGAACAGGTGGGGAGCCTGTTACCCTTGCTCCTTCCCGGATCAATTCCCCTATTTTTTCCAGCAGATGCGGCGTCATGGTAGAAACGTCTGGTAATACCAATAATTTATAGGCTCCGCCTCCCGGAAATACTACCTCGTTGTTTTCAACGGTTGCAGTAAGCAATTGCCCCGGAGAACATCCGTCAAAATTATAACCCTGCCGGTCGCGCAGGGGTTCCTCACCGCTAAGCGCAGACGAAGGAGGACGAAAAACATGCGGCGCTCCTTCCGGCGTAAGGTATAATACATCCGCTACCGGCTTGCCCTGCCTGAGCATAAACTGGCAGCGCGAAACATACCGGTGATAATCGCCCACCATGGGCCACCAGGTTTGGTTGCGGTTCCATTGAACGCCATAAGGTCCCATGGTCATTCCCGGGCGCAGACTATCCGCCAGCATCTGGCTTTGAAAAGTATGATACACCAGTCGGTTGATTCCAGCTGCAAAAGCCCAGTCGCCCTGGGCCTTCATTGAACCGGGATATTGTTTCCATCCTTCGTTGTTCTGGGCGGTGAACGCCTCCGCCGGTACCAGCGGTTGTCCTTTAACGTGAGCGATGGATACTGCCTCTATGACGCTGAAAGAAGTATTGAAGCCGAAGTCTTTGCTCCAGAACTCGCACATCGGCACATCCGCAACGCTCCCCAACTCCAGATCGGCCGTGGGATTCATATCATAGGGTTCTATAGACAATCCCAATCCATGACGATGAGCGTATTTTTTCACCTGCCCCGCATGGTATTCCAACACTAATTCCTGCGCAGTCTGGCGAAGATCCCATAAGAACCGTTCGCTGATCTCCGGGCTTTCTACTATGACGCCGCTGTACACCGGGTAAAAAGGCAACGGATCGTAGCCTCTCCTTTTCGTGAATTCCAATCGCATGTTTTTCGTCCAGTTTTGTGCTCCCATCTCCCAACTGTCCATGTGCAAAAACTTCAATCCGCCTTCTGAGGCTTTGGCGGACTTCCCGATCTTCTTAAATATCTTTCCCGTATAGTTATCCAGGTGTGCATTCAACGCCGTGGTATCCATTTTATCTTCTTCAAATCCAAGCCCCGGAAAGGGTGCCGGGCGGGTGATCGCGCCATTATTGCGCACGCCAAAGCGCATCACAGTCCACTTACCTGCAGGGGCATCCCAATCTAAACTCCCGTCGGACTGCAATTTTCCCGTAAGGTCAAGGATGCTGCTTTTTGAAACCACTCCTGCACCCGCATAGTCGGCCGCATCAACCGGAGTCAGATAGGGCTTTACGCCCGGCATTGAGGAATACGGCGCCCGGTAATAAAGCGCTTTCTCATCAGTATCTTTTATCCTGCCGGTATCTGCAGGTTGCGGAAATGCAAGAACGGCCACATCCTCATAAAAGCCTTCCCATTGTTTTTTTAACTCCGGGGTAAATACACTCATTCCGAAGAAAGGCTTTCGGGGAGCGGGTATGGGCAATTGTATCTTTATCTTTTCACCACCCTGCACCGCAACCGATGAAGATACCAGATGTTGCATAGATTGTTCGGGCTTCACCCAGGGTCCGCCGCTGCCCGACCAGCCCGGCCCAATCCCCAGGGTCATATCAATTTTCAAACGCCGGCATTCTTTCTCTGCATGGGCAAACAGTTCCAGCCAGCGCTCGCTCAAATAATCCACCGGGCCACGAGGCACACCCACATTCACTTCCAGGAAAATCAGGTTGCCGATCCCTGCCTTCGCCATGGATTCCAGGTCTTTGGTCATGCCCTCTTCCGTTAAATTCCCATCCATAAAGTACCAGTACACCCCCGGTCTAGCCCCATCGGGTGGATGCACAAATCCCGCTTCAAGTCCCGGCATTCCGGGGATATCCGTTTTTAAAGGAGTCACTGTTTTTTTTGCACAACCGTAAAACAAAAACGCCACGATACAAAAACTGAATACAAGCGGCATTTTGCGATGAAAAATATCAGTCGGCATGTTTAATGAAGCCGGGTATTGGGGTGAGCCGGCTTCAGTACTGCCATTAAGCTGCGGTTGCGTCGCACACTTCAGCGCTTTGTTGGTTGCCGGGCAAAAAATACGATGGTTCATAATATGAATTACTTGCCTGATAAAGGTATTATATATACGCCACATCTATTCGTTTCACATTCAAACTATTATGCTTTTTTCAACGACTGAAGAGTTGGGTTTGATGTCTTACCTGGTGTATCTCCCTCGTTTTGCAGGCGCCGCTGCCCGACCCATCCGGGATGCACCTGCTGTAGGTCGGTCTGTATATCGGAACCACGGAAATCCGGTACCTTTGCAGGTATGAAAAGAGTAGTTGTAGGTTTGTCGGGAGGGGTGGATTCCAGTGTGGCTGCGTACCTGCTCAAAGAACAGGGTTTCGAAGTGATCGGGATGTTTATGCGCAACTGGCATGACGAGTCTGTAACCCTGTCTGGCAGTTGCCCCTGGATAGACGATTCCAATGATGCCCTTGCGGTAGCACAGCAATTGGGCATTCCTTTCTATGTTATTGACCTGAGCCAGCAATATAAGGAGCGGATAGTGGATTATATGTTTGCGGAATATGAAAAAGGCCGCACACCCAACCCCGATGTATTATGTAACCGGGAAATAAAGTTTGACGTTTTTTTAGAGGCCGCGCTCAAGATGAATGCTGATTTTGTGGCTACCGGTCACTACGCCAGGAAAACAACCGATGAAAAAGGACGCCATCACTTGCTGAAAGGCAGGGATACCGGGAAAGACCAGTCTTATTTTCTTTGTCAGCTGACGCAGCAGCAACTGGCAAAAGCCTTGTTCCCGATAGGTGAACTGAAGAAGCCGGAGGTGAGGGCTTTAGCGAAAAAAGCCGGGCTTGAAACGGCCGACAAGAAGGATTCCCAGGGGCTTTGTTTCGTGGGGAAGATCAGCTTACCGGTTTTTTTGCAGCAACAACTGGAGCCTAAGCAGGGAGACATTATAGAGATAGACCCCGGACTGGAAGCGCTGAAAGATTATCATGATGTTCCCGCCACGCTCGAAAACGTGGAACAATTATCCGTTCCTTTTAGTTTTGCCAGGGAAGATGGGATGAAGGTGGCAGAGCACCAGGGCGCTCATTATTATACGGTGGGTCAACGCAAAGGACTGCATATCGGCGGGAGACCCCGGCCTTCTTTTGTGCTGCAGGTAGATACGGTGAACAACCTGATCTTTTCCGGACAAACGCCCGATCATCCCGGGCTGAACCGCTATGCCCTTAAGATCAACTCCGAAGAAGTGCATTATGTTAATCCCGATTATACCTTAGCTGTCGGGGCCTCTTATGAGATGGACGTGCGTATCCGGTACCGGCAGCCTTTGGAAAAAGCAACGGTGGTCCGCAAAGAAGATGGCGTGTATATTCTTTTCCAACAGCTTCAGCGGGGCATTACCCCGGGGCAATTTGCTGCCTGGTATCTTAACGACGAAGTGATAGGCTCCGGGCCGATTGCCTGAAGGGCTTTGTCCCACAAAGATGGCGCCGTCATTTTTCAATCCCGCTTTTGAATTTTTTAGGAACTTCATCATAAAAAATAATGTTTCACAAGACGCTCATTTTGCTCTTTTCTTTGACCCTGATGTACGGATGCGCCACTCAGAAAAATGTTAACCGGGTATCGGTTTTCCCTGTTAAGACATCTATTCCCGCCCATATCCCGGATAGAGACGCAGTATGGGTTTTTCTGCTTGCGGGACAGTCCAATATGGCCGGCCGCGCCGTTATTGAACCGAAAGACACGGTGCCCAACGAGCGTATTTTCAGTATCAATAAAAACGGCGAACCGGTATTGGCCAAAGAACCCCTGCATTTCTATGAGCCCGGTATGGCGGGGCTGGATTGCGGCTTGTCGTTTGGAAAAGAGTTGTTGAAGCATATTCCCCGCGATGTGTCAATATTGCTTCTGCCAACCGCCGTTGGAGGCAGCGCTATCGGGCAGTGGATCCATGATTCCACTTTCCGGAATGTGGCGCTGTTCTCGAACTTCAGGGAAAAGGTGAAACTCGGGCAACAATACGGAATCATAAAAGGGATTCTCTGGCACCAGGGGGAAAACGATGCCACAACAACGGAACAGATACAGGCATACCAGGGAGCGCTCACCATCTTACTGCAACAATTCAGAAAGGAAACAGGCAATCCCTCGCTCCCGGTATTGATGGGTGAGCTGGGCAGTTTTTCAGAAGATAATGATGGTTGGCAGGCCATCAATCAACAAATTCACGCTTATGCCGCAACCGATAACTATGCCCGTGTGATAAGCACAAAGGATTTACGGCATAAAGGAGATAAAGTGCATTTTAATTCCAAAGGGCAGCGACTGTTGGGGAAAAGATTCGCGAAAGCTTTTATCAGGCTTTCTGAATAGATTTTGTATTTATATTATATGATGTGAAAGAATATTTTGCAGCAATATTTTTATATAAAATATGGATCTGATTGAATTTTTGGGATAATTTATATAAAAATAATAATATCAATATAATATATAATATTATCATTTTTTGATGATTTTTTTCCTTTTTTAGCCCGTTAACCAAAAAATAACATTCTTTTGAAATGCTTATCAATACTAAATTATAGCCAATAATTATATTTTAAATTAAAAGAAGAAGTAACTGATATTATATTGCTTTTAATATATTTGGGTTCTAAAAAAAGTAAATATGCAAAATCAGAATAACATGATTAAAATAGGTATCATTGGATATGGTAATTTGGGCAGGGGAGTTGAAATGGCGGTCCGGCAAAACCCGGATATAGAACTGGTTGCCATATTTACCCGGCGCGATCCGGCTGCCTTAAACACGAATACCAGGACGGTAGCTATATCCGCACTGGAGTCCTATATCGGTAAAATTGATGTGATGATCCTTTGTGGCGGTTCGGCTACCGATCTGCCGGAGCAGGGACCGCTGGCGGCCCGGTGGTTCAACACGGTGGATAGTTTTGACACCCATGCCAAAATCCCGGATTATTTTAACCAGGTGGATGCCATTGCCAAAAATGGTAAGACTGTAAGCGTGATCTCCACCGGGTGGGATCCGGGATTGTTTTCTCTGGCAAGACTTTTAGGACAAAGCATATTGCCTGACGGGGCAGATTATACTTTTTGGGGAAAAGGTGTGAGCCAGGGGCATTCTGATGCGATCAGGAGGGTGCCGGGTGTAAGGAACGGGGTGCAATATACCGTGCCTTTGGAGGATGCTTTAGCCAAAGTTCGCGCGGGTGGTAATCCGGATCTCACTACGGCGGAAAAACACGAACGCGTATGCTATATTGTTCCTGAAGATGGCGCCGACAGGGAAGAAATTACCAGGACTATTCAAACTATGCCTTATTATTTTGACCAGTATCATACCACGGTTCATTTCATTACGGAAGAGGAGTTGAAGGCAAAACATTCCACGATGCCGCATGGGGGTATTGTATTTCGCACCGGAACAACAGGCAAAGGAACCAGGCACCGGATGGAATTCAGTCTGGCGCTTGAAGACAATCCCGAATTTACCGCCGGCGTTTTGGTGGCTTATGCAAGGGCAATCGCCAGACTGGCAGCAGAAGGACAAACCGGGGCGCGAACCGTGTTTGATATTCCATTGGGGTATTTATCGCCCAAGCCGGCAGAAGAACTCAGGCGCACGTTATTATAGACAGTGATTGGCGGGTTTGCAGAAACAGCAGGGACCTTGCGATCCCTGCTGTTGTTCGCAGCTATTTATGATATTGCAGCATCCATTCGTACATGTTCATTTGGTTTTCTTTGTACGTCAGACTGTATGCGGTTGTCCAGGCGTCGTGGCTTGCTTCGGGGAATATGCTCTTTTTTGCTTTGGGATTGATTTTCATGCTATTCAGCATATCAATGTATCCGAGGGTATTGTTTACCGGTACCGTTGGATCTCCTTCATTGTGAAAAGCCCAGACCGGGAGGTTATTATTGGTCATCACCTTCGCCTTTGCATTGGTGGTGGAGGATGCGCCGCATACCGGTACGACGGCTGCGATTTTAGAGGCGTATTTACCAGCGTAATCCCAGGTTGCACCTCCTCCCATACTCAACCCGGTCACATAGATCCTGGTGGGGTCTATCCGTAATTTGGAGCTGAAATATTTCACCACCGCGTCAACATCGTCTGCAGTAGGCCATGTTTTAAATTGAGGAGAGATCACGATAAAGGAAAAAGCTTTTCCACCTACAGTAAACGAAGGGGGAAATTTGCTCTTTTTTAACATTCCATGCGGCCCTCCCGACACTTTTTTCAAATCGCCTGCACTTCCGTTTCCAAGAGCGCTTTGTCCGTGTATAAAAATTAACAGCGGGTATTTTTTTGTTGTAGAGTCGTAACGGGCGGGCAGCGCTTTGAAATAACCACCGCAATTGGACGTAATATCGGCGGTTATGGCAACCTCCGCCGGGGGTTGGGTTTCCGCTACGTCAAGATTGGGTTTTGTAACCGGAGATGTAGTGGAAGAACCTGTTTTTGTGTCATCCCCGGGTGCTGCGGTTTCCTTTTTACAAGAAAAAAGCATCCCGGAAAGCAAAAAAACGCATAGGAGTCGAATAGCTGAAGTTTTCATTTGATATCAGATTTTATTAACTAAAACGGGTTAACGTTCCCTGTTATTCAAATCTGATGCCCGGATCGGTTGACAAATGTGAAAATGCTATTCTTCCATTTCTTTTTTGATGGTTTCCGAAATGGTTACCAGCACTTTATCAATCCGGTGCCCGTCCATATCGGCTATTTCAAAAGTAAAGCCGCGCCATTCCAGCTTATCGCCGGTAAAAGGAATGCGTTCTACCTGATGCAGGATAAATCCGGCAAGGGTATCAAAGTCCTGTTCGCCTTCATTGATCCAATCCGTTTTTTCAAACGTACTCAAAAAATCATAAAAAGGAATCTGTCCATCTACGAAGTAAGTTCCATCTTCCCGCTCAACGATCTCATAGTCTTCTCCGTCCGGTTGGGGAATATCCCCTACGATGGCTTCCAGGATATCGTTCAGGGTGATCATTCCCAGTAAACTCCCATATTCATCTACTACGAAGCAGCAATGGATCTTGGTTTCTTTAAATCGCTCCAACACATGATAAGCGGTGTTGTTTTCCGGCACGAAGAGGGTGGGCTGCATGATCTTCACGAGCGGTGTTGAGTTTTCATGCAGGTAAAGATCTTTCACAGAAACCACTCCTTTAATATCGTCAATATTATCCTCGCACACCGGATATACGGAATGGGGTTCGCTGATGATCGTTTCCTTTATTTTTTCTTCGTCATTATTAAGATTGAACCATACAATATCATTCCGATGGGTCATCATGGAGGTGATATTGCGGTCGCCCAGGTGAAAAACCCGTTCAATAATTTCCTGTTCGGCCTCTTCAATAGTACCCTGTTCCGTTCCTTCATGAATAATAGCCCTGATCTCTTCCTCCGTTACCTGGTTGTCTTTATCTCCTATCTTCAGGAATTTGAGGATGTAAAAAGTAGATTTGCTTAATAGCCAAACAAAAGGATAAGTGATCGTACTTACAATACGCATGGGTGTTGCCACCAGTTTGGCTATGCCTTCCGGACGGGAAAGTCCTATACGTTTGGGCACCAGTTCCCCCAGCACCAGGGTAAAATAGGTGAGGATGATAACGATGATAACGGTAGCGGCTCCATTGGCGAAAGGCCCGATCCAGGTAAATCGCCCGAGATACAGGGCCAGGTCTGCTTTCAGGGTTTCACTCGAAAAAATACCTGTGAGGATACCTATTAATGTAATGCCGATTTGAACGGTTGAAAAAAAAGCATCGGGCTTATTGATCAGTTTCAGGGCTTCGTCAGCCTTCTTGTCGTCCTTTGCAGCCTGTGTTTCCAATCTTGTTTTCCTGGAAGACACAAGCGCCATCTCCGCCATGGAAAAAACACCGTTCAATAAAATTAATCCCAGTATTATCAAAATTTCGATCATGATGCATGAAGTTAAGCTAAGCGGGGCAAACCTACTTTTTTATTGAAGGCCCAGGCGGTGCCCATACCGGTAACGCAGCCTAATAGCGCTCCGCAGAAAATGTCTAATGGAAAATGTACGCCTACATATACCTGGGCATAAGAAATAGCGAAAGCCCATACAAATAACAACCAGCGCCAGCGCAATGGCATAAATAACAGCGTGCTAAAAGCAAACATTGCCATTCCGAAGTGATTGGTGGCATGGGATGATGTGAAGCTGAAAGGGCCTCCGCACCCTACCATCTGTCTTACCGAATCGGCGAGGTGTGGATCAGCACAGGGCCGCAGCCGCCCCACCCAGGGTTTGATAAGATGACTGCTCAACTGGTCTGTTATACCAAAGTTAATAAGGAAGGAAGCAATCCACAGCCAGCCCTTCATTTTAAAATTCATCGCCATAAAAAGTACCATAAACAGGTACAATGGCGACCAGAAGTATTGATTCCTGAGCAATGGCAGCAACCAGTCGAGAAACGAACTGTGCCACTGACCGTTTATTTTAAAAAACAGTTCAATATCGTACCGGATCAGGCTGTTCATATTTTGGAATTTTGAACGGCCCGGGAAACTATTGTAAGGGTATTCAACCACCATGCCGGATGATCAGATGGTTGGTAATGCGTGAAGAACCTACGGTTGCCCGCCATGAATGCGATGAATTGTTTAAGCAAATGTAACCATAGTTTTATAAAATTTAAACTAAGTTTGCACCCATAAAAATTATTAGCACTGTGGCACTGATTAAGAGCATTTCCGGGATAAGGGGTACGATCGGGGGGCAGCCAGGTGAAACACTTTCACCATTGGATGTTGTAAAATTCACAGCGGCGTATGGAAGCTGGCTGTTGAAAAACACGGGAAACAATAAAGTAGTGGTTGGAAGGGATGGAAGGATAAGCGGACCTTTAATTCAAAATATTGTTGTAAGTACTTTGAACGCCCTGGGAATTGAAGTGATAAATGTAGGTTTGAGTACTACGCCTACCGTTGAGATCGCCGTGGTGATGGAAGGAGCCGGCGGCGGTATTATTCTTACGGCCAGTCATAATCCCAAAGAATGGAATGCCCTGAAATTACTGAACAGTAACGGTGAATTTATTTCGGCTGCGGATGGCAGGGAAGTGTTGGAAATTGCAGCTTCGGAGCAGTTTAATTTTGCGCCGGTAGATAAGCTGGGAACCGTCCGGGAAGATGATTCGTATCTTCAAAAACATATAGAGGCGATAGGTGCGCTTGATCTGGTAAATACTTCGGTGATCAGGGAGAGGAAATTTAAAATTGTAGTGGATGCGGTAAACAGTACGGGCGCCTTATTTGTTCCCGCTTTATTGCAGGCTTTGGGTGTGGAAGCGCAAAATATAACGGTGATCAACGAAGAAGTAAACGGGAAGTTTGCCCATAACCCGGAACCGTTGCCCGAAAACCTGGTGGGATTGAGCAATGCGGTGCAAAGGAATGGGGCCGATTTGGGAATCGCCGTGGATCCGGATGTGGACAGGCTGTGTTTTGTATGTGAAGACGGCAGCATGTTTGGAGAAGAATATACGCTGGTGGCCGTTGCCGACTACGTGCTGGGTAAGCGGCCGGGCAATACGGTCAGTAACCTCTCCTCCACCCGGGCATTGAAGGATATCACCCTCCGCCATGGCGGACAATATTATCCCAGCGCGGTAGGAGAGGTGAACGTGGTAGCCAGGATGAAGGAGGTGAACGCGGTAATAGGAGGCGAAGGTAACGGAGGGGTGATATTGCCCGAATTGCATTATGGCCGGGATGCGCTGGTGGGCATCGCATTATTTTTGACCCACCTGGCAGGGTCGCAAAAAAGTATAAAACAACTGAGACGTACCTATCCCGATTATTTTATCAGTAAAAACAAGTTGGAGTTGGAAGCGGGGGTGGATGTGAAAGAAATCTTTGAGAAGATCAAAGCCAAATATAAGAATCAGCCCGTCAATACGGAAGACGGCCTGAAGATTGAGTTTGACAACGACTGGGTGCATCTGCGCACCAGCAATACAGAGCCGATCATCCGCATTTACGCAGAGAGTAATTTTGAATCTACAGCTAATAATATAGCCATGCGGCTGATGCAGGATATCAGGGAATTGAAGTAAAGTGTCTTTGTATCTCCGTTGATGCAGGGAGACAAAACCGGAAGTTCATGCACGACAGAATTTATTTTGATAATGCCGCTACCACGGCGCTTGCTCCGGAGGTTCTGGAAGCAATGATGCCTTATCTGACTGAAAAATTCGGCAATCCTTCCTCCGTGTATTCGTATGGGAGGGAAAGCCGGAATGCGATTGAAACCGCCAGGAAACAGGTGGCGCAGGCGCTCAATGCCCATGCCGGGGAGATTTTTTTCACCAGTGGCGGTACGGAAAGTAACAACACGGCTATTACCGGCGCTGTGAGAGATTTAGGTTGTAAACGGATCATTTCGTCGCCTATTGAACACAACGCCGTTTTGAATACCATTGCGTACCTGCAGATGCGTGGCGAAGCGCAGTTTTTCCCGGTAAAGCTTTTGTCCGACGGGCATATTGACCTGGAGCACCTGGAGCAATTACTGGCTGCAGATGCGGGGAAGACATTGGTAACCCTTATGCACGCCAATAATGAAATCGGCAACCTGCTGGACATAGAAACCGTGTCGCGGATGTGCCGGCAATATGGCGCGGTCTTTCATTCGGATATGGTGCAGACGGTAGGGCATTACCCTATAGACCTGCAACGCACGCCGGTTCATTTTATCTCCGGCTCCGCGCATAAGTTTCACGGCCCCAAAGGGGCAGGTTTGTTGTATATCAATGAAAAAATACATGTGGAACCCTTTTTGCATGGCGGCGGTCAGGAGAGAAAGATGCGTTCCGGAACGGAAAATTTATATGGTATTGTAGGTCTGGCCGGGGCTTTAAAGTTGGCTTTGGACGGGTATGAAAAGGATAGTGCGTATATACGGTCGCTGAAAAAGTATATGGCGGAGCAGTTGAAAAACTTTATCCCCGGTATTGAATTCAATGGAGATTACAGCGGGCGGAGCCTGTACACCGTATTGAATGTGAGTCTCCCCAAAAGCGAAAAATCAGAAATGCTTTTATACAACCTGGATATGAATCAGATCTGCGTATCTGCCGGCAGCGCCTGCTCCAGCGGTGCGGTCAGAGGGTCGCATGTCATCCGGGCATTAAACAGGGATCCGGACACTGTGGCGCTGCGGTTTTCTTTTTGCAAACATAATACCAGGGAAGAGGTGGATACGGTAGTTGAGAAGCTAAGAGAATTGGTTTGATATTTTTGGGGACTGCAATAATAAATATTCATGAAGGGAAAGCACCTGGGGGATCAGTAAGCGCTGCTCATCGTTGTACAAGACAAAATCACAAAGTTTCATTTTCATTTCCTCGTTGATCTGGTTGTTCATTCGTTTGATCACCGATTCCCGGTCTGTGCCGTCCCGTTGCATAGTCCTTTGCACCCGAAGATGTTTCGGCGCATAAACGCCGATCACCAGATCAAGTTCTTCCTGCGATCCGCTTTCGAATATTAAGGCGGCTTCCTTGATGATGTATGGGGCATTTTGTTGTTGCATCCAGTTTTTAGCCGATTGAATAACGGCAGGATGAACCAGGGAATTTAAAGTTGCCAGATTCTCTTCGTTTTCAAAAACCAGGGAAGCTATGTAGTTACGATCAGGCGCTCCCCGGGTATAAGCCTTTGTTCCAAAATGCCGGATGATCGCTTTTTTAAGCGCTTCGTCTTCGTTCATAATGGTTTTGGCCGCGATATCCGCGTTAAAGACCGGTATTCCCAATAGCATGAAGATGCGGGAAACCGTGGTTTTGCCAGAGCCGATTCCACCGGTTAAGCCAACTTTCAGCACGATAATTAAGTTATATGAAAAACAAAAATCCGAAATCCTTTGATATCAGGGTTCCGGATTGGATGATATTTGATTAATGGACCGGGCTATTTCTTGTCAGCAGAAACTCCGCTGTTCAGTTGTTTGCTCCATTCCATACTCACGGCGGTTTTTTCGATCCGCAGGTAGCTTCCGGGGCTTACCTCTAACTGAATAGTATTATCTTCTATTTTTTCTATTTTACCATGGATCCCCGCGATCGTAACTATTTTGTCACCTCTCTGCAGGCTGTTTTGAAAGTTTTTGGCTTCTTTGGCCTTTTTGGTTTGCGGACGGATCATGAAAAGGTAAAATACGGCAATAATTCCCACCAGCATAATCATCTGCATCATCTGGGCATTGCCGCCGCCACTTTGTAATAAAACGAAATAATGGTTCATGTTGAATTTTTAGATTAAAGTTGCTAACTTTTTTTATTTACAATTACATTAAAGATTAGTTGATAAGCTTCCGGCCGTGTATTAGAGATTACGGTAATGGTTTTGTGGTTCGGACCGGGTTTATTCTGACTGTTGAA
Organism: Chitinophagaceae bacterium; assembly: GCA_023957125.1. Classification (GTDB taxonomy): domain Bacteria; phylum Bacteroidota; class Bacteroidia; order Chitinophagales; family Chitinophagaceae; genus Agriterribacter. The sequence goes on from JAMLHL010000006.1 coordinate 82,744, forward strand.
TAAGGCTTTGATGCTGCCTTCCTTTCCGGGGGCTATGGGTTCCAGGGGTTTTTCAGCCACCGTACAGCCGCAGGACGGCCGTACATCCTTTATGATCAGCGGATGATCGCCGGTATTTTTAAAGCGGTACAGTATCTCTATTTTTTCTCCTTCCGTTATGGCGCCTTTGTCTAAGACAGAATCTAACCACTGCACCGTGGTATAGGCTTCGGGATCCTGCACTTCGGTATTGTTATCTGCTTTTGCCGGTTGATCCCCGGCCGATTGGCAGGCTGAAAACAGCATACTTGCAGAAATACATATTAAAAAGAACCACTTTGCCATAGTACGCCCGGTTTTTGAAACAGCAAATGTACGTGTTTGCGAACTATTCCCTGCCTTATTTAGCCTACTAATTTGCGGATTTTTTATAGGATATTTTATGCAGCTTATCCTGCGACAGCAACTCTTTATGGATATTGTCCAGGATGCCGTTCACAAATTGCCCGCTTTGGGAAGTGCTGTATTCTTTTGCCAGGTCTATGTATTCGTTGATCGTTACTTTGGTGGGGATGGTTTCAAAGTACAGGAATTCGCAAACGCCCATCTTCATCAATATCATGTCCAGCGCGGCTATTCTTTCAACATCCCAGTTTTTTAATTTGGGGCGGATCAGTTCCATGCAATAGGCTTCTTTATCTAATACGGTTTGGAGCAGGTCGGTGGCAAATTTTCTCTTTTCCTCTCCCAGCAGGTCCTGGAAATTATAGTTTAGCGGTTTTTGCAGGAAGTTGAGTATTAATTGTCTCATCATTTCTGCATCGTCATCCCAATGGATAAAATTATCTTCCATTTCAGAAATAAAATCATCGTTGGCCAGCATCAGGTCGGTAAAAATATATTCCAGGATATCTTTTTCCGTTTTCCGGTCGCGTCCCTGCAGGGCAATGTATTCTTTATATACCGGGCTTTCAGTGAGCAACTGGTAGGTTTTCCGGATAAGATCAGGATTGTCCCATTGCCCGGGTTTGATCTCTTTCCGGGCCTTTTGATACGAAGGGTTTTCCCTGATCTTCCAGAGCAATTCGTTGCCGGCTATTTTAATATTGACATTCAGATCCTGTTCGGTAGGTAAGTGCTTGGACGAACGGTGAAGCGAATCTTTCTCGGCATATCCCGCCACCTGCATAAGATAATGTATCAGATAAACGAAGATGTCTCCCGATTGCGCCAGGTGCCTTTCTAGTAGTTTGTCGGCTTTGTCTTTTTGATCTTCCGCTGCCTCAATGGCATACAATGTCTGCATTATTTTGATCCGGATATTTCTTCTGCTGATCATGGTAAAGAGCTGTTATGCGGCGGCGAAGGTAGCGTAAAACTGAGAAAGTTGCAAGTTGTAGGTTTCAGGTGGTCGGTTTCAGGTTTCAGGTCTCAGGTTGCAGGGTGTTTTTAGTTTGGGGTGTGGGGTTAGCTGTGAGTCGTGAGCCATCAGCAATGAGCTAATACGGATACTTCATCAACTCCTTTGCGCCTTGGCGTCTCTGCGTGAAGTTAATGCTAATTAAGAGTTTTCAGGCTTGAGGTTGCAGGTTGCAGGTTGCAGGTTTCAGGTTGCAGGGAGGGGGAGTTTTTAGTTTGGGGTGTGGAGTAGGGGTTAGCTGTGAGCCATCAGCCATCAGCAGTGAGCTAACGGGTACCTCATCAACTCCTTCGCGCCTTGGCGTCTCTGCGTGAAGTTAATGCTAATTAAGAGATTTTAGGTCGTAGGTCTCAGGGAGCAGGTTGCAGGGTGTTTTTAGTTTGGGGTGTGGAGTAGGGTCAGCTGTGAGCCGTGAGCCATCAGCAATGAGCTAATACTGATACTTCATCAACTCCTTTGCGCCTTTGCGTCTCTGCGTGAAGTTAATTCTAACTAAGAGGTTTCAGGCTTGAGGTTGCAGGTCTCAAGTCGCAAGTCGCAGGGGTTTCAGCGATACCTACCTCATACCTGTAACCTGCAACCTGAGACCTCATACCTCATACCTATTTCAATTCTTCTTTCCTATGTGCAAATTTGGCATGTTTCCCGGGGTCGTTGTCTGCCAACTTTTTCCCGGATCAGTGGGAACGGGGGAAAAACTGTAATTTTTTCCTGCCAGGACGCTTTGGCATGTTATTCGTTCGGCAAAGGTGTTTTAAAGATTTTCAAAATCAATCTTTGACCAACTCAAAAACTATTAAACTATGGCTAAAAAGTTGAATGTAACTCCACTTCACGACAGGGTGATCGTAAAACCCGCTGCTGCAGAAGAAAAAACTGCAGGAGGTATTATTATTCCTGATACTGCAAAAGAAAAGCCCCAAAAGGGTACAGTTGTTGCAGCCGGGCCGGGTAAAAAAGATGAGCCGGTTAGCGTAAAATCAGGAGATACCGTTTTATATGGCAAATATGCCGGTACCGAAATCACCATTGATGGCGCCGATTACCTGATCATGAGGGAATCAGATATCCTGGCTATTGTTTAAAGAGCCGGAAAATGATGGTGTCATTACACTACCCGATCTCAAATTTTAAATCTCAAATCTCAAATTATTAACATTATGGCAAAACAATTATTCTTCGAAGTAGAAGCACGCAATAAAATGAAACGCGGCGTGGACGTTCTGGCTAATGCGGTAAAAGTTACCCTCGGACCAAAAGGACGTAACGTAGTATTGGAAAAAAAGTTTGGCGCTCCCTCCGTAACCAAAGACGGGGTTACTGTTGCCAAGGAAATTGAACTGGAAGATCCCATCGAAAATATGGGCGCCCAGATGGTAAAAGAAGTAGCCAGCAAAACAGCTGACATTGCAGGCGATGGTACCACCACTGCCACCGTTTTGGCACAGGCTATCATCGGTGAAGGCCTGAAGAACGTAGCCGCCGGCGCTAATCCCATGGATCTTAAACGCGGCATCTCCAAAGCCGTTGAAAGAGTAGTTGAGCATTTGCGCAACCAAACCCAAACGGTAGGTTCTGACAGTAAGAAAATTCAGCAGGTGGCTTCTATTTCTGCCAATAATGATGAAACGATCGGAAAACTGATCGCTGAAGCTTTTGCAAAAGTGGGTAAAGACGGCGTTATCACGGTGGAAGAAGCCCGCGGTACGGAAACTTTGGTGGAAGTGGTAGAAGGGATGCAGTTTGATCGTGGATATGTTTCTCCCTACTTTGTTACCAACAGCGAAAAAATGGAAGCTGAACTGGAAAAGCCCTATATCCTGATCTACGACAAAAAGATCAGCGCTATGAAGGATATCCTCCAGGTGCTTGAAAAAGTGGCTCAGCAGGGCGCTCCCTTACTGATCATTGCCGAAGACCTGGAAGGTGAAGCCCTGGCAACCTTAGTGGTGAATAAATTACGCGGTACCCTAAAAGTAGCCGCCGTAAAAGCGCCCGGTTTTGGCGACAGAAGAAAAGAAATGCTGACCGATATCTCTATCCTTACCGGGGGAACGGTGATCAGCGAAGAATTAGGTCATAAATTAGAAGCCGCTGATCTGACTTCTCTGGGAAGAGCAGAAAGAGTGGTAATAGACAAAGACAATACCACGATCGTTGGTGGAAAAGGCAAGAAAGTGGATATCACCGGCCGTATCAACCAGATCAAGGCACAGATTGAAGTGACCACTTCTGATTACGACAAGGAAAAATTGCAGGAACGCCTGGCTAAATTAAGCGGAGGAGTAGCCGTACTGCACGTAGGTGCTGCAACGGAAGTGGAAATGAAAGAAAAGAAAGACCGTGTGGATGATGCGCTACATGCAACCCGCGCGGCTGTTCAGGAAGGTATTGTTCCCGGCGGTGGCGTAGCTTATATCCGCGCGGTGGAATCGCTGGAAAAATTCAAGGGAGTGAATGAAGATGAACTTACCGGGATTGCTATCGTAAAGAGAGCTATCGAAGAGCCCCTGCGCCAGATCGTGGCCAACAGCGGTATCGAAGGCAGTATCGTAGTTCAGAAAGTGAAAGAAGGCACTGGTGATTATGGTTTCAACGCCAGGACGGAGGTATATGAAAACCTGTTCAAAGCCGGCGTGATAGATCCTACCAAAGTGGCTCGTATTGCCCTTGAAAATGCAGCTTCCATTGCAGGTATGTTGCTGACTACCGAATGTGTAATAGCCGACAAACCTAAGAAAGAAGAAGCCGCCGGTCATAATCACGGTGCGCCTGATATGGGTGGCATGGGTTATTAATATGGTTTCTGTTTTAAGAGGAAATCTCAATATATCCCGCTTCGGTTCCGAAGCGGGATTTTTTTTATTCCTAAAAAGTATTTCCGGCAGATCGCAGAGAGGGTAAATCAACGTAAATCAGCAATATCTGTAGAGAACATTTTTCTGTATTTCAGTATTGAGGAATTTGATAAGGAATTTTCAGTTAAATTTGAGATGGCATGTTTCCGATATGAGATGGAACTTCAAATATATATCGTTGTTATTGGCGGGGATACTTTTCGTTGGTTTGGTAGCCGCACAAGCACCTGCCGGAAAAAAGAAAAAAGGAAAATATAAGAAAAGCCCAAAGGAAATACCATTGGCTACGCAGCAGGTACTCGACGAAATAGCTGAAAACATGGTATGGGTAACCGGCGGTAAATTTATCATGGGTAATTTTTCCGGGGAAGCGGATGAGAAGCCGGAATTTGAGGTTACCATTGACGGGTTTGCGATCAGTAAGTTTCCGGTAACGCAGGCGCAATGGATAGCCATCATGGGCAGCTATCCGGGCGAGTTTGCAGGCTGCGACCAATGCCCGGTGGAAATGGTGAGTTGGAATGATGCGCAGCGCTTTATTCAAACGCTGAATGAGCTTACCGGTAAAGCTTATACGCTACCCACGGAAGCCGAATGGGAATACGCGGCTAAAGGCGGATTGAAAACGCAGCGCTTCAAGTACAGCGGCAGTAATAATATTGATCAGGCGGGCTGGTATGTTTTGAACAGCGGCCGGCACCCTCATCCGGTTGGGGAGAAAACCCCCAATGAACTGGGGCTTTACGACATGACCGGTAATGTATGGGAATGGTGCCAGGACTGGTATAATAAAAACTATTATGAATTACAACAGTATAATAATCCCACAGGGCCAAAAAACGGGGTTGCCCGGGTGAGAAGGGGAGGCTCGTGGTTTACCCAGGCTGTTAATTGCACCACTTCTTCCCGGAACAGTGTGAAGCAGGATTATAAGGATGATGCAGGTGGATTCAGGCTGGCACAGTATCCGAATTGAAAATGTGAAAATGTGAGAATGTGAGAATGTGGAAATGCATGCGGTCGGTAACCCCGAGGCAGGAGGGTCAGACCGCAGTGAATGTGGGACCCGAAAGTTCGGGATATGAAAATGCCTGCCCTGAGCTTGTCGAATGTGCCTGCGCTGATGGAGAGAAGGGCGGTGCCACCCTGAGCCTGTCGAAGGGAGGGGTGAAAATGATCCGCGGTCGGTACCCGAGGCAGGAGGGTCAGACCGCAGTGAATGTTGGTTCCGGAGGTTTGGGATATGGAGACAAAATTGCTTTCGAAAATATTTGCCGTATAGATATGAGGTTGTCGTTAAATTTTATTTTACCTGTTTCCGTTTTTTTGTTTGCCGGCTGTTTAGATATGAAGGAGAAGATGGTTTGTCCCGGGTATGAAATGACCCTGATCACCGAAAGTTCGGAGCCGTTAATAGGCAATAGCCATCATGGTTCCACCGGGATCAAAAGAGGATTTGAAGGAGGAACGATTTTTAAACAGGGAGACGAATACAGGATGTTCATCACCGAGATGCTTCGATCCGATTATAGCGGAACCCAAACCGGATACTGGAAAAGCAAAGATGGAATACAATGGAACAGGGTCGCCACTATCCAGCAATCAGATGAAGATATAATGGGCCTCAAAGGTTCAGTCTGGTCTCCCATGCCTTTTTTCAACGAGCAGGAAAACCGCTGGAATTTGTTTTATGTCGGATATAGTGAAAAAGGAGTTCTTAAAGGAAAAGTTTACAGGGGAGTATCCGATATGGAAGGTGAAAAAGGGTTTGCCGGTCCTTATGAGGATGCGCCCGGTACCGTTTTGTCTTTTGACGATAAGGAGAAAGATCTTTGGGAGGATATCCAGGGTAGTGATTCTTTTTTTCCTTTCCCGGTAGGGTCAGGGTGGTATGCATTTTACGGTAGCAGTGATGGCAGGGCGAACTGGTTCAACGGAATAGCTATGGCAGATAGTCTGGGAGGCCAATGGAAAAGGGATTCTGTCCGGACGCCAACCTTCACATATAGTGAGAATCCTATAGTAACAAAACTTGGAGACGGAATGTATTTCTGTGTTTTCGACGACTTATCTTATGGCGAAAAAAGCAGCACTATTGGGTATGGATATTCAACGGATGGTATCAACTGGAAACAGGAAGTTTTTAAATTCTCTATGCCCGAGTGGGCAACCAATATAAGAACGCCACAGGCTATCATTCCTATACCGGAAGAGAATAATGCCTACTGGTTGTATTTTACCGCCGCCACCCCTTCGGGCTTTTACAGTTTTGGCAGGATGAAGGTGAAGGTCGCTTTACGGCCGGTACCTGACCAAGGAAGTTAATAAGCAGTCGGCACCGAAGGTCAGCCCGCAAGCCAGCCAGACCCTTTCCAATCCAACCCGGTCTGGTGGTGGCGCATACCGACCGGCTTGTGGTCGGCACCGAAGGTCAGACCACAAGCCAACCAGACATTTTCCAATCCAACCCGGTCTGATGCCGGCGCATACCGACCGGCTTGTGGTCGGCACCGAAGGTCAGACCTCAAGCCCACCGACTCTTTCCAATCCAAGCCGGTCTGATGGTGGCGCATACCGACCGGCTTGTGGTCGGTACCGAAGGTCAGACCACAAGCCTTCCGTGCAGCAAAAACATAAATGAAGCCACTAAGAGCAAATTTTATTTACAGTGTAATGCAACCCACCACCCCCATTACCCAAAGCCAGAAGGAGTCCGAGTTCATCTGGTTGCGAATTACTTTGAGCGCCCTGTCTAAATGGTTGCGGGCGGTACGTACCGTAATGCCCAGGGTTTCCGCGATCTGGGGCAACGACAGTCCTTCCCGTTTGTTGAGGGTATATACTTCCTGTTGCCGGGTGGGCAGTGATTTTATAACGGCTTCCAGGTGGGCGTCAATATCCTGCTGCACCAGTTTGCTTTCCGTTCGGTTCTCGGTTTTCTGCAGGTGATACCACACCTCTTCCTGGTAAGTTTTTTCCCTGGCTAATTTTTTGAAATGATCAATTACGTGATTTTTCGCCATCTTCAGGATATAGTTATCCACATCAGTCACTACTGATAGTTGCTCGTACCTGTTCCACACTTTCATCATCACGTCCTGCGTAAGATCATCTGCGAGATTGGTATTCTTTACAAACTGTAGAATAAAGCGATAGACTTTCGCCCTATAATATGGCATAATAATTTCCATCTTCAAACATGATAAGCGGTTAATCAAACTGAAATGATGAAAATGATTTTCCGATGCTGTTTGAGAGACTTCATCAGTACAAGGTAAGAATTGTTTCTTAATAAGAGAAAAATATTTGTGAGGTATTAACCTGCGCCTACGGTCGGCACCCGACGAAGGAAGGTCAGACCGTAGCCGGTGCGTCAGGCTTTTTTCAATCCAACCCGGTCTGATGCTGGCGCGTACCGACCGGATTGTGGTCGGTACCGAAGGTCAGACCGCAATCCCACCGACTCTTTTCAATCCGGTCCGATGCTGGCGCGTACCGACCAGGCTGTGGTCGGTACCGAAGAAGGTCAGACCGCAGTCCGCAACCGATGGCAGAACGAAAACTAAAAATAAATCGTAGTCCGGCTGGTCAAAATGATCCATTCCGCAGTTGTAATTAAGTGAAATGATGAAATAATATTCCGAATCTGTTTTATGAGAGGCTCCAATGCATGTAGAATTTGAAACAAAACGAAAGTGAACAATCAACGATTCAATTATTTATTAGAAGCGTACAGAAAAGGCGCTATAAGCCAGGTTGAGTATAAGGAACTGATCTGGATGCTGGGGGAGCCCGATATGGAAGAGGAGCTGGAGCCGCAGTTAACCGGTTATTGGCATAAGGAACAGGAAACGAAAAATGAAGAAAGTGCATCATCCCCGGAAATCCTGATGGAAACCGGAAGAAAGAAGAGCTACCGGTACCTGGGTATTGCTGCCTCGGTGGTACTGTTGTTAGGATTGTTTTATTACCTGTGGGGAGTGCAGCACTTCTTTGGACAGCAGGAAAAAATGTACAGCACCGGTTTTGGCGAACGCTTAGAGATTGAATTAGACGATGGCAGCCAGATCACCCTTAATGCTCATTCCACCCTGAAATGGAAAGAAGGCTGGGAGAAGAAAAGAGCGCGGGAGGCCGTGTTGGACGGGGAAGCGTTTTTTAAAGTAAAAAGACAAAATGGAATGCCTTTCACGGTACACACCAGCGATGTGTCGGTAGAGGTATTGGGTACATCATTTAATATAGACAACAGGGAAGCAACAACAAAAGTATATCTGGACGAAGGGAAAGTTAATTTGAAACTGAATGCCGAAACGAATAATAACAATCTGCCGCAGGAAATGATCATGAAGCCGGGAGACCAGATTAGCTACAGTGCACAAAAAAAGAAGATAGAAAAAACGGAAGGGCAGACCATGATCACTGCGGCGGCCTGGAAGATGAACGTGCTCAATTTCAAAAACATGCAATTCAGGGAAGTGCTGGATTTGTTAGCGGACATCTACGGACAATCCTTTGAATGCGAAGACAAAAAGTTATTAAGTACCCCGATGTATTTAGGGGTACCTTATTCCAACTGGGAGGCGGTGAAGCAGGCGCTGGAATTGTCCCTGAATATCCGGTTTCAGGAAACCCGGTCACAACACTATAGGGTGCTGATGCAGCAAGACTGAACATTATCTAATCAATTAAAATAAAAACTGATGCTATGAGAATAAAGCATATTCTTCCCGGCCTGTTGGCGTTGATCTTTTGGTGCGGGTCGCTCTTTCCTTCTGTAACCCAGGCCAGTCCCATGGTCAAAGAAAAGATGACGCTATTGGAGGCCATTGAAAAAATCAGTAAGCAGTATGATGTGTATTTCACTTTTGATATGACTCTCGTATCGAAAGTGGAAGTGGATTATGAGCAGAGTTTGTACAGCTCCGCTGAAGACGCGCTGGTGCGTGTGCTGAAGGGAACGGGATTGAAGTACAAATTCTTCGATCACCGTTTTGTGATCATCTATAAGGATGACGCAAAAGGGCTGGAATCTCTAAAGCAGATGTCGAAGCACTTAAGCGGTTTGATCAAAGAGGGAGAGAATAAATTAGAGCCCGTTGGGAAAAGAGAGATACTTAACATAAGCCGATTGCCGGATCAATCTATCTTAAAAACAGTGACGCCGGTGGCTTTCTCGGTTGAGGGTACCGTTACAAATAATCAGGGAGAAGTTTTAGTAGGTGTTACGGTGCAGGTTAAAGGCTCGAATACGGCCACGACAACCGATGCCAATGGGCATTTTAGCTTGAATGATATTGAAGCCAATGCAACTTTAGTGATCTCTTACGTGGGCTTTGAAACGCAGGAAGTGAAAGTGAGAGGCCAGGCAAGCCTGAAGATTACGATGGTATCGGCAGACCAGGCATTGGAGCAGGTTGTGGTGGTGGGTTATGGGAAACAATCCAGGAGCGTAGTAACCACTGCCGTTTCCAAACTGGATGATAAAGTGCTTGAGAATGTGCCTTATGCGAATGTGGCATCTGCAATGCAAGGCACTCTCTCCGGTGTCAGGGTTCAGAGCACTTCGGGACAACCGGGTGCGGCTCCAAGAGTGATCATAAGAGGGGGGACATCTATTAATAACCCTAATGGCGCTTCTCCTTTATATATTGTAGATGGTATTACCCGCACACAGATAAATGATATATCTTCCGAAGATATTGAAAGCCTCCAGGTATTAAAAGATGCTGCTTCAACTGCTATATATGGAGCGCGGGGATCTAATGGCGTAGTAATCATTACTACCAAATCAGGAAAAGCCGGTAAAACGCTGGTGACTTATTCTTATGATCACACTATATCAAAGGTGGGTAAAATGTATAACCTTGTAAAAGCCAAAGAATATTTGGAGCTAAACAGATCCGGTATTGTTAACAGGGCGCCGAAGTTTGGCGATGCAACCAGCAGGCTCATCTTACCAATGGGGTATGGCACAGGCAATGATTTGACGAACAGTACTGCTTTTACGACACAATATTTGACGCCTGATAACGAGTACAAACTCCAGGAAGGATGGCAGAGCATGCCTGACCCTGCAGATCCATCAAAAACGATCATTTTCCAGGATAATGATTTCCAGGCGCTCACTTATCAGACAGGGGTATCAAATAACCATCATGTGGCTGTCTCCGGCGGTACTGATAAGGCGACTTTTCATACAGGTATAGGATACATGGATAACCAGGGAACTGTTATCACTACCGGCTACAACAGATTGAGTTTTGATTTGAACGGCGAGTTGAAGGTAAAAGATAATTTAAGTTTCGAGGGGCGTGTTTTGTATTCCAGTTCCAACCAAAAAAACTCGTCGTTTAATACTGCGACTACTTTTTATCGTTCTGCAGGGCTTGCTCCCACAGGTAAAGTTTATTTTGAGGATGGCACTTTGGCGCCAGGAACTAATTCAGGAATCGGAAACCCGCTTTACCAAATGAATACCCGTGTAGATAAGGGTACAAGTGAAAATCTGACGATTGCACTTGGGGCTCATTGGGATATTTTACCAGGGTTATCGTTTGATCCGCAAATTTCGATGTATAATATTACTAATGATGGATATACTTTTCAGCCGGGATATTGGAACGGTCCGGTTTCGTATGTTACTTCCCGTAATGCCAATGGTAATACATATAGATGGCGGCAATACCAGGCTGATGCCGTATTTTCTTATGTCAAATCTATAAAGTCTTCTCATAATATAGATGCTAAGGCTGGCTTTTCGTATTATAGCCGTAAGGTGTCGTCTTTGAGCGCCAGTGGCAGAGGAGCTTCTACAGATTTAATTCCTACACTAAATGCTGCCGGCGAGGCTACTGCCGTTTCCAGCTCCATTAGTGACCAGATTATTGCAGGGTATTTTGGAAATGTGAATTACAATTATAAACTGAAGTATCTTTTATCTGTAAATGCCAGATATGATGGAGCTTCTAATTTGGGTACCCATTATAAATGGGGGTTTTTCCCCGGCGTTTCGGTAGGATGGAATCTTCATAAAGAAGAATTCTGGAGAAGTATGCCGTCTGATTTTTCAAGTTTTAAAATACGTGGAAGCTATGGTGTAAATGGGAATATCAGCGGGTTATCGGATTTTCAATCGGAAGGTGCTTATGGTGTAGGATCCATGTATAATGGGAATGCAGCTATTCAAAATACAATATTGCCCAACTCGGATTTAAGATGGGAACAGTCTAAAACATTTAATATTGGGACGGATATTGGATTATTCAATGGCAGAGTGAGTGTCCTTTTTGATTATTTCAACAGACACACGGAGAATCTTATAACAAGTTTATCATTACCTCGTTCAACTGGTTTTGAGAGCATATTTACAAATTTAGGTAGCTTGGAAAACAGGGGGGTTGAACTGGAAATAAGTGCAAGGATTTTACCTTCTGTATCTGCCTTTCAATGGGAAGCTTCCTTCAATGCGTCTAAAATAAAAAATAAAATACTCACGTTACCCGATAATGGCACTCCTAATAATAGAGTAGGGGGCGATTATGTTTGGGATCCAAAATTGAAGGACTATGCATGGAAGGGAGGTTTGCAGGAAGGTGGAACTATTGGGGATATGTACACTCTTAAACAAATAGGTATCTATGCAACGGATGCTGATGCTGCTAAGGGTCCGGTTTATACCTACATCGCAGGTGCAGATAAAACCCAGTTTGGTGGTGACACTCAATGGTTGGATAGTGATGGTAACGGTCTAATTGATAGCAAAGACCAGGTGTATATGGGAAATATATATCCGACATGGACAGGAGGATTTAGCAATTCACTCAGTTACAAAAATTTTGCACTTTATGTGAGATTGGATTACACTACCGGCCATACCATATTTAACTATGGTAAGCTTTTCCTGGACATGAATGGATATTCAGACGGCACTTTTACGCAGGAAAAATATGATCAGTCATGGAAGAAACAAGGAGATGTTGCACAGGTTTCAAGATATTACTGGGGAGGCGAAAGAATACAGCGAAATAATTTCCTTGCTGTAACGGATCGCGGTAATTCTATTTTTTATCAAAGAGGCGATTTTCTCTGCGTGCGTGAGGTAACTCTTAGTTATCATTTGCCAGCCCGCCTGCTGAGGAAAATTAAGGTAAGTAATATCCGGTTCAATGTTACCGGTAATAACCTGCACTACTTTACCAAATATGAAGGGCTAAACCCCGAAGACGGAGGAAAGGACGATGGACGATACCCACTTCCCCGCAATATTATATTTAGTGCAAATATTTCATTGTAACCTTAAAAGCAGAATTATGAAGACAATATATAAAATTATTTACTGCGTACTGGTACTTAGCTCGTTCTCGTGTACAAAAACAATAGATGTATCTCCCACCAGTATCATCACAGCAAGCTCGTTCTGGAAAACTGAAGATGATGCCAAAGGTGCATTGAATGGAATGTATGTGGATTTAAGAAGTACATCTGAAGCCATATTTGTGACAGGAGATGAAAGAAGTGAGATATATGAAGGCGGCGTATATGGCGGGGCAAGCTATCCTTTATACCAAAACGCTATGACAGCCGAAGCGCCGGCTCATCCCGATTGGTACGGTTACTACAAGGCGATAAACAGCGCCAACCTGATTTTGAAATACGTGCCGGATATTACTTTCAAATCGGACGACCAAAAAAATTCAATACTTGCCCAGGCATACACTACGCGTGCGTTTATTTATTTTACCATGTCAAAAACCTGGGGCGATCTGGTATTGAGAACCGAACCCACAGAGAGTGCTGCTGCAGAGGTGACCCAGAAGGCACGTTCACCAAAAGATGAAGTGTTTAAATTGATTAAGGCAGATATAGACAAAGCCATTCAGCTTTTCCCGGATAATAGTTTTTCAGAGGGAAGAAGCGTGTGGTCAAAAGCTGCAGCGAATGCGCTTAAAGCTGACGTGTATTTGTGGACAGCGAAAACAATGAATGGAGGCCAGGCTGATTTTACAACAGCGCTTGATGCCTGTAATGCCGTACAAACAGCAGATGTAACATTACTACCTGATTTTTCTGATATATTCAGGTATGGCAATAAAGGAAACGAAGAAGTAATTATGGCTATCAGATATAATGAATTGGAAGGTGGGAATTTTTTCTGGCACTTGTGGATCATAGGTTCCGCAGTACCAGGTAATATCAGTGCAGAAGCCAAGAGTATTATTCTACCTGTTGGTGGTGGACAAGGGATTATGGTTATGACTGCTTTAGTTCGTAATCAGTTTACAAATGATGATTCCAGAAGAAAGGGATCTTTTTATGAAATCTATACATTCAATCAGGATGGTGATAGTACTTTCTATACTTCTGTCTGTTTAAAGGGAAGTGGGATAGTAACCGGGGGTAACCGGGTTTTTTGCAGCGATGTTATTTTATATCGGTATGCTGATGTTTTGCTAATGAAAGCGGAAGCCAAAAATGCATTAGGACAGGATCCTTCTGATGAAATAAACCAGGTGAGGGAAAGGGCGTATGGTACAGCTTTTAATAGCCATGTATTTGTGAATGGCAGCCCTGCACAGAATGACGATGCCATCTTGAAAGAAAGGCTTTTGGAACTTGCATACGAAGGTAAAAGATGGTGGGATCTGGTTCGCTTTAATAAAGCATTTAATCTTGTTCCCACACTCCAGGGCAGAGCAAATGATAAATATTTATTGTTATATCCTATCGCCAATACTGTATTGAGCCTGGAACCATTAGTGAAACAAAACCCGGGCTATTGATAAAGATACAAAAGGCATGTTGATCCTGCGGCATCGCAAATTCATTCTTACGCAAAGCTTTTTAAATTGGAAATAATGAAAATGATCAGCCACTTATTCTTCAGCCACGCAATTGTTTTGATTTTTAGCATGTCAGCCTTTGCTAAGGGACCTTCGATTGCAAATCCAGAAATTAAAGAAATGTTTTCAGGTAAAACATTTACTCAACAGAGCAATGCTCCATTTCATCCGGATAGCATACCCGGGGTTCGTAAAATAAAAGATGTTCTGATTTATGAAGATGCTACATTTTATTCCTCATTCCCGTCAGCGGTAAAACGCCCTAACGGTGAATTACTGGTGGCCTTCAGGCGGGCGCCGGATCGTAGGATATTTGGAGAAAAGGAAAGCAGCCATGCGGATACCAACGGCTATCTTGAAATGGTTCGTTCTAAAGATGGCGAACACTGGACGAAAAAACCGGAACTGATCTATGCACATCCTTTTGGAGGATCACAGGATCCCTGCATGTTGCAATTGCGCAATGGCACTATACTTTGCGCCAGCTATGGCTGGACCCTGGTTCGTCCTGACGGGATACCCAATTTAAAGAAGCCGTATTTGAAATCAGAAGGTGGTATTTTCCTGGGAGGATACCTGGTGCGATCTACTGATGGAGGCAAAACATGGAGCGATGCCATATATCCGATGCATATAAAACCGGAAATAAATTATAACGCTTTGGGCAAGCCTGTGCCAGCTTATAACAGGGGCGCTTTGTATGAGGCAAAAGATGGCAGGATCTTATGGATAGTGGCAGCACATGATAGTGCACACAAAACTTCTAATCACCTGATTGTCTCAAAAGATAAGGGTCTTACATGGGAGTATTCAGCGCCGGTAGCAGTAGATCCCAAAATTTCTTTTAATGAAGCCTCCGTCATTGAAACCCCTAAAGGTGATATTGTAGGCTTTTTAAGGACTGCTAAATATGATGATCAGGCAGTTATAGCAAGATCGAGCGATGGTGGAAAATCATTTAAATGGCAACCTATGGGCTTCCAGGGACATCCTTTAAATGCTTTACGTTTGCCGGATAACAGAGTGCTGCTTACTTATGGCTATCGTCATAAGCCCTTTGGAATCCGTGCCCGTATTTTGAATGCTGAGTGTACTGATTTTGCAACCGCACCGGAGATTGTACTCCGTGACGATGGGGGTGACAGTGATCTTGGATATACATGGCCGGTGCAGCTAAATAAAAACCGGGTATTGGTTGTATATTACTTCAATAAAGATAACGGGACCAGGCATATTGCTGGTACTATTCTGGAAATAAAATAAATGATGTTAGCCAAATTTGTAAAGTACTCCTTTGTATTAATCCCAAATTTCGCAAACTACTGCCTTTTTCACTACCGGTCGGTGTCCTCACCGACCGGAAAGCTAATATGAAACAATAAAATACCCCGAATGGGGTTTAACCATGCCTGCGGCGGGCGGGACTGAATAGCTCTGCTACCCTGAGCACCGTTTCCGGAACGCTGAATGTTTTTGCAAACGTGATAACCTACGATTTCTTCCGTTCTTTTCGTCCCGGGTCTTCCGAGAAAACCCTGATCAGCGTGGGGCGTATGTTCACCTGTTTGTTCGGGATTTTTATTATCGTTATTGCGGTTTTGATCCCCCGTATAGGAGGTGCAGAAAACGCTACCGTTTGGGTACTCACGGCTATTATTCCACCTCTGTTTATTCCTTCTTTACGGGGCCTTTTTTCACAAAAAAGATGAGAAAGGTCTTATTAGTCAGTTTGTTTGTTTTGATCTCCGGCTTGCTTCCTGGCTTTAGGCGAGGCGGAAACGGTCAACTTCGCCAGGATGAAATTCATCCGCTCATCAGAAAAGAAGAATACCCTCGTTGCAAAGCTTGGCAGTGCTGTGAAAAAGAAAGGCGTCTTCTCTACGCCCTGGCGTTATGTGATGATCGCGGATCATCCGGCTAAGCTGTTGGAGAATAGCTATTTTGTGATAGATATGAACAAGCCGAACCGGTTGCAGGATGTCTCCCGGATCAAACCCGGTAAAGTCATATAGGAAGTTACCCTTACCACCCGGGGCGGACTTGCCTGCATTGATTTTGCCGTAAAACACAATTAGCAACGATCCTGCAACGGATTGGGAATATATTATTCCATAAATTAGTATTTTAGAGGATAATTTGGAGAGACATTATTGTCCACGATTTTTCTCTTTTCTTATGCATTCCGGACAAAACCGCAATATTAAAGAATGTTTTCAGTCCTTTTCTAAAGGAGATACAATTGGTTTTGAGATGTTCTTTGACGCTTACAAAACCAGGGTGTTTCGCCTCGCGGTGAAGATGCTGAAATCCGAAGCGGAGGCGGAAGAGATCGTGCAGGATGTGTTTTTATCTATCTGGATGGCGAGGGAGCGTTTGAACAAAATCGGCGACCCCGAGGCCTATCTTTTTACGGTTACTTATAACGCCATTTACAAAAGATTAAAAAAGATATCCCGTAGCCGGGAGCTCCTTCAGTCTGTATTAAGCAACCTGATACAGAGTCAAAATACTACAGAAGAAACGGTTTCAGCCAATGAAATTGAAAGGCTGATGCATGAAGCAATACGACAACTGCCACCTCAGCAAAGAGCGGTATACGAATTAAATAAAGAGGAAGGGCTGAGTTACAGGGAGATTGCAGAGCATCTGCATCTCTCACCCAACACGGTAAGAAATCACCTGGCCGAAGCTATGAAAGCCATCCGCCTGTTTTTAAAAAAATGGTCTGTATTCTTTGTTTTTATTGCCGGTTTCTTCTTCAAATAAAAATTTTTTCCTCCTCACTGGTACATTGCCCTTTTTTTGCACTCCCTGGTAAAGTATATGAGTAATGATCGTTTGAAATATTTGCTGGAGCGTTATGCTGCGGATCAATCCACACCTGAAGAAGCCGGGGAGCTATTCAGATGGATCAAAAACCTGAACGACGATTCCCTGCTGAAGACAAAAATGAAGGCATTATGGTTGGAGGAGGACAGGGATGTGCAGATACCTGAAACAGACTGGAATACGATCTATGCGAAAATCAGAAAAACTCCTGTAATTGGGCGTAAATTATTTTGGACACGGGTAGCCGCAGCTGCGGTAATCATTGGCGTACTTATGGTAAGCGCCTATTGGGTTCTTGATTTCAAACCCGGTCAGCCTGTTGCCGTACAGGAAAAGCCGGGTCTGCAAAAAGAATTACAACCCGGAGGCGACCGGGCGGTGCTTACCCTGGCAGACGGACAACAAATTGTGCTGGACCAGGCGAAAAGTGGCGCCTTATCGGAGCAGGATAATGTGAAAGTGATCAAGACAGGCGAAGGGCAGCTCGCTTATAGTGCATTGAATATAAAATCCGAAGAATTACAATACAACACGGTGTCCACGCCCCGTGGCGGGCAGTACCAGGTTGTTTTGTCAGACGGGACAAAGGTTTGGTTAAATGCGGCGTCATCATTACGTTTCCCGGTATCTTTCCCGGGCGGGCAAAGAAGGGTGGAGTTGGAGGGAGAAGGATATTTTGAAGTATCGCATCGTGCCGGTCAGCCGTTTCTCGTACAGGCAAACGGAACGGAAGTCAGGGTACTGGGAACTCATTTTAATATCAATGCCTATAACGATGAAGCCGGCGTAAAAACAACCCTGATGGAAGGATCGGTAGAAGTGAGCAGGGCAGATATGACTACAATCCTTCGTCCGGGACAACAGGCTACAACAGAGAACAGTAACACAGGCAGTTCGGAAGGCATTAATGTACGGGACGTGGATGTGGATGCAGTTATAGCCTGGAAAAATGGACGCTTTGTTTTCAAGGGGGAAAACATACACGGAGTGATGCGTCAGTTGGCCAGGTGGTATGATGCGGAAATAAGTTATGGAGAAAACCTGACGAATGAAGAATTTGTGGGCGTGATTAACCGCTCGCGTTACGGCAAAATATCAGATATCCTCGACATGCTGGAAAAGACGCGTACGGTGAGTTTTGAAGTACGGGGGAATCATATAAAAGTGACGCCTTTTACGCAATGAATCAACCGGAGATGTAATAGCGTAAGATAGATAGGAATATTATACGAAAGAGCCATCCCGACTGCAATCGGGACGGCCAGAGATTTTGGATCATTCAATAAACAAAACCGTTACGATCATTTATTTAAAAACCCAAAACACAAAACTATGATTTTTTTTGCAAGTCGTAAAGTGCCGCTCATGAGGGCGCTTTCGCCTCAATTTCGTAAAGTCATGAAACTTACTGCTGTTTTTTTGACCCTTGCTTTTTTGCAGGTATCCGCAAAGAGTTTTCCGCAGATCACGCTCTCGCTGAAAAATGTTCCGGTAGAGAAGGTATTCTTTGAGATAGAACGCCAGGCGGGCTATGGCTTTTTGTACACCCGGGCCATGCTTTCCGGTTTGCCTAAGGTAACCGTAAAGGTGAAAAATAGTACGGTAAGTGAGGTGCTGGATGAATGTTTTAAAGGGCAGCCGATAGAATATTCTATAGACAACAATACGATTATTGTTAGAGAAAAAATTAGTCGCGAAAGCCGCCAGCTTCCGGATCAGGATCCTTTGCCGCCGGTTCAGGTTCGGGGTAGGGTACATAACCCGGAAGGAGAAGCCTTGCAAAACGTATCGGTTATTATTGTGGGTACCAATACGGGAACTACCACGGACAGTGATGGGCGGTTTACGATTACGGCCCCTGATGATAAAAACATGGTGCTTGAGTTTTCGAGTGTAGGTTATCAAACCAAAAGAGTGAATGCAGATAATAAAACAGAGTTGAATGTGGTGCTTGAATTAGATATTGCAGGATTAAGCGATGTGGTGGTGGTGGGGTATGGTCAGATCGAAAGGAGAGACGTTACCGGTGCAGTTCACTCTCTTCAGTCTAAGCAGATTGTACGCAGTAACCCGGTTAGTGCGGCCAAAGCATTGCAGGGACAGGTGGCTGGCGTAGTGGTGCAAAAGAAAAATAATCAACCCGGGCAGGAATTTTCTATTGATATCCGGGGAGAAAATACGATAAAAAATACCACGGAGCCATTGGTGGTGATAGACGGGCTGATTGGGGGAAGGCTGAGAGATATCAATCCGGATGATATCAAGACTATTGATATATTAAAAGATGCTTCTTCAACGGCTATTTACGGCTCGAGGGGAGCAAACGGTGTGGTGATTATTACAACTAAGAAAGGTATTTCCGGAAGTCCGACGGTAACCCTGGACTCTTATATTGGCTACAAAAAACCAGCTTATTTGCCCACGATGCTGAACGCCCAGGAATACAACAAGATATTTGTAGAAGATCTGGTTGCGGCAGGAGGAACAGCCAGGAGGCTGACAGCGAATGAGAAAGCCATAATTGAATCCGGTAATTCCGTTGACTGGGTAGACGAAGTAACCAGACCGGGGTTGCAGACCAGCAATACACTGGCTGTTTCGGGGGGAAGCAAAAATACAACCTACCGGTTCTCGGGAGGCTACCTGCAGGAAGATGGGAACCTGATCTTCACCAATTACAAGAGGTACAACCTGAATGCCGGTATTGACAGTCGTATCAACAATTTCCTTAAGGTTGGATTCACAGGTTATCTCAATTACAGCAGCCAGGCTACCGGTTCCAGGGAAACCCTGCGTTCTGCTTATAGGGCAAGACCTACGGGCACCATCTTTTATGACGACCTGGTTGATCCGACAGACGGTTATGACGCGGGCGCTATCGCTCCCTATAAAGGCTATGCGCTGTGGATGGGTATTGCCGATAACCAGGTAATGAATCCCTTGATAGAAGCCAATCCTGAAAATTCCGAATATGAGGTAAATATTTCTAACATGATGGGGAATGCGTATGTAGAGATCACGCCGTTTAAAGGGCTGACTTTCAAATCTTCGCTATCCGCTTCTGCTATCGGGGAAAAACAGGGCGATTACCGGGGTACTTATTCTAAAGACAGGGCTGGAACAAAAAAACCTAAAGCCCAGTATGATACCAGGGATTGGAGAAGCTGGACGATGGATAATATGCTGACGTATAATTATACGGGGGGAGATCACAAACTCACGGTAACCGCTTTGCAAAGCGCCTTCAGGGAAACCTACGAAACCCATACGACTGCAGTGGAAGACCTGCCATACGAATCCAAATGGTACGCTCTGGGTACAGCCGGAAGTATTACGAAGATCATTAGTGACCTTACGGAAAAAGCCCTGACCTCTTATATGGGGAGGATAAATTATGGTTATAACGATAAATACCTGCTTACTTTAACCGCCCGTTCAGATGGCGCTTCCCAATTGGGTGAGGGACATAAATGGGCATTCTTCCCTTCCGCCGCAATGGCCTGGCGTTTGGGGGAGGA
This sequence comes from Chitinophagaceae bacterium, assembly GCA_023957125.1. Lineage (GTDB taxonomy): Bacteria > Bacteroidota > Bacteroidia > Chitinophagales > Chitinophagaceae > Agriterribacter. The sequence continues at coordinate 103,190 of JAMLHL010000006.1, forward strand.
AGAGTTTATCCGGAGGACAAATATGTTTAGCAACCTGAAGCTGCGGGTGAGCTACGGGGTAGTGGGAAACTCTACTGTTGATCCCTATAGTACGCAGGCTACCATACAAAAAACAGCCTATGATTTTGATGGCGTCGCCGCCTACGGATTTGCTCCCGAAAACCTGGGGAATAAGGAACTGAGGTGGGAGAAAAGCCGGGAATTAAATTTTGGACTGGACATCGCTCTCCTGAATAACAGGGTCGCCGCTTCCGTAGAAGTGTACAACCGGAAAACAGTTGATCTGATTTTTTCACAAAAGATACCGCTTTCGAACGGATTTTCCGACGTGGACGCTAATATCGGGCAGATCGGCAACAAGGGAGTTGAGGTTGACCTGACCACGGTGAATATTGCCAGGGAATACTTTAACTGGACTACGAATATTAGTTTTGCCCGCAATAACAATAAGATCCTTCAACTTTACGGGGGCGATAATACAGAGGATAAAGGAAACAAATGGTTTGTAGGCTACTCGCTGAAATCTAATTATTATTACCAGTTTGACGGAATATGGCAGTTGGATGAAGCGGACGAGGCTGCCGTTTATGGTCAGGTGCCCGGCTCTGTGAAAGTGGTAGATCAAAATAAGGATCAAAAGATCATGACGTCAGATGATGAAGCAAAGGAAGACAGGGTGGTATTGGGAACTGAATTACCTAAGTTTACCCTGGGAATGACCAACCGTTTCAGCTACAGGGACTGGGATCTGTCTTTCTTCATTTATTACCGGAATGGAACGCAATTCAAAAACAGCATGCTGGCCGGCACTTTCGGCGATTATGGCAATAACCGGTATAACCACATGAAGTTGAACTATTGGACAAAAGAAAACCCTACTAATGATTATTACGGATTAGGCGTCGCACAGCCTTACAAAGAAGCCATTTATTATCAGAATGCCGATTTTTTAAGGATATCAGATATCACGTTGGGTTATACCCTTCCGAAAAAGAAAATACAGCGGTTAGGCATAAATGCACTTCGCGTGTATGGTCAGGTAAGTAATCCGTTCCTCTTTACAAAATTTGACGGTATGGATCCTGAATATAATTCCGGCGCTTATATTGACGATGTTCCGAATGTTCTGTTTGCGGTAGGTTTGAATGTTACATTCTAAATTGTTTCACCAGTAATAAAAACAATCATGAAAGTTTATAAAAGACGTTATTATATATATCTGGCTATAGGACTGGCTTGCATAGTGGCAGCCGGGTGCTCGAAAGATTTCTTAAATGAAAAATCCGTTTCCCGGCAAACGGCTGATTCTTATTTTACAACGGCTGAAGGGCTTGAGGATCTGGTCAGATCGTGTTACCCCCTGCTAAGGGATATTCACCAGGAAAGATGGCTCGTATTGAATGGTACGGACATATTTACGGGCAGTAAGATTGCCGGTGTTGTTCAGCCGGGGGCCACCGGGGATGCGCTGGATCAGTATGATGTCCGGCTCAACTCCTCGCTTGGTTCGATCGGAACGTTGTGGGAGCTTTTATACCGTGAAATTGGCAGAGCAAATGCGGTCGTTGCTACCGCTCCCCGGATAACCGACATGCCGGAAACCGCGAAAGCTGTCCGTGTAGGAGAAGCCAAATTTCTTCGGGCGCTCTGTTTGTTTTATGCAGTTCAGCAATGGGGCGATATACCCATGCCCCTGGAACCGGTAACTTCTGCCAACCGGAATATAGTCCGGGAAAAATCCGCAGTAGTTTACAGCCAGATCATCGGGGATCTGCTGGAATGTGAAGCCGATCTGCCTGTTACGGCGAGCGACTATGGGCGCATTACCAAAGGCGCTGCGCAGTTCCTGTTATCACGGGTTTATTTGACCCGCGGTTGGAATTTCAGAAGCGAATTGGGGGGATCAGATGCTGATTTTACTGAAGCGCTGAAGTATGCAGATAAGATTATTGCCGCTTATCCTCTTTGTGAAGACTATAAACTGCTTTGGCCGCAGCATTCCGAGAACCCGCTTGACAACCCGGAGGACGCGGATGCAGCCGCTGCGGCCGCGTCTATTGCCAACACAGACAAAAGAAATGAGATCATCTTCGCCGTACAATATAGCGCTGACGTTTTGACCTATACAGGCGATCCCAGTGTTGTGCCCTCCCAAGTGGTGGGTAATAACCTCCACTCTCGCTTTGGAGGAGGGTCGGATAATGGCGCGCCGGGTGAACCAACCAGGAATAGCCAATATAACAGGAACCAGAGTCTTCACATAACCACTCCGGCTACTTATCGTTTATTTGACCCGCAACTTGATAGCAGGTATGGCTGGAATTTTGTGGATGTTATGATCGCCACGAGCCCCGTTACCAATTTTGTACCCCGCACAGGCGCTGCCCCTATCAGTTTCCAGCCCGGGGATACGGTGATCGTTTATAAGCCCTGGAACCAACCGGCTTTGACGCCAGCGGAGCGCGGACTCGATATAGAAGGTGGAACAAAAAAATATTCGGTTATTAATACAGATGAATTTGGCAACCGGCTTTCAACCGGGGCTTACCGGGGAGATTTTCCATTTATGTGGAAATTCTGGCAACCCGGTATTTCTTATGGAGACGGTTATGGGACAGACGATGAAATCATATTCCGGTCAGCGGAAGCTTATCTCATTGCCGCCGAAGCTATCCTGAAAGGCGCAACCGGTGGCGCCCTGGGGGGTGCAGACGTGTATTATAACAAAGTATTGGATCGTGCACTGGGCGCTAATGCAGGAGCCGATCCGCATTGCGCTGCCGACCCGGGAGATGTTAGTTCCCTGACTGCCGCCTCTTACCGAGCCAATTCTTCTAATCTTACTATAGATATGATTCTGGATGAAAGAGCCAGGGAACTGATGGGTGAATATTCCAGATGGTTTGATTTAAAGCGTACCGGGAAACTGATAGAACGGACGAAGAAATATAATCCCTGGACGGCTTTGAACGCTCAGATTTCCGATAAGCATTATCTGAGACCTATACCGCAAAGCGAAATTGACCTTTCTTCTCCCACGATTGAGCAAAATACAGACTATTAATGTAAGAACCAGATCAACTATAGTTCATAGACGAAGTTCATGTGTAACAACACATTAACGGCAATGCTTTTGCTGGATTAGGGCCTTTTGTTTGCTCAAAAGACCGCCTCCGGATAGCGGAAGAAAAACAGGTTCCCCTGGTTGTAATAATTTACAGTGTGAATTGAAAATTGTATGGATAAACTTAAAAACAGGAGCAGAGATAATAAAGCGTTTAACGTGAAGGCTGATGGACTAAAAAGTATGTTGCCGTTTTTTTTCCTGCTACTAAGTTCGTTTGCCAGGGCGCAATTGCCCAATATTGTTTACATACTCGCTGATGATTTGGGTTATGGCGATATATCTGTTTATAATCCTGACGGAAAAATCAGTACGCCGAATATTGATCGCCTGGCCCGAAACGGTATGCGGTTCACCGATGCGCATACGGCCTCTGCCGTGTGTACCCCATCCCGGTACGGTATCCTTACCGGCAGGTATCCCTGGAGGAGCCGCCTCCCGGTTGGGGTATTACGGGGATACAGCAGAACGCTTATTGAAGAAGATCAGCCCACGGTGGCCACTTTATTAAAAACATCTGATTACCGTACCGCGGTAATAGGCAAATGGCATCTGGGTCTGGATTGGGTTCCAAAGGAGGCATTTAAGGATTCTATTGATCCTGCGTATTACAAAAATAATATGTATGGCATCCGCTCCGAAATGGATCCCGATCAGATTGATTTCCTGGTGCCGCCTGTACGGGGCCCCCGGACACAGGGCTTTGATTATTCTTATATTTTACCAGCTTCGCTGGATATGCCTCCTTATGTTTATCTGGAGAACGATGCGCTCACGGAAATGCCCACCGGTTATACGCCCGGTAATGAACTGGAGTCGGGATATACCGGGCCTTTCTGGCGTGCGGGATTGATGGCGCCTTCTTTTGATTTTTACCAGGTGCTGCCGGTTTTTACGAACAAGGCGATAGATTTTATCAGAAACCATGCGGATGGGAAAGCACCCTTCTTTTTATATTTTCCAATGCCGGCTCCCCACACCCCCTGGGTCCCCGCTTCAGAATTTACCGGGAAGTCGGGAGCAGGTGAGTATGGAGATTATGTGCAGGAGGTGGATGCTGCTGTGGGAAGAGTGTTGCGGACGCTGGACAGTATGCGGCTGACAGGTAATACGGTAGTAGTTTTTGCAAGTGATAATGGTCCATATTGGAGGCAGAATTTTGCAGACAGGTACCACCATAAAGCGACAGGAGAATTCAGGGGGATGAAGGGCGATATTTTCGAAGGCGGGCACCGCGTACCTTTTATTGTTAGTTATCCGGGAGTGACCAGGCCGGGAACGGTCAGCAATGCCACTATTGCACTTACCTGCCTGATGGCAACCTGTAAAGATATGTTGGGCAACCGGGATAAGAAATTTGAGACCGGGGATAGTTATTCAATTTTACCCGTCCTTTCGGGTGAAGCCTCTATAGTCAGGGATCAGCCGGCGATCGTTCATATTTCTTCCAAAGGCTTCATGGCTATCCGGAAAGGCCCTTGGAAACTAATAAATCACTTAGGTTCGGGCGGTTTTTCCGATCCTGCGGAGATCATCCCTGCCCCGGGAGATCCGGCAGGACAATTGTATAATCTTGAAACGGATGTTCACGAAGATCATAATCTGTATAACGCCTACCCGGAAAATGTAAGGGAGTTATCTGAACTGCTGTTGAAGATTCAGACTTCAAAAACCAAAATAACTCAGCCCGGCAAAGGCTAACTGTTTTATTGAGTAAAAATATGACTATTAAAAACGTAGTATGAAAAGAAACGGATTATTATTAATGTTGATTTGCCTGGTTACGGGTGTTTTCGCCCAGTCAGAGTGGACGTCGCTTTTTGACGGAAAAACCCTTAAAGGCTGGACACAACTGAATGGAAAAGCGAAATACGAAGTGGTGAACGGAGCGATTGTGGGAACTACTGTTACCGGTGAACCTAATTCCTTCCTTGCCACGGAAACAGAGTATGGTGATTTTATCCTGGAGTTGGAGCTTAAATTGGGGGAGATGAATTCGGGAATTCAGATTAGAAGTCATTCTAATGTAGCCTATAAAAACGGCAGAGTGCATGGATACCAGGTAGAGATTGATCCTTCCGACCGGGCCTGGTCGGGTGGTATTTATGACGAAGCGAGGCGGGGATGGATGTACCAGACCGAAATGAACCCTGACGCAAAAAAAGCTTTTATTAAGAACGGTTGGAACAAGTATCGCATCGAGGCAATAGGTCCGGTCATTCGCACCTGGGTTAACGGAATACCGGTTGCATACCTGGCAGATGATATGGATGCAAAAGGATTCGTTGCCTTGCAGGTACATTCGGTGAAGAACCGGCATGGTGGAGCACAGGTAAGCTGGCGGAATATCCGCATTCAGACCGGTGCAGCTATGCGCCCCAGCCCTCCTGATAATACGCCGGTAGCCAACTATCTCCTGAACACGTTGTCGCCACAGGAAAAAACACAGGGAGTCAGGCTGCTGTTCAACGGTAAAGATCTCACCGGGTGGCGGTCGGCCTTTAAAACCACTCCGCCCTCTAAGGGTTGGGAGGTTAAGGACGGCATATTACATGTGCTTGGTGCTGATGGATCAGAAGCCCGCAACGGCGGCGATATTGTTACCACCCAGAAGTACAAATCTTTTGAGCTGAGTTTTGATTTTAAGCTGACAGAAGGTGCAAACTCCGGTGTAAAATATTTCGTTGACGAAAGTTACAAATCCGGCGGATCAGCTATTGGCCTTGAATACCAGATACTGGATGACGAACGCCATCCTGATGCGAAACGCGGAACGGCGGGGAACCGTACTTTGGCAAGTTTATATGATCTGATCCCTTCTGATAAGATACAAACCAGGTTTGCGTCGAAGATTGGGGAATGGAATCATGGAAGAATAGTGGTGCATCCGGACAATCGTGTGGAGCACTGGCTGAATGGCTTTAAGGTAGTGGAATATATAAGGGGTAGCGGCATTTTTAAAGTGCTGGTGGCACATAGCAAATATGCTAAATGGATGAATTTCGGCATGGCTGAAAAAGGAAATATCCTGCTGCAGGATCACGGTAATTCGGTTTATTTTAAAAATGTGAAGATCAGGGAATTTAAGTGATAACTGATCTCTGTGCTGAAACAAGAACATAAACAACCTAAATAAATAAATATGAATTTCCACGACCGTTCAAGAAGACAGTTTTTAAAAAATACTGCCGGCTTAGGCGCGTGGTCTGCCTTGCCGGCATTTATTTCGAAAGCAGAGGCTGCTACCAGCGCTCCTTCAATGATAAAGGGTGAAAAGGTGAACCTGGCCTGTATTGGTATCGGCAACCGCGGCGCACATGTTGTAGAAGAACTCTATAACACCGGATTAGCAAATATTGTAGCTCTTTGCGATGTGGATATGGGAGCGGAGCATACCCAAAAGATTATGGGAAAATTTCCGAATGTAAAACGTTTTCAGGATTTCAGAAAAATGTTTGATAAGATGGGGAGGCACATTGACGCTGTTTCTGTTGCTATACCGGATCATGCACATTTTCCTGCTGCTGTTCTTGCGATGTCCCTGGGAAAACATGTGTACGTGGAAAAGCCTCTCTCCAGAACCTTTTACGAAAATGAATTATTGATAAACGCCGCGGAGAAATATAAAGTAGTTACTCAAATGGGCAATCAGGGGCATTCAGGGGCTAATTATTTCCAGTTTAAAACATGGGTGGAGGCTGGAATCATAAAGGATGTTACGGCAATCACCGCGCACATGAACGGCCGTCGTCGCTGGCATGCCTGGAACCCGGAAATTACCGGCTATCCTGCCAAGGAACCCATCCCTGCTACCCTGGATTGGGATGTTTGGCAGGGTTCATCGCTACGGCACGATTATAATAAAGACTTTGTGAAGGGTCAGTGGCGAAGCTGGTACGAGTTTGGACTTGGCGCCCTGGGTGATTGGGGCGCTCATATTATTGATACTGCTCACGAATTTTTAAATTTGGGCTTACCTACCCATATTACACCGCTGAAACTGGAAAGCCATAATAACTTCTTTTATCCGATGGCTTCTACTATTTTGTTTAAGTTCCCCGCACGCGGTAATATGCCGCCGGTTGACCTTACCTGGTACGATGGAGTAAATAATATACCTCCGGTTCCGGATGGCTACGGGGTATCGGAGACAGACCCTGATATTCCTCCACCCTCCACAGGTAAATTACAACCCGCCAAATTAAATCCCGGAAAAGAAATTTATAGCAGAGAACTTGTTTTTAAGGGAGGCTCACATGCCAGTACATTAACCATTATACCTCCGGAAAAAGCAAAAGAAATGGAGTCGAAATTACCGGAGGTGCCGCAAAGTCCTTCGAACCATTTTGCCAACTTTTTGAACTCCTGTAAGGGTTTGGAAAAGACGAGATCGCCGTTTTCAGTAGCGGGTCCACTTAGCCAGGTACTGGCGTTGGGAGTGATAGCACAGTGGATCAATGAACCTTTAATATTCGACAGGACAACCAAACAGATCACCAACAATCCTATGGCCAACCTGTTGCTGAGAGGGCCGGCGCCTGCAAAAGGCTGGGAACAATTTTATAAACTATAATCTATAATATGAAGAGCGTTTATCCGGTCGTTATTCTTTTTCTTTGTTGTTGGTTGACCCAGGGATGCAATCACCGGGAAGTATATAACGTTGCAGATTATGGCGCTAAAGGAGATGGTATATTTATGAACACGGCGGCTATTCAGAAGGCGATTGATGTCGCATCGGAAAGAGGAGGGCAGGTGTTGGTTCCCGAAGGAATTTACCTTACAGGAGCTTTGAATTTAAGATCTAATGTTGATCTGCATATCACTGAAAACGCTGTGCTGAAAGGAAGCGATAATCCCGAAGATTATTTTACGGTTAAGCCAATGGCGGTGATTACGGCCAGGAATCAAAGGAATATTTCCATAACCGGAAAGGGAGTGATTGACGGACAAGGCCGAAAATTCGTTAAGGAATTATTTAAAAGGCTAATCGCCGGAACTATGGAGGACGCTGAATGGGAAAAAAAGCGGCCACAGGAAAAAAATCGCCACAACATACTTTACATAAACAACTGTGACAGCGTACGGGTTAAGCAGGTTACACTTAAAGACGCGTCTGGTTGGGTACAAAATTATGTCAATTGCAGGGATATTACGATTGACAGTGTACAGGTGGAAAGTGTGGCCTATTGGAATAATGATGGTGTTGATTTGGTAGATTGTGAAAGAGCCACCATCACCAATTGTTATATCAACGCCTCAGACGATGCCGTCTGTCTGAAATCGGAGAACAGCGACCGGGGATGTAAGGATATTTATATTGATAACTGCACCCTGCGATCGAGCGCCAGCGCCTTTAAGATCGGTACCGCTTCCCTCGGCCATTGTAAGAATATCACGGTGAAGAATCTCACTGTATTGGATACCTATCGCTCTGCAGTTGCTATTGAATCAGTGGATGGGGGCATAGTAGAAGATGTGAAGGTAAGCAACGTGACAGGAAAAAATACCGGTAATGCAATCTTCATACGGCTGGGAAAACGTAATAAGGATACAGTATTTGCGCAGCTTAGGAATGTTCATATCGCCAATATGCGGATTGAGGTTCCGGAAGGGAAACCCGACGCCGGTTATGAAACGGAAGGTCCTGTATTAAAATATCCGCAGGGCTTTAAACCGGTTCCCGGAAAATTGGTAAGCGTATCGCCACATAATCATTCAAGCATTGATCCTGGTGCGATCAGGTATGAACACAATGTTTTTCCTTCTTCTATAGCCGGACTTCCGGGGTATCCGGTGGAGAATGTTACGCTTGAAAATATTGAGATCATATATGCCGGGGGTGCCAGCAGGGAAAAAGCTTATTTCCCCCTGGATTCGCTGGCCGTTATTACCGAAGCTACCAGTAGCTACCCGGAGTTTTCCATGTTTGGTGAACTTCCGGCCTGGGGATTCTATGTAAGGCATGCAAAAAACATAAAGTGGAAAAACATAACGCTGCGTTTTCTGAAAAAAGATTTCCGTACACCTGTCATATTTGACGATGTTAAAGGGCTTGACCTGGACGGGGTGGATGTTGTCACGGTAGCTTCAGCGCCGGCGATTGTATTGAAGGATGTGGAAGATGATGTGCTAACCAACATAAAAATGCCTTTCGGATTCGAAACAGGGCTATTGAGATGGAAATCTAATTAACGATCGCACGGATTAGTAAAAAACAACAGAGATGATTGGATTTTTTAGAGAAGTCAAACGGGGTTATTGGCGAATTGCGCTTTTGGCGTTGGTTTTATGCGGAGGAGGAAGCGGAGGGAGCGCTTATGCGCAGCAGACGGATAAAGATTTCAATCCCTATTATACCGTGTTCCTGGATAAGCCGGTACCGAATGGGCAGGAAGTGGCTTTCAATGCCCCTGTACTTCGTTGGCCTGTTCAAAAAAGAAAATCTGTCAAATATGATGTGAGGGTTTCTGATAACATTTCTTTTAGTAGCGGTACAAATTTAGGAGAGGAGGGAATTGCCTGGGCCATGTATAATCCTCACCGGTCGTTAAAACCCGGCAAGTGGTACTGGCAGTATAGAGTGTCTGGAGGGAAGTGGTCGGATACATTTAGTTTTACTGTTACCCCTTCTTCCCTACCGATGGTTTCCCCCGCGGCCCGGCAACTGCTGGAAGCGATCCCCGCTGCGCATCCCCGTGTGCTGTCTGGAAGCCTGGGTAGGACAGCGCTGCAGGAACTTGCCGGAGATCCGGACGCACGGGTTGTTATTGCAGAGGCGGACCGTATTTTGAAAGATCCGGTTCCGGATCAAAAAGATGTCGTCATCGTAACGGGTGGAAAAGATCCTGCCCGGGATAAGAAGAAAAACCAGGATGCGGTGAGTGGGCTGGGACACGCTGTTAAAAATATGGTAACTCCGTTGTGCCAGGCCTATCTGCTTACGGGCGACAGGAAATATGCCATTAAGGGAAAGGAAGTGATCATGAAAGTATCCGGCTGGGATCCTAAAGGCATTTCAATGCTGAATGATTTTGCCGATGCCCGCTGGATGCTGTCTATGGCGCTTGGCTATGATACCTTTTATGAATTACTTTCACAGGAGGAGAAGGATGTGCTGGTTAAAGCCATTAAAGCCCGGGCATCTAATTTCTATCATAGCTGGGTAAATTCTATTGAGGCAAAAGTGTTGAGCGGGCATGTATGGCAGCATATCCTGCATTATTTCTTTCAGTCAATGCTTGCTGTTTATGATGGACAAGATGCCGAAACAGCCCAATGGCTTACGTATGCTTATGAGCTTTTCCTTGCCCGTGCCCCGGTGCTGGGGGGGCTGGATGGCGGCTGGGCGGAAGGGGTGTCTTATTTCCGTATGAATATCGAGACCATGATGGATATCCCTATGACTATCCGGATGTACACCGGCTTCGATTTTGTAAAAGCGCATCCCTGGTATGCGAATCAGTCCGGCTGGCTGATTTATAATATGCCCCCTTCTTCGTTTTCTGATGGATACGGAGATAATAATGAGACGCTCAATATGCAGCTGTTCTACCACTATGCGGCCAGAAAATCGGCAGACGGTGATGAGGAAGGCGAAGAAACGGGAGAAAAGCCAAACGCCCCTTATGTGGCTTTTGCCAATGAGCTTGCCAAATGGCTGCAGGATCCAAAGGCGCGCTGGTACATGGAAAAATGTATCGCGTCCGATACTATTGATTTAGTCAGGGAGCCAACCCTGCGGTGGTTCAGGCTCACCCGGACACGCAACTGGAAGCAGCCGGATGCCCCGGAAGGACAGCTGAAGCTTCCGATGGCCCGCCTCTTCCAGGGAACGGGTGTAGTGGCTATGCATACCAGTCCGGCACATACGCCGGATGACCTGGCGCTTTTCCTGAGAGCCAGCCCTTTCGGGGCCTACGGGCACATGCTGGCAGATCAGAATACCTTTAATATTTTATATGGCGGTGACCGCCTCTTTTACCGGACCGGCTTCAAAGTATCTATGAGTGATCCACATCGCACCGGCTGGTACCAGCAAACAAAAAGCGCCAACGGGGTGCTTATTAACGGAAACGGAGAACCGATAAGCATTGAAGCTGGTGGAAAAATAGTACGCTTCCTGCAGGGAGATCACCTGGCTTACGCAAAAGGCGATGCTTCGGACGCCTATAAAAGCAGGCAGACAAAAGAAGACTTTGGCGTTAAAAAATTTTACCGCCATGTGCTCCTGCTGAAGCCGGATATTATTGTGATTTATGATGAACTCGAAGCCGATGAAGCAGCCAGCTGGTCCTGGCTTATACACAGCATGGATAATATGCACCTGGACAGGAAACGTAATTATTTCTCCACCTCCCAGGATAAGATCAAAGGGGTAGGGAAGCTGTGGGCTCCCGTGCCGGTGAAATGGGCGTTGACGGATACCTTCTCTGTTCCGGTGATCAATTGGCGGCATCCCGGTAATGCGGAAGTGGATGAAACCTACAGCCGCCCCCAGTGGCACGCGTCTGCCACCAATGCAGTGAAAACAAAGCAAATTAGGTTCCTTACGGTTATCAGGGCCGGAGAAAAAGTATCGCCCAGACAGTTTAAGGAATCCGTATCCCCGGCGGGAAATGTTCGTGTAGCCGTGGGCAACTGGATAATTGAAGCGACTCTCTCCACCGGTTCAGCGCCAGCCTTATCCGTGCGGAATAACGCTGCCGGCACGGCTTTCACAGCTTATGAAGACGACCTGAAGCTAAATGGAAGCACTTTCACCGGTAAGTCGCCCAAAAGTTCTAGGCTCGCAGAAACGATAAATGGACAAGTTCAACTTACAGAGGCTGTTGATCTGAGCCTGGACGGAATCCCTGCTTCCGTGCAGCAGCGGAATGTGTTTGATCCGGAATATATCAAATTAGCTATGATGAAAGTAGCAGACTGGCAGTTCACGCATTCCAATGGCAAGCCCGAAAATACCTGGACGAATGCTGCGTTCTATGCCGGTTTAATGGAGGCATACCGTGCCACCGGTTCAAACCGGCTGCTGGATTCAATGCTGGCCATGGGCAGGCGCAACAACTGGCAGCCGGCTAAACGGTACGACCATGCAGACGATATAGCAATCAGTCAGACCTATATAGATCTCTATCGTTTTAAAAAGGACCGGAGCATGATACAGCCGACTGTTGATACCGTAGCGAAGCTGGAAACCGTGCCCGGGCCGGAAGCAGCCAGGCATGGTATTACCTGGTGGTGGTGCGATGCACTTTTTATGGCGCCCCCTACCTTGGTGAAACTGGCAAAGGTTTTAAATGATCCGTCTTATTTGAGACTGTGTGATAAACTTTACCAGGAATCATACGGGCTTCTTTTTAACAGGAAGGAGCACCTGTTTGCCCGGGATGCCACCTATCTGCCGGATGCGCAGGGTAATGTGAAGAAGGAGGCAAATGGTAAAAGAATATTCTGGGGACGGGGCAATGGCTGGGTAATGGCCGGACTGGCACGTGTGCTGGAAGATATGCCGGCCGACTATGCCAGCCGTATATATTATGTTGACTTGTTTACTGAAATGGCAGAAAGGCTGAAAGATTTGCAGCAGCCGGACGGACTCTGGCGTACCAGCCTGCTCGACCCCGCTTCCTATCCCGGGGGGGAAACCAGCGGAACAGGGTTTATATGCTATGCCCTGGCCTGGGGTATTAACAATAACCTGCTTGATAAGGAAACGTTTTTGCCGGCTGTACAAAGTGCCTGGCGGGGGTTAAACGAACTACTCAGCGATGAAGGCAGGCTGGGATGGGTGCAGCCCATAGGGAAAGATCCGAAAAAGAATTTTGATGAGAACACATTTGAGGCTTACGGATCGGGCGCTTATTTGCTGGCTGCCTCGGAAGTTATAAAATGCCGGTAAATGGCGATGGATTATGATAATGAATTTGCTGATATTATTGGGTCCGCTTTGTTTTTTGGCTCACAATCTTCCTGCCCCGGGTGTACTGGGTTGCGAAAACGAATATGCTGATATTGATACGATGCCCCACAAGGGTACGCTGCTTTATAAAAACGCTTTCGGCACGCGCGAAGATCTGAAGAGCTGGGTGATGGAAGGGCCCGGCGAGCTCCGGTTCAGCGGTGGCTGGATGGACATGTTTTCGCCGGATAAAGAATGGGATCATGTGCTTTGGTGCCCCAACGATTTTCCTTCTTCCTTTATGGCAGAATGGGAAATGCAGAACCGGGATACCAGCGAAGGACTTACCATCGTTTTTTTTGCTGCAACCGGCAGCCGGGGAGAAGATATCTTTGATCCCTCTCTTCCAAAAAGAGACGGTACGTTTAAGTATTACAATAAGGGTCAGCTTAACTGCTACCATATTTCGTATTACACCAATAATCCCAAAAACTCCGACCGGAAAAAAGCCAACCTGAGAAAGGATCCGATGTTTGCATTACTGCAGCAGGGAGAAACAGGTATCCCGCCCGGCTCCCTCAGGAAACATAAAATACGGCTGATAAAAAAAGAAGCCCGGATTGTTATGTATGTGGATGGAAGAAAGATTATTGACTACCGCGATGAAGGCGGCGCGTACGGAGCCCCTTATCTTTCAGGAAAAATAGGGTTCCGGCAAATGCGATGGTCTCATTTCAGGTACCGGAATTTTAGCGTATGGAATATAAAAACTGATAAACGATGAAGAAAATAATTGCCTTAGTTATTGTGATAGCGTTTGCGCCAATGCTGTTTACAGCCTGCAAGCAAGCTTCCGAAAAGCAGCCCAATTTTATTTTTATCCTGGCCGACGACCTGGGCTGGACCTCCCATTCGTACCTGATGGACAACCGGTATCCGGATTCCCGCAGCGAATATTATGAAACGCCTAACATGGACCGCCTGGCTGCCTCGGGAATGCGGTTTACAAACGGGTATGCGCCTGCCGCTATCTGTACACCCTCCCGCCGGAGCATTCAGTTTGGCCAGACGCCGGCCCGTCTGGGCGACCTTACCTTTAAGGAAAAACACCATCCACGGACAACGCAGTGGATTACCATTCCCCGCTTGTTGAAATCAATTGATCCCGCTTATAAAGCCGCCCACTATGGCAAATGGGATCTCCGTGCAGATATGACGCCGGAAGACCTGGGATATGACGAGAGTGATGGCAACACCGGCAACAAAGATGGAGATGTAATGACGGATAAAACAACAAAATGGACAGCCGTGCATATTAATGACGATCCTAAGAGAACAGTTTCGGTAACCGACAGGGCGCTTGATTTCATACAAAAGCAAAACGGGGCCGGTAATCCTTTTTACCTGCAGGTTTCCTATTATGCCACGCACGTGGACATTCAGACAACGGATGCAGCTTATCATAAGTATTCTCAGAAAAAGAAAGGAATGGTGCATGACAATCCCGGTTTCGCCGGCATGCTGGAAACCCTGGATAATGGCATCGGCCGGATAATGGATAAGTTGAAGGAACTGGGATTAGATGATAATACCTATATTATTTATATGACCGACAACGGGGGGGTGGACCTTATTCCGCCGCCGCCTGTTAAAAACAAGATGGATCATCCTTCTTCCTTTAGCCAAAAGACATATAATTATCCGCTCAGGGGAGGAAAATGGGTGCTGTACGAAGGGGGCATAAGGGTACCTTTTATTATCCGCGGCCCGGGAGTCACGCCGGGTGTTTTCTGTAATGTTCCAGTTGTGGGATATGACCTCATACCTACGCTGAGTGACCTGGCGGGAAATAAGCAGCCGCTCCCTGAATACCTGGAAGGAGGCAGCTTGAAACCCTTGCTCAGTAATGCGGAGAAGGGTAAGGTAAACAGGACAGAAAATGCTTTTTATTTTCACCGGTACAACAATGCTTATAAGCATTCTGCGATAATAGAGGGCAACTATAAGCTGGTTAAAAGATGGAAGAATAATGCGGTCGAATTGTATGATCTGCAAAAGGACCTGGGAGAAGTGCGTGATATTGCCGGCGAAATGCCGGATCTGGCTGAAAAGCTTGAGCGCAAGCTGACCGCTTACCTGGAGAAAGTGCATTCCGAAGCCTTGTATCCTCCTGCCGAAAATAAAGGCAAGTGAAAGGATAACAGGAATTAAATATAAACGCATGAGGACTAAATACCTTGCAGCGCCGGGAGTACTGGCTGCTTTTCTTCTTGTTCTGAACGGTTATACTGCTGCCGCTATGCAAACGGGAGGCAGTGATGGGAAACAGCCGAATATCCTTTTTGTAATTTCGGATGATCAGGCCTTCCCGTATGCATCGGCGTATGGCACTACCGGTGTTAATACGCCGGCTTTTGACCAGGTTGCCCGGATGGGAATATTGTTTAACAACGCCTTTGCGGCTGCTCCCCAATGCAGCCCTTCCCGTGCAGCCATTCTTACCGGAAAAAATATCTGGCAGTTAGAGGAAGCAGGTACCCATGGCAGTTATTTTCCCAAAAATCTCAACGTATTTACCGGCTTCCTTGAAGCAGCCGGGTACAAAATAGGCTATACGGGCAAAGCCTGGGCGCCAGGTAACTGGAAAGATGCCGGGTGGCAGCAAAATCCCGTGGGCCCGGAGTTTAATGATAAAAAGCTGGATCCGCCGACCCCCTATATCAGTACAATTGACTATGCCGCGAATTTCCGGGATTTCTATGCGCAAAAGAAAAAAGTCCAGCCTTTCTTTTTCTGGCTGGGAACTAATGAGCCGCATCGTCGCTATGAAGAAGGCTCCGGAAAAAAGAACGGCAAGGATATAAAGAGTGCGTATGTTCCCGCATTTTTACCCCCGGATTCAATTGTGAAGAGCGATATTGAAGATTATGCCTTTGAGATTGAATGGTTTGATAAGCAACTGCAAAAAGTGCTTGATTATTTACAGTCGGAAGGAGAGTTGGAAAATACCCTTATAGTGGTTACGTCTGATAACGGGATGCCGTTCCCCTCTGCCAAAGCCAACCTGATGGAATACGGAACGCATGTTCCCCTGGCAATAAGCTGGCCTGCTAAAATAAGGGGAGGACGTGTGTCGGATGAGCTGGTAAGCCTGATTGATATGGCCCCCACTTTTTTAGAAGTGGCCGGTATTCATACAGCCCCCGCTATGACAGGAAAGAGCCTGGCGCCTGTGCTTTTTAGTAACCAAACGCAAAAGAACATTCATAGGAGCTATGTGCTCACCGGCCGGGAACGGCACAGCCATGCCAGGCCGGACAACCTGGGTTATCCGTCCAGGGCTATTCGCACCCAACAGTTTTTGTATATCCTGAATTGCAAGCCGGAACGCTGGCCTGCGGGAGATCCGCCCCCTTCTGTAGCGGGCAAGGGGGATAAAGAGATAGTGCCGCAGGGAGGCTTTAAGCCGATTGGAATGGGTTACAATGATATTGATGATCCGTCTCCTACAAAAGAACTGATGCTGCAGGAAAAAGATAAATGGCCTTTATTGTTTACATTGGGATTTGAAAAGCGCCCGGCAGACCAGTTGTATGATATAAAAAAAGATCCGGCATGTATTTATAACCTGGCTGGCGATAGTCATTACGACTCCGTTAAGAACCCACTCAAAGCCTTACTTACGCAGGATCTCACCCGCGAGGGAGATCCACGGATGCTTGGTTTTGGCGATATTTTTGAGAGTTATCCACGCTTCGGGCTGATGCGGAATTTCCCGGGATTTAAGGAACAAGGTAAATACAATCCTGCGTTCGGAAAGTCAGCGCTTCAAAAAAAAGATCCGGATCCGGTACCGGCAAAAGATAAGATGCCCGATGCTGACGATTCTCTTCTCCCCCGGATTCCAGTGATCATTATTATGGCTGATCAGTTGCGTTTTGATGCAGTGGGTAAATATACTCCGCATATTAATTCGTTGAAAGATGAAGGTATTAGTTTTAACCGGGCTTATTGTGCCAGCCCGATCTGCGTTCCCTCCCGTGGGGCTTTTTTTACCGGCAGGTATCCCAACAATAATGGATCGCTGCTTAACGGCTGGGAAAAATCGGATGAGCATTTCCGTGAAGTTAAATCAGGTACGCCTAATTTGTATGAAACCATGGGACGCTACTGGGACAGTTGGCACGTAGGCAAGCAGCATTTTTTTACAGAAGATAAGATAGACGCTGATCCGAAGTCAACGACAAAATGGATAGTGCAGAAGGATTATAAAGAATGGATCCGGTCAGCCGGCGTCCAATCGCCGGGAGGGCGTGAATACGCTTCCATGGTGCCTCAATTGGAGTCGGGTCAATACACACATCCCAAACGATATACCATTCCCAAAACCGGCATTTACAAAGAAGGATTGAGGTACTACCACGATGATTATTTTGGCGATCGGTCTGTTGAAATAATAAACCGGCATACAGGTGACAAACCGCTTTTACTGAACACCATGTTTTTGTCTCCACATCCACCGTTTAGCATTCCTGAACCCTATTTCAGCAGGATAAAGCCGGGAGAACTGGTGTTGCCCGGTAACGTTGGTGTTTGGTACAACGACCAGTCTCCCCTGCAACTGTACAATTTATCGGGGTTTATTGGTACCCGTTACAGCAGGTCCGACTGGGAAAAAATATGGCCCAAATATTTCGGACTGGTGAACCTGCTCGATGACGAAGTCGGCAAAATAATTAATGCGCTTAAAAAGAAGGGATGGTATGATAAAGCTTTAATAATCTTTACAGCAGATCATGGCGAAATGCTGGGAAGCCATTCTTTGTGGCAGAAGTCCTGCATGTATGAAGAAGCGGCCCGCGTGCCCCTTATTATTAAATTTCCCGGTTCTGTTCAATACAGTATCAGAGCCACGGATGAACTGGTCAGCCTGGTGGATGTATGGCCTACTCTGAAGGATTTTCTTCAGATAGAAACAGGAGACCGCACAGACGGAATTTCACTTATGCCCCTGGTACGGGGTAAAAAGCTTAACCGGTCGCAGATCTTTATACAATATGATGGGAATGCAGGCTACGGGAACAACCAGCGATGTGTAATTGAAGGGAATTATAAATTGATTGTGGATAGCTTTAAGGATGAAATATTTCTGGAATTATACAATGTAATTGACGATCCTCAGGAAAAGAAGAACCTGGCAGGGGATCCAGCCTTTGCTTCCCTGGTACGGAAGATGACAGGTTACATTAAAAAATTTATGCGGGATACAGGAGATATGATGAGGCTTCCGGATACATTGTATGAAACTTTTATTAACAACCATGCTTTTTGAATCACTGTTATGGCACGGTTTATCAGAGTATATCCAAAATTTTCGCTCCGTCTGCAAACAACGTATAGACACGAGTTTCGGTATTTTCGTCTTCGCTTCCTAATGTGTCGATAATCATAAGATGTATGGAATCAATTGTGGTAATTAAATAGCATTGCACAGGTGAAGCATTCCTCGGGAGGAAGTCCGCCGACTCACCGTTATGCCGTACGATGTGCATGATGCCGGTTTAAAAAATTATCAGCCGAACATGAGAAACCTATACCGGCGGTTTCGGTTATCCGGGCACTGCGGTAATATAAATTTTGATTGATTGACGTATTATTTGGCAGGGTTACTATCTTTAACGATCATTATAGAATTATATGTAAATGATCTAAACCGGAATTTTTATGAACAAATGTAAACCTGCGTCTCTCCTGGTAGTGCTATTCTTTTCATTCGGGATATTCTCACTCCGGGCGGAGGTTAAATTACCTGCCGTCTTTGGTGATAACATGGTGCTGCAGCGAAATACCGAAGCTGCTATCTGGGGAAAAGCTACGCCCGGCAAAACGGTAAGAGTGGTTACCTCCTGGAATAAAAAAAGCTACAGCACAGCGGCAGACAAATCAGGTAAATGGATGGTAAAAGTCGCTACCCCGGGAGCAGGGGGCCCTTATTCCATTACTATTTCTGATGGAAAGACGCTTATACTGAACAATGTGTTGATCGGAGAAGTATGGATTTGTTCGGGACAGTCTAATATGCAAATGCCTATGAAAGGCTATTTCAACGAACCGGTGATCGGCTCAAATGAGGCGATCGCTGTGTCGGCAAACAATAACATCAGGCTGATGACTGTGGCCCGTGAAAAAGGGCTTACTGCCGCGGAGGATTTTAAGGCCGACTGGAAAGAATGTACGCCCGAAAATGTGGCTGATTTCAGTGCCGTAGCTTATTTCTTTGGGAAGATGTTGCAGGATGCGCTTCAGGTACCGGTGGGTTTGATTTCCTCTAATTACGGTGGCACAAGGGTGGAACCGTGGATAAGCGAAAAAGGACTGGATGATTTTGACTGGGTGGAACTACCCGATAAAAACAGAACCGACAATTACAGCGTACAAACGCCTACCGTTTTATATAATGCCATGATCGCGCCTATCGTGGGGTATGCTATCCGGGGATGTATATGGTACCAGGGAGAATCAAACTGGAAAGAGCCCGCCCGGTATGAAAAGCTGATGCCCGGATTGGTAAAAGACTGGCGCGATCGCTGGAATACCGGCGAGTTCCCTTTCTATTATGTGCAGATTGCACCCTTCGATTACGGTGTAGCCAAATCATCTGATCCGGGTTCGGCTCTCCTTCGTGAGGCTCAGTTGAAGGCTTCCTTTGTGATCCCAAACAGCGGGATGGCGTCTATCGTGGATATCGGTGCGAAGAACAGCATTCACCCCCCACATAAAAAAGAGGTGGGAGAAAGGCTCGGTTTTCTGGCTCTTGCCAATACCTATGGTCAGAAAGGAATTGAATATTCGGGGCCCGTTTTAAAAGAAATGAAAGTGGAAGGGCAGGTAGTAAAACTGACTTTTGATCATGCTCAACATGGGCTGACCACTTTTGGAAAAGAGTTAGAAAATTTTAAAATAGCCGGTGAAAATAAACATTTTTACCCGGCAAAGGCATACATCACCCGGCAGGGGATCACCCTGTTTTCTCCCCGGGTGGAAAAGCCGGTAGCGGTTCGTTACGCGTTTGATGATTTTGTAGTGGGAGAATTGTTTAATACCGAAGGATTGCCGGCATCGTCTTTCAGAACGGATAGCTGGTAAATAAATTAGAATTAATATTGAAGAAATCTAAAGACTGTAATCAATAATAAAAATATCCGGATCATGAAAGAAAATCATTTGCGTCTCACGGAAGAAGATAAAAAAGAGTTTGATTCGCTGGGTTATGTTGTAAAACGAAACTTTTTCTCAAAAGAAGAGGTTGCCCTTCTTTATGAAACTGCTATCCATGATAATGTCATTAAGGAAAAAACATACGGCCGGGCGGATAAGGAAGGACATAAAACCAATCTTGCCTTATGGTACACGCTGGACGACAGTTTATACAGCCTGGTGGCAAGATCTGAAAGGATCGTTTCGGGTGTTGAATTATTACTGGAGGGAACTCCCGGGCATTTGCACACCAAGTTGATGCAGAAAGAGCCGCGGGTAGGCGGAGCCTGGGAATGGCACCAGGATTACGGCTACTGGTATAATGATGGTTTTTTAATGCCGCAGATGCTGAGCGTGATGACAGCGCTCACCCCCGGCATTAAAGAAAACGGCTGCCTTCAGGTGATCAACAGCACGCACCTTCTGGGCAGAGTTAATCATGAAATGACGGGCGGACAAAAAGGAGCGGATATGGAAAAAGTGAAGGTGGCGCTTGAGCGTTTTGATCTTGTGTATGTAGAATTGAATCCGGGAGATACGCTATTCTTTCACAGCAATTTGTTGCACCGGTCCGACATGAACCGAAGCGATCAGCCGAGATGGACTTTGATCACAGCCTATAACCGGGCTTCCAACAAGCCGTACAAAGGCGACTATCCCGCATCGTATCAGCCCATTGATAGGGTGCCGGATGCAGCAATATTGGAATCCTCTTCCGGAGGAATTTCTTCCTCTGTAAAATTTAATATCGTTTAAGGTAAACGCAAAATTGTTTTGCAGATATAAACTGCAACCCGGTACAGGCATTTTAAAAATAAAGGTGTATCGTTGCAAAAGGGAATCACTAAATACAAAACCGTTTTGGAATCGTTATGTAATGATCAGACTCAAAAGCAAAATATCCTGGTGCGCTTTTTTTCTTTTTATTTTAGCTAACGGATACGGACAGGTGAACTGGCAGGTAACCGAACTGGTGCCGGGAGGAAGATTTGACGCCGTTGCAGATCTTGGCAATGGAACAGTGATTATGGGCTCCCGGTCGCCCGATCCGGGACATATCTTCAGGAGTACCGATTACGGTGTTTCATGGGCGAAGCTGGATGTTTCAACGCGGGAGGAAAATACCATGCACAACAACGGGATATTGTGTATGGCCGGAGGACGGGGTGATGATGCCTACCTGATCACTACCAATGCGCAGATCTGGCGTTCGGAAGACAGGGGATTGAACTGGAAAAAAATTAACCTGCTGAAAGATTCGAAAGATAAATATGTGTATCCTTACGGACTTTGTGTTACTCCTTTAGGAACCATCCTGGCTACGACCGACCGTAGTATTTACAGGAGTACCGACAGGGGATTGAGCTTTGAGAGGATCGGCCCCATATCTGATTCAAATATTTATCGCTTGCAACTGATCAGCGATGGTATTATAGTTAATGGTTGGGACGGTACTTTATACAGAAGTGTGGATGATGGAAGAACCTGGCAATCCTATGTGAAGGCTGATACGAGCCCGCTGTTTGCCACCGAATATTTAGGCTCTTACAAGATATTACAGGGAGCGCAATCGGGTAATATTTATGCTGTCAGCGAGGGATCGCGAGGCGGGAACAGTAAAAAACTTGCCGGATTAAAAGGAGCCGCCGACGATTTTGTTTACCTGGGCTATCACACGGTTATCTACAGTACATATACCGAGGGGAATCATATTTATATCTCCTATGATGATGGAAATAACTGGCAGGATATTGGTCCCATCCCAACAGGAGTGAAAGAAGACTGGCTCGATCATGAAATTAAATTGGATAAGGAAGATTCTGTAATTGTGATTGGGGGCACTCATTTTGGATTTGTAGCCCGGGCTGCTTTTTCAAGAGATGCATTATCCTGGAAATCAAATCCGCCTTCTGCGAATAAAATAATTAAAAAGAAAAAATTAAAGAAGGCCGTTGTTGGGATGCTGACCGATCATTTTGAACTGAATGAACCGGAAGATATTTTATTAGACGGGAATTATGCTTATGTACCCTGCAGAGCGGGTCATAGCCTGGCCGTGATTGATATCTCTGATCCACAAAAGCCGGGATTAGCGGAGAGCTTCAGGGATGAAGAATTGAGAGAAGCCATGGGGGTTGATAAGTTTGGTCCGTATATTTTTCTGACCTCCATGGGAAATGAAAGATGCCTGGTATTGAATGCCGAGGATCCTGTTAACCTCAAAAAGATATATAGTTTTCCGGTGGGTGGAGCTGATCAATTTCCAAAAACGCTTCGAAAAGTGAGTTACGTAAACGGGTATCTTTATTTTACCCACGACGGAGAAGGAGCGCTTTATATAGCCGATGCGCATAACCCTGAGAAGCCTGAGATCATCAGTAAGCTGCAGATGGGTAACGGGGCTTTTGCCGTAAAAGTGGTGGATGATATAGCTTATATCGGAGGCTGTGTGGGCTCCAGTTCGGTAAAGGTGGTGGATGTATCGGACAAGTGGAACCCGGTGTTATTGCATACGCTGAAAGACGCTCCAAAGTATGACTGTGTTTGTGAATTTGACGTCTCTGGAAACAGGTTATATGCCATCGGAAACGGCTCCAATTCTTTTATTGAATTTGATATTTCCGATCCCGGGCGGATCAGAGAAATTAACAGGCTGGAATCCGGTCTGATCAACCGCCCCAACCGGTTTGTGAAGGCTGGAAAGAAAGTCTATATTGTCAACCACGACAATCATTCCGTTGTGGTACTGGGTTTGAATGGTGATAAGATTAAATTGTTAAAAGCAAATTCCTCCTGGCTGTTTCAAAAGGGCTATGGAATAAATTACAGGAACGGGCTGCTGTATGTGGTAGGAAGAGATGCCATGAATTTTGTGATCCTGAACCCCGATCGTCTTTGAGATATTAATCTTTCTTTTTTTTATTAACGATTTTAATAAGTTGGCGGTTTTTCTATAAGTTTGAGAAGTGGACAAACATTCTATTGTTGCTGACCCCATTAAACGATTGCAACAATTATGCACCATTTTAATATCAGGATATTTACAAGTATCGTAGTCTTACA
The DNA here is from genome assembly GCA_023957125.1 of Chitinophagaceae bacterium. Lineage (GTDB taxonomy): Bacteria > Bacteroidota > Bacteroidia > Chitinophagales > Chitinophagaceae > Agriterribacter. The sequence goes on from JAMLHL010000006.1 coordinate 126,535, forward strand.
GTCTTTTCTTTTTTCTTTAACGGCTGCGCAGCCCCCGGCTTCTCACCGTGATGGTAAAATACTGGAAGGAGAAGCATGGATGCCGTTCGGTTACCCTCCTGAAGCTGATTTTTACGTATCGCCTGAAGGCAACGACAATTGGACCGGCGCCCTTGCTACGCCGAATGCCAACAAAACAAATGGGCCTTTTCGTACACTGCAAAGGGCGCAGCAAGCCGTTAGGGAATTGAAAAAACAGGTATATAAGCCCAAAGTCATACCGGTGCAAAAAGCCTATATAGGATCGCCTCATCCCCTGGGTAGTGGCAGAGACATCCTGGTGTACATCAGGTCTGGTGTATATTCTCTGCAACAGCCATTATTGTTTGAACCTGCCGATGGGGGAGAACGCGTGGAAACGAATCTGCCTACCGGCGCTTTTGAATACCACAAACTGCGGGATCACTATGTAACCTATGCCGCCTTTCCGGGGGAAAAACCCGTGATCACCGGTGCGCAATCCGTTGGTGGCTGGGTACGCAAGGGAAAACTGTGGACCGCTCATTTTGACGGAGCGTCAGCCAATATGTTTCTTGTCAACGGGAAAAGACAAACCCTGGCGCGTACGCCCAACGAGGGATACCTGGTACCTCCGGTTATTTCCCCAACCACTGATGAACTTCATTTCCGTAAGGGAGAATTGAAAAACTGGAAAGGGATGGAAGACAACCGCGTGGTGATGTTACTGCGCTGGCATACCGGGATCAATTCCTTCCAAAAGATAGACGAGGAAAAGGGCGTGGCTACTTTCCGATCCCCGCAGGAAGGCGTGGTGATCGTACCTCCCCGTTATTATGTAGAAAATGTGAAAGCGCTATTGGATGCCCCGGGGGAATGGTTCTTTGATAAAAAAAGTAAAGAGATCAGCTACCTGCCGGAGCCGGGCATGAATGGTCCAAATGAAGCGGCTGCCGGGGTGCCGCAGTTATCGAACCTGATTGTGGTACAGGGGAAATTGGGACAGCCCGTTCGCAATCTCCGGTTTTATGGATTGACGTTAGAAGGGACTGTTGGAGAGGGGAACGCGCTCCGTTTTGAGTTTGCCCATGCCTGTGAAATGGTGGACGGCGAGGTTCGCTCCTGCGGCGGAACAGGCATATCTGTACAAAAAGGTTGTTACCAGACGCGTATTCTTCGCAACCGGTTCGAAACAATAGATAAGGGTGCGCTACTGGTCAGGGGGCCTGTTCAACCAGGTGACGGAAGAGAAATAGTGCGGGAAACGCAGGTGTCGTACAACTGCTTTTATGATTGTGGCGGTATCAATATCCATGCACTTTATTCTCTGATGACCACCATTTCTCATAATTATATTACTAAAACACGAGGTCGTTTTGCGATTTATGCAGGCGCATGGGCCAACCTGGAGGAAGCGATTGACGGAGGTTACCGGGTGGAATATAACCATCTTGAAGATGTGCAACAGGATGCAGACGACTCCGGCGCTATTACGACTGCCGGCGTTACCTTTAATTCTGTTGTCAGGCGTAACCTGGTGCATGGCGTGAATGCGGGGTTTTTCAACGACAATGTTGCCTTCTGGTTTGATAATATGTCTATTGGCTGGACTTCGGAAGAGAATATTTATTACGATCTTCAGCAGGGAGAATGGAAACTCTGTGCTGCGATGATCGAAGATAATACGTATCGGGATAATTTTAATATTGAGTCTCCGGTGAATGCCCCTGAGACGATCATTGACGGAGTTCCTGTTTTGACGGAAAGCAATCTGGAAGTTGCGGCCGCATCCAAAACCGCTTCAGGAGATATTCTTGCAGGAAGTGTCATTCGCCTGACCGCAGACGTTACGAATACAGGCGCCACGGGTATAGCTCCCGTTGAATTATATATAGATGGCAAGGTGAGTGAGCGGCGCCCTTTCCCGGTTATCAAAAACAATATCCGAAAGATTGAATTTGAAGTTCGGTTATACGAAGAGGGCGAACATCAGCTCGCTATTGGGTCCACTGCTTATCAGTCCGTTCGGATAGCAGGTGAAAAGCCGGCGTTGGTATTTGAAGCATTCCGGATTTCCAACAACCGGTTGATCCTGGGAGAGAAAGTAAAAGCAACCGCGATAGCGCGCAATCTTACAACCGTGGTGCAGAAGGTTAACGCTTCTCTGTATTTAGACAACCGGGAGGTAGGTCAACAGCCGGTTGAGTTGCCGCCCGACAGTACGCAAACGATATATTTTGAACTGGAACCTGCAATAGGGGAGCACCGGTTGCGCATTGGCAACAGTGCCGAAGAAGAACTGCAGGTGGTTGGCGCTAAAGTGCTTGATCTAACGTCAACGCCTATCCGGGAGTATGGTTCTGCCAAAGCAAAACCTTATAAAATTGAGGCGGATGCCAAAGCCAATCGTTTTAAGATCACTGCTGGTGGATCGGATTTCTTTCACGCGGAAGATTCGTATGCTGCGGCTTATATCAAAGGAGTGAAAGGCGACTTTGTGACCACGGTAACGGTCAGCGGCTTTGGCGACCGTACGCATGAATGGTTTCGTACCGGGCTGTTTGTGAGAAATGATATGGCAAAGAGCTTCGATGTGCAGCCCGGAAGCAAAGGTTCGGTATTGGTTTTTGCCACTCCCGGGCGGGCGGGAATTAATTATGATGAGTTTGGTAATGGTTGTATGCATAAAGCCAGCAGTACCAATTTGCCGGAAAATGCACAAACGCCCATTTATCTGAAAATGGTTCGGCATGGCAACAGTTTCAGCGGTTATATTAGCCTGGACGGTAAAAACTGGATCATCGAAAGACACACTACTGATCTCCCCGGTATCGGAGAATCCATTGACCTGGGACTCGCAGCCGGCAGTCCCGATAAACGGCAATACCAGGTGGAATTTTCCGACTGGAAAATTGAAGTGGCGGATTAATATTACACAATACGTACTTAAACGGATCAAAAAATGAATGTTATCAATTTCAGACTGTTGTTTTCCCTCCTCCTTTTTGCATCCGGATGCCGGGAGAGTTCACAAAAACAAAACGTGGAGGATGTGTTTTCTTATGCTGAAAGCCGAAAATCGGATTTGCAGCTAAGTACTTATATCACTGCACACACCGTACAGTCGCAGTTTTCAACAGAAGCCGGGAGAAGGGAAGCGCTTTCGGTGCTTCGGGCTAATGGTATCACTAAAGCCTATGTGGAAGTATATAGAAGTGGCTTGGTGGTTCCTGTTGAATTGTTGAAAGGAACTATAGCCTTCCTGAAAAATAATGGTTTTGAAGTGGTGGGAGGAATAGCTACTGTTCCGGGGGGAGAGACCGGCGTGGCGCAGGATGGACCACTATCGTGGTTTAACTGGCAAAACCCTAAGACGCAGGCTGATATGAAAAAGATCATGGAAGATGCGGCGCCTTTGTTTGATCAGTTTATTTTAGATGATTTCTTTTGCACTGCCGATACCAGCCTGGAATCCAAAAAAGCGAAAGGAGATAAATCCTGGTCGGCATATCGTCGTGAATTGCTCACCGGGCTTGCCAGCTCTTTATTTATTGAGCCGGCAAAAGCAAAGAATCCGGGTATAACCATGATCATTAAATATCCCCAATGGTATGATCGTTTTCATGAGTTTGGCTATGATGTAGCCAGTGAGCCTCCGCTGTTTGATAAGGTATATGTGGGTACCGAAACCCGCGGGCAATATACCCAGCGGTATGGTTTTATGCAGCCTTATGAGGGCTTTATTAATTACCGGTGGATTGCTTCCCTGTCGGGAAATAAAATAGGGGCGGCATGGTTTGATCACGGGGATTGTGATGCCAAAGATTTTATAGAGCAGGCCTATCAATCGGCGTTGGCAGGAGCCGGAGAGTTCGTACTTTTTAATTTTAATGATTTTCTAACGGGGCATCCCGGTCATCACCTGCTCAGAATGGACTTTGAAAAACTGGCTGATCTTGCCGCGGCCGTGGCAAAGAACCCGGTGACCGGGCCTGCCGCATATAAGCCGGCAAACAGCGACGCCCACGGTGATTTATACCTGATGGATTATGTGGGCATGTTTGGCGTTTCTCTCGTACCGGCTTCGGTTTATCCCGAACAGGCAAAGGTGATCTTCCTGCCCACCCAGGCTGCGGCGGATCCTGATATTGCTGAAAAGGTAGAGAAGTCGCTGGGTGAAGGGAAGCAGGTTGTAATGACTGCCGGATTTCTTGCCAGAGCAAACAATGGAGAAAAGCTGGCGCAACTCGCCGGTTTAAAATATCCTTTGGCGGAAGAGCGTCGTTCAGTCTCAACCGTACTCAATGAAGGAAAAGCGGACTCCGTAAAATTTTCACTGCAAACGGATTACCGGCTGGTACCAGAAGGAGCGCAGGTGTTGTTACAAACATCAGGAAGCAATGGTAATCCTTTTCTGCTAAGAAATAAAAACCTTGCCGTGATCAATACCCATACTTTTTCGCAGGCCGACTTCGATGCGGTAGGTGAAGTTTTGCTTTGCCCTCGTCAGATTGGATTGATCGAATTGCCCCGGAATTGGATCAATACAATACGTTCTGTTTTTTCGGATGATGATATCCCGGTGATGGATGCTCCTTCCAGGATTACCTTTCAAAAATTGGGCGACGGCAGTTATGTGGTACACAACTACAATCAGCAGAAAACGAATGTTGTGATTCAAATGAAGGCCGGCTCATCATGGAAAGATAAGTTTACCGGAGATCCGATACCGGCAGAAGGTAATACATTGAAATTAGAAATGAATCCCCGTTCCCGGATTTGGATCCAACCGGAGTGATTCAATTTGAAAATGCCTGCCCTGATGCATAGAAGGGTAACCTGTAAGGTTAGGCCCTCATGAGCCGGAGGTCTTCCAACCACAACCTGACAGGTTGTTTTTATGAATAAATTAGGAATTGTGTATCTTTTACAAAAATTATCCCGATGAAAAGAAATAACGGTTTCTCCAGGAGGAAGTTTCTGGAATACGGTTCGCTGGGTTTGGCAGGCGTTTTGAGTTCTACCGGAAGTTTATCGGGTTCAAACCGGCAGGATGCTTTTTTATTCGGGGATCACAATCTACACAATATGGCATTGCAGGAGGAAACTAATTTGATAGGAAGTTACGGGAGTTGGGCGGCTCAGTTGATGGGAGATCAACCGGGGCTTTCCTCCTTCCGGAATTCCCGTTTTAAAAACCCTGGTGATTGGAAGCGGCAGGCTTTAAGCCGGGTCAGGGAATTACTGGCCCCTCCGGCAGTAACCAAAGCGCCGGAACCGGATGTGCTGGAGGAGCACAGTTTTGACGGGCTTTCCATTAAGAAGTTGAGATGGCAATTACCTTACGGTCCGGCAACGGAGGCTTATTATCTGGTGCCTTTGAATTCCCGCGGCAAACTTCCCGGCGTATTGGCGCTGCACGATCACGGGGGAAATAAGTATTTCGGTAAACAGAAGATCGTCAACATAAGTGAGCACAAACACCCGATGCTGGCGGATCATCAGAAAGAATATTACAGTGGCAGAGCCTGGGCAAACGAACTGGCTAAGCAGGGCTATGCGGTTTTAGTGAACGACACTTTCACTTTTGAAAGCAGGAAAGTATTACTGAAAGACGTGCCACCGGTGATCAGGATGGGCGTATCCGATGTAAGTGAGAAAGAAGAAAGTAAGGAAATAGAAGCCTATAACCGCTGGGCTGCCAACCATGAACATGTTATGGCCAAGTCGCTGTTCAGCGCGGGCACAACCTGGCCCGGAGTTTTCTTAACCGATGACCAGGTGGCGTTAAGTGTATTAAGCGCTCAGAAAGAAGTGGATGCTGATCGTCTTGCATGTTGCGGGCTTTCGGGAGGAGGTTTACGAACCGTGGTGCTGGGCGGTATGGATAAACGGATTAAAGCCGCGGTGTGTGTGGGGATGATGAGCACCTGGCGCGATTTGATCCTGTATCACAGTTTTACGCATACCTGGATGATGTTTATGCCCTTAATGCCCGAAGAAATGGATTATTCGGAATTATTTGCTTTGCAGTTGCCTGCGCCGAGAATGGTGCTTAATAATATTGAAGACGGTTTATTCAATATTGATGAAATGAGAAGAGCGGATGGATTTCTAAAAGAAGTGTACCGGAAAGCAGGAGCATCTCAAAACTATACTTCCGAATTCTATCCGGGGATCCACAAATTTGATCTGAAGATGCAACAATCGGCTTTTGCCTGGATGGATAAATGGTTAAAATAACAGGGAATGATCAGCAGGAGAAAATTTATTGAACAGGGAATGTTTTCGGCGGGTGCGGTGGTGATGAAACCTCTATTGACAAATGCTCGAACCATCACCGGTACCTGCGATAGTAAGGCAAACATCAGTATCGTGGCAGAACAGGATATCTATAATTATGTAGCTGCCAATAACGGCGCCGGTCCTATGTGGGCCAATGGAATGACCTGTGTGGTTAGGCTGGGGGATCAGGTGCTTGCCAGCGGATTGGAAACTTTATCTGAAGTTAGAGGACTGAGTAAATGCAGGTGGTTGCTTTTTAAACGGTATGGTTCGGGATGGAAATTAGAGGCGAAGGATCCGGTTAATCTGAACCGGGAACCCTGTCCTTTGTTTGTTGGGAACGATCAGAATGTATTGTTGTCGGTCAACCCCAAGCAGGCGGACACCTGTGTGGAATATTGCCTTACTCATCCGGAGATCCTGAGCTTTAACGCAGAGCATCCGCAATTACCCTATGGCCGCCTGGTACCCGAATGGAAGAAAAACCCGGGATTCATGGATCACTCTTACAGGGCAATGGCGGTTGACAGGATGCACAAAGAACTGATCCTTTTTCAAAATTATGAATATGCGCATGCGGAATGGAGCTTTATGGACAGAACCGGGAGATGGAGCGTTAGTGACTCATTGCAATGGCCAACCGAAGTGTATAATGGAAAGGAGGTTCCGCTCAGGTTATGCTACAGCAACGCCGCCATCAGGGATAGGAAAGTTTATTTCTTTTCTACGGCGGATGTTGTGGAGCCTGATGAAGAATGGAGAGCCTATAAAAAGCAATTGACGGGCGCAACCTGGGATTATGTTTTCAGGCGATTGTATTTCTCCTGGACCGGTGATATTACGAAAGAAAAATTTCAACCGTGGATTGAATTGGCTAACTATGATAAGACGGCAGGGAATATCAGGAACCAGGATTTGTGGCTCGACAAAGAAGGAAAGGTTCATTTATTGTGGATAGAAAATGCCATTGATGAAAGATTGCGGAACAGGTTTTTTCCAGAGGAAAAGCAGAAGCGTTCCCTGGTATATGCAGTGCTGAAAGACGGGAAGAAAGAAATTCAGACGGAACTCATGGTATATAGGGAAGGAGATAAGGATAGGGTTTTCCCTTCGGGCAATGCCCGGTTTCAGTCCCTGCCGGATGGGCGGTTGTTTGTGATGTATTATGTAAGCGGTACAAAAGCCTCCGGCGAAAAGATTTCTGAAAACCGGTTGATGGAAGTGTTCGGGAATGGAACCCACAGCGCACCTGAGACGCTTGCTTTTAAAAAGCCGTTTACCAGCTTTCAAACGGCCAATGAACGCGCAGGTTGCGCCCCCGACAATCGTCTGGATATTATTGGTATGCAGGAAGGAAAGGATAATGTAATCAGTTACGGACAGGTGATGATCCGTTAAGAATGGTATTTGACGGTGCGGTCGGTATCCTGCCGGCAGATATTTTTTGCGGTGATATTCCAATCATCTCACCAGCTTCTACCGCCACCTCCTCCAAAGCCGCCGCCGCTTGAACCCCCGCCGCCGAAACTACCTCCCGAACCAGAGGATGAAGGAGAACTGTAAAAATTCCGGCTCATGGAATTCATGCCTCTGTCCAGGCTGCTCAGGAAAGCCATCGTATTGAAGGTGTTGCCGGAATAATACCCCGAATACCACGACGGGGGCGGCACATCCAATCCCCTGAGCTTGTCTTTCCAGGTGTCGGCTACGTCAAAGACAATCGCAAAAGGCAGCACCTTGTCAAACAGTTGTTCCTGGAAATAGTTGGTGCACAGGCTGTTTCACAGCAGGGATCGGTATATGGCATCCAAAATGACAAACCGCCTGTTTTCTCAAAGGCGGTTTGTCGGGTAAAAAGGTAATGTATGAATTAAAATTATACCGGACATCCGGTTGCGAAGTCTTCTGCATTCGCTCTGACCTCATCAGAAACGCATTCGGAATTCAATAAAGCCTTTGCTGCATTGGTCAGCTTTGTACAATTCTCTTCAGATGGCTCCACGGAGAAGGTTGAGTAGGCTTCCGAAAAATTGGTGATAAGCTGGGCACAGTTTTCTTTCTTGTCTTTTTTACAACCGCCGGCAACCAATGCCAGCAAAATAGCAGAAAGTCCTAATAGTCTGATTTTTTTCATGATATTGTTTTAGGATTAAGGAAATAAATAATACTTACCTAAAACTGATTTATGATAGTTTTATTGCTTAAAAAGGGATATAACTGCAAAAAAATGAGCCTATAGCGGTCGGGTTAATTTTCTTCTTTACAGGCTTCTATCGCCCGTTTAACGCTGCCATATTTCAATAGCAGGGCTTGGGCTTTTGCAGAATCAGCGCCGGGAATTTTTTCCATCAACATTTTTACGCCCCTTTCAACCAGTTTCTGATTACTCAGTTGCATGTTTACCATTTTGTTGTCTTCCACTCTGCCCAATTGGATCATCGTGGCAGTGGAGATCATATTGAGTACCAGTTTCTGAGAAGTTCCGCTCTTCATCCGCGTGCTGCCCGTTACAAATTCCGGTCCCACAGGCAGTTCAACGGGATAGTCTGCCTGGCCGGCGAGCGGGGAACCGGGATTGTTGGTGATACAACCCGTAATTATGCCCTGCTCCCTGCATTTTTTTAACGCCGCTATCACGTAAGGTGTGGTACCGCTTGCGGCAATACCTATCACCACATCTTTATGGTTTACGTTGTATTTCCGAAGGTCTTCCCATCCCCGGGTTAAGCTGTCTTCTGCAAATTCCACCGGCTCCGTCATTGCTTTTTTGCCACCCGCAATAATGCCGATCACCCGGTCGGGAGATACGCCGAATGTGGGCGGACATTCACTTGCATCAACAATAGCCAGCCTTCCGCTGGTACCTGCGCCTATGTAAAATAATCGTCCTCCGCTCCACATCTTATCTGTTATCGCTTCTACTAACTTTTCTATTTGGGGGATGGCTTTTTCAACGACGTAGGGTATCTTTTTGTCTTCTTCATTTATATGCGTCAGTAATTCGGACACCGGCATTTTTTCAAGATGACGGTAGGGAGAAACTTGCTCGGTGATTTTTATAAAAGAAGTCATGGCGCCGGTAATATTAGGATTCAAACAGGTTGGGTTAAATTGCAGCAGGTTTATCGGTGAAATTCAATAAGCCCCTCCATTGGGTTTTTCAGGATCTTTCCGGGAGAAAATTCGTACTGCCGGCAGAGGTTCCCGACCACATCCCGGAAATGGTGCGCAACGCCGCCTATAAAACTTATCGGGCTGGTCCAGCTTTGCTTAAATTTACAGATATGATAAAAGAAGAAATCGTTTAACCCGTCTTCAATGATGTTTTCTATCATATAATGGCCCCGGTTTTCTGAAAGAAAAGGGGTAAAAGAAGCAAGGTAGCGGTTGGCTAAAGGTTTTTTATATATATTTTCGAGTATCCCGGTTGCGTCAACCTGGTATTTTGTACTGAACCGGCCGGCTAATTCTTCATCAAAAGTGCCGTACAGAAAATATTGCAGCACTTTTTTACCCAGGTAGGCTCCGCTGCCCTCATCTCCCAGCACATAGCCCAGGCCGGGTCTGTTAACGGCAATTCTGCGCCCGTTATAGTAGCAGGAACTGGAGCCTGTTCCTAAAATACACGCCACTCCTTTGTCTCTGCCAAATAACGCCCGGGCTGCTGCCATCACGTCATGCGTAACTTCAATGGAAGAGGCTTCGTTAAAACTGTTCCTGATCGCCTGTCTTACGATCCGGTTATTATTGGGGTTGATACATCCCGTACCATAATAATATACTTCATTTATTTTTATTCCCTTAAGAGAGGGAAGGAGTTCCTTTTGCAGGATTTCGGTGATCTGCCGGGTATTAAAAAAATAAGGGCTGATGCCCTGGGTGAAAATTGTTTTTGTTTTTTTGCCTTGCAACACGCACCATTCAGCTTTGGTTGCCCCGCTATCCGCTATCAATTTTACGGTTGACATTATAAATTGAACTTATTTCGTGAAATTCGTGCTTTTAAGTCAAAGGTAATATACAAATTCAGACCGATGGGTAATAATAAATTAAAGATATGGCTACCCCTTGTTTTTTCTTTTGTGATGATTGGCGGGATGTTCCTCGGCTACAAAATGAAAGAGAAAATGCCGGTTACCTCCGGGCTTTTTACCGGGGAAAGGAAGGGGGTGGTGCAGGAGGTTTTGGATCTTATTTCAAAAAGATACGTTGATTCCATTAAAACCGATACCCTGGCGGATGCCGCTATTGAAGAAATGCTGAGCCATTTAGATCCGCATTCTGTTTTTATACCTGCGGTGGATGTGCAGCAGGTAAATGAAGATCTGGCCGGCAGGTTTGAAGGGATCGGCATAGAGTTCAGCATTTTTAATGATACGGTGAATGTGTTAAGTGTGCTTAAGGGCGGTCCTTCAGAAAAAGCGGGTTTGCAAACCGGGGATAAATTTTTAACCATTAACGGATCGCAGGCTACGGGAGATAGTATTGACGCCGATAAGATCAAGCAGGTATTGCGGGGTATCCGGGGATCCGAAGTGGTAGTGGATTTGCTGCGCGGCGATGAAAAAATGAAATTTACCATCACCCGGGATGTTATACCGCTTTACTCGCTTGATGCCGGTTATATGATCGCTCCGGCTGTTGGTTATATCCGGCTCAATAAGTTTTCAGAAACCACCTATGAGGAATTTATGGAAGCCATGCAGCAGCTGAAAGAGGATGGGGTGAAGGCGCTGATTCTCGACCTGCGGGGCAATGGCGGCGGTATTCTGCAGGAGTCGGTGGAAATTGCGGATGAGTTTTTGGACGACAACAAGCTGATTGTGTACACACAGGGCAGCCATATCCGGAAGAAAGAATACAGGGCGCGCCGCACCGGCATCTTTGAGCAGGGCAAGCTGATCGTGCTGGTGGATGAAGGGTCAGCGTCTGCCAGTGAAGTGCTTACCGGTGCCCTGCAGGATTGGGATCGGGCTGAAGTGATCGGGAGAAGAACCTTTGGCAAAGGACTTGTTCAGGAGCAATACAGTTTAAACGACGGATCGGCATTGCGCCTTACCATCGCCCGCTATTATACGCCCCTGGGCCGTTCCATCCAGAAATCATACGACAAGGGTATTGAAAATTATAATGAAGAGTTGTATAGCCGCTATCACAATGGCTCCCTGTTGAATGCGGACAGTAATAAATCGAATATAGGACCCTCCTATCATACACCGGCCGGGAAATTGGTGTATGGAGGCGGAGGGATCACCCCGGATGTTTTTGTACCTATTGATACCAGCGGGATCAATCATAACATCACCCGGTTATATGTCAGGAATATAATCGGGAATTTTGTCTATCGCTATTATGTAGATCATATCCACTATTTCAAATCTTTTGCCGACCCTTCCGATTTCGGCGCAAAATTTGAAATCAACGATCAGGTATGGAATGCCTTTACGGCTTTTGCTTCAAAAGACAGTATCAGCATACATGCACTTTCTCAAAGCGACCGGTCCTACCTTTCCCGGCGGCTGAAGAGTTTGTTTGCCAGGCAGCAGTGGAGAAATGAGGGGTTTTATGAAGTGTATAATGTTGCGGATCCAATGGTGCTGAAAGCGCTCGAAGAATTGAAAAAATGAGGAATTTGAGATTTGGATGCACCCCTTTATTATTCTCCAACGCGTGTGAAATCGTATCTTTACCAGCCTGAAGAGTTTTAGCATGGATATAAAGAACAACATACTGGAAACGATTGGCAATACGCCTTTGATCAGATTGAACCGTATTACGAACGGTTTGGTTTGTGAGGTAGCAGCAAAAGTGGAATATTTTAATCCCGGTAATTCTATCAAAGACCGCATGGCAATGAAGATGGTGGAGGTGGCCGAAAAAGAGGGAAAATTAAAACCCGGCGGAACCATCATAGAATGTACTTCCGGTAATACCGGGATGGGGCTTGCACTGGCTGCTATCGTTAAAGGCTACAAATGTATCTTCACCACTACCGATAAGCAGTCGAAAGAAAAGTTCGATATTTTAAAAGCTGTGGGCGCTGAGGTGATTGTATGTCCTACGAATGTTGAACCCGATGACCCCAGGAGTTATTATTCCGTTGCTAAAAGATTAGAGCATGAAATTCCCGGCGCTTTTTTGTGTAATCAATACGACAATTTTGCTAACCGGCTGGCGCATTATGAAACCACAGGCCCGGAAATATGGGAACAAACCAATGGTAAGATCACCCATTTGGTTTGTACGGCAGGCACCGGCGGTACGGTTACCGGTACTGCCATGTATCTGAAAGAAAAAAATCCCGGTATTAAGGTATGGGCGATTGATGCTTATGGCTCTCTGCTCACCAAGTATTTTCGTACAGGAACAGTTGATGTAAAGGAAGTGCATCCTTATGTATCGGAAGGATTTGGTGAAGATTTTGTTCCCGCCAATTTTGATATGAGGGTCATTGATCACTTTGAGCAGGTTAGCGATAAAGATGGGGCGCTGATGGCCCGGCGGTTGGCCAGGGAAGAAGGACTTTTTTGCGGCTACAGTGCAGGCAGTTGTCTTCAGGGGCTGATTCAGCTGAAAGACAGCTTAAAAAAGAGTGATCTGGTGGTGTGCATTTTACACGACCACGGCAGCAGGTATATTGGAAAGATTTACAACGACCAATGGATGTTGGAACGGGGTTTCCTGGAAGTAAAGACCTTTAAAGATATTATTACCGGAAAAAACAATCCTTCCGTTTTAACCGTAGCACGCGATCAAACCGTGGCCGAGGTAATTGAACTGATGGAGAAGTACGATATCGAAAATATTCCCGTGATGGAACGGGGTGAACCCGTAGGGTCGGTATCGGAAGGAGGCTTGTTCGGCAAGGTGTTTGGCACGCCGGATATCAGGCATGTACAGGTACAGGCCGTGATGGAACCCGCTTATCCGGTAGTAGCTTATGATACCCCGGTAGAGCGGTTGGCAAAATTGATCACAAAAGACAATGGAGCCATTTTAAGCCGGGATGAAGGTGGAGATTTACACATTATAACTAAATATGATATAATTCAATCTCTCACGAAGCGCTGATCATCGCCGGTTCGGTTTGTACAATGATACGGGCAACCCATATTACGATGTAATCCAATACTGTAGGGCTTTTCGGAGATATGCTTTCTCCTTTATTTTGTTGGATTGGGATTTTCACCCGGTTCTGCCTGGTATATTTACGAAGCAGAGATTCGGGGTTTTTACCCGGTTTACCGTAAAAAATATAGGACAAAAATTGGGGAAAAACGCTATTGTACGGTGGATAACTGGTTAGTAATTTTGTTTCGAAGTTGATTGATGAGGAATGTATGCCTCAACCGTCCAATGAATATCCTGATAACCGTCCTGAAAAACTGAATTCCAAATCCTTTGAAATGGGCTGATTAAAATCCAGTATCAATCAACTTTATTTTTGTTAGTAGCCTGTTATAAATACCAATCCGATATTTTAAGAAAAACCGACCGGTCCATATCCTTAGAATAACAGTTCCCTGAAACCAAAAGCATTAGCTGAATCCAATGTCCATTGTATGAAAAACAACCCCGGTTTTAATCCAATATCACCAACAGGAAGACCATTACCTTGGATCACAAATCAAATTGACTGTAATTTGAACCCAAAGTCCAATCCTGAAAAAGCCGACTAATCATAGTAGGCTGCATTAAAAAGATTTCCTCCACCTTCAACGGGTGGAGGTTTTCATTTTACAAAACAACCTGTCAGGTTGTGGTTGGAAGATCTTTGGTTCATGAGGATCCAACCTGACAGGTTACCCCTCCGTCCCTCGGGGCGAGTTCTTCCGCTCCTCAAAACAAACCTGTCAGGTTGCGGTTGGAAGATCTTTGGTTCATGAGGGTCCAACCTGACAGTTACCCCTCCTGTCTCTCGGGGCGAGTTCTTCCGCTCCTCAAAACAAACCTGTCAGGTTGTGGTAGGCATTTTCACATTTTCATATTTTCATATTTCCATATTTTCACCCCTCCGTCCGTCAGGGCAGGCATTTTCAAATTATCGCGTCATCCTGTCATAAAATCGGAACTCGTACATAATTTGATACTTTTTAGCGATCCGGGGCGTATCTCTCTTTATTTTTATTGTATGAAGATCCTTTTTGTCTATCTGAAACCTTATAAATGGCTGGTATTACTGGTATTATTACTGGCGGCAATGAATATCGGTTTTTCCCTGTTTGATCCTATTATTTTCGGCAACCTGGTAAATCTTGCTAATGATTATACTAAAAATCATTCCGGGTATAGCCGGCAGGATTTTTTTTTAAAGCGATACAACAGCGTACTATGGTTATTATTGGCTTCCATTGGGGTGGCCATGGTAAGCCGTTTAGCTAAAAATTTCCAGGATTATTTTTTAAATGTGGTGATTCAAAAGTTTGGTGCAAAGGTCTTTACCGAAGGTTTGCAGCACGCAATGAAACTGCCCTACCAGGAATTTGAAGATCAGCGCAGCGGGGAAACGTTGAGTGTGTTGCAAAAGGTTAGAATTGATACGGAACGCTTTATGAGCTATTTCGTAAACATCCTGTTTACCGTTGTAGTGGGAATCATCTTCGTAGGAAGTTTTGCATTCAGCATTCATTGGTCCCTGCCGCCCATTTATTTCGGAGGCATCATATTATTGATCATTATCACCAATCTGCTCAGCAAGAAAGTGAAGATCATTCAAAAAGATATTGTTTCCCAAACCAATTCCCTCGCGGGCGCCACCACCGAGTCGTTGCGCAATATAGAGCTGGTAAAAAGCCTGGGACTTACCCACCAGGAAGTTGACCGCCTGAATTCAAATACCTATAAAATTTTGGGACTGGAGATCACTAAAGTGAAACGCATCCGGAGCATCAGTTTTATACAGGGAACCTTTGTGAATACCCTCCGGCAGATTATTTTATTTATGTTGCTCTGGTTGATCTTCAAAGACCGGATGAACGCCGGGCAGTTGGTGACCATGCAGATCTTTTCTTTTTTCGTGTTCGGTCCTCTCCAGGAAATAGGTAATATCATTCTGTCGTACCGGGAAGCGGAGGCCTCGCTGAATAACTTCAGATCGCTGATGCAGAAGAAGCCAGAAACGCAACCCCGGCACCCGGTGCACCTGGAGCAGATTCATACGCTGGAGTTCAAAAACGTGGCATTCATGCACCAGAGCGCCCAGCAAAAAGCAATTGATCATATCAGCTTTTCGGTAAACAAAGGTGAAACCATTGCTTTTGTGGGACCATCGGGAGCCGGTAAATCTACCCTTATGAAACTGCTGGTTGGACTTTACCGGCCGCAGGAAGGACGGATCTTGTATAACGGAACCGATGAAAGCGCCATTAATTATGATGATGTGCGGAATCAAATCGGGTTCGTAACCCAGGATACGCAGTTATTTGCCGGTACCATAAGAGAAAACCTGTCATTTGTGAACCCGTCGGCTACCGAGCAGGAGATGCTGGATGTGCTTAAAAAGGCGTCCTGCACCTATTTGCTGAACAGGGCAGAGAAGGGTATCGAAACGGTAATAGGAGAAGGTGGTTTGAAGCTGTCGGGAGGAGAAAGACAACGGTTGTCTATTGCACGGGCGTTGTTGAGGAAGCCAAGATTGCTGATATTTGACGAAGCCACTTCAGCGCTGGATTCGATCACGGAGGAAGAGGTAACCAGCACCATCCGGCAGGTGTCGTCCCGGCATAATCAGATCACTATACTCATCGCGCATCGTTTATCAACCATTATGCATGCAGACCGGATCTATGTATTGGAAAAAGGTGAGATAGTGGAGGAAGGGACGCATGAATCCTTAATCGGGGAAAAGGGGTTATACTATGCCATGTGGCGGCAGCAAATAGGGGAAAGAAAAAAACCGGCCGCCCCGTCAGTACCATCGGAGGAGCAGATAAAAACAACATAACGTTTCCGATAATTGCTGTAAAGCGTCCGGTGACTTTGTTCCCGGGATGGTATTGCCCCTGCGCCGGAATCATTTGGGGAGTGTTACCGTAAAAGTGCTCCCCTGTTCGGGCTCACTGTTACATTCAATTTTTCCATTCAGTTCGTCCACTAATCTTTTTACAATAGATAGTCCCAAACCGGTGGAGTATTCGCCTTCCGTAGGCATCGAAGAGATTTTCCGGTATTTCGAAAAAAGATAGGGGATATCTTCCCTGGCAATACCTACGCCTTCATCTTTAACGGTGATGGAGATGTGATCAGGCGTCTCCAAAACCTTCAGCCAGATATTTTTGCCCCGGGGCGTAAATTTGATGGCGTTACTCAAAAGGTTTTCGCAGATCCTGCTTAAGATATAGCGATTGCTGATAAATAATAAAGGTTGTTCGCCGGATGTATAATGGAGCCGGATTTCTTTTTGCTGAGCCTGGGGTTGGTAGGTGGTTACAATGTCCTCAAGAAAAGCATTCATATCCACTTCTTCAAGATTGAGCGCCTGGTGCCTGATCTCTTCTTTTTCGATATAAAGCATATCTCTTATCAAAATTTCACCATTGTCGGCGGAAGACTGGATGCGGTACAACGCTCTTTTTTGATCCTCCGTAAAGTTGGAGATATCGGATAACAGTATATGACTCCACATTTTTATACTGGTGAAAGGGGCATTCAGATCGTGCGATACAATGCTGATAAGCGAATTTTTTTCGGCATTAAACTTCGCCAGCTTATTATTCTGACGTTGTATGAGCTCATTTTGTTTCTTCAAAAGCCGGTTTTTTCTACGGATAAGGAAAAGGCTGACCAGGGCGGTAATTGCCAGTGCTCCGATACCGAGGGCAAAGAAGAGAATGTTTCTTTTTTCGAGCCGCTGACGGCCAATCGTAAGTTCCAGCATTTGATTCTGTTGTTCCTTCTGCTTCACATTGTATTTTTCCTGCATCCTCGCAATGGTTTCCAGGGTGCGTTGGTTTACAAGGGCGGTATCCAGTCTTCGCCAGCTCTTAAAATATTTGTAAGCAGATTCGTAATCCCCGCTTGCCGCGTAATATTTGGAATACAAAATATCCACATCCGCTTCCTTATGTTTTGACCCCAATGCCTTCGCCAGTTCCGCTGAGAGGTCAACGTATTTCCTGGCCGAATCGAAGTTTTTGTTTTCAATATAAACGTCGGCTATGTTCAGGCAGTCGTACCATAGCAGATCCTTATCGTCAGCGGCGATATTGTTGTTATAGTTAAGCCTGAAGTAATGCAATGCCTTGCTCCATTGTTTTTTATAAAACCAGGCATTGCCGATGTTGTTGTAAATAGAATGAAGCTCGCCCGTAAGGTTATTTTCTATGGCGATCTGTTCGGCCTGCCCCAGGAAAAACAAAGCGCTGTCGGGATATCCGAGACGGGTATATATTGAGCCCAGGTTGGAGCCGTTGGTAAAAATAGAATAGATCTCTTTTCTTTTCAGAGAGACCGCAAAAGCTTCCTTAAAAAAATCCAGGGACCTTTGAGGCTGGTTGATCTTCGCATATAAAGTGGCAAGATCGCTGAGGGCGGAACTTTCATATTCCAGTGTATTCAATAACCTCGACTGCTCCAGCGCCTGGTAATAATAATCAATGGCCGAGTCATACTCTTCCCTGAGTTCCTGGTAGATACCTTTAAGCCGTAATGAAAGCACCGCTCCTTTATCAAAACCCAGTTTCGCGGCTTCCTTTTCGATGTATTGGGCATAATACAGGACAGAATCGGCAAGACTACTGTTGAAATCAAGCGCCCGGTCATATACCGCTTTTAAATGGGAAGTGTCTTTCTCCTGGGTGAAGGCATTGAGAGAAAAGAAAAAGAAGAATGACATTAGCAGTACGGATCTGAATTCTCTCATATTGGTTGTTCAGAATAATTGAATTAATAGTATGGAAGCAGCGGTTTAACTGCTGCAAAAATAACCGGAAAAATCCCCGCAGGCGGCCCCAAAACTCTCTCGTAAATATAAGCAGGAATTGCCGGATAAACAAAGCCTGGTATGCCTGTCGGTTTCTATTTTGAGCAGCGGAAGTTTAATTCATGTTTTCAATGATCCCTGCGATCCCCTGCCCTCCGCCCACACAAGCGGTAACAATCCCGTATTTTTTGTTGAGCCTTTTCAGGTCGTTAGTAATTTGTATGGTGAGTTTACAACCCGTACATCCAAGCGGGTGTCCTAATGCAATAGCGCCACCATTAATATTAACGATCTCCGGGTTGAGCTCAAGGGTTCGGATCACCGCAAGCGACTGAGAAGCGAAGGCTTCGTTTAATTCAACCAGGTCTATATCCTGTAAAGACATGTTGGCCTGTTTCAACACTTTAGGCACCGCTGCTATGGGACCTACACCCATGATACGCGGGTGAACGCCTGCAGAGGCGCAGGCCACTAATCTTGCCCGGGGGGTCAGCCCGAGTTCCCGGATCATGTTTTCACCCATAACTATAACGAAGGCGGCGCCATCACTGGTTTGCGAGGAGTTGCCGGCCGTTACCGAGCCGCCTGCCGCAAATACGGGTTTTAGTTTTGCAAGCGCTTCAATAGACGTGTCCTTGCGCGGACCTTCATCGGTATCTACAACATAGCTTCTGCTCTGCCGCCTGCCTTTGGCATCTACATATATATCTTCCACGGTAATAGGTAATATGCCACTCTTAAAATAGCCGTTTTGTATGGCAGCAATGGCTTTTTGATGGGAATGATAGGAAAAGATGTCCTGGTCTTCACGGCTTACATTGTATTCTTTGGCAACGGCTTCCGCGGTAAGCCCCATGCTAAGATAGTAATCGGGTTCAGTTTCGGCAATGGCATAAGAAGGAACCGTTTTCCATCCGGCTGTAGGAACAAGGCTCATACTTTCCGTTCCTCCCGCCACAATACAATCTGCCATGCCGGTGCGTATTTTGGCAGTGGCAATAGCAATAGCTTCCAGTCCGGAGGCGCAGTACCGGTTGATGGTCATCCCCGGCGTATCAATACCCAAAGCGCTGACAGAGATCATTCTGCCGATCTGTAAACCCTGCTCCGCTTCGGGAACGGCGTTTCCCACAATTACATCGTCAATTCTTTTTGCTTCGAGCTGCGGAACGGAAGCTACCAGCTTTTTAATGACCTCAACGGCCAGATCGTCCGGCCGGGTAAACCGGAAGCCACCTCGTTTTGCCTTCCCTACGGCAGTGCGGAAACCCGCTATTATATATGCATCCTGCATCGTGTTAAGTTTAGTTGTTTATGCAACTTTGTTGTTCAAAGATAATTGTTCCCATCCTGGATACCAAAATCAGTGTAAGTACCTTTCTTTGTAAAAAAATACAGACATATGCCCATTTCCCGAAGATCATTTGCAAAAAATACTATTGCCACATCGGCAGCGCTCGGACTTTCCGCCTTATTAAAAGCGGCCGGTAATTCCTCCGGCCGGAAAATGAAAATAGTATCTGTTGGCGGTCATCCCGATGATCCTGAAACCGGCTGTGGAGGCACCCTGGCAAAATTAACCCATGCCGGAAATGAGGTAACCGTCATTTATCTCACCAGAGGAGAGGCGGGGGTAAAAGGAAAATCCCATGCAGAGGCAGCAGCAATAAGAACCCAGGAAAGTTTGGATTCCTGTAAAATCTTAAATGCAAAACCCATTTTTGCCGGACAAGTTGATGGTGATACCATTGTCAGCAACGAATGGGTTGAGAAAATTCATATGTTGATAGTTAATGAAAAACCGGATTTGGTGTTCACCCACTGGCCGCTCGACGCACATAAAGATCATCAATGTGCAGGTCTGCTTACTATCCAGAGCTGGATACGCAGTAAAAAAAATTTCGAGCTGTATTTTTTTGAGGTATGCGCCGGCGCCCAAACTACAGGTTTCCATCCAACGGATTATGTGGATATCAGCGCAACACAGGAGCAAAAACACAAAGCCGTGTATTGCCATACCAGTCAGAATCCGGAGGGTATTTACCATTCTCAGCACTGTAACCACGGCATGATGGAAGCCTTCAGGGGTTTGGAAGCAGGAGTTAAAGCCGCTGAAGGTTTTGTACGGATGAATTCAGACCGGTCAGCGTTTATTTAACCAGCCGTTGGCCTGCAACCAGTTTCTACAACGTTCTATCCATTCGTCTTTGGTCGTAGGATTGTGTAGTCCAAAGCCGTGTCCGCCGTTTTGATATAGATGCAGTTCTGCGGGCACTTTATTTTTCAACAATGCCTGATAGAATACGATACTGTTGTCGGGATTCACCCCTTTATCGTCTGAAGCGTGTACCAAAAACGCAGGGGGCGTATGGGCGGTTACCTGTTTTTCATTGGAATAAAGATCCAGTTGCGCCTGCGTAGGATCTGCTCCCAAAAGATTTTTAAATGATCCGCTGTGGGTAATGGCAAGGTCGGCGCTGATAACCGGATAGAGGAGCATCATAAAATCGGGTCGCAGACTGATGTTTTCCGGGTTATCAATCAGGGATCGCTCGAAATGGGTGCCGGCTGTGGAAGCCAGGTGCCCGCCTGCGGAAAAGCCCATAATACCAATCCTGGCAGGATCAACATGCCATTTTTTAGCATTGCTCCTAACCGTTAGCATTGCCTGTTGTGCATCCTGCAGAGGAGCTATAGCCGGATCTTCCTGGTTCTTTTTATTGGGGATACGATATTTTAGTACAAAGGCCGTAACGCCCATTTCATTGAATTTTTCAGCCACTTTATATCCTTCGTGATCAATAGCTACAATGCTGTAGCCGCCCCCCGGGCAAATAATTACTGCCGCGCCGTTGGCTTTATCCGGGGGGGCAGGGTAAATTCGCAGGGTGGGGATCCTGATTTTGCTGATACGCAGTATCCCCCCGCCGGATTCCGATGTTTCCTCATTAGGGCCGGGCAAATTGCCGGGAATATGGTTGTCGGGGTATAAAGAGATTTCCATCGGGTTGTTTTGAGAATGACTGGTCAGCGCCACTATGGAAGAAAATAAAACCGTTAAGAGACACCTGTTCATAATATCCGTTTGAATAAAGGTAATGCAAATGTGGCTGTACTATTCCAGTTCATAGGTATATAAAACAGACCGGTCGTCCTCCGGTACAAAATAGAATCTGAGTTTCCCGTCAATGATTTCCGTATAACAGGGATTATTGGTGATTATAGCGCCCGTTGAAGTCCATTCGTTCACCGGCATTTGGAACAGCGACTGATAATGGTTCATATCAATTACTTCAATTCCTCCCAATTTAAAAGGGGTGTTGTCGCCAGGTTTTTTATAGGTTCTTAACCCGTCACAAAGCATCAGCCCGGCGCCAATATAGTTGCAGTCCTGGTAATCAATATAATAATGCGGATTGGTAATGCCTTGTTTCGATACCGGTTGCAGTACGGGGTTATTGTTACTACCGGTAATTTTCCATTCATAAAATTTCCGGCTTCCCCAGTTCATGCCCACCAGGGTGCGGTTTTCCCGGTTGAATGCCACGGCGCCCAGGGCATCATTGCAGGTTGTCATCTTTGTTTTTTGCAAGGTGACCGGGTCAACCCGGTAGATAAAAGATTTCCCATTAGGCCGGTATTCACACACCGGCACCCAGATATATTTTCCGTCAAAATCTACTCCGCCCGGATGATAAATAACATCTTCACCCAGGCGAATACTGTCTTTCAGTTTACCGGCGCTGTCGAATTTGAACAGGTAGCCCATGCCTTCTCCGTTGTCCCGGTCATATCCGTTAACAGGGCTTTTGTAATGTTTGGGCCACCGGATTACCTTAACGGCCGTCAGAAAGAAGAAGCCATTGGCTTTGGTGAGTCCCTGGGTATGCCCGGTGGGAAAGAGCAGCGGCGTTGCCGAAATTTGTTTCCATTGGCTGTTGGCGGAAACAGACTGTAGTTTTTCAAATATGGGAGAGTAGCGGTTATTGGGTTTATCACCGTTGGTGTGCTGGGCAAATAACCGGGCGCCCGGAGCAAATCCTGAAAATAAAAGGCCGATAAGAGCAGGAGTAAAGAGCTTCATAATACAATATTCAAAACTGAAGAGATGCGTTTTATGTAAATTACAATAAAAGTTTTCCTACATACATATTTCTTTAGTACAAGCCCCCTGCACCCTGCCCGCCCTTCACCCCCCTCACAGCCGTCCCTCGTCGGCAAAACTGAAATATCCTGCCTCGCTCACGATTACATGATCTGCTACCCGGATGTCAAAAAAACGCGCCGCTTCTTTAATCTGTTGCGTCAATATTTCGTCGGCCCGGCTGGGTTTAAGACTGCCGGAGGGATGGTTGTGGCAGAGGATCAGGCTCACGGCATTTTCTTCGAGAGCTCTTTTTATAATGATCCTCGGATCGGCCACGGTACCG
Organism: Chitinophagaceae bacterium; assembly: GCA_023957125.1. GTDB lineage: Bacteria > Bacteroidota > Bacteroidia > Chitinophagales > Chitinophagaceae > Agriterribacter. The sequence continues at coordinate 149,167 of JAMLHL010000006.1, forward strand.
GTGATGCCGCCATGGCTGATGATTTCCGTATGGTTGATCTTATTAGCCCGGTTCAGAAACAATACCATAAATACTTCTTTGTTTTGGTCTTTGAGCCTGGCCTGCAGGTACCGGGCAACGCTGGTGCTGTCGGTAACAACGGGCTTCTCAAGTATATTGTTGGCCTGGCGGCGGCGCCCCAGTTCCAGGGCGGCTGTAATAGTGATGGCCTTGGCTTCGCCGATTCCTTTGATCTTCATCAATTCTTTTATGGAAAGCCTGCCTAATTCGCCCAGGTGATTTTGCGCTAATTGCAGTAGGTCTTTAGCCAGTTCCACAGCCGATTTTTCACGGGTACCGTTATGTAACAGGATGGCTATCAATTCCGAATTGCTCAGATTTTCCGGTCCTTTATCGCGCAGTTTTTCTCTCGGACGGTCATCTGCAGACCAGTTTTTGATAGATGTCTTTTCCGGATGCAACATAATTTTTTGTGTTTTTCAAACGTTATTCCCAAATATATTCAAAATTATTCTTAACGTCATTTAAAATCCGACTCTTATGCAATCCTCCAATCGCCGTCTTGTAATGGGTTCTATACAGCCTCTTTTATTTTGTATCGGGATGTATTTTGTGGTGCTGCTGTTTTCCGTATTTGTATGCTCTTCCATATACCATGCGGTTAAGTCGCATAAGAAGGCAAATGTGCAGGCTAAAATGGTTTCTGCCGCTACGGCATCGGCGCCTCACGTTACCATATCTATGAATAAATAGGATTCCCGGGTTCACTTTTTTGGATTGGTTTTCATTTAATCTACTCCTTCTTTCTATCTTCGCCTCATATCTTCTTATTTATATGCAAGCGCAGGCGAAACTATTTTCAGGTACCGGATCGGTATATCTGGCGGAAAAAATTGCACAGCAATACGGGCAACCCCTGGGTAGAGTAAGTATTCAACGGTTCAGCGACGGAGAGATCCAGCCCACTTTCCTGGAGAGCATCCGGGGCGATTATGTTTTTTTGATCCAGAGTACTTTTTCTCCTTCAGACAATATAATGGAGTTGCTGCTGATGATAGATGCTGCCAGAAGGGCCTCTGCCGATAAGATCATCGCTGTTTTACCCTATTACGGCTATGCCAGGCAGGATCGTAAGGATAAACCGCGGGTGGCTATAGGCAGTAAGTTAGTGGCCAACCTGCTGACAGCGGCCGGGGCCGACAGGGTCATTACAATGGACCTACATGCGCCTCAGATCCAGGGTTATTTTGATATCCCGGTGGACCACCTGGACAGTTCCGCGATTTTCATTCCTTATATAGAAAAACTTAATTTGGAAAACCTTACCTTTGCCGCCCCCGATGTGGGAAGTGCTAACCGGATCCGGGAAATAGCAAGTTATTTCAGCGCCGAAATGGTAATCTGCGACAAGCACCGGAAGCGCGCCAATGAGATCTCCAGCATGGTGGTTATCGGCGATGTGACAGACAGGAATGTGGTATTGATTGATGATATCTGTGATACCGGGGGAACTCTTGCAAGGGCAGCGGGTTTGCTGATGGATAACGGCGCTACCAGTGTACGGGCGTTATGCACGCACCCGGTTTTGAGCGGAAACGCCTATGTGAATATTGAAAACAGTGTTTTGGAAGAACTGGTGGTTTGTGACACGCTGCCGCTGAAGAAAACTTCTGAAAAGATAAAGACATTGAGTGTGGCGGGCTTATTCGCAACGGCTATCCGCAATGCTTATGAAAATAAGAGTATCACCAGTTTATTTATACATAGTCAGTTAAGAAATAAGTAATCAATATTAAACTCAGATAAAAATGAAAACAGTTACAATCGAAGGACAACTGAGGACCGGAACCGGAAAAAAAGCCACCCGGCAAATCCGCTCTCAGGGCCTGGTGCCCGGTGTAATTTATGGTGGCGAAAAAGAAGTCAATTTTCAGGCGCCCGCCCTGGCTTTTAAACCGTTGGTGTACACCTCGGAATTCCAGTTAGCTGAGATCAGCGTGGACGGGCAGACCTACCGCTGTATTTTAAAAGATGTACAACTGGATAAAGTAAGCGACAGGCTGAACCATGCCGATTTTCTTCAGTTAGTGGACAATAAAAAAGTGATAGCCAATATTCCCCTTAAATATACCGGCTCTTCTGCCGGGGTGAAAGCGGGTGGAAAACTGGTTACCAAGATGAAAGCCCTGAAAGTAAAAACGCTCCCGCAATATCTGGTAGAAAATATTGAGGTGGATCTGACAGATCTGGAGGTGAACGGGAACGTAAGAGTGGAAGATGTGAAGGTGGATAATTTTGAGATCTTAAATTCTCCCCGTATTCCTATCGCTTCTGTTGTTATGACCCGCCAGTTGAGGCAGGAAGAGTCGGCTACGGCCGGGTCGGCCTCCCCGGCAGCTCAGAAAGCGCCGGCAGCCGCCGCAGCAAAAAAATAAAAATGTTCCTTTAATTTTATGGCCCAATCCTGTCAGGGGATTGGGTTTTTTTATGTGATCAGCAGTTTTAAAGATGGTTAAATTATTGATAGTCGGTTTGGGAAATCCCGGACCGGATTACAGGCACAGCCGGCATAATATAGGCTTCGATGTGGTGGATGCCTTTGTACAAAAGCATGAAGGTGCTTTCAGAACTGAACGCCTGGCCGAAGTAGCGGAAATAAAATGGAAAGGCAGATTGTTTGTTTGTATCAAACCTACTACTTTCATGAATTTGAGCGGGAAGGCATTCCGCTATTGGATGGAGAAAGAAAAGATTGCCCTGGAATCTACGCTCACCATAGTGGATGATTTAGCGCTTCCTTTAAGCAGGCTCAGGTTGAGAACGGCCGGCAGCCACGCCGGGCACAACGGTCTTTTTGATATCCAGACCGTTTTAGGAACCGACAAATATCCCAGGCTCCGGTTTGGTATCGGTAATCATTTTCCAAAAGGAATGCAGATAGACTTTGTATTGGGTAAATGGTTCCCCGAAGAAATACCGGTAGTGCGGGAAAAAATTGAAAAATGTACAGAAGTAATTGAAAATGTATCGGTTATGGGCTTTGAAAGAACAATGAATATGATAAATAACCTTGAATTTGGCAAACAGGACGGAACACTTTAGATGACTTAAGCTAAAAAATACAGGCAAGTGTATAAGATTCAATTTGTTTGCCTTAAATTAGCATCTTACAATTCACCTCCTTTCCTTTAGTATCCATCTTCCTTGAATTTAACCCTTAATCTACGTTAAAACACGGTGTTCATATCGTTTAATGTTAATGTATAAACCTTATTGAACTTATTTAACTTTTATGAAGATTTTCTGTATTGGCCGTAACTATGCTGAACATGCAACTGAATTGGGCAATGAGATACCGGATGAGCCGGTTATTTTTATGAAACCCAAAAGTTCCCTGTTGCAATCGCATACCCCTTTTTATTATCCCGAATTTACCAATGAATTGCATGCGGAGGCCGAACTGGTGCTGAGAGTATGCAAAAATGGAAAATACATCCAGGAAAAACATGCGGGTAAATATTACAACGCCGTGTCGGTGGGTGTAGATTTTACCGCACGCGATATTCAGAATGAATTAAAAAGCAAGGGTTTACCCTGGGAGAAGGCGAAGGCCTGGGACAATTCTGCCGTCGTGGGCAGGTGGGTGGAAATTACCCCTGCCATGAAAAAAAACAATATTAATTTTTGTTTATACAAGAATAAGGAGCTGGTGCAGCAGGGTAATTCCGGGCAGATGATTTTCAACTTCGATAGCGTAGTTTCCTATATTTCCAATTATTTTTCCATCAATATCGGGGACATCATTTTTACCGGTACCCCGGCAGGGGTGGGTGAATGTGTGGTGGGAGATGAACTGGAAGGTTTCCTCGAAGATGAAAGTATGTTTGAACTGGCCGTAAGATAGCCTGCACAAATAGTTATAAAGACCACCCCGATACCGCATTGCCGGCATAAAATAAAGAAGCCGCTAAAACAATTGTTTTAAGCGGCTTTCATCATTCCCGAAGGCTTACTGATAGTGTACCCGTTGCACTATAGAAAGGGGAATGCATCTGAGAACCCGTGTTTATCCCTGAAAAAATTATAGGTTAAATGGTTTCGAAATCGGGTTATTCGCTTTATGTACCGCGGGGTACAGGGCTATAAAAAGAAAATAAAACCCCTCCTGTTGTCTCATTTTGCTGTTTTGTTTTTAATTTCATTTTTATATATCCGTAAAACGGGAATTTGATACCCCCCTGAGATCATTTTTTTTACCGATCAATTGTTCCGGAAATTTATGCAGCACCCCGACCAGAAATATATCAATGCTCTGATAGAAAACGATGCAGTAATGCTGGAAGAACTTTATCGGAAATTTGCCGATAAGATAAAATGGATGATTATCCGGAACAACGGTACGGAAACGGATGCTGCGGATGTGTTCCAGGAGGCTTTGCTTTCTATCTATAATAAGGCCAAAACCGGTGGATTTGAGCTTACCTGCCCTTTGGAGGCCTTTTTATATATGGTTTGTAAAAACAAATGGCTCAATATGTTGAACAGGAGAAAAGTGCAGAAGGTAACATTTTCCGATACCGGAGGATATAATAATATAGGAGAAGACAGTTTCGGGCTTGCGGAAGAATGTATATTAAAGCAGGAGCGGAGCGATCTGCTTAGGGAAAAGCTGGCCGAATTGGGGGAAAGTTGCAGAAGCATTCTTCAATTAAGCTGGAGCGGGATTTCTATGGATGAGGTAGCCCGGAAGCTGAGTGTAACCTATGGTTATGTACGGAAAAAAAAGTCGGAATGCATGGCCCGGCTGATTACCCTGGTGAAGCAATCTCCTCAGTATGAACTATTGAAATGGTAAACTATGAATGACAGGAAATCTTATTATATAGAGCAAATCGAAAATTATCTCTCGGGAAACTTTTCCCCGGAAGAAAAATTACGATTTGAAACAGCGTTGAAAACAGATGCCGGGCTGAATGAATATTTTAGATTGTACCAGGCGATTGATACGGAAATGCGGGAAACACAAAAGTACCGTGCAAAGGAAACGGCTTTAAAAAACACCCTCAAAAAACTGAATGCAGTGTACTTCGGGTCTGGCGCAAAAACCGTACCTATGCACGGGTATAAAAAATGGTACCGGCTTTCTTTGTCGGCTGCTGCCGTATTGATATTGGTGCTGACCGCCTACTTCCTGTTTTTTCAGCGTACCAACGATCTTCCGCAATATGCCAGCCGGTATGTAAAAAATGAACTGTCTCAATTAAGTCTTACGATGGATGGCGGGCGGGATAGTCTGCAGCAGGGAATGGCCGCTTTTAATGATAAGGCATACGCCAGGGCGCTGCAAATTTTTAAGGCCATCTATGAGGCGCATCCCGAAAATAATGATGCCTTGAAGTATGCGGGGATCACCTGCCTGGTAACCAGGGACTACGATCAGGCCATAGCCTGTTTTGAGGAGCTTGCGGCAAAAAAAGGACTTTTCAGTAATCCCGGCGTATTTTTGAAGGCAGTGGTGTTGCTGGCGCGTAATGAAGGGGGGGATGTGCAGGAGGCAAAACTATTGTTGCGGCGGGTAGTTGATGAAAACCTGGATGGCAGTACAGAAGCCGCGCGCTGGTTGAAGTGACAAGCGGGGTCTCCCTTAGAAGATGATGAAGCGCCGTTCTACCTTTGTAATCTCAATTGTATGTTCAATATTATCCCTGTCACCATCCGGACTACTTATCTAAAGCTGTTGACTTTATTATGCATGGTTATGGTTTTCGGGTGCGAATGTGGTTCGCCTGTAACCCGCGACTGGAGCAGTTACCAGATCCCTTCTCCTTATGAAGGTAAAAAGCCCGATCCCTATAAGCAATTGATCGTTTGGCTGAAGCCGGGAACTACGAGGCAGGAGTTTAATAAGTGGCTTCAGGACAGCATTGTAAAAAAAGAGAACAATGAATTAAAGATCCGTTTTGTATGCGGAAGTTGTGATTCAACTCTTTTTTTAATGGAAGGAAAAGGGGTAGAATTGTATATGCAGGGCGAAGTGGCCAATGGCGGCAGCAGCAGTAAAAAGAAGCCCAAAGTAACCGGCGAAAGTGAAGCGGTTTATTACAGCACCAATGTCCCGGTAAGGTTTCCCGGTGCAGTTGCCCCGGTAAAGCCGGCAAGATTTCCCGGCAAACCCTCATTTTCCGAACCCGGAGTGAAGGTGGCTGTATTTGATACCGGGCTCGACACAGCGTTGGTGGACGCCTCTTACTTGTACAATGCCGCCGACAGTGCATGCATATCCGGTGGAAGCGCCGGGTGGAATTTTGTGGCCGGCACCAACAACTGGGCGGATGATAATGCCGGAAGACATGGCAGTATGGTAACGAAATTGATTACCGATGAAACGGAAAAATATCGGAAAAACAGCGTATCCATTCTGCCGGTAAAGATTTTTGATGCCGATGGAACCAGCGACCTGTACAGCACATTGTGTGGTTTTGCTTATGCCAGCAACAGGAAGGTGGACATTATTAATGCAAGTTTTGGCTATTATGAATCGAGGTACCGGTTCGATAGTTCCGGAGAAGAAACAGCGGGCTTAAGCTCCCCCTTGTTGTTACGGGCATTCATAGAGGAATATCTCACAAAGCATAATATTATTTTGGTGGCGGCAGCCGGTAATAAGGACGACGCTGCCGAGGACCCGGAATACAACCCTGTTGACCCTCTTCAGAAACGCAACCTGGACAGCGTACATTTTTACCCCGCATCACTGGCCCCTGTTCTTCCCGGCGTTATAGCGGTAACCACGGTGTACAAAGACATGGTTAGTCCCACCCAGAATTATTCGGGCAACATAGTGGATGTGGGGGTGCAGGCCGACGGGGTGGATAATAATGATCATTTCTATTTTATTAATCCTGTAGATCCCGGATCATCGCCTGTTTCGGGATCCTCTTTTGCCGCACCTGTAGCCACCGGGAAATTGGCAGCCTGGTACCATACTTATAAGCATTTATTGGTATCGCCATCCCCCGCCGGTGTAAAAGACAGCATTTTCAACATTCTTGAAAGCAGGCCCTTCCCTTCTTTCTTATATCATCAGCCATCCCTGGCAGATAGGGTGAAAGACGGAAAATGGATTGATAAAGGACGGACGGCGGGTTTTAAATAGTGGTATTTTCTTTCACTGTAAATACTTGGCTGAGCAGTATGAAGCAAAAGAGTGTTTCAGGAAACAGGTGGATGTGCATGGCTCTGTGTTGGCTTACCGCAGGGTTGCTTGTTTGTATGCCTTGCGTTTCTCAGAATAGCCGGGGAAGGTATATATGGGATGCAATTATTGCCATTGAAAACGCAAAGCTGGATGATGCCCAAAAGTTGCAGCGTGCTTTGGCGCTTCAACGCGAATTTCAGGAGCAGAAACTTCCCGAAGATTCGGTGTATGCCCGTTTGCTGCACAGGATTGCCACCTTAGAGTTTCTTATGAATGCGGAGCGGGCCACAAAGGAGTCGGTGGATAACATGCTTCAGGCTATTGCTATCAATACCTCGGGGAAAAAAGGCGCGTCACCGGATTACGTGATCAATAGTTACTATAATCTCGCCGCTTTTTTTGAGTCGCTTCATATCGGCAGCAAGGCTTTGCTTTATTACGATAGTGTTATCATCATCAACCGGGAAAGAAAACTGGAAAATAATCTGGCAACTGCCTGCAGGGTGTTAAAAGCGGAGATCCTGTTCCGCAACGGCGATTACCAGCAATGTATAGATGAATGCGTTGTGGGGCTGGCGGAGGGAAGGGATCGCAGAGACACTGAAGTTATAACCCAATTGTTCAACCGCAGGGCCCAGTCTTACGCTTATTTGAACCAGGTGGAAAATGCCCTTGCCGATACGGATTCTTCTGCACATTATGCGGCCATCTCCTCTGATGATTATGAACTGGCAACTGCGATGATGATAAAAGCCACGGTTCGTGCTTCTGATCACCCCGTTGCGGCAGAGCGGATTTTTGAGAAGGCGATTGGGCTCAGGCTTCGAACGCATGCATACCGGCAGATATCGGATGATTATACAGATTTTGGTAATTTCTATTTCCGCCGGCTGCAACGTTATAAACAGGCGCAGGACTGTTACCAAAAGACGTTATGGTATGCTCAAAAAGCGGGCGACAACGAACGGCTGTGTAAGGGGTATATCAACCTTGCGGAAACCGCTTCCCGGATATCTCCGCAGAACGGATATGCGGCTACCCGTAAATACTACCGCCTGGCCCTGCAGGTGTTTGGAATGGATCCGGGCGATATGCTGCAGAACCCGCCTTTGAGCCGTTTTTCCGCTATTGGAAATACCGACCTCCTGCTGGTAATACTGAATAACAAAACAGAATTGCTGCTCAACCTGTACCGGTTAAATGGAGACCGGGAATACCTCCGGGGTTGTCTTTCCACCGCCCGGGTGATGGATTCAGCCATTGACCAGGCCCGGCGGCAGCAAATGGGAGAACAAAGCAAACTATATTGGAGACAACGTGCCGGCACTTTTTTTGCTACGGCAATCAGCGCCTGTTACCTGGATAATAACGCCGCTCTTGCTTTTTATTTTATGGAAAAGAGCCGCGCGGTGCTGCTGAGCGATAAGCTGAATGAGTTAGGCGCAGCGGCGCATCTGCCGGAAGAAGAGAACAACAGGGGGCGTGTTTTTCTGCAACAGGTGGCGGCGGAGGAGCAACGTCTCCGGCAACTTTCTCCCAATGAACCATCATACACGTTGCAGGAATTGCGCCTGGTACAGGCCCAAGACAGCTTTCAGCGTTATATAAAAAGAATCGAACAAAAATATCCTGCCTATTACAGGTATAAATATGCCGACCGGGTTCCGCTTCTTTCTGAACTACAAATGCGTTTGCAACAATACGGGGAAAGTTTTGTTCATTATTTTGTGGGCGACTCGCTGACGTATATGCTGGCGGTGTTGCCCAACCAGGTGAAGATGGTCGCGGTTCAAACAGATAATACCATGCAACTGATAGCGGCATTATCGGACTATTGTTCGGATAAGCAACGGTTGAATAATGATTTTTCGGGATTTATAGTTTTATCACAGCAGTTGTATCAACGTCTTTTCAAACCGCTGCATCTGCCTCCGGGGAAAGTAATATTATGCCCCGACCGCTTTTTATTTCCTTTCGAGGCTTTGTGCGCAGATGGTGGCGGGGCAGCCAGGTTCCTGGTATATGATTACGCTTTCAGTTATGTGTATTCGGCCGAGCATCTTTTGAGCCTGTTTGAACCCGGGCCTGCGAAAGGAAATTTTGCCGGTTTTGCGCCTGTAGCTTTCCGGGCGGAATTGCGCATGCCTGAATTAAAACGTTCTGCTTTCTTCCTGGAGCAGTCGGCCGGATGGTACAACAGTAAGGTATTATACACCGGTTTGGAGGCCAGCAGGGATAATTTTATGAAAGTTGCGTCCGGCTATAGCATCGTAAATGTATTTTCCCATGCTGTTGCGGATACAGGCAATACCGAGCCCTTACTGTATTTTCAGGATTCCGTTTTACCCTTGTCGGAATTGCGCTCGTTCAACCGTCCGGCTACCCGGTTTATAATGTTGAGCGCCTGTATGACCAATGTAGGGAAATATGCTGCCGGAGAGGGGGTTTACAGCATGGCCAGGGGGTTTACCGCAGTTGGGATACCCGCGGTAGCCGCCACCCTATGGAGGGCGGATGAGAAAACGGTGTATGAAATCACCGGAAAATTGAATGAGTACCTGTCGGCAGGTATGCGGAAAGATGAGGCGTTACAAAAGGCCAAACTTTATTTCATGAAACAGGGGGAGAAGGAAAGAGAACTTCCTTACTATTGGGCAAATATGATACTGATGGGAAACCCTGAACCCGTAAGTTTATTACCGGGCTCCGTTATAAAACCGGATCTGGTAATATGGGTTTTGATCCTGGCAACAGGTGGGGTGGTATTATCGGCATGGGTAGTCCTAAAAAAGCGCAGGGGTGCCGGGGCCCGGAAGAATGACTGAATAGTTGCTTAAATTTGCGGTATATTTCTGAAAATGGTTGAGCAGATATTTTAGTAACTACCTGGTTTCCAGAAGAATTTGAATTTTGACTGCTGAAGAAAATATTGGTTATATCAACAATTAATAAACAGATATGTATGCAGTTGGGAAGAAATTATCCGTGAGCAGGTTTTTCAGTTCAGATAAGCGGTTCAATACCCTTTACCCGGACCGGATCCGATTGCTGGCCGAGCGTCATTGGACGCCCCTGAGCGTGGCACGGAAAGTGGCTTTGTTTTTAGGTGCAGAGAAGGGCGCCCGGGTTCTTGATATTGGTAGTGGGGTAGGTAAGTTTTGCCTCAGCGCCGCTTATTATTCTCCGCAGACACATTTTTCCGGCGTTGAACAAAGAATGGAACTGATACAATATGCCGGGGCAGCAAAGCTGAAACTTGGATTAGAAAACGTTTCCTTCATACAGGGTAATTTCACGGAGTTGGATCTTCATGACTTCAATCACTTTTATTTTTATAATGCCTTTTATGAAAACCTGGTCAGCGCGGAGAAGATAGATGCCAACGTAACATTTTCGGAGGAATTGTACCATTACTATAACCGGTATCTGTACCGCCAGTTAGAAGACATGCCTGCGGGAACCAGGCTGGCCACTTTTTACAGCACGGGAAGTGAAGTGCCGGAAAGCTATTATATTGTAGGTTCTGAAATGGACAACCTGCTGAAATTTTGGATCAGGGTTTAAGAAGTAGGTAGTTAAAGACATTGCATATGTTTAGACCAAAATTGGTTGACACGCTAAAAAACTACAGTCGTCAGCAGTTGGCAAAGGATGTGATGGCGGGGCTGATCGTAGGCGTGGTGGCCTTGCCCTTGGCCATCGCCTTTGCGATCGCTTCAGGCGTTTCTCCCGAGAAAGGATTATACACCGCCGTAATCGCAGGTTTTATTATTTCGGTACTTGGTGGCAGCCGGGTACAGATAGGGGGTCCCACCGGGGCCTTCATTGTTATCGTATATGGTATTGTTCAGCAGTTTGGCGTGAACGGATTGATCATTGCAACCTTCCTTGCCGGACTGATGCTGATTATTATGGGGATAGCCCGGCTGGGCGCCATTATTAAGTTTATACCTTACCCGCTGATCGTGGGTTTCACCAGCGGCATCGCGCTTATTATTTTTTCTTCCCAGATAAAAGATTTTTTGGGTTTGGAGATGTCGGAAGTGCCAGCGGACTTTATCGAAAAATGGAAAAGCTATCTTAATTATGTTCAATCTGTAAATATATACGCGTTGCTGATAGCAGGTGGAACCGTAGCCGTAATTGTGCTTTGGCCGAAGATCACGCGCAAGATCCCCGGGTCGCTGGTGGCCTTATTGGTTGCCACCGCTGCTGTTCAGTTCCTGCATTTACCGGTGGAAACGATCGGTAGCCGTTTTGGCAGCATAGAATCTTCCTTCCCTTCTCCTGTCCTTCCCGGTATTGATTTTGCGACGATTCAGAAATTAATAGCCCCTGCTTTTACCATCGCTATGCTGGGCGGTATAGAGTCGTTGTTGTCGGCCATAGTAGCAGACGGTATGATCGGAGGTAACCACCGGTCCAACACAGAATTGATAGCCCAGGGCGTAGCCAATGTTTTTTCGTCTGTTTTTGGAGGGATTCCGGCCACCGGCGCTATTGCACGTACCGCCACAAATATAAAAAACGGAGGACGAACCCCTGTTGCAGGGATCGTACATGCCATCACTTTATTGCTGATCATTTTGTTTGTTGGAAAGTGGGCAGCCCTGATCCCCATGGCCGCGTTAGCGGGCATATTGGTGATAGTGGCTTATAATATGAGTGAATGGGAGAATTTTATTTCCGTAGCCCGCGGGCCGCGTGGCGATGCCGCCGTTTTACTGACTACTTTTTTACTCACCGTGTTGGTGGATTTAACCGTAGCGATAGAGATAGGGATGGTGCTGGCGGTGTTTTTATTTATGCGTAATATGATAAAGTTTACGGATGTGCATATTATGACCGGTGATATTGCGGACCAGGCGGAAAGCGCCGACGAAAATGATATAGGCAACTATGTTATTCCGCACGAAATAGAAGTGTTTGAAATCAATGGCCCTTTGTTTTTTGGCGCTGCTTATAAGTTTAAAGACGCTATAAAGCATATCAAAAAGCCGCCAAAAGTATTCATTATCCGGATGCGCAGCGTTCCTATCATTGATGCCACGGGCATAAGAACCCTGCGGGAGATTTATAAAGAATCAAAATCGCGTGGTACCAAACTGATCCTGTCGGAAGTGCACAGCCGGCAGGTAATGGATGAATTGCGGTCTGCGCGGCTGCTCTTTGCCATCGGCAAAGCCAATGTTACAGACAGTTTTGAGGCTGCCCTGAAAAGAAGCCATGAGGTGACAGCGGACAGGTGAGTAATGAAAGAATGCTTTTAAAGTTCAGTATCTCCCTTTGCTTCACATGAGCGGTGAAGGACACCAACCGGGGCGGTTGTTCTTAATACTTCGTAATAATAGGGTATCCCAAATTTTCGCTCCATCTGCGGCATTCCGGTCGGTGGGACACCGACCGGTAGTGAGTTCTACAGGCGGGTGTCTCACCCGCCTGCGAAAATATGGGATGCACCCGTAATGATAGCGTTATTCTTTTTTCAGCTTATCTTTAAATACTTTTTCAAATTTCTCCATCTTGGGTCTGATCACGTACTGACAGTAGGGGGCCCGGCCGTTAAGCCGGTAATAGTTTTGATGATAATTTTCTGCCGGGTAAAAGTTTCTGAGCGGTTCAATAGCGGTGACGACCGGGTTGGCCCAGGCGCCACTTTTATCCAGTTTTGCTTTATAGGCTTCCGCTTCTTCCTTTTGGATATTGTTGTGATAAAAAATAGCGCTGCGGTATTGGGGCCCGATATCGTTGCCCTGCCGGTTCAGCGTGGTGGGATCATGGGTTTCCCAGAAGACTTCCAGTAACTCATCGAAACGGATGATTTTGGGATCGTAAATAATTTGTAAAGCTTCGGCATGCCCGGTGTTCTGTTCGCATACCTGTTCATAGGTTGGATTGGGTACATGACCTCCGCTATATCCGCTGGTTACTTTGATCACTCCGTTCAATTCCTGGAAAACCGCTTCGGTACACCAGAAACAGCCGTTGGCAAAAGTGGCGGTGTCTGATTGGGTAGTGATACTGCTATCGTTTGGCATAATGTTATTTTTTAACGTATTGCTTTCTGCTCCGCAGGACAATAACACACCTGCAGCCATCCATCCCGACAGAAAGATCAGGTATTTCATGATTTTATTTTTACAGGTGATATCATTCTTATTAAAACACCGTGCAAGTTACTAAATAATAAAATCCGGCAGCCGTTTGTCTTTTGTTCAGGGGCTGCGGGATTGGAGTGGAAAGCCCGGTGAGGCAAAGTGCACGGCTTTGTGCCGGACTTGTAGCGTAAAGCCCGGATTGCAGCTGATCGTGCTTCCACAGCTCACAGCCCCAATAAAATACTAAAACTTCGTCAGCGTTTATCCCCGCGGTCTGACCCTCGTGCCTCGGGTACCGACCGTCTATTCATCAGGGCGGGCCCTTCTATGCATCGGGGCGGGTATTTCACATTTCTATTCGACGGTCTGACCCTCCCTCGTCGGATACCGACCGTCTATTCATCAGGGCGGGTATTTCCACATTTCTATTCGGCGGTCTGACCCTCCTTCGTCGGGTACCGACCGTCTATTCATCAGGGCGGGTATTTTTCGCATTTTCAAATTTTCAAATTTCCAAATTTCCACATTCCCTTGCGCTTACCTTTGCAGTTTGCAAAAGGCAACGATAAACGGATGAAACTATTTCCAGAATCAGCGGTTGTACAATTGGAATTTGATAAGGTGAAAGATCTGCTGGCGGCGCATTGCCAAACGCATTATGCGATGCAGAAAGCAAAGCATTTGCGGATCCATACCCGGATCGGTTATATAGAGCCGGAGCTGCAACAAACCCATGAATACAAGCTGCTGTTGCAAAACGGAATTTACTTTCCCAACGAGGGCGCGCTGAATATGGATAACCACCTGAAGCTCCTGGGTATTGCGGGCGCTGTGCTGAATGAAGAGCAATTAATGGGGGTCCGCAGGCTGGCCGAAGGAATAAAGCAGATCTTCCACTGGTTTGACGCCGAGCGAAAGATTGCCTACCCCACGCTTTGGACGGCGATAGCCGGCAGCCATTACGAAAAGACGATCATTCAGTTGATAGACGGCGTATTGGACGAATCGGGGAATGTAAAGGATAACGCGTCTAAAGCGCTGGAACAAATCAGGATAAACCTGGCGCGAAAACGTGCAGAGTTGCGCAGGGTGTTTGACCGGGTAATTGCCAAATGGGGCAGAAGTGGGTATGTGTCGGACATAGAAGAGGCTTTTTTGAACGGCAGAAGGGTGGTGGCCGTATATGCGGAATATAAACGGCAGGTGAAAGGAATTTTATTGGGAGAAAGCGATACGCGCAAGACTTCTTTTATAGAGCCCGAAGAAACGATGGAATTGAACAACGAGGTGTTTGCGCTGGAGCACGAGGAAGGCAGGGAACTGTATCGTATCCTTCGTGCGCTGACTGCTCAACTGGCGGAATACGCTTCTTTGCTGAAGGAGTATCATACCATTATGGGAGAGTACGATTTTATAAGAGCTAAGGCAAAGCTGGCGATTGATATGGCGGCCAACTGCCCTATGCTTCGGGATAAATCGCAGGTGGCCATCGTTCAGGCCTATCACCCGCTGTTGTACCTCTATAATCAACAACCGGGAAAGCCGACACTACCGGTAACGGTTACCCTGGATGAAAAAAACAGGATACTGGTGATCTCCGGTCCAAACGCCGGCGGTAAAACCGTTACCCTGAAAACGGTAGGCTTGCTGCAAATGATGTTGCAGAGCGGACTGCTGGTACCTGTACATCCCGATTCGCAGATGGGGATCTTTAAGCAACTGATGATCCATATTGGCGACACGCAGAGTATAGAATTTGAGCTGAGTACCTACAGTTCTCATTTGAAGAACATGAAGTACCTGATGGAAAATGCCAATGGAAGGACCCTGTTTTTTATTGATGAACTGGGTAGCGGAAGTGATCCTCATCTCGGTGGCGCTTTTGCGGAAGTGATATTGGATGAATTAGCGGGGAAGCATGCGTATGGGATTGTTACTACGCATTATCTGAATTTAAAAGTGATGGCCAATAAAACCCCCGGGATCGTTAATGGCGCCATGGCTTTTGATGAAAAAAGGCTATTGCCGCTGTATCAACTGATCATCGGCAAACCCGGCAGTTCCTATACTTTTTCGATAGCCGGGAGAATAGGGCTGGACGCAAAATTGATTGCAAAGGCCAAAGACCTGGTGGCGGAGGATCATTTTAGCCTGGACAAATTGCTGAACCGGGCCGAACAGGATGTGCGCCGGCTGGAACAAAAAGAGAAGGAACTGAATAAGTTGCTGAAAGAGAACGAGCGCCTCAAAAAGGAAATGGAACATATCCTGCAGCGGGAAAAGCACCAGCAACAGATAGAGTTGTTGAAGCACCAGAACAAAGTGAATGAAGAACGGATATCCTATCTGAAGGATATGGAACGGAAGCTGAAACAAATGGTGTTCGACTGGCGCAAAGCGGAGACCCGGGAAGATAAAACGGCATTGATGAGGCAGATGCAGGCTATGCTGTTTAAACAGAAGGAGAAGCAGGTGAAGGAAAAAGTGAAGAAAAAATTTGATGCCCGGTATATAGAAGTGGGAGGCGCGATCAAACCGGGGCTGAAGGTACGGATGTTGCAAAACAACCAGGTGGGCACGGTCAGGGAACTGCGCGATAAAAAAGCGATCGTGCAGTTGGGTGTGGTACCCATTACCGTTGATCTGAAAAATTTGGTAGTGGTAAAGGAGAAGGAAGCTGAAAAATAGCGCTAAGTTAATGACACAGAAAAGCACAGATAAGTTTTAGTCGTGAAAATCAGAAGTATCCGATAGCTGCTTTAGGGTCAAGATAATCTTAGTGTTAAACAAAATGCTCCCTCATATATTTCAGCCCTTTGGTCCATTTTTCTAATTCTGCCATCATGATATTATAGGCATTATCAATAGACGGATTGGAAACAAAGACCCCATTTTCATTGATGTGATTGGCAAAAAAAGGGATGGAAACGGCTTCCGTCAGCGGCACCATTTTTACCGTGGTGAGGATCAGTTTAGACATTTGCGCGGAACGCAACCCGGCCGAGATACCGCCATAGCTTACCAGGGCTGCGGGTTTGTACATCCACTCATGAAACAGGTAGTCAACCGCATTTACCATGGCAGGTGGTAATCCATAGTTGTATTCCGGGATGATAAATACAAAAGCGTCTCCTTCGGCAACGGTTTTGCTCCAGGCCCTGGTGTGTTCGTATTGGTACTGCTGTAATTTAGGATGATTGGGTTCATCCAGCATAGGCAGATCTATTGACTTTAAATCCAGGACTTCGGTATTAAAAGATTCGTTTGCTTTTGCTTTTTCAATAAACCAGTCGGCAACGGCCATTCCTTTTCTTTCATTTCGTGTGCTGGTTATAACGATCTTTAGTTGAAATTTTTGCATTCGGGAAAAAAATTTAGGTGCAAATATCCTGAAAAACTACATATAGTATGGAGCGGTATCCATAATAGGTGTATCTCAAATTTTCGCTCCATCTGCGGCATTCCGGTCGGTGGGACACCGACCGGTAGTGAGTTCTACAGGCGGGTGTCTCACCCGCCTGCGAAAATATGGGATGCACCCTGCATAATAGGGTATGAAACGATATGGATACTTCCTTTTTTAAGAACTATATAGTTTCTTTGGGTACGAAAATTAAGGAAATAAGTATTAAGGAAATGCCGTTTTAGGGTAATCGTCCATTATTCCGGACCATTTCATTCAACATAAACGATTTCTACCGTATGAGAAAAATCTGGCTTGTTGTATTAACCATAGTGGTAATAATATGGATTGTTCTTTTCATTAAGCTAAACGAAAGAGAACGGCGTGCCGAGCCGGTGAAAAACGGGTTGCTTGATTTGAGGAATGAAGAGGTGAATAACAAGGAATTTCCGCTAACGGGTGAATGGGCGTTTTATTGGAATCAATTGCTGGTTCCCGGTGAAAAAACAGGTATGAAGCATTACGTTCCGTTTCCACGGCTCTGGAAAAATATAAAGATCAATGGCGAACAATTACCTTCTATTGGTTATGCTACCTATGAACTGACCCTGTTGCTGCCCCCTGATGCCGAACCTTTGGGATTGCGTATCCCGGATATTTACAGCAGCTATCGTTTATATATAAATGACCGCCTGGCAGCGGAAAACGGGAAACCCGCCATGCAAAAAAAAGATGCACGCCCGTTTTGGACAACCCAGATCGTTCTTCTTCCCCAAAACAGAGATACAGTGCATTTGCTGTTGCAGGTAGCTAATTTCTGGCATTCCAAAGGAGGACCCCGCAAGATCATCGTGTTGGGAAATATTGCTGAGATAGCAAGGCGGAGCAGGATAGACTGGGGGATAGATATGGCTACGGCAGGTTTTATGCTGATGAGTTGCTTTTTATTTTTTGCTTTGTATTTATTTGC
Source organism: Chitinophagaceae bacterium (assembly GCA_023957125.1). Classification (GTDB taxonomy): domain Bacteria; phylum Bacteroidota; class Bacteroidia; order Chitinophagales; family Chitinophagaceae; genus Agriterribacter. The sequence goes on from JAMLHL010000006.1 coordinate 166,836, forward strand.
CCGTAGTGATAAATCCATATTATATTTTGCATTGTTTTGTTTTGTTTACAGTTACCGGATCCTGGGAACCGGTCCCTATCTGGCTTTCGCTCTCTTTCCTAAAATGAACTGGTTTTTAGCGCTCAGAATAGAGTATTTGTCCCTCGTGGTAGCGCTGGGCTTTTTCTTCCTGTATTTACGGAATCTTTTTCCGGATGAAACCAACAAATGGATCATAAGAGCGCTGCTTTTTATCAGTGCGGTATATAGTGTTTTAATCCTCGCCACCCCCGTTCATTTTTTCAGCGGACTGATATCTTTCTACCTGATCGTGGTATTCTTTTACCTGGGATATGCCTTTTTTGTTTTTATTACCGCGTATATACACAGGCGAAACGGGTCCGACTTTGCCCTTCTGAGCGGAGGAGTGGCTTTTGTGCTGTTCCTGTTCCTGAACCTGAACTATTTTCAACTCGTTCCTGTTACAAAACTGATGATCAGCTCCGGCTATATCCTTTTCCTCTTTTTCCAGGCGCTTATTCTTTCTTTCCGGTTTGCTTATACCCTTAGCTATTCTGCAAGGCAGGCGCAATTGGGAGTGCGTGCGAAATCCGAATTTCTTTCCAATATGTCGCATGAGATCCGTACCCCCTTAAACGCCATTGTCGGTTTGTCTCATATTTTACTCAGGGACAAGCCGTCCAGGTCACAAAAAGGTACGCTGGAAGCCATTTTATTTTCTGCCAACAATTTAATAGCTCTGGTCAACAGCATTCTTGATTTTGGCAAACTGGAAGAGAATAAAATGCGTTTGGAACGGATTGACATGAACCTCCGGGAGATAGGAAAGAATATAATCGTTGCTGCACAAATTTTTGCAGAGGAAAAGAAAATAAAACTGGAGTATGAGGTGGATCCACGTTTGCCTGAGATGCTGTCGGGCGATCCCACCCGCATTACCCAGGTGCTTACCAATCTGGTACATAATGCCATAAAATTTACGGATGAAGGCCGCGTGAAATTAGTGATCCTGGTGGAGGATATCAGCCGGCAGGAGGTGAAGGTCAGGTTCCTCGTGGAGGATTCAGGAATAGGTATTTCTCCCGAAGAGCAAAAGCTTATTTTTAAACGGTTTACCCAGGCGGATTCCTCTACATCCAGAAGGTATGGAGGCACGGGGCTCGGGCTGTCTATCTGTATCCGGATACTGGCTTTGTATAAATCGGCATTGCAGGTTAGCAGCATCCCCGGTACCGGCTCTGTTTTTGAATTTACTTTGTCGCTGCCGGTGGTGCCGGAGAAAAAAACGGAGTTGGCAGGGCCTGCCACTATTGATGCCAAACCTTTGCAGGGGCGTAAGGTCTTGCTGGCGGAAGATAATAAGTTGAATGCGATGATTGCCAGGCTGCTGCTGGAGGACTATGGCGCGGCGGTGGAGATTGTGGATAACGGCAGGGAAGCGTTGACAAGATTTGATGGCCGGGTTTACGACGTGGTGATCATGGATATCAACATGCCGGAGATGGATGGTTTTGAAGCCACAAGGCGATTGCGGAACGGGGGTTTCAGCGGTCCGGTTATTGCGTTAACCGCCACCCTGGCGGTGGAGATAGCAGATCAGGCAAAAGCCGCCGGCATTACCGATATTATAGTAAAGCCCTTTGATCCCCTGGTATTGTGTAATAGAATTTTGCAAAGCCTGAAACAAAAAGATAGCCTTTAAAAATACACCCCGGTACTCCGTTTATATATTTGGCTTTTGATAATGTGGCAAAAATAAGCCAACATTGAATTAACTTCGGGTTCGCAAATCAAAGACGCGCAACATTGCCTGCCATCATTTTAACCTGAACCATAGTAATTTTAGTGAGCATGACTACACAATTAGAGCAACTTTCCGGGATGTTGGAAGGGGAATTGTATTACGACGATGCCATGAGGACTTTATATGCTACTGATGCCTCGGCATACCGGGAAATGCCCCTGGCGGTGGCTGTTCCCCGAACCGTATCGGATGTCCGGAAATTGATTGCTTTTGCCAATCTTCATAACACCTCCCTTATTCCGCGGGCCGCAGGCACTTCCCTGGCGGGGCAGGTGGTGGGAAGTGGGATTGTGGTGGACGTATCCAGGCACTTCACCCAAATTCTTGAGTTGAATACCGATGAACATTGGGTACGGGTTCAGCCGGGGGTGATACGGGACGAACTGAACATGTATTTAAAGCCGTATGGTTTTTTCTTTGGCCCCGAAACCAGCACCGCCAACCGGGCGATGATGGGAGGAATGGTAGGGAACAATTCCTGCGGCTCCAATTCCATTGCTTTTGGTTCCACACGGGATCATCTGCTGGAGGTGAAGGGATTTCTTGCCGATGGCACCCCGGTTACTTTTAACGCAGTTAACAACGACGGGTTCTTTGAAAAAACAAAACTAAAAAACAGGGAAGGGCGTATCTACTGGAACGCCTATGATATCCTGTCCAGAGAAGAGAACAGGCAGGAGATCATTAAGGAATTTCCAAAACCTTCTATTACCAGGAGAAATACCGGTTATGCCTTGGATGCCCTGATGGAATTGCAGCCGTTTAATGAGGATGGCGGATCCTTTAATTTCTGTAAACTCATTGCCGGATCCGAAGGGACGCTTGTTTTTATCACGGAGATCAAACTGAATGTGTTGCCTTTGCCTTCCTGGGAATCAGGGTTGTTGTGTGTGCATTTCAACAGTATTGACGAATCTTTGAGAGCCAACCTGATTGCCCTGGCGTTTAAACCCACCGCCAGTGAATTGATTGATCATTTTATCCTGGAATGTACCAACGAAAATGTGGAACAACGGAAGAACCGGTTTTTTGTACAGGGAGAGCCCCAGGCTATTCTGGTAGTTGAGTTAACAGGTAAAGATAAGGAGGAAGTAAGGGCGAAAGCCGCGGCCTGTGAAGCGGAGATGCGGACGGCCGGGTTAGGGTATCATTTCCCGTTATTGTTTGACGAAGATAGAAAAAAGATATGGAGTTTGCGGAAAGCCGGGCTGGGGCTTTTGGGAAATGTTCCCCATGATAATAAAGCCGTGCCGGTAATAGAAGACACCGCGGTGGATGTAAACGACCTGCCGGAATATATCCGGCAATTCAATATGATTTTAAAAAAATATAATCTCAGTTCTGTTCATTATGCGCATGCCGGATCGGGCGAACTGCATCTCCGCCCGATCATCAACCTGAAGACGAAAGAAGGCAATGAATTGTTCCGGATCATTGCGCAGGAAATTGCCGGACTGGTTAAAAAATTCAATGGTTCTTTGAGCGGGGAGCATGGCGATGGCAGATTGCGCGGAGAATTTATCAAACAGATGGTGGGGGAAAAGAATTACGGACTCTTTGAATCAATAAAGCAAGCCTGGGATCCGAAAGGCATTTTCAATCCGGGTAAGATCGTAGATACGCCGCCCATGAATACGATGCTGCGGTACGAACCCGGACAAAAGACTCCGGAATTTGATACGGTCTTTCGGTTTTACGGACAAAATATTTTACAGCATGCGGAGCAATGTAACGGAACGGGCGAGTGCCGTAAAACGCATCTTACCGGCGGCACCATGTGTCCCAGCTATATGGCTACAAAAAATGAAAGAGATACCACCCGCGCCCGGGCCAATGTGATGCGTGAGTACCTGACGAAGTCCACCAAAAAGAATCGCTTTGATCATGAAGAGATCCATGAGGTGATGGACAATTGCCTCAGTTGCAAAGGCTGCAAATCCGAGTGTCCGAGTAATGTGGATGTAGCCAAACTGAAAGCCGAGTTTCTGCAACATTACTATGATGCAAACGGCGTTCCTGCAAGAGCGAGGCTGATCGCCAATTTTGCGAAGATGTCGGCGCTCACTTCTCATTTTCCGGGCCTGTACAATTTCGTGGTCAGCCGTCCGCCCTTTAGCAGCCTGATCAAGTGGTTTTCCGGATTTGCGCAAAAGAGAAGCATGCCGCTGATGTATAAAACCACATTGAAGAAGTGGTACGACCGGCGGAGGAAGAAAAATGAGCATCATCAATCGGATAAAAAAATATACCTGTTTTGTGACGAATTCACAAATTATAATGATACGGAGATCGGGATTAAAGCTGTTTTATTATTGGAAAGATTGGGATATGAGGTCGTCATTCCCAGGCATGTTGAAAGCGGAAGAGCCTGGATGTCTAAAGGACTGATCCGGGATGCTAAAAAGATCGCCCGGAAAAACGTGGAATTACTGGCTCCGCTGGTTTCCAAAGAAACGCCGATGGTCGGCATTGAACCCAGCGCTATACTTACTTTCAGGGATGAATACATAGATCTGGCGGATGATGATATTTTTGACACGGCTAAGAATCTTTCAAAAAATGTATTTTATATAGACGAATTTCTAGCTTCCGAAGCGGCTGCCGGAAAGATTGACCGGCAGATTTTCCGTACAGAGCCCCGGCATATTAAGCTGCACGGACATTGTCATCAGAAATCACTTTCCGACTTCAACGATTCGGTGCGGGCTTTGTCTGTAATCCCCAATGCAAAGGTAGAAGTGATCCAAAGCGGCTGCTGCGGTATGGCGGGTAGTTTTGGTTATGAAAAAGAGCATTATGATCTCTCGATGCAGGTAGGGGAGCTGGTGTTGTTGCCGGTGGTTAGAAATGCATCTCAGGAGGTGATCATTGCCGCGCCCGGTACCAGTTGCCGCCACCAGATCAAAGACGGGGCGCATAAGAAGGCATTGCACCCGGTGGAGGTATTGTTCGATGCCCTGGCAGGGAATTGACGGCTTATCATTATGACGGCTTTTTAAGGGATGAAAATCATTTTAATCTCACATAAATGAAAAGGATTGGTCTTGCCATTATTATCATTTTAGGCATTACTGCTTTCTCTCCGCGTTCCTTAACCTGGGTAGCCATCGGAGACTCCATTACTTACCTCAACGAACATAAGAACGAAACCGGAAATCGTGTCGCTAAAGGATACTTGACGAGAGTGGTGGAAAAGCTGCCGAACCTGCATTATATCAATCAGGGACACAACGGGTGGACTTCCGGCGGAATTGCAGAAAATTTCGATAAGTTGGGAGTGGTAAAAGCAGATATTTATACCGTATTCCTGGGGACGAATGACTGGTGGGGAGGACGCCCGCTTGGCAGTTTAAGCGATTATGAAAACAATACGGGTAACCAGACGGTGAATGGCTCTTTCCGGATTATTATGGATAAGATCCGAGGTCTGAATCCGGCGGCAAAGATTATTCTTATAACCCCTATGCAGCGAGGCGATTTTGTATATATCGGTGATATGAGGAATAATGCCTACGGGTCTTATAGAGAGAAGAACGGGCAATGGCTGAGCCGGTTTGCCGACGCGATTCTGCAAATCGGCAAAAAAGAAGGGATACCGGTGATTGATCTGTATAACTGGAGCGGCATGACCGTAAAGAACATCGTAAAATTCAAACGTCTGAAGGACCCGCAAACGGGTTTGTATAAAAATTTCGTGTATCCGGACTATGTAAATGTGCCCTTCAATCCTGAAACGGATGAATATCCTTACCCGGTTGAGGCCATTGATATGACCTATGATGGTCTGCATCCTTCTGATAAGGGAAATGCAATTATTGCCAAGATGCTGGTAAAGGTGTTGAGGAAATAAAACCCAACCTGTCAGTTTGCTGCCTTAAATCCCTGCGTTGCTGAATATATATTTTGGATTGTGTAAGAACTCAACTGTCAGGTTTTTCACCCCGACCTGACAGTTTGCTGCCTTAAATCCCCGCGTTGCTGAATATATATTTTGGATTGTGTAAGAACTCAACCTGTCAGGTTTTTCACCCCAACCTGACAGTTTGCTGCCTTAAATCCCCGCGTTGCTGAATATATATTTTGGATTGTGTAAGAACTCAACCTGTCAGGTTTTTCATCCCAACCTGACAGGTTTGCTGTCTTAAATCCCTGCGTTGCTGAATATATATTTTTGATTAGGTAAAACCCAACCTTAAGAACTCAACCGGTCAGGTTTTTCATCCCAAACCTGACAGGTTGCTGCCTTACATCCCTGCGTTGCTGAATATATATTTTGGATTGTGGTACAGAACTCAACCTGTCAGGTTTTTCATCCCAACCTGACAGTTTGCTGCCTTACATCCCTGCGTTGCTGAATATATATTTTAGATTAGGTAAGAACCCAACCTTAAGAACTCAACCGGTCAGGTTTTTCACCCTCGCGGTCGGTACCCGAGGAACGAGGGTCAGACCGCGAAATCAAGCCCCCCAACTCAAACGCTATCCGCAGGAAACTTTATCCCTGCCTTCTCCCTCACCGTATCCATGGTTTCCATGAGCAGCAGGGTATCCGCATGGGTCATCACGGGGCTTTCAGTTAGTCCTTTTTGCAGGCAATCATTAACATGCCGCGCTTCGTAGTGGTAGCCGAATCCTTTTGTGGGTAGCACCGGCACGATCGTTTTGGTGTCGGGTAAACCGGTAAAGAGTTCCAGCGTGGTTTCGGGCGCATAAAAGCGATGGGTCAACCGTAGCCGTCCCTCGCTTCCGGAGATATCAGCTTCCGTGGCCAGATGCGTGGCATAGGATGAAAAAAGTTGCGCCATGGCGCCGTTATTATACCGGAGTAAGATGGCGCACTGTTCATCTACCCCCGTAACGGCCGGGGTCATGCGGGCATCAATCTGGTCCGGCTTGCCCAAAGCCGACAAAGCATAAAAAATATTATAGATGCCGATATCCAGCAAAGTGCCGCCCCCCAATGCCGGGGTGAGGATCCTGTCGGCAAGCGGCAGCCTCGGAATAAATCCAAAATTGATCAGCACGTTTTTGATTTCTCCCAATTGCCCGTTCCGGATCATTTCCATCATTTTTTGGTAAGACGGGATGAATTTTGACCAGAGCGCCTCCATCAGAAACAGTTTTTGTTTTACCGCTTCTGCAATCATCTCTTTTGCCTGCCGGACGTTGAGGGCAAACGCTTTTTCACACAACACGGCTTTCCCCCGCTGCAAACACAGCAGGGTATGTTCATAGTGCAAACCGTGGGGGGTTGCAATGTAAATGACATCAATACCCGGGTCGTTCACCAGGTCTTCATAATTATCGTATTGCAAGGCAGAAGGATATAAATGAGAGAACAGGTCTGCGTTGGTTTTGCTACGGGAGGCGATAGCATGCAGAGAAGCGTCTCCCACAAGGGAAAGATCCGACGCAAATTTTTGTGCGATGCGTCCGCCGCCTAAGATGCCCCAATGAATTTTTTTAGCCGTTTGCATATCAATTATTTTCAGTTTTTAAGAAAGATTTCATCTGGCTGACAATGCCTGGATTTGGGTGTACTCATAAATATGTTGCCCCGGGGTTCCTGCACGCGCTGCACCCAACATCGCCTTAGCTACGTCTTCGGCCTTCACTGCCCTGTATTTTTTAAAAGGTCCGAAAAACAAAAAAGATAAGGCTGGCATAATTGCCTGCGCCAGGTCTTCTCCTCTCCTCGTTTCCTTATGCTTTCCCAATAAGATGGAAGGACGAAAAATATGAAGAGAGGGATAAGACAGGGACTGAACGGTTTCTTCCACTTCTCCTTTGAGCCGCAAATAAAAGTTGGAAGATTTTGCATCCGCTCCTATGGCGGAAACGATCGCGTATTGGGTGAAACCTTTTTCAATACCCCACCGGGCGGCATTCACGGGAATATCAAAATCAACCTGCCGGTAGCGTGTTTTATCGCCCTTCACCTGCTTCATGGTTGTGCCAACGCAGCAAAAAATAGTATCGCCTTTACCCAAAGCATTCTTATATTCCTCCTGGTTATTAAAGTCAACTATTACAGTCTCCAGCTTGGGATCTGTAATATCGGGCGGGCGTCTCGCCAATACCCGGACAGCACCATACCCGTCGTCCCGCAGCAGTAATTGTAATAAATGATTACCGATCAGTCCGGTTGCGCCTAACAACACGGCTGTTTTTACTTGTATGATTTTCGTATTTTGCACGGAACAAAAAGCTTATGCGGATCAGGGAAAATGTATCACTCAGGCAATATAACACTTTTGGAATAAATGTAGCAGCGCGATATTTTGCCGCTTTCAACAATACAGATGAACTGTCCGCGCGGCTGGAGGAAAATCCCCGGATCCATAAAATTATTATCGGTGGAGGCAGCAATATTCTTTTTACCAAAGATGTGGATGGGATGGTATTGAAGAACGAGATGATGGGTATCGAAGTGCTCAAAGAAGACAATGACTATGTATATGTGCGGGCTGCAGCGGGCGAGAACTGGCATGGTTTTGTACAATATTGCATACAGCGCAACTGGGGTGGGATAGAAAACCTGTCGCTGATACCCGGATGTGTGGGCGCCGCGCCGATGCAAAATATAGGAGCCTACGGTGTTGAACTGCAGGAGGTGTTTGAAGGTCTGACCGCTTTTCATATCCGGGATATGAAAATGCAGCATTTCGGACCATCCGATTGCGCTTTTGGTTATCGGGATAGTGTATTTAAGAAAGAATATAGAAACCGGTTTATTATTCTTGATGTTACGTTCCGGTTATTGAAGAAGCCGGTGTTTCATACTTCTTACGGCGCCATCCGGCAGGAACTGGAGAAGATGGGGGTAAAGGAGTTGAGTGTACAGGCTGTGTCCCGGGCAGTGATCAATATCCGCAGGTCCAAACTTCCGGATCCGGCTGTTATCGGCAACGCGGGCAGTTTTTTTAAGAATCCCGAAATCACTGTAGAACAGTTTCAGACGCTGGAAAAGCTTTACCCGGAGATGCCTCACTATCCTGTCAAAAAATATCCGTCATCTGCTGACAACGATAGCGGACGGGTGAAGATAGCTGCAGGCTGGCTGATAGAGCAATGCGGCTGGAAAGGCTTTCGTAATGGTGATGCCGGGGTGCATGTCAGCCAGGCTTTGGTGCTGGTGAATTATGGCAAGGCCAAAGGAAGCGATATCTACCGGTTGAGCGAAGAGATTGTGCAGAGCGTGCAGAAAAAGTTTGGTATCATCTTAGACAGAGAGGTCAATATCCTTTGATGAAAAATGCGGGCGCTGCGTTTTCTATATTATATGAATTCGAAATGGCCGAGTTCATCGCAGGACAGCACGGACTGTTGTCCTGAAGACAGATTTTTTACCACGCAGGTGTTGGTTTCCATTTCCCGGCTGCCGATCATTACGGCGTATGCGATCCGTTTTTTCTCCGCATATTTAAACTGCTTGTCGAATTTGGCCTGCTGATGATACAGCTCACTGGAAATCCCTCTGTTCCGGAGCTCCTGCATCAACGAAAATGCCCTCCGGCCTTCCGCTTCCCCCAGGTTGAAAAACAATACCCGGGTGCCGGTATGTACTTCCTCCGGAAATAATTTCATTTCTTCCATTACGTCGTATATCCGGTCTATACCGAAGGAAATTCCCACTCCCGGGATATCGGGCACGCCAAACAGTCCGGTCAGATCATCGTAGCGTCCGCCGCCGCCGATACTGCCCATTTGTACTTCTTTTGCCTTGATCTCAAAAATCATCCCGGTATAATAATCCAATCCCCTTGCCAGGGTGAAATCAATTACCGGCTGCTGGTCACTCACCGGTTGCAGATAATTTAAAACGAATTCTATTTCTTCTATGCCGGACTTGCCTGCCGGATTTTCACCCAATAAGGTTTTCACGGATTGTAACTTCCCCGTATTGCTCCCCTCAATAGCGAGATATTGACGGATGAAAGTAATCTGATTTTCATCCAAACCTCTTTGCGCCAGTTCTTCCCCTACTTTTTCTATTCCTATCTTATCCAGTTTGTCAATAGCGATGGTGATATCCGTAAGTTTTTCGCCGCCTCCGCAGTGCGCCGCTAAAGCAGATAATATTTTCCTGTTGTTGATTTTGATATCAACGGGGATCCCGAGTTGTTGAAAGACGGTTGCGTAGATCAGGAAGAGTTCCGCCTCGTTCACCAGGGAAGTGCTGCCAACCACGTCTGCGTCACACTGGCAGAACTCGCGGTACCTGCCTTTTTGCGGACGGTCGGCCCGCCATACGGGCTGCACCTGGTAGCGTTTGAACGGGAAACTGAGCTGTCCGTGGTTCATGGCTACATAGCGTGCAAAAGGAATGGTGAGGTCGTATTTCAAGGCCCGTTCCGTAAGGTTTTTATCATTCTTTCCCTGTAATACATTTTCAAAAGCGGCCTTTGCCTTGTCTATGTTTTTGGGATCATTTAAGCCGTTGTTTAAAATCTTGAAAATGAGCTTGTCGCCTTCTTCTCCGTATTTTCCCATAAGGGTATCCAGGTTTTCCATTGCGGGCGTTTCCAGCGGTTCAAAGCCGTATCGTTCAAACACCTTTTTAATCGTGTTGATGATATAGTTTCTTTTGCGCACCACTTCTGCGCCGAAATCTCTGGTACCCTGCGGAATGGAAGCCTTGCTCATGCGGTATATTTATTGCCTGTTTTTATTTTTTGTGAAAAGCATAATGTTCAACGATCTTATCACAGGCCCGGTTGATCATATCAAATACCTCACGATAGCCCGATTCGGGCCCGTACCAGGGATCGGGTACGTCTATATTGCGACCGGGATATAATTCATTCATCAGCAGTTTCACTTTCGCGTCGTTAAAATTTTTCCCGGTGCGCCATCTTATTTCTTCGATCACATCTTCGGCCATGGCATAAACGATGTCGAAATGATCAAAATCTGCCGGGATGATATTTCTTGCCCTTTGCCTGCTGATATCTATCCCATGCATCTGCGCCACCTTTTGCGATAGCCGGTGAGGCGCTTCGCCAACATGATAGCCGTTGGTGCCCGCGCTATCCACCTGCCAGTTGAGGTGCGCCTGTTCTATTTTGAACTCCATGATCCCTTCCGCCAGCGGGCTTCTGCAAATATTGCCCAGGCAAACCATTAATATCTTCATAGCCTGTAAAATCGCTGCAAAGGTAACCGGAGGATTTGATAATTTGAAGATTTGGAAATGTGGAAATGTGAAAATGGGGAAATGTGGAGATGTGGAAATGTGAAAATGCCTGCCCTGACGGATGGAAGGGTGAAAATGAGGAATGCGTTGTTCTGATGAATAGAAGGGGGAGCTGCCACCCTGAGCTTGTCGAAGGGAAGGGTTGAAAATGGATTCCGTTCTAAAATATCCATTCTCTGTTGTCAAATGTTTAAAATCGCGCTGAAGATGCTATTCTGCCGGTACCGGCTATATTTATCGGAACGCGGATAATACGGATACGGGGCAACGCGGATCGCCACGGAATAAAATCAGTGAATATCCGCGTCATCAGCGTGCTAATAGAAAAGTATGTAAATTATTGCACTTCCTGTACGATTGTTCTCCCTGATCTTCCGGCAGCGTCGAAGGTTTTGAATTTCAGCGATCCTTTCAATACAACCGGCTCCTTATATACGGGCGACTGCAGGGTGGGTTCCTCCCCGTCCGTAGTATAGTGGATGCTGATGCCCGGCAGGGCAACGTTTGCCATTACCCTGCCATTTTCAATCTTCACACCTGCCGGCGGCACACGATAGGCGTATCCGCCATTGAAATGAGCCAGTTTGGGAAATTCTTTTTGTGCAATGGTATTGGCAAACCGGTTCCAGCCCTGGTCAATGCTTTGCAAACGAACCTGGCGGTTGGTCTGCGTTTCCCATTTTCTTTCGGGCGACCACGCACTTTCCGCGAAGCCGAGTAATTTGGGCAGCGTGTAATATTCCAGCATCTCTCTTCCTTTGATCGTTTCGCTCCACAACTGGGCTTCCAATCCGCGGATATTTTTGCGGGCTTCGGGTTTCAGGCTCTGCCATTTTGTAGCCGGGCTGTCCCAAAACAGTTCTTCACCCATTGCGCCTTTGAGCGTAGTGTTGAACATATTGAAAGGCGCGAAAGCCCAGGCGTTTTTGGTATCAATGAATCCTGCCCAGTATAAGCCCGGCTCTTTGGGGTCGTTGTTATAAGCCAGATCAAAATAGAAGTTGGACACATTACACAATACCACGTTGTAACCGGCATTGGCCAAACGGTATCCCAGATCGGGATAGTCAAACAAATTATTCCAGATATAAGGAACTACTTTTTTACCGGAAAACTCCGGGTTGGGAATATATTTTCCGCTGGCATCCTTGATGAGCGCTACCTCTTCCCATCCATGCACTTCGAGGTTTCTTTTTTCCATGCGCTTTACCAGTTCCCGGAAGAAGTAGGTCTGCAGGTTCTTGGGGTCTCCAATCTCCGGATGTTTTTTCAGCAGTTCCAATGCCTCCGGCGATCCTGTCCAGGCGCCCTCCGCCACTTCATCGCCACCGGCATGGAAGATTTCCATTTTTAAGCCGGCTTCTTCGTACATCCTGGCAAATTCGTCCACCACCTTTTCAAAAAAGCGATAGGTGGATTCTCTGCTCACGTTTACCACGTTGTCTTTAAACAATTGGGCCGACAGGTACACCGATTGATCTTCCGGGTCCACCAACCGGTATTCATTGGCTTCTTCCTCTTTGCCCTCTTTCATCAAACGCTGGTAACGGGCTTCCATAGATTTGATGGCAGCCCTGGCGTGACCCGGGAAATTCAATTCCGGTATCACGGTGATATGACGGCTTTTGGCATATTTCAGGATCTCGATAAAATCACTCCTGGTGTAAAACCCGCTGCCGTGATATCCTTTGTCGTAGGCAATGGGGCCGGAGCCGTATGCCGGGTGAACAGCCGGGTCTTTTATAGTTTTTACATGCTGCCGCTGAGCGCCTACTTCCGTCAGTTCCGGCAGCCCGGGAATTTCAACCCGCCATCCTTCATCTTCAGAAGTATATAACAGCATATGATTGAGCTTGTACTGCGCCATCACATCCAGGATACGCAGAACGGTTTCCTTTTCCTGGAAGTTGCGGCTCACGTCGAGGTGCAGGCTGCGGAACCCGAAGCGGGGCGCGTCGTCAATGGTTACTGCAGCAACTGCGGGTGCTTCCGCCTTACCCAGATAGACCTCTGTAGGTAAAAGCGCCAGCAAACTCTGGATGCCGTAAAAAACCCCCGCTGCATCGAAGCCGGTGATGCGGATCCCTTTTTCGTTTGCACTTAAGTGATAGGCTTCGGCTTTTTTCTCCTTAACCACCGTTGGGTCAACAGACAGAAATATATCGTTGCCTGAAGAAGTTCCTTCGCTGACGGTGAAGTCTTTGCCGGTTATTGCTTTGAGTTTAGCGGCTAAAATACCCGCTTCGCTGCCCAGGTTACCGGAATAATGAATGGCAACGCCTTTTAGAGCGAAGCTGCCGTTGGTTTTCGTAAAATGCGCCGGAGTGGGAATGATGGGTAAGAGATCATCGGCGTCGAGCAGCGATAGGGTTTCGTTTTCCTGGTAGGTTTTAGCCGGGGATGCAGGTTCTTCTTTGTCGGCAGCGGTTCTGAGCAGTTGCTCCCTGCGGGTAAAAGGGATGAGGGTATAATCTTCAATTTTTGCAATACGTTGCTCGCTGCCGTCCCCGTCATAAAAAACGATGTAGGTACCTAAAGGAGCATCGGTTTCCTTGATCTTGAATTCGGTGGCTTTGTAATAGATGTCAATCGAATCCCCCTTTGCAAGAGAAAATCCGCTGTTGGGTGAAAGCCGGTACCAGTCGCCGTTCAGGTGTTCGAGCATCGCCGGTTGTGGTTGTTCGGGCTGCAGTAGCGGGGTAGGAGCGATGGAAAAGAAAAGCGCCCAGTTCTTGTCGGTCAGCGTCTGTTCGTCCTTGTTGTGCAGGGTGATACGCGCCGTGTACCCAGCGTCGGTAAAATTGCTGACCAGTTCCCATTTCATAGCTATGGCGGCAACGCCTTCTGCTTTAGCCGGTGCGGGTTGTTGGTTGCAGCCGGTGAAGACAACATATGCTGCCAGCAGCAAGTAAACGGGTAGTTTGAAGTATTTCATGCGCAGGGGTATTAACTACAAATATAAGGCAGGGGTGGTTTTAGTTTCGGGTTTTTTAGTGGGGAAGTTTTAGACCGGTAGCTGAGGAGCGGAGCCTGGTACCGAAGAAAGGGAGGGTCTGACAACCATTATTACCATCTTTTTACTGTAAGTACCGGTCAGCCGTTGGTTGATGTATCGTTTCGGGTTGAACCCTGGTTTTTAATCGCTTTTAAACGTTTTTAAGTATTTTTAAGTGCTTAAAGTAACGGCAATCGGGGAGTTGCACGCCATTTTATGACGCAGCGGTTTTATCATATCTTGCGGCTATATAAATCTAATAATGGAAAGAACAATCGACATTGAAACAAATCCTGAAAACCTAAATGAGTGGGTAAGACAAAGTATTGACTTGTTTAGGAACTCAAACTACCTTGACCAAATATTAGAGGTGTATCCATTTCAGATTGCAGCACCCGAGCGACTCGATGCTGGAATTAGACGCAGAATTATTGCTGCTCATCAAGCTCGAAGAACAAAAGAATTAATTGAGCTATTAAAAGGATTGACTAAGTTTCCTTATGAAGACCCTATTTGGTATTTACTTAAAAACAGTGAAGGCTGTATTGATAATAATCCACGACAAATACAAAGAATTGCCGAATCTTTATATTCAATGACAGCTGAAGAAACCGTTGTTAGACTTGAGGCTGCCCCTAAATTAAATACACAAATGGGTCCTATGTTCAATGGTTGGCTAAGGCGAAATTTTACTCCTTTAGGATTAGATGCCTTTCAAAGGTCGACACGAGGAGTTTGTATACTTGATTCCAGCGAAGAAGTCGGAAAGGAATTTATTAATGATACTTTACATCAAAATCTTGCAAAACGTCCTGACTTAATAGCAAAAGTGAATCGGCAAATAATTATAGGCGAAGCAAAGTGGATTGGGCAGCCGGGTGGCAATCAAGAAAAGCAAGTACAAGAAGTTCTTAATTTTTGTCGACATCAACGTGGAAATGTAATTAGGATAGGAGTAGTTGATGGATTCCCATGGTCTGTTTTCAACATAAATCACCGGCTGGTTAATAACAAAGAAGCTGTTAATATACAAGAATCAGAGTATGATATGGTAAGTGCGTTACTACTTCAAGCTTATTTACAAAGATTTCTCTAATTAATCAAGTGATATATATTCAAAGAAGTTACACTTAATTTTCCCCTTTTTGAAATTGCTTTTCACAACAGATAAAGATTGAGTAGAATTATCAATGCCAATCCACTTTCTTTTTAGCTCATTCGCTACAAATAAAGTTGAGCCACTTCCAGCAAAGCAATCAAGTACAACAGAATCTTCATTAGAGGAATTTGAAATAATTCTACGGAGCATTTCATGATTTTTTTGTGTTGGGTAATCAACGTAAGACAACCCTTTATCCTTGAATTCCCAGACATCTTGAACCTTTTTTCCCTTGTGTTCCTTAGCAAAAATCATTTTTCTTGGATTGCCGCTTTCAGACCATTCAATTAATCCTTGCATATCAAGTCGTGTAAGTTCTTCCCTACTATATCGCCAATGCCTTCCTTTAGGAGGCATTAATCCATTCCATTCCTTTCCGGTATCGCCATCAATTGTCTCACCTGGAGCATGTAATGGATTAGTAGTGTATCGACCATATTTTGGATGGATTTTTGGGAAGAAAATATATTCTTCTTCTTTTGTCAGTTCTTCTTTTACCTCATTCCAAATATTTTTGTCTCTTTCTTTTGCATAAAACAAAATAATATCTGAGTAATTGCCATATGCGTTTCTTGCAAAATTTTTAGGGTTGCATTTAATGCGTGTAATATCATTTATGAAATTATTATAGCCAAACACTTCATCCATTATAATTTTTACATAATGCCCAATTTTTTTATCAATATGCAAATAGATGCTTCCATTTTCAGAAAGTAGCTCCCTAAGCAAAAAAAGTCTCTTTCTTAGGAACTCCAAAAAGTCGCCATGCAATAACTTATCAGAATAAGCATGGTCATGGTCAAGGTTAGAAAAATCTTGACCTGTTCCATATGGAGGGTCAATATAAATAAGGTCAATTTTCCCCCTTAAGTCTGAAAGAAGATTTTTTAATACATAGAAATTATCGCCAAAAATGAACTTATTAAAATCGCCTTTGTGATTAATTTCAATAGGCTTAATTGTTCCTAAATGCCTTGAAGTTAAAATTTCTTTTTCTTCGCTTTTACCTTGATAGTCTAAAACACAATTTCTTGATTTTTTAAAATAAATAGCTTCTGGTTCCGACACAACCGAATTGGAAGAAAGAAAATTTTCAAATTCTGAATGAGAAACACGATAACTCTTATTTATCTTAACAGCGTTTAATTCCTTTTTTTGAATATACTTTGCAACTGTTTGCCTTGTAACTTTTAAGGTTTGGGCTACCTCATCGACAGTTAAAAAATTACTCATAGCCATCTATATTTATGACGCAAATTAACCTATTTTAACAAATAATCAAATGTGACATTACTTTTTTATGCACATTTTTGGGCGACCGAGAAAAACGGCGTGCAACAAAAGTATTTGCAAAAGCAGGGCTGGACATTGTAACATCAGCTATTTGCAAGCATCAGCAGCGGTTCGAGCTCGACATTCAATTTTCAGCTTTAGTTCTTAACTTCAACAACATATTTTCAATTGGGCATTTGTACCGGGCTGGACAATCAATGAATTCCCTGCCTTCGGCAATACCCGAACCGTTGGCTGTAATTTTATCGCGACCATCTTAAAGGGAATCCACTCGAACTTACACCAAAAATAAAGTTGCACATTCGGACAACATCCTGTACCTTTGTGCCATATGGCTAACCAAAAGTTAAGAACCATAACTTTATATAAAAACTACTTCTCTGACTTTTATTATAAACAAAGACAGAAAGTAAAAGATAAAATTTTATGGACATTTAGACTTATTGAAACCATACAACCCGTTCCGACAGATTATCTGGAACACATGGAAGGAACGGATGGACTTTATGAAATCAGAGTTAAACTTGGAAGTGACATATTTCGCATTTTTTGCTTCTTTGACGAAGGAAAAATCATTGTACTTGCGAATGGCTTTCAAAAGAAAACTCAGAAGACACCAAAGGCTGAAATTGAAAAAGCACTGAAAATAAAAAAGGAATATGAAAGCGAAAAACAACATAAAAACTCTTGACCAATTCGTTGAAGAAGAATATGGCAGGAAAGGAACCAAAAAACGGGACAAGTTTGAAAAGGGCTATGAAGCCTTCAAACTTGGTTTTCTTGTACAGCAAGCTCGACTTGAAAAGGGAATGACACAAGAAGAACTCGCTGAAAAATGCGGAACCAACAAAGGCTACATTTCAAAAATTGAAAACAACATTAAAGAAGTCCGTATCTCAACTCTTCAAAAAATCGTTGAACGTGGTCTTGGCGGGCATCTTGATCTTTCAATCAGGCTTTGATAATTTGCAACGATGGAAGAAATCAAAACCACAGCTTACATTGGGTTTGCTGCTATCGCTGGCTGAAGAAATAAACATCAGCTTTTGATTCTTTATTCATCTATAGTTCCGGGCTGAAAAAGTGTTGTTGAGCTTTTGTGCTTATTTTCGGCTTTGGGTTAGCTGTTGGGCGTGACGTTCGGGCTGAAGGTTCATTGAATATTAGTGCAGCAGCAAGCCCTACCGTTGGTGGCAAACCTACGGACGACAACGCAAATGACCGATAGAAACAAAATAAGAGCAGAGTGGGACAAATTCAGCCACCTTTTAAAACGGCAGGAAATTCCTGCCAAGACAATGCTTTTGCAAGAAGGACAAATTTCAAAAACCGCTTATTTCATTGAAAAAGGCTGTCTGCGTTCGTGGTTTAACAACAATGGGAAAGACATAACTTTTCAATTTTTCTTTGAAGGTCAAGGCGTTTCTTCCGTTGAGAGTTTTAAGACAAATCAACCAAGCTCGTTTAATGTGGAAAGTATAGAACCTTGCATTATTCAAAGTATTTCAAAAAAAGATTTTCAGTTTGTTTTAGACAATTCTCAAGTTATAAAAAACGATGTTGAAGAACATATTTTGAAACGACTGTTTTACTATCAAAAACTTTTTCTTTCACGCATCAAAGACAAGCCTGAAAGGCGTTACAAAGAATTATTAGAACAACATCCCGAAATTTTACAACGGGTTCCGCAACATTATATCGCTTCATATTTGGGCGTTACACCTGTTTCATTGAGCCGAATAAGAAATAGACATTAAACGCATTTCTTTACAATTGTTATCGTCAGACGGCTGACAAACTTCTCAATTTTGCACTGTGAATTTTAAACAGTAAGAAATGAGAATAGCAATTGTATTTAATCACCCTTACGAGGGAAGCTACTGCAACGCAATTTTAACCGCAGTAACAAATGGACTTCAAAAAGCAAATCATGAAATTGACCTTATTCATTTGGACAATGACGGTTTTAATCCAGTAATGACAAAAGCAGATTTAAAAGCATTTGTTCAGAGAAAACCAATAGATCCAAAAGTCATAGAATACAAAGAACGGCTTGACAAAGCAGAGCATTTAATTTTCATTTTTCCAATTTGGTGGGAACTTATGCCCGCAATGACAAAAGGGTTTATTGACAAAGTTATTTTTCCTGGCGTTGCTTACGATTACACACCAAGCGGAAACAGAATGATACCGCTATTAAAAAACCTTAAAGGTGTAACACTAATCACTACTATGAATACACCAAGTATTATGTATAGACTTCTTTTCGGAAACGCAATAAAAAAAGCAATACTTACAGGCACATTTTGGAAAATGGCTTACAAAAATAGAAAGTGGATAAACTTGAATATGGTCAAAATGG
The DNA here is from genome assembly GCA_023957125.1 of Chitinophagaceae bacterium. Classification (GTDB taxonomy): domain Bacteria; phylum Bacteroidota; class Bacteroidia; order Chitinophagales; family Chitinophagaceae; genus Agriterribacter. Next base: position 185,645 of record JAMLHL010000006.1, read on the forward strand.
TGTCGGAAAAAAAAAGAAAAAAATGGTTGACAGACATAGAGGATAAATTCGCAAAACTGACTTGACCAAAAGGGCAGCCACTAACAGGCGGTTTGGCCAATATGGAGGGGCGATGAATATATGCTCATCTTTTTATTCGCTATTCGGCTTCAGTCCCATCTGACGGATAACGCCGGGCGAAAGAATAAACAATGAACTTTTATTTGTAAATTTAGCTTCGGTTATGGGCAGACGAATCACGGAGTACTGCCACATCGCCTGACCCTATCGTTGGTGCATCTTTATGAATACAGAACTTATAAATAAAGAACAACTAAAAATTTACATTTCGTATGACAACGCAGACGAATTTTTAACCGACCTAAACGCAGACATTGAAAAAGTGAATTTTTGCGATTTTGCAATATTGGATAAACTGGAAATAGAATTTGCACCGACATCAACCTATCAGGAACTTTCACTTTCAAATGGATGGAGGGAGAGTTTTTTAGAACTTGCAAAACAGTTTGACCAACTAAATGAAAAACTAAAAAAATACGAATACAGCGACAATAAAAAACAGTGGTAGTGTCAACGGTTGTGCTTGCCTGGGCATAGTTTTTCTGACTGTTTTTCGTTCAGATGGAAGAGATATAGTTCTGCGTGATTGGGGTTTTACGTATTTCCAGCCTGCCTTCTTCCATCATCTGCACAAAGAATCCTGCCTGATTGTCGAATTCTCCTGTATCCGTTTCTTCATTGTTCAGTGTTTTTATGATTGTTTTGACCGTTGAAATGTACGGACGGTTCACTCAGAACAACCCGTACAACTGTCCGTCAATTTTTTGAATGATCTGTCCCAGATGTTCTTCGTCTTCGGGAAATTTATTTTCATCAATATCCACTACCAACAGCCCGCCTTCTTTATAGCCATCAATCCATTTGTTATAAAATTCATTCAGCCGCTTAAGATAATCCAACCGGATGTTTTCTTCGTATTCGCGTCCTCTTTTCTGGATCTGTCCCACCAGGGTCGGCACCGAGGCTTTGAGGTAAATCAAAAGATCGGGGGGGCGGAACATCTTTTTCAGGGTTTCAAAAAAACTGAAATAATTTTCAAAGTCGCGTTTGCTCATTAAACCCATCTCGTGCAGATTGGGGGCAAAAATATGAGCGTCTTCATAGATCGTGCGATCCTGTATGATCGTTTCATTGCCTTTTTGTATCTCCAGTAAATTCTTCAACCGGTTGTGTAAAAAATAGATCTGCAGGTTGAAACTCCAGCGGGGCATATCCTCATAGAAATCGTAGAGATAGGGATTGTGATCCACATCTTCAAACTGGGGAATCCAGCGATAATGCTTGCTCAGCATCTCCGTGAGGGTAGTTTTTCCCGAGCCGATATTGCCCGCTACAGCAACATGCTTGGGCTTTTTAGTTTTTGCCATTATGATGGGTCATTCAAAAAATAAAACAGAAATAGAGGACAATTGTACGTGGTTAAGTTATATAATTTTGCCCGCTTTCTTTTTTTTCGTCCGTATTTTTCTTAAAAATATTTCAATCCTATGGCTTCCCGAACCAGTTTCATGGTCTTTTTCGCGCTTTCGCCCGCTTTTTCGGCGCCCTTTTTCATCACCTCTTTCATATAGTTTTCATCGCTGCGGATGGCAGTCGCCTTTTCCCGGATAGGGGCGATAAAACGGATCATGTCTTCGGCCAACTGCTTTTTCAAATCCCCATAGCGGATCGTGCAATTGTTATAGTCGGCTTCATATTTTTCCAAAACCCCGGGAGAGCCGGTAAGTTTTATCAATTGAAACAGGTTTTCTATATAATCGGGCCTGGGGGTACCGGGCACCTTAGGACCCTCGTCTGTCTTGGCTTTCATGATCTTTTTCCGGATCAGCCCGTCGTCATCCGATAAATACAGCGTCGCATTTTGATTTTCACTCTTACTCATCTTCCCGGTTCCATCCAATCCCGGCACCTTCACCAGTTCTTCACCAAAATTAAAGGCTACCGGTTCGGGGAATACCTGTCCGTACCTGTGATTGAACCGGACGGCAAAATTGCGGGTCATTTCGAGGTGTTGCTCCTGGTCCTTTCCTACCGGCACATATAAGGCCCGGTGTAATAAAATATCCGCCGCCTGCAATACCGGGTAAGTGAGTAAAGCCGCATTGATATTCTGCGGCTGCAACCGCACCTTATCTTTGAAGGTGGTAGTTTTTTCAAGTTCTCCTTTATAAGCCAGGGTATTGAAATAAAAATAAAGTTCGGAAGTTTCAAACACATCGCTCTGGCAGTACAGGGCTACCTTGTCGGGATCTAAGCCACAAGCCAGGTACTCTGAAATAACGTGCAGTACATTCGATCTTAATAGTTGGGTATCGGGATGGGTAGTGAGGGAATGCAGGTCGGCTACCATGAAATAACACTCATAGTCATCCTGCATACGCACATAGTTTTTCAGGGCGCCGAAATAACTCCCCAGATGCAATATCCCGGTCGGGCGGATACCGCTCATCACAATCTCCTTCTTGTCAGTTTTTTCCATGGCGGCGAAGATACAGAATTTCACTATTGGCGTTTATCCCCCGGGAATACCGAAATTTGTAGTATCCGATCACGTAAAACATATCGTTATGACTACATATAAAGACGCCACAGTAGAAGAGATCAATACCGTAATGGAAAACTCATGGCTGGCTTTTGAGGCCTGTAAAAAATTTTCACTGAAACAACGGGCTGGTTTTATGCACGCTATTGCCGACGCCCTTGATACGAGAAGTGAAACGCTGGTGGCAACAGCCATGAAAGAAACCCACCTTCCTAAGGATCGTTTGGAAGGCGAACTTACCCGCACCCTGTTTCAACTCAACAGCTATGCTAATGCAGCCCGGGAGGGCAGTTGGCTGGAGGCAAGGATTGATACCGCTATTCCGGATCACACACCGGCCAAACCCGACCTGCGCAAGATGCTGGTGCCGCTTGGCCCGGTAGTGGTTTTTGGTTCCAGCAACTTCCCGTTTGCCTATTCCACCGCCGGCGGCGATACGGCCTGCGCGCTGGCTGCCGGCTGCCCGGTAGTGGTGAAGGCTCATCCCGCACATGCGGAGACTTCTGAAATGGTGGCCGCTATTATAACGGAAACAGCCCGTAAAGCCGGAATGCCGGAAAAGATATTTCAGCATGTACATGGCGCGGGCTTTGCGGTGGGGGAAGCCCTGGTAATGCATCCCCGTACAAAAGCCGTGGGTTTTACCGGCTCCTTTTCCGGAGGAAAGGCCTTGTTCGACCGGGCGGCCCAACGCCGGGAGCCTATCCCGGTTTTCGCCGAAATGGGCAGCGTTAACCCCGTTTACCTGCTTCCGGAAAAGCTGAAGGAATCGCCTGAAACTATCGCAGAAATGTACGCGCAGTCTGTTACCCTGAGTGTGGGACAATTTTGTACCAACCCTGGTTTGATCATCGGTATGGATAACGAATACCTGCAAAAATTTATAAGAGTTTTAGGGAGAGAGATAGAGCAGATAGCGCCGGCTACCATGTTGCACCCGGGAATTGCAAAAGCTTACGCCGCCAATCGCTCCCTGGCATTACAACAGGAGGAGGTCAGTACGGTTGCCGCGGCCACGCAGGAGCCGCTCGAAAACCAGGGGGTTCCAACGATAGCTTCCGCAACGGGAGAAGCTTTTCTGAAGAACCCGGTGTTGCATAAAGAGGTTTTTGGGCCCTTTTCGCTGGTGGTACGGTGCAGGGATATGGATGAAATGACAGCCATTGCCGCGGGGATGGAAGGTCAGCTTACGGGTACCCTGATGGGCACGGAAGCAGATATGCTGAAGAACAACAAACTGGTGGAAGCTGTGAAAAACACCTGCGGCAGGATCATTGTCAATGGCGTGCCTACGGGTGTGGAAGTGTGCCTGAGCATGCAGCATGGGGGACCTTTTCCCGCCACCACCGACCCTCGTTTTACCTCGGTGGGAGCCGACGGGATCAAACGTTTTGCCCGCCCTGTGTGTTTTCAAAATTGGCCCAATACCCTGTTGCCGGACGAGTTGAAAGACGCCAATCCGTTGGGGATATGGCGAACCGTGAATGATGACCTGACGAAAGAAGGTACCCGGATAGCGTCGGATCTGTGATTTAAAATTTGAGATTTAAGATTTAAGATTTGAAATGGGAGATTGGCTCCGGCTTTACTACCGGTTGGCGTCTCACCAACCGGAATTCAGTCTGAAACGAAAATTTAAGATGCGTCATGCTGCGGAAAAAGCAAAAAACTCCGTATGTTTGATTACGCTCTTTTTGGCGTTGTCAACAGATACGCTTTACATACAGGGAACATTGTAAATCATAAACCATCTATATTATGAAACCTTCTTTTTTAGCAGTTCTTGCCGGCTGTTTTTTATTCCAGGCAAATGTTTTTTCACAGGAACACAAACTTGTTAAATTATGGGAGTCCGAAGCTGGTTTGAAGGTGCCGGAATCGGTACGTTATGATGCCGCTCAAAAATTGTTATATACTTCCAATATTGACGGTCAGGCCTGGGAAAAAGATGGGAAAGGTTCTATCGGGAAGGTGGGGCTGGATGGTAAGATCATTGCAGCGGAATGGGTGACGGGGCTGGATGCACCCAAAGGGATGGGTATTCACGCCGGGAAATTGTATGTAGCGGATATTGATGTGGTGGCGGTGATTGATATCAAAAAAGGACAAATCGTACAAAGAATTGCTATAGAGGGAGCGCAGGGGTTAAACGATCTGACTATAGACAAAAAAGGTGTGGTGTATGTTTCAGATTCCCGCACCAAAAAAATACATCGTATAGAAAAGGGTAAGATCACGGTAGCGGTGAACGATCTGAAAGGCCCCAACGGCGTGCTGGTAGCAGGAAATGACCTTTACCTGACGGATGCGGGCGGACTGTACAAACAAGAAAAATCAGGCGGCTTAACTAAAATCGCCGATGGGATGGAAGGCGGAACGGACGGGATTGAAGCGATAGGTAACGGCGATTTCCTGGTATCCTGCTGGTCCGGCACATTGTGGTATGTACACAGCGACGGCAGAAAAGAACTTTTGCTGGATACCCGCGAAGAAAAATCAAATGCCGCCGATATCGGCTACAACCCGGTTAACCGGATCGTATATGTGCCTACTTTTATGAAAAACAGCGTGGCGGCTTACCGGCTGGAGTAGGAGTTGAAATAAGTATACTGACACTGCTATTCAGAAGTCTCTGCTGTTCGGAAGTCTCCGATCATAAGTGTTCGAAATCTGCTGTCCGGACGTCTCCGACTCCGGACTTTATATGTTCTTCCGGGACTTAGTCCCGGTTATAGAATGAATTTCCTTTCAACGGGGCTCCTATCAAAACACAGCATTGCCATCTCACCGTATCCCAAGCGTGGCAAACAAGCCCTGATAATCGGGGTTGTTGGGATCCAGCCGTTTCAGGGTCTGCGCGTATTGGCGGGCTTTATCCACCTGGTGTACCTGCAGGTAAACATAAGCCAGTGCATAATTAATATTCGCCGAAGAGGGATTGACTTTCAGCCCGGTTTCGAGTACCCCGATCGCTTTGCTGCTATTCCCCGATTGATGCAGCAGTAGTCCGTAATTATAATAGAGCCGCTGATCCTGCATCTTCAGATCAAGCGCTTTCTGGAAATTTTCTATGGCTGCAGCCGGGTTCTTCATTTCATTCTGCAGTAAAGCAAGATTATAAAATATCTGTGGATTTTTGTTGTCTATTTTAGCCGCTGTTTCCAACACCTGCAGGGCTTCCTTATTCCTTCCCTGGGAATTGTAAAGGATAGACAGGTTGAGCCGCGGAAGATTTACCAGGCTGTCTTTTTTTAATACCCGCAGATAAAATTTCTCGGCATTGCCGGGATCGCCCGTCCTCATATAATAATCCGCGATAGACACATTGCCATGCGCAAAATCGGCCTGGTACAACAAGTAGTTCATCAATTCGGCATTCGCTTTTGTATAGGACGAAGCATAAGCGGATGGAATTTCCTGCCTGGGTATGGAAGAAAACAAATCGGCGGCAGCAATCCTTACCGCCCGTACTTTGTCATCCAGTAAAGGCGCAATATCATTCAGAAACTGATGGGGTGAAAAATTCATCAGGCTTCTTAATGCTTCATATCTTACCTGTGCGTCTTCGTGTTGTAAGCAATTCAATAAATGCTGCAAACTGCTTTCCGTGGCAATTCCGCCAAGATAATTTGCAGCAGTGGCTTTTATGATCCGGGGAACGGAAGTATCTGAAAGCAGCTTCACCAGGTGGGCTTCGCTTTCAGCATCCATCTTGCTCCCGGGGATCAGGTCTTCCGCAAAATGATATTTTCTTTTTGAACCATACCATTTTTCAACAGCCTTGGCCGCCCATTGGGCCGTTTTATCCGTATGGCAACTGTTGCAGGCATTGGGCGTGGCATACGCCACCGACAGATCGGGACGCGGCACCCTGAAGCTGTGATCATGCCGCAGATCATTGCCCATATAGGTTTTGGAAGGCATGTGACAACTCTTACATTCCGCACCCGCAGTATTGATCGCGTGAAAGGTATGCGAGGGATCGTCATAACTTTTATTATGACATTGCAAACACAATTGGTTGGTGGTAAAATATACCCGCCCCGAATGGGGGTTATGACAATTGCTGCATTTAACATTGTTCCTGAACATCTTGCTTTGCAAAAAGGGAGCATAATTGTAATCCTCCTCGTTCATCTGCCCGTCTGCATAAAACCGTTCCGTATTGGGAACTACGGGAATGTAATTATCCAGCAACTCATCGCTTGCGATCAGATCCGGACTGATATTCCCTTTCACGGCATGACAGGGAGCGCAGGTATTGATCTGGCTGATCTGGCTGCTTTCCTTATTGAGCAACATATACGCATCCGGCGCCTTCTTTCCTTCTTTATAGGCAGTGCTGTTGATATAATCAACGTGCAACTTCCCCGGACCATGACAGGCTTCGCAGCTCACATTGATCACACTGTAAGTGGTATGATACGAATCGCTCTCTATATTGTAATTTTTCTTCAGGTTGGTGCTGTGACATTCGGCGCACATCGTATTCCAGGTTTGGGCATTCCGTGTCCAGTGAAGCCAGTCGCGGGAATCAATTTTCTGCCCTGCATACTGATGAAACCATTTCTTTGTTCGGCTGTCCCAGCTTGCCCTTGTAGCCTGCATCCTTCCCCCGGGGAATTCTATCAGATACTGTTGCAAAGGATAATAACCAAACGTGTATTTGATCTCGTAATCGTGGTTTTTACCATCGTCTCCCCGGGTATTGATAAAAAACTTCCCGTCTTTCTTAAAAAAAACCGAGGTTACTCCATCCGCTTTATAACTCACGTTGTTGAAATCACCCAACACCGTTGAGTCTGAAGCCTCCTGCATGGCTTTGAAGTGATCCGATTGCAGCCAGTCGTCGTATTGAGAAGCATGACAGCTTTTGCATTGCTGATCCCCGATATAATCATTGTGATGCGGGATATTTTCCTTGACGGCCAGGTCGCTTTTGCTGTCCGACCGGCATCGCCCCATTATAAGAACCGCCGCCGCAAGAATTACACATATAGAAAAAAATGTGAGTCTCAGCTTCATTTGTAAATTATTAATTTGTTACCCCTTTTTCCATCTGCAATACTCTTCGTACATATACTTTTTATAAAGGATGAAATAACGGTTGGCCCGTATCCGGAAGGACAAGCTCTTTATTAATATTGGGCGGCATTCCGGGAGTAACGCGGGGTACCTTCAACGGCGGTTCATACTGGGCGGCTTGTAATTTTACCCAATGGTGATATTGGACATTCCTGTACACGTTTAATACCTCATCGGTTAGAACGTCTGCCACAATTTGCATTTTTTCATAGCCATGAATTCCCTATACCCGCCCCCGCCTAATTGGTTTTCCGGTATTGAATCCCCTTCTCTTGTCTCCTTTAACGCCGGCGCTGGCGGCAGAATGGGTATGGACTGCCGAAAGCGGCAAATGTTCTTTTCGGTGAATAAACGCCCGGTTTATTTAAGTTTGTTCAAAGCCTCTTTTAAGGCAGCAAAATTGATTTGCGTAAGCGGACTGTCTGTTTCTTCCGAATAAGCTATAACGCCATTCTTATCCACTACTGCCACACCTCTTTTCGATACGCCCTTCAATCCCAGCAAAAAGTCTTCCAGGTACATGTCATAATCCCGGATCATCTTCTTGTTGAAATCAGACAACAAATCGAAGTTGATATTATTCTTCGCCTTAAATACTTCCAGGGTAAAAGGCATATCCACGGAAACGCCTACTACCGCGGCTCCAAGACTGCCGTAGAAAGCATTTTCATCCCGATTGTGACACATCTGCTCCGTACATACACCGGTGAAGGCTGCAGGGAAAAAATTTATGATCAGGGGTTTACCGGCAAAATCTTTTAAAGAAACTTCTTTCTTATCCGAATTAGGTAATGTAAAGTCCGGTGCTTTTGTTCCAACTTTTAATGCCATAATATATGTTTTTAGACAAACGAAGTTACTGAAAAAACCGGTTGGGCGATTTTAACCACGTTTCAGCGATTCTTTATTTCAGTTTCAATTCTATTTGCCCTGCCTGCTGCCCGCGTATTATACCTAAAGCTATTTTCCCATGCCAGCTCTGCTCCTGGTAAATGTCCATCAATGATTTTATATCGGCGACCAGCCTGCCATCCGCCTTGAGGATCACATCTTTATCTTGCAGTCCGGACTGGAATAAGATACTGTTTTCCGGAGCGGAGATAATGATCACGCCTTTCTCATCGGGTAATCCGTAAGCCGACCGGTCGCCCAAGCCATCTACCGATTTGATCTTCCCTCCTAAAAACTCCACGATGGCTGATTTATCATCCAGTTTTCTATCGGTGATCAATAGAGGAATTTGCGGCTGTAGCGCTATTTTTTTGAGGGAAGGACTTTGCACCCCGAATGCGTTCATCGGAAAATTCTTAAACCCTATAGTGAGTGCAGCCGAGTTTTCGGACACCCTGAAGTCGCCATGCACAGGGTCAATAAATAAAGGATCGCCCCAAATGCTGTGCAGATCGGTGCCCCGCGCCCTGGCATCCTCCAAAGAAGCCACATCCGGGAAAAAATTATAATCCACTTCTTTACCCCATTCGCTGATCTGTATCGGCGCATATTTCTTCATCACAACATTTTTTGTGAAAACATCGCCACTATTGTTGAACCAAACGTGGGGATGAAAGGAGTTGTTGATCATGATATTATTTTCAACGATCCTGAAAAAACCTTCCCGAAGTTTCAATCCGCCATTTAAACAAAGATTATTGTAGATATGATAATTAGAGGAACCATCATCCAGATCAATATCCCAGCCATGATCACAACGGAAGCGGTTATTCCGGATGATGGTCTGATGCTGGGCATCCAGCAATATCAGTTCCGGGTGAACCGCCGCCAGGCTATCCATATATCTCCGGTCTGGCGCCCAATACCGGTCCCTGCCCCACGAATTAAAAGAACCGTGATCTCCCGTTTCTCTTACGGTATTGAAAACATCGTTGAACGCTATCAGGTGGCCGCCAAAACAACCATCTCCTATATTAATGCCGGCCCTGGGGGTATTATAGATACTGTTGTGGATCACCTGAATGCCGGAAGCGACCTCAATCTCCACCCCGGTGGATTGTTTTTCTATCTCTCCTACATCGTGCAGCAAATTGTCTGAGGCAACACAATCACGGGGATAATTGCCTGTTTTGGGGCCGGGCTGCTTGTCTAATTCATTAAAAGGCACATAGGTTTCGTACCTGAACGAAGGAGAACGAACTGCTTTTGTATCTCCGATAAAGCAAATGGCATTGGCGCCGGTGTTATAGATGTGACAGCCCGTTATGGTATCGCGTTTGCCGTAGTTGCTTACCATTACGGCGTTCCCGCCGACGCCTTCAAAAACGCAGTTGGATATTTTGCAATCCTCCGTACCATCCAATACTATTACGCCGCCGCGATAAATGGTCCAGTCGCTGCGCAGCAAGGGCTCTCGGGTATCCATAAAGGTTCGCTCATTATGCGTAAAATGAAGCCCTTCAAAAACCACTCTTCGAATGGGGTGCTCAGAATCGCCTTTTAGTTCTATGCTGTTTTTCAGGTTCGACACTTCAATAACGGCATCGGATAAGCGTAATCCGGCCGGCGGATAATAATATAAAATATCTTTTTCCTTATTGAGGAACCATTCTCCGGGGACATCCAGTTCTTCAAAAATGTTTTCCACAAAACGATAGTTTTCGTGCATTCCGGCCGGGCGGTTATTCTGCCATCCTCCTTCCAAAGCCAAAACTCCATTGTTATCAACGCCGGTTATCCGGTAGTGAAAGCCGCCCCATTCTCCGGCATGCAAGGCATGAACATAACCTCCTGCCGGGTGCTTCCATTTTTTCACGCGCGCCGGCGCAATCGCGTCAGCAGCAGTGCCATGAAACACTCTTGCCACGGAATCGTAGTTGGGATACCGGGCCAATACCTGCAGTGTGCCGTTTACATACAACCGTTCAAAATCCACATCCGCAGGTATTTCCGTTTGGAAGATACCGTTACCGTATGGTTTCCATTTGCAATGCAGACGACGGCCGGCGCTGATGGTGACCGCCTCATGCCGATAAGCGGCAATCTTCAAAGAACCGGTATGTAAGTCCGAAGCGTGGAGTACAATGGTTTTGTCCAGGTAGTACTTCCCTTTCCTGAGCCATATATTTACGGACTCGTCCTTTTTCCCCGATACAAATTGTAAGGCCTGAGAAAGCGTCAGGAAAGGTTTTTGCAGGGTGCCGTTATTACGGTCATTCCCGGAGGGAGAAACGAACACCTGTGTTTGTGATCTTGCAACAGTGGCGGAGAGGAGAAAAAAAATAAGGAACAAATACCGGGGGCCGACTTTCATCGCTGTCTTTTTAGATTCGGAAAGTAGTCATTTCCCGGTGGATGATGAAAAAAGATAAATTGCCATATAATATGCGGCGTCATTGCAAAGCCCCCACCGGATTATTTTATAGGGCTGTCCCCTGCGATCTGCCCCTCCTATCTATCAGGGCGGCATTTCTCACATTCCCACATTCCCACATTCCCTCTACCACTCCAAACTTTCCCGCCCACTGCGATATCCCACAACCTACAAATTCCACCAGTAATTAAACTTCAGTACAAAAGCCCTGGTTTTTACTGCCAACTGTTCGGGATAGTAATTATCAGTATATACCAGGAACAGGTCTGATGCAGGTTTATACCGCCATTGGAATCTGGCGTTGATATTCAGGTTGTCCTGCTGCTCGTTATACTGTACATAGGTGGTAAGGAACAGGGTATTCGTAAACGTTATGTCTATACGCGGGCCAACCAATAAAAAATTCTGATTACCCCAGGGTTTGGGTAGCTCCAACCGGTTGTAACTGGCGCTCATGGTGATATTCACGTAAGGCTGGATCCGGTAACCAATATCACCGGCTGCGGTAAGCAGGCGCCCATTGGCATAATACCCGCCGTACCTGAAGGAAGCGGTACCCGTAAGCAGGTGCTGTGGGGCGGAAACGTAATCAAATCCTACGGTGTTCCATTGATACCGTTCTCCTGCCTGCAGGGAATCCTTTCCGGTATTGGTAGGATCAAACGGAGCCAGTAACTGCACAAAATCATTCTGGGCAAGAAGGTTAAGGGTACTTTTAGACCGGAAAGTAAGTAAATAAGAAAGAATATTTGAGTGATCGGTTTTCCCGAAGGCGTTGTTGAAATAAAAATTCCCGTTATACTGCGGACCATGGCTCAGGAGATGACCTCCTTTCGGGAAAAAATAATAGGTGATCGTAGGATTGAGCTTAAAGTATCCCCTGCGGGGTACATAACCTACTTCGGCCGTATAATCTTTTCCCACGTGCTGCATCTGTCCCATGATCAGCCATCGTCTGCTGCTGTATTGCAGGTGAGCCGCCTGCGTCCAGTCGTCGGCGCTCGCGCCCGGCTGAAACGATTTCAACACCATTGCTTTTCCGGTCCATACATTGTTAGATGATGCCAGATTGTACTCTACGCCCAGGTTCCGGTTGTATAAACTATAGGTTTCCTTATTGCCGTTGTTGTTTGCCGGGTGATAGTCAATCGAAGCCTTATCAATATACAGGACGCCGATATTGGAACGTTTGAAGAGTTTCCGCTGAAGGGAAAGCACGGCAAAGTTTTGGGAGGGCAGCCCGGTTTCATCCACCTTTGCGGTTTGCATATCCATCACCCCGATGCGCGTGTTCTTATCCAGCTTCCCGCTGAGCCTGGCGCCAAAATTAATCGGAACGCCCAACCCTATCCTCCGTGAAAAGAACGGTCGTAAATCGGCATAGCCAAAATTGGCAAACAAGTCTCCGTTCTCCAGGAAGAATTGTCTTCTTTCGGGGAAAAACAGTTCATACCTGCTGAGGTTGGTAACCTGCTTGTCTACTTCCACCTGGGAGAAATCCGGTCTATAGGTGAGATCAAGATTCAGGGACGTACCTATAGATACTTTCACATCCCCGCCAATATTTTTGTCCGGTGCAGGCTTACTGCCGGTGAGATAGTTTTTTGAAACGCCCCCCAGCACATAGGGGATAATTGAAATATTGGTTCCGGGGGCAGGGGGAGGCTGGTCCCATACAAGGGATCCGGTATAGGCCAGAGCCGCCGTGGGAAATTGCCGGGGAATGGGCGTCCAGCTTGATTTTTCTGTGGTCTTCAGATCATTCCGGCTGAAGTTGATCCCCCATTGCAACGCGTCTTTTTTATACCGGATGGTTTTAAAAGGGATAGCAGCTTCCAGCACCCATCTGTCTTCATAATTTTTCACTTCGGAGAGCCACTTATTGTCCCAGTTCAGATCCACCTTACCACCTTCGTACATAGCGCCGTCCCATTGGGCGCCGTAGGCATTGGCGCCAAAAGCGAAGCCGGTGGTCTGGTCGTCAAAGGGATCAATAAAAACCAGGAAATTATCATTCTTCAGAAAGGCAAAATCACGCCGCAACGATTCTACCATCAGCTGGGTATTATCAGGATTGTAACACACCGCCAGCAGGTACAGGTAGTTCTTATCGTAGGTCATGCTGACATCGGTGCGTACCCCGGCGCGGCTGGTATCCATAGGCAATACCATATAAAAATCGGTTGCCACCTGGGCGTCTTTCCAGGCCGGTTCGTCCGCTATCCCATCAATCCTGACAGCGGAGGAAGCCTGGTGAATATGGTATTGAAAGGAGATATTCTTTTTTTGAGCGGGTGATGAATATTGCAATAATAACAGCAACGCCAACCATAATAATCTGATCAAAACGAAGGATTTTCCATAATGAGTAAAGAGGAAGTACCAGCTTGTAAAGCTATCTAAAAATATGAAATGGTTTAGGCTTCTTACGGGCGCTTCCCGGGTTTTGGCTCCTTCCGGTCGGTGACACCAACCGGTAGCGGGTTCTGCAATATGAAACGGTTCAGGCTTCTTACAATTTTATTTCCTCATCATTACTGTCAAAGAAATGGAATTCCGTGAGATAGTAATTGTTGTTGGGCTTTAATTTAATCGGCTGTTTGTACTTCCAGCTCCATTTCCTGCGGATGGAAAATATCCAACCTTTGGTAAGATAGGCATAGATGATGGGATGCACCATAATACTGAGGCCGTTGTGTTTTTGCATCACCAGGTAGCTAAGGTTCTTTTCAATTTCATCTTCCAGTACGAGGGTGGAAGATACTTTACCGGTGCCGTTGCAGGTGGGGCATACTTCGAGGGTATTGATATTTACCTCAGGCTTCATCCTTTGCCGGGTAATTTGCATCAATCCGAATTTTGAAATGGGCAATGCTGCGTGTTTGGCACGGTCGGCGCGCATGCATTCCTCCATTGCCTCTACCAGCTTCCGTTTGTTCTCCGGCAGTTTCATATCAATGAAGTCCACTACAATAATGCCTCCTATATCCCGGAGCCTCAACTGGCGGGCAATTTCTCCGGCAGCTTCGAGGTTGGTTTCCAGCGCATTCATTTCCTGGTTGTTGCTCACGCTTTTATACCCGCTGTTTACGTCAATGACGTGAAGCGCCTCGGTATGTTCCAGTATCAGGTAAGCGCCGCTGGGCAGGTTCACGGTTTTACCAAAAGAAGCTTTCACCTGCTTGGTAACGCCGTATTGATCAAAGATGGGGGTGCCGTTGTGATAATAGGAAACAATCTCCTTCTTCTCCGGCGCTATCTTTTGAATATAATTACGGGTATCGTTGTAAATGTTTTTGTCGTTGACTACAATGCGGTTGAAATCTTCGTTCAGGAGATCCCGCAGCATGCTGGTGGTTTTGGTTTGCTCGCTTAGTATTTTGGAAGGCGCTGTGGCGCCGCTGAGGTTGTGTTGCAGATTCTTCCAGCTGTTCACCAGCATCAGCAGGTCTTCATGCAGTTCGGCGGTGTTTTTTCCTTCGGCTGCTGTTCTCACAATGACGCCGAAATTTCTGGGCTTGATGGCTTCCACGATCTTGTGCAGGCGCTTTCTTTCTTCGGAGGAATGGATTTTCCGGGAAACCGCGATGATGTCGTTGAAGGGAGTAACTACCACAAAACGTCCGGGTAGGGAAATTTCGCAGCTCAGGCGGGGCCCTTTAGCGGCAATGGGCTCTTTTAGTATCTGCACCAGGATATTCGGTTTCTGACCCAATACCTCGCTGATCTTACCGGTTTTTACAATTTCCGGTTCGGTTTGAAATTGTGAAAAATCAAATTCGCGCTGCTGGCCGTTATTCATGGCGAGCTGGGTAAACTTGAGTAAAGACCTTGCATATGGGCTAAGATCGGTATAATGCAAAAAAGCGTCCTTATCGAACCCCACATCTACAAAGGCAGCGTTTAGCCCCGGGATCAGTTTCTTCACTTTTCCCAGGTACAGATCACCTACTGCAAAACTGGCATCGGTTTTTTCATGATGCAGCTCAACCAGCTTTTTATCTTCCAGCAGCGCTATTTCTACGCCTACAGGAGCTGCATTAATAATTAATTCTTTGTTCAAACAAAATAAGCTTTTTAATAAACCATCAAACAAACAGGAGAAAATCTCCGGACAGGCCGGTTACCTGTGCAACAAGCGCACACAGCCAGGGATACAGGCAGTCTTCATTTCTTCATATACAAGCCAGCGCAGGTTATCCGGCTTTGAAAAAGCAGTGGCTATTTGTTTTTCTTCTTATGACGATTCTTTCTCAGGCGTTTTTTTCGCTTATGAGTTGCAATTTTATGACGTTTTCTTTTTTTACCACAAGGCATAAACCAAATAGTTTTTTGTTAGGTAATTAAAATATTATCAATTCAGTGTTTCAATGCTTTGATCCTTTCATCAATTTCTTTCAGCACCTCAGGATTTTGTACAAATCTTCTGCCCGTTTCATACCATTGGGCGGCTTTGTCATTTTCACCGTGGCGCTCATAAGCTTCCGCCAGTAAAAAAATGGCTTCCACATTATCAGGCTCCGCCCGCAGCACCAGGTTCAGACGTTCTATAGCTCTGTCGTACTGCCCTGTTACGATCCCGCCATAACCCAGCATAAACTGGGCATACATATTGGTAGAATCCCTCTTTGCCACTTCCAGCAAGGTTTGGATACCTTCCATCGGGCTTGAAGCCCCCGAGGCGCCGTATATATAGCTGCTCCCCAAACCTATTTTACTGGAATCATTGGAAGGATTCAAAACCAGCGCCCGCTTAAATAAATCCGCCGCCTGGTCGGCCATCCATAACTGTAAAGCCTGTTGTTCTACACCTTTCAACTGCTTTAAATATAAATGGGCTGCAAAGGTGAGGCTTTTTTCAGAATTTTCCAATTTGGACTTTTCTCCTAAATAATATAAAAAAGGTTCGGAAATATGTACGGAATCTTTCCAGAAACTGGCCAATTCATCGTATAACCGGATTTTTTGGGCGACCACGTCTCCTCTTACTACCGATTCTTCTTTAGCCGTGAGCCAGGCCTGGTGCTCAGGGCTTAGCCTTGATTTAGCCGTTTCGAGGATAGATTGGCTGCTCAGCGGCTCCGTTTTGTTCTCCGCCGCCGATTGCGCCATCGGAACATCAGACGGATGGGGTTTGGTTCGTCCAAAAAGATATAAACCCAGCACAAGTATAACCCCGGATACTACAACGGTCCATTGTTGCTTTTTCACTCAGTTTCAAATTTGGAGGCAAAGTTACATGCTATCTTCTGTCTCTTCATCAAAACTCTCTCCAACCGGGTTAACGGATTGCAGTTTTTTTACTTCACTCACAAATTCTTTAGCGGGTTTGAATGCCGGTATATAATGTTCCGGAATATGTACTGCTGTGTTTTTCTTGATATTACGACCTATTTTTGCAGCCCGCTTCTTCGTGATAAAACTTCCGAATCCACGGATGTAAATATTTTCGCCTTTGGAAAGATTTTCCTTTACTTCTTTAAATAAAGTCTCCAATGTAACTAAAACATCTACTTTTGGAATCCCGGTTTTTTCAGAGATATTGTTAATAAGATCGGCTTTTCGCATGGTATTGTATTTTATAAGTAAATGAAATTCAATAATAAAAATAACATAAATAATATTCTTTCAAATAGTTATCAGCACAATAATTTTTTGTAATGACCTTGCGCCACCGGTCGGGAACAGAAATATCGTGTTCCGGGTATTCGATTATCAATGAACGCGAAGAATATCAGTAAATTGTATATTATATTAACAAAAAACCCGGCATACGATTGAATAACAGTTAATTATCCCGATATGAAGTCTTTTTTCACCCAAAAACTGATGCGCTGGAACGAGAAATCAAACCGGCGGGCGATGCCCTGGAAGGGTGAAAAAGATCCGTATAAGATATGGCTGAGCGAAATCATTCTGCAGCAAACAAGGGTGGAACAGGGCCGGGATTATTATCTCCGGTTTATCACCCGTTTCCCGACGGTGGCACAGTTGGCTTCCGCCCCGGAAGCCAAAATCTTCAAATTATGGGAAGGTTTGGGCTATTACTCCCGCTGCCGGAATCTGATTGCGGCAGCGAAAATTATCCGGGAACAATACAATGGACAGTTTCCCCGCTCTTATGAAGCGATCCTGGCCTTACCCGGAATTGGCCCCTATACCGCGTCTGCCATAGCCTCCTTTGCCTTCAATTTGCCTTATGCCGTAGTGGACGGGAATGTGCAGCGGGTGCTGGCGCGGGCAGGAGGGATAACCATGCCCGTGGATTCCACCCGGGGAAAGTCTGTGATAAGCCAACTGGCGCTGGATTTGCTCGATAAAACTGAGCCGGGGATATACAACCAGGCCATTATGGATTTCGGGGCTTCCGTTTGCAAACCCCAGGCGCCCCTTTGCGGTGAATGTATTATGCAAAAAGATTGCCGCGCTTTTCAACTCGACCTGGTAGAGAAATTACCCGTTAAAGAAAAGAAGATCACCCGGAAAAAAAGATGGTTCTATTATTTTGTCATTTCCTGTAAAAACAGGGTTTATATCAGGAAAAGAACGGCGCGGGATATCTGGCAGAACCTCCATGAATTTTTACTGGTGGAAAAAACACACCGTCTTTCCCAAAAAGAACTGCTGCTTCAGCCGCCGCTGCAATCCCTGCCCGAAGCCAACATGGCGGAAAACATACAGGTCTCGAAATTATATACCCAGCACCTTACCCATCAAACCATCTGCGGACAATTTGTAGAACTTCAGCTCCAAAAGGCGCCTTCGCTGGGGAAGGATTTCAAGGCTGTACTCCGCCGGGACCTGGACAACTATGCCTTTCCAAAATTTATGATTACTTATTTGCAGGAAAAAACTGTAAATTTAAGTCAGCATTGACGAATGAAGTTCATTTGATGGAATCAAAAACACGAATTATGCGAGGTGTAAACAGAGTAATGTTAATCGGCAACCTGGGTAAGGATCCGGACATTCAGTTTTTAGAAGGCAACATTGCAGTGGCAAAATTTCCCCTGGCAACCACGGAAACTTTTAAAGACCGCACAGGTAAACTGATCAGCCAGACCGAGTGGCATAGCGTGGTACTCTGGAGAGGGTTAGCCGAACTGGCGCAAAAATATCTTCACAAAGGCAGCCTGGTTTACATAGAAGGCAGATTGCGTACCCGCAGTTGGGATGATAAGGAAGGCAACCGGAAATTCGCGACGGAAATAGTGGGGGATAACCTCATCATGCTGGATAAAAGAATGGACGGGTCTCACGGCGTCAGCCACCCGGAAGGATATAACAGCGATATTCCGCCGATGGGCGATTCCCCGGAAAATATGGCTTTTTAGCAATTTATCCGAATCCACTATCTTTATACGTTAAGGAGCAGGTGAGGTGTAACCTGCGGTATATGATTACACCGTATTTCTAATTAAAATTATCTGGCTTGGATCATCCATCTCTTATGTACGGCAGCCTGCTGAAACTCCCATCTGTTTTGCTGGTTGTTAATCCCGAAAGTGTTACCATTTTAATTGTTCTTCTTTTATCCCTGCTGATCATTTCCTTTTTTGTATCGGGAGCGGAAGTGGCTTTGTTTTCGCTCTCCTACCGCGATATTAATATGCTGAAAACGAAGCAGCATCCCGCCGCACGGAGGATCATCACTTTGCTGGACCAGCCTAAAAGGCTGCTTGCCACGCTGCAGATAACCAATACTTTTGTGAACATCGGTATCATCATTGTATCCAATGTATTGATAGACGAACTCATGGAGCAGCCCAATCCTTTCCTGAATTTCGTTATTAAATTAATTGTCATCGTATTTTTGTTAATGCTTTTTGCTGAAATCCTTCCCAAAGTATCGGCCACACAAAATAATATCAGGTTTGCCTATAGCTCCTCTCTTTTGGTAGAAGTGCTTTATAGCTTCTTCGGCAATTTAAGCAAGTGGTTTGTAAAATTTTCGGACCGGATTGAAAGAAGCTTCGGGGGACTTAAAACCCATCACGTTTATAATCCCGAAGACATTGACCAGGCCATAGAGATGAATTCGGGAGAAAATACAACGGAGGAAGAGAAAAATATACTGCGGGGTATTGCAAGATTCGGCCAGGTGACGGTCAAGCAGATCATGCGCACCCGGCTGGATGTGAGCGCTGTTGAATACCAAACCGGTTTTCGGGAACTGCTCAAAAAAATTGAGGACCTGCATTATTCCCGTTTGCCGGTGTATAAAAACAGTTTGGATGATGTGGTAGGGATCATACACAGTAAAGATGTGTTGCCATATATCAATGAGCAGGATGATTTTGAATGGCAGCAACTGGTCCGTCAGCCCTATTTCGTTCCCGAACAAAATCTGATCAAGGACCTCCTGCGGGAATTACAAAGAAGGAACACTCATTTTGCCATAGTGGTGGATGAGTTTGGAGGGACGGAAGGGATTGTAACGATGGAAGATATAATGGAAGAGATCGTGGGCGATATCCGCGATGAATTTGACGATGAAGTAAGCGGGAATAAAAAGATAGACGACCAGAATTTTATATTTGAGGGACAAACGATGATCATGGATGCCTGTAAGGCCATGGGGCTGAACGAGGATACCTTTGACCAGGTAAAAGGAGAAAGTGAATCGCTGGCGGGTTTGGTACTGGAGCTTGCCGGGGAAATACCCGGGGAGGGCCAGGTGATACCGATAGGCGATTTTGAATTTACCGTTATGGAAATTGACAAGAACCGAATCAAAAAAGTTCAGGTAGCTATCAGGTTGTAACCCTTCCGTTGAAGCTGCTTTCAAAGTAATGACAAGATGAATAGATATACCGGCGCCTTCTTTTTCCTGTTACTTATATTCCTGATCTCATCCTGTAACAGTGTTTATACGCCACGCCCAAAAGGCTATTTTGCCATACATTTCCCTCCGCATGAATACCGGCTGTTTGAGCGGGCAGGTTATCCCTATAGTTTTGAATACCCGGTTTACAGCGATATAACAAGGGACAGTACCCTGTTTGACGAAGACCCCGACAACCCTTACTGGATCAATATTGATTTTCCTTCTTTTGACGCAAGGATCTACCTGAGCTATAAAACCATTGGCGGGAAATCGTGGTATAAAGTAAAAACGGCCAATGGTTTTAAGGACTCCACTTCGGTCAACACTTTTGAAAATTTACGGGAAGACGCTTACAAGATCACGTTTAAACATACGGTAAAAGCATCTTCCATTGAGGATTCGGTATTTGTTACGCCCAACGGTGTCGGAGGCGTCTTTTTTAATGTGGGGGGCAATGCGGCAACCGGGAAGCAATTTTTTGCCACCGATACCACGAAACACTTTCTTCGCGGCGCCTTATATTTTGACGCCACCCCCAATGAAGATTCCCTGGGGATCGTTTACGATTTCTTGCAACAGGACATGATGCACCTGATCAATACCCTGAAATGGCGATAAAAACCTGCTTCACTTCGGGCCTCACGATGATTTGTTTTCAATACACGAATATTTAGGGGGTGCTGAATAACTGGGGCACTTCATGGGATGTGAGTTAAAATGCCACGAATTCACGAATCTTTTGTTGGAAGAAGATAAAAGCAAAACGTTATCTTCGTTTCGGTTTATAAGATATTAATATTTAACCGGTACATCCAAAATTTTAAAACCCGATTAATCATACAAAAACAACTACTGATGAAAAAGATATTCTTATTGGCAACTGCTCTCGCTATTTTCTTTTGCGCTGAGGCGCAGCAGCTTAAAACGCCGGCCGCTTCGCCTTTACAAACCCTGCAACAGGCATTCGGGTTATCGTCGGTGGAAGTCTCTTATTCCAGGCCCGCCGTAAAAGGACGAACCATTTTCGGCGATCTGGTGCCTTATGGAAAGGTATGGCGAACCGGGGCTAACGCGGCTACCACTATTACCTTCGGCGATGCGGTAAATTTTGGGGGAAAAGATGTTCCCGCAGGAAAATACGGCTTGCTGACCATCCCCAACAGCTATGAATGGACCGTTATCCTCACCAAACAACTGGACGTTACCAGTCCTGCCGCTTACAAACAAGATCAGGATGTGGTAAGGATTACGGTCAGCGTTACCGATATCCCTTTTCCTTTGGAATCTTTCCTGATCACTTTTGATCATATACTTGCTTCTTCCATGAATATGATCATCGGCTGGGACAGAACGGCAGTGATCATTCCCATTACCACGGATGTCAATAGTAAAATCAATGCGCAGATCAATAGCCTCGAAGGGAAAGAAAACTTTCCTTATTTTGCCGCGGCCTCCTTTTACCTGGAAAATAACAGGGATCTGAATAAGGCGCTGGGCTGGTTTAACAAAGCAACGGAAAAAGACCCCGATGCCTTCTGGATCTGGTACCAGAAAGCACAATGTTTGTCTAAATTGGGAAAAAATAAAGAAGCCATTGCATCAGCCAACAAGTCTATAGAACTGGCCGCCAAAGCAAAAAATGACGACTATATCGCTTTGAATAAGAAACTGATCGGCTCCCTGAACTAATTATTTCCCGCGGATCGCGCTGAATAGCGCAGAGAAAATTAATATCTGGGAATATTCGCGAAATCTGCGGGAGACTTCTGTTTCCCGCGGATCGCACTGAGTAGCACAGAGAAAATTAATATCTGCGAATATTCGCGAAATCTGCGGGAGACTTCCATTTCCCGCGGATCGCACTGAGTAGCAGAGGACACTTATTGGCACACGCCACAAAAGCCTTTATCTTTCTTGCAATGCTTACAATAATTGCAGGTTTTACAAGCTCTGCAATCTTTGCTGCCGGTGCAAACGGCTGTTACGGTAATATCGGTTTGAGCAGCAGGAACGGCTACCGCATATTGGTATTTATGCAAACCCATTGCCAGCATAAACAACAGGGTGGGCAATACAATTACCAGTAAAAACAGCCTGAGTTTTTTAATGTCCATGGGATTCGATTTTAGGATCAGAAACAGCGCTATTCCGGCCAAACGTTTATCCGCGCCTTAAAGTATAAGAACGCAAGAAAATCAAACCCGTAATTTGATGAATGTCATGAGAACGCCGCATTATGCCGCCTGTCCTTGGTTTTCTCCGCTTTTCTTCCCCGAACCTTCTCCGGTTCTTATCTTTGCCCCTTCAAAATTCCCGGTATATGAGTGGCATCCCCGAAAAAATTGTAGAAGCCGTGAGCTATATAAGAGGCAGTGTGGATCATCTGCCCCAAATAGGGATCATCCTGGGCAGCGGCTTAGGCAATTTCGCACACGAAGTCACGATTGAAAAAGAAATACCCTACACCGATATTCCCCATTTTCCGGCTTCTTCGGTTACCGGACATGCCGGGAAGCTCATTTTTGGTCGTATTGAGCAAAAACAGGTGGTGGTGATGGCCGGAAGATTGCATTATTATGAAGGACATACCGCTGCCGGGGTGGCTTTTCCTATCCGCGTGATGAAGCTCCTGGGCATCCATACCCTCCTTCTCAGTAATGCCGCCGGCGGGGTGGCGCCGCATCTGTTCGTTGGCGACCTGATGATCATCACGGATCATATCAGTCTGTTTACCGAAAATCCGCTGGTCGGCAGGAACGAAGATGCCTTCGGCCCCCGTTTCCCGGATATGACGGAAGCTTATTCGAAATCGTTGATTGAAAAAGCAAAATCTATCGCCGCGGAACTCCGCATCCCGCTAAAAGAAGGAGTATATTTTGGCGTAACGGGCCCCAGCTTTGAAACCCCGGCAGAATACCGGATGATTAAAGCCCTGGGAGGCGATGCGGTAGGTATGAGTACCATTCAGGAAGTGATCTTGGCTACACACGCCGGGTTAAAGGTATTTGGATTGAGTATTATCACCGATCTGGGACTGGGAGAAGCGAACAATCCCATAACCCATAAAGAGGTGCTGGCAGCGGCTGCAACTGCCGAACCCTCCATGACCGCTTTATTTAAAGCTTTAGTTAAAGCCATCTGAATTCTTTTTTTTTGAAACAATTTGCCGTCATTTCAGGTATTTTCGCCGCCTATA
>JAMLHL010000007.1 GCA_023957125.1 Chitinophagaceae bacterium
GGCTGCCCCTGCAACCTGAAACTTGTCCCAGGTCCCACGTTGCAAGGTACAAGGGTACACTCTCAGTCCTGAAACATGCAACCTCAGACTCCTCCGCTAAACACAAAGCCAGGCCCGGGCAAACACTGCAGAGAAGTTGAAAAGTCCTTGCTCCCCCTGAGACTTGCAACCTGCAACCACCCAGCCTCATCCCAACTCCAAACTAAAAACCCTACACTCCAAAAACTTCATCTACCTGAGACCTGCAACCTGAGACCTCACACCCGCCCCCGCGTCCCTTTTCTTCTTTTCCCTCATAACCCGTATTTTTGCAGGATGAACTTAGCATACAAACATCTTCTGCCGACCGGTTTTGACCCATCTTCCAAAACCTGGGTTTATCAAAGCAACCGCCGGTTTACTTTGTCTGAAGTATTGGAATTAGAAACGATGTTAAATGATTTTTCTAAAGAATGGAATTCCCACGGCGTGGGTTTGAAAAATTTTGTTTCTGTTTTCTTCGGACAGTTTATTATTTTAATGGCAGATGATACCCATACCCATGTGGGGGGCTGCAGTACCGACAGTTCCCAGCGGTTCCTCAAAACGGTGGAAGAGAAATTCAGGGTGTCTCTGTTTGATCGTCAGACCCTGGCTTTTGCCGTTAAAGATGAAATCCAGTTACTGCCGTTGAATCAATTGGCCTATGCTATCGAAAATGAATTCATTACGCCTGATACGCTGTATTTCAATAATACTGTTTTAACCAAAGAGGAACTGGAAAACCGCTGGATCATTAAAATAAAGGACAGCTGGCTTGCCCGGAAATTTAATTTTCCACATACCTCCCCTGCCAATTGATTCTGTAATAGATTGTTTACCTTCAAATCTTCATCGTAAAAACTTAACCCGGAGCAATATGATTGTAGAAAAAGACAAGATCATAAGCATTCAATACAGCGCTACAGATGAAACCGGCGCGGTGGTGGACAGCAACGCAGGTATGGAACCACTGGAATATTTACATGGCTACGGTAATATTCTCCAGGGACTGGAAGAGGCGCTTACCGGACTCCGGGTATCGGAAGAAAAAAAGGTCACCTTAACCGCCGGTCAGGCTTACGGCGACTTTGACCCGGAACTGGTGATTGAGGTTGACAGGAAACAATTTCACGACAGCGGAGAAGAAATTCAATTGGGTACGCTGGTACAATCTTCCGAAGGTCAGGAATTGGTGGTTACAGATATAGACGGAGATAAAATTATCCTTGACGGAAATCATCCGCTGGCCGGCAGAACCCTGCAATACAGTGTTACGGTCATGAATATCCGGCAGCCCTCACCCGAGGAATTATCGCACGGGCATGCCCATCACCATGACCAGGATCAAAATTGCGATGGAAGCGGAGATTGCGGCTGCCATTAAGAAATTGGCAATAAAATAATTCCGGTTGCAATGCTCCGGGTATCGGCGTAGATATCGTGTCTAAAAGTATTTCCCAACTTACACTCTAAACTTCAAAGGATTCATCCCATATTTTCGCAGGCGGGTGAGACACCCGGCTGTAGAACTCACTACCGGTTGGTGTCCCACCGACCGGAAATTGCCAACTTTAAACTTCAAACCTCCCCTACCCTTCTCATATTTTTTCTTTATTTTTCAGGAATGAAATCATTCTTCTTTTCTGTATTCGCGATAACTATAAGTTCCCTGGCATCCCGTGCACAGACGCCTCCTGCCACCAATTACGATGAAACACAGGTGCCCTCCTATATTTTACCCGATCCATTGATATCAACGATCGGGAAACCCATAACAACCGGGAAAGAATGGGAGGCTCATCAACGCCCTCACATCCTGATACTTTTTACCGACTACGTATATGGAAAAGTACCCGGGAAACCTGCCGGTTTGCATTTTAAAGTTACGGAGTCGGACGCCAACGCCCTGAACGGGAAGGCCACCCGGAAACAGGTGACAATTTATTTTGCCGAAGGAGATGATGCCCCCTTTATGGACGTGCTGCTTTACCTTCCTAAAACCAATCATCCGGTAACCGTGTTTACGGGGCTGAACTTTAACGGGAATCATACCATTGCTTCAGACAGGGCGATAAAGCCTGCCAGGTTTTTCAAAAAGAAAGCGGACCAAACTTCACTTACTGACGCTGAAGCGATTGAAGCATCGAGGGGCAGTTCTGCTTCCAGGTGGCCACTTGAAGAGATCATAGGGAAAGGTTATGGCATCGCCACCGCACATTATTACGACCTGGAGCCGGATCATAAAGACGGATGGAAAACAGGGATCCGCACCACCATGAAAGACCGGTTGCATATATCCCCGGAAGAATGGAGCGCTATTGGCGCCTGGGCCTGGGGATTAAGCAGGATTGAAGACTACCTGGAAACAGACCCTGCGGTGGATGCCAAAAAAACCATACTCATCGGTCACTCCCGCCTGGGTAAAACTTCTTTGTGGGCAGGCGCCAATGATCCGCGATTTGCCATCGTCATTTCAAATGATTCGGGAGAAGGAGGTGCCGCGCTTTCCCGCAGGATATTCGGAGAAACCATCCGGAACCTCAACACCAGTTTCCCTCACTGGTTCATTGCCCGGTACAAACATTACAACGACCATCCCGAAATGCTGCCGGTAGATCAGCACATGCTCCTTTCGCTGATCGCTCCGCGCCCTTTGTATGTAGCCAGCGCCGAAGACGATAAATGGGCCGACCCGAAAGGTGAGTTCCTTTCGGCTAAAGCAGCCGGACCGGTGTACCGGCTTTATAAACTAAAAGGGCTGACAGTTAAAGAAATGCCCCCGGTAAACACCCCGGTAGGCGCAACCATAGGCTATCATATCCGCACCGGCAAACACGATATAAACCTGTACGACTGGCAACAATATCTTTTGTTTGCAGAACGGCATAAGAGCGGAAAATAAATACTATCCGTATATTAGTCTCTCATTAAAAAATAAATCTCATGGGAAAATTTGTTACAAAAACAGGAAAAGACGGACAATATTATTTCAACCTGGTAGCAGGCAACGGACAGGTGATCTTAAGCAGTGAGGGATATACAACCGCCGCAGCCAGGCAAAACGGAATTGATTCCGTCAAAAAGAATGCCGGCGACGATTCACGCTACGAAAAACTCAGCTCATCAGGCGGAAAACCTTACTTTACCCTGAAAGCCGCTAATGGCCAGGTGATCGGTAAAAGCCAGATGTACGGAAGCGAAGCGGGACGCGACAATGGCATTGCGTCCGTTAAAAGCAATGCACCGGATGCGACTGTAGTTGAAGAATAAAAACAAAATACTTCTGAAAAAATAAAAGGCGAAGAAGATATCCCGCCTTTTATTTTTTCCTCTGCTGAAATCAACCCCCGGCGGCGAATTACTGACACACACAAAACAGCGGGGTCAGGGATTTTTATACCCGCCTATTTGACAAAATCAATCTTGGCTTCCTTATCAAGAATAATAAAAGAAGAAAAATCTTCTAACACCTCCAGTTGATGCTGATCATGCGCTTTGATCAGCAGGGTTTCTCCCGCACACAGATCCACCTGACGATCGCTGAAGCTGACCCGCCCTTTTCCTTTTTTTAAAATAACAAAGGCGTCTGAAGTAGCCTCATGCAGTGGCATCTTTTCTCCCACATTCAATGTAACATTCAGCACTTTATACCTGTCATTACTATGGATTTCCTTCATTTCCATGTGATATAGTTTTGTTTCAAAGGTATATCATTATCACAATAAAAGTATTCAAATACTTTTATTACTTCCGTATTTTACATATTGATGACATAAAAATAAAGATGGCTATTGGGCCAATTTCAATAGCGCGTAATGTCAGCAGGTTGCAAATTATTCTGTAGTTTAGTCCTGTACAACCCAATTTAGGATTCATATTTATATTTAAGATGAAATCAATCCTTACTGTTTCGAGGTATATTGTTGGTATTCTTTTTATTTTCTCCGGCCTGATAAAAGCGAATGACCCTTTAGGCTTAGCTTACAAAATGCAGGAGTTTTTTGAAGTATGGGCCGATTCGGGATGGATGCCGGGGGTTATGCATCTTCTGAGTCAATACGCTTTAGCCTTTTCGGTGATCATGATCGCACTTGAAATTGTTATTGGCGTAGCCGTATTGGTTGGATGGAAGATGCGGTTTTTCGCCTGGATATTACTAATACTGATCGTTTTCTTTACTTTTTTGACCGGATATGCTTACCTCTCGGGGAAATTCAGAAGCTGCGGCTGCTTCGGCGACTGTATTCCAATTACACCAAAAGTTTCTTTCATCAAGGATATCGTTTTGCTTCTGCTGACACTGATTATTTTTTTTAAACGAAAGAAAATCAAACCGGCACTTTCATCAACAGGCAGCATTTTTATTTTATTCCTTGCCGTTGTTTTCAGTTTCGTTCTGCAGGGCTATGTTTTAAAACACCTGCCGGTTGCGGACTGCCTGCCTTTTAAAAAAGGAAACCACCTTCCCGAACAAATGAAAATTCCTGCCGGTGCTATACCCGACAGCACGGTAATCACTTTTGTATATGAAAAGAAGGGCGCTACCATAGAATTTACGGCCGACAATTTCCCGGAAGATTTTGACGACTCCGTTTATCATTTTGTAAAACGGTATGATAAACTCGTTCGTAAAGGCAATGCGGAACCGGCGATCCACGATTTCGTGCTCACCACGTTGTGGAACAACGACACTACTATGCAGGTGCTCAACTCACCCGGCTATTTCGCATTCTTATTTATTAAAGACGATCCCGGCCAGGGAAAATGGCTGAATAGTTTAAAAAGCATTTACCCTGTTTTGGAGCAGCAAAAAATACCCTTATTCGTGATCACTAATAATCAGGAGGGCATACATCATTATTTCGATTCTGTTCCGGAGGTCACTTTTCTAAAATGTGATGTGGTGCCTATAAAGACGGCTGCCCGTGCTAATCCTACCTTATACCTGTTGCAGAATGGCACCGTCAAAAACAAGTGGGGCCATGCAGACTGGGACGATGCGCTGACAGAGATCCGGTCTATAGGCAATTGAGCAAACAAATAACGGGAAACGAGATTACAAAAACCAGATAACAATCCGGAACCCCCGGGATCAAATTTTCAAATCTTCAAATTGAATCGCCTTGATTCGTTACCTCACCCAAAAAATTTTTTATGCTATGCTGGTTTTAACCGGCGTGGTGGGGATCGTATTTTTTTTATTCCAGGGTTTCGGCGATCCTGCCCGGCTGATATTAGGGCAAACCGGCGACAGCGCCACCATACACAATATCCGTAAAGAATTATATCTTGATCGTCCTAAATGGAAACAGTTTGTGCTTTATGTAAATGACATTTCACCCGTAAGTATTTACTCCCGTGAAGAGATCCGGCAGAAAAACCTGAAAGGATGGTTTACCGGGACTGATAAATTCCGCGTTGGAATTAAACTCCCCTACCTGCGCCATTCCTATCAAAGCAAAAGAGAGGTGCTGCAGATCCTCACCGAAGCCTTGCCGGGCACTGCTTTACTGGCGCTGGCTGCCATCGTGTTCGCCACCGCTGCCGGCATCGGACTGGGCGTGTTGGCGGCAGTCAAACAAAACACCTGGATGGATACCTCTGCTGTTTTCACAAGTGTGTTAGGCATCTCTGCTCCTTCTTTTTTCAGCGGCATCCTTATTGCCTATTTCTTTGCCATTGTGCTGGGTCAATACACGGGTTTGAACCTTACCGGCAGCTATTTCGAATACGATGATTATACCGGACAGAAATATCTTTCTCTTAAAAACCTTATATTGCCCGCGTTTACGCTGGGTATTCGCCCTTTAGCCATCATCACCCAACTCACGCGCAGCGCTATGCTGGATGTATTGAATCAGGACTATATCCGTACCGCCTATGCGAAGGGACTAAGCAAAAACATAGTGATCTTCAAACATGCACTGCGAAACGCCCTGAACCCGGTACTCACAGCCGTTACCGGCTGGTTTGCCGAACTATTGGCGGGAGCATTTTTCGTGGAATATATCTTCGGCTGGAGAGGTATCGGGAAAATCACGGTTGACGCGCTGGATAAACTTGATTTCCCGGTGGTGATGGGTAGCGTGCTGGTTACGGCCACCCTGTTCGTTTTGATCAACATGCTTTCGGATATATTGTACCGGGTAGTGGATCCCAGGGTAAAAACACATTAAATATCCGTTCATTCCGTACAACAAAATAAGGTATCGCGCCAACGCCCGGTTTTAACCGCCATTTTTCTTCCCCCTGTATTCATTGGGTGACATTCCCATTACTTTTCTGAACATCCTGGAGAAATAGTATTGATCCTCTACACCTACCTCCTGCGATATTTCCTTGATCCTTAGGGCCGTAAAAAGCAGGTACTGGCAGGCCATCTGAACTTTTAAGTGATTAAAATATTCTATAGGAGAAAAGCCCGTTTTCTTTTTGAACAAATAGGAAAGATGGGAAGGAGACAGGTTTACTTCAGCGGCTATGTCTTCCAGGGATAGAACGCTTGCCGTGTGTTTGCTGAGGAAATCTATCACGAGATCAACCGTATCCTTATTGCTTAACTTGCCTGAAATATCAAATTTGTCATTAAAAAGAAATGTGGAGAAAAAGTGCGACAGGCACATATTGGCGCAGATCAGGTTATCCCTGGAATATCCTTTCTCTAATTGAGCGTAAATTTCACCGAACAGCTGAATAGTCTTTTCCCTGAACCGGATTGAACCTTTCAAACCCTTTCTCTTTTCAATGCTAAGCGCTATTTTATCGGCAATGCTTCCTTTAAAGTGAACCCAGTAAATGCTCCATGGGTCTTTTTCGTCAGCAGTATAAGCGTGAGGCATGCCACCCGGAATAATGATAAAATCGTCAGATTGAAGGTTGTATTCCCTGTTCCGTATCAACACGTTCCCTTTACCATCATGGCAGTAGATCAATATATTTTGCTCCGCGCCCTGTACCCGCTCCATATAATGATGTCTTGCTTTGGGATAATGCCCGATGTCAGTAATATACAGTCCGTTGATCATCTCATTTCTTACGCACTTACTGTTAATGACCTGCTTCGGGATCACAATCAACTTTTGCCCCTGGAAACCTTCTTTCTTTTTAATGCTTAGCTCCATATTTGAAGATTGTGATTTAAAAATAGTAAAAAAGTCCATCTGAACCGAATGTTACTCCATCAAATAAACTGCGATGATGGAATAATTTTGAACCTGACTAACAATAAATAAGTCTTGCTATGAATCAGGGAGAAGTAAAAGCATGGGTAGCAGATGTTGAAATCCCAACCTATCCTACGGGGCTTCCGGAGAAAAACCCTATGTTCCTCGAACGAAGGGTTTACCAGGGTAGCAGCGGCGTGGTATATCCTTACGCTGTTATAGAAAAAATAGAAGATCATAAAACCATCAAAACCTATAAGGCTGTTTTCCTGGAAAACAATTATTTAAAAATAATGATCCTGCCCGAACTGGGAGGCAGGATACAAATGGCCTATGATAAAACAATGCAAAGGCATTTTATTTATTATAACCAGGTGATCAAACCGGCATTGGTAGGACTTACCGGACCCTGGATTTCCGGCGGCATAGAGTTTAACTGGCCACAGCACCACCGGCCTTCCACATTTGAACCTGTAGATTGCACAATTACGGAAAATGAGGATGGCAGTAAAACAGTGTGGGTAAACGAAGTGGAGCGAATGTTCCGAACCAAAGGTATGGCGGGGTTTACCCTATATCCCGGCAAAGCGTATATAGAAATAAAAGGGAAGCTGTATAACCGCACGCCGTTCCCGCAAACTTTTTTATGGTGGGCCAATCCCGCCGTCAAAGTAAACGATCACTATCAATCTGTTTTTCCGCCCGACGTACACGCGGTTTTTGATCATGGTAAAAGAGATGTATCCTCTTTTCCTATAGCCAAAGGCGTTTATTATAAAGTGGATTATGCGCCCGGAACAGACATATCAAGATATAAAAACATTCCTGTACCTACCTCCTACATGGCGGTAAGCTCCAGATATAATTTTATGGGCGGCTATGAGCACGACAGCAAAGGCGGGTTACTGCATGTGGCCGATTACCACATTGCGCCAGGTAAAAAACAATGGACCTGGGGCAACGGGGAGTTTGGCCGCACATGGGATGAGAACCTTACCGATGAAGACGGTCCTTATATAGAGCTAATGACAGGCGTTTATACAGATAACCAGCCTGATTTTTCATGGATACAGCCTTATGAGGAAAAAACTTTTGTACAATATTTTATGCCTTACCGTGATGTAGGTATGGTAAAAAATGCCACTAAAGAAGCCGCGGTTAATCTTGAAATAAAAGGTCATGAAGCGGAGATCATATTATATGTTACATCGGTGTACGAAAAGGTGAAGGTTGAACTGCTAAAGAGTAAAGCGATTTTGTTTACTGAAACAATTGCTTCCTCTCCTGAAAATTCTTATCAAAAAAAAATCAC
The DNA here is from genome assembly GCA_023957125.1 of Chitinophagaceae bacterium. Taxonomy (GTDB): domain Bacteria; phylum Bacteroidota; class Bacteroidia; order Chitinophagales; family Chitinophagaceae; genus Agriterribacter. The sequence goes on from JAMLHL010000007.1 coordinate 8,497, forward strand.
ACTTGCTGACGATATACTTCCGGAAGAAATAAAACTGGTAATCACCGACCTGGTTACGGGCAAAGAACTGGTAAGTTACCGGGCAGAAAGATATATTGAGCAGCCTGTTCCTTCTCCCGCACAACCTGCGAAACGACCCGCCGGGGTGGAAAACAATGAACAATTATTTTTAACCGGGCAGCACCTCGAACAATACCGCCACGCGACGTATAAGCCAACCGACTATTATGAAGAAGCCTTGAGAAGAGATCCCGGAGACGCACGTAATAATAATGCGATGGGCTTGTGGTATTTGAGACGGGGATGCTTTGCCAAATCCGAACCATTTTTCAAAAAAGCCATTGAAACCATCACACAGCGCAACCCCAATCCCTACGATGGTGAGGCCTATTACAACCTGGGGTGGTCGCTCCTCATGCAAAATAAAAAAGAGGAGGCTTATGATGCTTTTTATAAGAGCACCTGGAACGATGCCTGGCAGCATGCAGGCTATTTAAACCTCGCAAGAATTGCCACACTGAATAAAGATTATGAAGCTGCACTGGAGTTTATTGATAAATCCCTGGTGAAGAATTATCACAGTCACACGGCAAGGCACGCCAGGACTTTTATTCTCCGTAAACTCCATCAATACAAAAAGGCGCAGGCTTGTATTGAAGAGTCGTTGACATTGGATCCTTTCAATTTTGGCTGCTTATTTGAAAAGTATCTTTTATTGATAAATGAAAAGGAACATGAGCAGGCTGCCAATGATGTATTGGATCACCTTAAGAACATCAGCAGGAACGATGCAAATAATTTTGCGGAGTATGCCTTTGATTATGCACATGCGGGGCTTTATGAGGAAGCGATGCAGCTTCTTTCGATCTACAAAATGCACGATGATAAAAACACTTTAGTGGAATATTATCTTGGCTGGTTCGCTTCGTTGTCGGGCGATACGGCGTTGGCAACAGAATATTATCAAAGAGCGGCATTGCTTTCGCCCGCATTTGTTTTTCCCAATAAAATAGAAGATGTTCCCGCTTTGCAGAAAGCGATAGCATTAAATCCTGCCGATGCGAAGGCATATTATTACCTCGGTAATTTCTGGTTTGATAAAAGACAATACGACGAAGCCATTGAATGCTGGGAACAATCAGTTAGAATCGAGGATGGTTTTCCAACGGCGCATCGTAATCTGTCATTGGCCTATTACAATAAGCGCAACGATGCCGGCAAAGCATTACGATCTATGGAAAAGGCTTTTTCATTGGATACAACAGATGCCCGTGTATTGATGGAATTGGATCAATTGTATAAAAGGCTGAACAGGGATCACACGGAAAGGCTGGATTTTTTGAATAAACATTTACCCCTGGTTGAGCAGAGAGATGACCTTTACTTAGAAAGGATAACATTATACAATCAGCTGGGAGATCACCTGAACGCAAGGCGCCTTTTAGGCGCGCATAAATTTCATCCCTGGGAGGGTGGTGAAGGCAAGGTAACAGCGCAACACGTTATCTGCCATCTTGAGCTTGCGAAACAAGCCGCCGGCGCCGGCAAATACGAGGATGCGTTACAGTTGCTGAACCAGGCAGAAAATTATCCATCTAACCTGGGAGAAGGTAAGCTGGCGGGGGCGCAGGAAAATGATATTCATTATTGGAAAGCCATAGCATATGAGAAACTGGGGAACAAAGAAAAAGCAATTCAATATTATCATCAGGCTGTAAAAGGGATCAGTGAACCCGTGCAGGCTATTTTCTATAATGATCCCCAGCCGGACAAAATATTTTACCAGGGACTGGCATGGTTAAAATTGAACAAACCGGAAAAGGCGTCGGCCATTTTCCAAAGTCTTATAACCTTCGGGGAAAAGCATCTCAACGACATTATCAGCATAGACTATTTTGCTGTTTCACTACCCGGTTTATTAGTGTTTGATACGGATTTGAATATTTTGAATAAAGTGCATTGCTATTATTTAATGGCGCTCGGGAATCTTGGCTTGGGAAAAGCGTATGCAAAAAAAGCGGCTGACTTTTTTGCACAGGTGCTTCATCTGGATAACAATCACCAGGGTGCGCTGATGCATAAGACTTGCAATATTCATTAGGAGTTCGTATTTTTTTAAAATAGTAAAATAATCTATCAAACACCAAAGATCATCCATCAATATAATCTTAGTGTCCACATAAATTTGACATACCAATGGATTTATTATCGTGGAAAGCGCTTCAGGAAGATCATTCGATCCCAATAAGCATTTACCTGATGCCATTGCCTACAAAAGAAATTTTAATAAACCCTGAGCTAAAACAAAATCCCAATTGGTAAGCGTAAATTGAGTTTCTTTTAAAATCATTATGAATATTTACGTTATGAAAAGAGGGCGCATTGCAATTTTTCACAGGCGGGTGGTGACAACCGCCTGTAGAACCCGCTACCGGTCGGTGTCTCACCGACCGGAAAATTGTGCATGGAGCGAAAAATTGCAATGCGCTTTAAAAAAGACCCTGATGTTGCTCCTCCTGTCTCTCTTTTGCATTGCAGGCAATGCACAGCAATATACGCTGGAGTCTCCTGATAAAAAACTATCGGTTGAAATTGAAAATAACCCGCAGGGAATAAGTTTGAAGATGATGAAAAGAGATGCCAAGGTGCTGGGTTTGTTGGGGCTTGGTATGATTACCAGTCAAACAAAAGCAGCACCCCTGAAGGTGAAAAAAACAAAGCGGAGCGTAGTAGCCGAAGACGTTAAGCCGGTTATTAAAGAAAAAAGTGAAATATATAGGAATGAATACAATGAACTGCTGCTGACATTCAAATCGGATCAGTCGTTAACGTTCAGACTTTTTAACGAAGGGCTGGCTTATCGTTTTTCTACAACCGCTAAAGACAGTTTGACAATAATTAAAGAAACCCTGAATATACAATTGTACGCGGGTGATTCCATCCGTTTCCAGTCTGAGAAATCTTTTCATTCCGCATACGAACAACCCTACGAATTCAAAAAGTTGGACGAACTGGACCCTGCCAGGTTTTGCAACCTGCCGCTGCTTGTAGAAAAGCAGGATGGTACGTTTGTGATGGTAACCGAATCGGATCTTTATCATTACCCGGGGCTGTGGGTTAAAGGTACAGGAGCGTCACAGCTATCGGCTACACATCCACGTTATCCCAAAACACTTACAAAGACCAATAATCCGTACAACAACAACCAGGTGGGTGATACCTACGACTATATAGCCCGGGTGGCAGGACAAAGAACTTATCCCTGGAGGATATTTGCAGTGGCCGATAAAGAAGAGGGGTTGATCAATAATAACATGGTTTATCTGCTGGCTTCCCCTACTGAGCTGAAAGATGTTTCATGGATCAGTCCCGGCGTGGTGATGTTTGACTGGTGGGGCAAGAACAATATTTATGGTGTGGACTTTAAGGCTGGCGTTAATACGGAAACAGCCAAATACTTCATAGACTTTTGTGCAGAGAAAGGATTCCGGTATTTTCTTTTCGATGATGGATGGAGCCCCAAAGATGATCTGCTTCATCCTGTTGCTGGCTTAAATATGGAAGAGGTAACTGCTTATGCAAAAAAGAAAGGTGTGGACGTGCTGCTGTGGGTGATCTGGAATACATTGAAAGACCAGTGGCAGGAGGCTTTTGACCTGTTTGAGCGCTGGGGCATCAAAGGTATCAAAACCGATTTCATGAACCGGGATGACCAGTTGATGGTGGAGTTTTATGAAGCCGTTGCCAAAAAAGCTGCAGAAAAAAAAATGGTAGTCAATTTTCACGGAGCCTATAAACCCTGCGGGCTAAGCCGTAAATATCCAAATGTACTTACACGAGAAGCATTGATTGAATTTGAACAAAGTGGCGTTTCCTATAATGACAATCCCACACACCATAACCTGTTGCCTTATATCCGGATGTTTACAGGCGCGATGGACTATATTCCCGCTACCACGCGTAATGCGAACAAAAATGATTTCAAGCCTGTAGGACACTACCCGATGGGATGGGGCACAAGGGCGCATGCGATGGCCTTATTCGTTATTTTAAACAGCCCCATGACCATGCTGCCGGGATCACCTTCTGATTACTACAGAGAAAAGGAGTGTACGGATTTTTTAGCAAAAATTCCGGTCGAATGGGACGAGACCAGGCTATTAGATGGCAAAATCGGAAAATATACCGCGCTGGCCAGGAGAGCAGGGAATGACTGGTATATCGGAGCTATTACAAATGAAGAAACACGAACCATTGAATTATCAACCAGTTTTTTAAAGCCGGGAACTTACACCATTGAAATGATTGAAGACGGAATAAATGCAGGCACCGCTGCAACTGATTATAAACTGTCGCGGCGCAGGATCAATGCGGGTGAAACACTGAAGCTTGAACTGGCGCCGGGCGGCGGCTGGGTGGCAAGGTTCATTACTGAAAAATAAAAATTTTTAAATTAAAGCAGAAACCACTTGATATGATTAAGAAATCCATAATGCCACTGTTTCTTTTCATTACTGTTTTCGTTTTGGCGTTTACGCTACCCTCACAATCCCAGAATGATAATAAGAAATATTATCCGGGTGAAAAAAGTGAAAGCGTTAACCCAAAACAGATTATAAAGCCACGCATCAACGGCCCCCTCGTTTATGGCAGCCGCCCGGGGCATCCGTTTCTCTATCGCATCCCATGCCAGGGAAACCGCCCCATGCGGTTTGTTGTTAGGGGATTGCCCGAAGAACTACACCTTGATAAAGAAAAAGGGATAATTTCGGGGGTTACGCCACCCAGGGGTGAGTACAGCATGGTCATTGAAGCAAGGAACCCGAAAGGAAAAGACAAAAGGAATTTTAAGATTGTGTCAGGCGATAAAATTGCGCTTACTCCTCCGATGGGATGGAACCATTGGTATGCTCACTATAGCCGGATTACCGATAAAATGATGCGGGAAGCGGCAGACGTCATCATTAATAGTGGAATGGCTGATGTTGGATATCAATATGTGAATATTGATGACTGCTGGATGAATGCACCAAAACACAGCGACCCCGAACGCGTTGGGCCGCTAAGAGACGAAAATGGAAATATCCTCCCGAATAGTTATTTCCCCGACATGAAAGGGTTAACGGATTATATTCATGGCAAGGGGTTAAAAGCGGGAATTTATACCTCTCCCGGACCCTTAACCTGCGGAGGTTTTAGTGGTTCTTACCAGCATGAAGAACAAGATGCGAAACAATTTGTCGCATGGGGGTTCGATTTTCTAAAATATGACTGGTGCTCTTATGGCAGGATTGCCGGGATTGACAAAAGTTTAGAAGCCTATCAAAAACCTTACCTGCAAATGGGCAATATCCTTGAGTCGCTGAACCGTGACATCGTTTTTAATCTCTGTCAATATGGTATGGGTGAGGTTTGGAAATGGGGCGCTGAGGTTGGAGGAAATTCGTGGCGGACTGCCGGTGATTTAGGATTTGAATTGCACCGTATTTTTGATATCGCCATTAGCAATAGCAACCACCGGCAATATTCCAAACCTGGTGAATGGAACGATCCGGATTATATTCAAATCGGGTGGATAGGAAATGCCAGGGAAGAGGGGATCCCTAAGCCTACAACAATGCCCCGGAATATGCAATATGCCTATATGTCGTTGTGGTGCCTCATGGCTTCCCCGTTAATTTATAGCGGCGATCTCTCTAAAATAGATGAATTTACCCTTGGGATCCTTTGTAACCCGGAAGTTATTGAAATTGATCAGGATCCATTGGGAGAAGGCGGATTGGTGATCCCGCGCGACAGCAGCAGTTTTGTAATGGTTAAAAATTTAGTCGATGGTTCTCTATCTGTTGGATTGTTTAACCGAAGAAAAAATCCTGCGGAAGTGTCTGTCAATTGGAACGAACTGCAAATAACAGGAAGACGGACCGTTCGTGACCTGTGGAGGCGAAAAGATATTGGGGTTTACAACAACAAGTTCATTGCAGAAGTTCCTGCAGAAGGAGTTGTAATGATAAAAATCAGCAAATAACGGATTGGTATTTTTTTAATTTACAGTCGTATTCATCCAGGTATAAACCATGCCTGTTATTTTAAATCTATAGTCTGTTTATGAAAATGAAAGCCTGCTACACATCTCTTGTTTTCTCATTTTTATTTTTGAGAACATTTGCAATACCATCCAGTGATTCCGCAATAATGGTAACTAAAAATCCCAAAGGCTGGATGATCAGTACAAATAATTCTGTTTACCAACTGATCCTCACAAAAGAGAATGAAGTGCAACAAGATTTTTTGATGAAGGTCGGTATCGCCTGGCCGGTAAGGGGAGCCTATAAAAGCATGATATTGCAAGTGCAAAAAACAAAACGATAAGTATGGCTTAGCCGTTCTGCAGGCACAGGCACGAAGCACTTAGAAGACGTGGATTGAAATAAAACACCAATAAATGGAATTATTAAAGGAAGAGCATTTCAGGAGTGTGATCAATGGTGAGGAAGTAAAGTTATTTACACTTCGTAATAAAAATGGTTGTGTAGCGCAGTTTACCAATTACGGAGCCCGTTGGCTGTCTATGTGGGTTCCGGATAAAAATGGCAAATGGAATGATGTGGTTTTAGGTTTCGATAATTTGAATGATTATCTCACGGCTAAAGAAAAATATTATGGCGCCGTGGTAGGACGTGTATGCGGGCGTATCAGCGGAGGGCAGTTTTCTTTGAACGGTATTACTTATTCATTATCTAATAATGATGTTTTTGGCAAGCCTGTAAAAAATCATTTACACGGAGGCAATAAAGGTTTCAGCTTCCGGGTGTGGGATGGGAAAGTAGTAAAGAATGAGAATGATGAAGAAATGCTGGAACTGTATTACTTCTCAAGAGATGGTGAAGAGGGTTATCCCGGCAATCTGCAGGTGAAGGTTACCTACCACCTGAGTGATGACAATGCCGTACACATTCATTATACGGCAAGCTGCGACCAGCCTACTGTTATCAACCTGACCAATCATGCCTATTTTAACCTGAGCGGCAATATGGATCGGGACGTTCTGGAGCATATTCTTTTTATCAATGCTAATACGGCCATTGAATGCGATAACGAACTTATTCCTACAGGGCGTATTGCTTTAATAGAAAATACGGCGCTCGATTTTACACAGCCTGTAGCTATCGGGCTTCGTATCCACAAAAACTTTCCGGGGCACTTGCTTGCCGGAAAAGGATATGCGGTGACCTACGTGTTGGATCAACCGGGAAAGGCGGTATCATTGAGTGCAACCGTAACAGAGAAAAAAATTGGGAGGGTTATGGAAGTATATACCGATCAGGCTTGCCTTCAGTTATATAACGCCTGGTTGTTTAACGGAAGCGACACCGGTAAAAAAGGATACCGGTACCATTCCGGTGCAGGGCTGGCATTGGAGGCGCAGGGCTATACCGATGCACCGAATCATTTCAATTTCCCCCCTGTTTTGTTGCTGCCCCGAACGGAATACAACCAAAAAACCATTTATAAATTCCTGGTGCAGCCGGATGCATGAACTGTATCCCTGAGCTAAATAATTACATTGTAAATTTCTTATCTCAAATCATATTAATCCAGGCATTATGAACAAGCCCTTCTTCCTGTCAATGATTTTCCTGCTGGCGCTGGTACTGGATAATACAGCCCTTTGCGCGCAAACGCACCGTATTGACCTGGCCGGCACATGGTCTTTCCAGGCTGATCCGTCAGATAAAGGAGCAATGGAACAATGGTACCGAAAAAACCTGGAAGACAAGATCAGTCTCCCAGGTTCAATGACCACCAATGGCAAAGGCAATGATATTTCGGTGAACACACCGTGGACCGGCAGCATTGTTGATTCATCCTGGTTTGTTAAACCGGAGTATGCAGTTTACCGCCAGCCCGGTAATATCAAGGTCCCGTTCTGGCTGCAACCTGTAAAGTATTATAAAGGCGCCGCCTGGTACCAGAAAATGGTGGATATTCCCGCAACCTGGAAAGGCAGGCATATAGAACTGTTCATAGAACGAAGCCATTGGGAAACTACAGTGTGGATTGATGATAAACAGGTGGGCGTTGCTAACAGCCTGGGCACCGCACATGTCTTTGATCTGTCAAAAGCATTCACTCCTGGTACACACCGCCTCACTATCCGTATTGATAACCGGGTTAAAGAAATAGATGTAGGTAAGAACTCACACAGCATCTCCGACCATACACAAAGCAACTGGAACGGGATGACAGGCAAGCTGTTCATTGCTGCCCGCCCGGCCTTATATGTGGACGATGTGCAGTTGTTCCCTGATATTCATAAAAAGCAGGTCACTGCACGGATAAAAATCAGTAATGGAGCAACTCAGGTCAACAAAGCCGAGATTCGGTTATTGGCAACAGGCGGGGCAAAAGCAGAACGGTTAAAGCCGGTGGTACGATCAATAGCCCTGCAAAATGGGACCAATATAGTGGAAGTGATATACCCGATGGGTAACCGCCCGTTGTTGTGGGACGAATTTAATCCCAACCTGTACAAATTGTCGGTACAGTTGAAAAACGGTGAGGAAACGGACGTAAGAACCGTCAGCTTCGGCATGCGTGAGTTTGCCGCCAGAGGAACACAGTTCACCATTAATGGCCGGCTTACTTTTCTGCGGGGAACGCTGGAATGCGCCATCTTTCCCGAAACCGGCTACCCGCCAACAAACGTTGAGCCGTGGATGCACATTTTTAAGATAGCAAGATCGTATGGTTTGAACCACCTGCGTTTTCACTCCTGGTGCCCGCCTGAAGCTGCTTTTGATGCAGCAGACCGTTTGGGTTTTTACCTGCATGTGGAAGCCGGCTCCTGGGCCAACCAGGGCGCTACTATCGGGGATGGTAAACCTCTTGATCAATATATTTATGATGAAACGGAGCGCATATTAAGAGATTATGGCAATCATCCTTCTTTTTGTATGCTGGCTTACGGCAACGAGCCTGCAGGCAGGAACCACAAACAATACCTGACGGATTATGTGAATTACTGGAAAAAGAAAGACGCCCGCCGGTTATATACCACCGCAGGCGGCTGGCCGGTGATACCGGAAAGCGATTTCAACAGCACACCCGACCCGAGAATACAGGGCTGGGGCCAGGGCCTGAAAAGCATCATCAACGGCCAGGCGCCGAAAAGCAATTACGATTGGACGGATATCATTGCTAAATGGAATCAACCTACGATAAGTCATGAAATCGGCCAGTGGTGTGTTTACCCCGATTTTAGGGAGATAGAAAGATATACGGGTGTGTTGAAAGCCAAAAACTTCGAGATCTTCCGGCAATCGCTGAAGGATCATGGTATGGCTCATTTATCGGATAGCTTTTTACTGGCATCGGGTAAACTGCAAGCCTTATGTTACAAAGCCGATATAGAGGCGGCTTTGCGTACACCGGGCTTTGCCGGCTTTCAATTATTAGACCTGCATGATTTTCCCGGGCAGGGAACCGCCCTGGTTGGTGTATTAAACCCGTTCTGGGAAGATAAGGGATACATTACCGGGAAAGAATACAGCCGTTTTTGCAATGCAACGGTTCCACTGGCAAGGTTCCCTAAAATGATATACCGGAATAATGAGATATTATCCGTGCCTGTTGAAATAGCTCATTTTGGAGAAACAGCCCTGAAAAATATAATCCCTTCCTGGGAGGTAAAAAATATTTCAGGAAAGACGCTTTTCCGGGGGCAGTTGCAGGAAACAAATATCCCTTTAGGCAATGGTATTCAGTTAGGCGAAATACAGCAGGCTTTATCAGAAGTGCTGCAGCCGCAACAGCTTGTACTGACCGTTTCTGTGGGCGACTATCAAAATACATGGGATTTTTTTGTGTATCCTTTGCCCGTATTGCAGAAAGATGACGGCATACTCGTAACCCGGCAGTTGGATGAAAATGCACTGGCAATACTTAATAAAGGAGGAAAAGTATTGCTGACATTGAAGCAAGGTTCCGTAAGACCGGAGAAGGGAGGATCCGTTGCAGTTGGATTTTCAAGCATCTTCTGGAATACTGCCTGGACAGGCGGTCAGCCGCCGCATACGCTGGGCATTTTGTGTAACCCCGCTCATCCGGCCCTCGCGGCATTTCCAACAGCTTATCATAGCAACTGGCAATGGTGGGATGCCATGAGTCATTCCAGCGCCGTAATGCTCGATTCTGTTGCCAACGGGCTGGAGCCGATCGTAAGGGTAATTGATGATTGGGTAACCAACCGTTCCCTGGGACTCATTTTTGAATGTAATACCGGTGGCGGCAGGCTGATCGTTTCATCTATTGACCTGCTGGAGCGGCAGGAAACAAGGCCGGAAGCGCAGCAATTGTTGTTCAGCCTGAAAAAATATATGGGCTCTGCAGCTTTTCGCCCATCACGGGAAGTTGATATTAATACCATCAGGTCATTAATGAAATAACCTGTTGAAAAATCATTATCAGATTTTACTATGGCTACTATTATTTCATCCGGAAATACCGGCGGTTCCGGTGCCTCAAAGCACAGGTTCAACACTTCCTATATTTTAGGCATCTCTTTCGTTTCGGCTCTCGGTGGTTATTTGTTTGGATTCGATTTTGCGGTAATAGCCGGCGCTTTGCCCTTTTTACAAAAACATTTTTCATTAGACGCTTATTGGGAAGGCTTTGCAACCGGAAGCCTGGCATTGGGCGCTATTATCGGCTGCATGGTTGCGGGATCGGTATCGGATAAATACGGGCGTAGGCCGGGACTGCTGATCGCCGCGGCTATTTTCGCTCTTTCTTCTATAGCAATGGCATTTTCTTTTTCAAGAGATGCATTTATTGCCGCCAGGTTTTGTGCAGGTATTGGCGTAGGCATGGCCTCTGTGCTATCGCCGATGTATATCGCAGAAATTTCCCCTGCGCATATGCGTGGCCGTATGGTGGCCATTAACCAGTTGACGATCGTGCTGGGCATTCTTTTTACCAATCTCATCAATTACGGACTGCGCAATTATGGAGAAGATGCGTGGCGGTGGATGTTCGGGTTCGGCTTTTTCCCTTCTGTTTTATTTTTTATCGGGGCGTTGTGGCTGCCCGAAAGTCCCCGTTGGCTGATGAAGGCAGGTAAAAACGCAAAGGCAACAAAAGTGCTGGAGAAAATAGGCGATGCCGGTTTTGTAAATGAATCTGTGAGCCATATTGCAACATCCTTAAAAGGAGCTGTTAAAAGCCGGTATGCGGATATTTTCAAAAAAGCCGTGCTGCCGGCTGTTCTGGTAGGTATAGGACTGGCGGTATTTCAGCAACTGTGCGGCATCAATACCGTGTTTAACTATGCGCCTAAAATATTTGAAAGTATCGGCGCTTCCCAGGACGATCAATTGCTGCAAACCGTTTTTATAGGAGGCGTAAACCTGGTATTCACCATTCTTGCGATGTTGCTGGTGGACAGGCTGGGAAGAAAACCTTTGATGTTGATTGGTGCAGGAGCGCTTGCTGTTGTGTATATCATTATCGTTATCCTGTTAGGAAATCACTCAGCCCATGTATCCTGGTTCCTGTTAGCATCCATTGGTATTTATGCCATGTCGCTGGCACCTGTTACCTGGGTACTCATCTCCGAAATCTTTCCTAATAAAGTACGAAGCGAAGCTACGGCAGTAGCGGTAGTAAGTCTGTGGGCGGCCTATTTTATCCTCGTTTTTACTTTTCCCGTTTTATTTGAGCAACTGCAGGAAAGATCATTCTATATCTACTCAGCAATATGCGTGCTTGGATTCCTTTTTGTTTGGCGGAACGTAAAAGAAACAAAAGGCAAGACGCTGGAAGAACTGGAGAAAGTAATAGCGTAAAGTTATTTAACGCATGTTTTCGCGAAGCAAAGCGAAGCAAGGCACACGTTAAAATTTGAATCGCTAAAAGAGAGGCCTAGTCTCGAAAGATATTGTAAGAACGGGTTTTAACCCGTTCGAAAACAGGAAAGACCTGTTGAGAGCTGTAGGCTCGGTTCATTATGCATCGCTCCGATGGCGCTCATCCTCGCTGCTGCCTGTTTTATACAAAAAGCTAATGAGCCTTACGGCTCTTGCTGAAATTTTAATACCTCCGTCCGGTGCATCTAACCGTAAAAATAGAAATTACTAACTTCACACCTATTATTAAAAATAAAATCAGGATTTGAATTTGAAGGGTATTGCTTTTACAGCTATATGCATTGTTACTAATTTTTTTGCCGGCAATGTATTTGCCCAGTTCAGCGACAGCGTTCATTATTATGCCAGGTTTGCCACAACCGGCATTATCAACCGTGCCAATCAGGGGAAATCTTTTGTATTAAATAATGCGATAGCATTCAGTGTAAATAAAAAGACGGTGGCTCTGAACAGCTCAGCGGCATGGATATATGGCCAGCAGGACGGGCGGCTGACCAATAATGATTTTACCACAGGGCTAACCCTGGATCTGTATAAAGACACGAGAAAGCTATATTACTGGGGGCTTTTAAATCTCAGTTCCAGCTATTCCTTAAATATCAACCAGCAATTTCAGGGCGGCGGCGGTATAGGTTATAATATCGTAAACCAACCGGCTATTGAAATTGTTGTAAGCGATGGGCCGCTATATGAAAGAAGCAGTCTGAAAACAGATGATATCGCCAATGATAATTACCAGACTTTGAGAAATTCTCTGAGGTTACGCCATCGTTGGGTGATCAACAATACTATTACCTGGGATGGCATGCACTTCTGGCAGCCTTCTCTTGTGAAGTTTGATGACTATATCATCCGGTCTTCCAGCAATATCTCGATTAAGCTGAAAAAATGGCTGAGCCTCACCTCTTCGGTTACGTACAACAAGCTATCCCGTACCAATCGCGAAAATTTACTGATCAGTTTCGGTATTGTAGCGGAAAACTATTTCTGATACAAAAAATAAAACAACTACAACCTGAATATCTCGTTATAATACAGCGGCGTATCATCGTCTTTCGAAAAACCTATGATCACCACCCGGATGCTTTTTACATCGTCGTTATTAAAGAACCGAACCTGGATGGGTTTGGTTCCATCGGGCATTAAAGCGGGATTCCAGTATAATACATCACGGGTATCTTTTTCAAGCCGTTTTACAGAGGCATCTTTATAATCCGGCTGGTAGAAGGGTGCAATTTTATCGTATCCTATTAAAATACTGTTGTTCAACGAAGGCGGTTTCTGCGCGTTGGCAGCCTGGGTATCTCCACGGCGGGTATATATGGCCACGGCGCCTCCGCCCCCCCCTCCTATACCGCCAACAAATCCACTCTTGATCACCTTCACCATGGCAATATCACTCACCGGCAAACTGCTGATGCTCCCGGGATCCACTGCCATTTCATCTAAATAAAGCTGTACCCGGCTACCCCGGATGATCGGGATATAATCTCCTCCCTGCATCTGTATCTGCAAACCGGCCACCCGTCCCTGCAGCCATTGTAATATATTGGGATAAGAAGCGGCGTCCTGGTTTTCATTCACCAAATCAAACACATCTTCATTCATACTCCTGAACATCCCGGAACTTAGCTTTTCATTCAATTGCTCTTTATTACTTTTTTTCTGCGCTACTATTTTCACTTCTTCCAGGGTCTTAAACCGGGCATCGGCGTCTTTCTGATTGTTCAGGTTATTCAACCCTCTTGCCAGATCTTCCGATGGCTTATCATTAGGCGGTCTCTTTACCATCAGGTACCCGGCCGGGGGAAGATCGCCTTTATAGGGAACCACTTTATTAAGGGATTCAAATGTGATGGAAGCATCCCGGGGCGCTATCTTTTTGTCATTCACCTGGTAATATACCTTTAACGGCTCCTCAAATATCAGGTTCTTTAATTCAAAGGAGCCTTTGGAATCGGTGGTAACCTGGTTCAATTGGGTAGTGGAATCGGCGAAATAAAAAATCAGGTTTACATTTTGATTGGCTACCACTCCCCCGCCGCCATATACGGTTCCCTTATAGGAGATATACGGTTCAGGTATATAATGTATCTCCGGGAATTTTCCGCTTATAATTTGTTCCCAGTTGAAACGGGTCCATTTTTCCGATATCAGCAGGGCATCCATATCCTCCAGTTCGGTTCCTATATCAAAATAACGCGCCGGGGCGTCTATACGACCGGGGAAGTCGGAGGTAAGCCACAAACTGGTTAAAATATTATCTCCAAAAGGCTCTTCCTTCACATTTCCATCCAGCACCAATACCGAATACTTCAAATAATTGGTATCGGGCAGCATGTCAAATCCATTTACACTGCGGGGTTTGCCGGTGAGGTACAAAGGAGGAAAAGCCGGCCGGCCAACATGCAACTTTCCCAACTGTACAAAACAAAGCCGCTCCGCTACCACCTTTTCCTCTCCGTTGAAAACCGTTAAATGCAGGATGCCGTTGATCAGCTTATCAGCTGGAATAGAACTCGATATTTCCGGATTGATCTTGTTGATATTCGCTTTATAGACCAGGATATTATTGATGGTGCCAATTACTTTATACCCTTTGGCATCATCGGGAAGATTCTTAAATCTCAGCGTGTAATCAATGGCTTCATCCGTATTATTAACCTGGAGACTTACGCCTGAGGCAGCCGCCGGTGAAAGAGCAACGGTTTGCTTTCTTCCTTTCTTATCCTCCACGATCACCTGGTACTTCTTGTTTTCCGCAGGCGTAAAACTAAATATACCCACATTACGGTCTAACCCGTTGAAACTGGTAATTTTTTCGGACGGTTTAGTGGCATCCACCACGTAGCCGCTCCAACTATCGGGTAATGCCCCGTTGGAAAAAAGCCGGACCGCCACTTTACTGTTAAGCCCGGCAATCAGGCTGCCACCCTCGGGATAGGCCGCCGCTTTCCATACCGCCGCAGTATCGGGCGCCAGCTTTTGGGGAGAAGCTGGATTGTACACCCGGAACGAGTGCACATACTGGAAAGCTTCATCAAAATTGAGCATCCATTGGGTAAACCCTCTTATATAATAAATCCCTTCGGGAAGAGAATCAGCCAGGGAAAAACTGCCCTGTCCTTCCCCTTCAAACAACGGGATATTTTTCCGGTTGATCAGTGTTTTTTTACTGTTGTACAATTCAAGGGTAAGGTTGGTGGAGATAAGCGAACGCCCATATCCTTCAAATACAAAAGCATTGAACCAGATGTTCTCCCCCGCCAGGTAATAATCTTTGTCGTAAAGCAGATACACTTTCTCCTGTGGATATTTCTGAGAGAGTGTTTCCAGCGCCTGCTCCACCTTGTTCTGGGCGATGGCATGCCCCGTTACCATGCAAATTAAAATCCCAACCGAACACTTAATAATTGAATCTTTAAAAAAAAACATACCGGACTTTTGATAGAAAATAAATCGGGTTTTGGCTTGTCCCGCAAATTACTATGGTAAATTGTTAGTTACAGGTTAAATTAAAGATAGTACAATGATAATAATGGCCAAAATGGTTTCCACCGGCAGGTAGCGATGAGCACCAACAGCGATCGGTTTGGCAAATCGTTGATCGCTTATAACCCAAACCCCGCCGATAATATGGCTTGCAAAAACAGGGTCCGAAATCTGCCCGTAAAAAATTCCTTCCCCGCTACTGTCCGCTTTCTGACCCTTCACCCGCATCTGTAATGATGTGGAAACCGGGCTCCTGTTTGTAAAGCCCGTATCATACAAGAAAAAGATCACCAGGCACGCAGTAAAAACCAATTGGCAATATCGCCTAGCTCATTAAAACAAATTATATTAATAAATATGTAATTTATTTTAAGAAAAATGACATAAAAAATATAATTTAGACAAATAAATTTTATATGTATTTTAATATTCATATTTACTGAAGATATGCTAATGCAGCCTTTAGTTAACACTCAAAATTTACTGCGATGATAAGAAAAATTCTCCCGTCTGTCATTTTTATGGCTGCATGTTCACCCGTCTTTTCACAGGACTCGGCAGCGAAAAAGAAAGAACTGATTCTTTCCGGATCGGTTGATGTTTATTACCGTTATAATTTTACCAACGCCAAAGACCAGGAAGTTACAAACAATTATACCAGCTTCACACATTCCCAAAATTCCTTTGAGTTGGGGATGGCATCCCTGAAAACAGACTATACCGCTGGAAAAATGTCCGCAACCATTGACCTTGGCTTTGGAACCAGGGCGCAGGAGTTTTCCTATGCAGAATCAGGCGCTATTGCGGCTATCAAGCAGGTCTATATTTGCTACGCTCCTTCCGGTAAAGTAAAATTAACGCTGGGTAAATGGGGCACCCACATGGGTTACGAAGTATTGGATCCACAATTCAACCGGAACTATAGCATGAGCTACCTGTTTTCCTATGGCCCTTTTTCTCACACCGGCATCAAGGCCGATCTCCGGCTGGGCAGTCATTTCGGTTTGATGGCCGGGGTGACCAACCCCAATGATCATATCAGCGCCCCATTCGCCAATAAGTTCATCCTGGGGCAATTCAGCGCCAACTTTGACCAATTCAGCGCTTTCCTGAATTACGCAGGAGGAAAAGATATTGATAACGCCGCTAATAACCAGATCGGATTAACTGCAACAGCGACGCTTTCGAAGGGTTTCAGCCTGGGATATGACGGGACCGTGAAATTTTACAAACCCCAAAGCGGCAGTTCCGGTACCTGGTGGGGCTCCGCACTGTACGTGAATGCCAATCCAACAGAAAAAGTCGGCATAACGCTTCGCGGAGAATATTTCGATGATGAGAAGGGTATAATAACATATACCGATGAATATGAAGAGGTCCATTCTCTTTTGGGATCCCGTATCTTTCAAACTACGCTTTCTTTCAATGTTAAGCCGGTTGAGCACTTTACGATCATTCCCGAATTCCGGTTAGACAGCGCCGGGGATCCTATATTCACCAAAAATAACGGGATCGGGGTTAAAAATACGGGATCGTTTGTGCTGGCAGCCATTCTCAGTTTTTAGAGATGTATGTTACCGGCTTCAGTGGAGGACTGACCGATGGGCAACATAGATACTAAAATTTAAATTTTTTCACAGGGCAAACAATCCATAAAGCCGTCCATTTCTATGGATGACTTTTGTAATTCTTCCGGCCGATCGCTCAAAGCAAACGACACCACAGGCGCCCCGAAACCCGAAACCTGAAACCTGCGACCTGAAACCTGAAACCTGCGACCTGCGACCTCTCTACGCCGAATTTCTTCCCGCATTGATAATACCGAAGGAACAACGCATCACCAGTTTCTCTAAGGTTTGCTTATAAGGTGATTCTATCTGGGCTTCCTCCATCTCCCTCACTTTCGTGATGGCATATTGCTGGATGGTAACGAGGGGCAATACGATGCGCTCTCTCATCTGAACGGAAAGCTGTTCCACCGGGTAATCCGCCATCAATTCCTTCTTGCCGGTAAGCCGGAAAATATATTGTTTGGTGAGCTCGTACTCATCATATACCTTATTCCATATTTCGCCGTAAACGGGGTGCCTTGACAAGAACCGGGTCATGGGGAAAAAGCTTTTCTTCATAGACATTTCACAATTGGCAACGAGGGTTTTAATAAAGGTGGATTTCTCGTAAAGTTCTTTTACTTCTTCCCACCTCCCCTCTTCATCCATTTCTTTAAATGCCGTTCCCAAGCCGTAATAGCCGGTGACATTCTGCTTCAACTGGCTCCACGACCCAACAAAGGGAATGGCGCGCAGGTCCTTCAACTCCAGTTTACCTGCCCGGCCTCTCTTTGTAGGCCGGCTACCGATATTGGTGGCGGAATAAAACTTCAACGGACTTACATGCCCCAGGTACTCCAGGAAATTCGGATGGTTCTTTAACTCAAGGTATGCAGAAAGACTTTTTTCCGCCAACTGCTCTATCAGGTCCTTCTCCGTATCCTGGAGGATCACCTTCTGCGAAGCAAACAGGTCGTTGGATATCCCGGCATTGATCAACTGTTCAATATTGTATTGCGCCGATTCAATGGTGCCAAAATTTGAACTCACCGTCTGTCCCTGTATCGTGAGCTGAATTTCTTCGTTCGCGATGTTTTTTCCCAGGGAGGCATAAAACTTGTGGGTTTTGCCGCCCCCTCTTGCCGGGGGACCGCCTCTGCCATCGAAGAAGATAACATCAATGCCATAATTCCTCGATACTGCGGTAAGGGCTTCTTTGGCTTTGTAAATACTCCAGTTGGCCATCAGGTAGCCGCCGTCTTTGGTACCATCGGAGAAGCCGAGCATGATCGTCTGTTTATTCCTGCGCTGTTGCAGGTGCTCCCGGTAAGCCGGCAGTTCATACAATCCTTTCATCACGCCGGCGGCGTTGTTAAGGTCGTCCACCGTTTCAAAAAGCGGCACTATATCCACCTTCATCGCACCCGGCTGCCAGCCACTCATTAACAAGAGTCCGTACACTTCCATAACACTAAGAGCGGTTTCGGCATGGCTGATCACGTAGCGGTCGCAGCCCTCCTCTCCGTTACTGCCCTGAATTTTCTTTATAGCAGCCATCACTTCCAGCGTATCTCTGTGCACCTCATCTTCCAGGCTACCGGGATCCACAAGAGCATCCACACGGATCAGCGCCTGTATCTTTTCTTTTTCGGAAAGGGAGAAATAGTTGGAGGGCAGCGCCGTGGTTTTATTCACAATTTCCCCGATCAACCTCACATGTATGGAACTGTCCTGCCGGATATCCAACGAAGCAAAATGCAAACCGAACACTTCCACTTTGTTGATCAGGGATTCAATCAGATCCAGGAATAATCCATTATGCCGGGAGATCAGGGTTTCCTTTATCTGTCCGAGCGTATCTAATAATTCTTCCTTACTGATATCACTTTTATAACCGGGAACAAAAAGATTGTTATACAACTTGAGTTCTAACTGCTGTAAAGGAATTTCCACCCCTTTGAACGTGAGCCTTCTTTTCAAACGACGTACATCTAAATAGTATAATTTCAAAATGCTCTCGCGTAAAGCGCCTGCCACCTTTAATGTGGTATCCGTTCTCACAAAGGGATTACCATCCCGGTCGCCGCCCGGCCAAAATCCCATACGGATTACCGGGTTTTCCGCAGTTACCGATTCGGGTAAATTTGTTTTCATGAAGGACATGATCCTTCCTGCAGCCTGGTAAAAAACATTTTCAAGATACCAGAGTAGGCTGATAGCTTCGTCATAAGGAGTAGGCTTCTGCTGTTTCAGGAAGGGCGTTTTACCCAACTGCTGCAGATACATATTGATATGGTTGATATCGTTTTGCTCAATGGCCCGGGTAAGGTCGTGGATAATACCCAATACCGATCCCGGATAAAACTGTGTCGGATGAGCGGTAAGTACCAACCGGATACTGAAATCTTCCAGCTTTTTCTTTAGCCTGGTTTCATCGCCAAATTGCGAAATTTCAGACTGCAATCCCTTAAGTGTGCCCGGGCCGTTCATATCATTAACGATCGTAAAAGCGGCATCTTCCAGGGCATCAAACAATACTACCTGTCTTTCTACATATTGTACAAACCGGAAAAGCAGATCCAACTGCTCCTCCTGGCGTTCATAAGAAGTATGTCTCCCCAGGAAATCTTCTATAATTTGTAAAGGACTTTGGTTGTTGTCATAACCTTCCTCACAAAAATTAAGCAACAGGGAAAGCAGGATACCCGTTTTTTCAATACGGTGAAAAGGTAGGGAGGTAAAAAGACTGTTGTATATCTGGAATTTACGGCCTACAAGGTTCTGAAACTGGATCAACGCTGCGGAAGATGAACTTGGCATGAGCTACTGAACTTAAGATTAATTCGACAAGATTTTTAAATATACCCGGAACTGCTGTTGCATTGCAACCATACAAAACAGACTTTTTATTGGCAGACAACCATCGTTTAGGAGCGTGAAATTAGTTAAAAAAATGCAAAGCAACGGAAGATCGGATTTTTTAGGAAGCAGGAACAGATCATTTCAAACATTTTATTGGCGGTTGTTTAAATCTTTTTTACCTTCGGCGCCTTAAACAAGTAATGACACATTACACTTCAAATACCTTCTCTTTAACGGATGCCGCTTATGCTGCTGCAGGTACCGCTACCATTATAACAACGACCACCCTCTTCTGAGGGTACAACGCATGTATATAATCCTTTGGGCTGTTTTGCTGCGATCTGTCTGAAAAGACAGCTTGCCCGATATAATCATTAACGATCAAATATCAATCAATATATGCAGGTGCTGAAATTCGGCGGTACTTCAGTGGGAAGCGCCGATAATATAAAAAGAGTTATTGCTATTGTAAATGAAAAGTTGAAAAAAGATACCGCCATTGTGGTTATTTCCGCTATGGGTGGCATTACCGATGCGCTGCTCAATTCGGGAACGATGGCCGCAAACGGTAACGAACAATATAAGGAAGAGCTTCAGCGGATGGAGCAACGACACCTCGAAACGGTAAAACTGCTGGTGCCCGTTCAGCACCAAAGCCATGTGCTGAGCCAGGTAAAGAAGCTCAGCAACGATATAGAAGATATTTGTAACGGGATATTCCTGTTGGGTGAGTTCTCCGACAGAACGCGCGACCGGATGGTCAGTTATGGAGAGCTGATCGCTT
Organism: Chitinophagaceae bacterium; assembly: GCA_023957125.1. GTDB lineage: Bacteria > Bacteroidota > Bacteroidia > Chitinophagales > Chitinophagaceae > Agriterribacter. The sequence continues at coordinate 29,112 of JAMLHL010000007.1, forward strand.
CTCAGATCATTGCCGCCGGTTTTAATCACAGCGGAACGGAAGCGCTCTGGAAAGATTCCAGGAACCTGATCCGTACCGATTCAATTTTTGGCAATGCCGCGGTGGATATTCCCGTAACCCGCCAACTGATCACCGAATATTTTTCGGAATGTAAAAGCCACCTGGTGGTTGTGCCCGGCTTCATTGCGGCAAATGCAGAGGGTGAAACCACTACGCTGGGACGCGGCGGCTCCGATTATACGGCGGCTTTACTGGCTGCAGGTGTCAATGCTACCCTGATGGAAAAATGGACCGATGTGCCGGGTATCATGACCGCCGATCCGCGTTGGGTAAGCAGCGCCCGGGTGATCCCTTCCATCTCCTACCAGGAAGCTATGGAACTCTCCCATTTTGGCGCTAAGGTATTGTACCCGCCTACCATTCAACCGGTGTTGCGCAAAGCCATCCCGGTAGTGATCAAAAATACGTTTGCTCCGGAAGAAGCCGGAACAATCATAGAAAAGAAGGCTTCCGGCAACGGAAATGCCATTCGGGGTATTTCCAGCATCAGCAACATAGCGCTGTTCAGCCTCGAAGGCAGCGGTATGATAGGCGTACCGGGCTTTTCCAGGCGATTGTTTGAGTCGCTGTCTGAAGCCCGGATCAATGTTATCCTGATCACGCAGGGGTCATCCGAACACTCCATTTGCGTGGGCGTGGAAGAAGCTTATATTCAAAAAGCCAAAGACGTGGTGGATCGTGTATTTGAACGTGAAATCGCCACTGAAAAGGTACAGCCGTTACTGGTGGAAACCAACCTGTCTATTGTGGCGCTGGTGGGCGAAAATATGAAAAGCCGGCCCGGCATCAGCGGCAAAATGTTTGGCGCACTGGGAAGGAATGGCGTAAACGTGCGCGCCATTGCACAAGGCGCATCCGAAAGAAACATATCCGCCGTAGTGGCTACCAAAGACGTTCGTAAAGCCATCAATGTGCTGCACGAAGAATTTTTTGAATCTACCAATAAGCAGATCAACCTTTTTATCGCCGGCACGGGAAACGTGGGCAGCAAACTATTACAGCAACTGCGGCAGCAACAAAACTGGCTGGCAGAACACATGCGGCTTAATATAAGAGTAGCCGGACTGGCGAACAGCCGTAAAATGATCATTGACGACAGGGGCATTGATTTCAGTCACTGGCAGGAAAAATTGCAAAACGGAGAGGATGCCGACATTGACGCTTTTGTAAACATCATCATCGGGAAAAATTTCCGCAACGCCATCTTTGTGGATATGACCGCCAGTGATACGGTGGCAACCGTGTACGACAAGCTGCTTCAAAAAAGCGTGTCTGTTGTGGCCTGTAACAAGGTAGCGGCGTCCTCTTCCTACGCATATTACAGAAAGCTGAAAGACCTGGCGCGGATGCATAATTGCCTGTACCTGTTTGAGACCAATGTAGGCGCAGCCTTACCGGTGATCGGCACATTGAACGACCTGATGAGGAGCGGCGATAAAATCAGCCGCATTGAAGCGGTGCTGAGCGGGACACTGAACTTTGTATTCAACGAGTACGATGGGAAAACCAGCTTTGCCGAAGTGGTGAAAAAAGCGCAGGACGAAGGCTATACCGAACCGGATCCCAGGCTGGATCTGAGTGGCAGGGACGTCGTGCGTAAAATTTTGATCCTGGCCCGGGAGTCGGGGGAGCAAATGGAAATGGAAGATATCACCTGCAACGGGTTTTTACCTGACAGTTGTATGCAGGGCGATGTAAACGCATTCTATGAGCAGCTTCGACTGCATGAATCCCATTTCAAAAAACTCTATGAGGACGCCAGGGCAGCCAACAGCAAGCTTAAATTTGTAGCGAAATTTGAAAAAGGGAAAGCCTCCGCCGGATTGGAGCATATTCCTTCTCATCATAATTTGTATTATTTATATGGAAAAGACAACGTGGTGCTGTTTTATACGGAACGCTATCCCAACCAGCCCCTGGTAATTAAGGGAGCGGGCGCCGGAGCCGAAGTCACGGCCTCCGGCGTATTTGCCGACATTATCAGGGCAACAGCAACCTGAACTAATTTGACATTTGATCCCGAAGGTTCGGAATTAATATTTGATATGGTGTGTGCGTTTCAAATTTTCGCTCCAAGTATAGCTCCGGTCGGTGAGGACACCGACCGGTAGCGGGACCTACCGGCGGGTGTTGACACCCGCCGGTAAAAAAAATTTTAAATCTTAAATCTCAAATTCTTTCATGAACATAGACGAAGCAATAGAAGCAGCTACGGGTCAGTCAATAACCATCCAGTCGCCGGGAACGGTGGCCAATATGGTTTGCGGTTTCGATATCCTGGGCATGGCATTGAATGACCCTTTCGATATCATGACGGTTAAACTGATCGGGGAGCCAACCGTTATCATTCACAATGCGGATGATTTCGGGCTCCCGACAGACCCGCAGCAAAACGTAGCCGGTGTTGCACTCCTCGATATGATTGAACGACTGGATAACAAAACCGGTTTTGAGATCACCATCGAAAAAAGGATCATGCCCGGTAGCGGCATCGGCTCCAGCGCCGCCAGCTCTGCCGGGGCCGTGGTAGCGGCTAATCGTTTGCTGAACCATTTTTTCAGCAACGATGACCTGGTGCAGATGGCCATGTTAGGCGAAAAATTAGCGTCGGGCGTTAAGCACGCCGATAATATAGCGCCCTGTATTTACGGAGGAGTTACCCTTATACGAAGTATTCTTCCCCTGGATATCATCAGCATCCCCTCGCCGCCTCTTTTCGTTACCCTTGTTCATCCGCAGATTGAAGTACGCACCGAGGATGCAAGACAGATCCTGCGGAAACAGATCTTATTGAAAGACGCGATCAAACAGTGGGGCAATATAGCCGGACTGGTAACCGGGTTGATGAAAAGTGACTACGATTTGATCAGCCGTTCGCTCGAAGACGTATTGATTGAACCGGTGCGCAGCATCCTGATCCCGGCATTTGCAGAAGTAAAATCAAAAAGTATGGAGGCCGGGGCATTAGGCGGAGGTATATCAGGATCCGGACCTTCTATATTTATGCTCAGCAAAGATGAGGCGACGGCTCTTGCGGTTGAAAAAACCATGCAGGAAATATATACCCCAACCGGTATCCCCTTTCACACCCATGTTACCACGGTGAATACGAAAGGAGTGAAACCTATGAACTGATACGCATCTCATTCCTATATAACCTCAAAAACACAGGTAATTAAAACAGTAACACAATCTTTATCATGAAATATTTCAGCCTGAACAGGCAATCGCCTGCGGTAAGTTTTAAGGAAGCCACCATACAGGGACAAGCGCCTGATAAGGGCTTGTATTTCCCGGAAACAATACCACAGCTTGAAAAACGATGGTTGCAGGAAATGGACGGGAAAAGTAATGAAGAGATAGCCTTCGATATCATCCATCCTTATATCGGGAACGAGATACCCGAAGCAGTGCTAAGACAAATCGTATCTGAAACGGTTCAATTCCCCTCTCCGCTGGTGCAGATAAATGAAAACATATTTGCGCTGGAACTTTTCCATGGCCCCACCCTGGCGTTTAAAGATACCGGCGCCAGGTTTATGAGCCGGTGCCTGAGTCATTTTGCGCTTTCGGGAAGCGAAAAGATCACGGTGCTGGTAGCCACTTCCGGCGATACGGGCGGAGCCGTAGCTCATGGTTTTTATGGCGTGGAGGGTGTAGAAGTAGTTATCCTTTACCCATCAGGGAAGGTAAGCAGCGTGCAGGAGCAACAACTGACCACCCTGGGTAAAAACATCCACGCTTTGGAAATTCGCGGTACGTTTGACGATTGCCAACGCATGGTTAAGCAGGCTTTCGCGGATCCTTCACTAACACAAAAACGACGGCTCACCTCCGCCAATTCCATTAACGTAGCCCGGTGGTTACCGCAACAGTTTTATTATTTCTTTGCTTATAAACAATGGGCTCAAAAAGAATGCCCTCCTGTATTTAGCGTGCCAAGTGGTAATTTCGGGAACATCTGTGCGGGCATGCTCGCCTGTATATCAGGACTTCCTGTAAAACATTTTATTGCCGCCTGTAACATCAATGATGTAGTGCCACGCTACTTAGCCAGCGGTAAATATGAAGTAAAGGAAGCCCGGCCGACGCTTTCCAATGCGATGGACGTTGGAAACCCAAGCAATTTTGTACGTATCCTTCAATTATTCGACCAGGATTTTACCCGGTTGAAGGAGATACTTTCGGGCGCCACGGTAACCGATGCGGAGATCAGACAAACTATTCAAAAAGTAAAAAAGGAGGAAGGCTACCTGGCCGATCCGCATGGAGCTGTGGGCTATCTCAGCCTGGAACGTTATCTTCAGCAGCATCCCGGCGAACGGGGCATCTTCCTGGAAACGGCTCACCCCGTGAAGTTCTATGATGTGGTGGAACCCGTCATTCATGAAAAAGTGCCTGTGCCCGCCGCTATTAAAGATATATTACACTTACCCAAACACAGCCTGGTGATGGAAGCCTCCTACCCGGCGCTGAAACAATATCTGCTGGATCAGTAACGGGTACCGTACCTGCTTATCACCATCCGGCGATGGGCTCCGCCATATCCGTCAGCTTCCTGGTTTTGATACGCAGAACAGGTACCGGTACGGTCGCCCCGGATAGAAGGATTTACAATTTTTCTTTCGATATTTGCAGCCGGGAGGGCTTACCTCATGCACGATATAGAACCCTTTTACAACTGGCGTCATTTGTACGCTTCTGAAGAAGACGTAAGGTCTCCGTTTGCAGGCAGGGAGTATAGTGAATTTGAATATTCGCAGACAATATATAATTATTATATCCATCCCCAATGGGACGAATTCGGATCCCGTACGCTTTACCTGAAGATTTTGTTCGCGGATTATGATTCGGGGTACGCCATTATTGAACTCATAGGAGAATGGAACGACGCCATAGAAAACGATATCGGCACAATGAGAAGAGAAGTTACCGATGTATTGTTTTACGAACGGATCACAAAATTCATTTTGATAGGAGAAAACGTGTTGAACTTTCACAGCAGCGATGACAGTTATTACGAAGAGTGGTTCCAGGAAACGGAGGAGGAAGACGGCTGGATAGTGGTATTAAACCTGCCGGAACAATCTCAATACGATTTTAAAAAAGCTAAACTCAACCGGTATGTGCAATTGCTGGATGCCCCCGAATGGCGTACACTGCAACCCCAGCACCTCTTCCAGGTGATAAGTGATCGTTTGTCAAAACGCATAGGATGATAAAAAAAATTATTACTTGAGCTTTTTGAGTTTTTGTGGGTTATATTTGTCCTACTATTTCTAACCACTTCTTCTGAATATGACCTGGAAACAACTCTTCACTTCATCCATCGGGAAAAAACTTGTAATGGGATTCACAGGCGTTTTCCTGATTTTATTTCTGGTGGTACACGTTGGTGTGAATGCCTGCATTTGGGCCAACGACGGAGGTACCATGTTCAACAAAGCCGCCCACTTTATGGAAGCCACCGTGGTGATCCGTATCCTGGAAGTAGGATTATTTGCCGGCATCATCCTGCATCTTGTGCAGGGGATAACCCTGGAAATACAAAACCGGAAAAAACGGAGCATCGGCTACCACGTACCGATGGGCAACAGGGGTAGCAAATGGTACAGCCGGAGTATGGGATTATTGGGAACGCTGATCCTGTTATTCCTGATCGTTCATATCAAACATTTTTGGTTGCCCAACCGGCTGGGCGGCTTGGCCAATATCCACGAAATAGGTTTTATTTCATACAATGGAAAAGCATACCATAATCTTTATGGTGAAATGCTGGTCGTGTTTCAGTCGCTGGCGGTGGTTATCGTATATGTGCTGGGTTGCATTTCGTTAGCGTATCATTTGATGCATGGATTTTACAGCGCGTTCCGGACGCTGGGACTTCATAACCCGCGTTATGTTCGTATTGTACACGCAACGGGTACGGCATTTTCAATCATCGTGCCTTTAGCTTTTGCCATGATGCCCATTTCTATCTATATGGGATGGATCAGTTAAATAAGTTAGCATTATTTAGGAAATATCATCATCAACGTAATTGAAACTATGTTGGATTCAAAAGTACCTGCAGGACCCGTAGAACGCAAATGGAATGATTACAAAGGTCATGTGAAACTGGTAAACCCCGCCAACAAACGCAAACTCGAAGTGATTGTAGTAGGTACCGGGTTAGCCGGCGCCTCGGCAGCCGCCACTTTAGCCGAATTAGGCTATCGTGTAAAAGCGTTTTGTTTCCAGGATTCTCCGCGGCGGGCTCATTCCATAGCCGCCCAGGGAGGAATAAACGCCGCTAAGAATTATCAGAATGACGGCGATTCCGTCTTCCGTCTCTTCTATGATACGCTCAAGGGGGGCGACTACCGTTCGCGGGAGGCCAACACCTACCGGTTGGCAGAAGTCAGCGCTAATATTATTGACCAGTGTGTAGCCCAGGGAGTTCCCTTTGCGCGGGAATACGGCGGATTGTTAGACAACCGTTCTTTTGGCGGGGTACAGGTAAAAAGAACTTTTTATGCTGCCGGACAAACAGGGCAGCAACTGCTCCTCGGCGCCTACCAGGCGCTTGAGCGGCAGGTAGCCCTGGGAAATGTTACCATGTATGCCCGCCATGAGATGCAGGATCTGGTAATTATTGACGGGAAAGCAAGAGGCATTATATGCCGTAATCTGATCACCGGTGAACTGGAACGATTCTTCGGTCATGCGGTACTGTTATGTTCAGGGGGTTATGGCAATGTGTTTTATCTTTCTACCAATGCTATGGGCTGTAATGTTACCGCAGCCTGGAAAGCGCACAAAAAAGGAGCTTATTTCGCCAATCCCTGCTATACTCAAATTCACCCTACCTGCATACCGGTGACGGGAGATCACCAAAGCAAGTTGACCCTCATGTCGGAATCATTGCGCAATGACGGCAGGATATGGGTTCCAAAAAATCAAAACGAAACCCGTAAAGCCAACGATATCCCTGAAGAAGAGCGGGATTACTATCTGGAAAGAAGATACCCCGCCTTTGGCAACCTGGTGCCGCGGGATGTGGCCTCCAGGGCGGCTAAAGAAAGATGCGACGCCGGCTATGGCGTGGGCACCACAAAACAGGCGGTGTATCTCGACTTCCGTTACAATCTGATCAACAAATACGGCAGGGCGGAAGCCAGCCGGCACGGTATTGAAAACCCGGATACCGAAACGCTGGTTCGCCTGGGTAAAGAAGTGGTCAAAGAAAAGTACGGCAATCTTTTTGATATGTACGAACGGATCACCGGCGAAAATCCTTATGAAGTGCCTATGCGCATTTATCCCGCTGTGCATTATACGATGGGGGGATTATGGGTGGATTATGAATTGATGACCTCTATCCAGGGCTTATACGCTTTGGGAGAATGCAATTTCAGCGATCATGGAGCAAACCGCTTGGGCGCCTCAGCCCTGATGCAGGGTTTGGCAGACGGATACTTCGTTATCCCTTATACGATCGGCAATTACCTGGCGAACGAAATTTCGGTAAAGCCTGTTCCCACAACGCACGAAGCTTTTGAAGCCGCCGAAAAAGCCGTTAGCGATCGCATGAACCACCTCATGAACATCAAAGGAAAGCAATCGGTTGAAACCTTTCATAAGCGTCTCGGGAAGATCATGTGGGAGAAATGCGGCATGGCGCGTAATGAAGCCGGGCTGAAAGAAGGTATTGAAGAAATCAGGGCTTTGAGAAAAGAATTCTGGAATGATCTGAAAATCCCCGGTGAGATCAAAGAAATGAATCCCGAACTGGATAAAGCCAACCGCGTAGCCGATTTCATGGAATTGGGTGAACTGATGTGTATAGACGCGCTTAACAGAACCGAAAGCTGCGGCTGCCATTTCCGCGAGGAAAGCCAGACTGCAGACGGGGAAGCGCTCCGGATAGACGATCAGTTTCAACACGTTTCTGCCTGGGAATTTAAAGGAGACGACAACTGGGAATTACACAAGGAACACCTGGAATTTGAATTGGCCAAGCCAACGCAGAGGAATTATAAGTAATTTGATGATTTGAAAATGGGATGATTTGAAAATGAGGGAAAGGAAAGTCTGCATTGATGAATCCAAAATGCTAATCTTGAAATTTTCCGGAATGAGAAATGATAAACACAATTTAATAGTCGAAAAGACGATAGATTTTTCATTGTCAGTTATTGAATATTGTGAACAATTGGAAAGAGATAAAAAATTCGTAATCGCTAACCAGCTATTACGTGCCGCAACTTCAATTGGGGCAAATGTTTTTGAAGCACAAGATGCGGAAAGTAAGGCTGATTTTATTCATAAAATGAAGGTTGCCGCAAAAGAAGCCAGTGAATCTTACTATTGGATAACTCTTTGCGCTAAAAGTAAAAATTATAGATTTGACAATAAAATATTTGATGATTTGACAGAAATTGTTAAGATACTATCCAAAATAATTTCTTCTGCAAAGAAAAAATCCTTAGGATTGGCAGGGATATTTCCCCATGCATTTTCAAATCTTCAAATTTTCAAATTGGGTATTTGACTATGGAACATTATACAATGAACCTCACCTTAAAGGTGTGGAAGCAAAAAAATCAGAACACGAGAGGTCATTTTGAAACCTACCAGGTGAAAGATATTTCTTCGGAAATGTCGTTTTTGGAAATGTTCGATGTATTGAACGAACGATTGATTGAAGAAAATAGAGAGCCTATCGCTTTTGATCACGATTGTCGCGAAGGGATCTGCGGCATGTGTTCGATGTATATCAACGGACGGCCTCACGGTCCCTGGCACGGCACCACTACCTGCCAGTTGCATATGAGAGCATTTAAAGACGGCGATACAATCGTGGTAGAACCCTGGCGGGCGAATGCCTTCCCGGTGATTAAAGACCTGATGGTTGACCGTGGCGCTTTCGACCGCATCATACAGGCAGGGGGCTATATTTCAGTGAATACGGGGAGCGCGGCGGATGCCAATGCCATCCCGGTGGAAAAGGAAAAAGCCGACCAGGCCTTCACCGCTGCAGCCTGTATTGGTTGCGGAGCCTGTGTAGCCGCCTGCAAAAACAGTTCGGCTATGCTGTTTGTTTCGGCCAAAGTAGCTCAACTGGCTTTATTACCGCAGGGCGCTCCCGAAAAGAAATCGAGGGTATTGGATATGATAGACCAGATGGATAAGGAAGGATTTGGTTCCTGCACCATGACAGGCGCATGCGAAGCTGTATGTCCAAAAGAAATTTCGGTGGACAATATTGCAAGATTAAACGAACAATATCTTTCGGCGGTGCTAACCATAGATAAATAATCGCAAAGCAAAGCCGGTAAAACCCTAGTACGGCAGTAAATTGCAGGCAAACAAAGACATGCAGACGGATCATATTTCCGTGACCGATGTTGAAATCCCGCTAACGCGGCAAAAGAATATCCAACTGTCGGTACTCCGCCTGGATCAGCTTCACCCCGTTATTTCGGGCAATAAATGGTTCAAGCTGAAATATTATCTCCGGGAAGCCAAAGACCTCGGCTTCGATACCCTCCTCACCTTTGGCGGCGCCTATTCCAATCACATAGCGGCGACCGCTTACGCCGCAAAAGAACAGCATTTTAAAGCCATCGGGGTAATCCGGGGAGAAGAACCGGCACAATGGTCACATACGCTGCAAAAGGCAGCGGCGTTCGGGATGAAATTCGTTTTCCTGTCGCGAAGCAATTTTACCGCGGTTAAAAGGGATACCAACCCGGAGCGGTTCCGGGAACAATTTGGCAGGGTTTACATTGTCCCTGAAGGCGGATACGGACTCCCGGGCGTTAGGGGTGCAAAGGAGATGCTGAACTGTACCGATATCAAAAGCTATACCCATATCGCTGCGGCAGTGGGCACCGGCGCTACCATTACCGGCTTATTGCAGGCTTCACTGCCCGGCCAACAGGTATTGGGCATCAGCGTTTTGAAAAACAACCGGAGCCTGTGGAACGAAATTGAACAATTGCATACAATGCCCCTGCCCAACCGGTTTCACTTGTTCCATGATTTTCATTTCGGAGGGTATGCAAAGTTTGACGCGGACCTGATCTCGTTCATGAATAGATTTTACCATATATCAAACATTCCCCTCGACTTTGTATATACGGCAAAAATGATGTACGGGCTTATCAAACTGGCAGAAAAAAATTGCTTTCCCACGCATTCCCGGGTACTTTCCATACACACGGGGGGACTGCAGGGCAACAAGTCGTTTCCACCCGGCGTTTTAATATTTTAATAATAGTTGTAGCGTTATCTTTGCGGCTACGGTTAATAAAAAACACGGGTGAAAATGGTTTTCCGGCTGATTATCTGTCTGGCATTGGTTTCTTTTGGCTATGGGGTCAGGGGTCAGGATACGCTTCCGCACTTTTCCGTTATCAACCGGAACGGAAAAGTGATCCTGAGTTGGGTAAATAATTTTCCTCTCATAAAACAATTAAGTATCCAGCGCTCTCCTGATAGTCTGAAAGGTTTCAAAACGATCCTTACCCTACCGGATCCTACATCGGTAACCAACGGATTTCTCGATAACAACGCCCCCAATGATTCTTCCTATTATAAATTGTATATCCTGCTGGATAAGGGAGCATATATTTTCAGTAAATCACAGAAACCGCATAAATATATCCCGCCCCCAATCGTTAAAACACCCCAGCCTCCCATACAAAAAGAGGAGTCGTTCAGCCACCCGCTTGAAACTGCAGCAAAAGCAAATCCCAACGCTACCCAACCGAAATATAACGGTGATTCCCCGGAAGCCGCAACAAAAACATACCAGCCCGCGTCTGCCGCAACCACAGCGGATAAAAAAAGAAGCGACGGGTTGAAACCCGTTAACATCAACCTGTCGCGTCCGGCAACTTTCAGACCATCGGGCTTTGTTTTCACCAATGCCGATGGAGACATTACCATTGTATTGCCGCCCGACAGGCTGGAGAATTTCAAGATCCGGTTTTACGAAGCCAACGGGGAGCCTTTGTTTGAAATTAACCAGGTCAAAGCTTCTCTATTCACCCTGGATAAGTCGAATTTTCTGCACGCCGGCTGGTTCAGTTTTGAATTATTCGAAGGAGGGCAACTTAAAGAAAAAAACAAGATAAAAATACCCTAAGAATCATTTCGTGCACGGGTGGGAGGTAAGCACGCAATCAAATACCTCCTCAAAACAGGTTTTCAGTTTTTGCTTTACCGCCGTCATGCCCGGGTTATACCCGAGTTCTTTTTCAATAGAGGTAACCTGCTTGTTTGCTATACCACAGGGAATAATATCGTTGAAGCAGGCCAGATCGGTGTTTACATTCAATGCGAAGCCGTGCATGGTTATCCATCTGCTGCACCGGACGCCAATAGCACAGATCTTTCTTTCCCGGCCTTTTATTGCAGGTTCAATCCATACACCCGTTTCGCCCTTCGACCGTTCGCCTTGTATGCCATACCATTGTAAGGTACGGATGATCACTTCCTCAAGGTTGTAGATGTACCGGCCGATATCGGTATAAAATTTTTCCAGGTCAAGAACAGGATAACCCACGATCTGCCCTGGCCCATGAAAAGTGATATCTCCTCCCCTGTTGGTACGATACACTTCAATACCCTTTTTAGCCAGATAATCTTCGCTCACCAGGATGTTTTCAATACGACCGCTTTTGCCCAAAGTATAAACAGGCGGATGTTCGCAAAGTAAAAACCGGTGCCGGGTATCCGCAGGAGCAATATTGGGAGAACCATTCCCCGATTCGCTGTCTCTCTTTGCTGATTTTGCAACCAGTTGCGTTTGCAATATCTGTTCCTGGTAGTCCCAGGCCGGTTTATAACCAATGAGGCCTAAATCTTCAAAATTCACTTCCTGCATGGGCCAAATTTACGGTAAGAATTTCATAGCTGATTTTGAGAAAAAAATAATAAAACCCCAACGGCTGCGGTCTGACCTGCGGTACCGACCGCAGCCCGCTGTATGCCAGTCTCCCGACTACATATTCTCTATGTTCTTCGGGGATTCCGTCCCGCTCAACCCTGCTCTCCGGCAAGATAATACATAATAACTATTCGTAATAGAGAAGAAATGTAGAGATCCTCAGTAGTCGTTCTGTAGGGTTTTCATAGTGGCAGGGGATATACATCCTGCTTCGGCTCGTCAGTTAATACCATTGTCACATTGCCAAGATGGTCTCTCCCTGGCGCAGATTTGGTAGCCTTGCTTTGTGCTTAGCCAGACCTGCTGCCTTGCTTTTACTTATCTTATTTTCTTAAATGAGCATTGAAATAAATAATACGCCTATTATTATTGCCAAACAAGTAATGCTCAGGCAACAAGTCAGCTATCACACAACGCCAGTGCTGCAGACTTGCGACCGTATCAGAATTCCGCTTTTGGCAAAGCGGGTAAGATCTATATTGTCATAATAGATGTTTTCCGTAATAGCCTCCGCCGTTTCCATGGTGGCTGCCGGATACACATCCTGCTGCTGCTCTTCGGTCAGCACTATAATGCTCGGTCTTAGTTTCTGGAAGATGTCGCCTGAGTTTTCGGGTTGTATGGTTGGCTTGGGTGCTGCCTGTTGTGTTGCTACTCCTACTTTGGGCTTTTAGTATAGCTTCATACTTAGTGCAGCTTTCTTTGTCCTGTATAAACTGTATCGTATCTATCTTTTTGCCATCCATTTTTGCAGTTGCCACTAAAACAAAATATTGTGTTCGTCTCCGCATACACCTGCATACTCGGGTTTTTATCATCGTGGAAGGGACAGCATACCATTCTATTTTTGCTCGGCTGTAATCCGTAATGCTGCAATACCGTGAGGATGCTTAAAGACCTGATGATTTCTGCTATTTCCATTTTCGAAAATTTGTGTTACAATTTTTTTACACGACAAAGCCCAAAAAACTTATATGTTAGATTTATTTTACACTAAATTTTTACATATTGACTATTTTGGCTTATTTTGTAACTTTGTAGTATCAAAAATTCAAGATTATGGATATTGCAGAACAGATAAAGAAGATTAGAAAGGAAAAAGGCTTATCGCAACAAGATCTAGCCGACAAGCTTTCTATGAACAGGGTGCAATACAACCGCATAGAAACAGGCAAAAGCGACCCTACAATGAATATTTTACAGCGTATCGCAAATGTGCTTGATGTTAATGTGGTAGAGTTTTTTGAAGCCAAAAACAACGGAACGGAAGTGCATACAGTAAATGAACCGCTTTTGCAAAAGGTGCGTTTATTGGAAGAACTGGACGAAGTGCAGAGAAATTCTATCTGCAATATGATTGATACCGCCATTGCAAACAAACGCCTGAAAGAAGCATTGAGCAACGCAATGAACATTACCATTTAAAAATTAAAGACAATGAAAGTATTAGTAGATATTCCCGACAATGAAGCGACTTTCGGAATGAAAGTGCTGAAAAGCCTTTCCTTCGTAAAGAAGGCTAAGCCTATGACTGTGGGTGCCGTTGAACTTTGGGACGACCTGAAGGAAGCTGCCGAGCAGGTACGCTTGCACAAACAGGGTAAACTAAAATTGAAAACGGCACAAGAGCTTCTGAATGAGTTATAGCATTATCACTACCCACCGATTTGAGAAAGAACTCAAACGACTGATAAAAAAATTCCCTTCGCTCAAAAATGAGTTTGCCGAACTGATTGCAGGGATTACTGAAAATCCCGAACTCGGTACTTTTATTGGCAACAGTTGTTATAAAACACGTTTGGCCATCGGTAGCAAAGGAAAGGGCAAAAGTGGCGGTGCAAGAGTGATTACTTACCTGTATATTGAAACGGAAACGGTCTATCTCCTTACCATTTACGACAAGGGCAAAAAAGCCGACCTAAAGCCCAATGAACTCAAAGAAATGATTGAAAGTCTGGAACTGGATATATAAACAACAAAGCCCGATTAAATCGGGCGTTTGCTTTTATGATTTCATTATTATCTCAACCTTTTCATTATCTGACAAATCCCAATACCACCACTTACCGGAATTTTCTTTTTCATCAATAAACCTTCTCATATAAGGTATCCTAAATAAACTTAAAAGTAGCACAAAGGATTTCATTAGTTCATTTTCGGGTAGATTTTCGAGTTTTTGTAAATTGTGATTTGCAACTCCTTTTTTAAGCAAAATACAAGGCGTGAAAGTAGGCTTTAAACCACTGTTGACTATAGCTGGTTCAATATCTTCGCTTTTCGGCTTTGATTGCATATATTTCATCCTCCAATTTCATTCTAAAATACTCCCTGGCGCAGGTTTGGTAGCCTTGCTTTGTGCTTAGCCAGACCTGCTGCCTTGCTTTTACTTATCTTATTTTCTTAAATGAGCATTGAAATAAATAATATGTCTATTATTATTGTGAAACAAGCAATGCTCAGGCAACAAGTCAGCTATCACACAACGCCAGTGCTGCAGACTTGCGCCAGTGCGGGCCGCAGCCCGCTGTACGCCAGTCTCCTGACTGCGTACTTCTTATGTTCTTCCGGGACTGTGTCCCGCAAAACAACAGCGGCTGAAAACGAACAGCAGTTTTTTCATTCCCGCCCGCCGCAGAGCCGCACGACAACTCACAAAGCCAACCACAGCACAAAGTTTGGCACCATTAATTTAGATTATACCCAGGCAGCCCCCGGCATAACACAGGATATATTAGATAAAGGAACAGTATTGGTTTATGGAAAGCTAAATGGTTACACTTCTTCATTATGGCTTGCCGACCAAACCGCACAGTTACCAATACAAGTATATTACAAGATAGGTTCCACTACTAATATAGATACCTGGTCGGCATTCCCTTCGGTAGGCAATTTGCGGATAAATCTGGTCAGCAGTACCAATGCATACGTCAACGACCAGGCAATCACCCATAACCACGCTTTCCGGTATGTGATTATCCCGGAGGGTACAAAACTTGGTTTGGTAAACGGAGGTTCTGTCAGCAAAATGGGTTATGCTGAGCTTTGTAATACACTGCATATACCCCAATAAATATTTAAATACAACATGCAATTGCGCCTCCCCCACAGGGGCGCAGGTTTGGTAGTCCCGCAAGGCGAAACGCTGCAGAGAAACGCAACAGAAATAGTATCTTTTATTGCATCGGATCAAAGGCTGCGGTCTGACCTGCGGTACCGACCGCAGCCCGCTGTACGCCAGTCTCCGGACTGCGTACTTCTTATGTTCTCTCGGGACTGTGTCCCGCAAAACAACAGCGGCTGAAAACGAACAGCAGTTTTTTCATTCCCGCCCGCGCAAAGTCCCGCCCACTCAGATACCCGGGAAGGAGACTACTGAGAACAAACGGAGCGAAAACCCGGGATACGCCCCACTTCACTTTTAACGCCATGCTTTGGTTTGAGTTATCTTCGCAAAAATTAAAAAATGGCATCACCGGACATAGAAGAGGATTGGGAGCGGGAACCGGAGAACGGCGAGGGAGCGGAAGATCGTTACGAGCGAATGTCGTTTACCGTAGATAAAGGACAGGAACCCTTAAGGATTGATAAATTCCTTCTGGCCCGGATGGAAGGCGGCACCCGCAACAAATTGCAGCAGGGAATTGAGAAGGGATTCGTACTGGTAAACGATCAACCCGTTAAATCCAACTACAAAATCCGGCCCGGAGACCGCATAACCGTATATTCGGATACCCATCCCGAATTAACCGAGATCATCCCCGAAGAACTGCCGCTGGATATCCGCTATGAAGATGAGGATATACTCGTTTTATATAAGCCGGCAGGTATGGTGGTGCATCCCGGTTCCGGTAATTATTCGGGTACGCTGGTAAACGGGGTTTCCTGGCATCTCAAACAACAACAACCGGATCTGTCCGAAACCGAACTCCCCCGTTTTGGTTTAGTGCACCGGATTGACAAAAACACGACCGGCTTGCTGGTGATGGCTAAAAACGAAAACGCGTCCCTCCGGCTGGCAAAACAGTTTGCTGCCCATACAGTCCGTAGAAAATACACGGCGCTGGTATGGGGCGATTTTGACCGGGACGAGGGTACCGTTACCGGGAATATAGGGAGAAATCTGAGGTTTAGAAAAATGATGGACGTTTTTCCCGAGGGCGATCACGGCAAAGAGGCCGTCACACATTACAGGGTATTGGAGCGCTTCGGGTATGTGAGCCTGGTAGAATGCAGGCTCGAAACCGGTAGAACCCACCAGATAAGGGTACACATGCAGCACATCGGTCACCCTTTGTTCAACGACGAAACCTACGGCGGAAACAGGATCGTTAAGGGAACGGTTTTTTCTAAATACAGGAAATTTGTTGAGAACTGCTTTGAACTTTGTCCCCGGCAGGCGCTTCATGCAAAAAGCCTGGGATTTCTTCACCCGGCTACCGGGGAGGAAATGTTATTCGACAGCGAAATCCCCGCAGATATGAGGGCGGTTATTGAAAAATGGAGGCATTACACCGTGTCCAGATTGACCAACGGAAAACAATGACAACCGTTGCCCTTTCATCGGGTCAATCTTCGCCTCCGTCCAGCAATTCCCGTTCTATTTCTTCCATCTGCACAATATCCCAGGCTTCGCTTTCGGTGGGAGTTGTATTGAGCCGGTCTGACACGTCTTCCTTTTTAAACAATTCTTTAACAGACGGTTGCAATTCGCAGATCACGAACGAACGATTCTCTTCCAGCGCCCGTTCCTGCTCCTTTATCAGAAATGAAATTACCGGGATTTCCAGTTCCTGAACAGATTTTAAATTCAGAATGATATGTTTAACATCAATTTGCGTAACTTCATTAAACAGTTCATGCAATTCATCTGTCATATTAGCAGAGAAAACGGGTTCATTCAGCGTTATGACATGAAATTTCTCTCTGGTATTTATTTTGAAGTTCATAGCTGAGTTCTTTTGATCAATTGATTATTACGGGTAAAGTTTACGTTTTTTTACTTTATCTCGACACGTAAAGTGTGAAATACCCGACCCTTGTATTCCACTCATGGAAGACAGAAAACTCCGGTCTTGCAAACACAATAATTCACACACCTGCAATGTTCTATAAATCATCAGAAGTCAAAATTATTAGTTATTATTGTATCGCTCACTATTAAAAAAAATTAGATGGATAATAATTTTTCTACCCAGGTAAAAGAAATCATTTCGTTCAGCAGGGAGGAAGCGCTGAGGCTGGGAAATGATTTTATAGGAACAGAACACCTGTTACTGGGTCTGATCAGGGAAGGAGAAAATATGGCGGTGAAGATACTGAAGAATCTGAACGTTGACCTCTACGAGCTCCGTAAAGAAGTGGAGTTGGCAATTAAAGATAAAACAGGTAAAAATATCGCCAATATCAACAGCCTGCCGTTGACCAAACAGGCGGAAAAAGTAATACGGGTGACGGTATTGGAAGCCAAAGCGCTGAAAAGTCCTACCGTTGAAACGGAACACCTGATGCTTTCGATCCTGAAGAACAAAGAAAACATCGCCACGCAGATCCTGAACCAGTTTGACGTGGACTATGATCTTTTCAGAAATGAATTGGGAATGGTTAAAAGCAATGATATCCGCAGCGAATATACCGACGATGCGGACGATGATTTTGATGACGAAAAGAAGAGTTATCAGCAAAAATCAAAAACCCATTCCGGCAACGCAAAAAGCAAAACCCCGGTTCTGGACAATTTCGGGCGGGATATCACCCGGCTGGCCGAGATGGGTACCCTGGATCCGATCGTAGGACGGGAAGAAGAGATTGAAAGGGTATCGCAGATCTTATCCCGCCGTAAGAAAAACAATCCTATTCTTATAGGAGAACCGGGGGTTGGAAAAACGGCTATCGTTGAGGGGCTGGCATTGCGAATCGTGCAAAGGAAAGTATCACGGGTGCTTTTCGACAAAAGGGTCGTTTCTCTTGATCTGGCAGCATTGGTGGCCGGCACTAAATACCGCGGACAGTTTGAAGAGCGGATGAAAGCCATTATGAACGAGTTGGAAAAAAACAGGGACGTGATCCTCTTCATTGACGAAATTCACACCATTGTCGGCGCAGGCGGGGCCAGCGGTTCCTTAGATGCCTCCAACATTTTCAAGCCGGCTTTGGCACGCGGTGAACTGCAATGCATCGGCGCATCCACATTGGATGAATACCGGATGTATATAGAAAAAGACGGCGCCCTGGACCGGCGGTTTCAAAAAGTATTGATTGATCCGCCGAGTGTGGATGAAACCATCCAGATTTTAGATAATATCAAATCCAAATACGAAGATTTTCATAATGTAACTTATGCCCGGGAGGCAATTGACGCCTGCGTTAAACTGAGCGACCGCTACGTTACCGACAGGCTGCTGCCTGACAAAGCTATTGATGTGATGGATGAAGTGGGGGCAAGGGTGCACCTGAAAAATATTAATGTTCCAAAGGAAATCGTAGATCTGGAAAAGAAGATAGAAGACATTAAGCAGGAAAAAAACAAGGTGGTAAAAAGCCAGCGTTTTGAAGAAGCCGCCTCCCTGCGGGATACGGAAAAGAAATTGCAGGAAGAATTAGAAAAAGCAAAAGTTCAATGGGAGGAAGAAAGCAAGCACAAACGCTATCCCATTGATGAAGAAGCCATTGCTGAAGTGGTGAGCATGATGACCGGCATTCCGGTAAAAAGAATGGTACAGGCGGAAACCGTTAAGTTGCGTCGCATGGCCGAAGATCTTGCAGGCGCAGTGATCGGGCAGAATGAAGCCATTGATAAAATTGTAAAAGCCATCCAGCGCAACCGGGTGGGGCTGAAAGATCCCAAGAAGCCTATAGGCACGTTTATCTTCCTGGGACCTACCGGCGTTGGAAAGACGGAACTGGCAAGGGCCCTGGCAAGGTATATGTTCGACTCAGACGATGCGCTGATCCGCATTGATATGAGTGAATACATGGAGAAGTTTACGGTAAGCCGTTTGATTGGCGCGCCTCCTGGTTATGTAGGGTATGAAGAAGGCGGACAGCTCACGGAAAGAGTACGTCGCAAACCTTATTCCGTGGTTTTGCTGGATGAAATTGAAAAAGCTCACCCCGATATTTATAATATCCTGTTGCAGGTACTGGACGACGGGCAACTCACAGACGGGTTAGGCAGAAAAGTGGATTTCAAGAACACGCTGATCATTATGACTTCCAATATAGGTGTTCGTCAGCTGAAGGATTTCGGCGAAGGCGTTGGTTTTGCAACGGCAGCCCGGCAGATGAGTACGGATGAAAACAACAAGGCCGTTATCGAAAAGGCGCTGAAACGTACGTTCAGCCCCGAATTTCTGAACAGGATTGACGATGTGATGATCTTCAACTCGCTGACCCGCGAAAACATCTTCCAGATCATAGACATCCTGATGAAGGATGTAATGAAGCGGTTAAGCGCTCTCGGGTTCTCGCTTGAACTCACAGAAGACGCCAAAAGCTTCCTGGCAGAAAAAGGATATGATCAGCAGTTTGGAGCAAGACCATTACACAGGGCCATTCAAAAATACCTGGAAGATCCGTTGGCGGAAGAAATCCTCAATACCAGTATAAAGGCAGGGGATTTGCTGATAGCCGACCTGGATAAAGAAAAAGGTTCCCTGAAATTTATTCTGAAAGAAGAAAGCAGGAAAGAAAAATCAGAAGTTTAGACCGTCCGTTTTTTATAACCTAACGGGAAGTTATTCCTTAAAAGAAGATCGCCACTAATGCACAAATGTATCTTAATTTATTCGTGCATTAGTGGCGAATTTAATATCCAACCGGCCTCAGTAAATAAACCATAGCCTCCGCTTATTTTGTAAATTTTTCTTTGGCCCGCATAGAAGCAACCAGCTTCTGTCCGCGCAATATTATTTTCAACCCTCTTCTTTTCAATGATATGTCCGGGTGTTTCTTCACATAGTCGTCCATATTTTTCTTATATGAGGCGATGATTTCCCTATAAGACAAAATACCAACAATCGCATTCTTATTCTCCCCGGATACTACCGGGAGCACATCCGTGTTTTCTTTTGCCATCAGCTCAACGGCAGCGCGTAAACTGCTTCCGGCGCCGACCGAAATATTCCTGCGCCGGATTAGGTCTCCCACCCTACTGTTGCCGTTTTGAAGATTACTGAAAATAGTGGAAGCGCTCAGAATGCCTTTATATTCGCCCACATTATCCGAAATGATATAATAATTATTACTGTATTCCGGCTCCTTTTCAAGCCATTCTTTAATCTCCTGCACGGTATTGTCTTCACTGAGCACCACGCCGTTTTCCTGGATTACCTGCTCCACCGATATCTTTTCCAAAATATCGGGCTCATACGAATCCGGGGTTTTGACACCCCTTCGGGCAATTTTTTCCGTCATGATGGTATGCTCCATGATAAAAAAAGAAACCAGGTAGGATGCGGCACAGGCGGCCAACAAAGGCAGCAACGCATTGAACTGACCGGTGGTTTCCAATGCAAATACGATAGACGTGAGCAATGCCCGGGAAGCGCCGGCAAACATGGCCGACATACCCACCAACGCCGCAAGGGACAGGACAATGCCGCTCTGCGGAAAAAACACGGTCGTAACATAGCCCAGCAGTATCCCGGCTGCTCCGCCAATAGTGAGCAACGGTGCAAGGGTTCCTCCCGAAGTACCGCTACCCAGCGCCACGGCCCACGACAGAAATTTGAGCACACACAGCGACAACACAAACCGGATGGGGAGATCGCCGGTGAGGATGTTGGTGATATTATCGTAACCCACCCCGAGCGTATGAGGGGAAAAATACCCGACAATGCCCACAACCAGTCCGCCTATTGCCGGCCACCACATCCAGTGTATGGGTAATTTTTCAAAGGAGTCTTCTATCAGATATACAATTTTGGTAACCAGCACAGATAACAGCCCGATAATAATTCCTATTACGCTGTAAACAGCCAGCGAGGTATTGGATGGAATAGCGATCTGGCGATGAATGGCAAACACCGGCTCAGAACCAAATAACAGGTGGTGACCCGCCGCGCCCGTAATACAGGCCAGGGCTACCGGGATGATGGAGCGGGGAGAAAATTCAAACAACAGCAACTCCACTGCCAGGAAAATGGCGGCAATAGGGCTGCCGAAAATGGCCGACATGCCCGCGGTGGCGCCGGCCGTTAATAAAATCTTCCTTTCGTGGTGTGTTATTTTCATCAATTGCCCCAACGTGGAACCCAAGGCTCCTCCCGTTGCGATGATAGGGCCTTCAGCGCCAAAGGGACCTCCGGTGCCGATGGATATGGCAGATGATATGGGTTTTAAATAAGTGATCCTGGGCTTTATCTTGCTTTGATTGGTCAATATCTGCTCCATGGCTTCCGGAATACCATGCCCGCGGATGGCCCGGGAACCATAAAAAGCCATCAACCCTACGATCAAACCTCCGGCAGCAGGAACCAGAATGACCATCCATCCCAGGCTGTTATCAACCGGAGTAGCGTGCGCCACCGAAAGATTCCCATAAAAAGAAAGATTCGTAATGAGATCAATCAGTTGAAGCAGAAATTTGGCAATAATACTGATGCTCGCAGCCACCAGTACCGCAAGGGCGGAGATGGTCAATAACCGCCTTTTATCTTCCACCACCCGGGGTTGATCTATATCCGCCTCAATGGCAGGAGTCAGCGATACCGCTATGGGGATCCCTTTTTTAAATATTTTACTTTTAACCATGTAAATATCTCATACCATGCCGGTGACGCAAGATACAGCCGGGTATGAGGGGTTTATTTCTTATCCCTCCAGTAATTATTTGCAGCAGCCACTGTCTGAAAATTAATAGCGATCACCTGGGAAGCGGCCGTAAGGCTGTCTGCATTATTCGCATATTCAGGTCTCAGTTTATGCAACACATCGGTATCGGTTTGCGTGTATTTAACGCCTCTGCGCGATAAAGTAATGGCTAATTCAAAGCCCTGTTGTGGCGTATCGGTAATTAACGAAGGCAACCAGGTATCCATAATAATGTTTTAAAAATGAAAAAATGAATGGCGCAAAGCTATTAAAATTTTCCGTTCTTCTTTTTTAGAATACTATGCATAATTTGCACCGGTTTATCAGGGAAATCTCTCTTTCATTTTTTTGATACCCGGGAATGTATATAAAAACAGTTTCTGTCTGCCGGATGAGGCAGGCATCCAACAACAAAAAACGATGCCGGTGAAAAAAATCATCATTGCAATAGACGGTTGGTCTTCCTGCGGAAAAAGTACCCTGGCCAGGCAAATGGCTAAAGCTTTGCAATACACTTATATTGACAGCGGAGCTATGTACCGGGCCATCACGCTGTACTTTTTGCGCAATATAATTGACTGGACGGACGAAAACCAGGTTTACGAAGCCTTGAAAAATATTGAACTGGATTTCAGCGCCAATGAAAATACAGGGGTGGCAGAAATTTATCTTAACGGAGAAAATGTGGAATATGTGATACGGGATCTGATCATAGCCGAAAAAGTGAGTGAAATTGCCGCTATAAAAGCAGTCAGAATATTTGCGGTGGAGCAGCAAAGGAAGATGGGTGCACGAAAAGGGATCGTAATGGATGGAAGAGATATCGGAACGGTGGTTTTTCCGGATGCGGAGCTGAAAATTTTTATGACAGCCGATAATGCAGTGAGGGTAGAACGCCGGTTTAAGGAATTGTATGCCCAAAACCCAAATATTACCATAGAAGAGGTGAAAAACAACCTGGAGATGAGAGATTATATTGATTCACACCGGGAGATCAGCCCTTTGAGAAAAGCGGAGGACGCTGTAGTGCTCGACAATTCCAACCTCACCCAGGAACAGCAACTGGAGATTGCACTCCGTTATGTAAAAGAAAAAACATAAACCCTTCTCTATGTCTCACTCAAAAATCAAAGTCGGGGTAGCCGGTTTTGGCGTTTCTGCCAGGGTATTTCATTTGCCCTTTATCAAATTACTATCTGATAAATACGAATTAAGAAGCGTCCTGCAGAGAAGGGGCGATGAAGCCGCCGCCCAATATCCTTCCGTAGTAATAGCGAGGGATATGGACAGCCTGGCGGCGGATCCGGACCTTGAATTGATCATCATCACTTCCTCCAATGATACCCATTATCCTTTTGCCAGGCAGGCGTTGGAAGCAGGCAAACACGTGGTAGTGGAAAAACCATTTACCAACACCACTGAAGAAGCGGGGCAACTGATCCAACTTGCCCGGCGTTCGGGAAAAATCTTAAGTGTGTATCAAAACCGCCGGTATGTAAGCGACTTCCGTACCATCCGGGAAATCCTCGATAAAAAACTATTGGGAGACATCCACGAATTTGAAGCGCATTTCGATCGTTACCGGCCGGAGGCCCGTCCCAACGCCTGGCGGGAAGCGCCCCTGCCCGGAAGCGGCATCCTGTACGATATTGGTGCTCATCTTATTGACCAGGCGCTGTGCCTGTTTGGCTTACCGCTTTCCATTACCGCGGACATCCGGTGTCAGCGCCCCCATGCCCGGGCAGATGATTATTTCAACCTGTGGCTGAATTATGCTTATACAAAAGTTATCCTGCACGCCGGAATGCTGGTAAGAGAATCAGGACCACGATACATGATACAAGGTACATCGGGATCGTTCATCAAATATGGAGACGATCCCCAGGAAGCCAGGCTGAAGGCCGGGGAACCGCCTGTTGGAAAAGACTGGGGACAGGAACCGGCGTCTTCTTTTGGTCTCCTCCACACAGCAACCAACGGTACTATCATCAGGGAAAAATATCCTTCTCTTAAAGGAAGCTACGCTGATTATTATGAAGACTTGTATCAAACGATCGTACACCAACAGCCGTTAAAAGTAAAACCGGAACAGGGTTATAATGTGATCCGCATCATTGAGCTTGCCGTTCAAAGCAACCTGGAGATGAAAACGATTGAGTGCACAGGGTTGATAGATGTCAACCTTCAATAATCCCGGCAATCCTCAATATCTGCACTTTACGAAACTTCCCGTTTTCAGTACCCTGGTGCAAATATCACTTCATATACGTTTCATGGGATACAAAACCCTCCGCTCTTGCAATATGACTAAATGTCATTGATTTTACACAAAAAAAGACACTATGTCCTTAAAAGGCCATGTTTTAATCAAAGTTCTGCAATAAATACATTGATTTTTCCACTGGAACATGGTTTGATTATACCTGGATGTGCAAACAAATTTGATAACTGAAAAAATAATTTACCATGACACTCGTAAAAACAAGCAACACTCCGATGAAAAGAGTTTACGGAAGCATTCTCGATGACTGGTTCAATGAATGGGCCAATTTTGGCCGGGATGATAACGCCCCGGTTCACCGCAACGTGCCGGTAAACATCCATGAAACCAGCGACGCGTTTCACCTGGAACTGAATGCCCCGGGATTGAAAAAGGAAGACATTAAGCTCCAGGTTGAAAACGGGCTGCTGACCGTTTCCTACGAAAAGAAAGAAGAAACAGAAAGCGAAGACTACAAAACCGTTCGCCGGGAGTTTAAGTACAACGATTTCAAACGGAGTTTCACCCTGGGCGACAAAGTTGACGCGGAGAACATCCGGGGGAAGTATGAAGCTGGCATTTTAAAAGTGTATTTGCCTAAAAAAGCAGAAGCACAGCCCAACAGCAAGCAGATTGAAATTCAATAAGTCGTTGTTCAACACCTGATTGAGCGTGCATTGCAGTTGGTTTTGGTAAGAGGTTGTTTCAAAAAAGTCTTTCGCCATTAAGACATCAGGATACCGGATTTTACGAAGTGCCGGTTTTGTGAATCTCTGAGTCTTAATCGCGCAATTAAATGATGACATTTTTTGAGACAGCCTCTTTTTTTAAAAACATTAACATTCAACTCCGCATTTATCATAATACATTGCAATAACCCGTTTAGCAATTGGAGGAAGTAAGAAATAAAGTTCTAAATTTGCCACTTAATTTTTAACCCGCCAAAAATCAGCAAATTGACCGATTATAAGTTTTTGTTCATTTTGGTTCTGTCTTTAACATGCACCCTGCCGGCTTTTTCACAAGTTAAGGATACGCTGAAAACGACGCAGGTTACGGATACATTGGAAAGGGATACAATGGGTATCCCGCAGGTTACAGATACCACGAAACTGGACTCAGTGCTTAGTCCCATACCAGTGGAGGATTCTGCATTGAGGATCCGGAATCTTAATCCCTATTTCACATTGCATGTTGACTCTACCCTGCAATACAAATTCGATATCAATAAAGATCAGTCGCATTATTTCTGGTTTCTGAACAAACCCGTGGTGGGACTTAAAATAGAACGAAACACCGGGTTGCTGACTTTTAAGGCGGATAAGGCTTTTTTTCTTTCCGGGCGGCTTAAGTACGATGTAGAATACAAAGTGGATTTAGGCGTGCAAAACCTGGATGATCCCAAAGACAAAATAGACACTTCATTTACGATTCTCTTTTTCAGTACAGAGATCATTCCGTCAAAAGTAAAACCCACCGTTAATAACGTGTTATACATAGATGAGGGGGACAGTATTAATTTTAAACTCCAGTGTGAAGACGGCAACTTTCCCATTGAAAACATTTCAATGACCAGCAATTACCCGCTTAAAACCCTCAGCACGATCACCAAGTGTGGCGACGACTTCAGATGGACACCTCCCTTCGGCTTTGTAAAATCAACAGACACCGACAAACAACGAACCGTTATCATTAATTTTATTGGCGTTAATAAATTCAATATCAGTGATACAGCCACGGTTCGGATCATCGTGCGGGAAAACATCAACTATCCGCAAAAAGTACTTGAGTTTGAAGAAGTGAAAAAAAATGTTCAGCTATATTCCAACCGGTTAAAAGCCACTTTCATGGAACTGGACAAAGGAGTAAAACGCACCAAGGGCACCCGAACTACTTTTGACCTTACCTCCGCAGCTTCCTCCCTCGGCGGTACTGTATTTTCCTCCCTCCCGACCGACGGGCAAAAAACTGCCGGGAAAATATTACCGAGCGTGGGCGTGGCAATGGTGCCGGTAAGAGAGTCGGTGGCTCCTCCGAAAACGGCCGAACAAAATTCCGCTACGCTCGTACGCAACAGTATCAAACGCCTGGAATACCTGCTTCAAAACAATCAACTGGTGGGAGACAAGGATCCGCAGATCTTAACCAAGATACAAAAACTCAAAGACGAATTACAACAAATACAGGTGCAGCTTATTGAAGTGCCTATCATTGAAATCGGGGACTCGCCGGAAGAGCTCGACCGGTACTTCAATAACCCTAAGGTGAACAAGAAATACCGGATGAAGAAATCTTAGGAAGCGAGGAGTTGGAAGTTTATAGTTTATGGTTTGGAGTTTATAGTTTTTTAGTCCGGATTTTCGATATGGTATCATGTTAACGCTAAAGTGGCTCACAGGTTTCAGATTTTTACCTGTGAAGCTTCTCCGGACTTCTGTATCATCCCCCGGCGTTTTTATGCAAGTTGCCCATTATTAGAATTAACTTAGCACCGGTTTCCTAACCATTTTCCTGATTACCATTTGATAAATTCCTATGCAACTGCAATGGACCATTCAACAATTTGATGAACTAAATATCCGGGAATTATACAGTATCCTTCAGTTGCGTATTGAAGTGTTTATTGTAGAGCAACAATGTCATTTCTTTGACACGGATGATAACGATCAGAAAGCGTGGCACTTATGTGCATGGAATGGCGCTGAACTCATTGCTTATTCCCGCCTTTTTGCGCCCGGAATAATATACCCGGAAGCCGCTATCGGAAGAGTTGTAAACAAACGATCGGTGAGGGGAAACGGCATCGGAAAGGAGCTCATGAAACGCAGTATTGACGCTGTATATCAATTATTTGGACGATCTCCTATTAAGATCGGCGCACAGTTATATCTCAAAAAATTCTACGAAACGCTTGGGTTCACGCAAGTAAGCGACATTTACCTGGAAGACAGAATCCAACATATTAAAATGATTCTCCTTTGAATGGGAAGCGTCCTTTAAAATAATTCCGTCTGCCTGGTTCAGCCATCCGCACCCATTTTTCTGCAATACTATTTTTCTGCACAGCCCGTTAATTAGGTCGGTTCAATATTTTTTGAAAGCATAAATCCGCTCTCATGATAAAAAAACTACCTAACCTCGTTTTACGGACCTGCTTTGCGGCAGTCGTTTCCTTCTTTTCAATGCAATCTTACGGGCAATATATTTTTTTCGATAAGCCTGTATATGAAATAGGAGTTAATGTGGGTCCTTCCAACCTGCTCGGAGATTTAGGCGGCCATTTCGGAACCGGAAAGACCTTCCTGAAAGATAATAATATCCAGATGACCAAGCTGCAAAAAGGAGTCTATCTGACCGTTCGTCCAAGTGAATTTCTCGGCATAACGCTGTCTGCCAATATTACGGTACTTGAAGGAGCTGACAGTATCATTGCAGTTAAAGGAGGCGCTGAAGTTGCCCGCAAAAACAGGAACCTGTCTGTACGCACGCCCATAAAGGAACTTACCCTCACCGGTGAAATATATCCCCTGGTATTGCTTGAAGGCGATGACAAAGATCTGTTTCACAAGTTTCGTCCCTACGGGGTCATTGGTGTAGGTGTTTTTCATTTCAATCCACAAGGCGTATATACGGCGCCGGATGGCTCTAAAAGACTGGTGGATTTAAAACCATTGCGAACGGAAGGCCAGGGAATGCCCCAATATCCCGATAAAAAAGAATACAGTCTTACACAGATCAATATCCCCTACGGCGTAGGTGTCCGGTATTATTTTTCAGACCGGATCAGCGCGGCTTTTGAGATCGTAAACCGGAAAACTTTTACAGATTATATTGATGATATCGGGGACACCTTTATAGACGACAGCGATTTCGACAGCTTTTTCGGATCAGGATCCCAAACGGCGGCGATTGCGAAACAAATGCACAACAAAGCCCAACAGGTAAGTCCAGGGGTAAGGATCCCCTATTACAACGCAGGGAATAAAAGAGGAACT
Source organism: Chitinophagaceae bacterium (assembly GCA_023957125.1). GTDB lineage: Bacteria > Bacteroidota > Bacteroidia > Chitinophagales > Chitinophagaceae > Agriterribacter. The sequence goes on from JAMLHL010000007.1 coordinate 57,175, forward strand.
GCCACTAATTACGACAGCTACTATTCCGCTTCCATTAAAGTGGGAATAAGACTGGGTGCCGGCAGAAATTCTTCGGGTATTATGCGGTGTCCGGTTTTCTTTTAACCGTCATTTCTTTTTTACCGGTGAAAAAGAGCCTTCAATCTCATATCGTTTTAATAAGAGTGATCATTATCGTTTCGTTGATCGTGTTTACGCTTATTGCGAATGCTTAGATAGATTGAATGCGACAACGGAAAGACTAATAATAATTTCCGTTAATGCCAATCAGGTCTTTTCATGTGCCCGCCACCACTAAGCGCCGATTGACGTACAACGATACCGGGTGCAACAGTCGGCTCCTTTCCGGTTCACTTCTACCCGGAATGTAACAGATGAAGCAAAAATTTGTGACCCACCCGCTGCTCTTGCCCACAGTTCTTATCTTTGAGCAAATCATTTTAGATGAAAACAGCTTCAAAACATGCCGGGGAATCCATCATAAAAATGACAGAACTGGTGCTGCCCAACGATACCAACGTATATGGCAACCTGATGGGAGGACGACTGATGTACTGGATGGATATCGCGGCAGCCCTGTCGGCACAGAAGCACGCTAATGCTCCGGTAGTTACCGCCTCGGTGGACAACATTTCTTTTGAAGCCCCTATTTTACTGGGCAACATGGTATATATTGAAGCCAAGGTAAGCCGGGCTTTCACCACTTCCATGGAAGTACACCTGAGGGTATGGGGAGAAGATCTGAAACGTCAGCATAAATACAAAAGCAACGAAGCCTATTACACCTTTGTTGCGCTGAATGCAGAAGGGAAACCCTCACCGGTACCGCAACTGATCGTTGAAACAGAAGACGAACGCAGGTTATACGACGGGGCGCTGCGCAGAAGACAATTGAGGCTGATCCTCGGGGGAAAAATGGCTCCTAACGATGCCGAGGAACTGAAAGCTTTTTTCACTGAAAAATAAGTCAGGCGGTTTTGTTTTTAAAATCCTCACTTTGCTCAATAGCATCCATTACCCGGGCCAGTATCTCCTCCAGGCTGTCTTCAAAATCCATCTGCAGCGGCCGCTTAAAGGTTACGCTGAGATCTACGTTTTTCTGCAACAGCCGGAGCCCCCTTTTGTGAAACGCTTTATTAAACCCGTCTATCACCACCGGCACCACGATACACCGGCTTTGTTTGATCAAAAATGCCGTTCCTTTCCGGCCCGGGGCAAACGGCGTAGTGGTACCCTGCGGAAAAGTGATTACCCAGCTATTCCCCAGCGCCCGGAGAATTTTATTACTGTCGGCAGCGCTCAGCCCTTTTCGTACAGCCCTGTCTGTTTCCACCCAGGTACGCTTCACCGTTAGGGAACCTGCCAGCGCCATCAGCCGGGTCATGAAATTTTTCTTCATGGTATCTTCCGCCGAAACAAAATACACATTCGTGAAGGGATTCAGCAGGTAATAAGGCACCCCCAACTTATTTTCTTTCCTCCACTTAACAGCGCAAAAAATATGGAGGAAGGCAATCACATCCATAAAATAAGTCTGATGATTACTTACAAACAACACATTTTTCCCGGGCAGGTTTTTGATATGTTCCGTTCCGGAAATTTTAAGCCGGTTCAGGATAGCGAGTCGTGGATAAGACAGGGATCCGATAATAATATATACCATCTTCCGCACCAGTTTTACATAACGTAATCTTTCAAAAAATGATTCCATCGGCAAACCTCCCTTTACGCCGCAATATAGACTTTTTGAAATATTTTATTTAAAAGGGAACCGTTGGAGCGAAAATCCTGCACACGTCTTCTCAAAAGCTGATAACCGATTCCTTTATCTTTGCGGCATGCAAACGAACACGGCAATTTTTGATATGGATGGATTACTGATAGACTCGGAACCTTTATGGGAAGAGGCGGCAACGGAAGTGTTGCAGGAATATAATATCCGGCTGACTATGGAACAATTTCACGATACCAGGGGACTACGTACCGAAGAATGGATCAACCACTGGTTTCACTATTTCAAGATCGGCCTGGAACAAATCAGACCTGCTGTTGAATTGACCATACAAAAAGCAGTTGAAAAAATAGGCGATCGGGGTGTTGCTATGCCCGGAGTGAAAGAAGTTTTGAATTTGTTCCGTGACCATACATTTAAAATAGGGTTGGCCTCCTCGTCCCCCATGGAGGTAATAGAGGTGGTAATCGAAAAATTAAATATCCGAAACTATTTCCAAGCCCTCACTTCCGCCCAGTTTCTGAACTATGGCAAACCGCACCCCGAAGTGTACCTGGCGTGTGCAACAGAACTCAGTTCAATTCCCGCAAAATGCATCTGTTTTGAAGATTCATTTAACGGGATGATCGCAGCCAAAGCCGCCCGGATGAAGTGCGTGGTAGTGCCCGATAAGGTTTTACAAAATAAATTGGAATGGAATGCGGCGGATTTAAAACTTACCAGCCTGACCGGCTTTGGGGAGGAGGAACTGAAACAATTGCTACACAGCGGGATGGATAATAAATCCTAACTTACAGACGTTTAACAGTTTAAACCCAATCCTGTAAAAGTATTGACAATGAAGTGGTTCTTAACGTTTTCACTTTTCTTTTTCTCCTTCACCGGATACGCGCAAAACAATGATTTGCCAAAATTATCGGTATCGCTGGCAGGATTCAAAGGAGGAGAAACCACCTCCGGTATCCTGTCCCGTATAATTGATTCTTCCCTGGTGGCCCGGGACGAAAAAGGAAATACCTATACCATTCTGCGTTTTCGCTGCATTTATAAATTCAAAAGCCGGTTCGAAGATCCTGAAACCGGCGAGAAGAAAACCACGGATGATATGCGGGTGAATGAATTTATCCAAACCCCGGTAATGCCGGAAACCTGGCGGCAGAGTATCAAAGAAAATATTTCGAAAGGCGACCAGATGATCCTCGATGACATCATCGTGCAACTGAAGAACGGCACAAAAATCATGGCGCCTTCTATCCGCTTCACCATCGTACAATGAGGTAAAAGCGCTGTCTCATCTTTCTTCCACGAAAAAACTTACGTAGAACCGCTGGAAATTTAGAGGATAAATCAACTTCAGTTCTCCTATCTTTATGGCTTTTTATATCAGAATGTCTAAACGGATATGAAAACTGCAAAACAAACCAAAAAGAAGCAAAAAAAAGCTCCATCCAGAATATCCCATACCCGCAAACCGGATCATCTTACGGATTTTGAATGGCAACTGGCGTTGCGAAAACAAATTGCTGCAGAAGAAAAATTTACCGTCACCCCTGCCCAAAAGGGTTCTGTTTATGGAGATTACGATGTAAAAAGCCAGCATTCCAACCTCACCTATAAAGTGGCGCTGCGAAGCGAAGACAACAGTTTGAATTTTTGCAGTTGTCCCGACTTCAAAACCAACCAGTTGGGCACCTGTAAACATATAGAATCGGTGCTGCTGAAGATCAAAGCAAAACCTGCCGGCAGAAAGGCGCTGTCCGTCCCGTACAATCCCGGCTATACTTCGGTGTACCTGAATTATATCGGGAAACGAACCGTAAAGATCAGGATAGGGACAGAAAAAACAGCGGCTTTTAAAAAACTGGCAAGGGAATATTTTAATTCCGCAGGCGAACTGACTGAGACCGGCTTCAAAGAATTTGACCGGCTGCTTGCCAAAGCAAAGTCCTTAGATACAGAATTCAGATGTTACGATGATGCGCTTGAGTTTGTACTGCAGCAAAGGAGCGCCCGTCACCGTCAATCGGTGTCCGGCAAATTGGGCGTAAAATTATTGAAAGGCCTACACAAAGCCACCCTATTTCCTTACCAGGAAACGGGGATTTTGTTTGCCATAAGGGCCGGCAGATGCATCCTGGCCGACGATATGGGACTGGGAAAAACATTGCAATCCATTGTGGCGGCAGAGGCATTGCGCCGCCATTTTCATTCCGGAAAAACCATTATCGTTTGCCCTACTTCCCTCAAGTACCAATGGAAAAGCGAGATTGAGAAATTTACCGGCAATACCAGGGTATGCGTGATCGAGGGAAACCTCCTTAACCGGATGAAACAATACGATGCAGAGGAAACCGACTACCTGATCGTAAGCTATAATGTGGCAGGAAACGATTACCAGCACCTGAACGAACTGCATGCGGATATTTTAATACTTGATGAAGCCCAACGCATAAAAAACTGGCGCTCGAAGATCTCTGCCAAAATCAAACGTATAAAAACCAATTATGCTTTTGTATTAACGGGTACGCCGGTGGAGAACAATATTGAAGAACTGTATTCCCTGATGCAGATCGTAAATCCTTTCATGCTGGGGTCTCTTCATAATTTTTTGCAGAAACACCAGGAAAAGGACAATGCCACAGGAAAAGTTACGGGATATAAAGACCTCAACGCAATCGGTAACCTGTTAACGCCGGTGATGCTCAGGCGAACAAAGAAAGAAGTGCTGAAGCAGCTGCCGGCAAGAATGGATAAAAACCTGATCATTCCCATTACCGAAGAACAAATGCAAATGCATAAGGAGTTCGCGGATATCGTTGCACGCCTGGTAAAAAAGTGGAGACGGATGGGTTTCCTTCCCGAAGAAGATCGTCAGCGGTTGCTGAACAATCTGAACATGATGCGAATGATCTGCGACTCCACCTTTATTATTAATCAAACCACCAACTTCCAGACCAAGTTGGAGGAATTGAATAATATCCTGGAGGAAATTATGTCCATTGAAGGTGAGAAGCTGGTGATATTCAGTCAATGGGAGCGAATGACGAGACTGGTTGTCCCCATATTAAAAGAGAAGCACATCGGGTTCAGGTATTTGCATGGGGGCATCCCGGCCAAAGACCGGAAAGAATTGTTCACTTCCTTTAATAACGATCCCGAATGCCGGGTCTTTCTTTCGACAGACGCCGGCGGAGTGGGGCTGAATTTGCAGGCAGCAGCCCATTTGATCAATCTCGATATTCCCTGGAACCCTGCGGTGCTGGAACAAAGGATCGGCAGAATTTACAGGCTGGGACAGAAAAAAAATGTGAACATCATTAATCTCGTGGCAAAAGATACCATTGAGGAACGCATGCTGTCGGTATTAAAATTCAAAAAAGGAATTGCGGACGGTATATTAGACGGCGGTGACAATAATATTTTCATGGGCGACAGCAAATTCAACAAGTTCATGGAATCCGTTGAAACCGTTGTTACCGTTGAACAAGTACCGGGACAGGAACCTGCCACGGTGAACGGTTATGATATGGAGGAAGAAAAACAACTGGAAGTACCGGAGCCGGACAACCCCAAAAATACCGCTGCCGAAAAAGAGGTGATCGTTGAACAACCCGATCTTTTTTCAGAACCCGCGGCTGCGCAATCCACCCAAAGCACAGAAGAGATCATTCAGCAGGGTGCATCTTTTTTTGAGAACTTCCTGACGGTTCTAAATTCACCGGACGGGGTAAAACAACTAACGCGACAATTGACGGAGACCGATGAAAAAACGGGCCGCTCCTATCTTAAAATCCCGATCAGTAATAACGCAGTTGTGGAGAACGCGTTATCCGTGTTGGGTAACCTGTTTAAAAATATCAGGTAAACTTATGTTCTTTGAAAAAATACCGTTTACCAGCTATGTACTAAAAGGGGTGTCACAAATAATGCTTCAGGAAAACCGGTGGACAGGATTGCTGTTCCTGGCCGGGATCTTTGCCGGAAGCTGGCAGTGTGGACTGGCAACAATACTTGCCACCGCTGTTGGTACATTAACCGCCATTCTGTTGAAGTTTGATCACAAAAGAATTGCCGCCGGTCTGTACGGATTCAGCCCGGCATTGGTGGGAGCCGGTATCGCTTTCTTTTTTCAAACCGGTTTGATCATTTGGGTTTCAATTATCGCAGGAAGTGTTTTGGCAAGCATCCTGCAAAACTATTTTATCAAAAAAGATATTCCTGCTTACACGTTTCCGTTTGTTGTGGTAGCGTGGCTGCTCATCTTCTTATTAGATACTTCGGCCACGCCCTCCGATCTGTTTTACCTGAAAACTGAAGGCGCTTACGATCAGCTCTATTTAGGATTGCGCGGATTCGGTCAGGTGATTTTTCAACCAAAAACGCTTTCGGGATTACTCTTTTTTGCGGGCGTGCTCCTTCACAATCCAATAGCAGCTTTATACGGATTAACGGCGGCCTTTCTCGGGGCATTCATTGCCTGTCTGGCAAATCTGTCGCCGGAAAGTATAACCTCCGGGCTCTTTGGATTCAACGCCGTTTTATCAGCTATTGCTTTTGCAGATAGTCAAAAGAGATCTGCTTTTTGGGGACTGGTCGCAGTTTTAATCACTATGTTTCTCCACATCGCCTTAGTAAAATCCGAATGGCTGAATGCCTTCGGCGGGGTATTGACTTTTCCATTTGTTGCAGGCGTAGGGACTACATTGTTGATCCAGCGACTGAAGAAAAAAACCGGGGTGTCTATAAACTCAGCCTGATGCCATCGTTATCCCCTTGCTGTAACCGGATGACCACGATAACCCGAAAAACTCATTTTTCTATTTAAGGCTTTGAAATTCCACAGCCAAAACCGTCAAATCCTGCTTGATCAATTTTATATAGGACTCTAACTGATCATACATATTGGCCCGGTTGTACAACTGCTCTGTGCTGTATCGTCCGCCATCGGTGAAATATAATTCCAACAGTTGCTGTTTTTTCTTTGATCCTGCTTTTTTAATCTGTTTAAAGCTCATCCAGCGATCTATGATCTGGCTCCTTAATGATCTGCTGTCGGGATTTACCGGATCCCGGTAATTCAGGTAATACCATATAAACGGAGGGAAGGTTTCGGAAGTTTTCCGGCCCTCCCAGATTTCCCGCAATACATTTCCGGGATGATCAAAATTGATCTTTGGATTATTCAAAAGAATCAGTAACCCCAAAGTGGCTTCCGTAATCCCGGAGGTAATACCGATATACTCGGTATCATCACCTGAGTTGCCATTGCTTAATAAAACGCCGGTTAATATAGCGGAAGAAGCGCCTGCAACGATAGCTGCAACGGTCAGCCCCGACTCCCTTTTTATTTCTATTGCTTTTAGATAATCGGCCACCTGAGAAATTTTTTCTTCCTCACAATCCAGTTCAGAAGTAACCGATGAAACTTCAAGAGAGGCCAGATCTATACGCTGGGTGATCTGGTGCGCCAGTTCAAGCATACGCAATCTGTTTTCAATGCTATTCGTCTGCCGGTGGTTCTGCAGGTACTCAACATATTCCTGTAGCAAGTCCATTATGCCAATAGCATGCGCTACATTTAAACTGGCAAAAGAAAAACGCGTGGTCAAAGCAGTATCTGTGCCGGCGCTGAAAAACGGATTGGGGATATCCTCAACGGAATACTGAATTTTATCATTTGGGGCACAGGAACTTTTTTCCAGGTGTAATTGTATCCGTCTTATTCCGACGCAGGAAAAAAAAAGCAGGGAAATGATAATTCCAATGACAGGAATTTGTAGCAACTTAGGTTTCATGCTGTTCGAATATAAGAAAATAAAGAAAAAGGAAGATTTCATTTGCTTAACAAATCCACCGGTAATATAAATTCCCAAATATTGACGCCCCCGGCTCCGCCCAAATTACTATCCAGCAAACGGCTGTACCGGATGCCAAAGCTTACAGGCTGCTGATTCCACCATTTGGTGTCGAAATACAACTCCGCCCCGGTGCTCCTGAAGGAATAAAATCCCGGGCGTTGGCGGCTTTTTGTACCGGCATAATCAAAAAAGAGATTGGCTCTTAACCTGGAAAAGTAAACCAATTGCGCAAATCCCCAATCGGGATAAACCAGCGGGAAATGATAGTTGATACTCCCCTTCCACATTCGTGAGGCGTCTATCCCGTTGTATCCACGTGCAAAAGGAAAATTGTTGGAAAAACGGTACCGGTCAGCGGTATCCCGCCATTGATAAGCGCCACTAAGCACAAGGCTGTGATTGATCCCGACCCCGGGAAAATAAAGAGACCCGGACACCAGCAATTGTTGGGCTTTTTGTTGGGTAGCCAGGTGGCGGTACCGCAATAAAAAACTTTGTGCAAAATGCGGATAGATATGCTGGATCGCTTTTTGCGTCTGGCTGCCCCAGTTCAGAGAATACTGCATATAATTGAGCAACGATCCCGCAATACTGTCTTTATATCGCCCGGTTATATTCAACTGTGCCAGGTTGAATGAAGAAGCCAAAACCAAACTTCTGTACCATCGCCCTTTGGTAAAATTCAGGGGTATTCTCATGCCAATATTAGTATTCAACTCATTCCACCTGATGGTTCTGGCGGTGTCGCTCACTTCCCTGTTGAGCGTATAAGATACGCCGCCGGTTATCCAGGGAAACCAGGCCCCGTACACGCCGTCAAAACCGGCTTTATGACTTCCTTCATTTTCATTATAGGCATAATACAATTGCGATTGAAACGTGTTCAATACGTTTTGTCCGTATAGGGTAAAACGCCATTCCGGCTGCTCATAAAACGGCCGCCAACTGTGAAAATTAAACGGGTGAGAAAATTTTCCATACCGTTCAACCGGACTTTGGTCAGGGGGAATATCATTCAGAATGTTCCCCCCGGTTTGTTGCAGCGCCTGCGGCAAATACAAATCGGGGTTCCCGCCCGCGCCTGCTTTTGCCACCGGCTCCCAGTCTTTCAACCGCAGTTGCTTCTTTTTAAGCTGCATTCCTGCTGCCGTGAAACTGCTCCACACCAGCTCTCCATCACCATTGACAGCCGGCTGATAGGCGCCTAAAGATTCGTTGGTCAGTTGAAAAACGGAACGGGTTTCCATATCCAGTGCAAAAATATCATCCCCCGATCCCCTGCCCGCTGAAAAATATACCGTGTCGCCTTTTACCAACGGGAACCCTTTCACCTCATAAGTCCACGGTAAGAGGATATCCGTTTCCCCGGTCAGAAAATTCACTTTAGCCAGGCTCATTTGTCCCTCCGGATTCCTTACGCAGGAGATGATATGGACCTTGTCGTAAAATTTAGGAAAAGTATAGATAAGCGCATGTGCATTGGAAGCGGGCACACGGTGCAAAACAGCCCCGGTATGAGCATCCAGGATATGCAACCCGCTTTGTTGATCGGGCGTAAATTGAACGGCCGCTATCTGCCTGCCGTCTTCCGAGAGATCGGGTTGGTAATATTTGCTTTTATGTGTCAATTGCTTCATCTTTCCCGAAGCCGGATCCAGTACTTTAACCACACTGTAATCTCTCCGGCCCCACCTTATATCCGGCTCGTAAGCGGTATAGACGATCTTATTATTACGATAAACATAGTGATCGTAAAACGAGATGTCCTTAATGCGGATCTTCTTTTCGCCTTTTGAAGTCAGCAGGTACCAGGCCGGTACCTGGCGGTAAGTTTTCTTTAATACAACCAGGGAATCTTCTCCTGCATAGTAAGGCAGCAAATAATCAGAAACATATTGATCATTACCTCTTGTGATCAGCGAGCCGCCGGAGGATGAATCTGATTGTTCCCTGTAGTATTGTAGCGCTTCTTTTACGAATTCCGGGTAATTTTTTCCTGAATACTTTTTAACCGCTTTTTGAAAAGGATAAAAAAGTCCGTCGAAAGCCGCAGCATCACTGGTAACGCCGGTCCAGAACTTTTCTCCATATTTTTCCCGGCCATAACCGGTCAGCAGGTAGCCGAGCGTGTAATGATCAGGGATATAATGCCGGTAGGAGCCGTTCCGCAATTTCATAAAACCGTATGATTTATTTGCCTCCCACAACGAACGGTATCCATTAAAGAAGAAAGGCAGTCTTCCCCTTCCCTGCCCACTGACGGCGGTTTCCTGGAAAACTGCATCCCCTTCAAAAAACCAGTTGGGTATCGCGGCGCTGTTTGCCATAGCCTGGCCCTCTTCTCCCAAAACAACATAAGCCAGCTTCGACAAACCTTTCCGGTAGTTCATATACTGCTGTACATGACGGTACTCATGAATGGCCAGGTTGTCTGCCCAGGGCAGGCTGCCCAATTCAAAACTGTTGAAATGGGGTGTAAGCAGGAACTCGCTTCGCCAGGGTGCCAGGCCCACATAGCCGTTAGACCGGGTGGTTTGGTTCTGCAGCACAATATTGATTTTCCGGTGATCCGTACCTGCCGTATTGCCGGTATGCCCGTTGAGGTAATGAACGATCCCTGCTACCCGGTGGGCTGTGGAATCCAGTCCGGCAGGAAAAATAATCCGTGCTTCCGGCACATTGATCTGCCTCCATTTAACGGAAGGCGGAACAGCGCCGAATTCCTGGGAAAAGACCGGTTTTGCCAGCAGGAAAGAAAGCAGCATCGGCAGAATGGTACGCATACAGACCGTTTAACGCCTAAATATACACGAAAACCGAAAGTTGTGCATCAGCTTCTTAAAGCGGGTAGCTTTTGTATCGCGGGATGTCCTGTTGGCTCCTCACTGTCCATCGGGAGCGCCACTCCTGATTTTACTGCACATGACAGCCCATGACGGCTTAAACAACGGTATGCCCTACATTTGAAGTTGAAATGTAGTTTGATTACAGAAAAGACAAGCAAATGCAGATCATTTTCGGGATAATTTACCACTTCATCGGCGGATTTGCCTCCGGCAGTTTTTATACGCCCTTCAAGAAAGTGAAAGGCTGGGCCTGGGAGAGCTACTGGATAGCAGGTGGTCTCTTCTCCTGGTTGATTGTACCGCCACTTGCCGCTTATCTTACTATTCCCAACTTTGGGGAGATCATCAGGAACACCGGCAATACCACCATCGGGATCACCTTCCTGTTTGGTTTACTCTGGGGGATCGGGGGATTAACGTATGGTCTTGGCGTCCGTTATTTAGGCATTTCTTTAGGCACCAGCATTATTTTAGGACTTACCATGGTGTTTGGCTCTCTTATCCCCTCTGTTTATTACAATTTTTTCCCGGCGGAAGGCAAGGATACTTTTTCCATGATCATCCATTCGAAATGGGGACTGTATGTGCTTGCCGGATTAATGGTATGTATATTGGGGATCGTTTTTTGCGGGAAAGCAGGTACCTACAAAGAAAAGGAACTCAATCCTGCCGGGGGTAACGCCAGGCAGAGTAAAGATGAGTACAAGTTCGGGTTGGGCTTACTGGTGTCCATTATATCGGGCGTGCTGAGCGCCTGTTTTAATTTCGGTATAGAATCCGGGAAATCTATGGCCAATACCGCTAATGAATTGTGGAAAGCAGCACACCCGGGGCAGGGAGAGTTTTTGTTCCAGAACAACGTCACCTTTGTGGTGATCCTCTGGGGAGGTCTTACCACCAATTTCATCTGGTGCATGATACTCAACGCGCGTAACAAAACCTTTGGTGATTATATCAATACCAAAACGCCCTTATTGTCCAATTATTTCTTCTCCGCCCTTGCGGGGATTACCTGGTTTTTGCAGTTCTTCTTTTACGGGATGGGCGAAAGCAGGTTGGGCAATGGCGCCAGTTCCTGGATTTTGCATATGGCATTCATAATTCTGGTGGCTAACTTATGGGGCATTGTATTAAAAGAATGGAAAGGGGTGAGTAAACGAACGGTAACCATGATCACCGCCGGTATCATTACCATTGTCCTGGCGGTTCTGCTGGTTGGTTACGGCAATTCAATAAAATAAAAACCTATATACAATAATAAACTAAAAAAATATGTCTCTCGTTACTACAAAAGAATTCAAACACGTAAGCTATTTATGGGATGATGCAAAAGCTGAGGCGCTCGCCGGCGATGAGGTGGGATTACTGATCTATCGTTCTAATTTACTGGGTGCAGACCTAAGACTTACCAATTACGGCGGGGGGAATACCTCCTGCAAAGTGATGGCAAAAGATCCGTTGACGGGTAAGGAAACGGAAGTGATGTGGGTGAAAGGTTCGGGTGGCGATTTGGGCACATTGAAAAAAAGCGGACTGGCAGCGCTGTATGTTGACCGGTTAAGAAGCCTGACCAGTGTGTACCGGGGAATTGATCATGAGGATGAGATGGTAGAACTTTTTAACCATTGCATTTTCGACCTCAGTTCCAAAGCACCTTCGATAGATACCCCTTTGCACGGCTTCCTTCCGTTTAAGCATATTGATCATCTGCATCCCGATGCAGCCATTGCCATCGCCGCCGCCAAAGACGGGAAACGGATCACCCGGGAACTTTTCAACGGTACAATAGGTTGGGTAGAATGGCAACGTCCCGGATTTGACCTGGGCTTAAAACTGAAACAGTGCCTGGATGAAAACCCGGGGATCAAAGGCATCATGCTGGGCTCTCATGGTTTGTTTACCTGGGGAGATACCGCCTACGAAAGCTATATCAACACGCTCGAAGTAATTGAACAATGCGCTGCATACATCGAAGAAAAACAAAAAGGTAAAAAAATCTTTGGCGGCGCCAGACTGCACTCCCTGCCGAAACAGGAAAGGCTGGACAAAGCCGCCGCGCTTGCCCCCGTGCTGAGAGGATTCTGCTCTTCACAAACAAAGATGATCGGTCATTTTACCGACGACGACCGGGTGTTGGAATACATCAATTCCAACGACCTGGAAAGATTAGCGCCTATGGGTACCAGTTGCCCCGATCATTTTTTGCGAACCAAGATCAGCCCGCTGGTGCTTGATCTTTCACCGGAGGAAAACCTGGAAGATGTGGCGGCAATAAAAGAAAAGCTGTTGCCCCGGTTCGAATCCTACCGGACCATGTACCGGGAGTATTACGAAAAATGCAAACATCCCAACAGTCCTGCCATGCGGGATGCCAACCCGGTGGTGATCCTGTATCCCGGCGTAGGGATGTTCACCTTTGCGAAAGACAAACAAACCGCCCGTGTAGCTGCGGAATTTTATACCAATGCCATTAATGTAATGAGAGGCGCGGAAGCCATCTCAGAATACACTTCCCTGCCCAGGCAGGAAGCGTTTAACATTGAATACTGGTTACTCGAAGAAGCCAAGTTGCAACGTATGCCCAAACCCAAGTCACTGTCCGGCAGGATAGCCCTGGTAACCGGCAGCGCTGGTGGAATAGGGAAGGCTATTGCTAAAAAATTTGCAGATGAAGGCGCCGTAGTGGTGGTCAACGACAACGATGTGGAAAGACTGGCGCATGCTAAAGAAGATTTCGGAAATCATTACAGCAAAGACGCTTTTACCACAGAGTTGCTGGATGTAACCGATGCCAATAGTATCACCAACGCTTTTAAGGCCGCCGCGCTGAGCTTCGGAGGAGTGGACATAGTGGTAAACTGCGCCGGACTGTCTATTTCCAAACCCATAGAAGAGCATACCGAAAAGGATTGGGATCTGTTGTACGATGTACTGGTAAAAGGTCAGTTCCTGGTTACCCAAAAAGGAGTTGATATGATGCGGAAACAAAATATGGGTGGAGATGTTATTAATATAGTGAGCAAGAATGCGCTGGTAAGCGGACCCAACAACGCAGGTTATGGCTCCGCGAAAGCCGCGCAATTGCATTTAAGCCGCTTAAATGCCGCCGAATTAGGAAAAGATCATATCCGCGTAAACGTAGTAAACCCCGATGCCGTGATCTCAGACAGTAAAATTTGGGCAGGCGCCTGGGCGGAAGGCCGGGCAAAGGCCTATGGCGTTAAAGTTGAGGAATTGCCTGCCTTTTATGCCAAACGCACCCTGCTCAACCAGATCATTCTTCCGGAAGACATAGCCAATGCCTGCTTCGCATTTGTTGGCGGCCTGCTGGATAAATCCACCGGGAACGTGTTGAATGTTGACGGCGGCGTAGCCATGGCTTTTGTGCGGTAGAAACTTAATGTGAAATGTGGCAAATTGAAAATACCTGCCCTGACGGATAGAAGAGAAGGGTGCCACCCTGAGCCTGCCGAAGGGTGAAAATTTGAAAATGCCGGAGGAATTGCGGTCGGTACCCGGGGAACCGGGGTCAGACCGCAATGGTAAAAGACAGATGATTTTATAAATCCTTAAATTGTACCATGTATCGCCAGGCGTTCATCATGCAATTGCACAAAGGCTTCGAGGCTGAATACCGGAGACGGCATCATGCCATCTGGCCGGAACTGAAGGAATTATTAAAAAACGCAGGCATACGGGAATACTCCATCTTCCTGGAAGAAGCAACCGGAAAACTCTTCGGCTACCTGCAGTTTGACAGGGAAGAGGCGATGGACGCTTTGCCTCTGCAACCTGTTATGCGGCGCTGGTGGCACTATATGAAAGACATCATGGACGTGAACGAGGATGAATCGCCCGTAAGTATCCCGTTAAAAGAAGTATTTTATATGCCTTAAAAAATATTAGTCATGCCGATAGACAAAAACAAGATTGATCTTCACAATGAAGCCTTGCTAAAAGCACACAGCAGCCGGTTGGCTCATTGCAGTGCAGCGATTGCATCTGCCGAAAAAATTATCGAAAAGCTGATCGCATTCCAGATTGCTATTCCCAGTTGGGCCCTGGGTACCGGAGGCACCCGTTTTGGAAGATTTCCCGGTGGTGGGGAACCCCGCAACCTCGAAGAAAAGATTGAAGATATAGGACTTTTGCATGCCCTCAATCAATCCAGCGGTGCCATTTCACTGCATATTCCATGGGATATCCCCGAAAATCCTGCCCATATCAAAGCGCTGGCGGCACAGCATGGGCTGCGTTTTGACGCCATGAATTCCAACACCTTCCAGGATCAGCCCGGTCAGCAACTGAGTTATAAATTCGGCTCCCTGCAGAACGTAAACAAAGCCATCCGCCAGCAGGCTATTGATCACAACATTGAGGTGATCCGTCATGGGGTGGAATTGGGTTCCACTTCGCTTACCGTTTGGCTCTCCGACGGGTCCTGTTTTCCGGGGCAACTTAATTTCCGGGAAGCCTTTCAAAACACATTGAATGGATTAGCTGAAATTTATAAAGCCTTACCCGACAACTGGAAAATATTTGTGGAATACAAGGCCTTTGAACCCAACTTCTATTCCATGACGGTAGGCGACTGGGGGCAGTCTTATTTATATGCCGGCAAGTTAGGCGACAAAGCCTATTCCCTGGTTGACCTGGGGCACCATTTAGCCAATGCCAATATTGAACAGATCGTTTCTTTGTTGCTGATGGAAGGAAAATTAGGGGGCTTTCACTTCAACGACTCCAAATACGGCGACGATGATCTCACTGCCGGCAGTGTCAAACCTTACCAGCTCTTTCTCATTTTTAACGAGTTGGTGGAAGGGATGGATGCCAAAGGTATGGATCATGCCACCGGTCTGGCCTGGATGATTGATGCCTCGCACAATGTAAAAGACCCGTTGGAGGATCTGATGCAATCGGTGGAAGCCATTTTGATCGCCTATGCGCAGGCGTTATTGACCGACAAGAAAGCCCTGCAGGATGCCCGGCAGAACAACGATGTGGTGAAGGCCCAGGAAATATTGCAGGATGCTTTCCGCACCGATGTCCGGCCTTTGGTAGCCGAGGCCAGGTTGCGCGCGGGAGGAGCATTAGACCCTATCGCATTATTCAGGAACGAAAACATCCGCCGGCAATTGGTCAAACACCGGGGCGCTCAGGCTGTAGCTACGGGATTATAATTCGTAAATGCATTTTATGATCCGCCGTGATACGAAGCGGCTGCTATGCGGAGTATCCTCTCTTCGCATCTCAATGCTATGCGGGGCGTCTTCGCCCCGCATGTTCTTGTTGTCGCCTCCGGGCGGCTTTCTTATCCTTAGTCCCTGGCATAGGTTTCGTAGCCGTGACTGGTGAATAGCCGGACCTGCTGCCTTGCTGTTATTACGCTCTTCACTTTGGTGCATAAGTAATGAGTAAATACGGGTCTGACCCAACTCATTGTCTTAACCAGTCTGAAATACAAGACCGGCAATCTGCACTCACGCAACCCATCCTTAGCGGGCGATCACTATCTTTTGGGTTTGCTTAATAATACCGTTTGACACTTCTACAAAATATAATCCAGTCTCCAGGTCTCCCACATTTATTTTTACCTGTGTTGCCGCTTTAGTATAGGGTATGGTTTTTAAGAGCACTCCATTTGAATTGTATATTTTCACCTGTGTTATCCTGCTTTCGGATAAATATGATACCCCGGTTTTGACAGCCAAGGCTGACGGTGCATCAGCGGTAATGGTAACGATATCCCCGGCAGGGTTAGGCGCAATGGAATAGAAACTACCGCAGGGCGCCGTTCCTATATTTGTACTGGTTTTGCCTGATGTACCGCAGGAATTCACTACTTCTGCACTAACTGTTACATTGGTATTGCAATCTCCATAATAAGGCAACGACGTAGTATTATTAGAAGTAGATTTTATATATACATTATTGACATACCATTTATAAGAAGTGGCTCCATCCACCGGATCCACAAAGGCAATTATTTTTAAGGGGGTGTCCCAGTTGGCATCTACGGAAGGAGATGGCACAATTCCAACTGTCACGGTTTTTGAGAGAACATTATTAAAATAACATCCTGTTCCAACCGTTGCGGTTATTGTTACAATCCCATTACCGGTTTTTGTAACAGTGCCCGGATTGCCTGAAGGTGTTACAGTTGCAATACTGGTATTTGACGATGTCCATGTAACCCCTGCTCCGGCTGGAACACCATTTACAGTATAACTACTTGTACCCGTACAAAAAGAATTATTGCCTGCTATAGATAAGCTCAAGGAAGCATTTGTTAATGAAGCAACGTTTGTAGTGTTGGTGGTAAGTGTACCTGTGTTACCTGGATCGAGCCAGTTGCTCAACCTTGTGGAATTAGTACCACCGCCTGTCCAGGAAAGATCAAACCTGCCTCCGAATTTATTTACTCTTTGACAAATTGGTAAGTTTGCATCATTTACGCCATAATGTTGTGCTATTATCCTGTGGTTTTGATCGAAATAAGGAGAGCCTGATGTTCCTCCTTCTGTAGCACCTTGATCCAAACCTAATCTCCAACATTGAGCACCAGAGAAATTATCAAATACAGGAGAGTCATTGTCTCTAGAAATTTTCATTATATCTCCTGCTGGATGGTGGATAATTGTTGTTTGAGTTATGCCAGCAGTGTTTCTACTCCAACCTGCATAATTAATACCAGAGTTAATGGGAGGAGTATTATTTAATTCTACCAAACATAAATCAGTACCGCTCCAATTTGCTCTTAATGTTGAACCATTATAAGTTACACCATTACTATTTTGGCTTGGATTGCATGTAGTGCTCCAAGCCTGAAATGTAAATCGCCATGCCGCCACATTTTGAACAATGGGAGTGGTTGCATAACAATGATTCGCCGTTAGAAAAAAAGGACGATTTGTATTACATGCGTTCATTATCATTGCACCACTGCACCATTCTTCACCCTTATCACTTAAAAGTAAGGCTACAGAATTTCTTTCACCTTCCCAACCGACACCTAATGGGCAAATCACATTGATGTTACAAGGAGCTGATTGTCCAAATCCACCTACTTCAGTCTTATATACTTCTTTATAACCATAGGCAATATTGTTTGAATGCAGTAATAAGCGTTCTCTTGTTGATGCAGGAGTTTTAATTTCAATAGTCATATATTCTCCTTTATAAACCCAGCTACCCCAAATGTTCTTAGGATTATTTTCGTTTTCAGTAATTGGGCCAGTGATCATATTGCATTTTCATTGTAAATAAACATTTCTGTGCCGGTAGGTAAGTAAAATTGATCGAAATTGATGCTCGTAGATAAGGCCTGCGTTACTTTAATTGTAAACTTACCATATGAAGAATCAGCCTCTGTATTCCACTCTATCTTATTTGCAATGTTTAAGTCAATGGGTACAGGTTCGGCAAGACGGAATGGCTTTTCGTCATTTGATTGTGCCTTCGCTTTTTGTTCTTTATTAAGCAGATCACTAATATTCTTTGGAGCAACTTCAAAATTAATTTTTGTCTTATAGTTTTTAATAAATTTTCCATTACTATCAATCTGTTCATTGTTATTAAAGTTTGTATTCACTTGAGCGGATACTACAAAACAGAATAAAAGCAGTACCCAGAGAATACTCTATTTAATTAATCTCATAAATAATTTTTTTTGGTTAGAAATGATAATTACATGAAATGATCGCACCAACTGAAAACTTATTTTTGGCTATTTGTTGTGTATCGTTAGAATAGTCATATTTATAAAACATTGTATCGTTCTTCCATTCCATGTAAAAGGGGATATTCAGATTTATTCCGGCTGAGACATTATGGCTAATGCTCTTTTCAAAGCCCAACCTCAGGTCGGCCACCGAACCAATAAAAATCTTTTTATTATTAACCTGCGATGTATGATTCTTTTTGCTAAGAACATATTTTTGTTGATAAGAAGAAAAATGATTATAGACCGCCGCAATTTGTAAGTTTGAGTTTTCATAAACTCTTTTTTTATATCCAATACCTCCCTGTAATATTATGTTATTATAATTATATGCCTCTGTCCTGAAAATGGGTTCAAGCGGGCTACTGTAATAGAATGGCCTTTCAATGCCAAAACATTGATTATAATAACCTACACCTATTATTCCAAAGATATTCTTATAAATGTTTCTCGAATATTGCAATACCAAACCATAACTCACTGCTCTGCCGTTTGAATATTTGGGGCTGCCGAGTGCATAGTATAAAGCCCGGGAATAATTCCATATAACAGGAATGGAGATTCCAATACTATTCTCAAGGTCTATTCCGGAAGACTCATTGGTTATTTTCTCTTCTACATCTTTATAAGATGTTGCAATCGCAGCTTGTGACAGATATTCTGTTTTTTCTGTATAAGAGACTGGAATCCCCTTCTCGTAAATTTTTGTTTTTTCCTGTGCAATAGCAAAAGAAATGCTAAAGAAGAGAAGAGTCGGCATTAGAAGTAATGGTTTTTGAATTTTCATACGCTTATTATATATGGATGAAGAGAATAACTTAGTTTCAATCCAACGCCATAAGCTGTCAGCCCTTTTGACTTATATTTAGAAGGATTTTTTGAGTATAACTATCGGAGAAGGCATCGTCTAAAGCCCATATGCTGAAAATGGGCAAATGAATCATCGGGCCAAGATTAATTCCTTTACCTAACCGCTTATTAACTGCCAGTTGTACGCCTACAGAAGCAGATACATTTCTTTTCTTATAACGCATATACCGATTTATCCGGTGGCCCCGTGGGATAATCTTGTTTGATTCTATAATAATGTGAGAAAGAGCAAAAATTGGAAATATTTAACCCGCCAGATAGAAAAAGGTCTTTTTTAGAGTAGAAAACTTTGTCAATACCAACAGAAGCCGAAATAGTATGATACCAATACTTGTTGGTAGAAAAAATTATAAACAGGAGGCTTGGGTAATTTATCACTCTTGAATTGGGGTTCCCATATCTGTTTTCTGCATCAATCTTATCGAATGAAAGCCTGTAATATCCGATTCCAAACTTTACTTTCATGTTTCTTGAAAGCCCGTGACTGACCATACGCAAGTGAAATTTCATAACTTTTACCTTTTATATTAATCTTCCTGGCTGAAATAGAATTAATGGCATAAGTAAACTCAGGGTATTTATCGTACCTGAAATAAGGTTGTATTTCAATGGTAGGATTGATTTTTGAGTATTAACTGAAAAAGAAATGATCAGAAGCGCACATGATAACACTAGTGCTTTCATAAACTGGATTTTAGTATTAATGTTATACCCCCTGTTTTATCTTCTATCCTTGCAACATGCAGAACCATATGGGGCGTTCTCAATATGGGTGAGAATTAAATTGGTGAAAGCGTTGCACGAGCAAATATTTATTTTCCCTTATTGCCTAATAAAGATAAATATTTTCTGAATGCTTTTCAAATAATATTTTCATAATGGTTTTGTTGTAGTCACGTTTTTGACTGGTTAAAAATGATAATAAGCGGAAAAAGATAAACCGGCGGAAAATATATTTTTCGCTATTTTTTGTTGATCCGGAGAGTAATAAGTGTTGACAAAAATAGGATCCATATTCCAATGGTCCATAAAAGGAAAAAACAGATGACTTCCCAAAGAGATTTTTTCTGATACATCTCTAGTTGCCCCAAATTCTATATTGATATTGTACCCCAATCGGAAAGATCGTGCAGCAGTTAAACGATTTCGCGGAGAATAAAACGAAAGGTATGTGGGGGTATAATACTGCTTTATAGAATGCAGGGACATGTAAGATACAATAACTTCTGTCCGGGTTTTGTATCCAAATTTTCTTTTAACTCCAATACCTGTATGCCAGTAAATATTGGCATAAGAGTATTTTTTCGTGAAAAATGGTAAGGCCGTAGGGTCTTCAAAATAAAAAGGTCTCTCAATGCCGAAATTTTGTTTAAAAAAACCTATACCCGCTTTAATAAATATGCTTTTATCAACCGGATGAATATAATTAAGATTAAGCCCATAGCTGAATGCGCTGCCGCCTGGCGTTTTTCGGTTACCTGTTTGGTAATATACACCGGTGGAATAATTATAGACTACAGGTATTGATATCCCGATCCTTCCCTTTTCATTTTGTGATTGTGAAAAGGTAATTTGCCCTGACATATTAAATAGTAAAAGAAATAAAAGACACTTTGCCTTTGATTTTTTAAAGATAAGAGGGACGAGGTGCAATCTCATACGTTGTTTTTTATAGTTTTAAAGAGGAACATTTGAATAAATTGGAGTACCTCTTTGTGTATTTTGATCAAAAGCGATAATGTCATTTTGGGGAATCGTCACCTCAACTCCATTGCAATCATAATCTATATCCGTATAGCCCACCACTTCTTTTATTTTTATGTCAATACGTTCTCCCGGGGAATCAGAAACATTCTTGGCACACCTAAACCCGGTCAATACCATCACGACAAAAAGCAGCACTGAGAATAAGGGCTTTATCATAATATTTTTTTAATATTATTAAATCATCGTTTACTAATAATGTGCTTTACGTCCTTCAATGCTATACCAACGCCAAATGCTGTGAATAAGGCATCTGACTAAAGTTACATAAAAATCCAACGCTATGCGAGGCGTCTTCGCCCCGCATATTTTTGTTGTCGCCTCCGGGCGACGCTCCATAGTTTGAAATTGACCAAGTGTATTCCCGCTTTGCTCCATTATTCTGCAACGAATGCCACGGCTATCGCCTCCTCAATAGTCACCCATTAAAACCAACAGCGGGAATAATACTACAAACCAACACATGTAAGAGTAGTCCGTTATTTCGACGGATCATTCACTTCCCCTAAAAATAAAACAGAACCTGTTTGACGCTCGGCAATAAGATACAAAAACGGCCGGTTGATGTCCATTACCAGCATACCTGTCGAGGTTGTTGTCATCCCGATAGAGGTAACCGCAGCCGCCTCCGTGCCCTCTTCATCCACAGCGATAAATGTTTTATGCAGCGCTTTGGAAATATAAGCCCCCACACCCGGGTCATACATTTGGCTAAAGTCCGCATTCCCTGCCGAAAATGCCTCCTCCATTCCTAAGCTCCATAACAGCGGTTTCATATCTTTAATTTCATAAGTAGATTTCCACTTAGGCAGATAGACCGTGATAACCGTAGAGTCCAGCGAAGCCAATGTGTTCTTTAAAATATTTTCATCGAAAGATGAAACCAGGCTTTCCGGTGTAAGATCCTGACCCGGTAAAATAATGTACATGCTGTAACTTCCTGAGCCATAAGGCAACTCCACTATTTGCATAGACTGGTTTCCGGCATAACGCAGGGCGGCAGTTTGGGTCATAAAGGGGGTTTGAACAGCCAGGTTTCCCGCTTTATAAAATGCCCTGTTCTTCGTTTGCTTTCCATCGAATTTCATTTTCCATCTGCCTTTAAAATAAACCGCATTGACCAGGTACATGATATCGTCTGAATCTATCTTATCTATTATTTTATCAATCTTTCTCTTTGTTTTTTCAGAAACCCAGGAGTTGATTTTCTTCAAAGTCGCCGGATCATTAAAATCAAGTCCGGCTATCTGTGCTTTATAATCATCAGCAATACTTTGAATAAATCCCGGCAGGGGTTGTGCCCCGGTATTGCGGTACCAGATGGAGTTGGCAACATGGATCGCCACCTGAGGGTCAACAGCCGGCAAGCCATTGATCAAGGTGTTATTCACGCTGTTGAGCAGGGAGACCGGTACATCCGCCACTTCCAAAGCCCGGCCCATTTCGTCTTTCGTTTTCCCCGAAGCCCCGTTGTAGGCCATACAAAAATCCATGTGGATGCTCAGGGGAGAAATCAGCTTATTACCATCATCCTGGTCCTGCTGCAGCAGCTCTTTAAAAAGCTTTAAACCAAAGGTATTTTGCGCGGTTACAACCTCGCTCCCTCCTCCCGGAAGAACAATGGGTTCAACGATGTTCACAGATGCCTGATCTTTCCCGCAACCCACAAAGGTGAAAGAAATAATAACCAGGGTAACGATCAAAGTGTGCCGGAGTTTCATGACTGCAGGTTTAAGCCGGTTATGTAAAAGATTAAAAAAGCCGATTGCTTTCTTATTTCCTTCTACTGACCATCATAACCCCCAAAAACGTTGCATACGTTATAAAAAATATCGAAGACCCTTGTTCTCAGGATTGTTTTTGTTTAATAACGGAAAAGCACAGGTCAGGAGGTTGGGAAGTTGCCGGAATCAGTAAAGAAACCTATTGTTTGTTTATTGTTCCACATTCCTTCCATATTTCCTTTTATTCCAAAATGTACGAAATATATGATCAAGGAATACTAAAACCAATATGAGCGTTGCAATATAAATACTGAAAGAATATTGTAATACGGAATTTAATTTCAGAGAAGGCAATTGGAAATGAAACGCAAAATCGAAAGAAAAGTATTTCTTCAGTAAATAGGCGGCCATTGCAATAAGTCCTAATGAAACCACCGATAAAGAACCAAGCATAAAAAAGAAATTTTGTTTTTTCTTTTTCTCCGCTTCTTTATAAATACAAAACATGGCCCGTTCACCGAAATCAGGCGGCAAAGAAGAAGCTGTTTCTTCCTGCAGGGCTTTTATAATGGCTTTATCTTCCTGCATCTTAATCATTTTTCTTAATCAAAAAGTACAATTTCTTTCTAACCCTGTAAAGTTTTATTTTAACGTTGTCGGAACTTAAATCCATAATGCCGGCTATATCATGTATCTTTTCCCCTTTTGAATAATAAAGGGCTATTAACATTTTTTCTTCTGCACTCAGCCTTTTCAATACAACCTGCAATTTATTAAGTAAGTTTTCATTTTCATCTTTTTCAAATAACATATCAACATTTTCATCAGGAACTTTGTCAATCATTGTTTCATCAATATAAGAAAAATCCTGCCGGGTTTTTCTTGTTGCTGAAATGGCAGTATTGTAAGCTATGCGGTATAGCCATGTTAAAAAACTGCTTTTGCCCTGAAAAGTGTTTAATTTTTTAAACGCTTTTATAAAAACATCCTGCGTCAACTCTTCAGCATCTTCTTTCGATGAGGCAATACGGACAATCAACGAATAAACGGCATCGCTATAGCGGGATAGAAATAGTGAAAACAAATTGGTTTCTCCCTCGCATATACGCTGAATGATGTGAAATTCGTCCTGATTATCCATGTACCTTCTCATAGACGCAGTGATCTTGATTTGGTTACAGAAAATTTATAAAACAATTTTTCCTGAAAAAATATGTAACCGGTTTTACAATGTTGCGTCAAATAGTGTAAAGAACAAAATTATTCACCGGAAATTAAAACGCTATGATGGATTTTATTATGGTTCCCGCAATAATCGGGATTGTTACTTTGGGTATTTACAAATTGTTTGAACTGTTTGTACGCAAAAAAGAACGTTTGAACATCATTGAAAAAATCGGCGATAAACTGAATCCTTCCGATTTGAACCTGAATTTATCACTACCGGCATTATCCGGAAATACCGGTAAGTTCAACACGCTGAAATTTGCCTGTTTGTCACTGGGCGCAGGAATCGGACTTTTGATCGGCTATTTTATTTGTCTTAATACAGTGCCGGGATTCAATACAGGGGATTTCTTCAATAATACTTATCAGACGGTCAGTGTCATCTATGGCGCTTCTGTTTTAACTTTTGGCGGGTTGGGCTTATTGATTGCATTTTTGGTAGAGATGAAATTTTCAAAAAGAAAATCCGGTGCGTAAAAAATGCCCGGGTTGAGGAATGCTTTTGGAAAGTTTCAACCTGTTGCTATGCGAGGCGTCTTCGCCTCGTATGTTTTTGTTGTCGCCTCCGGGCGACACTCCACAATTTGAAATTGATTACATACCATCCGGCTTTACATCGTCATGGTACCAGCCCTGCAATTTCCCGCAGCCCTTTTTTGCGGTTCCGTTCCCCCCGCCTATCTTTATGCCATGATGAGCAACAAACTGCCTGTTATAGCGATTTATGACATTGGTAAAACCAACAAAAAACTGTTCCTTTTCGATCGGGATTATGAAGTGGTTTATGAAAAAAACGTATCCCTTGCGGAAACCACCGATGAAGACGGGTTCCCTTCTGAAAACCTGGAATTATTGATCCGGTGGGTCAAAGATTCCTTCCGGGAGGTCATCCGGTCAGACGCCTACGATATCACGGCGGTCAATTTTACGGCTTACGGCGCCAGCTTCGTACATATTGACAAAGAGGGTAATCCGCTAACGCCCCTGTACAATTACCTGAAGCCTTACCCGGAGGCACTAAAGAAAAAATTTTACAATAAGTATGGAGGTGAGATCATGGTTTCTATGCATACTGCTTCCCCCGTATTAGGCAGTCTGAACTCCGGGATGCAATTGTACCGCCTGAAGCATGAACAAAAATCCATATTTGATCAGATCGCTTATTCCCTGCACCTGCCCCAATATATCAGTTACCTGCTCACCCGGCAAACCTGTTCCGATATTACCAGCATCGGATGCCATACCAACCTGTGGAACTTTCCCCAAAACACTTATCACGAATGGGTTTACAGAGAAGGCGTAATTAATAAACTGGCGCCGATCTTCCCGTCGGACAGGGTGAAAACAATAACCGCCGGGGGCAAAACCATGTTGTCGGGCGTTGGATTACACGACAGTTCAGCCGCGCTGATCCCTTATCTCACCAGTTTCAAAGAGCCTTTTGTACTGATTTCCACCGGTACCTGGTCCATCAGCCTCAATCCCTTCAACAGTCATCCCCTGACGGTGGAGGAACTGCAAAAGGATTGCCTGAGTTATATCACATTCCAGGGGCAACCCGTTAAAGCTTCCCGGTTGTTTGCGGGCTACGAACATGAGCAACAGGTAAAGCGTTTGGCAGCACATTTTTCCAAATCAAAAGAGGAATATACCACCATCTCCTTCAACCGCAATATCATCGAATCATTGAGATCCCGGGTCCATGCCCTCACCGGCGCCGGCGAAGCGGGTATAACCGAATTCTCCGCGAGGGACTTACACACTTTTAACAGTTATGAACAGGCTTATCATCAATTGATGCTGGACATTATGAACAAGCAGATTGAGTCCACCCGGTTGGTACTGAAAGGAACCGATACCCGAAGAATTTTCGTAGATGGAGGATTTGGCAAAAACCCGTTGTATATGTATTTGCTCGCCGAAGCCTTCCCCGATATTGAAGTATATGCCGCTTCTATAGCCCAGGCAACAGCGTTTGGCGCCGCCCTGGCGATACATCCACACTGGAACCCCAACCCCGTTCCGCCTGATATTATCAAACTAAAGTATTACACGCATAGCCGCGGCTGAAATAATTAAATCCGAACAAAACGCGACTGTACTGGTCCATGCCAGTTCCACTTGTCCACCGCCTGTGGAAAAAAGAATCGGGATTTTCTACCTGCGTAACCGATATTTAACGCATCCTTTGTGCAATAAAGAAAGACATTCATTCGTCTATACCTTATCATTGTAGTCCATGGAAGAAAACAGGGAAATAAACGCGCTGATGTATCTCATAACGGATCCTGACCTTGAGGTATTCCAGTCTGTCAGCGAAAGAATTGAAAGTTATGGCCGATCCATCATTCCCAACCTGGAACAGCTATGGGAAAATACGCCGGATGGGGAAGTACAGGAAAAGATTGAATCGCTCATACACCGGCTGCATTTCCGGGAACTGCAGTCCGAATTCTCCACGTTTGCCCAATCCACCCGGCACGACCTGTTAGAAGGAGCAATGCTCGTGGCAAGATATTTATACCCGGATATGGCAGACAATACGGTATTGCAGGACATAGAAAAAATAAAACGCAATATCTGGCTGGAACTGAACAACTATCTTACAGGGCTGGAGCAGATCAACATTGTCAATCGTATCCTCTTCAATTATTATAAGTTTAAAGGGGTGGAAATAGCCTATCAGCACCCTGAAGAATTTCTTATCAACAAGGTGCTGGAAACCAAACGAGGCAATTCGATCATCAACGGTATCCTGTACCAGTTGCTCTGCAGCCGGCTCGATATCCCGGTAAAAGCGATCAGGATACCTCACCAGTTTTTACTGGCTTATTTTGATACTTCGTATGAATATTTCAATGCCCCAAAAAACGATTTAAATATTCACTTTTATATTGATCCCTTAAACGGCCACGTGTACACGCAAAAAGATGTGGAAAATTATTTCAAAAATACAGGTATTCCTCTTTCTACTTCCTATTTCAAACCTATGGAACACAAGCAGATCTTCCGGTTTTTACTGGAGGAGTTAGCCAAATGTTTCAGTTTCGGTGATCATCGGTATAAAAGCGAGGAACTGCTTTCGCTGGCGGATATTATGAAATACAGCAATAACATTGGATGACGATCAACCCGCTGCCGGCCGGTGATGCCGATCGGAATTTAACGATGGCGCGAAGACTTTGGCTACACCCTATTCCCCTGTGCGCATGGATGGCTCATGGCAATCAGCGGGTAAGCCTTATTTTTGCTCCGCCTGAAAATAAATCAAAGATCATCCATGGAGGGGTTAAAAAAAGTTGCTCTGTTTCTTTATAACATATATGCCGTCCTGTTGTTTGTGTTGCTGATGCTGGTTGTTTTTCCTTTGGCGGCTATCGCTTCGTTTTTCGGCCCGGTCGGAGGGGCAAATGCTGTTTACCGGATTTGCAGGTACTGGGGTGATACCTGGTTTCCTCTGGTGGGAATTTTTCATAAAAACATTTATGAATCTCCTCACAACAAAAACCGGTCTTATATTTTTGTGAGCAATCACACCTCTTTTCTGGACGCTGCCATAATAGTAAAAACCTACCGGCAACCCCTACGCGCTCTGGGAAAAAAAGAAACCGGCAATATTCCCATATTCGGATACATATATAGAAATGCTATTGTAACCGTTGACCGCAGCAAAGCGGCAGACCGTTTCCGGAGTGTACAAAAATTGAAATCGGTGTTGCAAAAACAAATCTCTATTTTAATCTTTCCGGAAGGCACTTTCAATGAAACCGGCAAGCCCCTGAAACCTTTTTTTGACGGCGCTTTCCGTATTGCCATCGAAACGCAAACGCCTATCAAACCTGTTTTGTTGCTCGACGCCTATCGCAGGATGCCCCCGGGAAAAATATTTACGCTCAGCCCCGGAAGGAGCAGAGCCGTTTTTCTGGAAGAGATTGCCGTGCAGGGCTTCACCATCGAAGACATAGAAACCCTGAAACGAAAAGTATTCACCCGGATGGAGCAGCGGTTGCAGCAATACGGGGCAAGTTGGATGAGATAGCTAAAGTAAAAGGGAGAACACCAGAGAAGATATCGCACCTGATGCACGAATATTTCCTATTTATGTCGTGCATTACCGGCGCGAATTCATAAACAAGCGGTATCCGGTTTCAAATTTCTCAGGGATGCAATTTCACCGTTTCAATGGTATGATTCAACCGGCTTCTTTCCGCTGCAAAAGCCATCAGGTGGCTCACTACCGACACATCAATCGTTGAGGAAAGAATACGGGCGTCCTGATGACCCACAGCCTGTACCCAGTCCTGTACCAGCCGGTGATCTCCGCCGCCATGAAAATCTGTTTTTAAACTCCACATGGTTTGTTGCCCGCTCCTGAAATCCGTGATGGTATATTTCTCCATATCACCCACAATATCGCCTTTGGTCCCCATGATCTTCGTACATCTGCCTTCATAGGAAGTAAGTCCTTCCATAGAGAAAACCGCGGTGATATTTTTAGCGAACCGCATATTTACTGTAAGATGATCGGGCTGGTTATTATCCATCCGGTACACGCAACGTCCGTAATCCGTTGTTTTTAATTTTTTCAAAATAATATAATCCCAGTTATGGCGCTGCTCCGGCAGATCGAATACATACAGTCTCTTCCTGTCTCTATAATAGATCTGCAACGCCGAAAAGGGGCAGGTGGCTTCCACCGCACAATTATCCGTACATCTTTCCGTGCTCCCAGCGGGGGCGTTCTCATTCGTAAAATGCCGCAATCCGCCAAAACACTGAACATCCTCAATGGGCTCATTGATCAGCCACCTCAGGATATCGGTATCATGACAGGACTTTGCCAGGATAATAGGGGAAGAAGTGGTACTGTTGTGCCAGTTGCCTCTCACATAGGAATGGGCCATGTGATCAAAACCAATAGGTTCCATGTGCTGCACACTTACAATATCACCGATAATACCTGAACTTAAAATTTCTTTCAACTGCCGGAAATACGGAGAATAGCGCAGTACATGACATACCCCTACAATTCTGCCCGTTGCAGTTGCTTTCTCGTGGATCTGCCGGCATTCTTCTTCGGTAAGAGCGATCGGTTTTTCCAATAACACATCATAGCCGGCATCCAGGGCACGCAGACAGGGAGCTGCATGCAGGGCATCGGGAGTAGCAATAATTACGGCATCCGCAAATTTTTTTCGCTCAAATACGGCCTCCCAATTATAAAAACGGTTTTGCGCCTCAATGTGATGTTTACGGGCAAAACGGCCATTGCGAACCGCATTTCCATCCGCCACGCCAACGATCTGCAACTCGTGGGGGTAGATCAGCGCGTAATCGGCATAGATGTTCCCCCGGTTGCCTGCCCCGATCAAAATAGCAGTTACCGGTTTTTTCAGGGGGCGATGTAAAGGGTTTTTATATATGTCCTGTTTTAACCCCAGCAATACGGCTATTTCCTTCCAGGTGAGGATAAAAGATTCGGCAGCCTGGTTCAACGTTTCTACCGCTATATTTCTAAAGGAAAAATTTCTTAAAGGCATGCATCTTAATTTTGATCACCAACTGGTTACGCTGTTGTAAATGTAAAGATCATAAAGCAAATGGCAAACCGGGCGCCGTTTCTGATCCGTTTGTCAGGTATAATTCCCGGTGTCCGGCAATAAAAAAAATGCTTTCAGCATGAAACTTGCACGGTTATTGATAGATGGCACTATGCAACCGGCCTGATCGGGATAATGCTGTGAACACCCCCTAACCTTGAATACAATCAGATGTATTTGTTTTTATGGAGTCCTTACGAAGCCTTTCAATATGATGCAGTTAAGAGTAAGTTTCAGCCCGCTGTTTAACCCGGTGAGAAGAATCCTGATCTCCCTACCCTGCTGTTCCTTTAACCGAATCGGAAATATTTTTACCGTTCCGGTGAGGATCTTATTCCTATCGGTAATATGCTCAACAACGTTTCTCAACGGCAGGGCGCAACCCAACCTGGAAAATACGGTTCCCTCTAATTATGTTGTTAATAAGGGCGCGCTCTCCATCAGCAATCGTCATTACCGCCTGGGGGTTCAATCGTTGAAATGGGACTGGCTGGGCGGCGACACGCTTATTATAGATCTCAGTCCTGCAGAAGAAGAGTGGGTCAATGCCAATTTGTTGGTCTGGGGGCAGAACCATTTCGAAATGTGGGTACACAACGAGCTCCCGGCAGCCGATACCTTCCAGGTTGCGTTTATAAACTGGCAGGGACACAATCAATTCCGGTTTAGTTTCAACATTAATTACGAGGGATGGAGAAGAATGCTGCGCAGCTACCGTCACGACATGCTCAAAGAATACGTTCAGTATGATAAATACTGGTGGAATGTTGACAAAATTTTCATAGTTGCTCCTCCCGAGGGCAGCGGATCGGTATATCTCGACAACATTCAATATATGCGAACTTCCGAAATGAAATATGCCGATCGCCAGATGCCGGATCTATGCACCTTGGCCAGTGAATCGTACTATTCGGATGATCGTTTTCGCATACTGGATTCTCTCAGCGCCAAATTACCGCTCACCACCCCTACTCCGGAACAACTTGACGACATCAGCATTATCAAACAAAGGATTCTTGAGACAGGCACCGGAACTGCTCCTGCCACCAGCGAATTGAATGACGCCAATACAAAATACGCCAGCTATTCCATAGAAACCGAAGATGACCTTATAAGAGGAAAAGATATAGCCGATCCGTCTGAAATAGGAGACACGTTTTCAGCGTTAACCAGGGATTATATACATAACAGTAATACAGAAAGCAGGGACAAAGCAGTTAATTTGCTTAGGCTGATGCTCGACTGTGGTCTGGCAGGCGGCAGCGGCAGATGGCTTGCCGGAAGTTCCTGGGGTTACGATGACATGGTGTTTTTCAGAGCCCTGATCAGCGCTTCCACTTTTGTAGATGGCGCACTAAAACTTAAATTATGGGACTGGCTGAGATGGAGCATGGGTATCTCCCTGGGCTGGTTGCCCGACAATACGGGAAAATTTGACGAAGATAACTTTTATGTCCTCCGGGAGGCTTTCCAGTGTCTGATCGTTTTTAGTCCTGACGAGGCTTATGCCCTGCAGGATATATCGAGTATCAGGGAGTATATTGAACAGTTTCTGCTGGATCAGCCCGGCACTACCGATGGCATGAAACCGGATGGCACTGCATTTCATCATTATGGGCATTATAACGCCTATTCCTATACTTATGCCGCCATAATAGACCCTCTTCTTTATATGTTCAGGGGTACTTCTTTTCTGATCACGTCCCGTGCTTATAAAAACCTCAGGAAAGTGCTGTATGCACAATACCTGATGTGCAACAAAACACAGTACGCCAACAGTCTCAACGGCCGGCACCCCTTCAACTCTGTATTTACATTCTCAGGAGCATTCTATACCAAAATGGCGGAGATAGGCGGAGAGATCCTCGGATCCACTATTGATGATATTGTGGCCGGCATGCATGCACGGACCTACGGACAGATCAGATCCCCCTATGATGTGCCCGCCGAAGCAGCCCCAAACGGATTCTGGCAAATGAATTACAGTCCGTTAGCCATGTACCGGAAAGGAGAATGGGCGGCAACCATAAAAGGTATCAACAATTATTTCTGGGGTACTGAAATGACTTCTAACGAAAACCGGTACGGGCGCTATCAGGGTTATGGAGCAGTGGAAATAATGTACCCGGGAGGGCTTGACGCGAGCGGGTTCAACATCAAAGGCTGGGACTGGAACAAACCGCCGGGTACCACTACCATTCTTTTACCATTCAACGATCTGGAACTACCCGCTTCCGTGAGTTATCTGGCAGAGAAGAATCAACTCAACTTCTCCGGCGGCGTAAAATTTGGCAACCCGGCTCCTAAGGTACCTTCTGATGTGATCCTTGCCGATCTTCATGGCGGGTACGGCATGTTTGCACTGAATTTTCAACAAACTGCAGCCACCTCCACCCATAATCCCAGCTTCGTTTTCCGTAAATCCTACTTCAGTTTTGAAGATAAAATTGTTTGTATGGGAAGCAACATTAATAATAACGACGCTTCTCATTCCACCATTACTACTTTATACCAGGGCGCCCTGCCTTCCCCAGGCACTGTCACCATCGTTGACGGAACAAGCGTCACGGGACTGAACCAGGCCGACAACCTCAGCAAAAACGGTATCCACTGGCTGATAGATGCTTACAACACCGGCTACTATATTCTTCCGGGAAATACGATACATGTAGAACGTCAGTCTCAGACCAGTCCTGACCACTCGGGATCTACAGCCACCACTACTGCTAATTTCGCCAATGCCTATATAGATCATGGGAAAGCTCCCTCCGGGGGTAAATATGCGTACGTAATAGCGCCCAATACTACGAGCGAAAAAATGGCCGACTTTGCAGATGATATGCAATCACCTTCAACCGCTGCATTCAACATTCTGCAGCAGGACAGTGCCGCTCATATTGTTCGTGAAAACGCCAGCGGAGTAACCGCGTTCAGCCTCTTTTTATCTAACGACAACCTGACATCCAACCATCTCCTCAAAAGCAATGATGTACCCTGCGTTACCATCATGCAGTTGAAAGACGACACCCTGCGGATTTCACTGGTCAATCCCGACCTCAATCTCATCAACAACCGGAGCGTCGCCGTTCCCGTTACTTTAACGCTTTATGGAACCTGGTCAAAATTACCCGATGAAACCGCAAAATTTGCCAATATACTGTCTTCCACGGGAGGAACCACCGTTTTGCAGTTTGATCCGACCGACGGGTTACCGGCAGAGATCGCTTTGATCCAGAACACAGAAGTTATCCTGCCTGTAACTTTACTGTCTTTCACCGGGCTTGCCGACCCGTCCGGTAACCAAAACCTGCTCCATCTCAAAATTGAAAATGACGGCGAGGGTACCATTTTTTATCTGGAACGTACAAGCCCGGATAATCCTACATGGGAAACGATTGCCAACCACAACTTTGGGTCAGAAACAGGTACCCGGGAATTCGAATTTCCGGATAGAAACCTACTGCTACCGATGTATGTATATCGAATTAGGTGGCAGGAAAGTTCAGGGACCTGGCGATATTCGGGAACGGTTACACTACGGAACCAACAACCGGGAAAAATTACAATAGCCCCCAATCCTGCAAAAGATGCTTTCACTATCCGGCTTACACAAAAATTCCAGGGTAACTTATACTGGAGTTTGTCGGATATATCCGGCAGGATATTGAAACAGGGGCATTGTGGGAACACCGTTGAAAAGATTCCGGTTCACGGTTTAGCTTCTGGTTTGTATCTTTTGCACCTCTCAACAGGTGAAACCATGCGAATAGCAATACTGCGATAGAAACAATGTTCCGGCCTGAAAGCTGATAATCTTTAAAAAAAATGAAAGCGCCCAAATTTCCCGGGTGCAACAATTATATATACACCGTCATTAACTAATTCATTTTCAATAAATTAAAATGGTGTATTCTGCTTTGTTGCACCTGAGTGCAGGGGGAATTTTAAAGGGTGCATCCCATATTTTCGCTCCACCTGTGGCATTCCGGTCGGTGGGACACCGACCGGTAGTGAGTTCTACAGGCGGGTGTCACACCCGCCTGCGAAAATATGGGATGCACCCATTTTAAATGCACCCCCGTTAAATCCATTATTATATATTATATTTGTGTGGATAATTAGTTGCATAAACAACTTTTTTTATCCATCTTTGATAAAAATTTCAATTCTAAACCTGTAGAAAAAACAATTGTGTCCGCATCACGTTTTGGATGAAGTTTGTATCAAAAAAATATTCGTATGAAAATATTAGTATGTATTACCAAATCACCCGACACTACCGCTAAAATCGCCTTCACCGATAATAATACAAAATTCGCTACTGCCGGTGTCCAATGGATCATCAATCCTTACGATGAATGGTACGCCCTGGTAAGGGCCATTGAATTAAAAGAAAAGGATGCCTCAACCCTCATCCACCTGGTAACCGTTGGCGCCGCCGATACCGAGCCAATCATCCGCAAAGCGCTGGCTTTGGGAGGAGATGAAGCCATCCGGGTAAATACCGATAATGCAGACAGCTTTTATGTAGCTTCACAGATAGCCGAAATAGCCAGGCAGGGCGGATACGATTTGATTTTCACCGGCAAAGAAACGATTGATTACAATGGCGGATCCATCGGGGGGATGGTGGCCGCATCACTGGACCTGCCCTACATAGACCTGGCCATTCATCTTGAACTGAACGGAGACCAGGCTACCGTTACCCGTGAGATTGAGGGAGGTGACGAAATATGTGAAGTAAAAACACCGTTGGTGGTAAGTTGTCAGCAGGGAATGGCCCAGGCAAGGATACCCAACATGCGGGGTATTATGGCTGCCCGTACCAAACCCCTCAAAGTGGTAGAACCCGTTGCGGCCGACAGCCTGACCGAAATTATAAATTTTGAACTGCCACCCGCAAAAGCCGGGGTGAAATTGGTGCCTGCAGATAATCCTGCAGAACTTGTGAGACTGTTACACGAGGAAGCAAAAGTTATTTAACCAGCGATCTTTCCTCCAATCTCAATCCCGAACATTGGGGATTAAATTTCAAATCTCAAATCTCAAATCTTCTCATGTCAGTACTAATATTCATAGATCAATCAGAAGGACAAATTAAAAAATCTGTTTTCGAGGCGCTGAATTATGGCGCCCGGCTGGCCGAACAAACCGGCATGAGCGCGGAAGGCATTGTGCTGGGAAGCGTAACCGACGACCTTGCATCGCTGGGACAATACGGAGTGAAGAAAATCCATCACATAAGCAACGGGGATCTCAATCACTTTGACGCACAAACCTTCAGTAAGGCAGTAACCCGGGTGGCGCAATCAACTGGGGCCAAAATCATTGTATTGGCCAACAATCCAAACGGGAAAGCGCTGGCCCCCGGCCTCTCTGTACAATTAAAAGCAGGGCTGGCAACAGGAGCCGTCGCATTGCCCGATACAAGCGATGGATTTGTTGTGAAAAAATCGGTGTTCTCGGGAAAGGCTTTTGCCCGGGTAGCAGTAAAAACCGATATAAAAATCATAACCTTAAATCCAAATTCATTTCCTGTAACCACTTCTGCGGATGCAAAAGCGGAAGTAAATTCCATTGATATTTCAACGGAGCCTTCGAAAATAAAAGTAACCTCCATAAATAAAGCAAAAGGGGAAATACCATTGAGTGAAGCGGAAATAGTAGTAAGCGGGGGCCGTGGATTAAAGGGCCCGGAAAACTGGGGAATGATTGAAGAGTTAGCAAAGCTTTTGGGTGGCGCCACCGCCTGCAGCCGGCCGGTGTCGGATGAGGGGTGGCGGCCGCATCACGAGCACGTGGGACAAACCGGTTTAACGATTGCCCCTAATCTTTATATAGCTATTGGCATTTCCGGCGCCATTCAGCACCTGGCCGGCGTCAACAGAAGCAAAACGATCGTTGTTATCAACAAAGACCCGGAGGCGCCATTCTTCAAAGCAGCAAATTATGGTATTGTCGGTGACGCTTTTGAGGTAGTTCCCAAAATAATCGAAGAAGTTAAAAAACTGAATGGCGCATCATGAGAAAACATCTCCCTTTATGCAACCGCAGGCACCTCCTGCGGTTTTTTTGTGCCTGACCGGGAATTTTTGTCGTTTGCCAACAAGCTGATAAAAGAAAACTAATGTGGGTAAAAAAACAAAAATTGACAAAAACATTATAAATTACCCTCAATCTGGTAGAATCAATGAGAGTAGCTGTACTTAAAGAAACGAAAGAACATGAAAAAAGAGTAGCCCTGGTACCCGACACGGTAAAGGCGCTCCTGAAAAAAGGATTTGAAATAATAGTAGAAACAGGTGCGGGAGACCGTTCCTATTTCCCGGATGAAAATTATATACAGGCCGGAGCCGTTATTGCTGCGAATAAAGCGGCGGCATGCAAGGCGGATCTGATATTAAAAGTTAACGCCCCGACATCAGAGGAAGTGTCGTTGATGAATGAAAACGCCTGTTGCATCTCACTGCTCTACGGCTATACCCAACCGGAATTGCTTCAGGCTTTTAATCAAAAGAAAATAACCGCTTTTGGCCTGGATGCCCTGCCCCGGATTTCAAGAGCCCAGAAAATGGATGCCCTGAGTTCTCAATCCAACCTTGCAGGGTATAAATCCGTGATCATGGGCAGCAATGCCCTCGGAAGAATTTTCCCGTTGATGATGACGGCTGCCGGCACCATAACGCCGGCTAAAGTGTTGATTTTTGGCGCCGGTGTGGCAGGGCTTCAGGCGGTTGCCACCGCTAAACGTCTGGGTGCCGTTGTGGAAGTTACGGACGTACGGCCTGAAACCAGGGAACAGGTGGAATCCTTAGGCGGTCGCTTTCTCACCGTGGACGGTGCCGAAGGTGTAAAAACAGAAGGCGGTTATGCGAAAGAAGTGTCTGTGGAATTTTTAGCCCGACAGAAAGCATTGATCGAAGACAGGATCAAAGAAGCCGACCTGGTGATCACTACGGCCCTCGTGGTGGGGAAAAAGTCTCCGGTACTGATTACCGCCGAAATGGTAAATACCATGAAAAACGGAGCGGTGATCGTGGATATGGCGGTAGAATGGGGCGGCAATTGTGCATTGTCGGAGGTTAACAAAACCGTTATTGTTAATGGAGTAACCATTATCGGAGAGGCCAACCTTCCTTCCCTGTTACCCATTAATGCCAGTCAGTTGTATGCAACCAATATCAGTACGCTGCTTTTGCATCTTACTAAAGACGGAGCGCTTGCACCCGACCTGGAAGAGGAAATAACCAAAGGCTGCCTGATCACTTACGATGGGGAAACCGTGCATGCCTTTACCAAACAGATATTACAGAAGAATAATTAAAACTGAATTGTATGACTATTGAACTATTCATCCCTTTACTTTACATCCTGGTATTAGGATCCTATTTAGGTTTTGAGTTGATTTCCAAAGTGCCGCCCACGCTTCATACTCCGCTGATGTCCGCTTCCAATGCCATTTCAGGAATTACTATCGTGGGCGCATTAATCGCCTGCAATGAATTGGGATACGAAAGCCTGAGTAAATGGTTGGGGATGATAGCACTGGTGTTGGCCACCATTAACGTAGTAGGAGGATATGCCATCAGCGACCGGATGTTGAAGATGTTCAAAAAGAAATAAATCTCTTATTATTTTCCAATGAATCTCTATATAGAATTAGCTTATTTAGCGGCTTCCATACTTTTTGTGGCAGGTATTAAAATGCTCAACCGGACGAAAACCGCGAGGAAGGGAAATTTTGTTTCAGCGCTGGGGATGTTCATTGCCATATTAGCCACCGTTACCCAGGTCAGGTCCATAGTGCTGGCTGATATTTTAATTTGTATTCTTTTAGGGTCGGCTATTGGACTGGTATTAGCCTATAAAGTAAAGATGACCGGTGTGCCGGAAATTGTGGCGCTGTTCAATGGCTTTGGCGGATTGGCCTCCCTTGCAGTGGCTTTGTCCGATTTTTGGTTGCATACCCGGCAGCTACATCTTTCTCCCGGGGTGATAACTTCCACCTCTGTTGTGCTGAGTGTTTTTATCGGTGGTATCACTTTCACCGGTTCCGTGATCGCATTTCTGAAACTCAGTGGCGGCATCTCAGGCAGAGCCATAATGTATAAGGGACAGCACCTGATCAATCTTCTTTTACTGATTGCAGCCATCGTATTGTCTGTTTTTGTGGTCATCAATACTTCTGATCCAATTTATATTATTACGTTGTCGGGATTAGCCTTATTGTTGGGCATATTGCTGGTAATCCCCATCGGGGGCGCCGACATGCCGGTCGTTATTTCTTTATTGAACTCCTATTCCGGCATGGCCGCCTGCGCTACCGGTTTTGTATTAAACAACAGTGTTCTCATTGTTTCCGGCGCCCTGGTGGGCGCATCCGGGATGGTATTGACGCAAATCATGTGTAAAGCCATGAACCGTTCGCTGATCAATGTGTTGTTAGGTGGCTTCGGGCAAACCGGCTCCCCGGTTCAAACCGGGGGTAGCGAGATGGTTGTCAAGGAAGTAGGAATAGAGGAGGCTGCCCAAATCTTTGATTCGGTTTCCTCACTCATCATTGTACCGGGGTACGGTATGGCCGTTGCCCAGGCGCAACACGCCGTACGGGAATTGTATGAACTCTGCGAGAAAAGGAATATCAACGTCCGTTTTGCCATTCATCCCGTTGCGGGACGAATGCCCGGACACATGAATGTACTTTTAGCAGAAGCCAATATTCCCTATGATAAATTAGTGGAAATGGAGCTGATCAATGACGACTTTGCCAATACCGACCTGGTTTTTGTGATCGGCGCCAATGATGTCGTCAATCCGGCTGCCAAAAACAATCCCGGTAGTCCGATTTTTGGAATGCCGGTATTGAATGTTGAACAGGCGCGGACAGTCATCGTTTCCAAACGAGGCATGAACCCCGGTTATGCAGGTATAGAAAACGAATTGTTTGGTGCAGATAATTGTCTGATGCTGTTTGGGGATGCCAAACAAACCCTGACAAAACTGGTTAGCGAACTGAAGGAACTGTAACAGGCGGATAGTAAGGAGACTTTTTTTGTTCTTCCTGATGATCCCCCACCACCAGCCGGTTCCGGATCAGCCGGTTGGTATATTGCTGCATAAATGCCTTCACGTGCTTTTCCATCTGCGCTGCCCGCTGCGGCTCTTCTTTCAGCAGGTTATTGAGAAACAACGGATCGGTTTTAAAATTAAACAGGGAGCGGCTTTCCTGTCCATCGTAAAACAACAGGTAGTCGTCTTCAATCCAGCGATATCCATTGATGTAAGTAACCGAAAAATTGAGTGGTTGCCCAACAGTATCCAATACATTCTTTCCAAAAGCGAAAAATGGTTTTTGATAATTCAAATACGAAAGTACCGTGGGCATCACATCTATTTGCTGGATGATCCGGGAAGAATCCACGCCTTGTAGCATGCTGTCTCCGGGACTGTACAATATAATGGGGATGGCTACATCACCCCAGGCGGTTTTGTATTCCGGGTGAAAAGTTTCGGTAGCGTGATCGGCAGATATTACAAACAGAGTATGCTTAAACCAGGGTTGCTGTTGTGCGGTTTCAAAAAACCGGCGCAAAGCCATATCGGTATAACCGATACTTTCCAGGACGGGAATGGGGCCTTTTTTAAAGGCTTGGCCATATTGTTCGGGCACCTTAAACGGATGATGAGACGAGACCGAAAAGATAGTGCTGAAAAAAGGTTCTTTAAAGCCGGAGAGCGTGCGGGCAAAATATTGAAAGAACGGCTCATCCCATATTCCCCAGACACCATCAAAATCCTGGTCGTTGTTGTATTCATCTTTGCCGTAATAATGTTCTACTCCCAACAATTGCAGCAACGCTTTGAAGCCCATAGAGCCGTTGGGCGCTCCATGAAAAAACGAAGTATGGTATCCTTTATCGCGCAATAAATGGGGCAGGCTGTAAAGGCTGTCGGAGGCGTAGGGCGTGAGTACAAAAGGATCCATCCCCCCCGGGATGCCAGCGAGAACCGAAGGCAGTGCATCAATAGATTTCCGTCCGTTGGCAAAGGAATTCCAATAGATCCTGCTGTGCCGCATCAGGGAGTCGAGAAACGGCGTATAGCCCCGGTAGGTGCCGTTATCCAGCCGGTGATTGTAGAACCCGGTTACCTCCTTACTGAAACTTTCCAGCAGGATGATAACAACATTCCGGTATTTAAACGAACTGCTGTCTGCTTCAGGATCATGGATGGGCGTATAGATGGCGTTGAGCTCCTGCTCGTCAAAATAATGCACTTCCTTCAACCGGCTTACATTCCAGGTGCGCACCATACAAAAAGGGGTGTTCAGCACCAGGTACACTTCATTGGGCCGTTTTACAAACTCCCCGGCATTGCTGATGGTAATAGGACGGGTGCTGTGTTTGAAGTCGCCGCGTATGCCGCCAACAGCAAGCGCTATGGTAACGCACAATATCATCCCGGCGTGCAGGTAAAAAAGGCGGCTTTTATCGGGTTTGGCAGGTATTTTTACCCGGTTATACAACCAATACAGGAGTACCAGGAGTAATATGAAAACCAGGGCTATATACCAATAGTCGAGCAGGAAGCGGCCAAGCAAATTGGTTTTATTGGTTTCGTTGGCAAATTCATCAAATACCGACCGGGTCGTGCGGCGCAGGGTGAAACGGTAATAAATGATATCAATGCAGTTCAGCAGAACCGCCAGTCCGTTAAACAACATAAAAACCCATGTCAGAAATTGCTGGTATCCGGCAGCGGTTCGCTTTCTAAAAGGCAGCAGGGCGCCCAAAATGAATAAGCTATTGAAATAAAACAGGGTGGCGATGTCAAACTTAAATCCGCCTTTGACAATCAGCAGTCCGTCACTGAATCCGATACCTTCAAACAGCGGCCGGTTAAACACATAAAACAAGCCCCGGCAAAGCATGTAAATGACCAGCACTACCAGGAGCCTGTATAAAAACGAAACATAATAGCGGAATGATAACAAAAAACTTACCTCCTTTTTACGAAGTTGCAAAAAGGTGCATCCCATATTTTCGCAGGCGGGTGAGGCACCCGCCTGTAGAACTCACTACCGGTCGGTGTCCCACCGACCGGAATGCCGCAGATGGAGCGAAAATATGGGATACACCCGTTGCAAAAGTAGGGCAATATTAAAAAATGCGTTAAATTACAGTTCAACAAAATTTTCTTACCATGATCAAATTTTCTGAGATTAAAGAAGGGGATATCGTTAACGCCCGTTTTGAGGATTCAGTTAAAATAGGCAGAGTGGTGAGAGCGGACCGGGGAGAAAAAAAGTTATTGGTCGCTCATGGCGATCAGGAACTATGGTATAACCTGGAAGATGTCAGTTCCATACCCCTCTCCGCCGACATATTGAAGTCGCTGGGTTTCCTGCCATCGGCCGACCCGGCGCTTACCGGGAACGGGCAGGCCTATATAAGAGGTCCGTTTGTGGTTCGTTATCCCGCCAACGACAGCGGTAGCATGTTGCTGTCTTTCCGGGATGAACACCGCAAGATCAGCAGCAGCATTGGGTTACATCAGCTCCAGAACCATTTCCAGGCGATGACCAACGTCTCTCTCTGAGGATCGTAAAAGCAGGCTGAGTTATTGCAATAAATTAGCATATCATTCCCCCTGCGGGGAAAAATACTCTTTTTTTGCTATAATCAACATAAAAATCATATCTTTGCGCACCCAAAAACGGTATGGCGAAACAAACACTTATTAAGCAGGATGGTATTATTTTAGAAGCCTTGTCCAACGCGATGTTTAGGGTGAGGTTAGAGAATGGGCATGAGATCAAGGCCACTATATCGGGTAAAATGAGAATGCATTATATCCGGATTTTACCGGGAGACAAGGTGGGGGTGGAAATGAGTCCTTATGATTTAAGCAGGGGAAGAATAATTTTTAGATATAAATAATATTAACTGTATAAAACCTGAAGAAATGAGAGTCAGAGCATCCATAAAAAAGCGCAGTGTTGATTGCAAGATCGTAAGGCGGAAGGGCGTATTGTACGTGATCAACAAGAAAAACCCCCGTTTTAAGCAAAGACAAGGCTGAGAAAGCCCTGCCATTTCAAATCAAAAATCATAAATCAAAAAATC
This sequence comes from Chitinophagaceae bacterium, assembly GCA_023957125.1. Taxonomy (GTDB): domain Bacteria; phylum Bacteroidota; class Bacteroidia; order Chitinophagales; family Chitinophagaceae; genus Agriterribacter. The sequence continues at coordinate 98,644 of JAMLHL010000007.1, forward strand.
ATAAATCTTTATGGCGCGTATTGCCGGTGTTGATTTACCCAAGAATAAAAGAGGAGAAATAGGGCTGACCTATATCTATGGTATTGGCAACTCTACTGCAAGATATATTCTAGAAAAGGCTGGGATCAGCTACGATAAGAAGGTGCACGAGTGGGACGACGATGATCTGAATGCCATTCGTAATATCATCACCAATGAATTTAAAGTAGAAGGTCAATTACGTTCTGAAGTACAAATGAACATTAAGCGGCTGCTGGACATTGCCTGCTACCGCGGTTTGCGTCATCGTAAAGGGCTGCCCGTCCGCGGACAACGCACCCGCACCAATTCACGTACCCGTAAAGGCAAGCGCAAAACGGTTGCCGGTAAGAAAAAAGCAACGAAGAAGTAATCAATTATTGCCAGGTTTCCGGATCCGGCTACTTCACGGGGAGGAAATGAAGGCGGCTTAATATTAATTATTTAAAGGACTACCTCAGGTTATGGCTAAAGCACAGGCAGGCAGCGCGAAAGCTGCCGCAAAAAAAAGAGTGGTAAAAGTGGACGCATACGGCGACGCGCACGTTACTGCCAGTTTCAATAATATTATTATCAGCTTAACCAACAAAAATGGTCAGGTGATCAGTTGGAGCAGCGCGGGAAAAATGGGATTCAGGGGATCAAAGAAGAATACGCCTTATGCTGCCCAGATGGCTGCTTCCGATGCAGCAAAAGTTGCAGCCGATGCGGGTTTGAAAAGAGTGGATGTGTTTGTGAAAGGGCCTGGTTCCGGCCGTGAGGGCGCTATCCGGGCAATTGCCAACAGCGGTATCGAGGTAAATATGATCAAAGACGTTACCCCCCTGCCGCATAATGGCTGCCGCCCTCCCAAGAAAAGAAGAGTATAACGGATTTGAAATTTAAGATTTAAGGTTTGAAATGAGGAGATCATCAAAAATCTCTAATCTCTAATCAGAAATCTAAAATTTCAAATTTCAAATTAAACCGGGTACGCGATTGATTTTAGATTTTTAAGGATCGTGTACCGTTAATTAAAAAATCAAATAACAACAATTTATGGCACGTTACACTGGACCCAAAACAAGGATCTCCCGCATTTTTGGCGAACCTATTCTGGGCAACGGCAAGTATCTCACGAAAAACAGCTTCCCCCCGGGGCAACATGGCAATTCAAAAAGGCGGAAAGCGCCCGGAGAATATGCCCTTCAGCTAAAAGAAAAACAAAAAGCCAAATACACCTACGGCTTACTGGAGCGCCAGTTCCGCAAAACTTTCGAGGAAGCCTCCCGTTTAGGCGGCGTGACCGGCGAAAACCTGATCAAATTACTGGAAGCCCGTTTAGACAATACCGTATTCCGGATGGGTATTGCCCCGTCCCGCCCTGCAGCCAGGCAATTGGTTTCGCACAAACATGTTACCGTCAACGGAGAAGTGGTTAACATCCCGTCCTTCCGGTTAAGAACGGGTGATATTGTAAGCCTGAAAGATAAAAGCAAAACCAACACGTCCGTGACGAGCCAGGTGCGCGGTAAAAATCCTAAGTTCAACTGGTTAGACTGGAATGAAACGGAACTGACCGGTACTTTCATAGCCTATCCTGAAAGGGAAAATGTTCCTGAAAATATTAAGGAACAGCTTATTGTGGAATTGTATTCTAAATAATACAAACCGTCACTCCATAGAGAGTAGCATAAAGTTGGTTCCATTATTAAACAGGTACCTGAAAGCGGTTTAGAGCAAGGGTATCATAAAATTAAAACTGAAATTTAAATATGGCCATTTTAAATTTCCAAAAGCCGGATAAGATCATTCTTCAAAAAGCAAATGAATTTGAAGCATCCTTTGAATTCCGCCCGTTAGAGCCGGGGTATGGTGTTACCATAGGCAACGCACTTCGTCGTGTTTTGTTAAACTCGCTGGAAGGGTATGCCATTGTAGGTATTTTTATTGAAGGGGCAGAGCATGAATTTGCAACGTTGAAAGGAATTACCGAAGACGTTACGGAAATCATCCTCAACCTGAAGCAGGTTCGGTTTAAAAAGATACTGGACACCGACCTTACCCAGGAAAAACTGACGATCTCCATCAAGGGTAAGAGTGAATTTAAGGCCTCCGACATTGGGGAAGCCACAGCATCTTTCCAGGTAATGAATCCCGAACTGTTGATCTGTACGCTGGATCCTTCTGCCAAACTTAATATAGAGATCACCGTAGGCAAAGGGCGCGGTTATGTACCCTCCGAAGACAATAAGGTGAAGGACGCTCCTTTCGGATATATTCCCACGGATTCTATCTTCACTCCTATTAAAAATGTGAAATACGAGATAGAAAATTTCCGTGTGGAGCAACGCACCGACTATGAAAAATTGCTGATGGAGGTTAAAACCGATGGCACCATCCATCCCGAAGAAGCAGTTAAGCAGGCTTCCCGGATCCTCATTCAGCACCTGATGATCATCACCGACGAAAACATTACGTTCGACAGCAAGGAAGATAAGAAAGAAGATGTGGTGGACGAACAGGTGTTGCAATTACGCAAAGTATTGAAAACCCCGCTGGAAGACCTGGACCTGAGCGTTCGCGCTTTCAACTGTTTGAAAGCTGCCAAGATCAATAGTTTAAGCGAACTGGTGCAATACGAACAGGAGGACCTGATGAAATTCCGCAATTTCGGGCAAAAATCACTGGCCGAAATTGAACAGGTTTTAGGCGACCGGAACCTCCATTTTGGAATGGATCTGGCCAAGCTGGGACTGGATAAGGATGAGTTTTAAGGAAGGTGGAAGGCATAGGGATAAGGCGTAGCGTAGGGTGTGATGGTGAATAGTCGCTCCTTGTAACCTGCAACTTGCAGCCATCCGACAAGAGAAATTATAATTTTTTACATAACATAATCTGTTGCGAAAGCACAGAGCCGGCCTGTAATTCCCTGACAACGGTACAGGAGGGTATTTATAAACCAAATTTGAAATAAAGAGAAATATAATAGTGCCGGGTTTTGGAACAAACAGCATTTTCAAATTCTCAAATTTTCAAATTTTCAAATTAAACAAGTCATGCGTCACGGAGACAAAATCAACAATCTCAGCAGAACCACCGCGCACAGGAAAGCGTTGCTGAGTAATTTAGCCAACGCGTTAATAATCAATAAACGGATTATTACCACCCTGGCCAAGGCAAAAGCGCTCAGGATTTTCATTGAGCCGCTGATCACCAAAACCAAGAAGAATGAAACCAAAGAGCAGATCATGCACAACCACCGGTTGGTATATAGTCATCTGCAGAACAAAGAAACGGTAAAAGAATTGTTTACTGTTATAGCGCCCAGGGTAGCCGGTCGCCCCGGCGGTTATACCCGTATCATTAAACTGGGAAAACGTTTGGGTGATAATGCCGAAACCGCCCTGATAGAACTGGTGGATTTTAATGAGGTATATGTAAAGGGCACCGAAAAAACAGCAACCGGCGCTACGAAAAGAACACGTCGTGCCGGGAGCAGGAAAAAAGCCGAAGCTGCAGAAACAGCCGTTCAGGCGGAAACCGCTGCTGATGCAGAGAACGGCGAGTCAAAAACAGATGAAGTGAAAACGGGTGAATCCCCCGCTTCGGAAGAGGCAAAGCCGGAATAGCAACAGTCAAAATAAACTTTTAAAAGGCAGGGTGATAGCATCCTGCCTTTTTTGTGAACCGGCTCGAAAATCACAACTGCCTGTTTTTTGGGTATAAAAACTTCATGCGAAACCAGGCGAATTGCTTTACTTTGCAAAATTCTCTTACAAAAATGTCTGAAACAAATCAACCTCAAGCCGTATTGCTTCTTGAAGACGGCAATGTTTTTTATGGTAAAGCTTTTGGTAAAATTGGAACTTCCACAGGGGAAATATGTTTTAATACCGGGATGACCGGTTACCAGGAAGTTTTTACAGATCCCAGCTATTATGGCCAGATCGTTATTATGAACACCGCACACGTTGGCAACTATGGCGTGAAAACCGCGGAAGCCGAAAGCGATTCCGTAAAGATAAAAGGATTGATAGGAAGGAATCTTGAATCCAGGTACAGTCGTTTTCAGGCAGATTATTCTCTACAGCAATACCTGGAGGAGCAGCAGATCGTTTCCATTTATGACATTGATACCAGGGCCTTAGTGGCGCATATACGTGACCGTGGGGCTATGAATTGTATTATTTCTTCTGAAACCGCCGACCTGGAAACATTGAAGGCAAAGCTTGCCGAAACACCGGCCATGGAGGGACTGGAGCTGGCATCGGTTGTTTCCACAAAGGAAGTATATGAGGTCGGGAATCCGCATTCCCCCTACCGGGTGGCCGTTTACGACTATGGCATAAAAAGGAATATCATCAACTGCCTCACCGAAAGAGGCGCTTTTGTTAGGGTTTACCCGGCCAAAACACCCTTAAAAGACACGGACGATTTTAACCCGGATGGCTATTTTTTATCCAACGGACCAGGCGACCCTGCTGTAATGGATTACGCAGTTGATACACTGAAAGCCATACTCGATAAAGAAAAACCTTTGTTTGGCATTTGCCTGGGACACCAGTTGTTGGCCATGGCGAATGGCATACCCACTTTTAAAATGCACCACGGGCACCGGGGCCTTAATCACCCGGTAAAAAACCTGCTTACAGGCCGCAGCGAGATCACTACCCAAAATCACGGCTTCGGAATTGACCCGGAAGCGGTGAAAAGATCAGAGAACGTGGAAATAACCCATGTGAATCTGAACGATGACTCAATCGAAGGCATACGGATGAAAAACAAACCGGCGTTTTCCGTTCAATATCATCCTGAATCCACCCCGGGTCCATTCGACAGCCGGAGTTTGTTTGATGATTTCATCAACCTGCTAAAAAACTAAGGATGAAGATCGCAATTATCAACGGTCCCAATTTAAACCTGCTGGGAAAACGGGAAACAGGCATTTACGGTGAAATAGCATTTGAGACTTACCTGGCGGAACTCAGAAGAAAATACCCGCAGGTTAACTTCCATTATTATCAAAGCAATATAGAAGGAGAGCTGGTGAATGAATTGCAGCGGGTAGGATACGATTACGATGGCATCATCTTAAATCCCGCTGCCTATACCCACACTTCGGTGGCCATAGGTGATGCCATTGCAGCCATAACAACCCCGGTAGTTGAAGTGCATATCTCTAATGTGCATGCAAGAGAAGATTTCCGTAAATTATCGCACGTATCCGGAAAATCCACCGGCAGCATCATCGGGCTGGGGTTAAAAGGCTATGAACTGGCTTTGCAATACCTGACGGCAAGGGAAAAGTGAGCCCCATCTTTAAGTACTTCCGGTTGCTTTTGCTGATCCGGTGAAAATGTCATAATAATTTGGTTTTACCATTGGAAGCACGTACACGGTAATCCGTAAAGAATTTATCATTTACACTTTCATATCCACGCGGGAAAATAACGCCTTTTTAAGAAACAAGCGTTAAACCTGTTCCGTTTCGGGATATCCAATCCATGATCGAAAAAACAAAAACTTAAAATATATGAAAAACCATCTTCTTTTCAAAAGTATCAGCATTGGTTTGCTGGCCATCCTGTTTGGCTGGAGCGGCCTACAGGCACAATCAAAAAAAGAAAAGAACCCGCCGGAGGAAAAGATCGCCTCGGTGATGCAAACGCAGGAATATACGTTCAGAGCGCAATCTATCTTACCGGCTTCCGGCTATACCCGGCAGTTGAACGGGCTGTACGATCTGCGCATAACGCCCGAAAAAGTGGTTAGTTTCCTCCCGTACATGGGACGGATCTATGCGCCGGTCATTACCCCGGACGATGGGCCTTTGCGCTTCACATCAAAAGACTTTGTATATGCCGAACAACCTCAGAAAAAAGGCGGATGGAGCGTTACAATTCAACCAAAGGACGTCAGAACGGTGCGTGAAATGACGCTGAATGTATCGGAAAACGGCTCTGCCCGGCTGGAAGTAAATGGCAACGACAGGCAAACGGTTACTTTTTATGGATACGTCACCGCAAATGGGTAAGCAGGGCGTATCTTTGCAGAAACTGTAAACCATGCTATCGCGTTGTTTGGCTATGGCCAAACGAGGAGGAAAGTCCGGACAGCACAGGGCAACACACCGGTTAACCGCCGGTCGCGCCGCAGGCGTGAAGACAGTGCCACAGAAAATAACCGTCACGCCACAAGTGTGATAAGGGTGAAAATGTGAGGTAAGAGCTCACAATCCTGCAAGGTAACCTGCAGGATGGGTAAACCTTGTGTGCTGAAATGCCATGTATATCCCTGTTTTTTACCGGCCCGGTGAAATTTTCCCTCGGGAAATACAGGGAAGGGTAGGCAGATAGATTCCGCCAGTAATGCCGGAACCAGATAAATGATAGCACCAGACAGAATCCGGCTTATCGGTTTACAGTAATGAATTATACAGAGCAGCTTCGGGGTAACCGGAAGTTGCTCTTTTGATTTACAAAACCGAACTTCTTTCATAAGAAGATGGTAAAAAATTGTTCAATACCATTTTTAGCGGCGAAAAACAGGCGGTTGCTACCGGATTAATTAACTTTTAAGAGATAGCTTTGCCCGTTTGTAACCCGGCAGATATTGAAAACGATATTAACATCCATCATCATCTTCTTTCATGTAGCGGCTATTGGCCAATATTACACCATCAGCGGTACCGTTAGCCTCGAATCTACGGGGGAAACAGTTATCGGCGCTACTATTGAGGAACTGAACCACAAACAATATACGATCACCAATTCTTACGGTTTTTATGCGCTCCGGCTTCCGGCGGGCCCGGTGAAAATGACAGTCAGCTTTTCGGGAATGAAGCCCGATACAATAGCCTTTGACCTGACGGAAAATATCCGGAAAAACATCACCCTTCAAAATGCGGCCCGGGTACTTGACGAGGTGGTTATCAAAGCTGCGCCACGGGGCAATACCCTGAAGGCAACGCAAATGGGCGTTGAGCGCCTTACCGCCAGGGAAATGAAATACATACCTCAACTGATGGGGGAACGCGATCCGCTGAAAGCGATCCAGTTGTTACCCGGCATAAAACCCGCAAGCGAGGGAAGCAGCGGGCTTTTTGTGAGAGGCGGAGCGGCCGACCAGAACTTAATACTATTAGACGAAGCGGTGGTATATAATGCAGCCCACCTGCTGGGGTTCTTCTCCACCTTTAATGCCGATGTAATAAAAGACGTAACCGTTTACAAAGGAGGAATGCCGGCCCAATACGGCGGAAGATTATCCAGTGTAATTGATGTAAGAATGAATGACGGGAACAACCAACAATTCTCCGTGAGCGGAGGCTTGGGGCTTATTTCCTCCAAACTCAATATTGAAGGTCCGATACAAAAAGGGGTATCTTCCTTCCTGGTTTCAGGCAGATCTACCTATATTGATCCTTTTTTAAAACTGTCGAAAGATTCAATGGTAAACAGGAACAGGATCGGCTTCTACGACCTGAATACCAAACTGAACTACCGGCTGGGTGATAAAGATCAATTGTTCTTAAGCGGCTATTTCGGGAGCGATCATCTCGGTGCCGGCAGGGAAATCGGGCTGAGATGGGGCAACGCTACCGGCACACTCAGATGGAACCATATTTACAACAACAGCGTTTTTTCCAACACCTCTTTTATTTACAGCAATTTCGATTATTCGATAGATATTAATCTGGGCACCAATAATCTCAATATATTTTCCCGTATCCGGGACGGGCATCTCAAACAGGAATGGCAATGGAACAAAGACAAGCACAGCCTGCGTGCCGGTTTTGATATCATCTATCATACCATCAACCCCGGCGACATCACCTCATCTGATAATTCCAATTTCAATGATTTGAAATTCGAGAAAAGATATGCCCTGGAAAATGCGATCTTCTTTTCCGACGACTGGAAAATATCCAAAACGCTATCCATGAATTACGGCTTAAGAGCAGAAGCCTTCAGTATCCTTGGCAGCGGAAATTTTTACCACCTGGATACCGATGGCATCGTTCTTGATACCCTGTACGTGGGGCCCGGCGAAATCCTCAAGACCTATTATAATATTGAACCGAGAATAGGCGCGAGGATCATGGTTGCTCCGCAAAGCTCCATCAAGGCGTCCTATGTAAGGAACACGCAAAACCTTCATTTGCTCAGTAACAGCACAACAGCCCGGCCTACCGACCGATGGGTATCTTCTACCAACAACATCCGCCCTGAAATCGCCGACCAGGTGTCTTTGGGGTTTTATCATAATTTCGGTTCCCTTCTGGAATTTTCCACGGAGACGTATTATAAAGCGCTTCAACACCAGATAGACTACCGCGACGGCGCCGACCTTGATCGTCAAAAGATATTGGAAACGCAATTACTGTATGGCGTTGGCAGGGCCTATGGTATAGAATTTTTTATAAAAAAAAGAACCGGGAAATTAACCGGCTGGATCAGCTATACATTAAGCAAAACCGAAAAAAAGATCAATGGGATAAACGACGGGCAGTGGTACAACGCCCGGCAGGACAGAACGCATGATATCGCCATCGTAGCTTCCTGGCAGTTGTCCCGCAGCTGGAATATATCGGCAACCTGGGTTTATTATACAGGCGACGCCGTTTCTTTCCCTGAATCAAAATATTCGGTGAACAACCAGGTTTATTATTATTATTCAAAACGAAACGGGTACCGGATGCCCGATTATCACCGGCTTGACCTGGGCGCTACCAAAACATTCAAACCTAAAGGCAGATTCACTTCTGAACTGTCTATCGGTTTGTACAATGCCTATGGCCGTGAAAATGCCTACACTATCACTTTCAGAGCTTCTAAATCCGATCCCCAGGTAACCGAAGCGGTGCAGACCGCCCTGTTCAAATTTGTACCGTCTGTAAGCTACAATTTTAAATTCTAAATTATGCGATTACCGTATCCGTGTCGTTGGTCTTTGCTGCTTTTTGGAGCTTTGCTGCTCAACAGTTGTGAAAAAGTGATCCATTTACAAACCGAGGAAATTGCTCCCAAATACGTAATAGAAGCCAACCTGAGCGACCAGATCAACGATTGTTATGTGTTGCTGACCACTACGAATCATATCAACCAACCTTCCAGCTTCGATGGCGTTGGCGGGGCAACTGTTGCCATCCGCGAAGACGAAAAAGAACCCACAATATTAATGGAAACCAGAACGGGCATTTATCAAAACAATACCCTACGGGCAAAACCGGGACATCAGTACACCCTGAGCATACTCACCAACAACCAGGAATTTACCAGCACCGTAGAAGTTCCCGAAAAAGTAACTTTCGATAGTTTGTATATAATAGACTTCGAAGGATTCGGAAGCATCCGGAAATTTGCCAACGTGGAGTTCCGGGATCCCGCCGGCATTGACAACAGCTACCGGTTTATTCAATACAAAAACAGGATAACCAATCCCAACATCTTTGTAGTGAACGACGACTTTTCGGACGGCAGGCAGATCAGTACTTTCCTGCCTTTTTTCGGCGACCAGGAAGATCAGAAAATAAACCCGGGGGATACCATCCGGGTAGAGATGCAATGTATTGACCCTTCCGTTTACCTGTTCTTCAATTCGCTGAACCAAAGCAGTTCCGGAGGCAACGAAGTAGTGGCTCCGGGCAACCCGGTTACCAATATCAAAGGTGGGGCCCTGGGTTATTTCAATGCCTGTACCAAACAGGAAAAAACAATCATTGCGGAATAAGCTCCGGTTGAATCCTCTCTAAAAGAAAAAACCGGCAAAATTGCCGGTCCTTTCTAAATCAAAACGATACACACCTGTATAATTCAAGAAAAACGAGTACTTTTTTTTAAGGCTGGGAAAACCGCCTGTATTCCCTTCCTAATCCAACATCATTTCCCGGTCGGCCTTTTGGGCGGCAACCGCCGACGGTACGGAGATTACCGGGTAATTAGCGGCTTCGAAAGCTGCTTCCATTTCCCGGTCTGCTCTTAAAACAGCACTTTCTTTCGGCTTAATGACAGACACTGAAAACCAGGTTGCTGTAAAACCCGATGTCATTTCAATATCCGCACGATACAATGCATCCGGAGAAAAAATACGGGACTGCATCATATCTCCTGCAAAACTTTCAGTGATGTTAAAATCTGCTTCCACCATCATTTTCCCGGAAGGATACAACCTGTTCAGCAGGAAATTGAAATGCATTTCCTGATCGGCCTTTTTGGCAACGGCCGCCCGGTCTAAGCTCCATATCCTTCTCTCCCTTACACCGGAAATAAATGAAACGATGGTTGCCCTGTCGGCCATGTATTTGGCTTTGTTGCCGGGGGTAGTGATAAACTGAGCTGTTTTTATATCATCTCCGGGGTCGGCAGCTACCCCGGTACGAGCCGCTTTAACAGCCCCGTCTCCGGCAATAACCGCTTTGGATTTAGTTACATTATGGTTGGTATCCCTTCCGTTTACCAAAGAGTTCTCCTGAACAAAAGACATCCCGCCAAATCCCATCACTATCATCAGCAACAAAGAGGCAAACTTGCTGATCACACCCCTAAATAGCCGGTTGTTTTCTTTCCTGATTCCTGCCTTTGAACCCATTTCACTCTTCTTTTTCATAACTATTGTCGTTTTATTGTTTGTTTGTTAATCATGTTTTACTATGCAAAAATATAATTTCTATACTACTATGCAATACATAATACTATGCATTATGTTAAAAAATAGTAAAACATTTTTTTTTCATATTAAAATTAAATGGCAGAACCGTCTGACAAATGGCAAAACCGTTAATGAAGTAGATGAACCTGTGGGGAAGTTTTAAGTTTCATTCCGAAGAAAACTCCCGGAAAAGACGGTGAGACTATTACGATTAGTCGCAGACAAGCAAAGGTTAAATACCAGGTTCCTGTTTGCGCCGCAAAGATACAACTTTTATATTACGTGCAAACACACTTCCTTTTTTACTTTAAATTATTTTCAAAAATTAACTTAAATCATCCCGGGGTGGAGATCCGGTTTTTAATTGAAAATATTCAAAGACCTTCATTTCATATCGGCAGCACTAAAACGGAAAGCGATGTCTTTTCTTGTGTTACCGGGAAATTTTTTTTTAAAAATATACTGAGGCGGTTATTGGAAACCCGGGTGAAATCTTTGCAGCGTATCCCGGAGGTAATCCCTGTCGAGGTGGGTATAAATTTCCGTGGTGGTAATGCTTTCATGACCAAGCATTTCCTGTACCGCCCGCAAATCGGCGCCACCCTCCACCAGGTGGGTGGCAAAAGAATGCCGGAACGTATGTGGTGAAATATTTTTTGTGATCCCGGCCTTCTTCACCAGGTCTTTAATGATCAGGAAAACCATCACCCTGGTCATCCCCGCTCCTCTCCTGTTTAAAAACAGTACATCCTCTTCTCCTTTCTTTACCGGGATATGCACCCGGGTGTTTTGTACATAGATCGTAATATATTTTATGGCTTCTTTTCCGATGGGGATCAGTCTTTCCTTGTCTCCTTTTCCAATTACTTTTATAAAACCAACATCCAGGTGCAGATCAGATATCCTGAGCCGTACCGCTTCACTTACCCGGAGCCCGCAGCCATACATCACTTCTATCAAAGCCTTATTCCTGACCCCTTCCGGCCTACTGAGATCTATTTGTGCGATGACCGTTTCTATTTCCTCAAAACTCAACGTATCGGGCAGTCCCCTTTTCAATTTAGGCGAAGACAACAAAACAGTAGGGTCTTTGCGGGTATGATTTTCAAGAAGACAGTATTTGTAAAAAGTCCTGAGCCCTGATATCATCCGTGCCTGGGAAGCGGCGGTCATATTGAGACCCGCTGTCCATTTAATAAATCCCTGCAGGTCGCTCAGTTCAATCTCTGCCGGTGTCTTACTGCTTTCATGCCGTTCCAGGTATTGCGTGAGCTTCTCAATATCCCCCCGGTACGCCTCAATGGTGTGGCTGCTTAACGACCGTTCCAGCAGCAGGTAGTTTTTAAACCCGTTTATTTGCTCCTCCCACATAGATCATTGATTTATCAAATTGCATTGAATTAACACTTACATTCGGACTTTAAATCCTACCGGATCATGTCACGACCTTCAAGAAAAGTTAATATACGATCATTTAAACAAAAAGTAAGGCATCATAAAAAAGAGTTGCGGGGTTTTTTAAACAAGATAGCGAAAAATCCTCCCCGCCATCTCGACCGGCTTGCCGAAGAACTGGATCAAGAAGTATGGAAACATATAGACTGCTTAACCTGTGCCAATTGCTGCAAAACCATGAGCCCTACTTACACGGCAAAGGACATCAAACGCATCGCCGCCCACCTGGGAATGAAGGAAAAGGCTTTTAAAGAAAAATGGCTCTACCTTGATAAAAAAGACGGCGACTGGATGAACCGGCAAACGCCCTGTCAGTTCCTGGATCTCAAAACGAATAAATGCACTATTTATCCGGTTCGTCCCGCGGATTGTGCGGGATTCCCTCATCTGACTAAAAAGAAGATGACCGACTATATACACGTGCACAAACAAAACATTGCCTATTGTCCGGCTACTTATAAAATGGTGGAGATGATGCAGGCCAGGCTTGTTAAAGATAAGCATCCTCAATAAAAAAATATTCCGGTGCGCCGCTGTCCTTCAAATAGATGGAAAGGATGTCATATTGCACTCTGTTCCAATGAGGATGGCTTTGAAGGAAGGCTTCCGCCGCCAGGATCAGATGCTCCATTTTTTTGTCTGTAACACTCTCCTCCGGATAGCCATATCGCAGGCTGCGCCGGGTTTTCACTTCCACAAAATGCAATACCTCATCCCGCTCTGCAATGATATCAATTTCATAATGGCTGTAACGCCAGTTGGTATGCAGCAATACAAACGATTTCCCCTGCAGGTAATCAAGCGCTAAGGCTTCTCCTTTTTTCCCGGTGAGATTGTGGTTAGCCATTATTCAGAAAGCAAATAATTTCTAAGCGGCTTTCAGCCTGAGCTGACGATGCAGGATCAAATAATAAGCGCCAAAAAACAGGGCGGAGAAGAAAAGCGTACCGATCAGAGAATTTTGATAAAACGGCAGGCCGTCATTATATGACATCATCAACCCTTCCCAGGTTTTGGGCCGGTGATAGCCTCCACCGTTGACCCATACCATAAAATTGGAAATCAAAAAATAAATGGTTGGGGCAGCAATGGATGCGGCCGCAATATTCACTGTATTGATTTTTGTAACGAAAAAGCCGACTACGGTTAATAAAGCGAACAGCATATAATTGGTGAGCTGTCCGTCATAAAACCCCCACATAGGCGAAACGCCTGCCCGGAACAGCAACTCAAACAGGGCATCCGACAAAAACATAGACAACAAGGGTAGTACAAATGCTATTTTTTTATCCTTTATTACGGCTCCGCCAAATAAAGCCATTGCAATTTGTGGTGCAAAACCGTACGGGCGGCCCGGTACCACCCGATACAAAGCGGCAACGGCAATAAAAGCTAAAAAGATATATAAAATGTTCCTGTTAGATTTCATAATGGTATTGTTTAAGGCAAAAGTAATAATTATTGTAAAACCAGACACGCCGGGTGTATTTCGGATTTTCGCTCCATCTGTGATATTCCGGCCGGTGGGATACCGTCCGGTGGCGGGATGAACCGAGCCTACGGCTCTCAACATGCCCCCGCCATTTTCCAAACGGGTTGAAACCCGTTTTTATAATATTTTTCGAGGCCATGCCTTTCTTTTAGCGTTTCGAACTTTAATACGCCTGTGTATTTCGGATCAACAGAGCCCGGAAGTTTGAGTACATGATCAGGCACAATAAGCCAATCATCATCCTACAGCTTCAGCACTTTTCGTGTAACCACCCGGTCTGCATACACCAGCCGCACAATGTATAATCCCGCTGCTACACGGCTCAGGTTGATGGCGATATTATTGCCGGCTGCGGACACCGTATAGCTTTCTTTCCAAACGAGTTGCCCGGTACTACTGTACACTGCTACACCTCTCAATCCTGTGGTGGAGGGATAATGCTGAATGTTCAATACTCCTGTGGTGGGGTTGGGCGCTATCAGATAGCCCTGCTCCTTCAAACGGGGCGACAGCGTACGGGCATAAATATTGATATCATCCAGATACAGGTTATTGCCGTAACCATTGATATTACGAAACTGAACCATCACCTGGTCATAACGGCCCTTCACCAGGTTGCTGATATCCACCGTATCGGCTACCCATTCCCCGGCACCCGGAACAAATTCAATTTCCGTAAAACCGGCACGGGTTTTTAAATCCGCCCCTCCCTTTTTATATACCGAAGTATAAGTTTGCCCGCAATCTCCCGATATTAAGATCTCAAGCGTATCCGAATGCAGGCTGCTGTATTGCGCCGCGGCCCGCCAGAAAGTTATTTTAACCGAATCTGCCTGATCCGGTACCGCCATCTGCGGACTGACCAATAAAGACTGCCTGCCAAACAACTGGAAATTATAATTATCAAACTTAACAGAGGCATTGCCGGAATGTGCAGCATTGGTTGCCCTTACCGGGTTAAAAGAAACCAGGTCGCTGTTGTTGGCAATACCCCATCCGGAAGGTGGATAAGCACTGGATTCAAATCCCTCCGTGAGTGGAGAACCACTGTTCCCGATAATTGAGAATACGCCCGAAGCTGTATCATTACCGGGTTGCCCGTCCGTTGCTCCGTTGGGTTCCGTGGTGTACATGCGGATCGCATGATAACCCGAAGCAACCGTTATGGCGTTGCCGGTAAGTACTGTTTCCTGTAGAGTAGGAAGGTTAAGATTGATAACCGTCACCGCCGGCGAGCCCTCATCTATCACCACATTCAATTTTATACTGGTGAGGGTTTTAGAACCCAGGTTTTCAATCCGCAGCTTGGGAAGCAGTCCGCTTTGGCAATGTACATCGGCATAAGAAGGCGAAACTATTGTCACCGCTTTTACATCCTGATCATGTACTACCGGCGGCACACAACCATTGGAATTCATCAGTTGAACGCGGTCGGAAAGCGTACTCAGTGCCGTTTCCATACGATCTACCTGGCCCTCCGTAAACAAACACATGGTAGCATCATCCACGTAGTCCATAAAATTCATAAACATGATCCCCGGCGCCATATTGGTACAGGCATCCGTCTGGGGGAAAGAAGGCGTTCCGTAAGTACACTGATCCTGATTAGGGGTATCGTCCACGAAGTCGGAATCGAAGCAGGAGGAAACACATTCATTGGCGCCCCATACATGCCAGAGATTAAAAAAATGTCCTATCTCGTGAGTAGCGGTCCGTCCTTTATTGAACGGCGATTTTGCCGAACCAACGGTTCCGAAAGCGTGATAGGCGTTGACCAGCCCGATATCCGAGGATGTCAGCCCGGACAAACCGGGCATAAAAGAGTAGCCCAGATCATTCAAATCCGTCATTTTACAAACCCAGATATTTAGGTATTTATTCACATTCCAGGTGTCTGACCCACCCATGGAGGAGTACTTAACCGGGTCGGCTGGGCCCGGGATGGAGGTAGTTGAAGATACTTTACGGATGATGCCATTCGTGGGCTCATCCGTAGGGCTGCGCTGGGCCAGGCAAAAGCGTATATTACCCTTTCCGAAAAAAGGTTTGAAAGCAGCCGGGATATTCACCGAATCAGCATTATTTCCACTATAATCGGCATTCAGCACATCCATCTGGCTTTGTACCTGTTCATCGGTTACCAGGGAGGGATCATCCATCACCACGTGAACCACCACCGGGATCGTAACAACGGTATTGAGCCGCTTAAGTGAGGGATTGCTCTGTTTAGCCCGGCGTAAAGCTTCATACCGTTGCTGAAAATCCAGTTGAATTTTATCGAAATCCAGCTTTTCACGGGGATGTTGCAGGAAATATTTTTCCATGACACTTCCTGTAACGCAGCGCGGACGGGCAATCTGTCCATCCTGCCCGATGCTCTTCAATGTATTGAAAACGAACAGCAGCACTGCCACAATACCAGACCTGATGATAACCTTCACGCTTAGCAAAATTTAAAATAAGAAATCAAATGTAGTAAGCAAATTTTTGAAATGTGAAATGTTTTTCCACAGTCCAGTTCCCGGAACCGGCAGCCACCCGTCAATCGAATAAAACAGCCCCTGTGCCGCTCTCTGGTTAAGGGATTTTTACCCTTCCGGCCGGCCACCAACACGCAATAAAAAAGGACTTCCGGGTTAAAATGTTCCCAAAAGTCCTTAAAAAACAATTTTAAAAATTTCTATTTCTTACCGGTAAACATTTCATTATCCTTGTTACCGCCCGACACCAGGTAAGCTATAAGGTCTTTCAATTCATCGCTGTTCAGCCGGTTGATCAGCCCGGGCAGCATGGGCGACACATCGGATACCCTGGTGCGAACCACGTCTTTAACTGGTATTTCTTTCAATACTTCGGGAGCAAAAGGGTTCTGAGATACCGCATACATGCCGTTCTCTTCTTTAACCAGTCTTCCCAATACAGAACTACCGTCTTTCAGGTAAAAGATCGTAGCGCCATATTGATCAGAAATGGTTTTGCCGGGATCAATGATGGCCTCCAGGATATCTTTGGTAGAGAAGCGCGTTCCTAATTGTGTCAAATCCGGGCCGGAGGTTCCTCCTTCCCCCTTCATCGTATGGCAGGAGCTGCAGAGGGCGGCGGCGAACATCGCCTTCCCCTGCTCAAAATTCCGGTTGGTAAGCCCGCTGTCAACCACTGCCGTGGCATCGTCCAAAGTCCATCTTCTGCCCGGGCCTTTAGGCTGTACCGTTGCTTCCGACAATTGATTAGCCGGACGGTTAACCAGAGAGTCACCGGAAATGGTATTGAAATGAGCAAACTCGGTTTTGGACACTGTTTTTAATGCATTGGTTCTCATATTATTGATGAAACCCCTGAAACTATGACCTCCCCTGTAGCTGAAGGCAGTATAGAACCAACGGAAATACTGATCCCGCAATTCGGGCGTCCAGCCTTCTTTGGCCTGGCTCAACACGTTGGCATAATATGTTTGCTGCCGAGGCGGCACTTTCGATAACATAGCAGCTATATCCATTCCATATTGCGGGTTACGCATAATTAAATCTGAAGAAGAAGTAAACGTTTCCTGCGTTTCTTCATCTTTAGCCGATGCCAGCAAAGTCATTGTTTTTTCCACCGCTTTCGGCGCATTCATATACACCAGCACTTTACTCAGTTCCCGGTTCAACTCGTTGCCGTCAGCCGGATAGTGCGGGTCCAGGTAGGTAAGGACCTTTTCTTTTACCGCCCCTGTAGGTTCGCCCAGCCTCAGGATCGCCAGTTCAAACGCTCGCACCACATCAATCTGCTGCGATTCGCTCAATTTGGCATAATCAATATTCACGAGCGCGTTAAAAACCTGGTCTCTCAAACCCGCATCTCCCTGCCGCGCTAACGCAATCAGTGCCGTTGTTGCGGCTACCGGGTCTTTTTCCTCCAGGGCCCGTTGTTGCCACTGATTCACCGGCTGATGCTCTACCGCGATCCGCGCAGCATAGCGAACGAAACGGTCCTGGTGATTAAGACTAGGCCAGGCCAGGTCCAGAGCGCCATCCCGGGGCGCTCCCATATAGGTTTCCAATTGCTTGCGCAGTTTATTTTCAGCAGTTTCTGCCGGCGTTCCTTCCTGTTCACTAATTGTTTTCCCTTTGTTGTTTTCATAATACACTCTGTACAGGTCAGACTCCAGCCTGCGCCCGCCGGTTAAAAAATACATAGCGCCATCGGGTCCGATCTCCCCGTCTGTTAGCGGCAGGGGAGATCCCGAAAGAAATTCCTCTCCATCAGCGCTGTAGCTGGCGCCGTTGGGCTTAAGATGAATAGCGTAAATAATTCCGAAACTCCAGTCGAAAGCAAATAAGGTATTCTTATATTTTTCAGGAAACCGGGCGTTTCCACTGTACATCAGGTTGGTAGGAGAACCCTGTCCTATATTCAAAACAGGGGGCAGGTTGTCGGGATAAGCAGGCGACCATTTGCTGTCTCCGGTACGCCAGCCAAATTCGCTGCCTCCCGTTACATGACAGATACGCGTAGGGCGGTACCAGGGCAGTCCAAAATCCCATTCCATATCGGAATCGTAGGTAAACAGGTCGCCGGCGGCATTAAATGCAATGTCAAAGGGATTGCGATACCCGGCACTGATCATTTCCCAACGGTTGGTTTCAGGATCCACTTTTGCGATCCAGCCACCGGGCGCTTTGCGATTTACAGCGTGCCCGTTGGGATCGGTCATCAAAGGAAAAAGATTATCCTCGTGCCAGTTAGACGGCAATTGGTATGCATCCAGAGGAGGAACATCGGTATGGTTTCCAATGACCACATAGAGTGACTTCTTGTCGGGCGAAAGGATTATGCTGTGCGGGCCATGTTCTCCCTCTCCCTTCAGCGCCTTGAGTTGGGTAACCTTATCGAACTGATCATCGCCATCGGTATCTTCAAGACGGTATAAACCGCTGGTTCTGGACGATGCCTTTTCGTTCAGGTTATTCACCATCACATATAAACTGTTGAACGCATACAACAAACCATGTGCAAATCCAATACCCACCCTTGGTGTAGTATCGTTTTGAAGTGTAGGATCATTGGGAATAACCAGTTTTTCAACACTTATTTTTCCGGTATCACCGATAGCCGGAACCTTCATGCGATACAAAGCACCATACTGATCAGAAGCGATGATCCTTCCCTTGTCGTCAAAAGTCATAGCCACCCACGAACCGTCGCCGTTATCCGAGGGTCCGAAAAGCCTTTCCGCTTTAAATCCGGGTTGCAATTTTAATCTTTCCACTTTGGGGTCTGAAGAAGCAGCCGACCCGGATTGATCTCCCTCCTTACAGGAAAATACAAGAACCATAAGAGCAACCGCAGCTGCTATTGGTTTCACTGGCAAGAAATTTCGATACATAAACAAACATTAATATTTAACTGATAAATTTTCCGGATTTGCAGGTATAAAACATTCCGTTCTCAAAGATTGGTTTTTTATTTTAAAGAACCGACCTGTACTGTGGGGTGCCTCCGATTTGATATCTGAGATTTATGATTTGAGATGAGGGTTTATCCGGGTGTCGGGTCGGGGTCTTTTATCGGGCAATATGATCCTGAACGTCGTGCCTCTGCCCGGCTCGGAGCTTTTTACAAACAACTGCCCTTTATGGTATTGACAAATAATCCGATGCGAAAGGGTCAAACCCAATCCCCACCCTCTTTTCTTCGTGGTGAAGCCCGGTTTAAACACTTTATTGAGATGTGTGGCGGCTATCCCCTTCCCCGTATCGGTTACATCTACCTGTACCAGTTCGCTGGCAACGGTTATATCTATCGTTACGGTTCCCTTACCTCCCATGGCGTCCAACGCGTTTTTCAGGAGGTTTTCAATTACCCAGTCGAAGAGAGCGGCGGAGATTTTTACCGGTATGCTTTGCATATTGCCGGTATTTACAATAAAATGTACTTTCCCCGGCGATCTGCGACGAACATAATCCACTACATTTTCAACCTGCACCAGCAGGTCTTTTTCCTCCAGTTTAGGCGTGCTTCCGATTTTACTGAAACGGTCGGAAACCAATTGCAGCCTGTCCACATCTTTCGCCAGTTCTCCGGCCACCTTGGCCGTACCGGGGTCTTCTTTTAGCATCGCCACCCATCCCTCCAGCGAAGTAACCGGCGTACCCAGCTGGTGAGCTGTTTCTTTTGCCATCCCCGCCCACAACTGGTTTTGTGCAGAGCGGTTCCGGACCGAAATGCCATACAACACAAAGAATGTAAACAAGGCTACAATCAGCAGTTGCACCAGCGGATAGTACCTCACTTCCTGCAGAAGTTGCGAACTGCCGTAATAATACAAGTCCTTTTTCCCGTTGAGCGGATCAGTATATATAATGGGGGTATGCTGGCTTTTGAACTGCTTTACTTTTCGCAACAGGTAACCGGCATCCTTCCGGATCTTGTTGGAATCGAGGTTGATATATTCTATGATGTCTCCTGCCTCGTTTACACCAATGATAGGAATGTCCCTGTTATTGATAATGATGGCAGAAACCAGCCTGGTATCCACATCCGGCGGGGAATTGATCAGGAATTTTTCAGCCTCCACCCAGGTTTCCACTTTCCTTCTTTCATCCGCTGCGATTTTTTTTGCAAGGTAGCGGGAATAAAAAATCGTACCGGTGACAATGGCTATCGCGATAACGGATAAAACCGTACGCCAGTTGAAGAAACGAAGAAACATATTTAAAAATAGCGAAAGGATAACAATGCATCCGTTATTTTTGAAAAAATAATTCCTTTTATATTGGTCAATTATCCGTCTGTAGCTGTTGTGATCTTAAACTGGAATGGACAAAAATACCTGGAGCAGTTCCTTCCTTTCCTGGTGAACACCACCTATCCCAATGTACAATTTATTGTAGCCGACAACGGCTCCACAGACAACTCCCTGGCATTTCTAACAGAAAACTATCCTGAAATCAGGCTACTGCGTCATCCCGTCAACGAAGGTTTCGCCAACGGCTACAATAAAGCGCTGCAACAGGTTGCTGCCGACTATTACGTCCTCCTGAATTCTGATGTGGAAGTAACGCCGGGCTGGATAGAACCCGTAATTGCCCTGATGGAAAAAGACCCGGTCATAGGCGCCTGCCAACCCAAAGTTCTCTCCTGGCACGATAAAAAATGCTTCGAATACGCCGGCGCGGCGGGGGGGTGGATAGATGCGTACGGATATCCCTTCTGCCGCGGCAGAATATTTGACGTATGCGAGGAGGACCACGGTCAGTACAACAACGCTGCACCTATATTCTGGGCTTCGGGGTGCGCTTTTTTTGTCCGCCCGGAAGTGTTTCATCAATTACACGGTTTTGACGGCTTTTTCTTCGCCCACCAGGAAGAAATTGACTTGTGCTGGCGGATGCAATCGGCCGGTCATCAGGTTTTCGTATGTCCTTCATCGGTAGTATATCATGTAGGCGGCGGCAGTCTCCCCAAAGGTAATCCCCGTAAAATATACCTCAACCACCGCAACAGCCTTATTATGCTGTTCAGGAATTATCCCCCCGGGGAAAGGACCTGGAAAATTCCCCTCCGGCTCGTTCTGGACGGATTGAGTGGCTTTCAGCAAATGATAAAAGGCAACCGGGATTACCTGTGGATGGTTTTGAAAGCCCATTTTTCTTTTTACCGATGGCTGATCGCTGCAAAGGACAAAAGATATTTTCCCAAAAACCGGCATAGTATCCTGCAGGGAATGTACCGGGGAAGTATTGTATGGCAATATTTCGTAAAAAATAAAAAGCGGTTCTCGGAAATTATTGGAAGAAATTCGTAAAAGTTAGGCCGTAAGCCCTATTTTTGTCCGGTAAACACACATGAATATGGAACAGGAAATTACAATGGAAAACAAACAGGATTTTGCCTGGAGTTGGGTAAAGTCGTCGCGGTTTTTGTTTTACATGCTGATCGTTGCAACGGTAGCCATGACGATCGGGGGCAGCTATGCTTTGTATAAGCACAGTTATAAGGGCAAGCCCAATGTAGTGGTACCTGAAAACACGTTATACACCCCCAAATACAAGTAACCGGAACCAGGGAGAAAAATTTTGCCGTTACAAAGCAATCCTTAATTTTGCACTCCCTGAGAAGTTCTTAAATTATGCGGAAGTAGCTCATTTGGTAGAGCATCCCGCTAAAGGCGGGACCAAGGTCGGGGTGGACGGTTCGAGCTATCAAAAAAATAAAAAGTTCTTAAATTATGCGGAAGTAGCTCATTTGGTAGAGCACGACCTTGCCAAGGTCGGGGTGGCCGGTTCGAGCCCGGTCTTCCGCTCTGATAATCCCGCATTTCGCGGGATTTTTTTTCACATCTTTGGAGCCCCGGTGGTGGAATTGGTAGACACGCAGGACTTAAAATCCTGTGACCCGCAACGGTCGTAACGGTTCAACTCCGTTCCGGGGCACTCTGAATCAATCAGTTATAAAGGTCGCTTTTGTGCGACCTTTTCTATTTTCGCAGATTTTCAAACAATTTTCAAACAATGCCTTTTGCAGACCGATTATTTTCAATCAGTTTGACGATTTATAATGTGAGGTCAAAGAACTTTCTACGTAAAAATAGCAAAAATAGTTCCATACAAAATCCCGCAATACATTGGTCAGCAATTCAGAAGCAACAAAATATTTGATGCTGGATGTCCGCCGTTAAAGTAGGGGCATGAGTGAGGTATCCGGCGTTGAGCATAAAGCTTCGCCGACAGGAGGAAAGAGTAAGTAGATATTATCGGTAAGTAGAATTAGGTTTAAAGGAGTTAAAGATATCCTGTTATAAGGTGCAGGCTTATCACCTGAAGCGAAGAGGGCTTCCGGGTAAGCGTTGTCATCCGGATCGCAGGCGGATCTGGTGTTTTGTATTTTCAATGCGTTGTATTGTTTCTGGACAAAGGCATTGACCTCTGATGGCTTCCATCAGTTGCTGCCACAGGTATTTTATGGTCAGCTTTTTGTTTTCAGCCAAAAGATCTTGTACCATCAGGCAGTGTTATACAAACTGGTTGACCATGTGGGCTATTAACAGGCACTGATAATAGTTTTTTTGAGCATTAAAACACTTACGGCTGAAAAGGTGCTGCATTTCATAACCGCCGTTTTTAAGCGTATTAAAGCCTTCATTTTCTATTTTCCAGCGCAGCCGGCCTGCTTTGCTCAGGCGTATTACGGTATCTGCATTTACCCCCATATTAGTGATGCGCACAAAGTGAGTGGTGGTAGTTTTTTGCGTATGGGTATTGCAGATGGTTTCTTTGCAACTGATGTAATGAAACCAGTGTTTTTCGTGAGTCAGATCATTAACCCAATAGTACTGTTGGGTAATGCTTTGATGTTTGTTATCGCATTTAGGTGTATGGATAAAGCTGTTACCGATAGTGGGCGGATCATCGGCAAGGCAGCGTTGCACCCCCGGCAGGCTTCCGTCTTTAAGGGTAATGATATACTTCCATCCATACTGCTCACATATAGAGATGATGGGATTGTTGGCATACAAGGCGTCAGCCAGTACACATACCGGCAGGCGGGGAAAGGCTTCTTTTATTTTTACAGCCAGTCTCTTAAAGGCTTTGTTCTCGCAGTCCTGCTTGTCATATTCAGCCTGTTGTTCATTGGTGATCCACTCACTGGCGATGGGCAGGCAAAGACCGCTATCGGTAATCAGCCGGGCTTCCAGTACATGATACTGGAAGCTGACCCCCGTTTTGGATTCCCGTTTTAGCCCACAGCCATACCGGTCGGCGCTGCCGCTGATCACTCCCGAACCGTCAAAAGCTATGGTGTAATAGCCTTGTACGCGGTAGCGCTCCAATACTCTTTTCTCAATGAGATAACCTACAAGAGCCCTTTGCACTGAGGAGAGCTTTTCGGGTGGCAGTTGTTTAAAGAACAACTGAACCGTATCCTGATGGGGCAGCCTGCAATGGAATAGTTTTTCAAAATTGGAGCAAAACTCCCGGCTATACTGCCGGTCGTTATTGATGGCGTTGCGGCTTTGCTCTTTGAAGCTAAACAGGGCAATGGCTGCTGAAATGATCTCCTGTGGTGTATACACCCGCCGTTTGCGGTGATCCGGCACTGCGGCCAACAATTTCATTAACCCGGGAAAATGACTGTGGATAACCTTGCGCAACTGGTAAGCCAGTGCAGCACCGTCAGGATGATTTTTTTGCTGTTGATTGCTGTTGTTACTCAGCAAAAAAGCATACCTTTAAAAAATAAGAAAACCCCGCCTCAATAATGTACTCAAAAGCGGGGTTTCTAAAAAAAATGAGTAACAAATATAGCGAAGCTACCCCGGCCCGCAAGGGCTTTTTGTTCCCACTACTGAAATAACGCTCCCTTTAGCCCGAAAAATATTTCTGTATCTATACCTCAAAACCAATACAGGTAACTGTGTTATTTTAATTCTGAATCGCTGCCCAGGCTGTAATGCTTGCAGGCGCTTTTGATGAGCGTATTGCGCTGAGCGCCCCGCTAGCAGGAGGTATGGCATTGCGTTTTTCAGGTAAAGAGATGGGGAACGGCCTTGGCCAGGGGATCACCGAGGTTGTTGATCAGAACACTTACTGGTTTGGACCTGATTTGAAAAATTCAGAAACCAAACCAAAAGACTCCCCTGTGATCAACACTGGCTTCCTGCGCTTACAGCTCCCAGGCTCTTTATCATGTGCAATGCCTACAGCGATCAGTATGGCAGGGCTTATGCAGCCGTACAAACATTTTTAGGAGCCCAGCCGGTGTATGAGTTGCTTGGTGTTAACGGAAATCTCGGTATGCATTTCCGTGAAGGCAGGCATGGGAGGACACAGGAGGACTGGAATGCGTTACTGGATTTTGCCGACCAAAAATTGCTTGGAAAAACCGGCACAAGAATATTCAATGAAATTCCGCCGGCAGAGAAAACACCATAACAACTCCCAACATCGGCTATCCGGAATAATAGTTTTGAAAGCTTATTAAACTCAATTATGCCTGTCAATAATTATTATTTTGCTGTCGCAAGTTGAATCATTTTACCTGTCCATTCTCTGCAGGATAGACTTCATCTGATCAATTTCCTGTTCCTGAGAAGCGATGATACTCTCTGATAATTTCTTTACTTCCGGATCCCGAATAGACGCATTCCTGCTGGTCATGATGGCGGAGGAATGATGCGGGATCATCGCCTTCATGTACTGAACATCTGAAACAGGGGTTTGTGTACGCAGCAGCCATAATGATATGAAAAAAACAGCGATGCTTGCTATGGAAATAGCGATATTCCATGTTTTCCTGGGGTACATTTTGCCCATCATGCTCATCATGAGCAATGCCATCGGGGTTACCATCAAAAGAGACATGTAAAGTCTCGTCAGGCTAAAGTAAATATGTGAGATGCTGTCCACATTCAGGAACATGACGCCATACATGATGAAAAACGACACAAAGAGCATCAGCAGTAATTTCCAATAGTTTGAGTGTTCCATAAAACCTTTTGTGTACCTGCAACAATTATTATGCCGACGGGATGCGGTATACAAGCTATGGCTGTACACTTCCCAAAGACGGACCTACCCTCACCATATTCTGCTGATCGAAGAGAATGGTTTGTGTTGGATAAGCAAAGTCAATCCTTTCTTTCTCAAATGACCTGTATATATTCATTAAGATTTTTTGTTGCGTGTTCATATATATATTGTAATCTGAAGAAAGCACATAATAACCAAATTCAAAATTCAGGCTAAAATCCCCAAATCCTGAAAAGTGTCCCCGGTCATAAATCACGTTATCATTCTTTTCAATTATTTCTTTAACAAGCTGCGGTATGCTCTCCAGCACATCTGCCGGTGTTTGATAGGTAACGCCAATACTGAACACTACTCTTCTTTTTTGCATGCGTTTGTAATTGTGCACGCGGGAATCCGTAAGATCTTTATTGGAGCATATAAGCTGTTCACCCGATAATGTTCTCAGCCGTGTGGTTTTTATACCGATGTATTCTACAACACCCATTTTGTCGTCAATAATGATAAAGTCGCCAATCTCAAAAGGCCTGTCAAACAGGATAACAAAATAGCTGAACAGGTCGCCCAAAATGGTTTGTGCGGCAAGCGCAATGGCAATACCACCAATGCCAAGCCCTGCAATAATGGAGGTGACATCGTACCCCAGATTGCTCAGCAGGAATACAATACCCAATATCCATACAGCCACCTTTACAATCACCAGCAATCCCCTGGCCTGCTTTTGCTTCAGGTCGCCGTCTTCCTGTTTTTTTAAAATGCCCAGCACAAAGTATTGTATTACTTTAGTGATAAGCTGCAGCACAAAAAAAGTGATTACAAGCAATATTGCAACACGGATAATATTGCGAACTTTTTCCGGAAAATCAAGGTTATGGAGCAGCAGGTATATTACCAGGAAATAGGAAATGGGTATAATGGTTTTTTCAATGGCAGCTACTATAAGATCATCTATTGAGGTTGCAGTTCTGAGCGACCATCTTTTAAGCCATTGTAACGCAATTTTTTTAAATACTTTGATCAATATGAAGCCAAGCACAATACCTCCAATAGTAATCGCCCAGGAACGCAATGAGTTGCCTAAATAAATATTATCCCAGAAATCATTCATAGCGTTTGGTTTTTGAATGTTAATAAATAATAGTGAAATTCTTTTGGTAATACGGCTCCCGACAGTGCTTCAGAAGAGATATGAAAAAACTCTTGAATAATGAACAACCAGGAAGAGTATATAGCGGGCACTTAAAATGCGTTTGTTAAAACGCCATACCACATTTTTCTTAGTTAATGTATATACAGAAGTTCCAAAGGTAATTAAAACATTACACTTTTAATGCCTTTAACGCTATTACTATTAAATAGCAAGAAAAAGCCATTGCGGTTGTATGCATCCATTATAAGTACAGGATAAGCAAAAAATTCCGGCATGTATATTACCGGTATAATGTTGGCATATCCAATTATGAATGTGGTATGTTTGCAAAAAATATATTTTTAAACGTATTTCGCAGATGCAACGTTGAATAGTTTTCAAATGACAAAATATCACATCCGTAAAATAGCTGTTGCCACAAACTTTACGCCGGAAGCCGGCCATGCATTGCAATACGCGGTATTGCTGGCCAAAAGGTATAATGCTGTCTTAGACATCATACATGCGGTTTCCCCGGCAGAATCAAAAAATAAAAAAGCGGAGTTTGTAAGTGCAGCTTATGAAAAGCTGAAAAAACAAAAAGCAGACGTTCTTTCAAACAATGAGCTGGAAATAAAGCTGTATGCCCGTGTTGGAGAGGTGGAAGCATTTGCTCATAAATATTGTATCGAAAATAAAACAGATCTTTTGGTTATCGGGGTTCAGACCGGAGTGAAAAAGTATTTTGCTGCTACGGAAGCCTATAAGATCATCATGAAAGTCGAATGCCCCGTTTTATCTGTTCCCCTAAGTTTTAAGCAACATTATTTTCATAGTATTTTGTTCCCTGTAAGAAGCGTGACCGGCGTAGAAAATAAAATTTTGTATACAAAGCCTTTTATTGATAAAGAGGGCGCGGCACTTTATATTATTAATTTTGGTGAAATAGATACGGAAAAGATCAATGAAATTGCCGGCATTGCAAAAAGCCAGGGCGTTGAATTTAAAGTATATGATTTACAAAAAACTGCTAAAAAAAATATCCCTGCGCAGGTGATCGCTTACGCAAAAGAGAATGGCAATGACCTTATTGTTATCAATGCTACCTCGGAAAAAGAGTGGTACGATATATTTGGAGAAAATTATACGGAATACATCCTGAAGGAGTCTGATATTGCTGTTGTATCCATAACGCATTTATTTGAGTCCAAAAGCTAAGCGTCAGGGCCCATTGCCATGGCTTGACAGCCGACTGACTACCATTTTTTTTACTGCCTGATCAAAACTATATTTTTTGTTTTCAGCCTTTCTGCCAGCCAGGGTTTCAGCTTTTCCTCTTCAATATCTTCAGGGGCATTATAGAGTAATATGCATTGTATCTGAACGCTGTCAGTATTCGGGTATTGCTCAATTTTTCCCAGCGATATATTTTTTACAGCGGGAAACAGAATATTTAATTCTTTGGTCAGCGTAGGATCATCCAGCTTGTATTTGTTCAATTCACTTTTCAGGTTATTGATAGCAATATCCTTTTCAGAAAGCACATTTTCTTTTTTGTTGATCTCGTTTAATATCTCAGATTTCAGGTCTTCATCATTTTGCCTGAATGTCAGCTCTGTGTTGGCAGCGCCCATGTTGGAGAGTATCCGGTTATAGGTCTCGATCTCTTTTTCACTCAGCTTCCTGTTCAGTAAGGCCAGCTCTACTTTTCTCGGGTTGCTCTTGTAATCTATTTTTTTGTAAATAACCATATTGCCGTTGCTCACGAATTCGGTATTAATAAACTGCTCTACTGTTTTAGTGTATTTTTTTTCATTCCAGAGTGTATATGCCAGGTAAAAGCTGGGAATGATCATGATAAAAAGCAACGAAGTAATACCTATCCTGATCTGCCTGCTATATCGTATGCTCTTAAAACTGGCCGCAGGATACTTCAGGTATTTCACCACAAAGAAAGTGGCAATACATATAAAGAAGCAATTGATGGTATATAAATAAAAAGCCCCCGCAAAATATGGAAAGTTAAAGGTGGCGATCCCATAGCCGGCGGTGCACAGGGGCGGCATTAATGCGGTGGCAATTGCCACGCCCGGGATCGGGTTACCTTTTTCAACACGGGTTACGGCAATTACTCCTACCAGTCCCCCGAAGAAAGCAATGAGCACATCGTATATATTAGGCGAAGTCCTGGCTAAAATTTCCGATTGCACATCTTTAAAAGGGCTGAAATAAAAGTACAGGGCAGATACCAATAAGCTTACACCGGTGGCGATAACAAGGTTTTTCATAGACTTCTTTAATAGCGGGAAGTCATAAGTACCTAATGCAAAACCTGCACCCACAATCGGGCCCATCAACGGGGAGATCAGCATGGCTCCGATGATAACGGCCGTGGAGTTAACATTCAGCCCGACAGAGGCAATAATGATGGCGCAGGCTAATATCCAAAGATTAGAGCCACGGAAGGAAATGTTGTTGAACACATTTTCCTGCACTTTCTTTTTATCCTCTTCTCCGTTATGTAAGTTTATAAATTCAATTATTTTATTGTTCATATTTACAGGGTTACAATAATTAAATATGTAAAGAATGCCCGCAATGATAGCAATATTCAGCATCGTTTCTGTGACCTTCCCGGTTGCAGTGAGCGCATACCACTCCATTTAAGCTGTCTTGTTGTGATGGACGGATATTTTGGTCATTGCCGGTCGCTGCTTTGCTGAATTGCCTTGCGATCTCTACACCTACTATTCCGGTGGGAACCGCAATAATTCCATAACCTGTAACCATGAGCGCCATTGATAAAAACTGCCCTACAGGCGTTGCCGGCACGATATCTCCATACCCGACTGTGGTAAGCGTAACAATGGTGTAAAATACACTTTTGGGAATACTTGTAAAACCGTTTTCAGGGCCTTCAATATAATACATCAATGTTCCAATTAATACGGATATGACCATAACCGTGTACAGAAATACCAAAACTTTGGCCCTGCTTGCCATCAGCGCTACTTTAAGCTTTGAAGATTCCTGCATAAATTCCATCAGCTTTAGCACCCGGAACAGCCTTAGCAGTCTGAGTATCCTCAGGCTGCCGAATATGTGGCTTCCTGAAATAAAAATCGAAACAAACATCGGCAAAATAGAAAGCAGATCTATGATGCCATAAAAGCTGAAAATGTATTTTACAGGCTTTCTGCTTACAAAAATCCTCAATGCATATTCCAAACCAAAAAGCACCATAAATATCCATTCAAGCAACATCAGCTCTTTGTGAAAAATCAGGTCAATACCTTCTACGGTTTCCAGCATAATGGTAAACACACTTAGAAGGATGACAACTAATAACCCGATATCAAACGCTTTTCCCGCTGGCGTGTTTACACCATATATAATGATATAAACTTTTTGCCTGAACAGGTCGAGCCTGCTTTTATTTTGTTGATACTGTGTTTCCATTTGTTCAGATAATTTTTCTGCTTTCAATTTTCACTCCTGTTCTTACATTGGCTTTTCAAAATAATATAGCCCAGAACTCCGCCTATGATAGATGCGGCAAAGATCCCGATCTTAGCCTGCATTTTGTATTCTTCATGCGAAAATGCCAGTTGCGTAACAAATAACGACATGGTAAACCCAATGGAGCCTAATAACCCAAGCGCTAAAAGGTTTTTCAGGTTCATTCCTTTGGGAAACGGAGCAATATTGAGCTTAACACACAGCCAGGTAAACAAAAATATCCCGACCGTTTTACCGATCAAAAGACCCAGCGCAACACCCAGCGCAACATTTGTACTGAAGATCTGTTTTACATCAATGTCCAATACGGAAACACCGGCATTGGCCAAGGCAAAGATGGGGATGATCATAAAGGTCACCATAGGGTGCATGGAATGTTCTAACAATTGCAAAGGCGGAATAGCTTTATCGGTGTTGTTCTTCACTTCGTCCAGGATGTGCAACTGCTGATTGGTGAGGGTGGGTATCTTACTGTTGGAATCTGCTTCTTTAAAGAGGTTAAGATAGTTTTTGATCTTCAGGATATAATCATTTTCGCTTAGCTTCACATTGGCAGGAATGGTAAAAGCAGCCAATACTGCAGCAATGGTAGCATGAACGCCGGATAGCAGGAATGCCGTCCACACACCGCCGATCCCGAAAATGGCATAAAAAAGAATACTTCTTATCCCGGCTTTATTGCCTAAGTACATGATGAGCAGAAAGCCGAACCCCAGCAGCAGGTTCAATACCGAAATGTCTGAAGTATAAAAAAAGGCAATCACCAAAACTGCTCCCAGGTCATCTACAATTGCCAGGGCGGTAAGAAATACTTTTAAAGACAGTGGAACTCTTTTGCCCAGCAAATACAATACCCCAAGGGCAAAAGCGATATCTGTAGCCATCGGGATACCCCACCCGCGCTGTACTTCGCCTGCGGGGTTAAAAGCAAAATAAATTGCGGCAGGCACAAGCATACCGCCTATTGCAGCAGCAATAGGAAGCAAAGCCTTCCTGGGATCAGACAGTTCCCCGGCTACTATTTCCCTTTTCAGCTCGAGCCCTACCACGAAAAAGAAAACAGCCATCAGCCCATCGTTTATCCAATGGTGCAGGTTGTATTCCAGGTAAGTTTTGCCATCAAATTGAAACCCGAACCTGTGTTCCAAAAAATGGTGATAATCGTGTGCCCACGGGGAGTTGGCTAAGATCAAAGCTATAAGGACACTAATACCCAATACAAGGCCCCCAGCCTTTTCATTCTGAATAAATTTCTGGATCGGGTAAACGACTTTATCAATCTGGTACTTTTTAGTACGACTCATTCTTACAGTATATTAGTACGAAATTGACAAAGATAACTCCTAAAGGTTATATAGGAGATAACGAAGTTGTTGTATAGCACGGAGCCTTATGTTATCTTATTAAGGTGTCTTGAAAAAAGCGTGAAGAAACCACACGCTGTGCTACACAAAACTTTTTTTTATTTGGTTTTTAACTAATAGTCGAACCAGTTGTGTATGGGAGAAGCAGCAACAAGAAGTATTGCATAAACCAGGTACGTAGTAAGGATGTTTCATCGGCTTGAATTACAAGCTTTTTATATTTTAATCATCACCTGTTGCGCCACAATCCGTTCATCATTCCTATCGCTATTGGACATTTACTTTTTGATTTTACTGGCAGGCGCAGTCTTTCTGCCTGCGTTGAACCACTGCGCCTGGACTTATTGCGGATGAAGATCAGGCAGGAGTAATTGTAATCTGTTGTTGGTATATCCGTAATTACTCCTGCCTGACCCTCATCCGGATGTTTACTTTACAACTATTGTTAATCGTTATACCTGGTGACGGAAATCGAAGTTATTGCCCTACGCCGACCTACGAAAGTCTGCTCCGCCTATCGGCGGATTGCCCTGCGGGTTTTAGAAAAAAAATCTTCATCCCTTCTTTTTTTCTTTGGTCAGCACTATTACATCTTCTCATTGTGTCAACACTATCTGCGATATACCGGATAGTAGGTGCGAAAGTGATGCTAAGCATTGATGCCGCTCATTGTCAGCAGCGCAGTTATGTATGGAGCGATGGGCAGACCACCCCCACTATTGAAGTGGATATCGCCGGCCGTTATACGGCATCAGCATACAATGACGGCGGCGTTGAAATGGTTTCAAAGGACATAATACTATCCCCTTCTCAAAAGCCGGTGCTCACGATCTCTTTTGCGGGTTGTCCGGAGAAAAATATCCATTTTACGGCTGCCGTTGATAACGCATCCATACAGGATCTTGTTAAATGGTATGTCAACGACACGCTGAAATTCCAGGGTAAATCCTTTTCGTTTCGGGGCGTCAACGATATGAAGGTACACGCTACCGTAAGGGATCCATCCGGCTTATGTTATCCTGAAACTATTATATATTCCAATACGATTATCCTCGACTGTATTGCAAATACAAATTCAGATCAGGATTCAACTCTGCCCCGAAAAGCGCTGAAGATATCTCCCAATCCCACATCTCATAATATAACGTTCAGTATAAACACACCAGCGGCCGGAAACTACCAGGTTGAACTGTGGAATGCCACAGGACAGATACAACTGCGCCGTAATATATGGATAGACCAGGGATCATCCAAGCATACATTACCTTTGCCATCCATACGATCAGGTATCTATTATTTTAAAATATCCGGGAGAGGCACTCAATATTCGCAAAAAGTATCCGTTTGGTAGCCGAAGCAACGCTCTCCCCTATCCCGTAAGCGCTCACGCCATAACCTGTTTTTTCGCAATGTTGTTCTGAAGTATTATAAAAATAACGATTATTCGTTGTAATTTGGCGATGGGCCAAACGGAAAGCCGCTGTGTTTGTTTTAAAATAAGTCAGTGCCGTTCTCAAATTTTTTCCGGTTCGTTCATTACAAATAATTATGAAAAGAAACCCGATACCGCCTTCCTTTATTATTTTCCTGGGGCTGACTTTGTTTCCTCCGTTTTATGCCTGTACCCAGATTTTGCGGGTGGCCGTGGCTGCAAATGCCCAGTTTGTAATGAATGACATTAAGAAGGCTTTTGAACAAAAGGGAACGGCCAGGATCGAACTGATCGTGAGCTCTTCAGGAAAATTGACGGCGCAAATTTCGCACGGCGCACCTTATGACCTTTTTCTTTCGGCGGATATGAAATATCCCGAACAGTTATACAACCGGGGATACACACTTGAGGCGCCATCCGTTTATGCTTACGGCAGTTTGGTACTCTGGACTTTGAAAAAAAAATATTTGGATAATGGCTTAAACAGCGTGACAAATCCGGAAATAAAAACCATTGCAATTGGCAACCCCTCTACTGCACCTTACGGCATGGCGGCTGTTCAGGTGTTAAAAAATGCGGGGATTTATGAGAAAGTAAAATCAAAAATTGTTTATGGCGAAAGTGTTTCACAAGTCAACCAGTATCTTATCAGCGGCGCAGCCGACCTTGTTTTCACTGCAAAATCAGTTGTGATGACACCTGGTCTGAAACAAAAAGGACAATGGACGGAACCGCCGGAATCTCTTTATGATCCTATTAAGCAGGGAATGGTTATTTTGAAAAACGCCGCCAAAAATAACCTGAAAGCGGCAAGGGAATTTTTTGACTTTCTTTCCGGTCCGGAAGCAAAAGCTATCTTTACATCTTATGGATATATCGTAAAATGAGTCTTTCGTTTGAACCCATTGCACTTAGTCTCGAACTGGCACTGATCACCACGGTTTTGTTGCTGATTTTCGGCATTCCGTTGGCTGCTTTACTGGCTTTCCGTTCTTTCCGGTTGAAATCGGTTGCCGAGGCGGTTATCAGTCTGCCCCTGGTATTGCCACCTTCGGTATTGGGATTTTATTTATTGGTGGCATTCAGCCCCGGAAATTTCTTTGGCAGATTTTTAGACTATTGGTTTGACATTCGTTTGGTATTTTCATTTCCCGGCCTCGTTATCGGCTCCGTAATTTACAGTTTGCCTTTTATGATACATCCTTTGCAAGCGGGTTTTCAAAGCCTTCCGGCTAACCTGAAAGAAGCTTCTTATACGCTTGGGAAAAACCGCAGGCAAACTTTGTTGTATGTTTTACTGCCCAACATAAAACCGGCAATTTTAACCGGAATTGTTTTAACCTTTGCCCATACGATGGGGGAATTCGGGGTGGTGCTGATGATTGGCGGAAATCTGGAAGGGAAAACCAAAGTGGCTTCCATAGCCATTTATGATGCCGTAGAATCTTTGGATTATCACAGCGCCCATATTTATTCGCTTATACTGCTCCTGATATCCTTTGGCATCCTGCTGTTTACCTACCGGCTGAACAGAAAAATTTTCAAACCTGCTTCCCGTCTATGATCCATATTTCACTACAAAAAAAGCTCGCAATGGCGGACGGGAATCATCTGTTTTCTGTTCAGACTTCTATAGAAAAGGGAGAATTAGTGGCCGTTTTCGGCGAGTCGGGGGCGGGCAAAACAAGTTTGTTAAGGATGATAGCCGGCTTAATGCTCCCGGAGTCCGGCCGAATTATTTCAGAAGATGATGTGTGGTTAGATACGCAAAATAAAATAAACCTTCCGGTTCAGAAAAGAAATACCGGGTTCGTTTTTCAGGACCTGGCCCTGTTTCCCAATATGTCGGTTTTGGAAAATCTGAAATATGCCGCCAAAGGAAAATCCGGTACGCCGGATTTATCCAAATTACTGAGAATGGTGAATTTAGAAAATTTGTCCCATAGAAAGCCCGCAACATTATCAGGCGGTCAGCAGCAAAGGGTTGCCTTGTGCAGAGCCCTGGCGGGCAAACCCGAATTACTACTATTGGACGAGCCCTTTTCCTCCCTGGATATGGAAATGAGAAGGCAACTCCGGGATGACTTACTCCGGTTTCATAAAGAATTTCATCTGACCACATTGCTGGTTACCCACGACTTGCCGGATGTATATTACCTTGCCGATAAAGTAATCGTTTTGGACCGGGGAGAAATTGTACGATCCGGAACCCCGGCGGAGGTCTTCGGAACGGGCGGC
This sequence comes from Chitinophagaceae bacterium, assembly GCA_023957125.1. GTDB lineage: Bacteria > Bacteroidota > Bacteroidia > Chitinophagales > Chitinophagaceae > Agriterribacter. The sequence continues at coordinate 133,433 of JAMLHL010000007.1, forward strand.
ATAGATAACAAAATTCAGATCCGGGGGGAGATTCTGTCCATCCGGGAAAGGGATATGGAATGCATTGCCGAAATTTTGTGCGGAAGTTCCATCATCCGGTTACCTGTTGCGGAAGAAGAAAGAAAACAGCTTAAACCCGGGATGAAAGTATTGGTAAGTTCGGGCGTTTTTGAACCGGTGATAAAAGTTTTGGGATGCTGATCCGATGGAAACCGGGGTTTGATCCCGGATTCCCCGGACTGTTGTGACTCCAATGATGATCTTAAATAAGGACCCGTTTATAAGCGCTTTTAAGTATTTTTAATTAAATGAAACAGGAAATACGGGAGTTGCAAAACAAAAAATTAAAAACGTTACTTCAGTTATCCTGAAAATGGCACATGCCTGTAACAGCAGGTTTGGCAATACGGCGGGGCGACAAATATATTCTAAGCTTTGATTCGCTATTCGGCTTCAGTCCCGGCTCGACGAATAATGCCAGGCAAAAGAATAAACAATGTACTTTTTATTATAAATTTGGCAACGGTTCGGACAGACGGAATTCCATTTACTCACCTGCTGCAAGCCGCAGAATTTTAGCAGGCATGCCAACGGACACTTTCAACCTGATTTTCAAAAGGTAAAATTCATCAAAGCCGGGCCAGACAACAACCACAACTTATGATACTGACAGAAATACTTTTAATAACCGGACTTCTACTTTTAGTAGCCAACATCCTCATTACCTTTTTAAAAAAATCCAACATAAACGATGACGACTTAAAAACGGGAATGACAAAGATCAACCTGGACGTTTCTAAAATTGACCCGTTAATTCGTTCAGAATTTTCCAACAACAGAGAAGAAATTCAAAAAAGTTCAAAAGAAGCGCGACAAGAATTAAGTGCCTCATTAAAAGATTTTTCAGACCAACTGACGAAAACCGTAAAAGAATTGGCAGACAATCAAAAATCACAGTTAGAAACATTTTCAACTTTTCTTCAAACAATGACGAAGAACAACGAGGAAAAATTTGAAAAACTTATCAAATCAAATGAGGAAAAACAAACGGAGTTTAAAACTCAATTTACACAGCTTTCAAATGAATCAAAAGAAGCGATCACCAAATCTCTAAAAGACAACGAAGAAGAAACCATGAAGTTAGTTCAAAGTTTGGCGGAAAGCTCAAAATCATTGAACGAACTATTAACAACGACTTCAAAAGAAAACAGGGCAGAATTGGCAAGTGGTTTAAAATCATTTGAAGAAAAGTTCACAAACAATGTCAAAGATTTCAATGAACTGCAACGCCAGAAATTTAATGACCTGGCATTAAAACAAGATCAAATAAAAACCGACACCGAAACCAAACTTGAACGAATCCGCGAAACAGTTGAAAATAAACTAAAAGCGCTTCAGGAAGATAACAGTAAGAAACTTGAAGAAATGAGAAATACAGTTGATGAAAAATTAGAAACTACCCTGGAAAAAAGGTTCAACGATTCATTCACATTAATCAGCGAACGCCTTGAATTGGTACACAAAGGTTTGGGAGAAATGCAAACTCTTGCAAGTAGTGTCGGAGACATTAAGAAAGTAATGACAAACGTAAAATCAAGAGGTATTTTAGGAGAATATCAACTTGCCAACATTTTGGAAGATTTACTTACAAACGAGCAATACGAGAAAAACGTAAAAACAAAATCAAACAGCGGTGCCATCGTTGAGTTTGCAATAAAAATGCCTAACAACAACAATTTAGAAAAGACACTTTGGTTGCCAATTGACTCGAAATTTCCAAAAGAAGATTACGAGGCACTTGTTGATGCTTACGATGACGGCAACCCCGAAAAAATTGAAGAATTGAAAAAGTCATTCAAAAATGCAATTATCAAAAACGCAAAAGATATAAAAGAAAGATACATTGACCCGCCTAACACCACGGAATACGGTATTATGTTTTTGCCGTTTGAAAGTTTATATGCAGAAGTTTTAAGAACGCCGGGATTATTTGAAGTAATTCAAAAAGACTATAAAATAACCGTAACCGGACCAACTACGTTGAGCGCATTATTAAGTAGTTTGCAAATGGGCTTTAGAACACTTGCAATTGAAAAACGAAGCAGTGAGGTTTGGGACTTATTAGGCGTCGTGAAAACCGAATTTGGTAAGTTTGGCACCGTTTTAGAAAAAACCAAAAAGAAATTACAGGAAGCAACCAACACAATTGACCAGGCAGGCGTTCGCAGCAGAGCAATTGAACGGCAATTACGGAAAGTGCAGGAACTTCCAAATTCAGAAGCGCAAAAACTAATTGAAGCGGAAATAAACGAAAACAGCGTGGATATAGCCGACAACATTGAAGACTTTAAAGAGTAAATCAAACAAAAAGGCTGGAGTATGGGATGCACCTCTTTTGATTACCAGCCGGTCTAAACTTTATAAATTAAATAATTTTAACTTACACCCCAAAAGATCATCGTGGCATACACATCTATCTACCTCAACTTTGCAGGGAATACTGAAGAAGCATTTAACACCAACAAAAAAATTTCAACACGGAGTTTATCGCCCCCATCATGCGCTGGAGTTTTTCCGGGACGGCAGCTCCTCATGAGCGTTCCGGGGATATGGGGGCTACTGTAAAGACAAATCCGGTATTTGCCGGCTGTCCGATGTTCCCAGCCAGCAATGATCCGGGTGATATAAAAATCATTCACGATGAAACATATACTCTTATTCACCTTCCTGTTGGCTTTTGTAATTACAGTGCAAGGCCAGTCCGGGCATGCATCTGAACAGGTAACGATAACGTCCGGGACGGGAGAAACCCGGGTACGGGCTGACGAGAAAGGCGTATTACAGGTAAACGTATCTCCCGGCGACATGCGGAGACTTACAGCCGCCGGCATAGTGCATTATAGTGATTTTGGCGCCAGGGGCGATGGCAAATCCGATGACATGAACGCCATCGCAGCGGCTCATGCCTTCGCTAACCAAAACGGACTCCGGGTAGAAGCCGACAAGGGCGCTACCTACTACATCGGCGGGAAACAACGCACGGCGGTTATCCGCACCCATACCGATTTCGGAACGGCGGCTTTCATCATAGACGATACCGAAGTGCAAAACCGCAACGCCCCTGTTTTCATCGTGGGTTCAGATCTCCGGCCGTTTACACCTGCATCCATTACCTCACTCCATAAAAACCAGGAGAAGATCAATACTGTTTTGCCCGGCCCCTGCCTTATCACTGTTACAAACGCTCATGTAAAACGCTATATCCGTTTTGGACTGAACCAAAATAACGGCGCCCCGCAAACGGATATTTTTGTTGTTGATAAAGACGGGCATGTGGACATGAATACCCCCATCATCTGGGACTTTGACCAGGTTACAAATATCACTGCGCTGCCTATAGACGGCACGACCCTGCATATTTCGGGAGGCCGTTTTACCACCATTGCCAATAAAGCCGAATCGAAATACACGTATTACAGCAGGAATATCGCCATCCGGCGTTCCAACGTAGTGGTGGATGGGCTTGAACACAGGATTACCGGCGAAGGGGATCACGGTGCGCCCTATGGCGGCTTTATCAGCATCAGCGACTGCGCTTATGTAACGGTTAAGAATACCCTCCTCACAGGGCATAAAACATATAATACCATTGGCGCAGCCGGGAAGCCCGTTTCCATGGGCACATACGATATTTCGGTGAGCCGGGCGCTCAATGTATCGTTTATCAACTGCAGCCAGACCAATGATATCAACGACAATACTTACTGGGGTATCCTCGGTTCCAACTACTGCAAAAACCTCCTGTACGACCAATGTACATTTTCTCGCTTCGATGCCCACATGGGTGTTGCCAATGCCACTATCCGAAACTCTACCCTGGGACACATGGGCATCAACGCCATTGGCAGCGGCACGCTGATCGTGGAGAATTCTACCATCAACGGCAGAACGCTTATCAACCTGCGCAGCGATTATGGCAGCACCTGGCAGGGAGAATTCATGATCCGCAACTGCGTTTTTATACCCCGGGGCGGCAAACCGGCCAGCGCCGATCTCATCGGCGGCTATAATTCCGGCCAACACGATTTTGGCTACACCTGTTATATGCCCGAAAAGATCACCATTGAAAACCTCCGGATCAACGACGCCAATCACCCGGAAAATTACCAGGGTCCCGCCATTTTCGCAAATTTCAACCCGCAAATGACTGATGATTCCTACCACGAGCCGTTTCCCTATATAAAAACCAGGGAAGTAGTGCTCAAAAATGTCACTACCGCCAGCGGCAAAAGCATAAGGATCAGCGACAATCCGTTCATGTTCAAAGACGTGAAGGTGATAACCACTTCTCGTTTCTAACCCACCGGCCGATAAAAAACACGGGAGACAACAAGCAGCCGGCATCATAGGACGCATGCCGTTTTCCCCGGTGGTGAACAATGAAACACTGCCCCGGACGGTCGCCCGGCATAGCCCGTTCCCCGCAGGCTCCTGATCAAAATTCCAGGGTCAGATGTATCGCCATACTCCGGCCGGGACGCGGCAGTTGCAGGATATCCGGGTGTTCATAATAATAGCTGTCAAAAATATTGGTGAGCGCGAGATTGATATCCCAACGCCGGGCACCTGCATCAAAAGTCTTTCCCAAAGAAGCGTTTACAATACTGTAACCTTCACCGGCGGTTTCACCATACGCTTCCCTGCTTACGTGACGCTGCGCCCCGCTGATCACCGATTCTGCACCCAGCCGGTATCCCCGCCAGGTTGCAGTAGCCGTATTAACTGTTTTAAAAGGGGCGATCAAAGGAAGCGCATGCCCATCCCCATCTTCGCCCCGGGTATAGGTATTGATGCTTTTTATATTCAAAAATGAAAGGAGCTGTGCATTCAGCGTGGCTTCCGCGCCATATAATATCGCCGAGGATAAGTTGGCATATCGCTTTACACCGGTTGCTCCCATAGTCATCACACTATATCCGGACACCGGTTTCCCGGTGATATAATCGCTGAACAAATAAAGAAAGGTCTGTCCTTCTATTTTGATCTTTTCTTTTTGGAACTCCGCTCCCGCGCTCAGGTTCCAGGATTTCTCACCGGCAAGCCGCGGGTTACCCATGTAATCATATCCATCGGTCCGGTTGAACAAATAAAAGCCATACAATTCCTGCAACGTGGCGCTGCGCATAGCCCTTGCAAAGTTGCCAAACAACTGCCAGCGATCGGTAAGGCGGTATTTCCCGTTAATATAAGCATTATACAATACATCACCCCGGTTCAGCTCACCTTCATGCATACCCGAAAGCTGTTGTTCGCCGGAAGAAGTATAAATGGAAGAACGGTCATAGTCCGCCCGGATACCCGTTATCAACGCCAACCTGTTGGTAATCGCCAGCTTATCCGATATATCCACTCCTATTCTTGTCCGCTGCGCATCGGGAATAGTGAGCATATACATCGGCGCACCGCCATCCGGAAACATGGTCATCTCCGCGTGCAGGCGGTTGCGGTATCCACTCAGCCGCGTGGTAACCTGGTGGATGGTTTGTGAATTCCACTTAATTTCGGAATAGAAACCGGCAGTTGCAGAAGTTCCCGGCATATCCATATGCATCGGCACCTGTTCTTTCGGACGACGCGTATCGTCCATCGCATGATGAATGGCATTCAAATACAATTTTGTTTCCCAACTGTGTACGCTCCGGCTATGGGGCTGATACCAATAGGAGAAGGAGCCTATCTTGGCCCTGGCATAGGCCACGTCCATCAGTAAAGCGGGGTACCCGATATTCCAACCCTCATCCTGAAGATAATCGGCCTGTACATATTGATGGCTGGAGAGTTTGTATCGGGCGGAAACGCCTCCATTCCATTTGTTGTATTGGGAAAAAGGCATTAGCTCCCCACCGCCAATCCTGTAATTCCCTGCTCTCCGAAAGATACCGTTGCCCCGGATGGCAAAGCGCGCACTGCTATATTCCAAAGCGGCCAGGGTTTGCAATGCATGAGCATTGGTTTCATAACCTATACCCGCCAAACCGGTAAGCTTCTTTTCATTACCCAGGCGGGGCTGTTTCAGCTTAAAATTAAACCCACCGCCTATACTGCTCCCCGAAGCCTGATCTCCCGGACCGTAGTTTACGCTTATGGTTTGCAGGTTATTGGGTTCAATATATGAACTGGCAGGATCCATCCGGTCGGTACAGGCGCCAAAAACAGCCATACCGGAAATAGTGGTATTGATCTGCCCCGCATTCAAACCGCGGATGGTGGGTTCCCAGGCATAACTCCCCCGCCGGATCATGTTTACCCCCGCGATACTTTCCAGCAACTGATCGGTGGAAAGCTGGAGATCGGGACCTTGTTTTTTCTCCTTCCTGTTGGATAACCGGGTATCGGGTTGTACCATCACTTCCCTGAGTGTGATAACGCTGTTGAACGAAGTATCCTGCTGGGCGTAAACAAACGAACAGAGGGATAAAAGCAAAATCAGGGGTGCAATACATCTAAGCGTCATTTCTGAAGATTTGCATGACTAAAATAATTAAACTGAACGTATAGCCGCGGATCAAAACAACACGTCCATATAAGCACCGTCCACTATTACCGCACCGTTCTTTATCAGTTTGAGCTGCAGTCGCCAGTCGCCCGTCATAGTGTAATTTATCTTCCCTTTGTAATGACCCTTACCAACAGAAACAGGGTTCACATTGTTAGGCGAACCGTGCTCCATAGAAGGCATCTCCGGCGTCAGCTCAACGGTGAACCCATCGTCTGCGGGGAACTCCATCATAGAGGTTTGCCGGCAGATAAAAAGGTCGAGATCATTTAACCCCATCTGCCACTTCCGGGGAGGCACAAGCGCAATAATATATTTTTGAGCGTCCGTACCCACGTACACACCTGACTGTTGAAGCGTGCGGGCATTGACCGCAAGCGGAAACGTAAAGATATCGCCGTCAACACTTACATCCAGTTGCCAGGCGCTCATACCGGAGCCCGGCATGGTAAATACCACTGCGCCTTCATACTTTTTCGTTTGAGGGTTACATAAAGGCTGCTCCACCGGGCTGCTGTGTTTCATGTCGCCCATATCCATCAACGGAAAAAAAGAAACCGGCAGGTTGCTGATCTCATTGTCCCGCATATCTTTTAAAGAAACATATAACCGGTTGTATCCCGTTTGCAGGGTTGGATCGTCTGCCCAAAGCGTGGCTGTAACATTGTTTTGAGAAATTTCGGCTATCTTTTTCCCGCCTGTTGCTTCGGCTGGATATGGATTATCTTTTTTGCAGGCAGCAAAAATAAGTGCGCATAATACGGCGCAGGAAAATATCCTGTTCATTGTTGAATATTTAAACACTTGAAGAAATCGAACAGCTTTAAACAAGCTGTTCAGTAAGGCTGTCAGATGAAATGGGATGATAATCCGGGCGGATGAAAAACAGGCAGGGAAACATCCTGTGTTCTGCTATCGTTGAACGACGGATAAGTGTTAACGGATAAATCGGGGGAAGCAAATGGAACAGAGGCAAAGTCTGATCGTTCGGATACAGAAAGCAGAACCTTGTAAGTTCCTTCCTCCAACGGCTGTTGCCGGTCTTTCTCTTCCTGCTTTTTCAGTTCCCCGGCCATCTGGCATTTTCCATTACAATGCATCTCAGGAGTGGCTTTATTGATACAATTTTTTGCATAAGCCTCCGTATTCAGATAATAATCAAAAACAATAAAGGGACTGCTCAGCATTTGCGCCATAAACGACAGCAGCAAAACAGCGGCACTGCATTGTTTGAGTATTATGACCTTCATTTCCGCCAAAATTAGGACAAACCGAAACAATATAGGGATGACAAAAATCATAACGGGATATAACACTTGTCAAAACCGCCGGGAGGAACCGGCAGCGCTTCGATTGTGATGCCATTGCGATGCTGCCGGCAATTTGCCGGGGCTATAACAAAAAATAATTAAAAGAAATTTTTCAACAGACGCTTCACGCGAAACTTATAATCCATAAGTTTACAATGCAACAACAAGACACACTATGTCTCATAATATCCCCGGGCATCTCACAGGTCTTTCGGAGGAGGAATTAAAAATCTCCCGGATAAAATCCGGTTACAACAAGGCTGTCAGCAGCAAAGAGAGTACCTGGTATCTGATGTTGCTCGATATTTTGAAACAACCGATGTTGCTTTTGCTGATCGCGGTGGCTGTTATCTATGTGATCGTAGGCAATTATTCCGAAGCTGTTTTTATGATGGGAGCGATCGCCGCCGTTTCAGGAATTTCTTTTTACCAGGACAATCGCAGTAAAAAGGCATTGGAGGCATTGGAAAAACTCAATGAACCGTTAAGTACCGTTATCCGGGATGCAAAGGTGATAAAAATTCCCACACCCGAAATTGCAGTGGGTGATTTGTGCATCATTGAAGAAGGGAAAATGATCAATGCCGATGGAGAGATTGTGCACAGCAACGATTTTTCGGTGAATGAGGCTTCACTCACCGGCGAAAGCTTCCCGGTTTTTAAAAGCCGGGAAACCGAAGACAAAAAAGTATATAGCGGCACATTGGTGGTATCGGGTTTAGCCGTTTTCAAAGTAGAAAAAATAGGCGCAGCAACAAAATTGGGAGGAATCGGACAATCCATTCAGAACATCCAGGAAGAACGTTCGCCGTTGCAAATCCAGATCACCCGGTTTGTAAAATGGATGGCTATTACCGGGATCGCCGTTTTTCTGCTGGTATGGATCTATAGCTTCTGGAAATCCGGGGATATCATTAATAGTTTGTTGGCCGCACTCACCCTGGCAATGTCCATTTTACCGGAAGAGATCCCGGTCGCCTTTACCACTTTTATGGCCCTCGGAGCATGGAAACTGATGCGGGAAGGTGTTATCATCAAACGAAGCAGCGTAGTGGAAACACTGGGAAGCACCACCGTTATCTGTACTGATAAGACGGGAACGATCACTGAAAACTCGATGCACCTGAAAGCGCTTTTTGATTACCGCTCCAATCGCGTTTTTGACGATCAGCATTTTGACGCCCCCGGACTTTCCGAACTCATCCGTTTTGCCATGTGGAGCAGTGAGCCGGTTCCGTTTAACCCGATGGAAAAAACACTTCACGGGGTTTATGAACAAACACAAGCCCACGACCAGCGAAAGGATTTTCAAATGGTCCATGAATACCCGATGGAGGGCAAACCACCGATGATGACGCATGTTTTAGAAAACCACTCGGGTCAAAGGATCATTGCCGCCAAGGGCGCACCTGAGGCCATTCTCTCCGTATCCAACCTTTTGGAAAGCGAAAAAGAAAGGCTCCGCCTGCAAATTCAGAATTTCGGAAAACAAGGTTACCGGGTGCTGGGCATAGCCAAATCTAATTTTGAAGGAAATGACCTCCCCGGAAAACAACAGGATCTCCGGTTTGAGTTTTTGGGATTTACGGTATTTTACGATCCGCCAAAAAAAGGTATCCGGCAGGTATTTCAGAAAATTTACGAGGCGGGGATCAAGGTAAAAGTCATCACCGGCGACCATGCCGACACTACTTATACGATTGCCCGGCAGGCAGGGATTATCAATGAAACACCGGTAGTAAACGGGGAAGAGATCGTTCATTATACCGAAACGGAATTGATAGAACGATCCAGGAAAACAACCTTGTTTGCCCGGATGTTTCCAGAAGCCAAACTGGCATTAGTGAATGCATTGAAACAAGACGGCGAAGTGGTGGCGATGCTGGGCGACGGGGTAAACGATGCACCTGCATTGAAAGCAGCGCATATTGGCGTAGCGATGGGAACCAAAGGAACCGAAATTGCAAAAGCAGCCGCTTCCCTGGTGATCACAAACGATGATCTGGACAAACTGATCACGGGGATCGCGGCAGGAAGAAGAATTTATGCCAACATTAAAAAAGCTATTCAGTATATTATATCCATTCATATTCCCATTATCCTTACAGTGTCTTTACCGTTATTACTCGGTTGGATTTACCCGTATATTTTCACCCCGGTACACGTTATTTTTTTAGAACTGATCATGGGGCCCACCTGTTCGATTGTTTACGAAAACGAACCGATGGAGAAAAACACCATGCTGCAAAAACCGAGAAAAATGACGGAAACTTTCCTGAACTGGAAAGAATTAGGCGTCAGCATCATCCAGGGACTGATGATCACCCTGGGAATTTTATTCATCTACCGGTACGCCGTACAAAACGGCGCCAACGAAGAAACGACGAGGGCCATGGTTTTTACCACTTTGATTTTTGCCAATGTATTTTTGAGTCTGGTCAACCGCTCCTTCGTCTATAGTATGCCCGACAGTTTTCAATACAAAAATGGCCTGTTTCCGCTCATTATCGGGGCTACGTTGGCCTTTTTATTCGCCATATTGTACATACCGCCATTGGCCTCTTTCTTCCGGCTAACCGGATTGCAGATCCGGACGTTAGGGATTTCATTTTTAACGGCCGCAGTATCGGTTTTGTGGTTCGAAATATATAAGTGGGGGAAGAGAAGAAAAAAAGATGATATGGCATACAGCTAATGAAACTTCCATTAAGCTGGTGAATACCGGGCATTAAGCTTGCCGGGTTAAACAAAATGGGTTTGCCGGCGTTACGATGAACGCCGGCAAACCAAAAATGAAGCACGAGAAGCCTGTTCCTGAAAAAATGCCGTCTATTTTAGAAAAGAATAGCCTACGGAAATGGAAAACACCCTGTTTTTTATAGCCCAGTAAGCTTTTTCATCACTGTTTGAATATTCACTTTTATTCAGGTTTAACAACCCCAGTCCAAAGTTTGCCCCCAGGCTCAGTTTTTTGCTTAACTGGTAACCTGCCAGTAAATTAACACCAAAATCGAACCGCTTCCGATAGGCATTTTCTCCGCTAAAAACAATCTTCCCGGACTCAGCGGCATTTTCGATATCTCCGTCTCCGTAATCTTCCTCATATTTTTCCTTCCATTTTCCCGATAAAGCATAGCCTGCATAGGGCCCGGCGCCAAAATAAAACCTGCCTTTTTTGTACACGGCATTTACCGGGATTTCGAGGTACATCAGGTTTTCTTTAAAGCTTCCTTCATAATAAAAGTCTTCAAAATCATCCTCACCCGACCATAGCTCTTTGGATCCTTTGCCGGTTAATAAAAGTCCTGCCTGCAGAGAAAAGGCTTCCGTAATCGTATAATCTGCGTAACCGCCTAAGTGAAAGGATACTACAGGTATGTTTGTAAATCCGTCTTCTTTCATTTCCTTTTTATATTCGCTGCTCAGTCCAAAATAGGCCGCATTAACGCCTGCTTTGATACCATAAGTGATCCTGCTGCCGGGCGATTGGGCAAGAGAAGGATTGCTGCTGAATAAGATAGCCACCGTTAATAAGGTGATGAATCGTTTCATCGTGTCTGGGTTTTAGATGATTATTTAATTGTTTGCTGTTATTATCGCCGGATTCCCGGAAAGGTCAACAGTCTATTGATAAAAAATTTTAAGCCACCAGATGGAAAACAACCTTCCGAGCTTCAATATGAGATATAATTTTCCGGTCGGTGGGACACCGACCGGTAGCGGACGCTACAGGCGGGTGTCACCACCCGCCTGCGACAATTATATATACACTGTCATTAACTAATTCATTTTCAATAAATTAAAATGGTGTATTCTGCTTTGTTGCACCTGAGTGCAGGAGGAATTTTAAATGCACCCACAGAAGTTGATTAAAGCAATTGATATAGATTTGCCAACACTATTATAAGTATCTTTTTTGTTTTGGGTATAGTCATTATTATGTCTTCTTCCAACGATAAGTGAAAGTCCAGACCTGTTAAACTCAATCGTCTTGAATCCAGGGTTATTTGCTGATAGTTTTATTAACCGCATTATAAATTAGTCCTTCAGAATTAATATCAATTGCTCCAATAAGAAATAAATAATTCAAAGCCAAAACTACATTATCGAAACCGTGATAAGCAAAAGATTTTTTAGTCTCATTTTGCTTACCCACCTTAAACCAAAGTTGATCTATAGGTTTAGGCCCATCATTTAAATACTTTAGAAGATAGGCTCCCAAACCCAGCAATGATTCAGATATCCTGTAGATTTAATAAATCCATCATTTTTTCTATCCCCGTATTGTCCTTATGGTTTAATTTGTATAAATTCCGCATTACGCAGTCGCATGACTTTGGAAAACAAATTCTCATAGTCCTGGCCATTTCGCTGGTGTATTTCGAGTTGAAATAAACGTCTGGCTATATATAAACCATCAGCAGTCAGGGTTGTAAAGATTGCAATCGTTTTAAGTTATATTTAGGCAATAGCCAATTTCTTCTTCGTATTCATAACACTTGCATTTCGTAAATGAGAGTTTTCAGGAACAATTAATTTATAAGGACGGTTAAATGCTTCCTGTGATACTTTGAAATAATCAGCCAGTTTTCTGATGACTTCTTTAGAAAGCCCTTTTTTATAGTTTAGGATATCAGAAACATAGCCTTTACTTATCCCAAGTATTTCAACCATGTTTTTAGCTTTCAGATTGTTTTCTTTAATGAAAGATTGCAGGAGTTGTATAGGATCTAATTCAGTAGAAGCAATATGTTCTGCATCCCACTTTTCAATTAGCAGGGTGAGCAAGGCTATCTCATCCTTTGTATTTCTGTCTTTTAAACCTGAAAACACAAGGTTTTCTAAAACATTACAATATTCCTTATACTGATTTTTACCAGTAATTACTTTGTATTTAAGCGTTTCCATAATGCGATTTTATTAATAATTGCTTACACTATATTGTTCACCGGCTTTACATAACTTATCATATTCGGCATGTGTTCCGATCCAACAAATAAATAGATGCACCTGTTTGTCGCCAAAAGCATATTTTCCAATCAATCTATACTTATTACCACCTATATCAAAGACGACCCTACTTGAACTATTTCCCAATAAGTCTGTACCAGGAAAAGTACCCTGCATATCTGCTGGTATTTTCCAGTCTGCATACTTCAATTTAGCACACCATTCATTGAGTGATACCCTACTCTGAGCATTTTGCTTCGTATAAGTATCAATTGTTTCCTTTCTTATGAGATGAACTTTCATGACAAAGATACACTTTTTTTCAAAGAGTTCACAAAAAGAGAACTTTTAATTTTTTAGATAAAATAAACATAGAAATTTTCATTCAAATCAAGAAATAACGTTGTTATAAGGTGTTACTATTCAGTATAAATTGTCAACATAAAGTATAACATTGAGGGCTTTGTCTTTTCACTTTAAGTTGCTTTTTTTGCCTTCGCACTTTTTTTATCCAATAGACTCTTTCTAAATTCCCGAAATTCAGAAAGAATGGCTTCCCGCTCTTTCTTGTCTTTTGTTCCGGGAAAAACTATTGATTCTGCAATTTCTTCCGGAGTGTACTTTTTTCGTCTTTCCTTACTATCACCCCTTCCAATCCCGGCGTATTCATGATCCGTTCCAGTTCATCCTGTACGATTTTCTTTGCTTCTTGTTTCACCCGTAAGAAATTCTCCCGGATTACCTGGTTGTCCTCCGTTTGTTGCGGTAAATCGGCAGTAGCGACCTGCTGCTGAGCCTGTTTTTGAAAATTCCGTAATGTGGGGTTCGGCTACCAATATCGTGAACAGTTTATCGAGGGGCGTTTGTGCCGGTTCGATAAAGAAAAAGGTTATAAATCAATGACTTATAACCTTTTCGATACTTTAGTTGGTGCCCAAGACTGGATTCGAACCAGCACGCCGAAAAACCGGCGCTACCACCTCAAAGTAGTGCGTCTACCAATTTCGCCACCTGGGCATGCAGTTTTAAAGAAGCGCAAAGGTAGCGTTTTTCCGAAATCCAAACGAGAACCACTCCATGATTTTTTGGTATCTCAAAGACTATTCAAAACGGATAAACCGATATTATTCAAATTCGTGGAAAGATTTGTTGAAGTAAGGTCTTGCAGCAATAAAATCTATCTTTCAATTTTTACTCTTCTCAAATCCAGGAGATTCAGGCTGTTGGGAACAAAATTTTTAACCCAGGGATGGGAAAGCCGGATCACCATATCGTACCACAAAGGCACAATGGGCGCATCGGCTATGATCATATTATCCATACGGTTGTACAGTTCATACCGGGCCGAATCATTTTCCTCCTGCAAAGCTTTTTGGTACAGTTGATCATACTCCGGGTTGTTATAACGTGTATAGTTGGGGGGCGCCGGGTTTTTGCCGTAAAAAACACTCAGATAATTTTCTGCATCCGGATAATCCGCCATCCAGCTTCCCCTGAAAAACAGGGCCTGCGATTTGGCGGTTTGTTCCAGCAATACGCTTTTCTGCACCACTTCCACCTGAATTTTAATCCCGATATCTTCCAACTGGCGGGCTATAAAACTGCCCAGTTCCGCATAGAGAGGAATGGTGAGCAACCTGATCTCCGGCAGGCCTTTTCCATCGGGGAAACCGGCTTCCTTCAACAATTGCCTTGCTTTGGCAACATTATAGTTGTATCCCCTCACTTTAGCGCTGTCGAAAGAAGGCATTCCGGCAGGGATAAACCCGTTTACCGCAGGAATGCCGAGGGAATTGCGCAGGTACATCATCATTTTTTTCCGGTCGAATCCATAATTGATGGCCTGCCGCACGGCTTTTATACGAAGCGGATGATTCTTCAGTAAGGAATTAGTGGTATCGGATAATATTCCCAGGTATTCAGTATTTAAGAAACTGTGTTTGGTAAGACGGATCTTCCCCTGCCACTCCTTCCTGAGCTCCCCGGCTTTTGTAAAAACCTCGTCTTTGAAAGAGGCGTCAATATCATTTACAAAATCCAGCTTTCCCTGGGTGAATTCCAAAAACTCTGTGGCTTTATTGTCGAGGAAAGAAACCCTGATCCCGTCAATATAGGGCAACCGGTTTCCAACACTATCGCATTCAAAATAATGTTCGTTTTTAGCCATAAGCAGGATTTGTCCCTCTTCCCAGCGGGTAAACCGGAAAGGCCCGGTGCCGCATGGCCGGCGACCGAAGCGAATACCCTCTTTTTCGATCACCTCCCGGGGCACAACAGAACAGTATTGCATACTTAAAATACCCAGGATGGGAGGAAACGGGCGAAGCAATCGGAGTTGAAAAGTGGTATCATTTAAGGCGGCAAATCCATTGACGGGATCAACCCGGTCATTAAATATCCAGGCGCCGGGGGATGCCGTAGAGGAACTCATGATCCGTTTCAAACTATACACTACATCGTCCGCTGTCATTTTACGCCCCTTACCATTCGGGAAAGCTTCGTTGTCGTGGAAATATACATCGTCCCTGAGGATGAAGGTATATACCAGCCGGTTGTCCGATATACGCCACCGTTTACACAGGGAAGGCCGGATCTGTAGTTGTTCGTCCACTTCCACCAGGGTATTAAACAACTGGTGGACGGCCCACATGATCGCCTGGTTTTTAGCAAAAGCAGGATCGAGGGAACTGATCCCTTCCGGCTGGTTATAACGGAAGATTTGTTTGTCGTGTTGCTTCTTCATATTACATGAAAAAAAAACAACACAGCAGGCGATAAGGAGAAGTTTCCGGGACAAAAAATATTTTGCGGCGCGTATTTGCATGGGTTTGTCTTCTTCCCTTCAGGCTTAAATGCAAAATTCGGCCTAAATTTAATCTTTAAAACACAGTGGCGTGCAAAAAATACGAACCCGTTTTCCGCTCCTCCTTTTTATTTTCTCTTTTTCGCTGACGAACGGCTTTGCCCAGCTCTTGCACCAGGAACGGGCATTCACGCACGCGGATTCATTGCGGGGAACCAATAGCCCGGAGCGGGCGTGGTGGGATGTTACCCACTATGGATTGGAAGTAAGTTTTGATTTTAACCGGCGCAGTATCACCGGATCCAATGTCATTTCATTTAAAACCAATACTGCACCAACCAGGGAAATGCAGGTTGATCTGCAGGTGGGTCTGGATATAGACAGCGTTATCTGTGAAAGCAGAAATCTTTCATTTCGCAGAGACGGCAATGCATATTTTGTGGAAACACCTCCCGCATTAGAAAAGGGAACCATACAGAACATGACCGTGTATTATCACGGCATTCCCAGGCCGGCTATCAATCCGCCCTGGGACGGAGGGGTGATCTGGAGTAAAGACAAAGAGGGAAATCCCTGGATCACGGTGGCCTGCCAGGGTTTGGGCGCCAGCGTATGGTATCCCTGCAAAGACTACCAGGGCGATGAACCCGACAGCGCCTCCATCAGGATCATCGTGCCCGATACCTTGATGGCGGTTTCAAACGGCCGGTTAAAAAGTACAGTCAGGAACGCTGATAGCACTACCGCCTATACCTGGGTGGTAGCCGATCCTATTAATAATTACAACCTGGTACCCTATATCGGGAAGTACGCTCACTGGCACGAAAATTATAAGGGGGAAAAAGGCAACCTCGACTGTGATTTCTGGGTAATGCCCTATAACCTGGAGAAAGCCCGGATACAATTTAAACAGGTGTTTGAGATGCTGGATTGTTTTGAACGTTGGTTTGGGCCCTACCCTTTTTATGAGGATGGCTACAAATTAGTAGAGGCGCCGCACCTGGGGATGGAGCACCAAAGCGCGGTGGCTTATGGCAATGATTTTGAGAATGGCTATAAGGGCACGGATCTGTCCGGCTCGGGCTGGGGACTGAAATGGGATTTTATTATAATTCATGAAAGCGCGCACGAATGGTTTGGTAACAATATCACTACCAAAGACATAGCCGACATGTGGGTGCATGAAGCATTCGCCAATTATGCAGAAACGATATTTGTTGATTGCCGGTACGGCAATAAGGCCGGCGACGATTATGTAACAGGTACGCGTAAACGGATTTTGAACGATAAGCCTGTCCAGGGACCTTATGGGGTGAACCGGGAAGGTTCGGGCGATATGTATTATAAAGGGGGAAATATGGTGCACATGATCCGGCAGATCATGAACAATGATTCTTCTTTCAGCGCTTTGCTACGAGGTATGAATCAGGCCTTCTATCATCAAACCGTTACGGGAAAACAGGTGGAAGACTTTATCAGTGCCAGATCGGGGATTGATTTTTCTAAGCTGTTCGACCAGTATATACGAACTACGGGGATGCCGGTACTGGAATATAAGTTAACCAAAAACAAGCTCAGCTACCGGTGGACGGATTGTGTAAGCGGTTTTAATATGCCGCTTAAAATATATTGGGGAACAGACCAATGGATTCAGCCCACTGAAAAATGGAAAACTTTAAAAATAAAGCAGAAAGCAAAGGAGTCATTCAGCATAGACAATAATTTTTATATAAAAACAAAACAATTGCAGCATCCATGAAAAAGACCATCCTGTTTGGCATCATATCAGCAGGCATAGTAAGCTTGTGCTGGTCGGTGTATAGGGATATTCAGATAGAAAAACTTTATCCCAGCGACCTGCGCAACCGCATAGTGGGGGCGAGATTGCAAAAAGACGGCAAGATGCCTTACTTCTATAAATGGAAGCCGGCTGACGGACTGCGATACTACGACCCAATGAATTTTGACACCATGAAGGTTTCCAAAACAACCACTACGCCTTATTTTAACCAGTTGTTGTACCCGGTAGCCGACATGGAGCAAAGAACAATTTCCCGCTTCTGGGTATATCTGCAATATATCTTTTTGTTTGTTATGGTGGGGATGGCGCTCAGGTTTGCTGATACTTTTCCCCGGAAAATGCTGGTTTTTTCAGTTGCTGTTTCTTTTCTTTTTACACAGGCCTGGATAAAAGTAATTGAAACCGGCCAGATGTATCTTTTTGTGCCGGTGTTTGCATTTGCCTGTTGTTTTTTTCTAAGTAAGCCGAAGAGTACCTCAGCGGCATTTGTATCGGGGCTTTTTGCTGTTTCGCTGGTGCTGATCCGTCCCAACACGGTATTTATGTTTCTTCCGTTCTTATTCCTCGCCGGTAAATACAACCTGCGTTATAAAGTGGCTTTTTTTGTTCCGGTCATATTGGTGATGGGTTATATCGTGAGCAGCGGTCAGCAGCGGGCGTTATGGGAGAACTATACCGAAGGGATGTCGGAACAATTGAAGATCCATCAGGGTTTCGGAGCCACCAGTCAGTACAACGGAAAAGATCCCGAGTTTTTGTCATGGGAAGGATGGAACAGAGATGAGATAGCGGCAGCGCAGGCAAAGACCACTTATTTCAATTATTCAGAAAACGGCAATTTTTTTGTTTTGGTCGAACATATATTCGGTAAAAAACTCTCTCCTGCTTTCCTCAACATCGCGTCGTTGCTGCTCATAGGTATCATAACCGGTCTTTTTTATGTTTTTAATAAAAAAACCGGGTTTAGCCTGTACAATATCGCCCTGCTGGGGTATAGTTTATATATGATCTCCGATCTTTTTTCTCCCTTTTACCGGCATCAGTACAATACGGTGCAATGGTTTTTTCCACTATTGCTTGCCGCTGCCGGTTATATAAAACGCTATCAATGGATCTATGCGGCGCTTGCTGCCGGCATTATCCTGAACATCATCAACTCCCCATACATAAAAATGGAACATACTATCGGCGAATATATTATATTGGCAGCGCTATTATCACTGGCGTTTGTTTATAACGGAAACGGAAGATTAAAAGAGCAAGTTTAATGTCTGACTCGATGAAAAATGCTATTATCATTGGCGCAGGCCCTGCAGGATTAACGGCGGCCTATGAACTACTGACCAAAACGGATATCGTTCCCATTATTTTTGAACAGGATGGACAACCGGGCGGGCTCTCAAAAACCATTGATTTCCATGGTAACAAAATTGATATCGGCGGACACCGTTTCTTTTCCAAATCCGAAAAGGTGGTAAACTGGTGGCTTCAGTTTTTGCCGCTTGACCCGGCTGATAATCATAAAGATTTTCACATTCAATACCGGGGAAACAGCGCCGCTTATAACCATTCGGCGTATGCGGTTACAGACGACAACCAGGTGATGATGCTTCGTCCCCGGAAATCAAGAATTTTTTTTGAGAACCGTTTCTTTGATTACCCGCTTCAGCTTAGTGTGCAAACTTTGCGTAAACTGGGTTTCTATAAAACCATCCGGATCGCATTTACCTATGTTCGTGCCAAATGGTTTCCCCGGAAACCGGAACAAAGTCTTGCCGATTTTTTCTGCAACCGTTTTGGCAGTGAACTGTATCATACCTTTTTTGAAGATTATACAAGAAAAGTGTGGGGCGTGCCCTGTGAAAAACTGCCCGCCACCTGGGGAAAGCAACGGGTTAAAGATTTAAATATCGGTAAGCTGATAAAGCATGCTTTTAAAACCCTGTTCAATACTAACACTTCTATTCACCAGGACGGCACCAGTACCAGCCTGATCGAACAGTTCATGTATCCGCGGTTTGGCCCGGGTCAGATGTGGGAAACAGTTGCCGGGGAAATCCGGAAGCGGGGCGGTAAGATTTACTATCATTCAACAGCAACGGCGTTAAATGCAGGAAGTGAGGGTCGTTTGGTGTCGGCAGAAGTTACCAATAATATCACCGGTATCACTACCACCCATGAAGGAGACTATTTTTTTTCCACCATGCCGGTTAGGGAACTTGTAACAAAGTTGCGTCATTTACCGGTTCCGGAGGAGGTGAGACAGGCAGCCGGCTCACTGGAATACCGAGATTTCTTAATTGTCGGGATTTTGGCCTCTTCTCTTGCTATCAAAGAAAAGAACAAAGACTTTACTGATAACTGGATTTATATCCAGGATCGCGGTATCAGGGCGGGGCGAATACAGTTTTTCCACAACTGGAGTCCTTATATGGTTCAATCTCCCGGTGATATTTGGATGGGGGTGGAATATTTTTGTAATGAAACGGATGCTTTCTGGTTACAGGAAGATAAAGCGATTGCTGCTGAGGCGGTTGGGGAAATGGAAGCCATTGGCCTACTGAACGCGGAGGAAGTTAAAGATACTTTTGTTGTGAAAGTGAAGAAAGCCTACCCATCTTATTTTGGAGGATATGATCAATTCAGCATCGTGCAACGATTTTTAGACGGCATTGAGAATCTGTACCTGGTGGGGCGCAACGGCATGCACCGGTACAACAACAGCGATCACAGCATGCTTACGGCGATGGCGGCAGTGGAAAATATTTTAACCGGTCGTAAAGACAAGAAAAACATCTGGGAAATTAATACGGATGACGAATACCATGAAGAGAAAACAGCCTGAGCGTGGAAAACCGGGTTACCTGCCGCTCAACGATACGGCAGCAGCGGTTTTATCATCTACCGCCCTGCCTGCACAGATCCATTTTCGCTGCCAGTAATTCTCATTGAGGCTGCTGATCATTACCCCACCGGAGGATGCGGCGTGTACAAATTTGTTGTCCTGCAGGTAAATACCCACATGGGTTATACCCCGCCCGCGGGTATTAAAAAACACCAGGTCACCTTCCCGCAGCTCTTCTTTTGATATCTCGTTACAGAAAACCTTTTGTTCGCGGGCAGTACGCGGAATATGGAGTCCGTAGATCACCGACATCGCCATCTGCGTAAAAGCCGAACAATCCACCCCTTTTTGCGTGGAACCGCCCATCCGGTAAGGAGCGCCCCACCAGCTTTCAATAAAATCATACAGGTGGGTATTTTTCAACCGTTCTACCTCCACATCCATTTTAATGGCATATTTGAATTGCAGGGAGTTGCCCTGTTCTATATTAAAAGGCGGGAACATATAGGACCCGGATAATTTATGATCCTCCGGCAGATGGGGGATATCGGCTTCGCGGCGGCTGGCGCCGGAAGACCCGCCCGCAGAAATAGAAATATCATGCAGGAATTTTGAATCGCCCTTGTGTTGCCCGGAACCTGATGAAGCAACCGCTGATCGGGATGCAGACTTCATGCTGCTACAGCTACCTGTTAAAAAAGCGATTCCCATCAATATTAAAAAATATCGCAAACCATCCATCTTTAAGCCTGCAAAATAATGCACAAAAGCCGGGCCGGCAAGCATTTTTGCAAATTATATCCATGTCTTCACGATTGGATGTGGAAAATGGAAAACAATTCTTGCTTCAAGTTTACGAAATTTGGCCCATGAGCACATTTTCCCATCTTCATGTTCACACTCAATATTCCCTGTTGGATGGTGCCGCCTCTATCAGCGGTTTGTACGAGAAGGCAATCAGGGACGGCATGCCGGCACTGGCTATAAGTGACCATGGCAATATGTTTGGTGTTTTTGCATTTGTTGCGGAAGCTTATAAGCATAAAGTTGATCCAAAGGATAAGAATAGCCCGTTGAAAGTGAAGCCGGTCGTAGGATGTGAATTTTATATCACCGAAAACAGGCATCGCAAAACTTTTTCAAAAGAGGAAAAGGATCCCCGCCACCACCAGATATTATTGGCAAAAAATGAAACCGGTTACCGGAATCTCAGCAAGCTGACTTCCCTGGGGTTTATAGAAGGGATGTACAGCAAATATCCCCGTATTGATAAAGAACTGATCCATAAATACCACGAGGGCTTAATAGCCACTACCTGTTGCCTGGGCGCCCTGGTGCCGCAAACCATTTTAAGGAAAGGAGAAGAAGAGGCCGAAAACGAATTCAAATGGTGGCTGAATATTTTTCAGCAGGACTATTACGTAGAGTTGCAGCGGCACGGTATCCCGGAGCAGGAAAAGGTAAACGATATCCTGCTGAGGTTTGCCGCGAAATATAAAGTAAAGGTTATAGCCTCCAATGATTCTCATTACGTTGAACAAAAAGATTTTAACGCCCATGATATCCTCCTGTGTATAAATACAGGTGAAAAACAATCCACGCCTCCATTACGTGAGTTCTCGGACGATGATATCGCTATCAAAAACAAACGCTTCGCTTTTCCCAACGACCAGTTTTATTTCAAAAGCACAGCGGAAATGAAGCAGGTGTTTCACGATCTTCCCGAAGCCATTGACAATACGGGGGAGGTGGTGGATAAAATAGAATTGCTCAATCTGAAACGGGATATCCTGCTGCCGAATTTTCCTATTCCCAGGGCATTCCAGGTACACGAAGACAACAAGCTCAATCAGTGGGAATACCTGAAGCACCTGACTTTTGAAGGGGCTGCCAAACGGTACGATCCGATGACTGCAGAGGTAGAGGAACGAATCAATTTCGAACTCTTCACTATTAAATCCATGGGATTTGCCGGCTATTTTCTGATCGTAAGCGATTTTATCAAGGCCGGCCGGGATATAGGCGTTTTTGTAGGACCGGGACGGGGTTCCGCCGCGGGCTCCGTGGTGGCTTATTGCATCGGTATCACTAATATTGACCCTATTAAATACAACCTCCTGTTTGAAAGGTTCCTCAACCCGGATCGTAAAAGCATGCCCGATATTGACACGGATTTTGACGACGAAGGACGTCAGAGAGTGATTGAATATGTAGTGGATAAATACGGGAAAAACCAGGTAGCGCAGATCATCACCTATGGCACCATGGCGGCAAAGATGAGCATCAAAGATGTGGCGCGGGTAATGGATCTTCCGTTGGCCGACTCCAATATGCTGGCCAAGCTGGTTCCGGAAAAACCCGGCATTTCCCTCAAACGGGTATTACACGCCCCGCTCAATGCCAAAGAAGGAGAGAAATCGTTGCAGGAAAAAGAAGGATTGATACCCGACGACCTTGAAAATGTAAAAAGATTGCGGCAGTTCTATGAAGGCAACGATATGCATGCGAAAGTGCTGCACGAAGCTGAGATACTCGAAGGCTCCGTAAGAAATACCGGTATCCATGCAGCGGGTATTATCATCGCCCCAAAAGACCTCACCGAATTATTACCGGTAGCCATTGCCAAAGATTCCGATCTCTGGGTTACGCAAATTGAAGGAAGTGTTATTGAAGAAGCCGGCGTAATAAAAATGGATTTCCTGGGATTGAAAACCCTGAGCATTCTTAAAACCGCATTGCAGCTTATCAGACAAAATCACAGCATAGATATCAACCTCGATACACTTCCCCTGGATGATGAAAAAACATACCAGTTATACCAACGCGGAGATACCAACGGTACTTTCCAGTTTGAAAGCCCCGGTATGCAAAAATACCTGAGGGAGCTGAAACCCGATAAATTCGGTGATCTCATTGCCATGAATGCCCTGTACCGTCCCGGCCCGTTGGCTTATATTCCCAATTTTATTGATCGCAAACAGGGGCGGGAAGCTATAACCTATGATCTGCCTGAAATGGAGGAGATATTGTCCGACACCTACGGCATTACCGTATATCAGGAACAGGTGATGCTTTTGTCACAAAAACTGGGCGGCTTCAGTAAGGGAGATGCGGATATACTGCGAAAAGCAATGGGGAAAAAGCAAAAAACGGTGCTGGATAAGATGAAAACCCAGTTTATTGAAGGGGCTGTTGCGAAAGGGCATGATAAAAAAGTGCTGGAAAAAATATGGTCCGACTGGGAAGCCTTTGCGCAATATGCTTTCAACAAATCCCATTCCACCTGCTATGCGTTGGTGGCTTATCAAACCGCTTATTTAAAAGCGCATTATCCACCCGAATACATGGCCGGGGTGTTGAATCATGCAGGCGCTATCGAAAAGATCACTTTCTTTATGGAGGAATGTAAACGGATGGGGTTAAAAGTATTAGGGCCCGATATCAACGAATCCCAAAAGGGATTTGCGGTAAACGCAAAGGGCGAGATCCGTTTTGGGCTGGGGGGGTTAAAAGGCGTGGGAGATGCTGCTATAGAAGGCATTATTGAGGAGCGGAAAAAAGGACCTTATACCTCTATTTTTGACCTGGCCAAACGGGTGAACCAACGGGTGGTCAATAAGAAATCACTGGAATGCCTGGCTTATTCAGGTGCATTCGACTGTTTTAATGATATTCACCGGGCGCAGTATTTTCACATTCCCCAGGGAGATAGCACAACAGGGCTGGAGAAGATCATTAAATTCGGACATATTTTCCAAAACCAATCGGTAAACACTACCCATACCCTGTTTGGCGACCTGGAGATGCCGGAAGTGGCGCCTCCAAAACTGCCGGATTGTGAGCCCTGGACTTTAACGGAAGGATTGGACCATGAGAAAAGCATTACAGGAATTTTCCTGAGCGGGCATCCTTTAGACCATTTCAGCTTTGAAATGAAGCACTATGGCATCACGACGATTGCAGAATTTATAGAATTTAAAGATACTTTGCCGAATCAACACAACCCATTCCGAAGTTTCAGAATTGCGGGACTGGTAGCGGATGCACAACACCGTACCAGCCGGAACGGGAAACAATTCGGGATCTTTTCACTGGAAGATTATTCCGGTAAAACAGAGATAGCACTTTTTGGCGAGGATTATGTACGTTTCAAAGATCATTTCAGCCTGGGCAACGTTCTTTTCGCTTATGGAAATTTCAAGCCGCGATGGAACAGCAGTAAAGATTTTGAGTTCAAGCTGGCAGGGGTAATGCTGCTTGAAACTGTGAAAAGCCTGTTAACGCGCCAGGTGCAAGTGGAAATGCATCCCCAGTTGCTGAATGAGAAGATGCTGGATTTTATTGACCGGAACATCCAAGAATTTCCCGGTAAATCAGGGATTCGCTTTGTTTTCACAGATCCCAGGGCAAACTTAAAAGTAAATATGTACGCATTGGAAAAAGGCTTTACCATGAATGACGAAATGGCTGTTTTCCTGGAAACCAATCCGGATCTGTCGGTGAAGGTCGTCAACCTGGAAAAATTGTAAAAAAGCCAATTTGTCTTTTAAAAACTTTAAACGGTGACAGTTGAGCCTGTTTGCCAGTTTGGACCCATTTTTGATTACCCTATACGTGAAAAATTATATTTTACACTAAACTGAATAATTATGCCACTCGAATTAACAGACACAAACTTTCAGGAAAAAGTTCTGGATTCCGATAAGCTTTCCATTATTGATTTTTGGGCGGAATGGTGTGGTCCCTGCCGCGCCATCGGGCCTATTATTGAAGAGTTAAGTAAAGAATACAGTGAAAAAGTGAACGTAGGAAAAGTGAATGTGGACCACAATCCTCAATTGTCTGTCAATTATGGAATTACTTCTATTCCGGCCGTTTTATTTGTAAAGGACGGGCAGGTTGTGGATAAACTGATCGGCGCTCAACCCAAGGGCAATTTTGTGAAAAAAATTGAGCAGCATCTGAGCTGATGGCGCTGTCTGAAAATTTCCAGGCTGTTTGTTTCAAACAGCCTTTTTTTGTCTTAAACCGGTAAGATATTTCCTGACAGGCGTATCAAAAAACTTCATCACTACCCAGGCAAAAAAGATCGTTACAAAAGTGCCGGCTATGATAACAACGGTTAATGTGCCGGTACCGGGCTTGTATGCCAGGAAATAACTTCCAAAAATGGAAAGGAACGCATAATGGGTCATATAGAGGGGATAAGAAATACCCCCGGATAGTTTACACAGAGAAACCGATTTCGGATCAAGTGAAGAGCCGGCGCCTAAACTAATAAGAAGAGGAAAATAAAATATTACTATACAGGCTTCCAGGACATCATGGTTTGATAAATGAGGAGATATAAATGCAAGCGCCAGTAATAAGGAGAGCCCGTAAAATCCGATCCTGTTTTTAATGATCCATCCGTAACGGTAAATAATCAGCCCTGCCGTAAAAGAGTAGGCGATCCTGATGCCGCCATCTCCGAAGTTGTCGCCAGCCCATCCGCCCAAAAGATTTCCTTTGGTATAGCTGAGGCAGAACAAGCCCACCGCTGCCGGAACCAAAAGAAAAAACAAAAATCTTCTCGGAATTTTTACAAGAACAAACGCATAAGCAATATTGGCTACGTATTCCCAGAATAAAGACCAGGTTGGAGGATTCAATCCAAATAAATTGAAAAACCGGTCCGGCATTACCGGTAAGGGCACCATTAATTCAGTACCAATAAAAAGAAGCAGGATCCGTCCCACTGAATAGCCATCCTGGCAGGTTGCAAAAGGATCGAATACAAAGGCTATCAATCCCAGGCAAGCGCCGAAAACCACCATTGGGTGAAGCCTTATCAACCTCGAGATAAAAAACTGTTTTACTCCCATCCCATGCAGCCGGTCGTCATAAGCATAGCCGATAACAAAACCCGACAGGCAGAAAAAGAAGTCCACTGCCAGGAAGCCATGACCGATAAAATTTTCAGCCGGCCCGTAGATCCATTCCATAAAATGAAACACTACAATGGCGATGGCGGCAACGCCGCGCAGCCCGTCGAGGATCAGGAAATGAGCCTTTGATCGTGGCAAATAAATTTCAGTTGAAGGGTTTACAAGAACGGCAAATTAAGGCTTTTCCCTAAGTGTCGTCTATCCATCTCCTTCAATGTTCCGCAAAAATGTTCCATAATTTCCGCCAATAAAGAGCTTGTCAAAATATAGCCTTCCATTTGCTCAACTTTATCCTTCCGTGTATATCTCCAGCAAACCATCGGGAAGGCTCACCTGCACCTGTTTTTTTTTATGATCAATCTGCCGCAGGGTTTGTTCGTGTAATGGGATCAGCGCTTCTTTTCCCCCGATCAGAATTTTACACAGAACCTGGAAAGGCTGCTCAAAAACCTCCACAATTTCACCGAGATCTTTTCCCTCATTTATCAAATGATAACCCAGCAGGGCTATAGGCGCCGAGCCCGCGGCCAGTTTCTTAAAATCCTTTTCTTCCATCCACACGTCTTTGTTCAGCATCTTCAATGCGGCTTCCCGGGTATGGATATCTTCCAGTTGCAGATAGGTTTCTTTTTCATTTTTAATACGGGAGGATCGAATAAAAAAAGGCAGAAAGGCATCCTTTCCCTGCTCTGTATAAATGGCTTCAATGCCCTTGAGCGCAGTTTTTTTTCCCAGGCTGTGCAACAGGATCATTTCCCCCTCCAGCCTGAATGCCGCAGCAATTTTACCAATTTTAAAATATTCAGCCATTCAATTATGCAATTGGTTGCCAGGTAAAAAAGATCACAAAAAAGCCCTGCATAACACAGGGCCATTTAGTTTGATAAAGCAAGGTTACTATCCGTTGCCTTCTTCTTTTTGCTCTTCCGGCTGTTCAGTTTTCTTGGGAGCAAGGGGCTTTCTGGTCCTTCTTGCCCTGACAGCCTCTTCCTGCTTCTTTTTGATGCTGCCTTCATGTCCTTCATGCCATTCCTGGAATTTGTTCATGGCGGTGGCTTCATCAAATAAACCCAGGCTTACACCACGCAGCAGGTGTTTCAGGTACAAAACACCCTTAAAGGATAATATCCGGCGTACGGTATCCGTTGGCTGAGCTCCTTTTTGAAGCCAGTCGAGCGCTTTTTGTCTGTCTAACTGAACTGCTGCTGGTTGTGAAAGCGGATTATAAGTACCGATCTTTTGGATGAATTTTCCATCCCTTGGCGCACGGGCATCGGCTACCACTATAAAATAGAAGGGTCTCTTCTTACTCCCGTGACGTTGCAGTCTGATTTTAACAGCCATAAAAAATAAACATTTTAAATGGGTGATTGATAATGGTTTCTTTCTAAAGGCTTGCGAAGATAAGTCATGCAAACTATTTTCAAAAATTAAATGTACAAAAAATCATCGTTTTCCAAAACCCATTCTTCCCATCGGCATCTTATTCATCATTTTCATCATCTGTTTCATTTGCTCAAATTGCTTCATAAACTGGTTAACTTCCGTCAGGTCTTTCCCTGCGCCTTTGGCGATACGGGCCTTCCGGCTGGGATTGATCATATCCGGATTGGTTCTTTCAAAAGGAGTCATGGAATTAATGATAGCTTCTATGCCTTTAAAAGAATCATTGCTTACATCCACATCCTTGATGGCTTTTCCTACTCCCGGTATCATGCCCATCAGGTCTTTAATATTTCCCATTTTTTTGATCTGCTGCAATTGCTCCAGAAAATCCTGAAAATCAAACTGATTTTTTCTCATTTTCTTTTGCAGCTTAGCCGCCTGTGCTTCGTCAAACTGCGCCTGGGCTTTTTCCACCAGGGTGGTGATATCACCCATACCCAATATACGTTGCGCCATCCGCTCCGGGTAAAACACATCGAGGGTATCCATCTTTTCACCACTGCTGGTAAACTTGATCGGTTTTTTTACCGTATATTTTATAGACAGCGCCGCACCACCCCGGGTATCGCCATCCAACTTGGTCAGCACCACCCCGCTGAAATCCAGCCGGTCATTGAATGCTTTGGCCGTATTCACGGCATCCTGTCCCGTCATCGAATCCACCACAAAGAGGATCTCCTGCGGCTTCACCGTATTTCTGATCTGCTCCACCTCCTGCATCATCGCCTCGTCCACTGCCAAACGCCCGGCAGTATCTATGATCACCACATTTTTATTTTTACTCTTCGCTTCCCGGATCGCATTTTGCGCAATAAGGGAAGGATTGCGGTTTTCGGGTTCATTATACACTTCCACCTGTATCTGCTCGCCCAATACCTTCAGTTGTTCTACCGCTGCGGGGCGATAAACATCCGCTGCCACCAACAGGGGCGATTTGCCTTTGTTGGTCTTGAGGTAATTAGCCAGCTTGCCGCTGAAGGTGGTTTTACCGCTTCCCTGCAACCCCGCAATTAAAATAACGGCTGGGTTTCCATTGTCGTTGAACCCGCTTGCCATCCCCCCCATCAGGGTCGTTAATTCGTCCTGCACTATTTTAACCATCATCTGCCCGGGGCTCACTGCGGTAAGCACTTTTTCACCCAGGGCCCTGTTTTTGACCGTATCGGTAAACTCCTTTGCAATTTTGTAATTCACATCAGCATCCACCAGGGCTCGGCGTATATCCTTCACCGTGTTGGCAATATTCAATTCATTAATTCTGCCCTCGCCTTTAATTTGCTTAAAGGCCGAATCTAACCGTTCGGATAATGACTCAAACATAATTTCAATGACTTTTGTTAATCTTTCACCGCCGGTTTTATTTTGAGACGTGCGCCGTTATAAAACCCGGACTGTAAAACCACATAAAAAAAGTGAACAGTATTGATTTGTTCACTTTCGAAAACGATGCAAAGTTAAGTAAAGTAACAATGCGCAGAATAGAATTATGTACCTAAATAGGTTTTCAACAGCTTGCACCTTGAGGTGGTTCTGAGCTTGGTAATGGCTTTGTCTTTGATTTGCCTGACCCTTTCCCGGGTGAGGTTGAACCGCTCTCCGATATCTTCGAGGCTCATGGGATTATCGCAGCCGATACCAAAAAAAGAACGGATCACGTCCTGCTGGCGTTCCGTGAGCGTATGCAAGGACCGCTCAATTTCTTTTTTCAGCGACTCGTGATGGGCTACTTTCATATCCACACTGTCGGCATTGGGATTCTCCATCACGTCTGCCAGCGTACTTTCCTCCCCATCCGATAAAGGCGTATCCATACTCACATGCCTTGCTGCCACGCCCAGCGTAGCGGCTATTTCTTCACTGTCTATTTCAAGAACATCGGCGATCTCCTCTGCCGACGGCTCTCTTTCATATTCCTGTTCCAATTGCTGAAAGGCCCTGTTGATCCGGTTGGTAAGCCCCACCTTATTAAGCGGCAGGCGAACAATGCGCGACTGCTCTGCCAAAGCCTGCAGGATACTTTGCCGGATCCACCAAACCGCGTATGAAATAAATTTAAATCCTCTTGTTTCATCAAAACGCTGAGCCGCCTTAATCAATCCCAGGTTGCCTTCATTAATCAGGTCCGGAAGCGATAAGCCCTGGTTCTGGTATTGTTTTGCCACCGAAACCACAAAGCGCAGGTTGGCCTTGGTAAGCCGGTCCAGCGCCCACTGATCGCCCTGCCTGATCAAAGCCGCCAGTTTAACTTCTTCTTCCGGCCCGATCAATTCTACCCTCCCAATCTCCTGCAGGTATTTTTCAAGACTCTGCGATTCACGATTGGTAATAGATTTCGTGATTTTGAGTTGACGCATACTCATATGCAGCAATATTTAAGAGGTTTATAAGAAATCATGATACATACAGATTATCTCCTATATAACGCCGCCCGATACGAGAAATTGCCCTTCTGTATTCCAAGTCAGGCAATTTAACAAAATAACAGATAGGAGAAAAAAATATTCCTTAAAATCCTTTGACGCTGATATTATTTTTATATTATTGCAGACTACGAATTATGATATGACTAACAGACTGAGAAATGAGTAAAAAACAATTATATACGTTGGAATACCCGGTTCGCTGCTCTCCCTCTATACTTTACGAATTCCTTTCCACCCCTGCCGGACTGCAGGAATGGTTTGCAGACAAAGTGGATGAAAGGGACCTGGTATTCAGCTTTACCTGGGAAGGCTCCACCGATAAGGCAAAAGTATTAGAAGGGGAAGAAAACAGGTTCATCCGTTTTCAGTGGCAGCATGCGCCCAAAGAGGAATATTTTGAATTCAGTATTGAGAAATCGGAAGTCACCAATCAAACCATCCTGGTTATTAAAGATTTTGCCGAAAAAAAGGAAATTGCCGACCAAAGCCGGCTGTGGGATTACCAGGTGAAGGAATTGCTGCATCGTATCGGAGCTTAGCCGTTATCCCATCTGCATATTTCTTACCTTAGCACACGATCCGAAAAATATTGCCGGGCTTCTTCCTGCCAAGCAAAAACCAGTACAAAACAGGAGCATATCCACCGTGATCAAGAAATTAGATAAACTTGTTGTTAAGGCTTTTATAGGCCCGTTTATCGCTACTTTTTTTATAGCCCTGTTCATACTGGTGCTCCAGTTCTTCTGGAAATACATAGACGACCTGGTGGGCAAAGGGCTCGACTTTTTCACCATTGTTCGTCTAACCAGTTATGTTACCGCTACGGCGGTACCGTTGGCCTTACCACTGGGCGTGCTGATCTCTTCCATCATGACTTTCGGTAAGTTGGGAGAAAGCTTTGAGACCGTAGCCATCAAGGCCGCGGGAATCCCTTTACTGCGCTTTATGCGCCCTTTATTTATCATTTCTTTCTTTATTTGCACCGTAGCTTTCCTGTTCTCCAATTACATCATCCCGGTGGCCCAACTGAAATTTCAAACTTTATTATACGATATCACCGTAACCAAACCTGCTTTTAATCTCAAAGAAGGTGTGTTTTTCAGGGAGTTTGACGGCTATGCCATTAAGATCGGGAAGAAAGAAAAGGATAATACCACCATTCACAACATCATCATTTTTGAAAGGAACTACAACCTGCAGGACAATATCATCATCTCGGAGAAAGGTAAAATGGATATCAGCAGCGATAAGAAATTCCTGGAATTTCACATGGAAAACGGGTGGCGCTATGAAGAAAGAGGGCCTTCCTACACCATCAACACCGATTATATAAGGCTGGGATTTAAAAATTATAAAAAAGTATTTGATCTGAGTTCGTTTAAGATGATGCGGACCCCGGACAGCCTTTTTAAGGACAACTTCAGGATGCTGAATATAAGACAACTGGATAAGACGATTGATTCTCTCAGAAAGACTTCGGGAGCCGACATGGAAAAGAAGGTGAACCGGGAAGTAGGGATCAATTATGACTTTATCCGGCGTGAGATCGTTCCCGGGAAAAAAGAGTATCCCGCTATTACTCCCGTATCACCCGGGTCCATAGAAATACGGGAATCGAACAAACCGGTGCCGCTGCCAAAACCCCGTTATGAGCCGGGAAGAAGCGTGGCCCGCGCGCTTACGCCGCCCAACGAAACCGGGTATGCGCAACTGCTGCCCGATTCAGCAAGAACCACCATCATTTCCAGGGCCATTGACCGCATCAGCAACCAGAAAAACAGCCTGGATGTGGTAGCCGAAGAATGGCGTCTGAAACAAAAGGACCTCCGCTACCATTTGATTGAATGGCATCGGAAATTTTCTTTATCGCTCGCCTGTGTGGTGTTGTTTCTGATCGGCGCTCCCCTGGGCTCCATTATCCGGAAAGGAGGGATGGGAATGCCCCTGGTCATTGCCGTTGTCTTCTTTCTCATTTTTCACCTGCTGAATATGTTTGGCGAAAAGTTCGTCCGGGAGGACATCACTTCTGCATTCTGGGGGATGTGGCTCTCCACACTGGTGCTATTGCCTATCGGCGCCTTCCTGACCTATAAGGCAATGCACGATTCTCAACTATTCAACAAAGAATTTTATTACCGGGTATTTGCAAAGCTGCACACGCTGTTGAAAACCCTGAAACCAGGGAAACCTGTTGCCTGAAATTGGCTCAGCCTTTGCCAGAACCTTCCGTCAATACGGTCGGACCGGCAAAGGCTGATATATGACTTGCAATTCGGGAGCAAAAGTAAAACATCATCCGATATGATCTCCACTTCATTTGTCAATTGATTGTAAAAATTATTATACATCTGCCGGGGATGGACGTGTTGGGGCGTATTCGGGTGCATTTCAATTTTCCGCATGGGATTGAAATCCCACGCATAAATAGGTGATCGAGCCTACGGCTCCGGAACCTGGAATGGCAAGAGCCATCGGCTCGGTTGCATATTGTATCAAAGGAATTCAATCCGTTGCATGTTTCCGCCTGCGAAAATTTGAATCACGCCCGGCGTATTGCCCGGAAACCTTATTTACTTAATTTCGCTTTACTTTTTCACCTGAAATCGAAATACTATGCAAGTCTGGAAAGATTATCAGCAACAAAATAAAGACCGATTTTTAAATGAACTGCTCAACCTGTTGCGGATCCCCTCTGTAAGCGCTGACAGCGAGCATAAAAAAGACATGATCGAATGTGCGGAAGCAGTAAAACAGCGATTACTCGAAGCCGGCGCCGGCAAAGCTGAAATTATTACAACGGAAGGGCATCCCGTGGTTTACGGTGAAAAAATAACCAACCCGGGTCTTCCTACGGTTTTGGTGTACGGTCACTACGACGTGCAACCACCCGACCCGCTGGAGCTATGGCACAGCGATCCGTTTGACCCGGTTATTAAAGACGGTAAAATCTTCGCACGTGGTGCCTGTGACGATAAAGGGCAATTTTACATGCACATTAAGGCACTGGAGATGCTGGTTAAAACCAACACCCTATCCACCAATATCAAGTTCATCATAGAGGGAGAAGAGGAGATCGGCTCCCCCAGCTTAGCCAGATTTGTGGCTTCGCATAAAGACCTGTTGAGCGCCGATGTGATCCTGATCAGCGACACTGCCATGATCAGCATGGACCATCCTTCCATAGATATTGGTGTGCGCGGGCTTTCCTATATAGAAGTAGAAGTAACCGGGCCTAACCGCGATCTGCACAGTGGCGTTTACGGCGGCGCTGTTGCCAATCCGATCACTGTACTTGCAAAAATGATCGCCTCCTGCCACGATGAAAATAACCATATCACCATCCCGGGTTTTTATGACAACGTAATGGAGACCACCGGAGCGGAAAGGGAACTGATGGCCCAGGCGCCGTTTGATGAAGCGGAATATAAAAAAGACTTAGGCGTAACGGCATTATGGGGAGAAAAAGGATATACCACCAACGAAAGAACAGGCATCCGGCCTACGCTGGAGCTGAATGGTATCTGGGGTGGTTATACGGGCGAAGGATCCAAAACCGTATTGCCAGCCAAAGCGCATGCGAAGATATCCGCGCGCCTGGTGCCCAACCAGTCGTCTGCAGACATCACGGCCAAATTATTACAATACTTTAAGGAGATCGCCCCGGAAGGCGTAACGGTGAAGGCAATGGCCCATCACGGTGGAGAGCCCTATATGACGCCGATTGATTCGCCGGCATACAAAGCGGCGGCCCGGGCTGTTGAAACTACTTTCGGAAAGCAGCCGGTACCGGTTCGGGGAGGCGGCAGTATTCCCATCTGCGCTCTTTTCGAAAAAGAATTAGGCGCGAAAATAGTGTTCATGGGCTTCGGGCTCGACAGCGACAACCTGCATTCTCCCAATGAAAAATTTGATCTTTTCAATTTCTATAAAGGCATTGAAACCATTCCCTGGTTTCATAAATATTTCGCGGAGCAGAAATGAAAGAGGAATCCGGCATTTGAAGCAACAGATTTGTCCTAATCAGATTTTTCTAACCGGAATATTTCCTCAACTTTCTTTTCAAAGGTTTTCGCCAGCTTAAGTGACAGGATAACCGATGGAATATATTTGTTGGTCTCTATCCCGAATTGTTCTTTTTATCCAATACTCCTATTTTTGGGTTAAAATGATCCATCACAACATGAAAAATATGAAATCCCTTGTGCTGACCATCTTTACGGGCTTTTCCATGATTTACAGCCAGGCACAAACCATAGATGAATTGCAGTCGGGTTATATCAGAGCTATAGGCGGAAAAGAAAACCTGGCAGCGTTGAAAGATATTTTCATTGAAGTTAACCTGGATGTGATGGGCATGCAGATCCCGGCCAAACAATGGATCGTGTTTGATGAAGCCTCCCGGCAGGAAGTAGAGGTAATGGGACAGAAAATGATCACCTTTATCGGGAAAGATAAAGGATGGATGATCAATCCGCTGATGGGCGCCGCAAAGCCCACACCCATACCAGACGCGGCTGTGAAGGCCGCGCAGGGAACCTTAGCCCGCGGCAGCGAATTGGCCGATTACGGGTTAAGAGGGCTGAATGCCACTTACCAGGGGAAAGATACGCTCAACGGCAAAACCGTGTTTAAAATCCTTTTGAACAGGGAAAACTATGAGAATACGATATACATGGATCCCGGCAGCTATTATATCCTGCGCAGCATTGTAAAAACCAGCGTAGAAGATCAAACCGTGGAACAAACTACGGATTTTTCGGATTACCGGAAAACTTCCGGGGGATTTGCTTATCCTTATGCCATCACCACCAGCAATCCTATGGTGGGCGACATTAAACTAATAGTGGACACAATTGAAGTAAATACAACGCCGGATATTAAGGCACTGGAAAGCACGGAATAACTTTTTCTGAAGGTAATAACAGGCTGC
This sequence comes from Chitinophagaceae bacterium, assembly GCA_023957125.1. Lineage (GTDB taxonomy): Bacteria > Bacteroidota > Bacteroidia > Chitinophagales > Chitinophagaceae > Agriterribacter. Next base: position 168,424 of record JAMLHL010000007.1, read on the forward strand.
CAATCGGGTGTAATTCAATATCGGTTTATTGGAAGTTATTAAGATGCCTTCCTGTGTTCATGAAGCCGCTGCTGTGCCACCGACTCCTCAATCTTTTTATGCAGCTCTTCTGGCTTAAACGGTTTTGGCAAATAACCGTTAAAACCTTTGCTCAGCAAATCCTCTTTAATATTGTCATAAGTAGCCGCTGTAAAAGCCATGATCGGGATAAAAGGATGTGTCTTCCTGATCTCAGCCACAGCCTGCGCCCCGTCCATTTCAGGCATCTCCAGGTCAATCAGCAGCAGATCGGGCTGATGCCGGTAAAAAAGCTCCACCGCTTTCAGTCCGTTCTCCGCTTCGATGATCTCTATGTTCCATTTTTCCAGAAACCGCTTAGCCACCATCATGTTGATAGGATTATCTTCCGCCAATAATACTTTTACGCCGTCCAGGCTCGACAGTCCTTTCAGGTTTTCTTCACTAACATACGACCGTCGCCGTGTGGTAACCTTGAACTTTAGGGTAAAATAAAAGGTACTCCCTGATCCCACCTCGCTTTGCGCCTTCAGGTTGCCGCCCATTTGTTCCACCAGCCGCTTACTGATCGCCAGCCCAAGCCCTGTTCCGCCGAATTTACGGGTCGTTTCTATATCGGCCTGCATAAAACTCTCGAAGATCTGCCGCATCTTATTTTCAGCTATACCGATGCCCGTATCCTGTACGGAAAAACGGATCTCAGCTTCTTCACTTCGGATAGCAACCGGTTTTACTTCCACCGTAACGGAACCTTTTTCCGTGAACTTTATGGCGTTGGCGATAAGATTGTTCATCACCTGTATCAATCTCATTTCATCACCTATTATTTCCAGGTTTGTCTGATCGTCAGCGTGCATCCTCAACTCCAGGTTTTTCTCCGAGACCGGCGCCGCAAAAGGTGAAATTATTTTTTGTAAAAAATCTTTTATATTAAAGGGCGCCCTGTTAAGCACCATCTTACCGGCCTCAATTTTACTGAAATCCAGGATATCATTTACCAGTTGCATCATATGTTCCGAAGAATATTTCAGGATTTCAAAGCTTTTCCTTTGCGACGGCAGATAATCCTCCTGCAGAACAATATTGGTGGTGCCGATGATGGCATTCAGCGGGGTTCTGAGCTCATGGCTCATATTAGACAAAAACCTGGATTTGATCTGCACTGCCTTTTCCGCTTTTTCCTTCGCTTTCAATATTTCAAACTCAGCAATCTTGATTTCCGTAATATCCAGGATACTGATCTTACAAAAACTGTATTCCCGGTGAGAGAAAGGAACGATATTAACATAGGCAAAAAAAGGCGCCTCATCTTTTCTTACAAAATCCATATTGCCATACCAGGGCGATTGTTTTGTAAACTGCTGCCGCCCCTGAACGGCAATATGCTCCTCCATTTCCCCGCCTAAAAGTTGCTTTACCGGCATACCCGTGATCTCTTCCTTATCCGACAGTCCGAATACTTCCACCGCTTTCTTATTACAACCGGTGATTTCCATACTCCGGGAGTCAACAATAAATACGCTGTCTAACGAAGTATCGTACACCGTATCCTTGAACCGGGTTTCGTCCAGCAACTTTTCTTCGTTAATCTCCAGCGTTTTTAAAACGTAATAGGTAAAGCCGGCAGTGATCACCAAAGACAGACTGAGATTGGAACTGAACAAGGCGCTGTATTGCTCGGGATTGATCGTCTGTACGGAGCTCACATAGGGCGCCACGATAAAAACCAGGGCAGCCGTAAAAAAGGTAACGGTGGAGGTAAGGATCAGCTCCTTATAATTTTTCCGGATGTCAATTACAAAGATCAGCGCGAGAAGAAACGGGAAATAATACAGGTGTTCCCCTGCTCTTAAACCCTCGGCATAACTTATAGCAAAAAGATACAGGTTGATCGTAAGAATACCAAGCCCCCTCGCAAATTCCCGTTTCCCGTCTTTATTCAAAAAGTAACAAACGGATAATAAAATTACAGAAGTAAGGTTGATTAAAATACTGATGTACAACCCGTGCAGCAGGTTCATCAGCACCGAAATGAGGTTGACCAGGATACCGAAAAAGATAAAAATAATAAGCCTCTGCACACTTTTATTCTCCTCATGGCTTTTAGCCGGATCCATGCCGCTATTCAAAATACCGTAACCAAAAGATACTAATTTGTCAATCATGTTCGTTTGCATAAGCTGAGAAGATTATTTTATCTCAATTATTTTTTTCAACCCAAAGGATTTAACGCCTTTGTACTATACAAATTGTGATAATGTATAATGAAGACCAGAAAATAGCATTCCTTTTTTCACCGGAATTGAATTTTGAATTTCTGAAAGAATTGTACGGAGACGACCTGCAACAGGCGGAAATGGTTTTTGAATCCACCGTACAACAACTGCGCAGTGAACAGCAACTTGCCGAATCGAGGTTCCACGACGGGGATATACCGGGATTAAAGAAGGTGATCCATAAAATGAAACCCCTGCTGGGCTATATAGGCCTCAATGGATACATGGAAGAATTTGCAGCGTTTGAGAAAATTTGCCTTGAGTCTGGAACTGCGACATACGCCGAAAAGGGATTCCATCATATCCGGGACCTAACGGATCATGCAATAAAGACCGCAGAAAAGGAGTTTCTACGATTGAAAGAACATAATACCCAATATCTATGAAATATCAAAGCATTATTGTAGAAGACCTGCAGGTTGCGGCGGACTTTCTGAAAAGATACTGCGAAAAATCGGGCGCAATTGACGTATTGGCGCATTTTCTAAACGCAGAAGATGCCATGGAATTCCTGAAAGACAATGTGATAGACCTGATATTCTTAGACGTGGAAATGCCGGGCGCAAGCGGCTTCGAACTGCTGGATCAACTCGTATATACACCCCAGGTTATTCTCACCACTTCCAAAACCGAATATGCTTATGATGCCTTCCAGCATAATGTTACCGACTACCTCAAAAAGCCTTTCACCTACCAGCGGTTCTTAGATGCATTACAAAAGGTAAGCAAAAAAACAGAACAGATCAATGGCGGATCGGAACAGGATCACATGTTCATTAAAGCCGATGGAAAATTGATCCGGCTTCATAATGATGACATTTTGTTTATTGAAAGTATGGGAGACTATGTGAAATTTATCACGCCGGTAAAGAAATATATTACCCACAATACCATTAAAAACCTGGAAACAAAAGTGAATCCCCTAGTTTTCATGAAAGTGCACCGTTCTTATATCGTCAACTTCACCAAGATCAATGATATCCAGGAAAATGTTTTGTTCATCAACGGTAATATGATCCCCATCAGCAAAACTCACAAATCGGGGGTGATGCAGAAAATTAATATTCTGTAGAGCAGAGGGAGGGTGAGAGGGTGAGAGAGTGAGAGAGTGAGAGGAAGTGAGAGGTGGGAGAAAGTAAAGCCACAGGTTTGAATCTCAAATCTTAAATCTTAAATCTCAAATCCTAAATCATTCGTCATCGTCCAATAAGTCCGGTCTTCTTTGCCGGGTTCTTTCTAAAGCGGTTTCATAACGCCAGTCGGCAATTTTTTGAGGATCGCCGCTCAACAGGATGTCCGGAACCTGCCATCCTCTGAAATCTGCCGGACGGGTATATACGGGCGGGGCCAGCAGGTCATCCTGGAAAGAATCAAAAAGCGCGGAGGTTTCATCGTTCAATACCCCCGGTATCAGCCGCCCCACCGCATCCACCAGGATAGCCGCAGGCAGTTCCCCCCCGCTTAATACATAATCACCTATGGAAATTTCTTTGGTAACAAAATGTTGTCTCACTCTTTCATCAATCCCTTTATAATGCCCGCAGATCAGGAGCAGGTTCTGTTGAAGAGAAAGCAGATTGGCCGTTTTCTGATCAAAACGCACTCCATCCGGTGTGAAATAAATGATCTCATCATATACCCTGTTTTTCGACAATTGCTCTATGGCATTCACCAGAGGCTCACACATCATCACCATGCCGGCGCCGCCTCCGTATTGATAATCGTCCACCTGGCCATAGGCATTCACCGCCCATTGCCTCAACGAATGTAATTCCACCTTCAGCAAACCCTTGTCTCTGGCCCGTTTCATTATCGAATGTGACAGCGGGCTTTCCAGTAATTCGGGTAATACCGTAAGAATATCTATATGCATCATGCAAAGATAAAACTCTGACAAGCTCAAAAACAACGCATTCCGGATTTTCACTCCGCCTGTGGGATACCGATACCCACCGGTAGTGAAAAGGGGCTCTCCCGCAGATCGCGCTGATCTCCGCTGAGGAAGATAGTGAAAAAGGGTTTCCCGCAGATAGAACTGATCTCCGCTGAGAAGGGTGGTGAAAAGAGGACTCCCGCAGATTGCGCTGATTTCCGCTGAGGAAGGTAATAAGGTTTTTACCGGCCGGTGCAGTGCACTCTATCTCACCCCGCCTGGGAAAATTTGGGATATACATCGCTAGAAATGACAAAAAAGAGTTTTCGTTCATTTCACTACTTTTGCCACTCATTATGAGAACCTGTTTTAAAATCTTCATTGCAATATCCGTTTTATCCGCTTCTGCCGCTTCTGCGCAGGAGATAGAATTGGATCCCATTACCGTTACGGCCACGTTAAGCCAGAAAAGAGCTTCCGAAACCGGCCGCAACATCACGATCATAAAAGGAGAGCGTATTCAGAATCTGCCGGTTCATTCTTTGGATGAATTGCTCCGGTACATCCCGGGGGTAGAGATCCAGATGCGCGGGCCCATGGGCTCGCAAAGTGATATCGTATTGCGCGGCGGCACCTTCCAGCAGGTGCTGGTAATTCTGGACGGGCTGCGCCTCAATGATCCCAATACCGGGCATTTCAACAGCTATATCCCCATCGCTCCGTCGGAAATAGAAAGGATAGAAATCCTTAAAGGGGCTTCCTCTGCCGTTCACGGCACCGATGCAGTAGGCGGCGTTATCAATATAATATCAAAATCCTTTGCTGCCCGGCAAAACGAGGAAGAAACCCATATTACAGCCAACCTCTCGGCAGGTGAATATGGTTTGCTCAATACGGATGCAGGCTTCTTCTTCAGCAAAAACAAACTGAACCTAGGCGGCGGGCTGCTGAGCAACAATGCCACCGGCGTTCCACAAAGAGGCGCTTCCGGTTTTTTCCATAATACCACCGCCTCCCTCTCCGCCAATTATCACTTCAATTCCAAATGGAATATGGCCTGGCGCACGGCTTACGATAAACGCAGCTTCTCGGCCCAAAACTATTATACTTCCAGCTTGTCCGACACCGCCACGGAAGCCATCACCTCTCTTTGGAACCAGCTCCGGATCGGCTATGAAACAGAAAAGCAAAGTATTACCCTGGATGCAGGTTATAAAAGAATGCAGGACGATTTCGTTTACAACAGCGCTACCGCTCCCAATAAAAATCTCTCACAGGTACTGCAAATGCTGCTGCTGTACCAAAATCGCGTCAGCGCCAACACTACCCTGGTCGGCGGACTGAATTATCAACAAAGATATATCCGCTCCAACGACCGGGGGAACCATTCCCTGTTTATGCTGTCTCCCTTTGTTTCGGCTTCCCTGCAATACCTGCCTGGTTTAACCGTGCACCCCTCCCTCCAATTGGCTTTGTTCGAAAATCTTCCGGCGGAGCTGGTACCGCAACTTGACCTCTCCTATAAAGTCAGCAGTTGGCAACTCCGGGGCAGTGTGGGGAAAACCATCCGGGATGCCGATTTTACAGAACGGTATAACAATTATAACAAAACAACCATTCCTAATGGTCAAAGAGTTGGGAACCCGGTTCTCACCGCTGAAAGATCACTCAGCTATGAAGCAGGCGCTGACTGGTTTCTTCGGAATGACTTAAAGATCTCCGCTACCTTTTTTCAACGATTTCACCAACGGCTGATTGATTACAGCAATACGGCATACAGCGAAATGCCAAGAAAAGAGAATCTTCTTCCCACCGGCATTTACGCGCTGGCAAAAAACGTGGCAGAGGTAAATACTACGGGCGTTGAAACAGATATAGAATACCGGATCCGGTTAAATAAAGAACAGCAGATCCATGCTTCTGCGGGCATCGTGTGGCTCAACAGCAAGAGCAGTGACACCGTTCCATCTTTTTATATTTCCTCGCACGCCCAGTTCCTGACCAACTTCTCGCTTATTTTCCAAAGTCGTAATTTCACCATAAGTCTTAATGGTTTATACAAGAAAAGGCAGGAGCAATCCGCCTCTTTAATAGACGCTTACATTACTCCGGACTATTTTCTTCTGAATGCAAAAGTAGCGTATGCTTTTTGGCAAAAGGCCTTAGCGGTGTTCGTGGAAACCGACAATGTGTTCGATCGCCGCTACAGCGATCTATTAGGTACGCCCATGCCCGGCCGCTGGTTCCTCGGAGGAATAAAATGGCAATGGAATACAACAAAATAAGATTTAGCCGCCAATGCCCGAATATTTCATGTATTATCCGGGCCTTTACAGTAAAAAAATCCTGAGGAATACCGGTATTGCAGGGCGATTCAGATTACCGGGCACATCCCGGATCACTTTCGGTCAATTGTATTTGCTATCTTTCATGAAAACTTACCGGATGATTCTCCTTCGATACCTGTTATCATGTTGTGTACTTTTATTCGGATCAATGGCGAATGCGGCATTCCAACCCCATCATCTTCATTGCGAACAAAAAGTAAATCCCTACGGTGTTGACAATCCGAAGCCACTCCTGGGCTGGTGGATCAGTTCCGATGAAAACGGATTTATACAATCTGCCTGGCAGGTAATGGTAGCCAGCCAACCCGACCGGCTAAACGAAAAAGACGCGGATATCTGGGATTCCGGTAAAATAGCATCCGACAAAAATAATCAACACAGCTACACAGGCAAACCACTACTATCCGGAAAAAAATATTATTGGAAAGTAAGAGTCTGGAATAATAAGGGACGGGGTTCACCCTGGAGTGAACCGGCCTTTTTCGTTACGGGTATTTTGAATCCCAATGAGTGGAAGATCAGTAAATGGATTGCCTATGAGGTATTGCCCGACAGCATGAAGGTAGTACCGGGCGTACATGGCAACGGCAACAACCTGGGAAACAAGGCAGTAAAGTGTTCTGTAGTTCCTTATTTCAGAAAGGACTTTATACTCAGCAAACCTGTGCAGGAAGCCTTCGTATTTGCATCGGGATTAGGTCATTATGAACTGCGGCTCAATGGCGAAAAGGTGAGTGATGATTTTCTTGCCCCGGGGTGGACCAATTATGAAAAAAGCTGCCTTTATAACACCTATGAAGTTACGAAGCAGCTAAGGCAGGGCGCCAATGCCATAGGCGCGATAGTGGGAAACGGTTTTTTTTACATCAGCCGGGAAAGGTACCGGAAGATGGTCAGAGCTGAGGGCTACCCGATGCTAAGGGCAATACTTTTGGTAAGGTTTACAGATGGCAGTACAGCAACTATTACTACTGATGAAAACTGGAGCGCCTCCCCTTCTCCAATCACCTTCACGAGTATTTACGGGGGAGAAGATTACGACGCTAACCAGGAACAACCTGGATGGGACGGCCCCGGATTTCCAGAACAAAACTGGAAAAAAGCGCTCGCCGCCGATGGTCCCGGAGGCCTCATGCAATCGCAGCAGGATTATCCCCTGAAAAGGATGCAACGTTTTGATGTGAAAACAAAAACCACAATGGGCGGGGGAAAAACCCTCTGCGATTTCGGGCAAAACGCTTCGGGCATCATTGCGCTGAAAATTAAAGGTAATGCGGGGGATACCGTACGCATCACGCCCGCCGAACTGTTGAATGATGACGGATTGCCCGAACAATCCGCATCGGGAAAACCCTATTACTTCAGCTATATTCTGAAAGGCAATGAAACAGAAACCTGGCAACCGAAATTCACCTATTACGGGTTTCGTTATGCCCTGCTCGAATACAGGGGAAAAACACCAGCGCCCGAATTATGTGAACTAACCATGTGGCATACCCGAAACAGCGCCCCGCCGGCAGGCAGTTTTATTTGTTCGGATTCTTTATTCAATAATATTTATCACCTGATTGACTGGTCGGTCCGGAGCAACCTGGCCAGCGTAACTACCGACTGTCCGCACCGGGAAAAATTGGGCTGGCTGGAAGTGCCTCACCTGATGGGCGGCGCCATACGGTATGCCTATGATATTCAGCACCTGTATCGAAAGATAATAAACGACATGAAAGAAGCCCAACTGGACAACGGACTGGTTCCGGATATTGCGCCGGAATATGTACCGTTTGACGGAGGCTTCCGCGATTCGCCGGAATGGGGCAGCGCCTCCGTGATCCTCCCCTGGTACCTATATCAATGGTATAACGACAAAACCGTCTTAACCGGCGCGTACAATATGATGACCCGATATGTAGCTTACCTCGGCACAAAAGCGAAAGATCATATTTTATCGTACGGGCTGGGCGACTGGTATGATTTAGGACCCAAAGACCCCGGACCTTCCCAACTTACGCCTCTGGCGCTCACCGCAACCGCAATTTATTACTACGATGCCACTATTCTAAGCAAAACCGCGGCGTTGTTAGAAAAAGATGAAGCAGCAAAATATTACGCAGCATTAGCCTCCAACATTAAGGACGCTTTCAACCGGAAATTTTTTAATCCTGAAACGCAGGTGTACGCCACCGGTAGTCAAACCGCTTATGCCATGCCTTTGGTTACCGGGATAGTAGAAGAGAAATATCGAAAAAATGTATTCAGCAACCTGGTGCAATCTATTCTTAAAGATAAAAAAGCCCTTACTGCCGGAGATATCGGATACCACTATCTCGTGCGGGCACTGGAAGACGGCGGGGCTTCGCAACTGCTGTTCGGGATGAACAACCGGGACGATGTTCCGGGATATGGCTACCAGATCAAACACGGTGCCACCGCCCTTACGGAATCCTGGCCGGCTTTGAGATTTGTTTCCAATAACCACATGATGCTGGGGCATTTGATGGAATGGATGTACAGCGGTTTGGGCGGTATCCGTCAGCAGACCAACGACCATGGGTTTCAGAAGATCCTCATCGCGCCACAAATGGTGGATGGTATAGATTCGGTGAACGCTACCTATACCAGCCCGAACGGCATCATTCATACCCGCTGGAAGAAAACCGGAAATACTACAAAGCTAACGGTAAGCATCCCGGCCAATACCTCCGCGGAGATCGTGCTGCCGGCATCCGGTATTCAACAGGTGAGCGCGGATAACCTGCCACTGGTTGAGTATAAGTGGGTTTCCGGGATTCAACGAAAAGAAGGAAAAGTATCTTTTGCTATCGGCTCCGGCAGTTATACATTTCACATCAAAAACAAGTGATTATTTATCCTTCTTCATAAGATAAGAAAAAATATCCCGGAGTTGCTGATCCGACATCTTATCCAGCAGCCGTTCGGGCATAACGGACGCCGGGGCGGCCTTCATTTCTTTGATTTGATTAGAAGAAAGATGGATTTCCCGGCCACCCAACGGAGGCTGAATGGTCATATCATCTCCGTTACGACCGGTAATCCTCCCTTCCAGTACCCGGCCATCGGTGGTGAGGATCCGTTGCACTTCATAACCCTCACGGATATCCGCATTGGGATCAACGATATTGATCAGCAGGGTTTGCAGGTTGCTACGTTCATAACCGGTCAGTTCGGGGCCAATGATCCCCCCTTCGTTAAATAATTTATGACAACTTCCACAGGTGCTGAGATAAAGGAGCCTGCCCTGTTGCGGATCAGCTTTCTGCGAAGACGCCACAAGCGCTGATATTTTATTCATCCGTTCCACCTTCTCAGCGGAAAGCAGAGGTTTGATCGCCGGCCATAGCCGCTCTGCATTTTTATCCACTTCAGTATCTTCCAGCAGTTTGAAACGCCTGGCAATCTGCTCCGGCACATCGTCCTTACTGATCTTTTTACTTTCCATGATTTCCTTCAACAATCTTTTCGTCCACAGGCTTCGGGTAGCCAATACATCCAGGGCAGCCAGCCGGTCCTGATGATCAGCCCGGAAACCCGGATAGGCTTTTATTATCCTCTCCCCTATTTCCTCCATATTATAACGGGATAAGGCCCGGAGCGCTGCCTCCCGGAGTGCGCCGGAAGTTGCCCCGTTTTCTATAACCTTCAACAGTACGGGAACAGACCGAGGCTGATCAATTTCTCCCATTATCCTGGCATAAGTCAGGCGGTAACCCATTTCAGCATTCTCGTCGGCGATCACCGCAAGCGCCTGATCCATGGCAGCTTTCTGACCGGTTTTTAAGTCCAGCGTGAGCGGCGCTTCCCCGAATTCGGTTTGGAAAGGCTGAAGCAATTTCAATAGTCCGGAGGGTAGTTCTTTCATGTTCCGCTCTCCAAAACCTTCCTGTAATCCGTTGACTAGGATTCTGGAAAATCTGGTTGAAGGCGAGCCGCTGAGCAATTCAATAGCAGACGAATAATTTTCCGCACTCCCCGTCATCATATACCGTTGCATCGTTCGTTTCAAAACCACCTGTTCTATAACCGGATTATTCCAGATGCGGTGATCCTTGAAAAAATCCAATATCTCCCTATTATCCGTATCCATTTTTGATTCCAGCACCCACCATATCTGTAAGGGAATGTCCGGGTCTGCAATATCATTGTGGCTTCTCAACAGGTTCTTAACAATAGAAAGCGCCTCCTTTACAGGCAGCCGTTTTGCGGTGGATGCCAACTGGCTTCTTACTTCCGGGTGGGTTTCACGGGTAGCCAGGGCCGATAGTTGTGCAAACATTTCCGCAGGTACGGATGGCTCATCCCCCAATAAACGAACCGCCCACATCCTCACATAAGGATCCTTGTGATGAAGCGCTTCTTTTGCCACAGCATCTGTAAACCCTCCGGAAAGATGAATAGCCCACAGCGCTTCCAAGGCTACCTGCGCATCTCCCGTTCTGAAAAGGCTGAGCAACCCGGGCAACAGCGCTTTGTCTTTCCTGTCTCCCAAAAGAAGAAGCGCCTGCTTGTGAAACCAGTTGTTCTTCTCTTTAAATAATTGCAGTAATTGTTCACCGGAATACCGGTTCAGATCAAATTCTGTCTGCGAAACCGGATTTTCTTTTGACCGGATCCTCCAGATACGACCGGTGGTTTTGTTCCAGGTATCACGGGGATCCACATGCGACAAACGGCTGTCGCTCCAGTCGGCAAGATAGACGGCTCCATCGGGACCGGTAAGGATATCAACCGGCCGGAACCAGCGGTCATTGGTTGCAAGCAGATGCGCTTCATCAATGTTCTTTAAGGAAGAGCCATTGGGTTCGAAACGGGTTAGCTGCACATAATTCAGCAATGGGTTAACAGCGATCATCTTCCCGTTATATCGTGCAGGCAGGCTGCCGCCCTGATATTTGATCAGGGCATGGGTGAAGCGCTTTTTTTCCCCCTTAAGCTCCATATTGGGTAAATACCCAAAAGCATACGGATTACTAAGCGGGCCGTGCTTTCCCCAGCTTTTAATATAATAACCTCCCTGTTTGTAATATGGGCCCCGGTCTACGCCGTTGCTGCCGGAAAATATGCGCCCTTTCTCGTCTATTTCTATATTAAAGGGATTATTGCCACCACCTTCCGCAAAACGCTCTACCACATGCGTCTTTGGGTTGTATCTCCAAATTGCCTGGCCCTGCAGGAACAGGTTTTTGGTACCAGATGAACTAATGGTAGAAGTGGTAGTACTTCCCTGGGCGCCATATAACCAGCCGTCTGGTCCCCAGGTTAAACTATTGGCCACCGCATGGGTATCCTGCATTCCAAAGCCACTGATATGCACCACCGGCGGGCCGTTTGGAATGCCGTCACCATCCGGATCCGGATAAGCCAGAAGATAGGGTGGATTCAGTACCCATATATTCCCCCTTCCCAGGGTTACGCTGGTCGCAATATTCAATCCGGTGATTGCGTCAGTAGCCTTATCGTAGATGCCATCGCCATCCGTGTCTTCATAAAAAGTAATTTTATCGGCACCCTTTACGCCTTCCGGGGGCGCCTGTGGCACCTTATCAAAAGTAACCCGCAGGTAATTGTCAACATTAATCACCTTCAGTCCTTTGGGATAGGGATACTGGCTGTATTGCACCACCCACAACCTGCCGCGATGATCGAAACTGATCTCTACCGGCTGATTAACGGCGGGTTCTGAAAGCGCCAGTTCAACCACCAGGTCATCAGGATAATGAAATTCATCCAGCATTTGCTGAGGGGCAGGCGCTTCGGAAGAGTCGGATAAAGCGCCCAAACCTTTGAAAGATTTCAGATAACGGGCAACATCTTCATTGCCGGCTACCGAATCTATTTCAGAATCCTGTCCCCTTCGATCCTTCAGGTTTTTGGGGTTACAGGCTGAAAAAATTACCATTGCTATTAAAACACACGCCCAACGGTATATTATTTTCGGAGATATTAAAGTATGCCGCAAGTCCTGAATAGTTTTAAGTATTTCAAAAACGATTTTTCCGGTGAACTTTATAAGTCATGCAAAGGAGGTCCTGAGTCGGAGACATCCGGACGGCAGTAGGCCTGAACAGCAGGCAATGGCGTTCAAATCTGTTGCCAGAGACAACCAAAAACGGGTGCGCGATAAGGGACGCAATGTACCGATCACCAACAGGGCGCAAGCCGTGTCAGTCATCTTAGCCCTATGCCGGCGCAAGGTTTTTCAAGGTATAACAAATCAGGTGGTGATCCAAACTGTCACCGGACACGGTTCTGATATCTCCCATATTCAACTGGTAAACATAACCGGCGCGTAAAGACCCCAAAGTCAGCGACACTTTTTTGCGATCTTCAGAAATGCTGACCTCCGTTACCGGAACGGCGGTCACCTCCATCCGGTCGGAACCATATTTCGAATGGTATTCGTAGTAATAGCGTTCAAATTTATAGTGGTCGGGATTCAGCGCCGATGAATCATCAAGCGGCCGGGTGAACAAAAGATCAAATCCTTTGGACGTTAGCTTCATGCTATAAATATCGTTGGGTGGCTTCCCGGTAAAAACAATTTTTTGTATGCCATCGTCTCCTGCCCAACCGTGCGTGGCTTGTCCCACCCACAAACTGCCATCGGGTGCGAAAGCCAAACGATTGTTTCCTTTTCTTAATCCTTCTCCGTCGAGAAACGGAATGCAGGCGCCCTGCAATGCGCCGTCCACTTCTTCCAGCATCACTCTTACAATCCGGGAAGCATTCATTTCACCCACAAAAAGTTGCCCGGCGAAAGGTCCGAATTTTCCTTTCGTCTCATCACACAGAGGCTGGGTAGGCGAATTGGCAATGATATTGTGGGGAAACAAAACCGCGGCTTTGGTTCGCATACTGTCCAGCGTTTCTATGGAAAGATCGAATGGGCTTCCCATGTTCCAGTCTTTTTTCCAGATCAGGCTGGCGGGTTGCCCATAAAAATTTCCTTCCTGCACCTGATACAGTTTGCTGGTTCCCTCCCAGTCGCCCTGGTTGTCCGTTACCAGCAAATTGCCTTTCGCATCAAAGCCCAGCCCGTTGGGCGAACGAAAACCCATAGCGTAAGGCAACAGCCTGCCATCAGGCGTCAATTGCATGATCCAGCCCCGATAGGGCACCACCGAAAACATATCCTTCCCGACACTACGTCCCAAAGTATCCAGCCTGCCCCTGACCTCCGGTCTTATGCCCCCGCCTTTGGAAGCAAGATTCAACGCTATGTATAAATTTCCGTCTTTATCTTTCACCGGGCCGTAATTAAATTCATGATAATTTCCCGTTATGCCAAAATCATCCGTCACGGTTTCATACAGGTCTGCCTCTCCGTCGCCATCCGTATCCTTTATCCTGGTCAATTCCGGACGCTGCATCACCAGAATTTCGGAACGGCTGACCACCAGCATCCCAAGCGGATCGTGTAGTCCTTCCGCAAACAAATGCCATTTTTTTGTTCCCGGATCATAGATCATCACCTCCCCCCGCAGGAAACAGGCTATCAATCTTCCATCCGGGAGAAATTCCAGGGCACCGGTTTCCGCTGTCAGTCCCTCAGGCATATCAATCGTTTCCACCCGGTAGGAACGCTCCGGGATCTGTTCCGATTTTTTAGCGGTACAACCCAAAAGCAAAAACAGTCCTGCTATAAAAAGACCATATAGATTTCCTCTCATCATTTTATTTCTTTGTCATGGTAACCGTAAACTCCCGTGCTTCTTCCGGTAACAACCGTAACCTGACATCACGCCAGATTCCGGCGGAAGATTGATAATCTACACCATCTTCCGGGTCAGCAACGAACCAGATCATTCTCTTTGTCTGTGGTATCCTGAACCTCCGGATCAAACCGGTGCCGTCTTCTTTTGGTTTTATCAATTCATATACTTCGATTCCGTTGATCGTATAATGAAATTCGGGATATCTTTCGATCAGTTTATAACCTTTAAACTTTACGGTAGGAATATTTCCCGGCTGATCCACCCGGAGTGGAAGATCTGTCTTATCCCTGAAAAAAACGGTTCCCAAAATTTTTCCATAAGCATCGTGATGCCCTTTCCAGATATCCGTATTGTCCAGGAAATCCCCCTGCCACGCATACCGCAAACGACAAGCGCCGGCGTCCCAACAATATGACAACCGGTGCGGAAGGTTTACCGCAATGGCGGCCGGCCCGGCATCAGGAAGGAAAATACGGTACAGATAAGGTGGGTCTTCCCGGAAAGAATGACTCCTCTCCGCCGTATGTGTATCGTGTCCGGTTCTCAATTCCTTCTTTCCGGATCGTCTTTCAGGAGGAATTTCAGGATCGTCTTTTAATAAGGGCATTACCTCGTCTGTAACATACATAGCGCCAAACATGACGGCGCCGTGACCGGGATAGGTACATACATAAGGATAAACGCCGGTCTTAGCAGGCGCTTTAAACGTGAGCGTTCTTTTATCCCCCGGGGAAAGAACCGGCAACGACCCCAATACTTCCGGCAGATCGGGAACGAAGTTTTTCTTTTGCCCTTCATCACCCAATGCCAATGCGGCATTCACTACTTTCAACCTGGAACCGGGCCGGGTGATCACCAGGTTGTGCTCCATATCATCTTTGTTGGTAAAAACAATGCTGACTTTTGCCCCGGGTTTAACCTGAAATCTCACCAGGTCGTATTGCAAACCGCCTATGGCGCTAATAGACACAGTAATATCGTTAGACGGTTGCGCTTTTGCCAGCGCTATAAATAACCAGGCAGCGAATAACAAAGCTATTCTTTTCCAAAACATAAGGCAAATGTTTGTATTGACAGATTCATATCCCACTTTTCGCCCTCGCTGTTCTGAACCAGCGGAGATCATTTTTTAAGTAAGGCAATATCTGCCCGAGACTCATCTTCGGATCTTTATTGCCGTGCTCGGCGCCACCCAAATCATATTCGTAATGAAGGGAGACCGGCCCCGTAATACCCAGTTGTTGGTACTTTTTGAAATAACCGTCAAAATCTACCTGACCTTCTCCTAACGGCACATTGTCTATTTGCCATTTTCCGTTTTGTTTCTTCCAGACAAAGTCTTTGATATCGGTTGACCCTATCCAGGGTGCAAGGAGCCGCATGCCTGTGGACCAGGAATTACCTCCTTCACAGATAGCATGGCGGATATCATACTGCACCCCGATATAAGCAGGATCACAATCTTTCAACATCCAGTAAATATCCCACACGGGGCCGCCCACTCTTATTCCGGAATGATTCTGGTATTCCCCGCGAATATTATATTTACGGTTCACCTTCTCCAATTGTTCCATGGCTTTTTTATACCCGTCAAGGTTTTCGGGAATCGTTTTTGCCGGATCGTACTCCAGGTAGCCCATCCGGTAATGCGTAATGCCCAGCGAAGATGCCGTTCCTAATACCGTATCAATATATTTATAGCCTGCCGTTTTAATATCGGTAACCATCATGGGTACCCGAACGCCGGACTTCTGTAAAGTTTTTACCATTGCCGGCAAATCCGTCCTGACCTTTTCGGGAAGAACCTGTCCACCCTCCCGTACCGGAAGATCGGCTCCGTCAAACCCGATAAGGGCAATGGTTTCGGCGAGACGATCGCGATCGAGGAATTGAAGACATTTTGTAAATATGCAAACCGGGGTCGCTTTGCTTTCAACCATTGACATACCCGGAAGAAATTCCGGGACAACAAGGGGCGCCGCCGTTGCCAGGGAGGTTATTTTGATAAACGCACGCCTGTTTATTTTCATTCCGTCATTTTTAGTAAACTTTCTTCGGTAAGCGATACCGGACCCTTACTTCTGAGCGCTTTAATTTCTGCCGGCTTAACCGGTGGGCGCCCGTAGGAAAGTTTAGGATCTGCCGGGGCAAAGGAATTATGCAAATAATCCATAATGCCGGCTATCTCTTCATCGGTATAAATATCCCTGAATTTTGGCATCGCGCCATTAAAAGTAAAAGGCTTTCCGTTTATATGCACCGGACCTTCCAAACCATTCAGGATGATCATTCCCAACCGGGCATTGGAACCGCTGACATATTGCGATCCCATCAATGGAGGCGCCATGTGCTCAATACCTTCTCCATCTGCCCCATGACAGCCGGCGCAGACACCGCGATAGATTACCAGGCCCTTTTGTAATCCGGGGATCGGTATTTTTCGTTGTACAAAAATAGTATTCTTCTTATCCTCCAGCCTGTTTTTAGTAGTTTCATCCAACAGCGTAATGATCTTGCTCTCACCGTTATTCTCTTTCTGCGATGGAACCAGGTAAGACCTGAAACGATCTTCCATCCTCCTGAGACTACTCACCACCGCTTCCTGGAATACCGCGCTGGCCGGATAAGTACCGGAAAGGGTTGCCAGCACCGGCAAAAAAGTGTTGGGCGCTAACGCAATCCAGGGCCCCAGCGAAACAGCGAGATAAAGATCCACCGTGGTATCGTGCCTGGCGCTTAAATCCGTACATAACTTTTCCATCGCCCCGAGATGACCGGCAGTGTTAAAAGACTTCAGCAATAACAACGCATGTGCAGTCAGCTCAGGCGCTCCGGATACCGCCACCCTATTCAACAACTCAAACGACAGCGCATCCAACCCTTCCAAAGCATGCAGGGCATGAATAGCGGGTAGGGTTTCTTTTTGATCCCGGGTCAATGCTTCCAGGACAGGAATCACCGAACGGTCGTTTCGGAAGATCAACAGTTGTTGCGCCCTGTCCCTGATCCAGCCATTCTCACTTTTCAACAAGGACACCAGCTCTGTGCCTGAAAGCGTATTAAGATCGGGGACAACGGCCGGTTGTTGCCTCTTGTATTTTATTCTAAGGATCCGTCCGGCGCTGATAAGCGTATCCAGTTTTTTACGAACGATCCCTTCGCGGTAATAGGGCGTTGCCGATACCCGGTGTTGCATCACCCCCCGATGCATATCCACTACATACATGGCCCCGTCGGGACCGTTGGATAAGTTCACCGGGCGGAAACCTTCATCGGTGGAGACGAGAAATTCTTTATCATCCCAGGCCTGCGCCGCAGTTGTTTTAAGCGCTTCGAAGCTAAGTATGTTACGCTTCACCAGGTTAGCTTCCGGCTCACATACAAAAGCATTCTGACGGTAGTCTGCCGGGTACTGATCTCCGCGGTAGATCAGGGGACCGCATGCAGCCGTAAACTTTTTTAAAATACTGTCTTCGTTGAGTATGCCTTCCACATAACCCCGGTTTACGGTAGTAGGATGTAAAGGATAAATATGCTGGTTGTCCGTGAGCGCTTTATTGATCGCTTCTTTTGGCTTCATATACGGGTTGCCAATGAGGGTATTAGGCAGTAAATAATCTCCCACCAGCTGCACTTCATTATAATTGTAGTAAAGCCGGCCGAAATTGTCTTTGGTAATCCCAAACTGTCCCCGAAACGAAGTAGGTTCATGTATCCATTTACCGTCTTTCATTTGGTAGCGGGTTGTGGAGTAGGCGCTGTATATCCAATTATCAATGCCCATCATCAACCCGTTGGCCTGGTTTTCCGGGTTGGAATACGCATCCGCATATAGGGAATCCACCAGCACTCTTTTGCCCGGCTTATCATCCTTTATTTCTACAAACCAGAGATTAGGCGGCGCTGCATACAACACACCGCCATAAACAAGTGCAATGGCGCGGGGAAGTACCAGGCTGTCGAGGAATACTTTCACATTCCGGGCTCTTCCTTTTTTATCCCATCCGTCCACGATACTGATCCTTCCGTTGGGCGCATCCTCCCCCGACCCGGCAATATTGGGCATAAAACCGCGCATTTCTATGATCCACATCCTGCCACGGTTGTCGAAATCCATTGCCACCGGCGCTTCGATCAGCGGCTCTGAGGCCGCTAACTGTATTTCAAAACCATCGGCAATTTTATACTGATCGAATGAGATATCCGGAATATCTTCACCAGGGGTGGTACAGGAAGCCAATACGGTTATCCAAAAGAAAAACAAGGCCTGTCCTCTGATTCCTATGCGCATACGGTAATGTTTAAACCTATTATTTTAAATCAAATTTTTTCATTTCCACATAAGGGCTTTCCTGTAACGGCCGGTAGCTTTGGTTTTTAAGAATTTTTCGCCAGATCTTAATGGCGCCGATAAGCATAATAACGGCTATCATTAAAAAGATACAACACAGGGTGCCATTAATGATATCATTGGTAGTAATCCGGCTCATCTCCGCAACGCTCTTCGCCGGCGCAATGATTTGTCCTGCTTTTTGCGCGGCACTGAATTTATATGCATGCGCAAAAAAGCCGATGGAAGGGTTGAAGCTGAATATCTTTTCTAAGGAGGTGATAAAAGTCACAATTACCATGCAGATGAGCGGAACCAGGGTGACGGCAATGTATTTCTTTTTCTTCATCTTATATAACATCGTGGTAATAAAGGTCAGGGCCATTACTGAAAGTATCTGGTTAGATAAACCAAACAACGGCCACAAAGTATTAATGCCCCCTAAAGGATCTATCACCCCCTGGTAAATAAAATAACCCCAGGCGCCCACGGCAAAAGCGGTAGCAATGATATTGCCTGCAAACGATTTAGTTTCGCCCAAAGGTTTATGCACATAAGAGAACATCTCCTGCAACATAAAACGGAGAATGCGTGTGCCGGCGTCAACAGTGGTAAGGATAAACAGGGCTTCAAACAGGATGGCGAAATGATACCAGAAGGCCATCGCTTCTTTACCTCCCAGTATCTGGTGAAAAATATGCACCATGCCGATAGCCAGTGTTGGCGCGCCGCCGGTTCTCGACACGATGCTTGTTTCCCCTATATCGGCAGCGGTTTGCGCGATGGCTTCTGGAGAAATGGCATATCCCATCCGGGCGATCGCCTCGCTTACCTCGTTTAAATCCACTCCTACTATTGAGGCGGGGCTGTTTACCGCGAAATATAGTCCCGGGTCTATCACGCTGGCGGCTATGATGGCCATAATGGCTACAAAAGATTCAGTTAACATAGCCCCGTACCCGATGGTGCCGATATGAGATTCTTTCTGGATCATCTTGGGGGTGGTTCCCGAAGACACCAAAGCATGAAACCCCGATATCGCGCCGCAGGCAATGGTAATAAATAAAAAGGGGAACAGTTTCCCGGAAAACACCGGTCCCGAACCATCTACAAAATGAGTTATGGAAGGCATCATCAACTCGGGTCTGACAAGAAGAATACACAAGGCAAGCATGAAGATGATGCCCACTTTAAGAAAAGTGCTTAAATAATCTCTCGGGGCCAACAGCAGCCATACCGGTAAAACGGAAGCGAAAAAACCATATACCATCATCAGTATGGCGATGGTGGTGCCTTTCAGGTTAAATATCTCAGACCAGTAGGGACTTTCAGCCACCTGCTGCCCACCCATCAGCGCCAGGATCAATAATACAAAACCGATGATGGACATTTCGCTGATCTTCCCGGGGCGGATATACCGGGTGTAGAGACCCATAAAGATGGCTATCGGGATGGTCATCCCCACCGTAAATGTTCCCCAGGGACTGCCCATTAAAGCTTTTACCACCACCAGGCCCAGCACGGCTATCAGGATGATCATGATGAGGATAATGCCGATTTTGGTGATGAACCCTATTACATTGCCAAATTCCAGCTTTATCATTTCTCCCAGTGTGCGGCCGTTCCGCCGTGTGGAGCCAAACAAAACAATCATATCCTGCACGGCGCCTGCAAACACCGCTCCGAAAATGAGCCACAGGGTGCCGGGTAAATAGCCCATCTGGGCCGCCAGCACCGGCCCTACCAACGGCCCAGCGCCGGCTATGGCCGCAAAATGATGACCGAATAAAACTATTTTATTGGTAGGGGTAAAGTCTTTGCCATCCTGGCTGGTATATGCGGGAGTGGCCCGCCGGTCGTCAACAGACAATACCTTTTTCTCAATGAACTTCCGGTAAAACCGGAAAGCCACCATATAAACACAGGCAGCGGCGATCACTATCCATACCGCATTGATCTTTTCGCCGCGTTCCAAAGCGATGGTAGCCAGGGCGGCAGCGCCTAATAATGAAATGATTATCCAAACGATGGAACTGACTGTTTTTTTCATAAACTTCTTATTTCCGGGGCTTAGGTTTCTGCAAATGTTTTCAGACCTGAATTTTACTTCAAAATACACTCATCCGCGCATCTAAAAATATGATTATTGGCAAATATAAAATTTTAATGAGCAGATTCCTGAATAAGCTAACCAGCCGGATTCAATATGCTTAGATTACCTCATTTATTCATGCACTACTTCCAGGTTACATACGCCTTTCCCCGGCATTTTATAATTGATTTCTACCTTCCCTTCTTTATAGGAGCTCAACCATTTCCTGCCTTTGGCATCCGTAACATATACTTTACCGGATAGCTGCCGAAGGTTATGCCATACTGGTGATACACCACCTGGAAAAGTGGAAATAAAACGATTCATATTGTATTCTGTTTACGCAGGTCGTTGCCGTTCCGGTTTTTGATGAAGGGGTTATCCGCAGGCTGCTTTCTCTTTCCTGCAGCCTGGCGATAAGTGGAAGTCATAGCGAATCAGAATTAAGCAGATCTTAACGCAAAAACCACTAACTTCATCTCCCTATTACGAATAAAAGCTGAAAATATGAAAACCGGTTTATTATGGCTGTTCCTGCTCTTTACCACCTCCGCCTGGGCGCAGTTAACGGTAAGGGAACAATTTGAGAAGATCAATACCATGCAGGAAGCACAGAAATACGTGGATGCCAACCAGAACCTGAAACCGGAAATTTTTAAGCTGGTTTACGGGAAAGACTCCTCCAAGGTGGACAACAGGTTGCTGAAACTGACCAAAGGCGATATTTTGTCTATCGGATACACCACCTATAAGATCCTCGAATCCAACGAATCGGTCAACTACCGGGCCAGTTATATCTTCCTGGATGGCGCCGAGCTGTCTGTTTCTGAAATTGACAGTTTAAGGAAAGTCATTATGCAAAAACTGTCGGAAGGTGTTCCTTTTGAAAAACTTTCCGACGAATATACCATGGATGGGAACAATACCCACGGCGACACCGGCTGGTTTTTCGGAGAGGAAATGGTACCCATAGAATTACAAAACGGGGTAAAGAACCACAAATTGGGAGACATCTTTTCTGTAGATGTGCCCGACAGGAAATGGAATTACCTCGTGAAAAAAACCTACGACGACCAGATCACAAAAGATATTACGGTACTGAAGTCGAACGGAAGGTAGGGGAATACTTAGCGATAACTATTTAAGGGCTGCCGAATAAAGGAAGAAATATTTTGTATGTACCTGAATAGTGAAAACCGCTACTAATGCACAAATAATTAAGAGCATTTCAATACTTCGTTCGCAAATTCCGGTTGTTACAGAAAGAATAGAGTTATGATTTATGGGAAAGCCCTGATTAACGATAATTATTCAACCTTCCGGTTATTTCACTATTAGACTCAGTTAATTCATGCATCTATCAAGGTCTCAAGATATTTTTTGGTCTTCGAAATATAATCTGAATTGGTACCTGATAGCTCACACTCAAGCGTGATATTTCCTTTGAAATTTATAGATTTTAAAAAGGCAATGATTTCCGGGAACTTAACTTCTCCATTTGGAATAAGCACCTCTTTACCCAATTTATATGGATCCGTAGGATACAATCCGTCTTTTGCATGAAAAGACCGGATGTATTTTGCAAGCATCTTCACCCCATCCAAAGGATTGGCCTTTCCATAAAGGACAAGGTTGGCAAGATCACAATTTACATACAGATTGCCGGTCCCTATGTCTTCAATTGCACGCAAAAGCGTAACAGGTGTTTCCTGGCCTGTTTCAAAATAAATATCAATACCGTTCTTTAAGGAATAGGCTCCCAGATCTTTCATTAACGCAATAAATTCGACATAAAGCACATCATCAGGGTTTTCGGGAATAAAACCAAAATGAGCATGTACTGCCGGAATGCCTGCCGCCTTGCAAAAATCAATCCCCTCCTTCAGACGTTTGATACGTGCCGGGCGGGTTTCCCTCGGTATGAGGCCGATGGTTGAAGGACCCTCCTTAAAATTATAAGTATATACGCCCGGACCCATGCAAATAAGTGTGACGGGAGAAATATAATACTTCTCCAATGTTGCACGCAGTCTTTTAGCCAATTCAGGAGAGTATTCCTTTACATTCAACTGGCAGGTTGGAAAACCCAGATCCCGGACAATTTTTAAATCCTCCTCCGGGTTATCAGCTCTTGCAATTATCCCCAGGGAGATTGCGTCTTCCCCTTTATTCTTTTTTTTAGGAACCGCATTTCCTATCGCCGTTACAAAAGGCGCTCCGGAGATCATCAACGCGGAGTGAAGAAAACTCCTTCGATTTATTCCGATCATAATATCTTTTTTACGAAATTACTTTCTTATATTAATTCGAATCCAATTTTTAATTCCTAAAATTGCGTATGAAAAAAGGTCGTCTCGAAGCCTTCAGCGATGGGGTAATTGCTATTATTATTACCATCATGGTATTGGGGATAGAAGTGCCGGAGCAGGTTGACTGGCAGGGAATCATCAGTCTTTGGCCCCGGTTTTTGAGTTACGTACTCAGCTTTATCTATGTTGGCATTTACTGGAATAATCACCATCATACCTTCCAGGCTGAAAAAAAAGGCGTCAACGGTAAAATATTATGGGCCAATCTTAACCTCCTTTTCTGGCTTTCGCTGATACCTGTAGCCACCGGATGGATGGGGCAACACGAATTTTCCAGGATCCCCGTTATTTTTTATGGTGTCATTTTACTCATGTGTGCTCTGGCCTATTTCATCCTGATATCTCAATTGAAATCCAGTGAAGGAGAAGACTCGATCATAGCGAAAGCGATCGGAAAAGATTTTAAGGGAAAGATATCTATCGTGTTGTATATAGTGGGAATGCTTCTTGCCAATGTCAACAGCTTCCTGGGGTTTGGCGTATATGCTGTCGTCGCATTAACCTGGCTGGTGCCCGATAAAAGAATTGAGCGATTATACAAAGAACCGGTTCAATAACAGCAGCCCCACAAAGTGGTATCTCCACATCTCTTAAAACTTGTTCCCCGGTAATCCATCAACCTCTTCTTTCATTCCAGTAAAAACTATCGGGATATTCCCGCCTTCCAAAAATAGCTGTCCCCACCCGCACGATGGTGGCTCCTTCTTCGATTGCCACTTCAAGGTCTCCGCTCATGCCCATTGACAAATCATCCACACGCACATTGGGAAGACAGAGCGCCTGGATTTGTGCCTGAATAGTTTTCAATAGTCGGAAACATTGTCTTACCTTCTCCGTTTCCGCGCTGAACAAGCCGATGGTCATTAATCCCCGGATGCGCAAAGTATCTAATTGGCATACCTGTTGTACCAGGGCAATGGCCTCATCGGGATGCACACCGAATTTACTTTCCTCCCCGGAGGTGTTAACCTGGATAAAAACATTCATTTTCTTCTTTTCGAGAGTAAGGCGGTGGTGCAGTTTCTCAGCCAATTCCCGCCGGTCAAGCGATTGAATACAGGAAACGCCATAGCGGAGTATGTCCCTGATCTTATTCGTTTGCAGATGGCCGATAAAGTGCAACTCATGGGGCGTATCTTTTAAGTCTTCATATTTCTCTTTCACCTCCTGCACCCTGTTTTCGCCAATAAGCGTCTGTCCGGCCCGCAATGCAATTTTGATCCGTTCAGGCGATACCGTTTTAGTAGCCATCAATAATTTCACTTCATCAGCTCTCCTTGCACTTTTTTCACAGGCTTGTTCGATCCGTTTTAAAATTTGGTTTAGATTATCCAATACTTCTTCCATAATTTTTATATATGTTTCCGTTGCCGGGTACCCCTTTCATGTTGTTACCAGCGAAGTAAGCCCCGACATACAAACCACGGCTGGGAATGTCAAAAAAGGGATGATAAGCACCAAAATATTTAGTCCTCTTAAATCGACGAACTTACCGAAAAACAAGCTACAGCGGCAAGCGGTCAAGCCTGCCCATACAAGCGTTTCGTTTATTCATTCAACAACATTTCAACTTCCGCTTTCAAAATTGGAAGATGCTTAAAGACAACTCCCCAAATTACTTCGTCAGAGACAGAGTCATAACCATGAATTATTCTGTTTCGTGTATCAATAATTTTTCTGGAATTATTAACGGAAACCGTCTCGTCATGTTTTAAAAATTCTGTTCAACGCCTCACCGATAATTTCAATATTTCTTTCAACCGCACGCTTTGTGCGTAAGTCGTTCTGATAGTCCGTGAAAGATTTTTGTGTGTCTTCAAAAAAACTCTCAATTTCAATAACCGCATTTAAAATGTCATGAAGCCATATTTTTATTTCATTCTTCATATACAAGTTGCCTTTGTTGATTAACAGCCTGTCTGAAATAAGGATTACTTATAGCTTTGTATTCCAACAGATCAACCGGTCGTTTTAATAAGTCTTGTAGAGAGAATTTGAAATCAAAATAATTGTCTGCGTAATCCTCCAAGTTAATGTCGGCAAAATCAACTATCAAATCAATATCGCTGTCTTTGTTGAATTTGTCAGTCAGCACGGAGCCAAAAGCATACAAACTCCTTACCTTGTGACTTTCACAAAGTTTCGATATCTCATCGGTATATGCTGCAAGCCTGATCATTACTAAAACATCTGGTCAAAATTACAAAAATTCAGCAAAACGCCCTGCAAAGTGGCTCGTGAAATACAAATCACGGCTAGATGAAGAAGCTAACCCTTCGGGTTCTGCGTGGGCGTTGTGATATGAGCTCAACCCGGAAGGTTCATCGGAAGAGACGCAACTATGAAATCTTAAAGATCAATCCGCTACACGAGGCCAATACAAAATACCAACTGCAAGATACAACTAAAAACAAACCGGACCATCTCACCAGTCTTTGTGAAATGTCCGGTCGTTCCAAACCCTAAACCTTCTCTTCACTCACTTAATCAACACTTTTCCTTTCATCACTAAGTGCAGACTACAGAAATAGTCAGCAGATTCTGTAAACACCCTCGACCATGAATCGCCGGTATGCAACGGTGATGAACCCCACTTTCTGTCTTTTTCCGTAACATCGTGATCCACAATGTCCCGGTTAACAAACAATACGGTATCTCCTTTATTCACCGTTATGGTGTCAGGCACAAATGCCATACCCCTTATCTCAACGGTGTCTGTTTTTGGCGTTACAATTTGTTCTCCGTTTGGATTATTGGTTGAAGAAGTGCATCCTATCCAAAACAATCCGGCAAATATTCCAAGCCAAAATCTATACGTATTACGTCCTAAACGAGTGCAGTTCAAATTTTCGCTCCCTCTGGAACATTCCGGTCGGTGCGACGCCGACCGGTAGTGAGTTCTACTGTCGGGTGTCCCCGTCCGCCTGCAAAAATCCGGGCTGCGCCTTCCTAAATTGTACCTCATTTATTCAGCGATTTTTGCAGCATTTTAGCATGTTCAAGGTGAGTTTTAAATGCGGGAACTGCAGTTTGTAATAAAGATTTCAATTCGGCATTATCGGCATCCGGGATCAGCACTGTTTCTACCGCTCCGATCACCGAGGTGTGATATGCCACTTCATTATCAACATAAGCCTTATCAAAAGCTGCTCCTTTCAAACCCTTAAGCTTTTTTTCTTCTGCTTTTGCATCGGATAAAAGTTGCCGGGTAACGGCGTTCGTTTCGGGTGTTACGTTCAATTTATTGGCTAACGCAACGGCTTGTTTAATTACTGCATTATGGTCGTTCGTCATAGTTTTAGCAAAGTTTAATACTTCTGCATTTTTTGATTTTTTAAGCGCTATTGCAGCGTAATCCACATCAATCTGATTTGCCGTCACGGCTACCGAAGCAATCTGAGGATCGGTAAGTTTCTGTGCGTTCTGACTATACACCGGTGCAGCGCCTAATAACGACCCGACTAAAAATCCTGCTGCAAGTGCAACAAAAATGTTTTTCTTTTTCATCTTTTAAGATTTTTTATTTTAACAAAATTGAATTTATCAACCTTTGAATGAGAGTGAAGGCATTCCGATTCAGGTTTCGTTAATTGGAGTACACACCAGCAAAAAAGGTTACAAAAAAGGTTTGATTAAATATTGTTAACTTCGCTTTAACAAGCGCATTACATTCATTGTCTCCGGAGGAGATGAATTATGGAGATATGACTTCACACGAACTTATTTCTGATCATGAATTAATTGAACGAATACTGCAGGGCGATAAAACGCTTTATGCTATTCTCGTACACCGCTATAACCAAAGTCTTTACCGGATCGGGATGTCAATTCTCAATGATGAGGCAGAGGTGGAGGATGCGATGCAGGCAGCCTATATTCACGCCTACGAGAACCTTCATCAGTTCGAATTCAAATCAGAGTTTCATACCTGGATGACAAAAATTCTGATCCACGAATGTCAGCACCGGTATAATTCCAGAAAGCGATCGGTGGGCCTGAACGATGAGAAATACGAGGATATGATGTTGCAAAAAGAGAGAAATGAGTCGCCTGCCGTAAAATTTATGAACGGCGAATTAAAGACGATCCTGAACCAGGTGATCTACAACTTACCAGAGATTTACCGCACTGTTTTTGTTTTAAGAGAGATTGAACATTTAAGTATTGAAGAAACCCGACATTGCCTTAACATCAGCGAGGCTAACGTGAAAGTGAGATTGAACCGTGCTAAAGCGATGCTTAGGAATTTGCTAAGTTCTTACTACAAAGAAGAAGAACTTCCTCATATTCATTTGAACCGGGGAAACAGATTGGTGGATGCTGTACTGCAACATCAACGTTCCTCCGTCAGTGATGATTAACCCACAGATTTACAATGGATCATCTTAATTTAAACAACGGTTCCTCATTATTCAAATCCAGTTTCACCGCCCCTATCCGCTCTGCGCCTCCGCGCCAGCCTTCTCTTGCATTAAAATACATCAGGAGGCTATTTTCCCAGGGTACCACATCCAACTGGTATATGATTGCTGATCGCCAGGCTATACCGGGATCGGGTTTTACAACGGGATTATTTTCCGCTTCCTTCCATTCCAGTCCGTCTTTACTGTACAACATACGGATTTCAGAACGCGATTTTTGTTCCGGATCAATATAAATCGGATTGTAAAAAGCGAGGTAACCATCCCTGTATCCAAAAACCTTAAAACCGCCACAACCATAATTCCGGAAAGGCAAATCAGGATCAGGCTGCAGCACGGGGTCTTCCCGCTTGGTAAAAGGCCCCAGCGGATTATCCGCTTCAGCGCAGAAAATATATTTAGGTTCTTCATAGCCGGCATCGTTCAGATACACCGTACCGGCGCTGTAATACATCCTGTAACGCCCGTCCGGCAACCGTATCACACAGGGATTCCTGGCTTCCTTTCCGGCCTTGTCTCCCTCCCGCTCCCTGGGCAATTCGGGCAGGATCAGATTTACCGGTTGGGTCCAGTTAACAAAATCCGTAGTAGTGCGGGCCCGGATAATGTTATGATACTTCCTCTTCAAAGCGGTATCCTCCATAGCATTGGTGGTGGCGGTATAATATTGTATCCACCGGTCGCCATCATTAGTGAGATATTGAATGCCCACTTCCCCCTGTTCACGGGACACTTCTTTCCAATGAAGCCCGTCATCGGAAGCGGAGTGAAAAAACCAGGTATGCCAGCCTTTTTCGTCATGCGAGAAACCATGATAGAAAGCATGCCATTGGTTATCAAATTCCCCCGGCGTTAATATTTGGGGATCCCCGATCACCAGTTCGGGCAGATTAAAATGTACCGGATCTATAAGCGGATTTTCAGGCACGTCTTTCCAACGTTCCCCACCCCAGGCGGGAGCGGTAAAATCCGTTTCCGAAGCGGATGAATATCCTGACGGGTTGTGATGACAGGAACAAAAAAAGAAAAATAAGATAATCGCTGATAAAATTCTTTCTTTCATCCTTAGTTTTTATGGGTTTCACATTTTCACCGCAAGAAACACAACTATATCCATCCTCTGAGACAAAAATAATGCACCCGTTTCAAAAGCGCAATGACCCTGGCGACGGGTGAAGTTTGGTAATTTTCAAGCCCAGGCTCTTTTCAGGAAACGGAGCCAGTTTTTATAAAAGATATTTTCGATGTCCGCTGAAGAATAACCTCTGCGGATCAATATACCTTTTAATTTTTGTAAATCGGAAATATCTTCCAGATCATAAGGCGACTGTTCTTTACCGTAAGCTCCGTCAAGATCACTGCCAATGGCTATATGCAAACTATTGCCCGCCATCTGGCAGATATGGTCGTAATGCGCTACTACTTTTTCAAGATTGATCCCTCTTTTTTTTGGATCGTCTTTTCCGCGGACCCAATGATCGGTAAGCATCCAGGTATCAAAGACCCCGCCAATCACGGCATCTCTCTCCAACAATACTTTTATCTGTTCATCGGTGAGCTGCCGCTGATGATCTACTAATTTTCTGCAATTATGGTGACTGGCCCATACCGCGCCTTTAAAAAGGTTTGTGGCTTCGGTAAAACCTTCATCCGTTAAATGCGTTACATCCAGGATCATGTTCAACCTGTCCATTTCCGCTATTAGTTCTCTGCCCTCTTTTGTCAACCCGCCGGACATGCCGGTACCCGGCGCATACCGGCCGGGGCCGTAATGCGCCGGACCGCAGGCCCGCAAACCATAAGCATAGGCTTTTTCGAGATAAGATAAATTGACAAATGAGTCGGCCCCTTCGAGACTTAAAATATACCCGACCGGCTTACCGCTATCGGGTTTTGTATCGTCGAACCAAAGGGCTAAATGTTTTTCTAACTGAGACAAGTTGGCGATCTGCACCATCTCTCCCCGATCTTCCATGGCGCGATACCAGGCCAATTGAGCCTGTGTAATACCCCAGGCAATTTCCGGCGAATTCCAGCCGGGCAGGGCGCTTCCCGGTTTTACATACCGGGCTATTTGTGTGGCAACGACCAGCCCGATTTTTCCTTTCCGTAGTTCGGGTAAGGCTACTGTTCCCTTCCCGCGATCTAACTTATCGGTTAAACCGGCTTCTCTTTCGCGTATCTGATATACCGATTGTGTAAGATCGCGGTTCCATTCTATGGCGTTCATCGCCAGATCCAAATGGGCGTCTATAATAAAATCCGCTGCTTCAGGCATGATTGATTTTTTCTTCCGGGTTTAACAGGTAACAACCATGAAGGGTATTACTACTTATAAGTTACTAAGATAATAAGGTTTTAGAAATATCGCTTCTTCACAGCACACGACAGCAGATTAATAGGAACAATACAGCCAGCCTGACAGTACACAACGCAAGACTATGAAGGCTTACCCTCCTTTTTCGCAGCCATTTTCCGCTTTACTACATCAGCCGGATATTTTAAGGCCAGCTTACGAATTTCATAACTGAACTCTTCAAATGTTTCTTTCCATAACCGGGCTTCTTCCGGCGTGTATTCGTGAAAACCATGCGCATTAGCCACTCCCCTGCCCCCACTCTTCACAATATCGTCAATCAGCTTCGGCACTTCCGTGGAATTGGTAAGTGTGGGAAACAGATCTTTCATCACATTATGATAGGCGGGCACGCCGGTAAGGTCCATCCACCGGAAAAGACCTACTAACGTCATCCAATAGCCGGCATTATTGCGGCAGGCGCGATCCACATCTTCCACCGTGGCATACCCGTTTTCCACCAGGTAAAAAGCCTCCCGGTACATGGCGTACATCAGCCGGTTGGTGATGAACCCACGAATATCCTTTCTCACCAGGGTGGGTTCCTTTCCCCAAAAATAGGAAAGTGCATACAGCCATTCGGCCTGCTTTATATCACTCTGATCGCCACAAATGATCTCCAGGAAACGGGTGGTATGAGAAGGCTCCGCCCAGTGCAGTCCGAAAAACCGGGTGGGCACCCGGGTATCCTTTTGCAGCAGACTAATCGGAATGGCTGAGGTGTTACTGGTAATGAGTGTGTGTTCGGCCACCACTGCTTCTATCTTGCCGTAAACATCTTTTTTGATGTCTTCATCTTCCAGCGTACATTCAATGACCAGTTGACAGGGACCCAACTTCCCATAGTCTTCCGTGATCGTGAGTTTAGAGAGCAGTTCTTCCTGTGTGGTGGTGGTGATCCCCTCTTCAAAAGATCGTTGAAGGTGTTCTGATATCCGGGGCTTCGCCGTGGTCATATCTGAAGGGATCGGAGCAATGGCTATGACGGTATGTCCGGCCATCAACAGGCAGGCGGTAATACTGCAGCCCATTAATCCCAATCCCACCACAGAAACCGTCAACTCGTCCGGCTTTATATCAAACTGATTCATCGCAGTGCAATGGATTAAATAGTTAACGGATAAAAATTCTACTTCTTTTCCGGGATCCTGGCAACCGCATCAATTTCCACCTTAATGCCATGACCCAAGCCCGATTGCACCGTGGTGCGGGCCGGCTTTATGTTTTTGAAATAGCTGCCATAGACTTCGTTATAGCGATCAAAATCTTTTATATCGCTCAGGTGTACAGAACACTTTACAATATCGTCGAGGGTACAGCCTGCAGCTTCACAAATACGCTGGATATTGTGCATTGTCAAACGCGTTTCTTCCTCAATGGTTCCCAATATGAATTTGCTGGTTTTAAAATCAATCGGCCCCTGCCCGCTTATATACAGCCAACCGTCTGCTTCTACCGCCGCAGAATATGCCCCCGTTGAAAATCCCTGATCCGCTTTATCCGGATGTTTGATTTCTTTTTTTCCCATTTTTATTGTTTTTACTTTACATGATGTGTTTAATTATTGGCTGTCAGCTATCGGTTGGGTATCATGCAGGCTGCAAGAAGTCAACTCTGAGCTAAAAGCATGTGTCCAGCCGCTTGCATAAATACCTATTAGCAAACGTTTTGTGTTGGAATTCTGATTATCCTGCTTATCTCTTCCTGTTTGTCCGCCATTTCGTTTTCAATATCAAAGTCGTCCTGGAGACCTAACCAAAATTTCGCAGAATTCCCGAAATAAGCACTCAATCTCACCGCGGTATCTGCTGAAATTCGTCTGTTCCCTTTAAGTATTTCAGACACTCTTGTTTGTGGAACCCGAATATCTTTTGAAAGTCTGTATGGAGAAATTCCAAGAGGTTTCAAGAATTCTTCCAGCAAAATTTCACCGGGAGATATGTTTCTTAATCTGTTCATTTTTTTAATTGTTTAATGATAGTCAATAATAGAAATTTCAAACGCATTTGTTTTCTGCCACTTAAAAATAATTCGCCACTGTTTGTTTATTCTAATGCTATAATATTCTTTTAATTCGCCTTTAAGTTTTTCTAAACGATTGGCGGGCGGTACTCTTAAATCGTTTATGTCGCCTGAATTATTTATCATTCTCAACTTCCGCCGGGCAATATCCTGAATTTCTCCGGGCAATTTCTTAGAAACTTCTCCCTGCCAAATTCTCTCTGTCTCCTTATCGCCAAAAGAAATAATCATACCTTTCCCGTTACTAACGTCAAAGGTAAGTATTGTTTTAATAATTTCAGAAAAGAATTTCTATACTGAGGTGGCGGCCCGAAAATGTTTGCTAACAGTGAGATTGCAGCATCTCACAGGCGGCGGGGTGCGACTTACAACCTGCACCCTCTCCCAACCCGACTTACAATCTGCGCTTCTCTCCCAACAGGTGTATTCCGAATTTTCGTTCTATCTGCGGCATTCCGGTCGGTGGGATACCGACCGGTAGTGAAAAACTTCAAATTCCCAAACTAAAAACTCTCCCTTGCTCCATACACCTTGCAACTACTCACAGCATCACCACTTTTCCGGTTCTGACGGATTCATCACAGGCAAAAGCAATTCTCAAACTATTCACCGCGTCTTCCATGTGATCGGTCAGGTCTGTATTGTTTCTTATGGCATTCAGAAAATAAAGTTGTTCCCGGTTGCACAGTTCCTGGTGATCTGGCTCGTCTTCGAGATTGATCCAGGTGTCTTCTTTGGCAAACTTTTCATTGGCATCAAGGTCTGCATGGTGTACCCGCAGTGATTCCGTTTTGGTATGCGATTCTATAGAATCCGACTTACCTTCTCCTCCCGCGCTTTTTGCCACAATAGACACCGACCCCTTAGGACCTACCACGTCTTTTACAAAAAACGCGGTTTCACTCATCATCGGTCCCCATCCGGCTTCATACCAGCCCACCGAGCCATCCTCAAAACGGATTTGCAATTGTCCGTAATTGTAATTCCCGGCAGGAATTTCTTCGGTAAGCCTGGCGCCTATCGCATAAACCTGCACCGGTTTGGAACGGGCCATCTGGCACATCACATCAATATAATGTACCCCGCAATCCACAATCGGGCTGAGACTCTTCATCAGGTTTCGGTGCAAAGTCCACATATCGCCATCGCTTTGTTGATTGAGGTTCATCCGCATCACCAGCGGTTTTCCCAATTCCTGACTGAGTTCTATAAATTTCGCCCAGGAAGGATGATGCCGGAGAATATAACCCACCACCAGCTTCTTTCCGTGCTTAACTGCCGCCGCCTGCACTCTTTCCGCCCCTGCCACGGAAGCCGCCAATGGTTTTTCAACAAATACATGGGCGCCGCTTTCGATGGACTTAATAGCATAGGCTTCATGCGTATCGGGGTAGGTAGAGATACATACGGCATCGGGCTTTGTCGCCTCCAGCGCCGTTTCAAAATCATCAAACAGCGCATACCCGCCCCCTAATTTTTTATTCAAAACCTCTTTGCTTTTTCCCCTGGAAACAATCCCGCAAATCTCAAACCCATCCAGATTATGGTAGGCTGTGGCATGAGATGCGCCCATATTACCGCAACCCACTACCAACACCCGTAAATTGTTTGTTTTCTGATCCATAAGTAATCCGTTTTTAAATACTGATAATCTATTAATACAGTTGCCGAATATAAGTTAAAAAAATCTTCTTCGTTTTTATTTTCTTTCAGTGGATTCCCCTTTCCGTTTCTCTTTAAAAAAAATCAGGAATACGATTAATACCGCTACCGAACCCCAGGCCGGGTACACCCATACTCCCTGCCAATCGTGGGTGATACTGCCAACCGGTTCGGCAAGGGTATGCGAAGCTAATGAAATGCCGGCTAAATGGGTGCCTACAAAAGCGCCTACTCCCCACAGGATAAATGCTATAAAGCCCTGCGCTGCGCCCCGGATTTTTTCATTGGCTTCTTCGTCCACATACAATTGCCCGGTAATGAAAAGAAAATCATAGCACACCCCGTGCAGCAGGATCGCGCCATACACAAAAATGGTTTGCATCGAAATCATATCCACGCTACCTGCCAGTAAAAAGTACCGCACCGCCCAGGCCAGTATCCCAATAAAAATAGTTTTTCTGTATCCCAGATATCTCAGCATCAAGGGCAGCAAAAGCAAAAAAACAACATCGGATACCTGGGCTAAGGACATCTTTGCCACCGGGTATTTCCATTCCAGTTCGGTGACGTAAATGCTCATATTTACAAAATAGAAATACAGCGGAATACATATCAGGAACATGCTGATAATGAAAATCGCGAAGGAGCGCTTCTTCATTAAAGCCAGGGCGTCCAGACCTAAAATTTCCCCGAGACGAAGATTATTATCCGTTTTCTTCGGCGGCGTATGCGGCAGCGTCAGGGAATATAACCCCAGGATGAGAGACATCACACCGGCAATCTGAAATTGCACGGCCGATTGCTCCGCCTCAAAAATAATACTCACCACCATGGCGCTGGCAATCCATCCCACGGCCGTAAAGGCTTTAACAAAAGGCAGATCGCGTTTGGGATTGGTAAAATGGTGCAGCGACAGCGAGGTGCCTAAGGCCAGTGTTGGCACATAAGAAGCACAATATATAATGAGTACCGGGTAAAAGGAACCAAAACTGGTTAGCCGGGCAAGAACAAAAAGCAGGATACCGCCGGTAATTCCCAGAAAAGCCAGGATTTTCTCAGACGCAAAATAACGGTCGGCTATCAGCCCGACAAAGAACGGGGAGATCATGGCGCCGATCGCAAAAGCGCCATAAGCGAGCCCGATTTGTCCGCCTCCAAACTCGAGGGTTTTGCTCAGGTAAGTTGCCGCGCTTACATACCAGGCGCCCCATACAAAATATTGCAGGAACATGAAAACGGAGAGTCTGAATTTTAATTTTGTTTGCGTCATGATGAAGGTTGCTTTGCAAGGGTGAATCATTCCCGCCTGCGAAAATTTGGGCTATACTGGTTTTTTCTTATTCAGCGGAAAGATAAATTTTCCTGTCAAATTATTGTAACTCCCGGATCCATAAATCCTTCCACCTGACCTTTATGCCTCCCCCCGAATGAATTTGCAAAGCAATTTGCCCGGCTTCCTCTTTAATCTTACCGTCCACCAAATGGATCATATGAGCGCCATTCAGCCAGGTATCCACCGTGTCGCCTTTAACACGTATCATCATGGCGTTCCATTGCCCCATTCTCAGGGCCGATTCTTTGGAAGAGTCGGGAATAGCCAGCCAGCCCCTGCCATACGATTCATATATTCCACCGCTGTGTAACCCCGGGGGCGCAACTTCAGCCTGAAAGCCTTTGATCTTTGTACCCGTAACCGAAGAATGGAAAAAAATTCCGCTATTGCCATTTGCTTCCTGTAAAAATCTTGCCGTGAGCACAAAATCTTTGAACTTTTTTTGGGTAGCTAAATACCCGTATTCCTTATCGGGTCCGCTCTCGCATACCAGGGTCCGATCTTTATCTACATACCATTTTTCAGTGCCATAAACCTCCCATCCATCCAAATCTTTCCCGTTAAAAAGAGCGATAGGTTCCGGTTTCTTTATTACCGGGGGAGGATTTTTCAGGGGGATCAGATCAACTTTTCTAATCACCATAGGCGCCGCTTCGGATTGAATCTGTATCCTGCCTTTAGCCGGCTTAGCTTTTATTCCTTCATTGACCAGGATTCCGTTAAGATAAACGGTTATTTTATCGCCCAGGACCAGGCACTCTACTGTATTCCAATTTCCCAACGGATATTCAAGATCTTTTTTGCCCCAGAACCCTTTCACATTATCCCAGGAGGGATCCCTGTCTTTCCAGTTGATCCGCCCCCCGTAAATAGTAGCTAAATAATCACTTCCCTGGTCGTAGATATAGGAAGAGCCCTGCAGATCGGGAGCTACCTGCGCCGTTATTGAATACTTGTCCGAGCCATCGCCTACCACAATGAAATCCCCGGTGCCGCCTTCGATAATATTGACTTCAATAGAATGCATCCAAATTCCGGAATACCCGCCGTCTTCCCCGACCGAATGCAACAAGATTCCTCCATCCCTCGCAACGCCATCCACCCGGGATGGGGAAGGCAGGCGATCGTTTGCCGTATCATATTTATATTCCACTACAAGTTTATAATTGCTGTATTCCTCGTTGGTGGTAATACAACCAAATTCGGTTCCTGAAATATTTATCATCCCGTCCTTCACAGTAAAAACCTGGTTCGGATCGTTATTTCTGCCCCTGTTTTTGAGAAATTTATACCACCCATCGAAATTCTTACCATTGAAAAGATGGATCGTAGACTGGGAAGATGGCACCCTCTGGGCGTAGGATTGCGTTCCGTTTAAGATCAGGATCAATAATCCCGCAAGGGCAACCGATAGAATTCTTTTCATTATAAATGCGCTAATTTTTTGATAAACCAATATTCCCTGAACAATAAGGATATTTCCCTGCTTTACATTTTTCAGTTCTCATTCCATCCATATTATTTCCTACTCATGGCTTTTTATTTGTCCTAACCCACTGGGTAAAGATTCAAGATACGCCATCAAGTCGGATATTTCCTGAATATTTAACGCTTTTAATAAACCGGGTGGCATCAGGGATACATTATCCGCCTCTACAGATACGATTTCATTCCGGGGTATGCGCACCTGTGAGCCGGGCCCGGTGGAGACAACAATCACATCGGGTAATTGTTCTTTAATAACTCCTGTGTAAGAAGTTGTTTTTGTGGTGATTTTGGAAGTTTCATATTCCCTGGCAAAACTGGCGCTGGGGTACATGATGGCTTCCAGAATATCGTGACGGGAACGGATGTCGCCGATATTAGACAGGTCGGGGCCAAAATCACCTCCTTTTCCTCCCACTGAATGGCAACTGAAACAGGTGGCTTTGCCATAAAACAATAGCCTTCCTTCTGCCACATCGCCTCTTTTCAATTCAGCCTGCAACTTTTCCAATTCTTCCAGTCGTGCCGCCTGTTTTTCCTTAAGCAATTCTATGAGAGATGAAGAAGCGGTTTGAACAGATGAAGGATAAGACGCAAACAATTTTTCCATATCTGAAACTGAAAGGTTATCAAGATGATCTTTGGAATTTTCCAGCGCCGCAATTAATGCCTTCCCCGCTTCCTCGCTCTTTCCACCCTGAAATGCATTTACCAGGTTTGGCAGGAGAAAAATATCTGCTTTAGCCACCTGCTCTTTGGCAAGGGATGTCAATTGTGCATCATTCAGCCTGGTTTGTGACAACAGGCGCGAGGCTTCCTGCCGCACCGGCGATTGATTCTCCGGCTCCAGGTATTTAGCCACCATTTCAAATTCTTTATTACTGAGATCGTGATCAGACATGAGCCGCGCCCCTAAAGCTTTAAGTCTGAAATCGGCTGGATCCTTAGCGTTCTGTATAATCTGATTCAAAGTTGGATTCAGGCTGGCAATACTTCTGGATTTAATTAAATTCAGTACTTCCAGCCGGATTTCGTGGTCGCCATTGCGCAACAAGTCGTTTAACCGGCTTATCCATGCGTCAGGTATTTTGTTAACCCGGGCATGCCCCATTACATCCAGCAACAAAATCATCTTAGACGGGGAGGACTGTGAATCGCCCAACCGGGAGGTGATAAAATTTTGGATCCGGGGGTCGCCGCTAAATTGGATCATCAGGTTACGAATAGCGGCTTCCTGTTCGGGTGTCAGGTCTTCCCGGTTCAGGTTATCTTTAAGATATCCGACCACCGCGTCTCCCCAATTCAAATGATGCAAGGCCACCCAGATCCCCACGTCCTGCAGCGCCTGATCCTTTGCAGAAAGAAACGGAACCAACTGCTCTTTTCTCAACGGCGCTCCGTCCATCTGATCCAACGCTATGAGGGCTGCTTTCCGAACGTTGACCGAAGTATCGTTCAATGCCTGTGTAAGGGGTTCGGGAGATTTTAAGGTGATCAGAGAATAGATAATGGCGTGTTCCACAAAGCGATCATCGGGATTACCGGAAGCGCTGAGCAGCGCGCTGATTGCCCGGGTATCTCCAATCAGTCCCAGGGCGGTAGCCGCTTCCCTGCGTACGGGCGCTTCGTCTTTCTGCACCATCTCCATCAGGCGCGCGACCGCTGCCGCGTCTTTTGAAAGTCCGGCTACCCGTGCCGCTGCCGTTCTAACCATCGCGCTTTTATCGTCTAACCCCGCCCGTAAGGTTTCGCCCGTTTGCCCGGGGCTGTTTATCCGGTACAAAATAAATATCCCTGCCGTACGCGCCAACTCATTACCGGACGATAGCAGAATATCTTTCACCGCATCTATCGCGGGCGCTCCCGTTGCCACCAATTGTTCGATAGCCTGGTTTCGCACCGCCAGCCGGTTATCGGTTGCGTAGCCGGCAAGCTGTTCCGGAGTCATTTTTGAAAGATCCAGTTTTCGTCCCCAGGGGTCATCCACCGGTTTCGCGTTGGTTTTCCTGATCCGGTAAATCCCCGCCTTCACATCTTTCTTTGCCACTACTGAAAGAGGGCAGCCTGCAATGAACCATCCTCCTGTATTCACCACCAGCAGGCTCCCGTCGCTGTCTTCCAATACATCTGTAGGGTGTACGTCTCCGTTAGAAGCTGTTATAAAAGGTTCATCCTTTGTTTCGTAAGTAGCGCCTGCCGGGCTGATGATATGCCTCATGATCCGGCCCGTATTGAACTGGGCGCTGAACAGATTTCCCGCGTAGTCTGCTCCCCAGGAAGCGCCTTCGTATCGCATTAGACCGGAATGGGCGATACGGGGCAGCTTATCCATTACCGGCATCAGGTCGCCGGTCAGCTTCAGGTGATCGTCTTCTATCACCTGGTTAGGTTTCGGATATACGCCGCCGTAAGTCCAGTTCATCAGCGCATCCCTGAAACCGTTCATCGGATCGGTGAAATACGTCATGGTGCCAATCGCTTCCCCCGCCGGCATAAAAATCAGTTCCACCGCGTTATCAAAACCACCGCTACAGAAAGGCTCCAGATCGCTGCCATCCGGCCGGCAGCGCCAGATGCGGGTGCTTTTGCCTTTCAGTTCCACACCTTCTTTGGTTGTGATATCAAAACTCCTTCTCGCATCGGTCATATACAGCCAGCCGTCGGGCCCCATAAAAGGACCGCCAAAGGCCGCGGCATTGGCATGCAATACCCACCCTTTAAGCAACACCTCTCTTTTATCCG
>JAMLHL010000008.1 GCA_023957125.1 Chitinophagaceae bacterium
ACCAAAAACTCTATTTTAATTGTTGATTTTACCAATCAATTAAAAGCCGAAGGAAAATCGTATCGTCAAGCCATCATTGAAGCAAGCAAAGGCAGAATGCGACCTATTTTAATGACGACTTTATCAATGGCAATAGGAATGTTGCCGATAGCATTAGCCACTGGAACATCAGCCGAATGGAAAAACGGATTGGCGTGGGTAATTATCGGAGGTTTACTTTCTTCATTGGTATTGACTGTATTCTTAGTGCCAATGGTGTATTACGGAGTGGATAGAATGAAAGAGAAATTCAGTAATAAAAAAACAATTTAAAATGAAACAAATACTTATTGTACTTTCAGCACTCTTATTTCTTTCTTCATTTTCAAATACAAAAGAAGAATACAGTTTAACAATTGAAGTAGAAAACTTACGAAACTCAAAAGGTGTTTTACAAGTAGCCTTATACAACAAAGACGGCTCAATTCCCGATGAACAGTACAAAAACTATTACAAAATTCAGACTACAAATATTGAGAGCGGAAAAGCCGAGATTACTTTTAAAAATCTCCCGAAAGGAAAATATGCTATAAACATTTTGCACGATGAAAACAAAAATGGCAAAATTGACAAAGGGTTAATCTTGCCCAAAGAGGGAATTGGCTTTTCATACTATTCATCTATAGGATTAACCAATCGTCCTAATTTTAAAAAAGCAAGTTTTGATTTGTTTCAAGACAAAGAAATTAAAGTAAAAGTGATTTATATGTAAGCCAAGCATAGGTGAAAGCACATTTGCAAGCCGCACAAGTCCGAGCTCAGACCAAAGCTTGCAAAAGAGCTTTCACCTCTCCAACGCTGACAAAGATTGAATTAAAAAAATCCTTCCCTTCAAAAATAAAAAAATACACAACCACACAGACCAATACGACAAAGGCAGAGAAAGATAGTATTTACAATAGTTTGCAAGGACATCGGACAAGAACCACTGGCTATAACATCGGTTTTGCAAGATAGCGGGCGAAGTGCTTCGTTTGAAATTTTTTGCTATATTTGAACTTTGTTGCTTCGATTGAGCGTTAGTACAAGTAATCCGTTCCCTCGCAAAGCCGATAGCCGTTAGCGGCTATAATTCAAACAGTTCTTGGCTCGCAAACCATAAACGTAAGACCGAAAAATTCATTAATTTTACTGTCATGGCAATGTTAACACGATATACTACCTTCAAAAGCCTGAAGCAAAATTCCTCCTCAAGGGTAAAAAGTCTGTTAATACTAAAACTCTGGCAGTGGCAGAAGTAGAGGCATTTTTTCAGTTGCTAAACAAGAAAAAACCAAAAAGCTTAAAAGTAAGTGAAAGAAAACTTAACTGAAGACATTCTACGAGTCTGCTAAATTCTTAATAAAAACGCTGTTCAGTATTTAATTGTCGGCGGTACAGCAGTAGCCTTTCATGGATATTTCAGATGGTCGCAAAATTCTTCTGGCAACCCGGCAGACCCGAACAGCAACTTGAACTTTTGGATACGAAAACATTTGACACGGGGCTGACGCAACTGCATTATAGACGAAAGAAACAGGAGTAGCGCATAAAACAACCCGTCAGATAACACTTTATTCAATGAGAGAAATAATGGTTGCCACCCAATATTACCTTTTATTTATCTCACATCCGATTGCCGGGCTGCAACAGCGCCTGCACACCGGCATTACCATACATCAACAGCCTGATGAAAAAGCCACGAAGAATCATGTTCAATGATCGCCCAATACCTATAATGATTGATAAGCAAAAACCCTTATCGTTTAAATTCCACCGAAAAACGAAACAAACAACCTGCCTGACGAATAAAGTTTCAAACAGGCAAAATCCGCAGCATCTTTACATCAGAATCATTAGGATAGATGATCACGAGCTAAAAATAAATAAGGTTGTTGAATACCTCCCAATCCTGCGGATTTTAACGGACGGAAATCACACAGATATTGGAATAAAAAACCGGTCGCTACAGACCGGCTTTTTATTTTAAGATGGTCTTACCGTTGGTAGGGGCCTTTCAAAGATATTCCTGTCATTGCTGTCAATTTCCTTCGGTTACTTTTCGAGAATGGGAATATCTGTCTTCTACGCGGGGATATATATGATGGTCAGCCCGGATGTTTTATAACTTTGAGAAACAAATGAAATGGATGATGGAAGAACTTATGAATACTAAGGTGGGAGAACTTGCCGTGAAAAATTATGCTTTTATTCAATTGTTTATACAAAACGAAGTTGATTTTTATTGTCGTCACGACCTGACTTTAAAGGAAGCGATATCGGAAGCCGGAGCGAATATTGATGTTATCCGTAACGGATTGATGGAGATAGAAAAGCAGCCGGTCCGGAGCTTCGAGGTGAAAGTGGAGAGCTGGCCCCTGGATCTGCTGGCGGATTATATTGAAAAAACCCACCACCGCTATACAGAGAAAACAACAATGACATTGAAAGGTATGGTGGAACGTTACCTGGCGGATCAGCCCCGCAACGAGGAGCCTGTCAAACTGTTTCAGCCTTTGTTGATAAAGTTGACGGGTGCAATGGCGGTACACATGAAAAAAGAAGAATTGACCTTCTTCCCGGTGATCCGGAAAATGGCGGCAAGCCGGGGGAAAACTGATGGGGCGCCGGTTAAACCGCTGAACAATTCCATAACTATGTTTGTTCATGAACACGACCAGCAGCGCGACAGCCTGGTGGAGATTCGAAAAATTTTCAAATCCTATACCCTACAGGCCGACGACGATAAAGCATTGCTTGGCATCATGCTGCTGATGAAGGACCTGGACAGGGATCTTGCGCACCATTTGCACCTGGAAAATAACATCCTGTTCCCTGAAGCGCTCAGGCAACAGCAAATGTCCCCAACCGTGGAATAAGCTGGAAATTAATTCATGAATCACCAGGTCTGCCCGGAAAATTTTCCTCCCGTTGAAAGGCTGCGGGATAGCAGCAGAAAGCCCGGTGAGGCTACTTGCGCTGCTTTGTGCCGGACTTGGCGCGGATAGCCCGGACAGTTGCCCGGTATAGCCACCTGGCCGACAGCCCCTGATCCTCAATCGTTTTTTTGAACTTAGTAATTTCCTCCGGTTGGAAAAACCCTTTACTTTTAGGTTTTGAGCGTGAAGCGTTACCGATGGTGTTTAAGAACATAAAAATTAACCGGCGGGATATTATAACGATCCTCGTCCTGTGTGTGCTTGCGGCCGGCATACGGGTAATGGCTGCCTTCCCGGCTATTGTGGAGCTGGTTTACAGCACGGGGGTCTATCCTTATATCAGCGCATTTTTGCGTAAGTTGTCGGGCGTGCTGCCTTTCAGTATGGGCGATCTATTGTACGCTTTGCTGATTTTATATGTGTTGTGGAGAACGGTTAAAAAGCTAAGGCAGGCTATCCGGCGGCCCCGCGGGGAGCGGCAGTGGCGGCTGTCAAATCGCCTCTGGATAAGGGTGGTCAATGGTGTGTTGCTGGTATATATTGCTTTTAACGGTCTGTGGGGGCTGAATTACAACCGGTTGGGGATCCATTACCAGTTGGATTTTGAACGCGGACGCTATTCAAAAGAAGACCTGGTTCTTCTGAACGAATTGTTGCTGGAGCAGGTGAATCAATGTAAGGAATCGGTGATCCGCGGTGGTAACGGTTACGGCTCCACGAAGGAAATACGGATGCAAACGAAAAAGATATTCCATGAGGTTGCCGGGAAATATGCTTTTCTTCAATATAAGAATGCTTCGGTAAAATCTTCATTGTTTAATGTATTGGGAAATTATTTGGGATACTCGGGCTATTATAATCCTTTTACCGGTGAGGCGCAGGTGAATACGGATCTTCCTCTTTTTCTTCAGCCCTTTGTAGCCTGTCATGAAGTGGCCCACCAGTTGGGGTATGCGAAGGAAAACGAAGCCAATTTTGCGGGTTATATTACGGCTACCGCTTCGGGAGATCCTTTATTCAGCTATGCGGCCTATTTCGACTTATTCCTGTATGCCAATCGTGTGCTCTACCGGGTGGATTCCACGGCGGCGAAAGACCTTAAAGCATTGCTGCACCCGGAGGTACAAAAAGACATAG
Source organism: Chitinophagaceae bacterium (assembly GCA_023957125.1). GTDB lineage: Bacteria > Bacteroidota > Bacteroidia > Chitinophagales > Chitinophagaceae > Agriterribacter. The sequence continues at coordinate 4,095 of JAMLHL010000008.1, forward strand.
CGGAATTGAAGGCTTATTATAGAAAATATGAAAGCCCTTTGGGGGGCGTCTTTGACTGGGTGTATGGAAAATATCTCAAGGCTAATCAGCAGCCGAAGGGGCTGGTTACGTATAGTGAGGTAGTGGCGGATGTGATCGGCTGGTACAAGCGATACGGAAAGATCAGCGGATAGATGCGATCGGGTGGCTTTTGAGATGACCCTAAAAAGTACGCCTTTTGTAATGGAGAAACGATAACTTTATAATGTGGAAATTTGAAAATTTGAAAATTTGAAAATTTGAAAATGTGGTCCCGAATGTTCGGGATGTGGAAATGTGGTTCCGAATGTTCGGGATGTGATAATGTGATAATGTGGAAATGCCGGTAGGTATGAGGTATCAGGCTGTAGGCATGAACACCAAATAACCTGTAACCTGCAACCTGTAACCCGAGACCTGCAACCTGAGACCTGTAACCTGCACCCTCAAACTTCAAACATTTTTTTATGAAAAAAATCTTGTACTGCCTGTCTGTTTTTATTTTTTCAGGAATCTTTGTGAATGCCCAGTCGGGAAAGTTTAATGGGCTGGACATGAATATGGGGAATCTTTTCCGGTTGTCGGATGCGAAGACCCGTTCTATCAGTCCGGAAAATTTTACCGGTGAAAAGGGAAAAGGAGGGATGGCTGATCCGGGTGCAAAGGATGATAAACTGAATAAGGCGAATGCTGCTAACGCCGCACGGGATCTGGGTCAGGGCTGGAAGGTGAATCCTTACATTATTATTAAACCCGGGGAAACGATTACCATCGCCGATATAGACGGTCCCGGCGCTATTCAGCACATCTGGATGACGCCCGCCGGCGTATGGCGTAATACCATAATCAGGATGTATTGGGATGATGAGAGGGAGGCCTCGGTGGAGTGCCCTGTAGGCGATTTCTTCGGTATGGGTTGGGGCGAGTATGCGCATCTGAATTCCCTGGCTGTGTGTGTGAACCCCGGCAGCGCTTTTAACTGCTACTGGACAATGCCCTTTAGGAAAAAATGTAAGATTACGATGGAAAACATAGATGCCAAAAATATGGTATTGTATTACCAGATAGATTATACCTTGACGGAAGTGCCGGACGATGCGGCTTATTTTCATGCCCAGTTTCGCCGGGCCAATACCAATATGACTTCCGATTATACGATCGTGGACGGGATTAAGGGTAAAGGACAGTATGTTGGGGTGTACTTAGCCTGGGGGGTAAAAAATAATGGCTGGTGGGGAGAAGGAGAGATCAAGTTTTTTATGGATGGAGATACCCAATTTCCAACGATCTGCGGTACGGGCACAGAGGATTATTTTTGCGGCTCCTATAATTTTGAGAACAAGGTAAAACATGAATACGAGGTGTTCACTACTCCCTACTCGGGTTTATTACAGGTGATAAAGCCGGACGGACTATACAAAACGCAGCAACGCTTTGGCCTGTATCGCTGGCATATCATGGATCCGATCCGGTTTGAAAAAGATCTGAAAGTAACGATACAGGACCTGGGCTGGCGCAGTGAAGGCAGGTACCTGGCCCAGCGTTCGGATATAGCATCCGTAGTATTCTGGTATCAGCGGGAACCTCATGCACATTTTCCCAAATTACCGGCTAAGGACGAACTGGAGGTTAATTAGTTAGGCGTTTGGAGTCTGAGAATTAGTCGTTTTTAGTTTTTTGTGAGTTGATATTTGCCATGTATTAAAATGAAAAAATGAATGTTACGTATTGGATTCTTTGTTTCCTGACGGGTATGGCAGTTAGCCTGTCTGTGGTGGCACAGGAAGAAAAAGTTCGGGTAGCCGTTGCCGGGGTATCGCACGATCATTCGGGTTGGATATTGAGAAACCTCCAGCAAAAAGATATTTCCGTCGTAGGAATATTTGACAAAGACCCGCAATTATTGCAGCAAAAAGCCGGGCGATACGGAATAGACAAAAAACTGCTGTACAATAGTTTGGAAGAGATGCTGGATAAGGTGAAACCGCAGGCGGTTACGGCCTTCGGGTCTATCTACGACCATCTTTCTATAGTACAGGTCTGTGCCCCCAGGGGAATCCACGTGATGGTAGAGAAGCCCCTGGCGGTTAGCGTGGATCATGCGCTTGAAATGGATTCCCTGGCTCGTTTGTACAACATCCATTTGCTTACGAATTATGAAACGTCCTGGTATCCTGCCACGGCAAAAGCCTATCAGTTGATATACGACAGCAGTTATACCGGTGGTTTGCGAAAAGCGGTTTTCCATCACGGGCATGAGGGACCGGTAGAGATTGGAACCAGCAGGGCTTTTTTGAGCTGGCTCACCGACCCGGTACTGAATGGCGGTGGCGCCGTGATTGATTTTGGTTGTTATGGCGCCAATCTGATGACCTGGCTGATGAAAGGACAACAACCGGTATCGGTTACCGCGGTTACCCGGCAATTTAAGCCGGATGTATATCCTAAAGTAGATGACGAGGCCACGATCATCCTTACTTACCCCGAAGCCCAGGCGATCCTGGAAGCATCGTGGAACTGGCCTTTCAATAGAAAAGACATGGAATTATACGGTACTACGGGATATATATTTACCATCAATGCAAAGGATATGCGTATCAGAAGGAAAGAGGATAAGACCGAGCAGTTGCGGACTTATAGTGCGGAAGATATCCCGGTGTACGAAAATCCTTTCAGCTACCTGGCGGATGTGGTGAGAGGGAAAATTAATGTGAAAGCAGACGGACTTTATGCCCTGTCCAATAATATTACGGTGGTACGCATCTTAGAAGCGGCAAAAAAATCGGCTGCAACGGGCCGGACTGTTTTTTTAAAAGAATAGGGTGGAAGTTTTTAGTTTTTGGTATGCGGGCTTGGAGTTGGTATCTTTAGCGCGAAACTTCCGAACGTCAAATTTCCAGGCTGTAAACTCAAATAGTATGTATAAGGTATTAATCTTCTGCGCCTTGTTTTTCTTCTCCACACAAATCCTCCTGGGGCAGGATGAACTCTGCCAGGGATCCTATTTTACGGAGGCCCGGGGAAAGGAATTTTTGGATAATCATGTGCCGGCTTCATTGAAAGACTGGCGACAGCGCTCGGAAAAGATACGTGCCCGGATCCGCGAGGGGATGCAGTTGGAAACCATGCCTGTCAAACCCACCTCTGCGCCTGTCATCCATAGCAAAAAGATAATGAATGGCTATACGGTAGAAAGTGTAGCTTTTGAAAGCCTACCGGGTTTTTATGTTACCGGGAATTTGTATCGGCCGCTTACGCCACAAAAATCGTATGCCGGTATTTTATGTCCGCACGGGCACTGGAGTAATCCCGATGGAAGGTTTCACGAGCAGATGCAAACCCGGTGCGGTATGCTGGCGCGCATGGGTGCGGTGGTTTTTGCATGGGATATGGTGGGTTACGGTGATTCCAAACAATGCGACCACAAGTTGTCCAAAGCCTTGAAATTGCAAACCATCAACAGTACCCGGGCGCTCGATTTCCTGTTGTCGTTGCCGGGGGTAGATTCCAACCGTATTGGCATTACCGGGGCATCGGGCGGTGGTACGCAAACTTTTTTATTAACCGCACTCGATCCCCGTATCAAAGTGTCCGTGCCCTGTGTGATGGTCTCAGCCTATTTCTTTGGCGGCTGTGTTTGCGAAAGTGGTATGCCTATTCATAAAAAGGGCGATTTCCAAACCAGCAACGTGGAGATTGCCGCATTGGCCGCGCCGCGCCCTATGCTGCTGATCTCTGATGGAGATGACTGGACCCGGAATAACCCTGTGGTGGAATATCCGTTCATGAAGAAGATATATCAACTGTACAAGAAAGGAAGAAATGTGGAGTCGGTCCATCTCCCTGATGAAGTACACGATTATGGGCCTTCCAAGCGAAAGCCTATGTATCGTTTTATGGCAAAGCATCTGGGATTAGATCTGAAGGCGGTTGTTAACAGCAACGGAGAAATAGATGAATCAGCCATCACCCTATTGGCGCAAAACGAGTTGTCGGTATTTAACGAATCGCATCCGCGACCGGACAATGCGGTGATGGGGAATGAGGCGGTGTTGCAGTTGCTTGAAAAATGAGCGCATTAAAATTCGACATTGGGAACCGGTTCTGACGCTAATGCATACCTACGGGGTGTTGTTCCACTTTTTTTCTTTAAAACTTATTCTTCCACATCATGCTTTCAATGGGCTTCTCGGGCTGCCCGCTGTATTTGGCATTTTTCTTCTGGTTGTATTTCACTTCAATTTCTCCATCCACCGGAAAATAGATCAGCTGGCCAACAGGCATCCCTTTATATACCCGTACGGGTTGCTTTACGGAGATCTCCAGTGTCCAGTGCCCGCAAAACCCCACATCTCCCTTGCCTGCAGTGGCGTGAATATCTATTCCCAGGCGGCCGGTGGAAGATTTTCCTTCCAGGAAGGGAACGTGGGCGTGCGTTTCGGTATATTCTTTGGTGGCTCCTAAATAAAAGAGATGGGGATACAATACAAATCCCTCGTCCGGGATTTCAAAATAGGTTATGGCATTGTGTTGTTTTGCGTCCAGGATATGGTCGTTGTAGGTGGCAAGCCATTTCCCCAGGTGAACATCGTATGAATTGCTGCCGAGGCATTCCCTGTCGAAAGGTACCAGTTGGATGGCGCCTTTTTCCATCTCTTCCAGAATTCTTTTATCGGATAGTATCATTCCCTGATTTATTTGTTTATTTGCGCACGCGATCTTTTTCGCCGGCGAATTTCGGATTTCGTTTTTGGTAATGCCTTTATTTTATCAACATAATATCAACGCTACCACAAAATTAGGGGTATGGCATATTGCCGAGCCTGAAGATTTTTTTTTGTTGAAAGTGCCGTTGCAACAAAATATCCGTCATCCGCACAAGCGTTTACAACATCTTGCAGGGCGGTATCTGCTGCGATTTTTATTTCCCGGATTCCCCAACCACCTGATTGAAATTGCCGACACCCGTAAGCCTTATCTACCGGATGATGCTTTTCATTTCTCTATTTCGCATTGCGGGGATTATGCAGCGGCTATTGTCAGTCGCTCGCACCGCGTAGGCGTTGATATTGAGATCCCCACTACCAAAATAACCCGGGTTCGTCATAAATTTCTGCATCCGGATGATGTGGTGGCCCTGGAAAAAAGTTCCGGGATCGTTTCGGGAGGACTCCCGGTTGCCGACAACCCCGTCGTTCGTAAGCTAACCTTGTTGTGGAGTGGTAAGGAAGCCATTTTTAAATGGTATGGAAACGGGGAAGTTTCGTTTAGCGACCATATCCGGATAAAACCACCGGAAGCGGCGCTTTCCATTCCCGGCCGGGGAATGATGCAGGGCATGTTTCTAAAAACGGGAACCAGGGCGTTGACGTTGCCTTTTGTGAATTTTAACGAACTGTGCCTGGTGTGGGTGGTAACGGAATAAAAAACCGGGATGAACGGTTGGCGAATTGCGCTCATCTTTGTTGGGACACATTTTAAATTTTCGCCGGTGGATGTCACTATCCGCCGGCAGGGCCGATTACCGGCAGGAAAGCCAATTGAAATGCACCCTTTTGTTCCGGTGGAATACGATTGTCCGATATAATTGTTAAATTTAAATGCAGTTGGTCATTTCCGGATAACGAAAAATGTCTTTCTGTAGATTGAAACAAACCCATCATGACGAAATTTTTAAACGATTGGAGGGCTATTTCCTTTACAGCGTATCTTTCCTGCCTGTTATCCCTGTTTGTATTCTTAGCTTGTAATTCCGGGGAAAAGATTACTGGTGTTGACCCTTCCTTCAGCCGGTATATAGATGGTTATACTTCCGGAGTGGTTTCAAAAGCGGCCGTGATCAGGATCCGTTTGACCGGGGAAACCCCCTCCACTCATGTGTTAAATGAAGTGGTAAAAGAAGCCTTGTTTTCCTTTTCTCCTGCCGTAAAAGGGAAAGCCTATTGGATAGACGCCAGAACCATTGAGTTTAAGCCCGATGAATACCTGGAACCGGGGCAGTTGTACACAGGAGATTTTAAACTGGGCAGGGTTACGGAAGTGCCCGATGCGTATAAAAATTTCAGGTTCAATATCCAGGCGATTGAGCCGGGCTTCAGGGTGGTGGAGAATGGTTTGAAAGTGCCGGGGAATGCAAAAGATATTATGACGCTGACCGGTACGGTGGAAACCGCAGACATCGAGTCTTCCGCTGTGGTGGAAAAATTACTGAGCCTCAGTTATCCGGGTGAAGCGCTTGCCGTCAATTGGGAGCATAATGAAGCCGCCCGCATACATAATTTTTCTATTAACAATATTAAACGCGGTAACACCACCTCTGTACTGCAATTGCAATGGGATGGCGCTGCAATGGGATTGAAGGAAAAAGGGAGCAAAGCGATAGAAGTGCCGGCGGTTGGCGAGTTTACCGTACTCGGTGTCCGGGCCATGCAGGATGCAGAGAATTATGTGCTGACCCAGTTTTCTGAGGCGATTGCCACCGGGCAGCAATTGAAAGGTCTGATCACTATCAGCGATAAAACCGATCTCAGCTATAGTATCAATGGCAGCGAGGTGAAATTATATGTACCGGATGATTTCGACGGCAACTATACTGTTACGGTTAATGAAGGCATACAAAGCGTGTGGAACGCCAGGCTCAGCAAGACTTTTACCGCTAACCTGTATTTTGAGAACCGGCTTCCTTCGGTTACGATCCGGGGACGCGGTATGATACTGCCCAGTTCGGGTAAACTGGTATTGCCATTTGAAGCGATCAACTTAAACGCCGTAGATGTCAGTATTATTAAGATATACGAGAATAATATCCCCCAGTATTTCCAGTCTAATGAATACGATGGCACTTCTGATCTTCGTCGTGTAGCCGCTCCCGTAGTGCGGAAAACCCTTCGGCTGGACAACGATAAAACCCTTGATCTTCATCGCAGGCAGCATTTTTCACTGGATATAGACAAATACCTGAAAGCAGAGCCGGGCGCTATTTATAACGTAACCATCGGCTTCCGGCCGGAATATTCTTTATATACCTGCCACAATGGTGATAAAAAAAATACAGACGAAGATGAAGCGGTTTATTATTACAATGACCATGAAGAGGAATCGCCGGATAATGATGACGGATTCTGGAAAGTGTATAATACCTATTATCCGTATGGATACAATTGGAACGAACGTAATAATCCCTGTCATCGTTCTTATTACAACAAAGAAAAATGGGCCAGCCGTAATATCCTGGCTTCCAATATAGGGCTTACGGCTAAGCGGGCTAATGACAACGGGATGCTGGTGGTGGCCACCGATATTCTTTCGGCTATGCCTATGAGTGGAGTGGAACTGGAGTTGCTGGATTACCAGCAGCAGGTGTTGTATAAAACCAAAACCGACCGCAACGGGCTGGCGGCTTTTGATCTTAAAAAGAAGCCGTTTTTGTTGATAGCGAAAAAGGGAGAAGAGCGGGGCTACCTGAAATTAGACGACGGCAATTCGCTGATGCTGAGTCGTTTTGACGTATCGGGTGTGGAGGTAAAAAACGGGTTGAAGGGCTTTATTTTTGGAGAACGCGGCGTATGGCGGCCGGGCGACACCATGTATATCGGTTGCATTATAGAAGATAAAGCCGCGCGATTGCCCAAAGATCATCCGGTGGAATTTAATCTGATCACCCCCCGGGGTCAATTATACAAACGGATGGTGGAGACTTCCGGACCGGATGGGTTTTATTTGTTTACAACAGCCACCGATGTGTCTTCGCCAACGGGCAATTGGCTGGCGCGGGTAAAAGTGGGTGGAGCGGTATTCGAAAAGCGGTTGAAGGTGGAAACCGTAATGCCTAACCGGCTGAAGATAAACCTTGACTTTGGGAAGGATAGCATCCTGGGCATAGAGGGTGCGGCATCGGGCAACCTGCAGTCGCAATGGTTATTTGGTGCACCGGCCAGCGATCTTTCCGCCAAAGTAGAAGTATCGTTGTATGCACGCAAAACCGTTTTTAAGAAATACCCCGGCTATCATTTTGATAACCCCACGGCAGGATATACGACTGAAATGAAAACCATTTTTGACGGGAAACTGAACGGAAGTGGTGTGGCGCCTGTTCATCTGAGAATAAGCGACATAAAAAATGCACCCGGGTTTCTGAACGCCAGCATGCTGGTAAAAGTATTTGAACCCGGAGGCGCTTTCAGTGTGGACAACCGCGTGTTCCCTTATAGTCCGTATAAAAGTTATGTGGGTATTCGCATGCCCCGGGGCCAAAAGCCCTGGGGATTCCTGCTTGCCGATAAGCAATACGAACTGCCTGTAGTGAATGTGGACGCCAATGGAAATCTTTTGACCGGTGAGCAGCAGTTGGAAGTGGAACTGTACCGCGTTAGTTGGCGATGGTGGTGGGATGATACCGGCGACGGTTTCAGCAATTTTACGCAGGATACCTATAATAAGCTGTTGAAGAAAGAGACGCTTCGTTTAACCGATGGCGTGGGCAAATGGCAGTTTTCCGCACCCGGAGGAGAATGGGGACGGTATTTGGTGTTGGTGAGAGATAAGAGCAGTGGCCATACCACCGGGCAGGTGGTGTATTTTGACGATCCCTGGTGGCAAACCCGCAGTAATACCCGCGATCCGTCTGCCGCCGCAATGTTGTCTTTTACCTCGGCAAAGGAAAAATATTCGGTGGGAGAGAACATCCGCCTGCAAATTCCGGGGAGTAAAGGAGGCAGGGCATTGATCAGTATTGAATCGGGCAGTCGTGTTATAAAAACCGATTGGATGGAGATGCAGGACGGGCAAACCGAATATAATTTCAAGGCTGAGCCGTCAATGGCCCCCAATGTTTATGTAAATGTAAGCCTGTTTCAGCCGCATGCCCAAACGGTAAACGACCTGCCTGTCCGCATGTATGGGGTCATTCCTATTGTGGTAGAAGATAAGAATGCCGTCCTTAAGCCGGTAATCAGTATGCCGGCAGAAATTCGCCCGGAACAAACAACTTCTCTTACCGTTTCAGAAACTTCGGGCAGGGCAATGACCTACGGCATAGCTATTGTGGATGAAGGTCTGCTCGATCTTACCCGGTTTAAAACACCCGATCCGCATGCCGCTTTTTATGCGCGCGAAGCCTTAGGGGTAAAAAGCTGGGATTTGTTTGACGATGTCATTGGCGCATGGGGTGGTGGATTGGAAAGGATATTGACCATCGGTGGAGATGAAGCGGCCGGTGGTGCGGCCGCAGAAAAAAGAGCGAATCGTTTTAAACCGGTGGTGAAATACCTGGGGCCTTTTCATTTGAAAAAAGGACAGAAGCAAACCCACGACTTTCAATTGCCGCCCTATATTGGCTCGGTGAGAGCGATGGTGGTGGCTGCGGGAGAGGATGCTTATGGTTTTGCAGAGAAGGCAGTTGCTGTGAAGAAGCCGTTGATGATTTTGGGCACTTTACCACGAGTATTGGGGCCGGCGGAAACGATCCGGTTACCGGTGACGGTTTTTGCAATGGACAAAAATATCCGGAATGTAACGGTAAGTGTCCGGAACAATGATTTTTTAGAGGTAACGGGCGATGCTGTTCAACAGGTAAGCTTTTCTTCTCCCGGCGAGAAAATGGTTTATTTTCAGGTAAAGGTGAAAGAAAATACCGGTGTGGCGAAAGTAAAACTGAAAGCCGTATCCGGTAGTGAAAAAGCCGAGGAGGCGGTGGAAATGGATGTGCGTAATCCCAACCCGGTAATGACCCGCGTGGAAGAAGCAACGCTTAACAGCGGAGAGCAATTTAAAGCGGTGGTGAAGCCGTTGGGTATTCCGGATAAAGGAAAAATTACGCTGGAAATATCCGCTATTCCCCCGGTCAATCTCCAAAAACGGTTGAGCTACCTGGTTCAATACCCCCACGGCTGTATTGAGCAGATCACCTCCGCGGTATTTCCTCAATTGGTATTAGAGCAGTTAATGGATCTTACTGATCAAAAGAAGGCGGAAGCGGAGCGGAACATCCGGGCGGGTATCGAAAAATACAGCAATTTTCAATTGCCGGATGGCGGTTTCAGCTATTGGCCCGGGCTCACCGAAAGTGATGAATGGGGTACCAGCTATGCCGGGCATTTTTTGCTGGAAGCCCGGAAGCGCGGATACCTGGTTTCAACAGACCTGCTGCAACAGTGGCTGAACTATCAACGACGTAAAGCCAACGCCTGGGCGCCTTCCACCACTAACTTTTATGGAAGCGATCTGAACCAGGCTTACCGGTTGTACCTGCTCGCTTTGGCTAAATCGCCCGAACTGGGTGCTATGAACCGGCTGAAGGAATTCAAATATCTTTCTCCCGAAGCGAAATGGAGACTGGCTGCGGCCTACCAGTTGGCGGGCCAGCAAAAAGTGGCCGCCGGTCTGGTGAGCGGTCTGCCGCTTACTTTCCCTCAACGCAAATCCACAGGCATCACTTACGGTTCCAATTTGCGGGATGAGGCGATGGTATTGGAAACACTAACGTTGATGGGCAACCGGAAAGAAGCCGCGGAAGCGCTGCGCACGGTGTCTGCAGGGCTGGCAAGCGAAAACTGGTACAGTACGCAGACGACCGCTTACAGTCTGATTGCAGTTGCCGCCTATTGCGGGAACAATGCCGGTGGAGAAAAAGTAATAGCAGCGGCAAATGTGAATGGTAAAAATGTAAATATTGACGCCTCCTCTTACATTGTCCAGACCCCGGTGAGCGCCACCGACGCCAACAAAAACATCAGCCTCACCAACGAAGGTAAAAACGTATTGTATGTGCGGGTGATCACCGAAGGACAACCCCTTACGGGAGAGGAGATACCGGTGAATAATAATCCGAACGTGTTGTCTATGCAGGTGAGGTATCTCAACCTGGATGGCAGTCTGCTGGATATTGGCAGCCTGCGTTCGGGAACGGATTTTGTGGCTAAGGTAAATATTTATAATCCGGGGATCCGGGGCCCGTACCGTAACATGACGCTCACACAGGTTTTTCCCGGTGGATGGGAGATACTGAATACGCGGATGCTCGGCAACGAGGGCGGCTTTAAGCCTTCCCCGCTGACCTACCAGGATCTTCGCGATGACCGGGTATATACGCACTTTGATATTGGAGAAGGAGAAATGCGTACTTATTATGTGATGCTCAACGCCGCATACGCCGGCAAATATTTCCTGCCGGGGGTATATTGTGAAGCAATGTATGATAATACCATCAGCGCCGGGGTGAAGGGTAAATGGGTGGAAGTGAGATGATTTGAGATTTTTTATTTGAGATTCGAAATGGAGATTTTGTTGCATTGCTGAAGAAATGACATCAATGCGGTGTACTGGTATCGAGAATATGCTGATTTGAAAATTTGAAAATGAAGCAGTTGTTCCGTTCCATATATCTTCGCTATAGGGCCCGGGGCATTGGCGTCCGGCTATTGATCGTTGTGCTGACTGCGGGATTGGTTTGGTTTATTTTCGCTTTGCCCGATCCCCTGTTCCGGTCGCCCACATCCTATGTTATCGAAGACGCGGATGGCGAATTATTAGGCGCCACGATTGCCGATGACGGGCAATGGCGTTTCCCTTTCAATGAAAAAGTGCCGGAAAAATTTGCGCAGTGTATCATTCGTTTTGAAGACAAACGATTTCCCTATCATCCCGGTGTTGACCCACTGGCCATGCTTCGGGCAGCAAGGCAAAACCTTCGTTCGGGCAAAACCGTTAGCGGCGGAAGTACGCTTACCATGCAGGTGATCCGTTTGTCGCGAAACAAACGACGGAATCTGTATCAAAAATTGATTGAAAGTATATTGGCCTTTCGGCTGGAATTAACACATTCCAAAAATAATATCCTGGCGTTGTATGCGTCTAATGCTCCTTTTGGGAGTAATGTGGTAGGCGTTGACGCCGCGGCCTGGCGGTATTATGGGAGAAGCGCCGATAAACTGAGCTGGGGAGAAATGGCGGCTTTGGCGGTGCTGCCCAATGCGCCTGCCCTGGTACATCCCGGGAAAAACAGGCCCCTGTTGTTGAATAAGCGAAACCGGTTACTGGATCAGTTGAGAAAAGAGAAAATAATTGACAGTACCACCTGCGATCTTGCCAAACTGGAACCCCTGCCGGAGGAGCCTAAGCCCCTGCCTCAGTTGGCGCCGCACCTGTTGCAAAGGTTTAAGAAGGAGTTACCACGCGGTGGCCATACACTTGCGCGAACCACCATTCAACGTAACCTGCAAAATACGGTAACGCGGATCGTGGAACAACACCACAGGGAACTGAAAGGAAACGGTATCAATAATATTTGTGCGTTGGTGATAGAAGTGAACTCAGGTAATACTTTAGCTTATGCAGGGAATGCTTATCACCCGGAGATTGCCGAGTTTCAGAGTAATGTGGATATTATTACAGCGCGCCGAAGTCCTGGCAGTACCCTCAAACCCCTTTTGTATGCCGCCGCGCTTTCGGATGGATCGCTGCTGCCGCATACCCTGATTCCTGATATTCCTACTTTGATCGGAGGCTATACGCCGCAGAATTTTGATCACGATTATGACGGAGCGGTACCTGCTTCACGCGCCTTGTCGAGATCGCTGAATGTACCGGCGGTACGGATGTTGCGCGATTACAAGTATCCCCGTTTTTATGATCTGCTGAAAACCGTTGGAATCAATTCTTTAAATCAACCTGCCGATCACTATGGTTTGTCGCTGATACTTGGCGGCTGTGAAGTAACCCCCTGGGATATGGCCGGCGTATATGCCGGGATGGCAAGGTCGTTGATACATGCCCATCGGAATAAGGGAAAGATTTTGTCTGAAGATTTTTATGCCCCTCGTTATCTTCTAAAACAGGATCCTGCGAGGGAAACACAATCATCGGTTTTCAATTTCTTTGATCCGGTTTCAATTGGCTATATGTTCCAGGCGATGGAAGAAGTGATGCGTCCGGGCGAGGAAGGTTTATGGAAGCAGTTCAGTTCCGCCCAAAGAGTAGCCTGGAAAACCGGTACCAGCTTCGGATTCAGGGATGCCTGGGCGGTGGGGGTAACGCCTCGTTTTGTGATCGTGGTATGGACCGGCAATGCGAGCGGAGAAGGCCGCCCTGGACTTATCGGGGTGCAAACGGCCGCGCCTGTTATGTTTGATATCCTGCGGGCCCTGCCCGTTTCATCGTGGTTTGAACCGGTAGCGGATCTTGGAACGCCGGTGGCGGTATGCCGGCAAAGCGGTTTCAGAGCTAACACCGACTGCCCCGATGTGGACACGCTCAATGCGCCGCCTAACGGAATGTATGCGCCACTTTGCCCGTACCATACACTTGTTCATTTAAGCCCGGACCAACGGTATCGTGTAAGCGAAAGATGTGCGGCGCCCTCTGCAATGGTCCATAGAAGCTGGTTTGTATTGCCCCCCACTATGGAATGGTACTACAAACGCCGGCATTACGATTATTTATCCCTGCCTCCTTTTTTGGCAGGGTGTGAGGGGCGAGAACAGCAGCTTCCTTTGGCCTTGGTATATCCTGCCCCCAATGCCAGGATTTATGTACCCAAAGAGATTACCGGGCAGAGGGGCAAAGTTGTTTTTACGGCAGCCCATCAGAAACCGGATGCCAGAATATTCTGGCATCTTGACGATAACTATATCGGTACTACTATCCACACGCATCAGATAGCGCTGGATCCTGTGCCGGGAGTACATTTTATTACCATAGTGGATGAAGCCGGCGAGCGGATAACCCGGAGATTTGAGGTATTGGAGAAGGAGGAATAATCCTGGTTTTTACCCCGACAAAGTCGGGGAAGAACATATAGGGTACGCAGTCAGAGACTGCATAAGGCATCGTTCGATTCCTTCTAATTTACTACATACATTAAAACCCGTATTGATAAATACAGGCTCCCATATAATCTGTACTGTGTAACCTTTTTTCATGATAGTTCATACCTCATCTACTCGTATAAAAACGGCTATGAATCTCAAAATAAATCTGTTCTAAAATAAGGTGATTTACTATCTATTTTGTGGTTATACAATCTTCATGATATGAAAAACACGGCTATACTACTGCTTTTTAGGTTATTAAACCAGGGATTACAAAGCGCTAATAATCTCAGCCCGCCTCTGGCTAAAATAGTTTTTTCCTAATATTATTTATATTTATAAACCTCAACAAAATCTAATGAACAAGATCACAATCCTTATACTATGCATACTTTTATATGGGTTTGTTGCAGACGCACAGATTACAAAAGGCATCTGGATGGTAGGAGGAAATGCGAGTTTTTCATCGCTAAAAAAATCTGATGCTGCCGGTTCTGCTCGATTTAAACAAACTAATATTCAGTTGAGTCCTGTCATAGGTTATTTCTTTTTTAATAAGTTTACGGGGGGGCTTAGGCCCTCATTAACTTATGGAAGTAATACAGTATCTGCTTCAAACACATTAATTGGAATTGGTCCTTTCACAAGATTTTATTTTCTTGATCCGGAAAATATCTTAAACCTTTTTTTGGAAGGCAGCTATTCTTATGGAAGCATGTGGGGTAAAGGTCAAATATCAAACACCTCAAATACCTTTTCAATTTCGGGCGGACCTGTAATATATTTCAATACTTCTGTTGGCTTGGAATTCTCACTCGCTTACTCCACTACAAAAGTCACAGGTTACTCGGAAAGGAACAATGAATTATCGTTCGAAATCGGTTTTAGATTTCACTTGGAGAAAGACAAATAATTTTACTTCAACTATTAAAGCATCTCTCATGAAACAACACATTTATTCTAAATATCTCTTTTTATTGCCTCTTTTAATAATTAACACAATAACTTTTTCGCAAACAATTATCAATTATCAAACGTGGACAGGGGCTTCCGGTTGTAATGTATTTGCAAGTTTAACAAATGTGCCGGCTACAATTAACGGAACTAATAGTAACATCCGACATTTAACTGCTATTGGACAACCTACTTATGATAATACAAATAAGTCAGTAAATTAGGTAAGTGAAATTAGTAGTGGTCAAAACAAAGGAACTGAATATAGAATGACATTAGATTTTAAATCTGGATATTCATATAAAATAACTATCAACGCAGCAAGAATTATGAGTTCTCAAACGGGACCCAATGTCTTACTGAGACTTGATTTAAACGATGGGGGTAGTGGTAATAATACTGGATGAAATGGCACAGGCATAATTGATGCGAACGGATCTGGGAATTTAAAGCAAAGCCATGAGATTATCAGCACAACGTTTACAGACTACGTTTTTAATTATACTCTCTTATCTTCTGCTCAAGATTATCTTATGGTTGCGGCTATTCCGCAAGTGGGGTCTGTATCTCAAACTGTCCTGGTTCGAAAAATCACTATTGAAGAAACCGCGCCTGCTGTTTCCTTTACGCTTGCTCCTGCAACCTTAGCGTTGGTTTGTGGTTCCACCTCACCTCAAACCTTCACCGTTACCAATGTGAACGGCACTCCCGGCGTTACCGCTTATAACTGGAACCTTGGCGCCACCCCTAATGGCTGGCTCTATAACGGAAGCCCTGCACCTGCCACCATTCAAACATCGGTTAAAACCTTAACGCTTACGCCCGTCTGCCAGTCAGCGCATTCCAACATTTCTGTTTCTGTTACTGCCGGTGGGCAAAACTATCCTGCAGCCAATATTTCAACGGTTACAACTGCCGCACCGGTTTATAGCATATCGGGTGACGGCGCAATTTGCTCAGGGGTCAAAACATACACATTGAATACTTTACCTTGTGGGGCCAGTGTATCATGGACATCATCCAATCCCGGTCTCGCCTCAGTGTCGTCTTCCGGCAATCCGGTAACATTAACGAGAAATGGGAGCGGGAACGGTACAGTTGTGATTTCAGGCACTATAACAGGTAGTTGTGGCACCGCTTCTATTTCTAAAACGATTGCTGTTGGAACCCAGGCTACTCCTTATTTATACGCGGATTGGGATAACCCTTTAAAGATAATTGTGGGTGCGGATCCGGTGGATGGAGCAACTTCTTTTAAATGGTATGTAAATAATGTTTATATAAAATCTACTACTTATTACAACACCTCCCTGCCTTATAATGGCAGTTGTAATTCAAATGTAACCGTAAGTGTGGAAGTCGTAAATTCTTGCGGAACTTCATCCAAAACCAATACGAATATAGGAATGCCACCCTGTGGTAATTTCTATCTGATAGCTCCTAATCCCGCGAGGGATATTCTTACCGTTACGGCCGATGAGAAACCTATTGTAAATACAAAATCCGGAATGTCTTCTTTATCTGATAGCAGGATATCACAAGTGAAAATATTCAATTCAAACGGAGTGGTTTTGAAATCAATACCTTTTGAGAAAGCGGTGAGGCAGGCGAAAGTGAACGTGTCAGACCTTGAGTCCGGATTGTATTTTATTGAAGTGTCTAATGGCAATATTAAACGAATCCAAAAGATCGTGATAGCTCGCTAAGCGTTTATTGAGTATTTGCAGGTTGCCGGTCGGTAACTTTTACACCGGTAACCTGCTTTACAATCGAAAAATTATTGCTCTCCTTCCTACCAGGGCAACGAAAATGTTTTCACGTACGTAAAACCTTTCATCGCTTCTATCACCCCTTCTTTAATACCGAGCCCCGAATCTTTTATTCCGCCAAAAGGAGAGCTTTCTATACGATAGCCCGGTACCTCATTAATATTTACGGTGCCTACTTTAAGTTCTTTCACAAACCGGATTGCATGTTCCATATTATTCGTTACCACCCCCGACGATAAGCCAAAAGAAGTGGAGTTAGACAGGGCGATTGCATCGTCAATGTCTTTAAATGTTAATATCGGTGCCAGCGGGCCGAAAGATTCTTTCATAACCATCTCTGCGTCGCGGGGAACATTATCTATAACGGTGGGTTCTATTAAAGCGCCGGTACGTTTTCCGCCCGACAATACTTTAGCGCCCTGCGCCACGGCTTTCTTTACCACGTCTTCCAGGTGGATGGCCGCACCCTCGTCTATCACCGTGCCTACCCGGGTGTCCGGGTCAGCCGGATCACCGCAATTGTATTCCTTTGCTTTAACTAAAAACTTCTCTAAGAACGCGTCTTTTATTTTCTCATGTACCAGGATTCGTTTTACAGCCGTACATCTTTGTCCGCTGTTGCGGAATGATCCCTCTGCAGCTAACAATACGGCTTTGTCCATATCGGCGTCTTCAAGGATGATGAGGGGGTCGTTGCCCCCCAGTTCCAGGATCACTTTTTTATAACCCGCTGTTGCAGCGATCTTTTTTCCAACCGCTACGCTTCCGGTAAACGATACGATATCAATACGGGGATCTTTTACCAGGGGCTCGGCTATCTCGCCCGTGGGGCCAAGGAGCGTGCTGAGCATGTAATGAGGCAGTCCGGCTTCGTATAATAATTCGGTGAGGAGAACAGCGCTGAGCGGCGTTTTTTCTGATGGCTTTAATATAACGGGGACGCCTACTGCCAGTGCCGGCGCCAGTTTATGGATCACCTGGTTAAGCGGATGGTTGAAAGGGGTAATGCAGGCGGCTAAGCCAACCGGTTCACGAAGGGTGAAGATCTTCCTCGCTTTCCCGTTGGGTGAAATATCACAGGAAAATATTTGACCGTCGTCTTTCAGGCTTTCCATAGCCGCAAACAGCAATACATCATGCGCCCGCCCCGTTTCATACACTGCTTCCCGGATAGCCAGTCCCGATTCCGCGCTGATGGTTTGGGCAAACAAGTCTTTGCGCTCCATCAGCAGTTGCCTGGTTTTATCCAGGATGCTGAAACGGTCATAGCGTGAAAGTTTTTTGCCACCCTTCAAGGCGGCTTCTATAGCCATTTCGAGGTGAGTGTGATCGCAAAGCGTAAGGGTTCCAACCAGGCGGTTATCATAAGGGCTTCTTACTTCACGGACGGCGTCGGTTTTTACAGGATTCCCTGCAACATAACAGGTCTTTATCATATCATTTATTTTTAGTTGTTCATTATCTGGTACCGTTAATGGTAAAATCAAATACATTGAAGTTTCTCGGATCGCCCCAGGCCTTCATTCGATAGGCTTCATTAAGCGGATGAGAAATGATCAGCGGCACCATTTCTTCATATCGTCCGCCGTGTGACCGCAGCGTTCCGTCTAATGCGGAAAGATCGTGGTATTGCGGCCGGCGGCCTAATACCACATCCCGGGCCGACATCACCACCAGGTCGCCGGTGCGGTCTTCGGGTTGTTCCAGGAGTCGTACGGCCGTAGATATATCGTGTACTTCGGTGATACCCGGCTGTAAGGAAAGCCAGTTTTTTACGGCTCCTGTCTTATCTTTTTCGTCAATATGCACCACCACATAAGAGCCCAGCGCCCCATGATGCTTTACATAGGGATCTGTAATCGGGCAAATAACTCTGAAGCCTTTGCCAAATTCGGCTTCCAGCATATCTTCTACGTACAGTACATTGGGCTGCCCGTTTTCTTTTACTTTCGCATTCATTCCGTGATCCGCAGTAGCGCCCACAATGGCGCCGGCTGCCACCAGTTTGCCGATTTCAGCGTCCATCTGCTCGTAAAATGCAAGGGATTCCTCTGTCTCCGGTGCAAAAGTATGCTGCATATAGTCGGTGAGCGACAGGTACAGGAAATCCGCCATTCCTTTTTGGATAAGGGCCACACCTGCGCGTAATACAAATAAACTCGCGTCGGCGCTGTAAATAGACGGGGTGGGGTAACCAACCACCTGTTCGGCATTTTCAATTCCGTGCGTTTCCATCTTTGCCACTCCGGCTTTTTCCGCTGAGAATGCAATTCCTTTCAACTTGTAGGAGAGGATATCCCGCAACTTTTCTTTGGCCGTTACCACCGCCACTTTGCGGCCGGCATCGGCTGCTGCCGAAAGGATGGTATCGGCTCTCAGGTATTCGGAAGCGTTCATCATCACCTCCTGGTTTTTAGCCGAATCATAGAAAAAATTTCCGCAAATGCCGTGTACAGCCGGCGAAACTCCGGTTACGATAGAAGAGTTGTTGACATTGGTAAATGAAGGCAGCGCCCCGCGAACCATTCCCCGGAAGCCGTTGCGGCTCATCCGCTGCAAGTGGGGTAATCGTCCGTGTGCGGCAGTGATATCGAGGTACTCGTTGGCGGAACCGTCAATGCATATTACCACAACAGGCTGCGGTAAGGGAGCATACCGGATGTCATTGGCGGTAAAAGGTATGGCTGCTATAGAAGACATAAAAATGTTTATAAATACTAAATATGTATATAGCAAATGTAAACGTTTTTTGTTAAATCCGCCCGGTATTTCTTTTTTAAAAAATAGTTTTCCGATGAAGTTATGGAAAGGCAGGTACGCTAATCCTTTCCGTTGGTAATGAAATAATACATAACCAGCATCAGGGCGTCTGTGGTTCCGATATTAGCGGGTTTGTGGGGAAGCCGGCCGTCAAAAAACAGTGAATCGCCGGTTTCGAGGATGTATTTATGGTCTTCGATCTGGTATTCCACTTTGCCTTCAATAACGTACTTATATTCGTAGGCATCGGTTTTGATCATTTGGGTTCTTCGCGCCCCCTTTTTTAGTTCCAGCAAAATAATATCCACGGGGCCGCCTTCCATAGTCCGGGTGAGTATTCTTTTGTATTTAAAGCCCTTTGCGGGTTCTTTTTCAAAGAGCTGGTAATCCGAGGAACTTTTGATGATGATTTTCTGTTGCACCTCTTTATTATGACTGATGTCTTCAAAAAAATTCTTTAAGTCTATATTCAATGCCAGCACAATGTTCATTAATACCGGTAAGGAGGGAACCGTCCGGTTATTTTCGATTTGGGAAATGAGCCCCTTGCTTACGTGAGCTTTTGAAGCCAGATCCTGTACTGTTTTTTTTTGCGCTTTCCTGGTTTCTTTTATTTTGTTGCTGATTTGGATAAGTACGTCTTCCTGCATGGGGGTGATTTTTAAGGCGATGGTAACTTTAATCAAAGATAATATTAAGACATTTTTCTAATATAAAATTTATTAAAAGCCAGAGAAATAAAATTCAATCCGGGAAGAGGCTGTTATGGCCGGATGGATATATAGCAAGGTGTGAAATTGCTGTCGGGAGCGTTTTTTATGCCACTTTTGAGAGTTTTCGTATCTTTCTGCTCTTTCCTACCTGTTCATTTAATTTAATAGGATATGCCTCTACTTGTAATTGTACGTCATGGCCAGTCGCAATGGAACCTGGAAAACAGGTTCACGGGTATTAAGGATGTATCGCTTACAGCTTTGGGCAGGGAAGAGGCCCGCGTAGCCGGGAAGAAGCTGAAAAACATTGTGTTTGACCATGCGTTTACCTCTCTTCTCGGCAGGGCACAGGAAACCCTGTCCATTATTTTGGGTGAAATAGACCAGGTTCAGGTACCTGTGGAGAAAAACCAGGCCTTAAATGAGCGGGATTACGGAGAACTGCAGGGCTTGAACAAGGCCGAGGTGGTCGCCCAATATGGGGCGGAGCAGGTACAACGCTGGCGCCGGAGCTATGATCTTCGGCCTCCCGGAGGAGAAAGTTTAAAGGATACCGCAGCAAGGGTGATCCCTTTTTATCAGCAGGAGATGGAGCCCTTGCTGATTGCCGGAAGAAATATCCTGGTGGTGGCACACGGCAACAGCCTGCGGGCCTTGATGATGTATTTGGAAAAGATCAGTGCGGCGGATATTTCCAATGTGAACATCCCTACCGGCGCGCCACGCGTATATACCTTCAGTACGCATCTCAAACTGGTGGATGCCTTGTATCTGTAAAATAAGAAGATTGCGGTCGGTACCGCAGGTCAGACCGCAGCCTTTGATCTGAAGCAGCAAAAGATAATATTCTATTGACCTTCTCCACAGCGTTTGCCCGGATTGGCTTAGTGGGTTGGCAGACGACTCTGCGTTAGATGAGGAATAATAAAACCGCCGTTTGTTTTTCAACCCCAATTATTTTGCGGGACACAGTCCCGAAAGAACATAGGAAGTACGCAGTCCGGAGACTGGCGTACAGCGGCGGGCGTTTAAGAAACCAGGATAAGTAAAAACAAGGCAGCAGGTCTGGCGTGGCACAAAGCAATACTACCCGACCTACGCCAGTGGGGGATCAGCACAAGTTTTTTTAATATACCGCCTAAGAATTCAGAAAATTTTTGATGGGTGAAGACCCGGCTATACTCAGTTAGTGTGCCGACGATGCCACTAATAAACTGCATAAAATCCGGCAAAATACCAGCAATTTTTACTATATTTATGGTTATTAAAATATTGTTTATGCATCCCGAAGCCAGGAAAATACAACTCATTGAAGAAGTGTTAAAAGTAAAAAATGAGGCGATATTGATAGAGCTGGAATCGGTATTGAAGAGAGCCGGTCTTTATAAAGAGAACAAACAACCTTCTGCTCATGACTTGGTGGGCGTAATATCTAATGAAGATGCTGCCTTGATGAGTATGGCAATTGAAGAAGCCTGTGAACAAATTAATCCCGATGACTGGAAATAAAGTTTTACTGGACACCAATATCATAACGGAGTGGCTTAAAGGAAATAGTGGAATAGCAGATTACATAGATCAGTCAGAGGAGGTGTACATACCTGCAATAGTTGCAGGCAAAAGTATATGGCTGTATTATTTATGTCTTGTTGGTTTAAGGAAATAGGATGTAAAAGCAGGGCGGGCTACCAAACCTGCTACAGCCGGGAGATGGCAAGCGACTATGAGGTGGCTAAGGAATAACCCGGCTGCCGTTTGTTTTTCAACCCCAATTATTTTGCGGGACACAGTCCGGGGAGAACATAGAAAGTACGCAGCCCGGAGACTGGCGTACAGCGGGTTATTTCCTGCTTTCCTTAGCCCAGGTATCCTTTAAGGTAACTGTTCTGTTGAAGATCAGGTGCTGGGGCGTTGAATCGTTATCCGCGATAAAATATCCTTTCCGGATAAACTGGTACCGGTCGCCGGGTTTTGCGTTCCCCAGGTCCGCCTCAATATAAGCTTCCGGGATCACCTGCAGAGAACCGGGATTCACATATTCAAGAAAATCCTTTTCTTCCGCGGCAGGATCTTCTACAGAAAACAACCGGTCGTAGAGTCTTACTTCCGCTTTTGCCGCGTGTGCGGCGCTGACCCAGTGAATGGTGCCTTTGGTACGGATACCCGACACATCATTGCCGCTCTTGCTTTCGGGGAGATAAGTGCAGTGTATTTCGGTAATATTACCATTGCTGTCCTTATTGTAGCCTTCACATTTTATAATATAGGCGCTCTTCAGGCGTACCAACGCACCCGGCGCCAGCCTGA
Organism: Chitinophagaceae bacterium; assembly: GCA_023957125.1. Lineage (GTDB taxonomy): Bacteria > Bacteroidota > Bacteroidia > Chitinophagales > Chitinophagaceae > Agriterribacter. The sequence continues at coordinate 26,421 of JAMLHL010000008.1, forward strand.
ACCATTTTTTTGCCGGCGTTTCCATGAAATCTTCTTTTTCTATCCATAATTCTCCTGAAAAAATAACCGGTCTTGTTCCTCCGTTATCTTCAGCTTCGGGGTTATTTTCACTCAATACTTCTTCCGTTTGGCCGTTGGGATAGTTGGTGATAATTAATTTTACCGGATCCAGCACTGCCATACGACGAATGGCAATCCGGTTGAGATCTTCTCTTACACAATGTTCCAGCAGGCTCATGCTCACCAGGTTTTCCCTTTTGGCCACTCCTATCCGGGAAGCGAAATCACGGATGCTTGCGGGGGTGAAGCCTCTCCGGCGCATCCCGCTGATGGTGGTCATCCGGGGATCGTCCCAGCCGTTGACATACTTTTCGTTGACCAGTTGTAATAATTTCCGTTTACTGGTAATGGTGTAGGTAAGGTTACGACGGGCAAATTCATATTGCCTGGACGGATATATCTCCAGTTTTTCGATCAGCCAGTTGTACAGTTCCCGGTGCGGCACAAACTCAAGTGTACATAAGGAATGCGTTACTTCTTCGATGCTGTCGCTTTGGCCGTGCGCGAAATCATACATCGGGTAAATGCACCATTTGTTGCCGGTACGGTGGTGGTGAGCATGCTTAATACGGTACAATACAGGATCCCGCATCAGCATATTGCTGTGGGCCATATCTATTTTAGCCCGCAGGGTTTTACTGCCATCCTTAAATTCCCCGTTTTTCATCCGTTCAAATAAGTCCAGGTTTTCCTCCACGCTCCGGTTGCGGTATGGGCTGTTGCTCCCCGGCTCCGTAGGCGTACCTTTTAGCCGGGCAATTTCCTCGGAACTGCTGTCATCTATATAGGCCAGGCCTTTTTTAACCAGGTCAACAGCAAATCCGTACAACGTATCAAAATAATCCGAGGCGTACAATTCGTTCTTCCAGGTAAATCCCAGCCATTTTACATCCTCTTTAATGCTTTCCACGTATTCGGTTTCCTCTGTAACAGGATTGGTATCGTCAAACCGAAGATTGGTATATCCGCCATATTTTTCGGTAAGCCCGAAATTCAGGCAGATGCTGGAAGCATGACCGATGTGGAGATAGCCATTGGGTTCCGGTGGAAACCGGGTAATGATTTGCTGGTATTTACCGTTCTTCAGATCTTCTTCTACGATCTCTTCTATAAAATTGAGTCCTTTTTCTTCAGCCATACCGGGAAATTCATTTAGGGCACAAATGTAACCTCTATTAAGGATTAGGTTATGAAACGGCAGTGTAATATTTTTACCGCCGGGGAAAGATATTTCACCGGGAAAACGGGAAAAAAGGGGGGTCAGAATAAAACAAATAAATTCTTTTTGACAATAAGGATATTTTTCTGAACTTTGCCGTCCCAAAAAATCAGGATTATGGCCAGAGTATGTCAGGTTACGGGTAAAGTACCTATCAGAGGTAATCGTGTATCCCACTCAAATATTAAAACCAAACGCAGGTTTTTACCCAATCTGCAAACCAAGCGTTTTTTCCTTGCGGAAGAAGACAAATGGATAACCCTGAAAACTTCTACGGAAGGGTTAAGAACTATTAATAAAAGAGGTTTATATACCGTGGTGAAAGAATTGAGGGCGCAGGGAGAGAAGATCTGATCATAATTTAAAATCTATAAGCAATGGCGAAGAAAGGCAACAGGGTACAGGTAATTCTGGAGTGTACCGAGCACAAAAACAGTGGTCAGGCGGGAACCAGCCGTTATATCACCACCAAGAATAAAAAGAATACCCCGGAACGTTTGGAATTGAAGAAATTCAATCCCATCCTGAAAAAAGTTACGGTACACAAGGAAATTAAATAAAATAATGACCCTGTGCCGTTTTGTGGAACGAACAGATAAAGTGCAGGTTCACTCAATAAACAAAAGAGACTATGGCAAAAGCAGCTAAAACCGCTATAAAATCCAAGGACGCAAAGTCGGTTGCCGAATCAAAGAACTGGACGAAGGTAGTTCGTGCCATACGGAACCCGAAATCCGGCGCTTATACTTTTAAGGAGGCGATTGTGCATAAGGATAAGGTTAAGGATTTTCTGGCCCAGAAATAATTCAATTGTTTTTACGGAGCGTTTGAAGCTGTCACGATGATTTGTCGCGATGGCTTTTGTTGTTTTAAAAAAGAATGGATAACAGTGTATATATAAGGAAAGCTACTGCCCGGGATTGTGAAATTATTGTTGCATTGGGAAAAAAAACATTTACCGAAACCTACCTGGAGACCGGCAGCAACCCGGTGGTGCAGGAGTATATCGAGAAAAAACTATCCGATGAGAACATCAGCGAGGAACTGTGCAATCCCAGGGCCTGGTTTTATATCGGATTTGTGAATCATGAACCGGTTGCCTTCACCCGGCTTCGCCACGACCGGGTGGCGAAGGGATTGGAGGATAAACGCGCCATTGAGGTAGAACATATATATGTATTGCGGGAATACCAGGGGTTTAAGGTGGGAAAGGAAATGATGTCGAAGTGCATTGAGGTGGCCATGAATGAGCAATTTGAGACGATCTGGCTGCAGGTGTGGCAGCAAAATCATAAAGCCATCCGTTTTTATATTAAAGCAGGTTTTGTGGTATATGAAACCACGTTGCTGCATTATGACGGCGATCTGCACCAGGATGATTTTTTAATGCGTATGGACCTTTATTATTAAGGGTTTAAATTTGTAGATATGGGATTATTCGGGCAATTATTCGGGAAAAAAGAAAAGGAAAGTCTGGATGAAGGGTTACAAAAAACCAAAGAGACTTTTTTTACAAAGATAACCAAGGCGGTTGCAGGAAAAAGCAGCGTGGATGAAGAAGTGCTGGATGCATTGGAAGAAGCGTTGATAACGGCGGATGTGGGATTGGATACCACGGTAAAAATAATAGACCGTATAGAAGCCCGGGTGGCGAAAGATAAATACCTGAACACGGCGGAATTGAACCGGATACTACAGGAGGAGATTGAAGCCATCCTGGTGGATGTGCCCGAAAAGAATAACTATGGATTTCATTCACCATTACCGGCTAAGCCCTATGTGATCCTGGTGGTGGGAGTGAACGGTGTAGGCAAAACAACCACTATCGGAAAGCTGGCGCATAATTTTAAAAAAGCCGGGAAATCGGTGTTGTTAGGTGCTGCCGATACCTTCCGGGCGGCGGCAGTGGATCAGTTGACCATCTGGAGTGAGAGAACGGGCGTGGGTATAGTAAAAAAAGAAATGGGCAGCGATCCTGCCTCGGTAGCGTTCGATACGGTAAGCAGCGGTATAGCCAGGGGGGTGGATGCTATTCTGATTGACACGGCAGGACGTTTGCACAATAAGGCTCACCTGATGGAAGAGCTGAGCAAAATAAAACGGGTGATACAAAAAGTGATTCCCGAAGCACCGCACGAGGTGATGCTGGTGCTGGACGGGTCAACCGGGCAAAACGCGTTGGAGCAGGCCAAACACTTCACCGCTGCTACGGAAGTGACCTCGCTGGCCATTACAAAATTGGATGGTACAGCCAAGGGCGGCGTAGTATTGTCTATTGCTCATCATTTTAATATTCCGGTGAAGTTTATCGGCGTTGGGGAAAAAATGGAAGACTTACTCGTGTTTGACAAGCATGAATTTGTAGATAGTCTTTTTAATCTCAACCAGCTAAAAAAAGAAGGAACGGCATGACCAACATTTTATCGCAGTCGCCATACGTGCTGTACTCCAACGGCAAAGGGGAAATCTTTGAGGATACCACTCTTTATGCTACGGGCAGAACGGGCTGGGATGCGGTGCCGGTTCCGGTGGAAGACTGGATAGGGCTTCCCGAAGGCGGCTCGTTGTATGAATTGCCGGGGAGGAAAGGCATTGGTATTGATGTACAAACGGGGGAGATGCGGCTGTGCGACAAAGGATGGGCTGTAGCGGCTTTTATTCCACCGGCACATACGGGGTTGTATCTTGCTGCATTTGAAAGCCAGCCTGATGCGCCGGTGCTGCCCTTGTTTTGTTATACCGCTGCAGCGTGGTTTGAAGATCGTTTTTACGTTCCTGCGGTGCGGATTGAGCAGGATATCCGGCAGGAGTGTAGCGGCTACGACGATACACAAATTCAAAGTGGCGTGGAGGTATTGCTGCATGCTTATCCCCATAACCGGTTGGTGAAACACCTGGCAGAGAATTGCTGTCTCACCTATCATTGTCCTGCCGCCCGAAATTATTTTATTGGCCGGTGGGAATGCCCGGTACCCTCTTCGCCTGCCTGTAATGCCAACTGCATCGGATGCATTTCTTTTCAGCCGCAAGAGGAGAGCATCACCTCTAACCAGGATCGCCTGATGTTTAAGCCTACATCCGAAGAGATCGTGGAATTTACGGTTCCGCATTTGCAAACTGCCCCTTATCCTTTGGTAAGTTTTGGACAAGGGTGTGAAGGAGAGCCCCTGCTGATGTGGGAAACCATCCGCAAGTCTATTATTGAGATCCGGAAGCACACCCTCAACGGCAGTATCAATATCAATACCAACGGTTCTAAGCCTGATGCGGTGAGAGCCTTGTGTGAGGCGGGGCTCAACAGCATAAGAGTGAGTACCAATTCCGCCCGCAAGCCCATATACGAAGCGTATTACCGTCCCAATAATTATGCGTTTGAAGACATAGTAGAGAGCCTGAAAGTGGTGCGCGACCATGGGGGATGGACCTCCATTAATCATTTTGTATTCCCGGGTATTACCGACAGTGTGGAAGAATATGAAGCTTTGCGAAAACTGGTCAGGGAAACCGGGTTACGCATGATCCAGTGGCGTAATTTTAATATTGATCCTGATTGGTATATGGGCCGAATGAGCATCTATGATACGGGGGAGTCCTTAGGCGTAAAGCAGATGATGTTGCTGATACACGAAGAGTTCCCCGATCTGAAGTTCGGTTATTACAACCCGCCGATAGAAAGGATCAACGGCAATTACGAAGCCGATTTTGCACATTATTAGAATTAATTTAGTAATAGCTATCAGCCGTGAGCTTTCAGCTATCAGGACAAGACACAGTGTCAGGTTTTAGAGAGTTTGAAGTTTTTAGTTTAGGGTTTGGGTTTAGGCTGAACTTACTGATGGCTCATCAAAGCTCATGGCTCAAAGCTGATGGCTGTGCCTGCAACCTGGGACCTGCAACCAACTCCCCCAACTCCAAACTAAAAATCCCAAACTTCAGCTGCGTCCAGCACCCTTATACCTGGGACCTGCACCCTGAGACCCGAAACTATCCCGCCCATCCTTCCCTGTCTAAGCTCCTGTATTGTATGGCTTCCGCCAGGTGTTCGGGCAGAATGGCGCCGCTACCTGCAAGATCGGCAATGGTTCGGGAAACTTTTAATATCCGGTCGTAAGCCCTTGCTGAAAGATTGAGCCGGTCCATTGCTGTTTTCAACAGGCTTTGCCCCATCGCGTCAATCCGGCAAACCTCTTTCAGTATTTTACTACTGACCTGGGCATTACAATAGATCCCTTCAGATTGTTTATATCGTTCCGCCTGGATTTCCCTGGCTTTTATTACTCTCTCCCGGATGGCTTCCGAACTTTCGCCTGCTTTCTGAACAGCAAGAGCCGAAAAAGGTACCGGTGTTACTTCCACGTGCAGATCAATCCGGTCGAGCAAAGGCCCCGAGATCTTGTTCAGGTATTTCTGTACCGCTCCCGAAGGACAGGTACATTCTTTTTCGGGGTGATTGTAAAACCCGCAGGGACAGGGATTCATGGAGGCGATGAGCATGAAGCTGGCCGGGAAGTCAACGGCTACCTTAGCTCGGGAGATGGTTACTTTCCGTTCTTCCATAGGCTGTCGCATTACCTCCAGCACGGATCTTTTGAACTCCGGCAGTTCGTCGAGGAACAAAACGCCGTTGTGGGAAAGAGAAATCTCTCCCGGCTGCGGTATGCCTCCGCCGCCCACCAATGCAGCATCGCTGATGGAATGGTGCGGCGACCGGAACGGGCGGCGCGACAAAAGCGTAGTATGCGCGGGTAGTTTCCCGGCAACACTATGGATCTTTGTCGTTTCCAGCGCCTCCTGCAACGTAAGCGGGGGTAATATGGAAGGTAAACGTTTAGCCAACATGGTTTTCCCCGCGCCCGGAGGGCCTATTAATATAGCATTGTGTCCACCTGCAGCAGTTACTTCCAACGCGCGCTTAATATTTTCCTGGCCTTTTACTTCGCTGAAATCAAATTCAAAACTGTTCTGCGACTGGTAAAATTCTTCTTTCGTATTGACTATAACCGGGCGAAGGGTAGTTTCGTCTTTGAAAAATCCAATGACTTCGTTGATATGGCTCACGCCATATACCTTAAGCTGACTTACCATTGCCGCCTCCCTGCAGTTTTGCACCGGCAGGATCAGTCCTTTGAAACCCTCATTTTTTGCGGTAATAGCAATGGGTAAAGCGCCTTTGACGGGCTGAATATTCCCATCCAGGCTTAGCTCGCCCATGATCATATATTCGGGCAGCCGTTCGGCATTGGGGATTTGTTCGCTGGCGCCCAGGATAGCCATTGCGATGGGCAGGTCGAAGGCGCTGCCTGTTTTTTTTATATCCGCCGGTGCAAGGTTAATGATCACCTTGGTGCGGGGCATATAATAACGGATGCTTTTCAAAGCGCTTTCTATACGCTGGGCGCTTTCTTTTACGGCATTGTCGGGAAGCCCAACCATGAAAAACTTTTGCCCGGTGGTAACGTGTACTTCTACCGTGATAGGAAGCGCTTCCACTCCATATACAGCGCTTCCGAAGGTTTTTGTGAGCATAGCAAAGGTTAGCTTGTTTAGTGATTTGAAATTACAAAAATTATCGGATATAGCTGTGGGAGGGATGATTAATATTCTAAGTGCTGAAAAAGAGCAAAATCGTTTCCCGGATATGGAACGCTGATAACACGGATCAGGCGGATAATCGCGGATAGTATATGTGGAGATCAGTGGTGCCGGTATCATCCGCGTTCTAAAAGTATAAGTATGGGGAAAAAACTGTTGAATGATCCGGAAGACAAGTGCAATCCTTCCATCTGAAATCTTATATCAGTCTGAAATCAACTTCCCGTCAATCTCAAGTCTTCCGTCATCAATCCCCCGTATCTTCCACCAATTTCAAATCTTAAATCTTAAATCTCAAATTTCAAATCCCTCACACATTCACCACCAGCACCGGGATCTTCAAATTGTGCCTGACCGTGTCAATGGTTTGTCCGTGTATAAAATCCTGTATCCCGGCATGTCCGTGAGCCCCGATCACCAATAAGTCGGCTTCCTGTTCTTTGGTTATCCGCACAATCTCGCCCGCTCTTCTATAAAATCCCAGGCCTGTTTCCGCCCGGTATCCTTTGGCGCTCAGCAGTTCTTTATAGGCTGATAGTCTTTTCTCATCCTCCTTGGTTTCATGATCATCGCTGTGCCGGCCCAGCAATCTTGCGGATACACTCTCCACAACATGGATCAGCAGGTAGGTGGCTTTTGTACCGCCCTGGGCAATCGCATAAGAGATCAGTTTGCTGTCGTTTTTGCTGAAATCAAGGGCGATCGCAATTTTGCTGAATTGAGGAACTTTCAGGTCAATGCTTTCTGTCATATCGGGGTGTACCGTAAGGGACGCGGGTTTTGTTATTTTTGAGAATAATGGTCTCAGGGTGATATAGAGTAAAAGAACCAGGAAAAAGATACCGAGCGCAACCAAACTCATTTTCCAGAAGACATTGTTTCCTTCTTCAAAGAAGCCATATACTTCATCTATCACCATTTTTATATTGAGGTAAACTAAGATGGCGGCTACGCCCCAGGAGAGGATCTGCGTAATCGGTTTAATGGCAAATTTCCCCATCGTTTTTTTATCGCTCACAAAATGGATCAGCGGGATAACGGCAAAACCGAGCTGAAGACTTAAGATAACCTGGCTGAGGATCAGCAGCTCGTCTAATTCTTCATTGCCATAGATCCCAATTACGATCAATGCCGGTACAATGGCTATAAGCCGGGTGATCAAACGCCGTAATAAAGGGTTGATACGGAGCCGGAGATAACCCTCCATCACTATCTGGCCGGCGAGGGTGCCGGTTACCGTTGAACTTTGCCCGGCTGCGATCAAGGCTATAGCAAAAGCCGTTGAGGCTATATTGCTTCCCAACAGGGGAGATAAAAGCTGGTGGGCTTCTTCCAGGCGGGCCACGTCATTGCGACCGGTTTTGAAAAAAGTGGCTGCTGCTAAAATTAGTATAGCCGCATTCACCAGGAAGGCAAGGTTCAATGCGATGGTGCTGTCAATGGTATTAATTTTTAATGCATACCGGATGCTTTTATCGTCTCTTTGTATTTTCCGGGTTTGAACCAGGGAAGAATGCAGGTATAGGTTGTGTGGCATTACGGTGGCGCCGATGATGCCTATGGCAATGTATAAGGCTTCGTTGTTGGGCAACCTGGGGATAAAACCCGTGGCAACTTCCGTTATATCCGGACGGGCCAGCCATATTTCTATGAGGAAAGAAATACCGATGATAGCGATCAGGGCAATGATAAAAGCCTCCATCACCCGCATGCCCATCCGCTGCAAAAACAATAATATAAAAGTGTCGAAAACGGTAATGCCTACGGCCCACATCAGCGATATTCCCGTCAGCAGGTTCAGCCCTATCGCCATCCCTAATACTTCGGCAAGGTCGGTTGCCGCAATGGCTATTTCCGCCAGAATGTATAGGATGAAGTTGATGTACCTGGGATAACTTTCCCGGTTGGCTTGTGCCAGGTCTCTGCCGCGTACAATGCCCAGCCGGGCCGAAAGGCTTTGGAGCAGCAACGCCATCAGGTTGCTCATCAGCAAAACCCATATCAGGGTGTATCCAAATTTACTTCCTCCTGCCAGGTCGGTGGCCCAGTTGCCTGGATCCATATACCCCACGCCTACCAGGTAAGCCGGACCTAAAAAAGCCATCGCTTTTCTCCATCCCGATTTATGTTTCAAACGGGTGGTGTCTATGCTTTCATGTACTTCGCTCAGGGAACGGTGTGACTTATGATCTGGGTTCATATTGAACGTAAATATTTTTAGCGGCCTGCTCGCTGATGGTAAATGGGGAATTCCGGTCTGTTTTAATTTCTACCGATTGATCGAAGTCGAACTTTTTCTTCACTACTATACTGGTGCCGATGGCGATATGCCGGTGTTTCAGTAATTCAAGCATGTTGGCCGACTGGTCGGTCACGCCACTCACTTTTGCTTTCACATCCAAGGGCAGTTCCGTCAATTTTATCTGATCCACCACCTGCAATTTTCCTGCCGGGTCGGGGATGGGATCGCCGTGCGGATCGAAGCGGGGGAACCCCAGGTATTTATCCAGGCGCTCAATCAGCGTATGGCTTCCTACGTGTTCCAGTTCTTCCGCGATGTCGTGCACTTCATTCCACCCGAATTTTAATTTTTCTGAAAGGAAATATTCCCAAAGCCGGTGTCGCCGGATGATGGTAAGCGCCACTTTTGTACCTTCCTCATTGAGCCGGAAACCCCTGTAAGGCTGGTAGTGGAGGAGCTTTTTCGCCTTCAGTTTTTTCAGCATGTCCGTGATGGATGCCGGTTTGGTTTTCAGCTCCGCTGCCAGCTCATTGGTGCCTACGGTTGACTGGTTTTCCTGCAAACGGTAAATGGCTTTGATGTAATCCTCCTCACTGGTAGAATAGTTCACTGTTTTCAGATTATATTTTTAGACAAAGCTAAAAATTAATTTCATTTTTTTGAAATTAAAAATAGATTTATCTTTCAACTCCGGCATTTTGAAGGATGGGGGCGGGACGGCGAATTAAAAATTTGGATACACCCTGTGCGGGATTTAACAAAGCGGAAGCGTTAAAAAAATATATTTTACATAGAGAAATCCGGTATCATGCGGAAGTATTTTATCATATGTATTGCATCGGCTGTTTTGCTGGCCTGCAGCACCAGGAAGAAGAATCTTTCCGGCGAGGATGTGGTGAACATCGGGGATTTTATTGAGTTTTTCCGGGAGTTGCCTCTTCCCTATACCATAGCCGACAGGCAGATCAGCAGGAAGTTGCCGGATTCGTTGCTGATCAGCCCTAAAATATTGAGGCAATTTGTTCCGGACAGCGTGTACAGTAAGGATTATAAGAAAAACGACCAGCCTAAGTTTTATGCAATGGGAAAGATTGTAAATAAAGGTGCAGAGACTTATCTTCTGGTTAAAAGCGCTACCCAGGCGAGGCAGATGGCTTATGTATTATGTTTTGACAAAGATGATAATTTCAGGGCGGCCATGCCCCTGGTAAATAACAATCCCGCGCGCAAAACCTATCTGGATGGCAGTATAGATAAAAAGTATATTATTACCACCACCGAAAGGTACAGGGGTACAAAAGGACAGGAATATTATAAGCTGAATGCTTATGTTTATAATTCGGCCGGCGTATTTAACCTGATAAAGATTGAATCGAATGAGCCGGTGATCCCCAAAGAGGTGTACAATCCTATAGATACTTTTCCCAAAAGACATAAATTGTCGGGCGACTATCTGCGTGACAAAAAGAATTTTGTGTCGGTGAGGGATGCAAAAAACGGGAAGAATATCCTTTTCTTTATCCATATTGAAAGCGGAGAGCAATGCACAGGCGAGCTGAAAGGAGAGGCGGTGTTGATAAAACCGGGTGTAGCCCAATTTAAACAGGTGGGAGGAACCTGCATGTTGCGGTTGTCATTTTCGGGCAATAAGGTATCCGTGTCTGAAGAGCAGGGTTGCGGTAGTTTCCGGGGTATTCAATGTGCTTTTGACGGCACGTTTACCAGGAAGAAAGAAGCGGTGAAATCAAAAACAGGAGGAAAAAAATGAGTGAGGAATATCAAAACCGGATTTCGCGGAAAAAGGATGTATATCCCGTTAGCAAGTCATTTAAAAAATACCTGAAGCGCTATGGCAGGGAGATACAGTTGCCCATTTCGTATGAGTCCTTAACTCATTTTGAAGGCACCATGCCCTGTTATAATAAAAAAGGACAGGACACTTTGTGGGAGACGGTTTTTTATCACCACTCGCTCACCCCGGAAATCTACCAGTCGTTGATCCGGGTGTATTCTCTCATCAAGGCTGCGGGTCCCAACCAGGCGGAAGATCATTTGCATGTGGAAAAAATAGATTTTTGCGTGTTTGGTAACTCACAGCCTTTTCGTGTAAAAGTGGTGAACAGCTACAATGATGTGTACAGTTATTTGTATATAAAAAAAGCCGATGCTTCCCGTATTTTAGGATTGGAACTGGAGCATTTGCTGTCGCCTTATTACATTAATTACCTGGTGGATAATGATACCTTAATTGAAGAGCATATTGCGGGTGTGCCCGGCGATATGTTCATAGAAGAATTTCTCAATCATCCCGATTTTAATCCCATCCGCATCGCCAAAGAGTTCGTAAAGTTTAATGAGCGTTGTTTTGCCAGGTTATTGGGCGACATGCGCAGCTATAATTTTGTGTTCGATATTACGCAGGATTTTGACGACGTGCAGTTCTGCATCCGTGCTATAGACTTTGACCAGCAGTCGTACGAGGGGCGGAAAAATTTTTATTTACCACAATTTTTCAAAGAAAACAGGGTTTTTGTAGAAATGGTGCAGCGGCATTTGAATGCCGAGGTGATAGAACAATACCGGCAGGAAGAACGGGCGCAATTGTTTAAACGCATCAAAGCGCAGAGGCACAGGCTACGCGATTTAAAGGATTCTGTTGACCAGGATATCCTGGCGCCTCCGGCGAAGATCAAACAGTTGACGAAAGAACTGGCACAGTATTTTGGGAATGAAAAATTTTTGCATTGTCATAGTATGGCAGAAGTGCTGCGTATCCAGCTCAGGGAACTGGTAGTAACACATTTATATAAGAAATGATAAAGAACACAGGTATCTTTGCTTCATTTTTAAAAAGCCTTCATGAATTTTTTTAACCATTTTGGTCGCTATATCTTAATGATTAAAGGGATGTTCACCCGCCCCGAAAACTGGCGGATGTACTGGAAGGAGCTGATGCACCAGTGTTCGGATATAGGCATAGGATCCTTAGGCATTGTAATGATCGTGGCTTTGTTTATCGGCGCAGTTTCTACCTTGCAAACAGCATATCAGTTGGTGAGCAACCTCATACCGAAGTCCACGATTGCCCAGATCGTACGCGATACGGTGATCCTTGAATTTGCTCCCACTATTACCTGTATTGTGCTGGCGGGGGTGGTGGGCAGTAAAATTGCAAGTGAATTAGGGAATATGAGGGTAAGTGAGCAGATTGATGCCCTGGAGATCATGGGTATTAATACCAAAGCTTACCTGGTGATGCCAAAGATACTCGCTTCGTTAATTATGATCCCGTTGCTGGTGATCATCGCCGGGGTTTTGGGTATATGGGGTGGTCGTTTAGCCGGAACCCTGTCGGGAATATTGTCTCCGGAGGAATTTGACGGAGGTTTGTTGAGTGGCTTCCTGCCTTTTAATGTCGCTTTCGCCTTATATAAATCATACACCTTCGCTTTCATTATTTCCAGTATTCCGGCTTATTTTGGTTATTTTGTCCAGGGAGGTGCCCTGGAGATCGGGAAAGCCAGCACTACGGCGGTGGTTACCAGTTGTATTATGATACTCTTTGCGGATTATGTGCTGGCGGCCTTACTTTTATAAATGAAATAGCTTATGATCGAGATAAGAGATTTGAAGAAAAGTTTTGGTGAAAAGGTGGTCATCAACAGTGTAAGCGCGGTGATGGAACCGGGGAAGGCCAATTTGATCATTGGCGCCAGCGGCAGCGGGAAAACTGTTTTGATGAAATGCCTGGTGGGTTTGTTTGAGCCGGACGGTGGTGAAGTATTGTATGATGGGAAAAACTTCACCGCTATGGAAGATGACGAACGAAAAGAATTACGCCAGCAGATTGGTATGCTGTTCCAGGGGTCTGCTTTGTTTGACAGCCAGACGGTAGCGCAAAATGTGAAATTCCCTCTTGATATGTTTACCCGTATGACGTATTCGGAAAAGATGAAAAGGGTAAATGAAGTATTGGAGCGGGTAAATCTGAAAGACGCCAACAAGAAATTCCCCGCAGAGATCAGCGGCGGTATGAAAAAGCGGGTCGGGATTGCTCGTGCTATCGTATTGAACCCTAAGTATCTTTTTTGTGACGAGCCCAATTCCGGATTGGATCCGCAGACTTCACTGGTGATTGATAAGCTCATCTATGAAGTGACCAAAGAGTTTAATATGACGACCATTGTTAATACCCATGATATGAACAGTGTTATGGAAATCGGCGATCACATTATTTATATGCACCAGGGCGAAAAGGAATGGGAGGGGAGTAATAAACAGATTATTTACAGCAAGAGTAAAAAGCTCAATGATTTTATTTTTGCGTCCGAATTTTTGCAGGATGTGAAAGAAATGCGGATGCTGGAAGCCGAAGGAAGAGGTCCCGACGGGAAAAAATGAGGAATAGGATAGTTTTGGGTTTTTAGTTTTTTGTTTTTGGTTTGGAAGTTTGAAGTTTGCTGCGGGCGGGTCCATCTATGGCTGCATTCGTTGTTTTCAAACGGGTTGAAATCCTGTTTTTACAATATTTTTCGGGGCTACGCCTCTTTTTTTTTTGCTTCAAATTAGCTCAGTGGACGCGCACGCAAACACAGGATACCTCGACTTTTTAGCCCGGGGTTTCCAACCTCAGAATATCCGGTTAAGCACTTTGATGTATATTCCTCGTTTCCGGGGCGCGCCTGCCCCGTTTTATTTGGAATACAAAATACAATCACCGGATTGTGGTTTGATGATCTTTTCATAACTTTGTACGTTTGAATGAATGGATAAGGAAAAGATCACTATTTTCATATTATCCCATTTAATCGGGGCTGACCGGTTTTGACAGCAAAGTTCTTTGTACGTGTAAGCATGCGGTGCGTTGAATAATTAGCACCTTAATCTGAATACTCAACAATTTAAATGGCAATACACAGTATGCCATGGCTGCCTAATCAGTGATTAGTTAGTCATTTGGGCCGCCGTCCGGGTTTGTCTGTTACCAAGGGCCGCCGCCGACTTAAAAAGGAAACGGAATGCTGTTGTGAAAGGCTGTGATCATAACAAAAGACTATTCAGCTAAGGGATGGATCGGTATGTTGATGTCCTGTTCATCCCCGACAAATAATCATCAGATAAGCATGTAGAAAGCGTATGGCGGATTTGTTTGGACCAGGGTTCGAATCCCTGCAGCTCCACTTTTTTCGGTAATATTTTTTCTCCCCGGTATAATAGCCGGTCAGGGACGGCGCTTCCATCGTTGGCATTTCCGCACAAATTCGTTCGTAGATTCATTTATCCCCGGGTTTTTCCCGGTTCAAAGGCGGTTGTGCATTATCCTAACCAGGCGGGCATATGCAGGCCTCTTTTTCTGTTTTGCATCCCGCTGAAATATCTATTGCGTAATTATACCAGCCGCGAAAGCGTGAGCAAAAAAACAATTGTTCCCGATCGGCAGAATTTTTACCGGAAGGAGTCAGATATATTTTCGTAGTTGAAAAAATAATGTTGGTATAGAAAGTTAAATGGGTAAGCCATAATAACAATATGCTAACAGCCTTGCTGAATATTATTGCTTTTTAAAATCGAAATACTATGACGCAGGTTTCAAAACTCATTGCGATTATGACATTCATATTTTTCTCTTCCCGGATTAGCCTGTCACAAGACTTGCATTATGGGGTGAAAGTGGATGTTAATTACTCAACCATACAAGGCAACGGTATAAAAAACGAATTGAATCTTGGGTATGGCGGAGGAGTTTGGATAAATTATGCCGTTGCTCCAAAAATCAAACTTCAACCCGAATTGTCACTGACTCAATACAATTATTTGAAAAGTGAAGACTTTGATAAGTATTACAAAAATGATGTTGGAAGAGTAGGCGCTGATAAGGATATTCGTCTTGCTAATCTGAATGTTCCGTTGTTGTTGCGTTATGATATCATGCCATGGATTAGCCTATTGGCTGGTCCTCAGTTTGGGGTAACTGTTTTTGAGGATGAAAATTTGAGAAAAGATGGAGTAAAGGGTTTTAAGAATACAAATATCGGAATATTGGGAGGTGTTCAGGCAACTGTTGGAAGAGCAGGAATATTTGGCAGGTTTACACGGGGACTTACCAATATAAACAACGTCAGTTCAAAATACAAATGGAATTCCAGGAGCCTGGAATTTGGGTTATCACTGGGTATTAAATAGTTTTAATCTGTAAAGAGTTCATCGTTTTTCGGTGGTGGTTTGTGTACCACACATTTAATTGGAATGAAAGGTTTTGACCTCATTATTTTTAGCGCGTTATGTATCTTATGCCTTGCGTGATGTAAGGCGCGGGGCCGCCACTGATTTTCCCGCAGCGCTGCGCCGACAATATCCATAGTTTTTCCTTTTTATAAATTTCCAAAAAATATTTGTGTAGTTAAATGACTACCTGTATATTTGTAGTCAAATGACTACATGATGAATTTAAGACGAGATGTTTTTCAAGCTATTGCCGACCCAACGAGGCGGGCAATACTTCTACTGGTAGCAACGCAATCATTGACAGCAGGCGCTATTGCGTCAAACTTTGATACGGCCCGGCCAACTGTTTCAAAGCACTTACAAATACTCACCGAATGCGAATTGCTTACCCAGGAACAAAGCGGAAGAGAAATCTATTATCACATCAATGCAAATAAAATGAAAGAAGTAGCGGATTTTATCGAACCGTTCCGCCAAATGTGGGACACGCGGTTTAATAAGTTAGAAGCTGTTATGAAAGAACAAAAAAAAGGCACTAAGCGGCATTGATACCTTTAAAAACGCAGATAATAAATTAATAAATAAAATGGAACAAAAAACAAAAGTAATTGCCGAAGACGGCAGACAGGAGATTATCATTACCAGGGAATTTGATTTGCCCCTGAAGATGCTTTTTAAAGCACACGAGGAAGCTGACCTTATTGAGCAATGGATGGGAACGAAGGTTTTGAAAATGGAGAATAAAAAACATGGTTCTTATGCGTTTGAAACCACGCATAACGGGAAAGCTGTATTTCGCGCCAACGGAACCATTCACGAATTTATCCGGGATCAGAAAATTATACGAACATTTGAAATGGAAAATATGCCGATTGGCGTTCAGCTTGAGTTTCTGGAATTTGAAAAACTTACCGACGATACGAGTAAACTGACCATGCAAATAATCTACAGATCGGTGAAACACCGGGCGGAACAGTTAAAGCTCCCTTTTGCTTATGGTATCAATATGGCACACAACAGGCTCCAGGAAATCGCAAACAAAATAAAATAGTAATCAACGATCAAGGCTTATATCAAAGAAGCCATTCGGAACGACAAAGCCGGTTTGAAAGTTGAAATGAAAACGACCCCTGAATTTGAAATGCCCACAGAGTTCAAAACCGTATTGGACGGAATGCCCGAATTAAAAACCACTTTTTCCGGCTTAACGCCCGGCAGGCAAAGGGGCTATCTTTTATATTTTTCTTCTGCCAAACAAAGCAAAACGAGAATGGAGCGGATTGAGAGATACATTCCTAAGATACTTGATAACAAGGGATTAGACGACTAAAACGGCAGGTAATAAAAACCCTGTACCTTTCCATGAAATTTTCCGCCTGGCAAAAATTAAGGCAGAGAAATTTACTATCAGCTTGAGGTAAATAAGATGAAAGAAATTGCCCAATGGCTAAACCAATTCAGGGAGATCCGGGAAGCGCGGTTTGACGAATGGGGCAAAGTATTGGAAACATTGAAAAACAGGAAAAATGAGTCTCAGGAACAATGCGGTGAAAAAGAGCTATTGCGCTTTTCTTCGGGGTGTGAATGTGGGCGGCATCAATATGAAAATGGCGGATGTGTGTATGATCTTTGAGAGCGCCGGAATGAAGCAGGTATCGTCCATTTTGGCATCCGGCAATATCCTGTTCAGTTCAGAAAAAGAAAAGAGTGAATTAAAGCCATTGCTGGAAAAAGCCATGTCGGCACATTTTAACTATGAAGCATTTCTGTTTATAAAAGACAAAGATGAGGTTGCCACTATTGTCAATAATAACCCTTTTCCTGCTGATCCTGCATTTCATGTTTATGGATTTACAGGTACAGACGAAATTGAAAAAATATTATTAAAGGAGTTCGAAAAGACGGAAAAATCAACGGGTGAGGAGGCACAGATCATAGCAAAAAATTTCTATTGGAAAGTACCCAGAGGAAATACAACGGATTCTATCTTCGGAAAGATATTAGGCAGAAAAAGCCTGAAAAATGCTTTCACATCCCGCAACATACATACGTTTGAGAAGGCTTTACAGAAGATGTGATTTTGTACGGGTGATGATACGCCTTCCCCGATTATGCTGCCGGTATATTCAGTTCCCCAATAATACGGCTTTTTAAGATTGATAACAGAATGGGATGAGATTTGTTTTAATTTTGCCGCTTCATAGGCAAGAATCATTTGGTTACAATGGAGGAGAATCTATCTGTAAATTACTATCATTCCCCGATAGGTATTATAGAGGTAAAGAGTGACCCCGGAGGAGTCCGTACTATTTTATATATAGACGAGACGGAAGGGTTGCAAGTTCCGGATGGGGAGAAAAAGGAGGCTGATCCGGAAGGGATTGGCAGCCTTTGTGTTGCCCAGCTGGATGAATATTTTAGCGGTGGCCGCCGGGTATTTGATTTTCCATTCAGTCAGACAGGAACCGATTTCCAACAAAAGGTATGGGCTGCATTGGTGGATATACCGTACGGGAAAACCATTTCCTATCTTGAATTGTCCGGAAGAATAGGGAACAAAAAAGCGATCCGTGCCGTTGGCACCACCAATGGCAGGAACCGGTTGAATATCGTGGTGCCCTGCCATCGGGTAATTGGTTCCAATGGCAGCCTGGTAGGATATGGAGGAGGGTTATGGAGAAAAAAATGGCTGTTGGCTCATGAAGCGAAATACGGGCATGGAGTGCAGGAGTTGGGAGATTGGTGAGGTGAGGTTTGAGGTTTGAGGTATCAGGTTGCAGTGTCTCAGGGTGCGGGTTGCATAGCTAAAGGCTCATGGCTGATGGCTGATAGCTCACGGCTGATGGCTGATACCTTGAAAGCACCAGGCACCCAATAAACCTGCCTGAAGTGGGCGGATTTCAAATCTCAAATTTCAAATTTCAAATCCAAAGGTGTTGCCCATTCTTATATCCCTTCTCTTCATTTTCAAATTTTCAAATTTCCACATTTTCAAATTAATATATGCCTTTTTCTAAAAAAGCAGCCCTCGGATTTATATTCATTACGCTGTTGCTGGATGTGATTGGTTTTGGGATCATCATCCCGGTAATGCCGGTACTCATTGAAGAGCTGATCCACGGCGATCTGAGCGCAGCATCGCGCTGGGGCGGCTGGCTTACCTTTGCTTTTGCCTTCATGCAGTTTTTATGTGCGCCTATCCTGGGCAATCTCAGCGATCGCTATGGAAGACGGCCGGTATTGTTGTTCTCCCTTTTCGGCTTTGGCATTGATTATATTCTTATTGCCATCGCGCCTACTATCGGCTGGTTGTTTGTGGGGAGGATCATTGCGGGTATTACCGGCGCCAGTTTCACCACCGCCACCGCTTATATTGCCGATATCAGCGCCCCGGCAGAGCGGGCCAAAAATTTTGGCATGATCGGTGCTGCGTTCGGTCTGGGTTTTATTATAGGTCCGGTCGTTGGCGGACTCCTGGGCAGCCTCGGCTCAAGGGTTCCGTTCATTGCCGCTGCCGGCTTATCACTGCTGAACTGGCTGTATGGTTATTTTGTGCTTCCCGAATCGCTGGATAAAGCCCACCGGCGCAATTTTGCCTGGAAGCGCGCCAATCCCATGGGGTCATTGATGCATTTGCGGAAATACCCCGCGCTTGGCGGACTCATCGCTTCGTTGATGTTGATCTATATAGCGGCACATTCCGTGCAAAGTACCTGGGCTTTCTTTAACATGGAAAAATTTAAATGGGATGAAAGAATGGTGGGAATTTCACTGGGGGTGGTGGGGCTCCTGGTAGGACTGGTGCAGGGCGGATTGATCCGCATTGTGAATCCCAGGCTGGGGAATGAAAAAAGTATTTATATCGGTCTGGCCTTATACAGCTTCGGGCTGGTATTGTTTGCATTTGCCTCGCAGGGCTGGATGATGTTTGCTTTTTTGATCCCGTATTGTCTCGGTGGCATTTGCGGTCCGGCCTTGCAGGCTGTTATCTCCAATCATGTGCCGCCGAATGAACAGGGGGAGTTACAGGGTGCATTAACCAGTCTTATGAGTGTAACCACTATTATTGGTCCGCCGGTAATGACCAACCTGTTTGCTTATTTTACCCAAAAGGGAGCGCCGGTATATTTCCCCGGAGCGCCTTTTCTTTTAGGCGCCGTACTCATGCTGATAAGCACTATCCTGGCTTACCGTATGTTCAGAACGGAAAAAGCGGTGGCATAAAAAATAATGAGTATGCATGTATTAAAATCTACTCTTTAAAAAATGCCTACTTTTGGAAACATTTTTAATTAAGAAAACGAGTTAAATACAATTCAATGAAACCTATTGTTCAGATATCCCTAGACCTTACCAATATTGATGAAGCGCTTGAAACGGCGGCGCTTGCTATGCGTGCCGGGGTGGACTGGCTGGAAGCCGGTACGCCGCTTATTTTAGCGGAGGGCTTGCATGGCGTGCGCAAATTGCGCGAAGCCTTT
Source organism: Chitinophagaceae bacterium (assembly GCA_023957125.1). Lineage (GTDB taxonomy): Bacteria > Bacteroidota > Bacteroidia > Chitinophagales > Chitinophagaceae > Agriterribacter. The sequence continues at coordinate 46,240 of JAMLHL010000008.1, forward strand.
CCCGGGATACCCATTGTAGCCGACCTTAAAACGATGGATGGAGGCTACCTGGAAGCTGAAATGATGGCTAAAGCCGGCGCCACGCATGTGGTGGTGATGGCAAGAGCCCACGAAGAAACGATTAAATGTGTGGTACAGGCCGGTAAAGACTTTGGTGCGAAAGTGATGGGAGATAACCTGGGAAGCGAGGATATGGTAGCAGCGGCAAAATGGCTGGAAGACCTGGGATGTGATTATGTCATCCATCATATCGGGTATGATGAAAGGCGTGGTATAGCCGCACAGGGAAAACGTATGCCCAGCCCGCTGGACCAGTTGAAGGAAGTGGTGCAGGCGGTGAAGGTGCCGGTACAGGCAGTGGGCGGATTAAGCCTGGAACAGGCTATTCAGTGTCCCGCCTACGGGGCGCCGTTAGTGGTGTTGGGAGCGCCGTTGACGATTGATGCAGACGCATTTAAGACGGCCGACGGTGACCTGGAAAGTTCCCTTCGCCTGATCTGTGAAAAGGTACACGCGTATGGGGAAATTTGAGATTTAAGATTTGAGATGGGCTTCGTAGCAGTCTGTGGCTTGTCGTTTAAGATTCCCTCAGACTCACTTTTGCCTCATACCTGAAACCTCAAACCTGCAACCTGACACCTATTAAACAACATTACCGAATTTCAAATATCAAATTTCACTCGTTATATGAAATCAGCAGCAGTAGTTAATTATGCTCCGGAAAAAGGATCGGTGGAGATCCGGGAAATCGAAAAGCCGGAGATTGGGGAAGAAGATGTTTTATTAGAGGTCGCCAATGTGGGCGTTTGCGGCAGCGATTTGCACCAATGGACCGCAGATCACAGCTGGCATGTCAATTACCCGGTGGTGTTAGGTCACGAATTCGGCGGACATATTGTTGCCTTAGGCAGCAGGGTAACCGGGTGGAAAGAAGGAGACCGGGTGGTGAGTGAAACCGCCGCCGTTATTGACCCTAACAGCGCGATGACCCGAAGTGGCCTATATAATTTAGATCCTTCGAGAAAAGGTTTTGGATACGGCGTTAATGGGGCCATGACGAAGTATGTCCGAGTGCCGGCGCGTTGTTTGCACCGGGTGCCGGATCAACTGGCTTTTGAACAAGCTTGTTTAACCGAGCCCTGTTGTGTGGCTTTCAATGCGGTGGTGGAGAATACCCGGCTTAAACCCGGCGACAGGGTAATTGTTCTCGGCCCGGGTACGATCGGTATTTTATGCGCTGCCATGGCCCGGCTCTGTGGCGCCGAAGTAGCTATCGTCGGCCTGGAAGCCGACCGGCATCGCCTGGAAATTGCTAAACAATATGGTTGCGAAGCCATCGTCGGAGATGCCGCTTCCTGGGCAAACCAACGGGATGGGTTAGGCGCAGATTGCGTGATTGATGCCGCGGGAGCAAGCGCTACCCTGAAGATAGCGCTGCAATTGGTTCGTCCTAAAGGACATATTGCAAAAGTAGGATGGGGGCCACAGCCGTTGGGATTTTCCCTTGACCCGCTGGTACAAAAAAATGTAACTCTGCAGGGGAGTTTCAGTCATAATTGGCCGGTATGGGAAAGAGTGATTGCCTTACTCGCCAGCGGTCAGCTGGACGTGAAACCCATCATTGGCGGTGTATGGCCCGTAACCGAATGGCACGAAGCCTTTGAGAAAATGCACAAAGGTGAAGTGGTGAAAAGTGTGTTGAAACCTGTATAATGATTTCAAATTTCAAATTTGAAATTTCAAATTAATTTATGCGTTTACAAAACAAAGTCATTATCATAACCGGTAGTTGTACGGGGATTGGCAAAGCCATTGCGCAGCGGTGTGTTCAGGAAGGCGCCAGGGTGGTGATCCATGGATTGGAAAAAGAATGGGGTGAAGCCGTGGTGGCTGAGCTGGGCGCTGATAAAGCCGTCTTGCAGATAGAAGATATCGGTACCGAAGGAGCTCCGCAGCGCCTGGTGGATCTGGCAATCCGTCAATTTGGACAGTTAGATGCGGTGGTCAATAATGCAGCAGTGGTGACTTCTTCGAATATCCATACCACTGATCTTAATTTGTTGAGGAAAGTACTGGAGATCAATACCATTGCCCCCTATGCCCTGATCAGGGCGGCGCTGCCTCATTTACGCCGGCAAAAAGGCTGCGTGCTTAATATAGGTTCTGTAAATGCGTTCAGCGGTGAACCCAACCTGATGGCTTACAGCGTATCCAAAGGTGCCTTAATGACCCTTACGCAAAATTTAGGCGATACCCTGTTCAGGGAAGATGGCGTAAGGGTGAATCAAATCAATCCGGGCTGGGTGCTTACGGAAAATGAGGCTATCCGTAAACGTGAGCATGGACTGGATGACGATTGGTATAAAGACCTGCCCAATGTATATGCCCCCGCCGGACGCATCATTTGGCCGGCTGAAATTGCCGCTGCTGCCGTTTATTTCCTGTCTGACGAGAGCGGCCCGATCAGCGGGCAGGTACTCACGCTGGAACAATATCCCGTTACCGGCCGCAATCCGCCAAAAGATACTTCTACCATTCCGGTACACGCAAAGAATTAAGAAAATTAGAAAGCCGATGGAATGTTGCTGAAATGAAATGACAGGAAAACAAAACGAATTATAAGATTCCCGGACTTCGGAATAAGTCGGAAGAAAAGGGAGACCCATCATATTTTCTCAGATTTTTGCCCTTCCATTCTTCAGGGCAACGCATTGGGTGCATCACATATTTTCGCTCCACCTGTGGCATTCCGGTCGGTGGGACACCGACCGGTAGTGAGTTCTACAGGCGGGTGTCACACCCGCCTGCGAAAATATGGGATGCACCCAACACATTTTTTCCTTCCCCCATTCTTTTTATTTCAACTAATTTTGGATGTGTCCAATTGTCCTGAATCATGTTGAAGCTACCCATATATTTAGACAACAATGCTACTACCCCGGTTGATCCGGAAGTGTTAGAGGCTATGTTGCCCTATTTCAAAGAGCGTTTTGGTAATGCAGCCAGCCATACCCATAGTTTTGGGTGGACGGCTGAGGAAGCGGTGAAACAGGCACGAGAGCAGGTGGCTCAATTAATCTGTGCAGAACCTTCTGAAATTATTTTCACTTCCGGTTCCACCGAAGCGATCAACCTTGCTTTGAAGGGTGGTTACGAAATGTACCAGGGTAAGGGAAAACACATCATCACCTGTGTTACAGAGCATAAGGCCGTTTTGGACACTTGTAAACACCTGGAAAAATCGGGCGCTGAGGTCACCTATCTTCCGGTACAGGCAGACGGTACCATCAAGCTAAGCGATTTGCAGTCTGCCATTCGTTCCGATACCATTCTGATCAGTATAATGTTGGCTAATAACGAAACCGGAGTGATACAGTCGGTTAAGGATATCGGCTCTTTAGCAAAGAAAAGCAATATTCTTTTTTTTACCGATGCCACTCAGGCCGCCGGTAAGATACCAATAGATGTACAGGAATATGGGATTGATCTGCTCTGTCTTTCAGCGCATAAAATTTACGGACCTAAAGGGGTGGGCGCCCTGTATGTCAGGAGGAAAAACCCCCGGGTGCGGTTAATGTCACAGATTGACGGCGGCGGTCATGAAAAAGGAATGCGCAGCGGCACCCTGAATGTCCCGGGTATTGTAGGGTTAGGGGAGGCCTGCCGTTTATGTGAGCGGCAGATGAGCGGGGAATCACAGCGGATAAGAGACCTTAGGAATAAATTAGAAAGTGAATTAGCGAAATTAAGTGGGGTGCTGATCAATGGCAACACGAGCCATCGTTTGCCTAACGTGACCAATTTATCTTTTGCAGGAGTACCGGGCAAACAATTGCTTTCCGAAGTTAACCGCACGATTGCCGTTTCTTCAGGCTCGGCTTGTACTTCCGCCAATCCCGAGCCATCTTTTGTTTTGAAGGCCATGGGGCTTGAAGATGATATAGCTGAAAGCGCTATCCGGTTTGGGCTGGGAAGATTTACCACGGGGGAAGAGATTGATTACACGATTGACACGGTGAAGAAAATCAAAACCGGGTTTTAATTGCACCCAATTTATTTCCCGGTCCCGGTATAAGAAGGGCAATAAACGGTATTACTTTGCAAAAAAATGATGTCACATACAAAAAACTTCGATTGAACGTTCTGTTTATAAAGACCTCTCGCCGGCCGGGAAAAAATATTAGGGAGGCGGGCGAAAATTAAAATGATAATGACATGCAAAAGCTGATCTTCCCGGTTCTAACCGTTGTTACTTTATTTGTTTTAGGTTGTAACAAAGGCAACGACCAGGTACAAAACCCTGCTTCTCATTTGCTGTCGGTATATCTTACCGACAATCCTGCAGACTTAGAGGAAGTAAATGTTGACATTCATTCGGTAGAGGTGAAGATAGACGCAAACAATACCGGGGATGAGTTGCAGATAGCGCTCGGGGATAAGAATAGCAATAACGACAGCCTGGGTGCATCCGGCACCACGCTGTGGCACGGTGGCGTTCCGGTGGGCGACAGTGATCAATTTGGGAGATGGATGGCGCTTGATTTTACGCCCGGTGTTTACGATCTGCTGAAATTGAGAAATGGTTTGGATATGTTGCTTGGTTCGGTGGAGGTGTCGGGAACCGTTCGAAAAATAAGAGTGGCGCTTGGAAACGATAACTATGTTGTTAAAGCCAATACGCCGCTTCCACTGAAATTGCAGGATGACTCAACCAATCATCATATTTATATTGATGTACTGGAAGAAAGCCGCGTACGGAATAACGATGGCAGCATGGCTGTTTTTCTTGATTTTGACCTGGGACGATCCATCAAAAAACCGGAAGGTCAGTATGTGTTATTCCCTTACTTAAGGACTTTGCCTGCAGACCGTTCGCTTGAACTGGAAGGCTATGCTTTCCCTGCCGAAGCGTCTGTAATGGTGAGTGTATATAACAACGAAGATACGGCCTCCGCCCTGCCCGACAACAGCGGCTATTTTAAAATAAGAGGGTTGGAATTGGGTACTTATAACGTAGCTTACCATGCGGGCAACAATGCTTATAAAGATACTACTACGGTTTTTGATATCACCAATAAGAAAGTAACGCTGCCACCGATGACCCTGGTGGCGAAATAAAAAATCAGCTTCCGTAGGGAAATTTCTATTGCCCGACAGTGTGGTCCTGTTTATTTTTTATTCTCAGAATGAATACCCGGGCGCAGGTTGTGGTGTCGTACGGAGGGGTGTTGCTTTAAACCTTCGCCGGTTCAATTATGATACCGGTAAGGATCGGGTATTTTACAAACCGTGCCTTCACAAAGCCTTAACCGTTGCCGGTAAGGAAGATATTATTTTTTTCTCTGTGGGATTATTTTCCACATTTTTACTCTCCAATCCCCCATTGCTCATTGGGTTCAGGTCCCATTTGTAAAACCAAAGTGCCGCCTTTTAATAGTTCAGACGCCGGAAATTTGAAGGACTTCAATTCTTTTCCGTTGAGGGTCGCTTTTTGTACATACATATTCCTGCGGGAAGCGTCTTTTGCTTCTATCACAAATTTTTTGCCCCGCCCAAAACTTCCTCCCAGGTCTATTTCAATTTTTTCATACAAAGGACTGGCAATTTCATATACCGGGTTGATGCTACAGCCGCCATCGGTCTGGAATAGTCCTATCGCTGCCATCACCAGCCACGCGCTCATCTGCCCCTGGTCTTCATCTCCCAGGTAAGCATTGCCGACACCATATCCGTAATACCGTTCCATTACCGAGCGGCTCCATTTTTGAGTGGACCAGGGTTTGCCCGCCCAATTGAAAAGAAAGGGAAAATGCATGGATTGCTGGTTGCCCTGCATTACCGGGTAATCCCAGTACTGATCATTCATACCATTGTAGCGCCAGGGTTCACTGGCTTCGAAGCCCCATTCCAGCCGGTCAATAAATTTCTGCCGGCCTATTATATTTACCAATGCCGGTACGTCCTGCGGCACAAAAAAAGAAAGCTGCCAGGCATTGCCTTCTACATAATGTTGGTTGGCTCCTGTTCTGAACGGATCAAAATCGGGAACCCAATTTCCATTGCTCAGTTTCATATGACAATATCCGTCCTCATCCATAGCATTCTTCCACCAGTAGCCGCGATCGTTAAATGATTTGTACAATCCCTCCTCTCCCATAGCTTTAGCCAATTGCCCCACCGTCCAGTCATCGTACGAATATTCCATGGTATTGGAAAAACGTCCTTTGTCGGAGGGCACATAATGGTGTTCCATATAGGCCAGCAGATCCCGGTTGCCGGCGTAGCCGTTGAATACTTTTTGTCCGGGCGTGGTTTGCATTTTCACCGCCGCTTCAAGCATTTTTGATGCGTCGTAATTACGAATGCCCATCTGATAGGCGCCCACCATCATGGGAATTTCGTGCTCTGCTACCATCACCGGGATGTAATTCATGCCTGCAGGACCTTTTGCAGTCCACCCATAGGCATCATACATGGCGAGTTGGGAATTGACCCATCGGTTGCTCCATTCAGGGGTTACCAGATTCCAGTATTGATTCAGGTTCCAGAACGTGTTCCAGAAAGCATCGCAGCCTAATGCCATATTGTCGGGATTATTGATCTGCTGAACCTTGCCGTCGGTGCCTCTCCACTGCCCGTTAACATCACTCCAGATCGTGCGACTGCAAAGCGACCGGTACATCGCGTTGTAAAAACGCACTTTTTCCTGCCGGTTGCTGCTTGTGATTTTAACGCGATCAAAGACATTATTCCATTGTTCCGTTTGATGTTTTCGAACAGCGTCAAAGTCCCATCCGAAAGGTTCGGTAATTTCAGTTTTCAGATTTAAAGCGGCATTCTCCAGGCTTACCAGGGAAATACTGGTTCGCATAGTAACTACCGGGTTTGTTCTGGCGTTGAACTGGAGAAAGAACCCTCCGTCTTTCATATTTTCCGCGTTAATGGTTGGTCCGTAAAAAACCCGGTCGTTAAGCCAGCCCCCGGAAGCCTGGATGGGCTGGTCAAATTCCACCACAAAATGAACGGTATAATCCTGGTTGATATCTCTCCATACGTGCGACGAGAGTTGACGGGCATACCCTTCCACACGATAGTTGCCGGTCTTTTTCAGATAGATCTTTTTTAATTGATAATCATATTCCGAAGGAATGTGCAGGTCCAGTAAAATACGTGCGCTGTCGCGGTGTTGGGGAAAAGTGAACCGCAGCATACCGCAACGTGTTGAAGCCGTAAGCTCCGCTTTTATATCATAGTCTTTCAGTTGGGCCTTATAATAGCCTATCGGCGCTTCTTCTGTTTTTTTATCTATCTCCGATCTGTAGCCTGATCCTGGTTTCTGTTCATCTCCGATCTGCGTTTTCAGGGTACCGTTAGTAGCAAAAATACCCAGGCCCGCCATCGTCCATTCGTGGATATGGCTGAAGGTGCCGATGCTTTCGAAGGAAGGCTGATAGCCTGCCTGCCAGCCGGAGTTCTGATTGTCCGGACTCAGTTTTACCATACCAAAAGGCATCCAGGGGCCGGGAGCGATCATCCAGCGGGAATGCCCGGAGCCTATCCGGGTATCTACATAATCCGCCGGGGTTTGCAACCGTTGCCTGCTGCGTTTAATCGTTCCCGTGGCAACAGGTTTCCCGTCCGCTTTTATAACGTAACGGCTTTGTTTAGGTTGCAGAACAGCGGGCATGGGCACTTCAAATTCATAATTTCCTTTTTCAGCTTTTTCTTTAAAGATGGGTTTCCCGTCCAACTCTACACCAATTTCCGGTAACCCCGACAGATGTTCTACGTTCACTAACAGCGGTTGTACTTTTTTCCCGTTTTGTGATAATTCATAGCCGGCAGCCTTCACGTCCCTGATGAACACCTTCTCCGGTTTCTCCAGTTTTACCGGGCTGCCGGTGAGTTGTATATAATCAAATAAAATCCATGATCCTTCCAATACTTCAATGCTGATGCGGTTACCTCCTTTTCTTAGTACGTTTTTGTCAATGGAGAATTCAAGCGCCTTCGGTGTGGCATGATTGAAATCGCCCGTTAATGAGGCTGAGTCTTTCACCGGCTCCGTATAAGAAGGATGTCTTTGGGTATGCACATCGTAACCGGCTGCTGTTAATTGTTCTTTTATTACCTGTCCGTTAATGGAAATTTTAAGCAAAGGCAGAAACTCTTTAGCGTAGTCTGAAAGCGCGATCATTAATTTGTGATCCCCGTTGGAAGGGAAATCCGTGATGCCGAACAATATATTTACCTGGTTGATCCGCCATCCCGAAGTACTCCAGGTGCCGCCCCAGGTATCCACCGGTCCGGGAATGACATAGGGAAAATCTTTCTTTTCATCGGAATAGCCGATTAAAAAGTATTTGTCTTCGTAGCCGAAGTCCCGTCCTACAAATTTCCTGAATCCGTCGGGGGCGAGGGCAAATTCAGTGCCCGTGTGATCGGGTTTGCCGATAGACCAGATGACCGGAAGCTCAGGATTGGGTTGGGGAAATGCGGTTGCCGGGAGGATCAGGCAGGTTATGAAAACGAGATATCGCATGATGGAAAGTTTCATTGCAGTAATTTTTTTTAACAAGCTCCCTTATGTAGGCGTATGTTCAGAACATTTGCCTGCGATTAAGTGAATGTTTTCAGGTTATGAAATTAGTTCAAAAATTGGAATAGATAGAAGAGGAACATTGTTGATGATTCTTTATCTTTAAAGATTTGAAAGCCGGTATCCGGACAGGGTTCCTGTTTTTTATTGAACAATAACGAACAGAACCCCGAAGTGTGCGACGCAACCGGGTTTCATAGTAGTACTAAAGCAGGGCCCATAAAAAATAACAACTAATCATTTCAATCCATGCAGGCTATTTACAGGAGCATTTTATTTTTAGTGATATTCCAGATTACCAAACCGGGCGTTTATGCGCAGGAGAAAATCAAATCCGATGGGGAAATCCCTGTTTTAGCCTGGATAGGCGTGCCGGAGAGAGAAACTACGATTGAGCGTTTCGGTGAGTTGAAAGCATCGGGTATTAATATCAATTTCTCAAATTATTCGAGCGTGGAGGCGGTGGAGAAGGCGCTGGATATTGCCAGGCAAACCGGCGTAAAACTGATGCCTTCCTGTCCGGAATTAAAATCAGAGCCCGAAAAAACGGTGAAGCGGCTGATGAAGCACCCGGCGCTGTTTGGGTACCATCTGAGGGATGAACCCAATGCGAAAGATTTCCCCGGACTGGCAACCTGGATAAAAAGGATACAGGCGGTGGATAAGCAGCATCCCTGTTATATCAACCTGTTTCCCAATTACGCCAATGCGGAGCAGTTATTTGAAAAGGGTTATCAGCCTCAGGAGGGAAGAGATATTTATGAAGAGCATGTGGAGGTGTTTTTGAAAGAAGTACCCGTGCCTTTTATTTCCTTTGATCATTATCCCGTGCGGGAGAAAAACGGTTTGAAAACCCTGAATGCCGGCTGGTATAAAAACCTGGAGATCATCGCGGCGGCTTCGCAAAAGAGCGGCCTGCCGTTTTGGGCTTTTGCCCTGTCGGTTGCGCATGGCGCTTATCCGGTAGCCTCGGTCGGGGAGATCAGGTTGCAGATGTACAGCAACCTGGCTTATGGCGCGCAGGGATTGCAATACTTCACTTACTGGAACCCGGGAATTAATTCCAGTTGGGACTTTCATCATGCGCCGATTGGATTGGATGATAAACGTACCGACGTGTATGATCGGATTCAGTTGGTGAACCGGGAGTTGCAGCACCTGGCGGGCGTTTTTCTGAATGCAAAATTGGTTTCCGTAGCGCATACGGGCAAACAGGTACCTGACGGTACGAAGAGGATGGCAAAATTGCCCCGGCCTGTGAAGGTGCTGGAAACAGGAGAGAGCGAAGCGATCGTATCGGTGTTGAAAAAAGAAGATCACCGGTACCTGGTGATTGTTAATAAGGATTTCCAGCGCCCGATGCAACTTACATTTCTGGCGGATGACCCGGTGAAAAGAGTTTTAAAAGACGGAACCCTTGTGCCGGCAAATGTATATACGCCTGCGATAACGATTGACCCCGGTGACGTGGCTATATATACCTGGGAAGAAAAATAGCCGGATTTACTAAAAAAGAAAAAAAATATGAAACGGTTTTTTCAGATCATCCTGTTTTTGCTGGTATGGCAAACGGCTAACGCGCAGCAGATCAATCTGATCAGAAAAGGAAAATCATCTTATAAGATTGTGCTGCCTGCCCAACCCACGATGGTTGAAATTCAGTCTGGCAAAGTATTGCAGGATTACCTGTACAGGATCACCCACGTGACGCTGCCGGTTGTTTTTGATACGGAAAAGGAAAGTCCCTATGAAATCCTGATCGGGAAAGTGGATCGTCCCGGGCAACAAAGCATACCGTATGAGGCTTTGGGAAAAGACGGTTTGCTGATCCGGACGGTGGGGAAGAAACTGATCCTTACCGGGGGAAGCAAAAAAGGTGTTTTGTATGGCGTATATACTTTCCTTGATCAATATCTCGGGTGCAAAAAATTTGCAGCGGATGTAACGTATGTGCCCCGGCAAAAAACCATAAAACTAAACGCCATTGATGACCTGCAGTTGCCGGCCTTCTCTTACCGGGAAACCTATTACAGTGAAGCCTGGGATCCGGAATACCTGGACTGGCATAAGCTGAGCACTCACCTGGGAAAGAATGAAGAAAAATCGGAGTGGGGCTACTGGGTGCATACTTTTGGAACCCTGCTTGACCCTAAAGAATATGGTGAAGCGCATCCCGAATATTTCAGTTATTACGATGGAGAACGGCATGCGGGGATAATCCCTTCCTGGGATGGCTCAGGCTATCAGCCCGAAGCGCAATTGTGTTTGTCGAACCCCGAAGTGTTGGAGATCGTTTGTGCCAATCTGAAGAAAGCCATAGAAAAAAATCCGGATGCTTTATACTGGTCGGTGAGTCAGAACGATAATGTGCGTTATTGCCGTTGCGATAGTTGCGCTGCCTTAGATGCGAAATATGCGGCGTTTTCGCCGGAGGAGAAAAAACTGGCTACGCACAGTGGGCAATATGCTGCACTGGGGATGGGGTCTATGCTGAGTTTTGTGAACAAGGTGGCAGAGCGTTTCCCCGATAAGATCATTTCCACTTTGGCGTATCAGTACACGCGAACGCCTCCCAGGGGAATTGTGCCGCGGGAGAATGTCAATATTATGCTCTGTAGTATTGAAAGTTCCCGGAATGATCCGATGACTCTTGGGGATAAGTCATTCAGTGAAGACCTGGTGGGTTGGGGAAAGCTCACCAATAATATTATTGTGTGGGATTATGTCATTCGTTTCTCCAACCTGCTGGCGCCGTTTCCCAACCTTAGAATATTACAACCCAACCTGCAGTTTCTGCATCAAAACCGGGTGTCGGCTATGTTTGAACAGGGTAATCGCGACCGTGGCGGAGAGTTTGCGGCGTTGAGAACTTATTTGATCTCGCGTTTGCTGTGGAACACAGAGATTGACATCCAAAAGGAATCGGATGAATTTCTGAAAGGTTATTATGGCGCTGCGGCGGAAGATATAAAGACCTATATCCATTTGCTGCACGATCACAACCAGTCGGGCGAAGGCGTTAAGATGTCCATCTTTGGTTCGCCGGTGAATGATAAGGAAACGTTTTTATCGGCAGCATTGATTGCGCAATACAATGCCATCTTCGAAAGGGCGCTGAAGAAAGTAGAAAAGGAGCCTGAATTATATGTGAGGGTGAAATCCGCCCGGCTGCCCGTTTATTATGCGGTGCTGGAGATCGCTAAAGCCGAAAAAGCGGGACCACGGGGGGCCTTTGTCGCCGATGAAAATGGCCGGCTTAAACCCAACCCGGCAATCGTAAGCCTTCTATATGAATTTGTGTACCATTGCGTGCGTACGGGGGTATCGCGTATCACAGAGTGGCATACTACCCCGAAGGAATACCTGGAAAAATACATGACTTTTCTGGCTGATCCCGGGGGCGACAATAAATAATCCGATCCGACAGCAACAGTCCTTATCTTTCTTCTTTAATGGTTTTGTAAATAAGGCAGTTCCTATAGTCATTGGGCTTTTGCATACATTATGAACAAACGAAAAAAAACGGATATGAGAAAGGCAATACTATTATTCTTAATGATTTTTACCGGCTGGTTGGCTTATGCTCAAAAACAGGTGGATCCCGGTCTTAAGGATTCCGGAGGGTACGGATATCTGATCAATACGGATGCTTCATGTTCCGTTTGGTGGGCTGAAGGCGCCTATAAGGTAATGAGAGATGCTCCGCTGCCTTCGCGGACAAATCCCGCCATACAACTCTGGTCGGCAAGGAATGAATATGAATCTTTTATGATCGTAGTGAATCCTTCCGGGAAGATGGACAATTTCACCATCTCGCTTTCTGCATTGAAGGATACAAAAGGCAACCGTATAGAAGCGAACCAGGTTTCCGTGAGAAAGGTGGAATACGTTAAGGTGAGCCGTCCTACCGATTCCTATGGATTTGCGGGATGGTGGCCCGATCCGTTGCCATTGTACGAACAACCGGAGGCTATAGATCCCGGCGAAAACCAGCCTTTCTGGATCACCATAAAAACATCTTCCACAGCCAAAGCCGGCCATTATACCGGAATGATAAATCTGGGTTCGGGCGATTGGAAGCTGGCCGTTCCCGTTAGTTTGCATGTTTGGGATTTTGCGCTTCCTGAAACGCCGTCAGTTCGATCCGGATTTGGGTTCAATCTGAGTGCAGTGAGGGACTATGATAACCTGAAAACACCGGAAGACGAACGGAGAGCCTTTGAATATTATATGGAGAGCTTTCGTGACTATAAAATATCACCCTACAATCCTTTTGTTTTTTCACCCATAAAAGAAGAGGTGAAGGGAGTTGCCTGGCAGGGTGGTTTTTTTGACAGCCAAACCAAACATGGTGGCCATTACGCTTACCGGGTTGACGACCGGTCGCCAACCGCGAATATTGAAGCAAGTACCAGGGCCCTGATCCCGGTTAACAATACGGATGTGTATGAGTTGACCTGGTTTGCCAGGGCTGCGGAAAAAGAACAGAAATATGTGGTGGGCGTGGAAGGCTACGATGCCGGAGGAAAATTGATTGTGTTTGAAAACCGGTTTAATCTTTATACCGGCGGCGAAGACTGGAAAGCAGAAAAATTGAATTTGGGCAGTTTTAATCCGGAAGTGAAAAACATAAAGATCCGCCTGTTTCCTTCATTACGCACCATCAGCGGCGAAAATACCGGAACGGTATGGTTTGATGATCTTGGTTTGTTCAATATGCGTAACGGTCAAAATGAATTTCCGGCAGGAAGTTTTGAAGTGAATTTAGATGATATAGATATCGCGCTCGACTTCACTGAATTTAATAAAGCGGGTAAGCGATATTTCGATGAATTTCATTTTACCGGTTATAATCTTCGTTTAAAGGGATTAGGCAGCGGCACATTTTTCAGTCGTACGAAAGGCGTATTTGAAGGCTTTGAGCAGGGAACGGAGGAGTATTATAAACTGATGGAACGTTACCTGGGGCAGATCCAGGACAACCTGATCCGGTCGGGCTGGCTGGGGAAAGAATATGTATATTGGTTTGATGAACCGGCGGAGCGCGATTATCCTTTTGTAAAAGAAACCAATGAACTGATCAAGAAGTACGCGCCGGGGATCACCACCTTTATCACGGAGCATGTGAAGGATCAGGATATCTCTGATGTTACGGATATCAGTTGTACGATCTGGGACAAACTAAACCATGAAAAAATACAGCAGATGAATCAAAAGGGGCAGGAGTATTGGTCTTATCTCTGCACGGGTCCCAAGTCGCCGTGGATATCTTTGTTTATTGACCACGATGCAGTAAACCTTCGGATGTGGCTTTGGGCATCCTATCAGTACCGGCTCAAGGGTATCCTGGTATGGGCCACCAATTGGTGGAATTCAAAAACAGCTTCGCCGGAAGGATATTTACAGAACCCCTGGAAAGATGCCATGTCGTTTACGGATGGGTATGGACGACCTTACGGGAAACAGGACGGGTGGGGAAATGGTGACGGCAGATTTTTTTACCCGCTGAACCGTGATCCCAATAACGATCAGCAAACCTATACCGGGCCACCGGTTCCTTCTATCCGTTTGGAAATTATGCGCGATGGCATTGAAGATTATGAGTATTTCACGTTGCTGGAAAAAGCAATTCAGAATGCACCCGGTAAAAACAAAGCGGCGGTTCGGGAAGCGAGGCAATTGCTTAATGTTCCTAAACAAATTTATACGGATGAAAAAACCTATTCCAAAGACCCCCGGGATATGTTGAATTACAGGAAGAAAATTGCGGAATGTATCTTGAAATTTAAGAGATAGGAAAATCTTTGTTCTTTTCCGGCAACGTCTCCCACCCGGCCATGTGTGAAGGCAGGGGAGATTGCGTAAAATTTTTTTGCTGCCGGATCTTTCCTGTATGCCGTCAATGAAACTCCTGTAACGGAACCGGGAGATAAGGGAAAGATTGAGTTTCGTGGAGGTTCGGGAACATATCCTGAAAATCCGGCGGGATGGGCCACTTTACCCGGGATAAATTACCGGAATAAGCGCCTGGGGAATATCAATTGTCCGCCGGAGGATATACTACGCAGGCTGCCTGTATGATTGACGGAAAGCAATATATGGTTTATCGCCGCGGGCGGAGACGGAAAGGCGGGTACTAAGCCGCGAGATGGGAGATTTTTATGTGGCGTTTTGTTTAAAGAAATGATTTGCCCCGATAGCTACTCCTTTAAAACCTGCCTGCAGAATCACATCACTCCCGGGCTTTTCTGTCACGGGCAGCTCCTTTACGGAAATATTTATCAATAATTCTTAAGATAGCCAGGCGATCAAACTGGGTGGCGTTCACGCTGTTTGTTTCAGTCATAATATTAAGTTTTTCTATGAGAGGGAAAGAGTATCTATGATAGATGAAATGATCTAACGAATATAGGTTTTAATTTTTGAAATATGAAATCAAATGGATGCATTTAAAATTGTCGCAGGCGGGTGGTGACACCCGCCTGTAGCGTCCGCTACCGGTCGGTGTCCCACCGACCGGTAAATTATACAGGGCGCGACAATTTTTAAATGCCCCATCAAATGTACCCCCGGATTTTCGCCCGATCTGCGATATTCCGGTGCATGCGATACCGACAGGCAGTGGGTTCATGCTGTGAAATTTTTCGGTCATGCCATTTTGGAAGTTGCATAAAGATTCATGAAACGGATATCTGTGCTTTTTTATACCTGCGCTATCTCAACCATTGTAGTATGATGATGGCTGATCCAAGCAATATCTCCACCAGCATAATAAAGTCAAAGTAGGCGCCTGCCCTGCCTACTTTATATCTCGAATATAACCGCCCCAATCCCGAGAACGTAACGATGAGCCCGAGAAAATAAGGTATATGCCCGGTTTCGGGGATGTTAAAAGCGGCGTATGCAAACAGGAACCCGGAGGCAAAATATATACCGCTTAAAAAGCGTAGCAGATCGTCCAGCACGGGTTGCGAGGGAGTTTCTTTGGGTAAAAAGTACATCACTCCTTTAAGCATCACGTTCAGTCCTCCAAGGAAACAGATGAGTGCAACAAGCCCTAATAAAATACCGAGTGTTATTTCCATTGTTTTATTTTTATTGGTTTATGTATTCATTTCCTGCGATCGCAGGGTAGCAACTGTTTGTTTTTAAAGGTGAAACTGGTATTTCTGTCTGCCAGCCAGGTAATAAGTTTGAATACCGCCACAACATTGATGACGATCCCTAACGGGATACCGATCAGATAGTCTGTGCCCGTAGCTAACCCTTCGTTGTGAATGATTTTAAAGAAGAAGAAAACACAGGGCGCGAAGAGCAGCCAGCTGGTTGCCAGCCCCGCGTTGTAAATGGTTTTTCCTTTGATGTTAAAGATGAAGGTATGCGCTATTATATTACCCAGTGAAACCAGGATGGCTGCCATTCCAAGCCAGATAAACCGTTCTCCTGCCAGCGCTGCGAGCAGATAAAGGGTCCAGCCGATCCATACATTAATAATGAGCGAGGTATTGCTGTTCAGAGGGTATCTGTCGGGCAGGTCGCTGTTGAACATCACCCGGTTAACCATTCCCGGAAAGGTGGCTGCTACCCGGTATTCTTCCATTTGATGGAAGAAGAGAGATACTAAACTAAGCCACATCAATAGCTGATAGCTGGATAATCCGGGCCGAAAAGAAAAAACGGATGCGAGTATGATCACTCCGAAAATTCCGCCAATGTCATACCAGTGATTGCGTAAAAAATTCAACTTATTCAATCTCTTATAATGTCGGCAGGCTTTTGCAAAACAGCTTTCCCTTGTGCCGGGGGTGTCTAAAAACGGTCGTCATGAGAGGCTCATGAAGCCGCGCTACTGTACAAGGTACGTCATTTATACTATATATAAATGTAGATTTGCAGAGACGAATAGCCTGGCTAAAAAATAAAAACATTTTGAAATGACCTTTGATGACGCATTATATTTATCCCTGTTCCTGGCGGGAGGATTGATCGCCGGTTTTTTTGTGAAAAAAGTAATTTCCCCGTTTTTTAGAAAAATGGCGACCAGCACCAAATGGGCGGTTGACGATCTGATCATTGAAAGTATAGGGAAGTGGCTGATTCCCTGGTTTGTAGCTTTGGGCGCATTTTTGGGGTGGAAGCGTATTCCGATGGATACCAAATACCATCATTGGATGGAAAACGCCCTGATGATTTTTTACGTGTTTTCTGTTACCTGGATCGTTGCCAGGATCCTTTCCGGGATGGCAAAAGTGCACAGTACACAGGGTGAAAAGGTAGTGGCCTCTTCCTCCATTGTGAGCAACATCATTAAAGTAATCGTTTATTGCATTGGTTTTTTGGTGATCCTGCAGTCCCTGGGGATTTCCATTACCCCCGTGTTGACGGCGTTAGGCGTAGGAGGTTTGGCGGTTGCCCTTGCATTGCAGGATACGCTGTCGAATTTGTTTGCGGGGATCCAGATCATCTCCACCCGCATGATCAATCACGGCGATTTTATAAGACTGGATTCGGGGCAGGACGGCTTTGTGGAAGATATCAGCTGGCGCTATACCACGCTCAGGACGGGCGACAATAACCGGATTATTATTCCCAACTCCAAGCTTGCCGGCGTGATCCTGGCCAATTATTATTATCCGGATCAGGAAGTATTGTTTGATGTTTCAATAGGGGTGGATTACAACAGCGATCTTCGGCAGGTAGAGCAGGTAACCGTTGAGGTACTCAAAGAAATCCAAAAAGATTTTGCGGATTGTGTTCAAAGTTTCGAACCTTTTATTCGTTTCCAGCAGTTTGGCGACAGCAGTATAACCCTGAAAGCTTTCCTTAAATCCAAAACCTTTGGCGGACAGTTTCTCGTCAAACACGAACTCATGAAAAAGCTGCACCGGAGATACAAGGATGAGGGAATTAATATACCGTTTCCCGTTCGGGATGTGTATTTGCATGATGCCGGAATGAAGTCTTGAGGGAAAATGTGGAAATAGCAACAGGTATGAGGTACCAGGTATCCGGTTGCTCAGCAGGTTGCAGGGGGAGTTTTTAGTTTGGAGTTTTTAGTTTGGGAATTTGGGGTGGGGGAGCGGGGTGTGGGGTGTGGGGGTGCAAGTTGCACGTTGCAAGGTAGAGGCAGGGGCAAGGACACAGGGTGCAGGTTGCATGGAGTACATGATTACTACCCTGACCTGCAATATAAACCATACCCTTTCGCCAAAAGGAAATTTGTAGTACACAAACCGGAACTCAAAAAAATTGAAACCCCCTTCACTGGCGAATATTCACCCCCTTAGCTGCAACTTGGGCTAAAAACTGAGATCTGCAACTTGGACCTGCTACCTAAAACCTGAAACCTGCGACCTGCAACCTAATGATCTTCCGCGGGCGATTTCAACAACGCGGCGAACATAGTATCCGCTTTTTTATCATAGCCTTTCAGCAGTTTTTTTCTTATCAGTTTCAACCCGCAGTTTTTTTCTAATTCAATTACCTGGTCTTCATTTTCTGCCTTGAAAACAGAACAGGTAATATACAGCAGGTATCCGCCCGGTTTCAGAAAGGGAATGACATTTTGAGTGATTTTCTTTTGTAAACCAACGTAATGATCCAGTTTTTCTTCCGGCCAGAAATATAATTGTTCCGGCGTTCTGGACCAGGTACCGCTGCCCGAGCAGGGTACATCACAAATGATCAGATCATAACGCTCTCCCTGCTTCTGTTGTAGAGGAAGGGTCAGGTCAACCGTTGTCACGGAATATGGCTCTATTCCGGCGGTCGCAAAACGCTTCTTCAGGTTCAATAAGATAGATTTTCGTATGTCCGTAACGGTAAGTTCAACGTTAGGTAAAATATCCCGGACTAAGATAGATTTTCCGCCACTGGCCGCACAACAATCCCAAACCCGGAGCCGGGGTTCGTTTTTAAGCGGCTCTAAAAATTGGGCAATCTGCTGCGAGCTGTAATCCTGTATCACTGCTTCCCGGTCGGTTTCAATGACTGTATGCAGTTTTGTGGTATTGTCCAGGGCAAGGCAATTCTTTCCCATTGCCCGGTAACCTATTTTCGCATCGCCTAATTTTTTCTGTACTATTTTCATATGTCCCGGCCGTACACGGATGAATAAATCGGGCCAGATTAAAAAAGAATCGCAAAACGCGGTA
Organism: Chitinophagaceae bacterium; assembly: GCA_023957125.1. GTDB lineage: Bacteria > Bacteroidota > Bacteroidia > Chitinophagales > Chitinophagaceae > Agriterribacter. Next base: position 64,993 of record JAMLHL010000008.1, read on the forward strand.
TAGTCGGTCCCTTCACTGAGTGCTGATTTCCAGGGGAAAATATGAAGCGGGGAAAGCGGCGGAGCCTTTAATTCCTCTTCGATTATTTTACATTTTTCATTAACGGAGAGATATATCTTTTCCTGCCAGGAGGGTCTGAGATGATGCAGCCATTCACCGGGCTGTGTACTGCACAAAAACAAAGCCGCGGGAATATATTCCGGCAGCCGGTCATTCACTTTTGCATGGTTTGAAAAAAACATTCTCCCGGTACGGTAATAACAATAACACAAATGACTTATCTGCTTCCGGTCGTTGGAACCGTACTTGCGGTTTGTTGCAAAAAAAGAACGGAGGAAAACAGCCAGCGGCTGCTGTCCCCGGTACAACCGGACGATTGCAACGGCTGTATTAAGATAAGAATGATACCTGCTCACTTTGCAAAACTGAATAAAAGAATGGAAAACCGGGGACTATTGATAGTAGTAAGTATAATTGATCTTTTCCAGGGTGACCAGATTTGTCCATACCGCCTTCAAAGGTTTGTTGGCGCTGTTGAATTCTTCATAACTTATGTCCCACGATCCATCCTCCTCAGAATCCAGGATATTTATAAGGCCATTCGGAGAGTCGAGACCCGGCGTCATAAATCCAAACAATTTTCCTTCGTTCCCGAGGTCAAAAGGAGATAATTTATCATTGTATTGAAACCTGAGTACCTGGGGAGGATCCTGCCCGTTTTCGGCGAATACCACGGTCATAACAGAAACATTCCCCTTATCATCATAGGCGTATGTGCTTACCTGGAAGTTGTGGAAAACCGGGTTGTCGTTTAACTTTATCATCGCCTTCACCTGCGTTATCCGTCCCTTACTGTCATAGGTGTAAACCACACTGTCTTTGATCACATTGTGGTTGTCGTCTGCAAAAGTCATGATGCCATATATGTATTGCCCGTTATCCGTGTAGTGCAGTTCAATTAATGTGCTGTCCCGTTGTACAATATTCCCATTTCTGTCATAGGTTGTCCCTATACTTAGTATGGAATCAATATCCCCCCGTTGGTTCCGGAAGTAAATATTGTCTTCCACCGTGTAGGGCCCGTCCACCTTGCCTTCAATTTTGCCTGCGATATGGATCAGTTTTTTATTCTCGTCGTAGGTAAGCGTATTGACCCCCATATATGACGCCCCGGCAGGTTGTTGCGTTATCTTCACCAGCAACATATCCTTTGGGTCGTCCTCAGCTCTTCTCCTCTCAAAAGACTCTTCCTTGCTACAGGAAAGCGCAAGCATCATCAACGCCAGCGCCGGGATGATCCGGGAAAAATTCATAGATGGTATATTAAAGGTTTAAGAGAAATTATGTATGATATAATAAGTTTGTTCTGCCGTTGTCCGTACAGTTTTTACTTCAGGTAATAATACTTAAAGATTATTTTTTCACCGCTGTTATAGCGCCATATTGCTGAAACCGGTTTGTTGTAAGTGTTGTAAGTATATTGCACCGTATAACCGTCTTCGGGATGAATATTATTGGTACATGCGGTAACATTATTAATGGTGGGCATGGAAACCATAAAATCACCAAGCAAGAGCATTTCCTGCCCAAAATTCATGGGGTTGATCTTTTCATCGTACTCAAACCTGTCTGTAAACCAGTCTTCCCTCTCGGCGTTTCTCATCATGGTCCCTTTCCGGACCATAATATTGCCTCCGGTATCATACACATATCCGAACTCATCTCCCGGACTGGCTGTATTATTGTTTTCCAAATGATATATAGCCACTGTTTTTATACGTCCATCTGCCCCGTAGGTATATGCAATGCTGTCGTTAACGGGATCTGATTCCCCTATACCCGTTCCCAAAGCGTACCGGTATCCGGAAGCCGCATCATCGTAATACAGGTCAAAGTTTTCAGTCCAATGCAGTTGCGGGTCATCCGGACCACTGTAATACAGGTAAGTTTCAATCTTCATCTTATTCACAAGCCCCTTGTCATTCCTCCAAAACTGCTGCCTAAAACTATAAACTTCGTTATCTCCTGACCCCACCCCTTCGTTTAGTCCTTTAATTTCCATTATTCTGTTATCGCCGTCATATTCAAAACGAACCACCATAGAATCTTTCTCTCCCTCATATTGTCTCACCCAACGTTTGAGCAGACCGCCGTTTTCTGCAAAGGGAATCGTATCGGTATTTACATTTACCGTTAGTGTATCCGCCACAGGCGGATTATCTTCCTGTTCCACCGATGCCTCTTTTGTGCAGGAACTTATCCCTACAACAACACCCAGCAGGAAAAATAATTTTGTTTTCATATTACAGTTCAAGCAATGATCTTACAGGATCTTTTCCAATCAGTAACATCTCAGGATTTTCCAGCAATTCCTTAACCCTTACTAAAAAGCTCACCGACTCCCGGCCATCAATGATCCGGTGATCATAGCTCAGCGCCACATACATCATCGGCCGGATCACCACCTGGCCGTTCAGGGCGATAGGGCGTTCCTGGATTTTGTGCATGCCAAGAATGGCGCTTTGGGGCAGGTTGATGATCGGCGTGCTCATCAGCGAACCAAATACTCCACCGTTTGTAATAGTAAAGGTGCCGCCCTGCAGTTCCTCTATGGTCAATTTATTATCCCGCGCCTTACCTGCCAGTTCTATCACTTTTCGTTCGATATCCGCCATGCTGATGCTTTCCACATTTCGTATCACCGGTACTGTCAGTCCGCGGGGCGTGCTCACCGCTATACTGATATCGGCATAATCATGGTACACCAGTTCCTCTCCATCAATATAACCGTTCACAGCAGGCCATTCCGATAAGGCGATGGCGCAGGCCTTGGCAAAAAAGCTCATGAATCCAAGCCCCACCCCATGGGTTTCTTTAAACTTGTCTTTGTACAACTTTCTCACTTCCATCACCCGGGTCATGTCCACTTCATTGAAAGTGGTCAGCATGGCCGTTGTATTTTTGGACTCCACCAGCCGGCGGCTGATGGTTTTCCGTAAACTGGTCATTTTTTGCCGGCGAACATTCCTGGAGAGGAGTTCCTGCCCTTCAAAGGCCATTTTACCCGGATGTTTTAAGGCTTCCAGCACATCACCTTTCACTATCCTGCCCGCCGTTCCGCTGGCGGTGATGGTTTTGGGGTCAATCTTTTTATCGGCGATGATGGCAGCCGCTACGGGGGTGGCTTTTATATCGGAAGACAAGGCGGGGGAGGGCTCCTCCGTTTTTTGCCGGGCTGGAGCGGCTGTTTCGGCTTTTGCAGCAGCCGGTGCCTCTTTTTGCGCGGGCGTTTCCTGCTCTTCGGGTACCGCTATATCAGCGTCAATAATCGCGATCATGTCGCCAATTTTAACAGTGTCTCCTTCGTTAGCCCTGGTAGATAACCTGCCTGCTTCTTCCGCGTTGAGTTCAAAGGTGGCTTTTTCGCTTTCCAGTTCAGCAATCACTTCATCCCTGTGTACCAGATCGCCGTCTTTTTTTATCCACTTCAATAGCGTTACCTCACTGATAGATTCTCCTACAGTGGGTACTTTGACATCTATTTTCCCCAGTCCTGCCGCTTTCGCTTCAGATGGGGCTGCCGGTGCGGAGGGATCTTTCTCGGTTTTGCGGGTCTCCTTCATTTCGGGGGCAACTTCTTTGGCAGCGGCGGGTTTGGACGCCTCGTCGTCTATTTGGGCCATCACCGAGCCAATGTCTATGGTGTCTCCTTCATTGATCAAAGTTTTTAAAACCCCGGATTTTTCAGCATTCACTTCAAAAGTGGCTTTTTCACTTTCCAGCTCCGCTATTACCTCGTCCCTTTCCACGTATGCTCCATCGGGCTTCATCCATTTCAATAATGTAACTTCACTTATGGATTCTCCTACTGTCGGAACCTTGATATCAATCATGTTTTTTGATTTATGCTGATTTATCCTGAGTTATAAAATTAAATTGAAAATGCCGTTTCGATGATCTCATTTTGCTCCTGAACATGTATTTTGTGCAAACCGGTTGCCGGAGATGCGCTGCTTTCCCTGCTGATCACGCCGTAATTAATTTCCTGCAATCCTAATTGTCGTAAACCGGTATTCAGGTTCATTTGTAAGAAGGAAGCGGCTCCCATATTCAATGGCTCTTCCTGTACCCAATACCAGATGGCTTTATTATATTTGGCATAGAGGGCCGACAGTTGCCGGTAAGGCAAAGGGTACAGCTGCTCTATCCGGATCAGGGCTACATCTTTCCGGTTGTCTTTTTCCTGCCTTGCGGCGAGATCAAAATATACTTTCCCCGAGCAGAAGATCACTTTCTTTACCCCGGAAGCATCTTCTATAAACGGGTCGTCTATTATTTCCATAAAACCACCACGGGTAAATTCTTCAACGGAAGAGTAGGTTCCCACGTGACGGAGATTGGCCTTGGGGGAAAAGTTGATCAGTGGTTTCCGGAAAGGCCAGGCTAATTGCCTGCGCAAGACATGAAAATAATTAGCCGCTGTAGTGGTATTGGTCATCACCACATTTAATTCGGCGCACATCTGCAAAAATCGCTCCATCCTCGCAGAACTATGTTCCGGGCCCTGGCCTTCATAGCCGTGCGGCAGCAACATTACCAGGCCGTTCATACGGTTCCATTTTTCCTCCCCGGAAGTAATGAACTGATCAATCATGGGCTGTGCCACGTTGCAAAAATCACCAAACTGCGCTTCCCAGACCACCAAAGCATTGGGATTGGATAACGCGAAGCCGTATTCAAACCCCAGTACGCCGTATTCGCTCAAAAAAGAATTGTAGATCCTGTATTTGCCTTTTGCCCCCGGGATAGAGCTGAGCCGGTTGTAAGCCCTGTCGTTATTTTCGTCTCTTAATACGGCGTGGCGGTGAGAAAAAGTGCCCCTGCATATATCCTGGCCGGTCATACGAACGTCTTTCCCGTCCAGTAAGATGCTGCCATAAGCGAGGAGTTCGCCGGTAGCCCAATCCAGCTTTCTCTCGTTGTCAAATAGTTTTACTTTGTCGCGGATGATCTTCTCCACCTTACGCAGCGGGGTAAAATCCTCCGGCCATTTCATCATGGCATTAAAAATAGTAGTGAACTGCTCTCCGGTGATGGCGGTTTCCGGCGATTGATCAAAATCTTCGTCCGTAGCTTTTCTCAGTTGTTTCCACCAGCGGTCGGGTTGCTGATAGGTATAAGGCAGGGGGTTTTGCTTTACCTCGTCCAAACGATCCTGCAGATCATCCCAGAATTTCTTCTCCATGCCTTTTGCCAGTTCCTGTGCTTCCGGTTCGCCGTGTTCCAGCAGGTATTTTACATATACTTCCCTGGGATTGGGATGTTTGTCAATCAGGGCATACAAAGTAGGCTGGGTAAATTTTGGATCATCTCCTTCATTGTGCCCGTGCTTCCGGTAGCACACCATATCTATAAATACATCCGATTGAAATTCCTTGCGATACCGGGCGGCTATTTCGGCACATTTTACCACGGCTTCCGGGTCGTCGCCGTTTACATGCATTACCGGTGCCTGCACCATAGCGGCCAGCGAGGTGCAGTAATCGGAGCTGCGCGCATCATCGAAATCCGTAGTGAACCCGATCTGATTATTGATCACAAAATGAATGGTGCCACCGGTATAAAAGCCTTCCAGTTTACACATCTGCAATACCTCATAAACAATACCCTGGCCCGCCATAGATGCGTCTCCATGTATCAGGATAGGCAACACCTTTTCATATTCAGAGTTGTATAGTATATTAGCCCGGCCTCTTGCGAAACCCACCACTACCGGATCCACCGATTCCAGGTGGGAGGGGTTGGGCATCAGCTTCAGATACATGGATTTCCCGGTGGGCGTTTTTACTTCGCTTCCATAACCCAAATGGTATTTTACATCGCCGCTGCCCATTGTCTGATCTACTTTGCCGGTACCCTCAAATTCGCTGAAAATATGTTCATAGGTTTTTCCCATGATATTTGCCAGCACATTCAGCCTGCCCCGGTGGGCCATTCCGATCACTACTTCCTGAACGTCAAATTCCGCCGCTTTATTAATAATGGCATCTAAAGCCGGGATGGTGGTTTCTCCTCCTTCGAGGGAAAATCTTTTTTGCCCGATAAATTTTGTATGCAGGAATTTTTCAAACAGCACCGCCTGGTTTATTTTTTCCAGGATCCGTTCTTTTTGTTCCAATGAAAGCGGGCGGGTGAAATTTTTTTCCATCTCCCCCGAAAGCCAGTCCACCTTTTTCTGATCACTGATGTATTTGAATTCAATGCCCACATGCCCGGCATAGCACTGCTGCAAATGGGTGAGTATGTTCCGTAAAGAGGTGGTACCCAGCCCGATGAGGTTGCCGGCGAAAAATTTTTTGTCCAGGTCTTCTTCACTGAAGCCAAAAAATCCGAGATTCAGGTTGGCGCCCCTGTCTTTACGCTTGCGGATAGGGTTGGTATCGGCAATCAGGTGTCCTTTATTCCGGTAACCTAAGATCATCCGGTAAGCACCTAATTCTTTTTTCCAATCCACCCCGTCGGTAGTGGTATAGGCGGGCGTTTCCGCGGCCACACCCGCATAAGAGCCATTGCCATTGGTTGCTGTTGTAACGTTTGAAACGGCAAAATCGAACCCTTCGAAAAACTTTTTAAACTCCGGATCCACACTTGCCGGATCCTTCACAAAATCATTATATAAATCTTCTATATAAGATGGATCTGAGCTGGTTATATAAGAAAAATCCTTCATAAGGCAATCTTTTGAAATCAATTACAAACCTACGAGATTTTGATGATATCAATGCTAAACGACACCAAAAGCAAACGACTGTAACACATTCTTAATTATTGCCTGCGCTGACTTTTTTGCAAACCGGATGGGGCAGCCATTCACCCCCGTGTGGTTATATTGCTTCCGCTCCGCCGGGCACGAATCGTTTCGATAATATAAAATTTGGATTTAATTGCGGAGGCACCTACCTTTGCCGTCCTAAAATTTACCAGATGGCTAATCATAAAGCTACAAAAAAGGATATGCGTCAGGCCGCAAAGCGGAGAGAGAGAAACCGGTATTATGGTAAAACCACCCGTAATGCTATTCGCGATCTGAAAAATATAACAGATAAGAAAGGTGCGCAGGACGGACTTTCAAATGTGGAGAGCATGATTGACAAGTTGGCTAAGCGCGGGATTATCCATAAAAATAAAGCTGCGAATCTGAAAAGTAAACTGGCTAAGAGAGTGAATATAATGGCTTAGTCCGGGTTGTATCTGAATATATTGGAGGAATGCATTCTGTTATGGAATGCATTTTTTTTACCATACCTTCGGGAACGGGATCATTGCTGGTTAAGGCGGTGGGGTTAAAGACCGGCCAGGATGAAAAACAGAAATGCACCCCTGCATATTGCCGGTCCTCTCAATTTCTATACATTTACAGGATGAAGCATCACCTGTTATTCTTTCTTTTGCTACTATGCTTTCGCGGCATAGCACAGGATACGATAGCCTGCTATTTTGATGAACAGCTTGCCCTGACCGGTAAAAAACATGCCGTGTATGCCGGCAGCATCGTGGCTCAGCCGGATGGCTGGGAAGCCCTGGCTTATTATCAAAACGGCGCTGTATTGATGCATGGCTTTTTCGCAGATAAAAAATTGAAGATCAAACAAGGCGCTTTTACACTTTTTTATCCTGACGGAAACCGGAGAGCAGCTACTTCTTTCAGCAACAACGAAACAGACGGCGTGTATATGGGCTGGCATCCCAACGGGCTGCTCAGTGATTCCGGGGTGATCCGCCAGCAAATGCGCAGCGGCGCCTGGAAAACCTGGTATATCAATGGTGTGCTGGAATCTGCGGGCGCGTATGCCGATGGAGCGCCCGATGGCGAATGGCGATGGTATCATCCCAACGGGAAACCCTCCACTATAGAAATATACAGCAACAATAAGCTGGATGATCTCACTTGCTATGATACCCTGGGATTATCCTCCGGGAGCAACTGCCGGATAGAGAAAAAGCCCTGTCCCGAAGGCGCCTATGATTTTGAAACCTATATTACCGACAGCCTTTACTATCCCCCGGAAGCGTTGAAGAAAAAAATAGAAGGCGAAGTATCTTTTGAATTCCTGATCAGCAAAGAGGGCAGGCTCGCGAAGATCAATTTTACCAATGAAGCCAACGTGCTGCTCCAGGATGAAGTGGTACGTTTATTAAAATCGGTTAAGCGGTGGGAACCGGCTGTTTCGCACAACCGGGCAGTTGATTACCTGTACAGCTATTCGGCGCCGTTTTATTTGCCGGAATAACCAAAGAGGGTAGAGATTTGAGATTTGAGATTTAAGATTGAATATCGAATATCAAATCTGATTTCCCCGCCTATTTTATTCCCGCTCTTTTCTTTAATTCCGCCACCGGTATTACCATCATTCTTCCGATGGGTTTGCCATCCCTGTAAGTGATCAGTTTCATCATGGAAGCGTCTTTGGGCACAATCACCGGTTCGGTATATTCCGGATAGAAATGATCGGGAAATGAATTGTCGAAACTGTAATAAATATCCAGTCCGGGAATTTCGGTGGTAAGTTCTATGACGGGTAGATTGTTTACTCCTTTGCCGGCTTTGATAATGGGATCGTATAAGGCAGGAGAATATTTGATCCCTGCCATATCAAATCGTTCAAACTGTTTCTCCACGCGCGGTACAAAACTATTCCAGTTTTTCTTTTCGCGTGGCGACCATACGGATTCCGCTATCGCCAGCGCCCGCGGCCAAAGCATATATTGCATGTGCCGGGTATTGTATATCTGTTCCGTCCATAAATTGGCCTGCCCGCCTTTGATATATTTTGGATCCACACCATCGGGCACGGGTTCAAACCGGTAAGCTTTGTTTAAACGTAAAGTAGCATATACCGGTGGCTCAAGGGAGGCATCGCCCTGCATATAATCGAGATAGGCAAAAGTGGTAGGGCTCATCACCACTTCATGTTTTTGTTTTGCCGCTTCAATTCCTCCCTTCGTTCCCCGCCAGCTCATCACTGCGGCATTGGGCGCCAACCCTCCCTGCAAAATCTCATCCCAGCCGATCATTTTCTTTCCTTTGGATTCAATGATTTTTTCCACCCGTTTTACAAAATAACTTTGTACTTCGTCCAGGTTTTTCAGGTTTTCTCTTTTCATGAGCGCCTTAATCGCTTCACTTTTCTGCCAGAAATTTCTTGCAGTTTCATCCCCTCCCATGTGGATATATTCAAAGGGAAACAGGGCGGCTATTTCGGTGAATACTTTGTCTATGAATTCATATACTTTTTCGTTGGCAGGACACAGGGTATTGTCCAGCAGCCCGTAAAAATGTCCGCCGGAAGGCCAAACCATAAACTGCTCTCCCGAATTCACCCGGTACTTGTCGGCGCCCGGGGTGCACGACAGTTCGGGGTAGGACGCGATAGCGGCAAGGCTGTGCCCCGGCATATCCACTTCAGGAAGAATATTCACAAACCTGTCTTGCGCGTATTGCACTATTTCCCTGATGTCATCCTGTGTGAAAAATCCGCCGTAATCCCGGGGTTCATCTGCCGCGGGCTTGGAGAACGTGCCGAAGCGGCCTGTTTTCTTCACGTTCCAGGCGCCTACGGAAGTGAGTTTAGGCAGGCTTTTGATCTCGATCCTCCAGCCCTGGTCGTCGGTTAGGTGGAGGTGCAGCAGGTTGAATTTATACCGCGACATATCATCAATGAACTGCTTCACTTCTTCCTTGGTGAAAAAATGCCGCGATACATCCAGCATCAGTCCGCGCCAGCCAAACCTGGGATAGTCGGTTATTTCGGCACAGGGCGCCGCCCAGGAAATGTTTTTTACCACCGATGGACTCATGATCTCTTTGGGCAGCAATTGCAAAAAACTCTGAACGCCATAAAATAAGCCCGCGGCAGTATTGGCGCTGATGCTTACGGCCCCGGGAGTAACCGAAAGCCTGTAACCTTCCGTGGACAAATCGCTATCGGGTGTTTGATACAGGTTGAAATGAATGTCGGCAGTGGTGGTATCATTGATAATTCCGGTTTTATACCCGGTGGCTTTTGTGATAGCGGCCGCAAGGAAATGCGCTACCCGTTCCGCGTCCGGGTGGTTGGCGGGGATGGCGATGACGCCATTGTCTTTTAAGAGGAACAGGCCTTCTTTCTGAACGACGGAAACCGGTTCGGGGATCAGGGAGATATTGTTTTGCCCAAACCCGGAGAAGCCGGCAAGGAGGCATACAAGAAGATGCAGTAATCTCATGACGGAAGTTTGATCGGTTCAAATAAAAGGTCAAGGTAAAAAAATAGCGGGATATAGCGCGGGAATTAATGGCTGGGGGATGCGTTGGCAGCAGTACGGATCGAAGAGATAAAAAGTAAAACTTTCAATCGGGATAGCTGAGCACCGGTCGGGCTCACTGCCTTTGCTACCGGACCAGAAGAGCAGAAGACGGTTATACGCTACTTCGAATGTAGTTAGACCGCTACCTCAAAAAACAAAGAACAAAGTGCCGGGGAATTGTAACAGTCGCCGGGAGGCGACAACCAGATAATGCGAAGCGAAGACGCTTCGCATAGCGGCGGTTAATATACCGGTGTATATCAGTATTGCTTTAAAAAATGCTCAGCAACGTATTTCATGGTTACTTTCCATTTGCTTTCAAAGGAAATCAGGTTTTTGATATCCGAAAATACGACCGGCTTTTTCGGGGCTTTCAAAGTGAGCCTTCCAAAATGATGGATATATACACCTGAGATGATGCTCAGGGGCTGCAGATCGCCATATTCCCGGTTGCGTTTTTTGCTTCGCATATATAAGTCAAAGTCGGCTTCCTGTATCCTTTCATCCCAGGCGCCTATTTTTTCAAGTCCTGTACGGTTCATTGCAATTACCGATCCCGAAAATCCCTCGCTCATTTTGTATCCATATTTTTTAAACATTTTCTCACAAAATAAACTCCAGTTCCGGTATCGTAACCTGAACATCCACCGGAGAGAAAACTCAGACTGGTTAAAAATTTTAAGTAATGGATATTTTATCCTTTTCCAGTAGCGGCTCTGTCTTCTTGTTTCCCGTAAGGTTGCACACCTGTCGGGCGATGCGAAACTCACCACATCATACCCATTCTGCCCCAGCACTTTCAGTAAATGCACATCCCAATTAGGTGAGACAATAATATCATTATTAAAAAATACAAGATGGTTGTATGCCGCTTTCCTTATACCCTGGTTTTGGCAATAAGGATAGCTATAGTTGGACTCATTTGATATTATAATTGCCCCATTGTCTTCAAAAAATTTTTTGCTGCCATCTGTAGAGTTATTATCAATAATAATGAGTTCATAGGGATTGTGTGTGTATTCTCTCAAAGCCTGAACAAAAATCTTATTCATGCCGAGCTGGTTGCGAACAGCGGCGATGATGCTTAACATATTATGTTATTAATTAAGGTTATTTCCAGTCAAAAATAAATTATCTCTATATTTCAATTCAAAGAGTATTTAAAATTTGATAGTAAACCCTAATCATCCGCACCGGCTCCGGTTTAGTGTCATTCTTTTGGGCTTGGTCAAACCTCATTTGTTACTTTTACTTATCTTAATTTCTGAAACAGAGAGTACAAAGATAAAACAGCCATGAGCCTATACCTCTTACTATTTTAAAACAAGTAATACATAAGCACCGGTCTGGCTTTGCTCATTGCTTGGTCGCTGCCAGACCAGTGCCGGTATATTTTTCTTTTCAAACCGGTCTCACTATTGCATCAATATGGAATTGGGAGACCGCAGTGAGATACCCTGTTGCGTGGTAGCTTCTTCAGTCAGGGTTCCGTTTTCAATGTATTTGATCTGTACTTTTGTAGCTGCGTCGTCAGAGCCGGCGATACCGGTTAACAGGATCGTATATACCTTCCTGTCTTCCAGGGTAATCGTACGGTCGGCTTGTACGTTGTCGCTGTTGTTGATAGCAATGGTTACATCGCCCGCTTCGGCTTCCACAAAATCGGATACGGTAGCGAAGGTTGCATTTTGATTGACCAGGTTGCCCCCGCCGTTGCTTATGGTTACTTCCGTTTCGCCCCCATCAACAACCGCATTTATATAGCGGATATAGGCTTTTCCGGAAACTACGGGAAGACTGTCCAACGGATCCTTCACCACTATATTCTGATAGCCGTTTTCGGTTCCTGCTACAAACAAAGAATAATAGGAATTTTCGTCAAAAGTAAAATCAGAGCTTGTAAAGGACTCCCCGCTGTCGGCATCAAAGGCTGCTATAGATCTGCTGCCCGGGTATATAGGAAGATAACCGCCCGTATAATTGATATAAGATAAGGGGGTGCTGGTAAGATTATTCCCCGAAAGCTTAATGCCAATAGCAGGCTGGTCGGGAGCTAAATTAAAAGCCATCAGCCCGGCCACCGGATCGGGTTCTACATTGTCGTTGTTCTTCAGGCAGGAGCTGAGAAAGATTACAGAGAAAAAGGCTGCCGATGTTAATACCAATGCACTCTTCAAAATAGAATTTCCTTTTTTCATCATCATATGTTATTTAAAAGTTAAACAAGAATTACCCGGTTTGTATCCATCTGCGGGTATATAAATTGAATTAAACTAAACAACAAAATGATGCCAAAGCAGTATGTTTACAGACGTTTGCAACAAAGCTTAGGATCAGATTAACAATTGGTTTTAATAGTTTTAACAAATGATGCGGAAAAGAGCTTTTTCATACGTCCTGTTTTTCATAGTGTCGCTGGCTGTCGTTTATCTGCTGGGACCTCATCCTGCAAAACCGGTATATGACGCTGACTTGCCGGTAGTGCCGGGTTCAGCGGCCGAACTGGAAAGGTTTATTAAAGCGAACGAAGGCAGCCATCATCTTAAGCCCGATAACCAGGCCAGGATTGTATGGTTTAATGATTCATCCCGGCAGAAAACAGCGTATGCAATCGTTTATCTGCACGGGTTTTCCGCTTCACAAATTGAAGGCGCTCCTATACACACCAATATTGCCGGGGAATTTGGTTGTAATTTGTACCTGTCCAGGCTTGCGGAGCATGGTATGGATACCCCGGATCCCATGAAAAATCTTACGCCCGCGGCTTATTGGGAAAGCGCGAAGGAGGCCCTTGCAGTTGGACAGCAAATTGGTAAAAAGGTAATTTTGATGGGCACGTCAACGGGCGGCTCCCTGGCTTTGCAGTTGGCTGCTGCCTTTCCTGACGAAGTGGAGGCATTAATATTGATGAGTCCCAATATCGCCATCCGTGATGACAAAGCCTGGCTGCTGAATAATCCCTGGGGGCAGCAGGTGGCGGAGTGGGTGGTTGGCAGCCGTTACCTGGTTTCAGCGGACACCCGCCCGGTTTACAAACAATACTGGTATCCCCGCTATCCGCTGGATGCCGCCGTTCAGTTGCAGGAGTACCTGGAAACCGCTATGACGCCCGAAACTTTTAGAAAAGTGAAGCAACCGGTGTTGATGCTGTATTATTTTAGAGATGAAGAACACCAGGATCAGGTGGTGAGCGTTCCGGCTATGCTGCGGATGTTTGAGGAGCTGGGTACGCCGAGGCAAAAGAAGGTAAAACAGGCGATACCGGATGCAGGTGATCATGTTTTGGGGAGTTTTGTTAAATCCGGGGATCTCCTGGGGGTACAGCGGGCGATCGAAAATTTTCTGGAAAAAAAAATACATTTAGTTAAAACGGATGACAGCGACATTATCACCACCACCACTAAAGTGGTGATTACGAAAGAAGAAAGCGAAAACTAAAAAGATACCGGTTTCCCTGGGTATGGAATCTTTTTTTACCTGCATCTTAGTTGACACCGGTGGTTTTTATTGTAAAACCATGAAAGAATCAATTTTTAATAGGTGCGGTTGCGGCCTTTTTCAAAGGATTTGTTAACTTGCCCACCTTCATAAAACAGACCTGATGTCAGTACAGCAGAATTGGGAGGAAAAGAAGAGGAAAAGACAGATTTTTTTTCATTCTTTGTATGATTATGTGATGGGGATTCTTTGGCTGGCGTTGGGATTATTTTTTTTGTTGAACAAGCGGCTGGGTATTGACTGGATGCAAAGTGACGCTACCATAGACATGATTTTCGGAACGGTGGGCGTAGTTTACGGTTTATTCAGGCTGTACCGTGGTTATCAACGGAAAAATTTGGAGAGATGATTAATATAAGATATTACTATAATATAGTAAAGGCAGGGCTGTATGTTGCATTATTGCTGGCATGGAGCAGTTGTAATAGCGGAACGAGCCGGAAGATTGTAGGGAACGACGATCTGAGATCCGGGGTTATCCATATTAGTGTAGATGAGTCATTCAAGCCCATTATAGATTCGCAGATCCGGGTTTTTATGTCGCAATACCCCGATGCTACTATTGTTCCGCATTACAAAGCGGAGGCGGAATGTTTGAAAGATCTGGTTAATGACAGCATCCGTATGGTGATTGTAACCCGCGGGTTAACCGAAGAAGAAGCAAAATCCATGAAAGATTCCCTTGGCTTCAACCCGTTTTGGGGAAAAATGGCTTCCGACGCTATTGCCGTAGTGGTCAATAACGGATCTGAAGATTCTCTTTTTTCCATGGGAGAGATCAGGTCTTTGATGAATGGCACCAGTGGATATAAGCTCCGCCCCGTGCTGGACGGTACGTCCGCTACCAGCACGGTACGGTTTATGATTGATTCGGTGCTTCACGGCAATTCCCTGGGGCCAGATGTTACGGCTGCCCGGTCGAGCGAAGGGGTGATCAACTATGTGGCGCAGCATACAGATGCTATTGGATTTTTAGGGGTGAGTTGGGTTGGCGACGCTGAAGATGAGCAGCACCTGGATTTTCTCACCAGGGTGAGAGTGGCTTCCATTGAGGCCAACAATGATCCCGGGAAGTTTATCAAGCCTTACCAGGCCAATATTGCCACTAAAAGATACCCGTTGGTGAGGGGCTTATATTATATAGTCAAAGAGAACTATGGCGGGTTAGGCAGGGGGTTCACTAATTTTCTGAAAGGCGAAAAAGGCCAGCTTATATTTCAGCGGGCTTACCTGGTTCCTTCGAACATGAGTTTCACCATACGTTCGGCCCAGGTCAAAGAGGAATAGTTTTTGTTTTTAAAATATTTTTACATTTACCAAAACCAAAATTTCAAATCAACGATGATGAAGCACACAATCAGATTATTGGTAGCTGTTGTTTTACTGTGCAATGTTGCTTTTGCGCAATCAGTGGACGAAGGGAAAAAATTCTTCTACTACGAAAAATACAATAGCGCAAAAGACGCGCTGGAGAAAGCGCTTGAAGCAAAGCCTGGTGATGTGGACGCAGCATATTGGCTGGGACAAACCCTCATTGAACTGAAAGACATAGCCGGCGCAGAAAAAGTGTATCAAACCGCATTGCAGGGAAAGGGCAGCGATCCTTTATTGCTGGTAGGTATGGGACATGTTGAATTGATGATGCACAAGGCCAATGATGCCCGGCAGCGCTTTGAAACGGCCATCAGTCTTACGAAAGGAAAGAATATTGATATCTTAAATGCAATCGGCCGCGCCAATGCGAACGCACCCGACGGAGACGCGAAATATGCCATTGAAAAATTAACGCAGGCCACGCAGGTCAAACGATTTAAAGACCCTTTTGTATATATTAACATGGGGGATGCTTACCGGAAATTATTAGACGGGGGACAGGCTGTAACTTCTTATCAAAATGCGCTCTCCCTGGATCCCAACCTGGCAGAAGCGGAGTACAAGATCGGGAAGATATATGTTACCCAGGGTAATGAACAGGCCAATATCTTTCTAAAACATTATGAAAATGCGGTGGCGACAGACGCGGCCTATGCACCCGCTTATTACGAATTATATGCCTACTGGTATTCCAGGGATGTAAATAAGGCGAGAGATTATTTTGAGAAATATAAGAACAACACCGATTTTACACCTTCCGTGGAAGCGGAGGAGATCAGCCTGGTATATGCTTCCGGCGACTTTAAAGGCGCTATTGAAAAGGCAGATGAAAAGCTGCAGAAGGAAGGAGACAATGCCAGTCCTAAATTATATCGCGTGAAGGGATACGCGTATGATAAATTAGGCGATTCCCTGAATGCTTTAAAAAATATGGAATTGTTTTTTGAGAAAGCCGATTCCTCCTTGTTTTTGCCCGATAACTATGTAAAAATGGCGGAAATTTCGGCTAAATTCCCGGACAGGGCAGACCAGGCAGATGAGTATTTCAATATCGCGATCGGCATGGATACGGTTGTCAAAGACAGGGTGGAATACGCTACGGCGGCCTCCAATATGTATAAGAAAATAGGCAACAGGGCAAGATCTGCCGACTGGCTTACCAGGATACTCACTTTGGATACCAGTTATGGTAAAATTGAGCTTTTCTATGCAGGATGGGAGAACTTTTACGGCGAGCAATACCAGACCGCCGACAGTATTTTCAATTTATACAAGGAAAAATATCCCGAAGATGTGCAGGGCTTTTACGGAGGGTTCAGAACCAAATGGACCATAGATTCTACCATGGAGTTGGGATTGCCGGTTCAGGATGCGGAAAAATTCGCTGAATTGGCTTCCCAGGATTCCGTAAAATATAAATCCCAGTTGCTTTTAGCCTACGGTTACCTGGCGGGATACAATGCCAACCAGTTAAAGGATTATGAAACGGCCATCCATTACCTGGATAAAATGATCAGTCTGGATCCCACCAATGTGGATGCGCAAAACAACAGGGAGATACTTGAAAAGGCATTGGAACGGCCACAACCCAAATCGGGTACCCAGGCAAACAAAAGCGCGAGCCCACCGGATAAGCCTTCTAAAAGATAACAGGATATAATTACAGCATGCCCCATTCCGGGGCATGCTTTTTTATCAGGGGTATTTAACCCGCTCTCTCGTAAGGTATTTTGAATTTGTACCCGGGAAGTGTAATTTTAACCCGGATGATCAAAAAAACGAAAGGATAACCGTACATACGTTCAAAAGATCCGGATGCATATCAAAGATTCTATCATACTGGCTTTCAAAACGATTGTAAGCAACCGGCTGCGCACGGGAATTACCGTTGCTATCATTGCTTTTGGCATAATGGCATTGGTGGGTATCATTACAGCCATACAGGCGATGAATGCCAGCCTGAAAGATAGTTTCGCTACCATGGGCGCCAACTCCTTTAGCATTCGCTACAGGGAAAGCCGGATCCAGATTGGAGATGACAGGGGAGAAGTTACCAAAACCAGCAGCAGCGACAGAAATAAAAAAATAAAAAAATCCAATGCCGGCAAGGAGATCACCTATGAACAGGCAAAGGCATTTAAAGAACGGTATCATTATCCCGCCACGGTGAGTATAGGAATAGGAGGAAGCGGGGGACAAACGGTTTTTTATGAGAATAAGAAAACCAATCCTAATGTCCGTATTTCGGGCGGGGATGAAAATTACTTTTCCCTGAATGGTTACGAGGTGGAATATGGCCGGAACTTTAATCAATTGGATATCCGGAGCGCCAGGAATGTATGTGTACTGGGATATGATGTGGCTAAAAAATTATTCGGCGACAAAACGGAGCGGGCTCTGGATAAGATCGTACGGGTGGGTACCAACAAGTTCAGGATCATTGGCGTTTTGAAAAGCAGGGGCAGCAGTTCCTTTATGCAGGCCGACAACGTGGTGTTTACCACTTATAACACGCTGAGGCGGCTGTACACGCTGGACAAAACCTCCTATTATATTGGCGTGCAGGTAAAAAACGTAAGCCAGCTTAATGAGGCTATCGGCGAAGCAGAAGGCGTTTTCCGCCCGATCAGGAACCTTACCATAACCGAACAGAGTAATTTTTATATAGACAAAAGCGATGCCCTTGCTGAAACCTTTATCCATCTGCTCGGTAATATTTCATTGGCCGCCGGCGGCATCGGGTTTATTACACTTATAGGCGCCGCGATAGGTTTGATGAACATCATGCTGGTGGCGGTAACGGAAAGAACAAAGGAAGTGGGGCTGATAAAGGCACTCGGAGGTAAGAAGAAAAACATCCGGCAGCAATTTCTTTTTGAATCTATTATGATCAGTTTAATGGGCGCCCTGATCGGTATCGTTCTCGGCATTACCGTTGGTAACCTGGTTGGGATGCTGATGAAAGTACCGTTTTTCATTCCCTGGTTCCTGATATTCATTGCCATTCTTACCTGCTCTGCCGTGGGCCTGGCCGCAGGTATTTATCCTGCCTGGAAAGCGTCTAAGCTGGATCCTATTGTAGCGCTCAGGTATGAATAGCGGAATTGAACCAACGGTGTTGTTTTCCTATTGATACGCTTTCTGAAGCAAGCCAACGGTTGTAGAAAAAAGTGCCCGGTTAGGTATTTTTATAAGGTGCACATCTCTGTGGTTATATGAGATATCTGTTTATTGTACTCGCTTTTATATCCATCGGATCCTTTTACAGTTGCTCCCGGTCTAATGTATTGATAGCAGACGGGCGCAGCGATTACCAGATATTTATTTCAGACAGCGCATCAGCGCCGGAAAAATATGCAGCCGAAGCGTTGAAGCATTATTTATACAGGGTAACAGGTTGCCGGTTGCCGGTTACGCATCGTACAGATCCGCAGGGCAAATACATTTATATTGGGTTCAGGGAAGCGCCCGCTTCTTTGATTGCAGGTATTGATCCATCAGGATTTGAGGGGGAAGAATATCTTGTTCGTTCTGATGGCCGTCATTTGCTGATAGCAGGCGGACAGCCAAGAGGTACCTTGTACGGAGTAACGGGTTATTTATCTGATCATTTGGGCTGCCGGTGGTACACAAAAGACGTGGAAAAAATGCCGGAAAGAAAATACATCCCGCTTCCCAACCGCGATGACCGTCAGCAACCTGCATTTGAATACCGGGAAGCCTGGTATCATGAAGCGTATGATCCCGAATGGGCCCTGCACAACCGGTTAAACCCAAGTATAGTGCCCATCCCCGATTCAATGGGCGGCAGTTTTATCTCCTATCCCTTTGTTCATACTTTTTATCAATTGGTTTCCCCCGAAAAATACTTTAAACAACATCCTGAATATTTTTCCGAGGTCAATGGCAAACGAGTGGAAAAGGACGCCCAGCTGTGTCTGACCAACCCCGCGGTGGTTAAAATTGCTACCGAAACGGTGTTGGATTGGGTAAAAAGCCATCCCGAAGCCAGTATTTTCGCAATAGACCAGAACGACGGATATGGTTATTGTGAATGTAAAAATTGTAAGGCGCTTGATGATGCGGAGGGGAGCCATGCCGGTACCCTGTTGCATTTTGTGAACCAGGTAGCGGCAGCCGTGGCTGAGATCTATCCTGATATAAAATTGCAAACGCTGGCCTATGCCTATACCGAAATTCCACCTAAAACAATCCGGCCGGCAGATAATATTACCATCCGTTTGTGTCATTACAACTATTGTTCAGCGCATAAAATCGGTGGGTGCCCGAGTCATAAACCTTTTATCGAACGGCTGGAACAGTGGCGTGCGATTGCCAAACGGATCACGGTATGGGATTATTTCACCGATTTTAATCACTATCTTCTACCTTTTCCCAATTTTGAAGCGGTAAAAAATGATGTGAAGTTTTATGCGGATCACCAGGTGAAAGGACTTTTTGCACAGGGCAGTAATATGCCGTCTGAAGGTGGCAGCGAATTTTCTACACTCCGTGCCTGGGTGTTTGCCCAATTGATGTGGAACCCGGAACAAAACGGGCAGGAACTGATAGAGGAATTTGTGAAAGCCGTGTATGGCAAGGCTTCTCCGTTTGTCAGCGAATACATACGATTGCTGCAGGATCAGGTGAAGCCCGACTCGGTGTATTTTAGTATTTATGCCGATCCCGGAGAGGTTAATTATCTCTCTCCCTACACCCTCAATAAAGCCGACAGTTTATTTGCCCTGGCGCTTCAGGCGTCGGAGAAAGACGAACGATTATTAAAGCGGGTAGAATTGGCGTATCTACCGGTCATTTATACCAAGCTCTATTTCTTTACGGCCGGGGAAACGGCATATCTGAACAAGGAAGAAGCTCCCAAAGTGTTGGCCTGGTTTAAGCGTATCGTTAATGAAAATAAGATCACAAGGATTGCCGAGGGAACACAGTACGGCGACGTCGAAAAATTTATCGCAGGCGCCGAAATACAGCAGGAATTTTTTACCGACTGGTGGATGATCGGTCCTTTTGATAATGAAAACGGAAAGGGGTTGGTGACTGCTTTTCCGCCTGAGAATGGCTTTGACTCCGTGAAGGTTGTAAAAGGTAAAAACGGAGTCGCACTGACATGGAAACAATACCACAACAATACTTCCGGTTATATTGATCTCACCAAAATTTTTGATCCGTCTGAGAATGTGGTAGCGTATGCACGCCGAGCCATCTATGCTGATCGTGCAGAAAATGTGCAGTTTGGTGTAGGCAGTAATGACGGTGTTAGGGTATGGGTCAACGGTAGATTGGTGCTGGATCGGCAGGTCGGCCGGCGGGCGCAGGTGAATGATGATATTATAACCGTGCCTTTGCAACAGGGGGAAAATGAGATCCTGGTG
The DNA here is from genome assembly GCA_023957125.1 of Chitinophagaceae bacterium. Lineage (GTDB taxonomy): Bacteria > Bacteroidota > Bacteroidia > Chitinophagales > Chitinophagaceae > Agriterribacter. Next base: position 85,605 of record JAMLHL010000008.1, read on the forward strand.
AAAGTGGATCAGTTGAAAAGAGGCTGGGGATTTTATTTTACGGAGATAAAGTAGTTGTCTCCGTTTGGATAAATGGAGGGCTAAGTCTCGCAGGGGTTCAATAGCACGCCAGGACGCCAGGGCGCCAAGAGCTCATTCAGGCGGGAAGAAAATCTCTGCGGCTTTGCGCCTTAGCGTGATCCAGATTGTCTCTGGCAACTCGAGTCCAATAGCACGCCAAGACGCCGGGACGCCAAGAGCTCATTCAGGCGGGAGAAAAACCTCTGCGGCTTTGCGCCTTTGCGTGATGCTGATTGCCTCTGGCAACTTGAATCCAATAGCACGCCGGACGCCGGGACGCCAAGAGCTCATTCAGGCGGGAGAAAATCTCTGCGGCTCTGCGCCTTTGCGTGGTACTAATTGCTCAGGCAACTCGAGTCCAATAGCACGCCGGACGCCAGGGAGTCAAGAGATCATTCAGGCGGGAGAAAATCTGCGACTTGCGCCTTTGCGCGATCCAGACGCCAATCAGGCAACTTGAATCCAATAGCACGCCGGACGCCAGGGCGCCAAGAGCTCATTCAGGCGGGAAGAAAATCTCTGCGGCTTTGCGCCTTTGCGTGATCCAGATTGCCTCTGGCAACTTGAATCCAATAGCACGCCGGACGCCAGGGCGCCAAGAGCTCATTCAGGCGGGAGAAAAATCTCTGCGGCTTTGCGCCTTTGCGTGATGCTAATTGTACTAATTGGCTCAGGCACCTTGAATCCAATAGCACGCCAGACGCCGGGACGCCAAGAGCTCATTCAGGCGGGAGGAATCCGCTTTGCGCCTTTGGTGATCCGAATGCCTCAGGCAACTTGAATCCAATAGCACGCCGGACGCCAGGGCGCCAAGAGCTCATTCAGGCGGGAAGAAAATCTCTGCGGCTTTGCGCCTTTGCGTGATCCAGAATGCCTCAGGCAACTTGAATCCAATAGCACGCCAAGACGCCAGGGCGCCAAGAGCTCATTCAGGCGGGAGAAAAACCTCTGCGACTCTGCGCCTTTGCGTGATGTTAATTGCTCTGGCAACACGGGCCGATTTTGGTGCCCGTCAGACCGGATGGTAAGGAACGGCAATCTGAAACGCGCCCGGTGTCCAATAAAACCGCTTAATAAAAAATCCATATTTTTAGAGCGTAAAAAAATTATAAGTCATGCAGCCCATTAAGATTATCAACGGTAAGATCATTTCTCCCTCAGGCATCCTGAAAAACGGTATGGTATTGATCAATGGAAGCGTTATTACAGAAATAAGTGAGAAAAATATTGAGGTACCGGATGCATTCGAGATAGATGCGAAAGGGAGATATATCTCTCCGGGTTTTATTGATATTCATGTACATGGCGGCGGTGGGCACGATTTTATGGACAACAGCGTGGAAGGATGCCTCGCTATAGCCGAAACCCACGCGCGCTATGGCACCACGGCCATGTGGCCAACAACGCTCACCAGTCATACAGAAGGCATCCTCAAAACCATAGACACTTATGAGGCGGCAAAAGATAAAAACGTAAACGGCGCGCAGTTTCTGGGGCTGCATCTTGAAGGTCCCTACTTTGCCATGAGTCAGCGCGGGGCGCAGGATCCCCGGTATATCCGGAATCCCGATCCCGATGAATATAAAAAGATCCTGGCGCATACCGATTCTATAAAAAGATGGAGCGCCGCGCCGGAGCTGGAAGGCGTTATTGAATTCGGTAAATATATTCAAACCAAAGGTGTGCTGCCTGCAATAGCCCATACCGACGCTATCTATGAAGAAGCCTATGAGGCGTTCAAAAATGGTTTTACTCTGGCTACGCATCTGTATTCCGGCATGTCGGGGGTTAGCCGGCGCAATGCCTACCGGTATGCCGGCGTGGTGGAAACCGCTTTTCTAACCGATGATATGGATGTGGAGATCATCGCCGATGGTTGCCATCTTCCCGCGCCTTTGTTGAAATTGATCTATAAGATCAAAGGCGTTGACCGTATAGCATTGATAACCGATGCCATGCGGGCAGCAGGTATGCCTGAGGGTGATAGTATCCTCGGTAATATCCACGATGGGCTGAAGGTCATAGTGGAAGAAGGCGTTGCCAAACTGCCCGACCGCACTTCCTTTGCCGGAAGCGTAGCCACAGCCGACCGGCTGGTGAGAACCATGATCAACAAGGCTGAGCTGCCATTGGAAATCGCCGTGCAGATGATTACCGCTACTCCTGCCCGCATAGCGGGGGTAAGCGATGCAAAGGGGACGCTTGAAAAAGGGAAAGACGCCGATATCGTCTTTTTTGATGACGATATCCGGGTTTCCCTGACAATGATAAAAGGGAAGATTGTGTATCAGGACGGACAGAACAGTTAAAACGCCGGGGTATTTTAAAATTCCTATTCCTTACATTATGAGAAAGTTTTCTTTGGCATTGGTTGCTTCAGTTCTGGTAGTTGCATTGGCTTGTAATAGTGTGAACAATGATGTGGCTGAAAAGCCGGCGATCCGGCCGCCCGTTCTTTCTGATCCATCTCCCTTGCCGCTTTCTCCGGAGGAGAGTATAAAAAAAATCCATCTTCCCGAAGGATATCGGCTTGAATTGGTGGCGGCTGAGCCTATGGTGCAGGAACCGGTAGCCATAGAATGGGACGCAGATGGAAACCTGTATGTGGCAGAGATGCTGACATATATGCAGGACGTGGATGGCAGGGGGGAAGATGAGCCGCTGAGCCGGATCGTTAAGCTGGAAGATACAGATGGCGACGGTAGAATGGATAAGAGAACGGTTTACCTGGACAGCCTGGTATTGCCCAGGATCATGCTGTCTTTGGATGACCGTTTGATCGTGCAGGAAACCTATGCCAATAATTTGTTTGCATACCGCGATACGGATCACGATGGAAAAGCTGATGAAAAGGTGCAGGTATTACACGACGACACTCCCGACAAGCGGAACCTGGAACACCAGAGAAGTGGTTTGATGTGGAACCTCGATAACTGGATCTATACTTCGCATCCGATCCGGTATAAATGGAAGAACAATCAATTGGAAATAGACAGCCTGAGAGATGTGCCGGACGGTCAATGGGGGCTCGGACATGATGATTACGGAAGACTGTTTCTTTCTTCGGCCGGCGGGGAAGTGGCGGCAAAGGGTTTTCAGCAGATGCCGGCTTACGGAGAACTGGATTTTGAAAAAGAGCAATACGCGGGGGATTTTCATGAGCCCTGGCCTATCATTGCAACCCCGGATGTGCAGGGCGGAAAGATACGCCTGCGTGACGACAGCACACTCAATCATTTTACGGCAAGTTGCGGACAGACCATTTTTAGAGGCGACAGGTTACCTAAGGGTATGGAAGGCGATCTTTTTATTTGCGAACCGGTAGGCCGTTTGATCCGCCGTGCAAAAGTGTTAACCAATGACGGCGTAAGAGTAGTAAAAAATGCGTACGACAAAGCGGAATTCATCGCTTCCACCGATATGAATTTTCGCCCGGTTAACCTGGCAACCGGCCCGGACGGCTGCATGTATATTGTAGATATGTACCGGGGCATTATCCAGGAAGGAGCCTGGGTCAGACCTGATTCCTACCTACGCCCCCAGGTTTTAAGATTTGGACTGGACAAAAATATCCGGAGGGGCAGAATATACCGGCTGGTGCATGAAGCCATTCCGCCGGATGCTAAAAAGCCATCCCTGTTGGAAGATTCGCCCGGGCAACTGGTACAGTATCTGTCCCATCCCAACGGTTGGTGGCGCGACAATGCGCAGAAATTACTTATTGTGAGAAATGAGCAATCGGTAGTGCCGGATTTAAAAAAGATCGTATCGGGCGAAATTTCATTTTGGAATAAGCCCGCATTCCGGAAAACATCTCCTACCGTGTTAGGACGGATACATGCCTTGTGGACCCTGGAAGGATTGCAGGCAGTTGATAAGGACTTGTTGATAAAACTGATGCAGGATCCTCTGCCCGAATTAAGAAGGATGGCAGTGTGGGTAAGCGAACCCCTTATTGAAGCCGGTGATCCGGAAATTTTTGAACAGTTGACCCTGTTAGCGAATGATGAAGATACGGATGTGCGTACCCAACTGGCCCAATCCTTACGGTACAGCACACCCGAAAAAGCTACCCCCCTCCTGGAATCCGTTATAGGAACAGCCAACAACCATAAGGGGATGATATACCAGGCAGCGCAGATAACCATGGGATACCTGACCACCGGATTCCCGGTGGACATACAAACGGATCATCTTAATGAGGCCGATAAAGCCCTTGTAATAAAGGGGGCGGAGAATTTTAAATCCCTTTGTTCGTCCTGCCATGGATCCGATGGTAAAGGATTGCAGTTTGGAGGATCGGCGATGGTGGCGCCACCGCTTTCCGGATCAAAAAGAGTGAACGGCGACCCCGGGAGGCTGATCCGCATTGTATTAAGCGGGCTGACCGGGCCGGTGGATGGAAAGGAATATCCCAGCACTATGCCGCCTATGTTGAACAGCGATGACCAGTGGCTGGCGGAGGTGCTCAGCTATATCCGCACCAACCTGGGGAATGCAGCTTCAGCGGTGCATCCGGCGGACATAAAAAAAGTCCGTGATGTGGTAGGCAGAAGATGGGATCCCTGGACGCTTGAAGAATTGGAGCAGGATGGGAAGCGGTGAGCGGAAGGATGCATGTAATGAATTTTGCTATAAAGTGGTAATTTCACCGGAATAACGCCGGAGAATAAAATCAAATGAAATTCAGTCATTTTTTTGAGCATGTGCAGGTAGATGAATTTTCATCCACTCCCAAGTACCTGCAACTCACGCATTCCATATTGAATGCGATTGAGGCGGGGAAGCTCAAAAGAGATGACCCGGTGCCTTCCATCAACGAGCTGAGCTTTGAGCTGGAAATCTCCCGCGATACAGCCGAGAAGGGATATAAGCACCTTAAAAAAATGGGCGTTCTTGCTTCCGTGCCCGGAAAGGGATATTATATCGTTAACGATGATATTAAACAAACCCAGCATATCATGCTGTTGTTTAACAAACTGAGCGCACATAAAAAAATCATTTACGATGGTTTCGTGGAGACTTTGGGAGAACATGTAGCCATTGATTTTTATGTTTATAATAATGATTTCAAACTGTTCAGAAAATTGCTGGGAAACGCAAAAGAAACCTATACATATTATGTAATTATCCCGCATTTTATTGAAGGAGGCGAAAAAGCCTACGAGGTGATCAACACCATTCCAAAACATAAGCTGATCCTGCTCGACAAAAAAATTGCCGGCGTTGCAGGTGAATATGGAGCAGTATATGAGAATTTTGAAAACGATATCTACAACGCATTGGAGCAGGCCCTCAAACAACTGGCGAAATATCATACGCTGAAAATCATCTTTCCTGAAAAAAGCTATTATCCCAGCGGTATCTTAAAGGGTTTCAACAGGTTTTGCCAGGAATATGCCTTTACCCATAAAATTGTACATGATATTGAGAAAGAGCCAATCAACAGCGGGGAAGTATATATTAATGTGATGGAGGCCGACCTGGTTATTCTTATCGAGCGGCTGATTTCCATGAAATACAAAGTAGGCAAGCATATTGGCGTGATTTCTTACAACGAAACCCCGCTGAAAAAAATCATTTTGAACGGGATCACTACCATCTCCACCGATTTCAGGCAAATGGGCGTTAAAGCTGCCGAGCTGATCCTGTCTTCTTCCAAAGTGCATGTGGAAGTGCCGTTTAAGCTTACGCTCAGGGCTTCTTTGTAGCCAAAGCTCAAAAGGTCTGGCTGTACAAATGTATAATACGAAGTATGGAATGCGGATAACATGGATCTGAGGGTATTCACGGAATGTATCCGCCCTGACCCGTATCATCCGCATATTCAGCGTGCTATTATAGGAAAAGGGAGTTTATAGTAGTGCTGAATCATGCAGCCGGTCAAGCCTGGTCTTTATTCTTCATGGTGATCAGGTTGGCGATCAGGCCTGTCCATCCCGTTTGGTGAGAAGCCCCCAATCCTTCTCCTGTATTACCGTGAAAATATTCGAAGAATAAAAAATATGGATTAAAATGTGGGTCGTCCTGTAGTTTTTTATTATTGCCATAAAGGGGCCGTTTCCCGTTCTCATCTTTTTTAAATATCTTCAGAAGACGATTGGCCAGCTCTGTACCCACTTCTTTCAACGACAAATAATTACCCGATGCGGTGGGATATTCAATCTTAAAGTCGTCGGTGTAAAAGAAATGAAATTTCCGCAGGCTCTCAATGATCAGAAAATTCATTTGCATCCAAACAGGTCCCCTCCAATTGGAATTGCCTCCATACATCCCGCTGTTACTTTCACCCGGAATATAATAGATCGGTTCAGAGGGATCACTCCAGTCTATCCGGTAGGGGATGTTTTCATATTTCCTTGAAAGAGACCGGATGCCGTAGGGGCTTAAAAACTCGGTTTCATCCAGCGCGCGGTTGAGCAAACGTTTCATCCTATGCCCGCGAAGCAGACTCAGCAGCCGTTTGTTTTCGGCGTTGCCTTCATACCATCGCGATACCAGGGCGGCCAGATCCGGCCGGTGTTCCAGGAACCAGGCCATGCGTTCGGCGAAAACCGGGTTGCTGTCGAGGATTTCCCGGGTAATTACCTCGACGGCAAACAAGGGGATCAGGCCTACCAGGCTCCTTAATCTCACTTTTATCACTTCGTTGTCCGGCATCCTTACCTGGTCGTAGAAAAATTCGTCCTCTTCATCCCATAATCCGTTATGCCCCTCTCCCATGCTGTCCATGGCGCCGGCTATATACATGAAATGTTCAAAGAATTTGGTGGTCATTCCCGTATAAGCCTCGTTGTTGGTGGCCAGTTCCAGCGCGATGTGGAGCATGTTCAAAGCGTACATCGCCATCCAACTGGTGGCATCCGCCTGTTCCATAACGGCGTTGCCGGGCATTGGGGTACTGCGGTCAAATACACTGATGTTGTCGAGTCCGAGGAAACCGCCCTCAAAGATATTTTTAGATTTCGTATCCTTACGGTTTACCCACCAGGTGAAGTTAATCAGTAGTTTCTGGAAGACTTCCTCCAGGAATAAATAATCTTTTTTACCCTTGATAGCCGCGTCCTGCCGGAATACCCGGATAGCCCCTACGGCGTGAACGGGGGGATTTACGTCCGAAAAAGCCCATTCATAGGCAGGGAAAGCGCCATCGGGATTCATATACCACTCCCTGGTAAACAGCAGCAATTGCTCTTTCGCAAAATCAGGATCCACCATGGCAAGTGTAATGCAGTGAAAAGACAGATCCCAGGCGGCATACCAGGGGAACTCCCATTTATCGGGCACTGAAATAATGTCCATATTGGTAACGTGTGTCCAGTTGGCATTCCGCTGATGCCATCGTTCCCGGGGCGGCCGGGGTAAGCCGGGATCACCTTCCAGCCATTGCTCCACGAGATAATAATAAAACTGCTTGTTCCAGAGCATCCCCGCGAAGGCCTGTCGCTGGATATTTCGTTCCTCCTCGTCCTTTACGTCCTGCTGTACCTCCGCATAAAAGGCATCCGCTTCCGCCATTCGCTTCTCAAATAATGTGTCAAAATCCGAAAAAGGCTGCTCCGGCGACTTATCGGTCAGGCGTAATTTGATCGTGAACGATTTTCCCGCTTCGATGGTGATGTCCCGGTTAACGGCTGCTTTTGTTCCCCGGTTGGAAGGATTGATGGTATTTTGTCCGTGCAGCAGGTAGTCATTGATGCCATCTTTGGGATACGGGGAGCTATTGGCGCTCTTATATAATTTCTCGTTATTGGTTTCATTTTCACAAAACCACGCGTCTCCCTGTTCGTAATAAAGGTGTTTTACTGCCAGTTGTTCGTGGTCAATGGCAATACAGTGATCGCCGGTCTGAGAAAGGGATGGTTTGTAGTTGTTCGCTCCCCAGCCCCAGGTGTTCCTGAACCACAGGGTGGGTAAAACATGCAGACTTGCCGTTTCCTTTCCGCGGTTATGTACGGTGATCCGGATAAGGAGGTCTTCCTTGCCGGCTTTGGCATATTCAACGAAAACATCGAAATACCGGTCATCGTCAAATATCCCGGTATCCATCAGTTCAAATTCCCCCTGTTCCCTGCCGCGCCGCCTGTTTTCGGCTACCAGCAGGTTATAAGGAAATTCCTCCTGCGGGTATTTATACAACATTTTCATATAGGAATGAGTGGGAGTGGCATCCAGGTAATAATACACTTCTTTTACATCCTCCCCGTGATTTCCCTCATCGTTATTGAGCCCGAACAATCGCTCCTTAAGTATCGTATCTCTTTTATTCCAAAGCGCTAATCCAAAACACAAAAGCTGAAATTCATCGCAAATCCCGGCAATAGCCTCTTCTCCCCATCTCCAGGCTTTGCTCCTGGCCATTTCGTGCGTGGTAAAGTTCCAGGCGTCGCCATTGGCGCTGTAATCCTCCCTGACCGTGCCCCATTGCCGGGCAGATACGTAGGAGCCCCATTTCTTCCACCCGGCATCCTGCAACCTTTCTTTTTCCTTATTCATTTCCCGATTTCATTTTATTTGTTAAAGGACGCACTAAATTACAAAACCAACCGCCGTTAAATTAACGGGTTCTTAGTTTTGTAGCTTCTCAAAATTCGTGTAGGTTTGCCGATCTCACAAAAGACAGAAGTAATATGAATTTTAATAAGGTTAACAACATTACCGGTTGGATGGTCTTTGTTCTTTCCAGCATCGTATATATGCTTACTTCAGAGGCAGGCGGAAGTCTTTGGGATTGCGGAGAGTTTGTGAGCAGTTGTATCAAGCTGCAGATCCCGCATCCTCCCGGCGCCCCGCTGTTTGTGATCCTTGGCCGTATTTTCATTGTGCTGTTTGGCGATAACGGGCTAACGGCTGCCAAAGCGGTGAATACCATGAGCGCTCTGGCCACTGCCTTCACCATATTATTTCTTTTCTGGACGATCACTCATTTTACCCGTAAAATTTATCAAAAAAGCCGCAAGGAGCTGAATGGCGAAAGGCTGTTTACCATAATGGCAACCGGGGTGATCGGCGCGATGGCTTTCGCTTTCACAGATTCTTTGTGGTACAGCGCGGTGGAAGGGGAGGTATATGCATTTTCATCGTTTTTGACTGCGCTTGTATTCTGGATGATCCTGAAATGGGAGCACAATGCGGACGAACCCGGCGCCGATCGCTGGATCGTGCTGTTGTTTTTCATCATCGGCTTGTCCATTGGCATTCACCTGCTCAACCTGCTTACTATCCCCGCCATTGTGATGGTGTATTATTTTCGTCGTTATAAAACCACTCCATGGGGTATCTTCTGGGCGTTTATGGTGGGTTGTTTGATCACCGGCTTTGTTCAGAAGTTTGTAATTCAATATACCATCACCGGATCGGGCATATTTGACCGGTGGTTTGTAAATGGTCTCGGACTGCCATTCTTTTCAGGCTTTGCCACCTATTTTATCTTGTTAGCTGTGGTAATTGTAATCGGGATCCGTAAGGCGGATAAACTGATTCATAATTATACCGGTTTCGCGATCTGGTTAGCTGTGTTTATCTTCCTGTTCTCTTTTCCTTTTATTACCTCTTTTTTAACGTTTCTTCTTTTTGTTGGCGGTACTATTCTGGCGATATATGGTCTTTATCATAGCCGCGCTAAAATCCTGGATTTCCTGAAACTGGGTCTCTGGTGTTTCGCGTTTATCCTTATCGGCTATTCCACCTATTTCACCACCATGATCCGGTCGGCTGCCAATCCTGCCATAGATATGTATAATGTTGACAATCCCATGAGTCTTGTGGGATATGTGGGCCGCGAGCAATACGGCGATTTTCCCCTGATATACGGACAAACTTTTACAGCGGATATCAGGAGAAATCCGGACGGCACCCCTATGGTGAAAGAAAAGGGCTACCGCTGGCAGAAAGGCGATAAGAAGTATATCAACATCGGGAAAAACTTTGAATATGAGTATGAACCCGATGATATGATGTTTTTGCCCCGTATCTGGGATGCCAGCAACGACCAGGGACACGCCAATTATTACAGGAGCTGGTTAGGCCTCGACAAAGATGAAAAACCCACTTATATTGATAACATCAGGTGGGCCATCGGATACCAGATCGGATGGATGTACCTGCGGTATTTCGGGTGGAACTTTATTGGTAAACAAAATGATTTACAGGGCACGGGAAATGTAAGAGATGGCAATACCCTCACGGGGATATCCTTCATTGACAACCTGTTTCTTGGCGACCAGTCTAAAATACCCGATAGCATTAAGTTCAATAAAGCACACAACACGTTGTTTGCGCTGCCCTTCCTGCTGGGGCTTATCGGCATGATCTTCCATTATCGCCGGCACCGGGAAGATTTTTTAGTCAGCTTCCTGTTATTCTTTTTCACCGGCTTCGCGATTGTATTTTATCTGAATGCCGCCGGGCCGCAGCCCCGCGAACGGGATTACGTGTTTGCCGGTTCATTCTATGCTTTTGCAATCTGGATCGGTATCGGGGTAATGATGGTGAAGCAGTGGTTTGAGAAAGTGATGAATGCCCGGATGGCGGGGTATGCCGCCGCCCTGGTCTGCACATTGGCTGTTCCGGTTATAATGGGCTTCCAGGAATGGGACGATCACGACCGGAGTAAAAAAGAGCTGGCCCGCGATCTGGCAAAAGATTACCTCGAAAGCTGTGCGCCCAACGCTGTGCTGATTACATTTGGCGATAACGATACCTATCCGTTGTGGTATGCGCAGGAAGTGGAAGGTATCCGTACGGACGTAAGAGTGGTAAATTACAGCCTGTTGGGTATAGACTGGTATATTAACCAGCTTCGTTACAAGATCAACAACAGCGACCCCATTAATTTATTGTGGGGACCCGAAAAAACCGAGGGCGATAAAAGAAACGTGGTTTACTTCGAAGCCAAGCCTAATATTCCGCAAAACCAGTACGTGTATCTCAGCGATGTGCTTACTAAAATAATAGGCAGCGACGACCCTGCCTATACGCTTAGTTATGGTGAAGACAATACCTTCAATACCTTTCCGGTAAGGAAGTTCAGCGTGCCGGTAGATACGGCCGCGGTGCGCAGGAACGGAACGGTTAATGCCGGCGATCCCGTGGTGGAAGAGCTCAGGTTTGACCTGCCGCAGGGTAAGAATGTATTGATGAAAAATGATCTGGCGGTTTTAAATATTATTGCTGCCAATAACTGGGAGCGCCCGATTTATTTTACCGCGCCGTTTAGTGAACTGGGCTTTTCCCGGTATTTACGGATGGACGGCATCAGTTACCGGCTGGTACCCATTCTCTCCGGGCAGGATAACAGCAACAATGTGAACCTTGATGTGGCTTATGAAAATATGATGAACAAGTTTTCCTTTGGCAATGCCGACATCCCCGGCGTTTATTTTGATGAAGAAAACCGCCGTCACCTGTTGACCCTGCGACAGGCTTTTGCCGGCGTAGCGGAAAGCCTGGCAAAGGCCGGCCGGAAAGAAGAGGCCAGGAAACTGCTGGAGAAGTGTGATAAAGGAATGAATACGGGTAATATGCCTTATGGTATGGTGAGTCGCGGCAACCAGCACAATATCGTCAGTATCTCGGTGATGGAAGCCGCTTACGAGGCCGATTTCAGGGAATTGGGCGACCGGGTATCAAAAGATATAAAAAAGGATATTGACCAGCAGTTGAATTATTATGCGGCCTTAGGTAATATGTCGGTGCCGGAAATGATGCAGCACCTGCAGGATCCTGAGGGATTAAGCGCAAGACAAAGAACCTTGTTCAGTGAAATTGACCAGACCTTCAGGGTACAAAATTACCTGTCGTTTGTGGAAGGGAGATACACGGAACCCGCTGTTGGTGCGGATTCGTTGCATACAGATTCTATCGGCGACATTGTCACGCCCTTTGATTCGCTGAAAAAAGATGCTACCGTTGGGGATCCCGATTCTATAAAAGAATAAAAGTTATTTTAGGCAGATATGTTGGCAGGATTGCAGGATGTGACTTTTGAATTTGGTGCGCGGACTATTGTAAGAGATGCTACCTGGCATATTCAGCCCGGCGAAAGGATAGGGTTGATTGGTTATAATGGTACGGGAAAATCCACTTTACTGAAAGTGTTGGTGGGAGAATACCTGCCATCGGCCGGAACCGTGGAGAGAGGCAAAGGTGTGAGTATCGGTTACCTGCACCAGGATCTGCTGAGTTTTGATACCCATGAGTCCATACTCCAGGTTGCAATGAGCGCTTTTGAAAAAGTGCTGGCCCTGGAGCGCGAAATAGACACGCTGGGAAAGCGGCTGGAAAGGGAACCGGAGGATGAGGCCCTGCTGCACGCTTATTCGGACAAACTGCACGAAATGGACCTGCTGGATGGATACAATATCCAGCACAAAACCGAAGAAGTGCTGCAGGGATTGGGTTTTGCCAACTACGACCTGCAAAGACCCTATAAAGAATTCAGCGGGGGATGGCGGATGAGGGTTTTGCTGGCGAAAATGATCCTGCAGCAGCCCGATCTGCTGTTGTTAGATGAACCCACCAACCACCTCGATCTGCCTTCTATTGAATGGCTTGAGAAATACCTGCTGCATTACAAAGGTTCTGTGGTTATTGTGAGCCACGATAAATATTTTTTGAACCGGATGGTGACGAAAATTGTGGAGTTGTATCAGCAGCAACTGCATTTCTACAATGGCAATTACGATTTTTATGAAACCGAAAAGGTGCTGCGCGTAGAGATGCAGCAGCGGGCTTATGAAAATCAGCAGGAATATATCCGGCAGCAGGAGCGGTTCATTGAACGTTTCCGTGCCAAGGCTACCAAGGCCGCAGCCGCGCAAAGCGCCATCAAACGACTGGACAAGCTGGAGCGGATTGAAGATGTGGCGCTGGAACGCCCCGAAATAAAGATCAACTTCCAGGTGGAGAAAATCCCGGGAAAAATCATCTGCACCCTGAAACACGTCAGCAAAAGTTTTGGAGAGAATAGAATTTTGGAAAATGCGGCGGCAGAGATTAACCGTGGCGACAAAATAGCGCTGATCGGCGCCAACGGGAAAGGAAAATCAACCTTGCTCCGGATCATCGCGGGTACCGAATCATTTAAGGGCGAAAGGGTATGGGGGCACAATGTGGAAGAGAGTTTTTATGCCCAGCATCAGCTGGAGGCCCTGAATTTGCAATATACCATTCTGGAAGAAATGAAAAACTGTGGCAGCCGGAAAACGGAGCAGGAATTAAGAAATCTGCTGGGCTGTTTTTTATTCAGCGGGGATGATACCGACAAAAAAATTAAAGTGCTGAGCGGGGGAGAAAAGGCAAGAGTGGCGCTGGCGAAGACCATTGTAAGCAAAGCCAATTTTCTTATCCTCGACGAGCCCACCAACCATCTCGATCTGCTTTCTATTGATTTGCTGATTGAAGCTTTAAATCGTTATCAGGGAAGCGTGATCATGGTGAGCCACGACCGGCATTTTATTTCAAAAGCAGCCAACCGCATATGGGAGATCGAAGAGCACAAGATCAAAGATTTTGCAGGCGGATATGAGGAATGGATGGAATGGAAAGCGAGAAAGGCAATGGCAGCCGGCGAAAAGGAGAAGCGGGCGGCGACATCATTGCCGGAAACGAAGAAGAACAACAAACCGGCGGCAAAGCCGCATGGAGGCAATATCATTGACAAGGAGCTGAAAAAAGAAATCCAAAAGCAGCAGAAGCAGTTGCAACAACTGGAAGAAAAGCTGACCGCCCTTTCCATCGGGAAAGGTGAATTAGCGGCCCAACTGGCGTCTCCCGAAATTTATGCGGATAAAGATAAATTCCTTGAAGTGGAAGCCGCTTACAAAAAAACCGAACAGTTGCTTTCTTCCGCCAATAAAGATTACGAAACGGTTTTTGAAAAACTGATGGAGTTAGAAGAGAAAGCAAAATAAAACAATTTGTGCCTGCGGAACTGAACGGTAAAATACCGGACGCCTTGTGTTCTTTCCCGAATTGTGTTCAGGTAAAATGCCGGATCGGGTTGGCTTGAATTTGCACTAAAATTTTCCTACATAAAATTTGTAAATTTGTTTTAAGTGATTGTAGGCGTTTATAAATGCTTACAACCGGTAGGATAGCAGAAATTGAGGCGTTGGCTGTGATTTTTATAGACATCTCATACAAAATAAAAGTTTCGTTTTAATGAAACTTTATTACCTTTGCATTTGCAAGACAAATCGTAAATGGACAATTACTTTGAAATCATATTTTTAAAAGAGGCCTTTGAATATTTACAGTCGTTAGACATTAAACATTCAAATAAGATACTTTACAATATCAGAAAGGCGCAACAAAAACACGACTCTGATTTGTTCAAAAAGCTGACTGACGAAATTTGGGAATTCAGGACATTATATCAAGGATTTCAATACAGGCTTTTAGCGTTTTGGGATAAAACCAGTTCAACTGAAACTTTGGTTGTTTCTACTCACGGATTTGTAAAAAAACAGAGCAAAGTTCCAAACACAGAAATTGCAAAAGCGGAAACACAACGTAAAAAATATTTTCAGACCAAGTTAAAAAAGTAGCAAATGAAAACGTACACTTTAGACGAAGTTCAAGATAAGGTAATTGGCAAAAAAGGCACGCCAAACAGAGACAAATTTGAATATGAACTTCAAATGGATTTAATTGGAAAAGCCATTAAAGAAAGCCGCCAAAAAAGACACTTAACACAGGAGGAATTAGGGAAGTTAGTTGGCGTTCAAAAAGCGCAAATCTCAAGACTTGAAAGTAATGCAAGCAATGTAACTATTGACACTTTAATGAAAGTATTTACTGCATTGAAAGCTAAAGTAAAATTGCAAATTGACTTACCAAATGCAAAGTTTAATGTGGCAAGATAAAACCACAGCTAACAGGCAGGTTGGCAAAAATGCGGGCAGACGGAAAACGTTCGTCAACTTTTGGCGCTTTGTTTTGGCTTTTGTTCCGGCTGACGGAATGCAATCGGCAAAAATCTATTACTTGTGCTTTAAATAAATAATCAACTTCGGTAGCCGGGCGGGACAGAACGCTATTATCCGCACTTCGCCAACCTGTACCGTTACCGGCAAGCAGAGTACAACAGCCATTAGGTTCAGTCAGACAAATATTTTAACTTTGACCTAATTATGCCGACAATCAATGCCATATTAAGAGAACTGAAAAATGTTCCGGTTGACAAACTGGAAGACCTGTATTCTATTATCCATTCCTTTCGGACTAATACAAAGAAGGCTGAAAAAGGAAACAGGGAAATTCTTTCTTTCGCCGGCTCTTTTCGCGACCTTTCAAAAAATGATTAAAACGATTTTGTGCAACACACAAAGCAGACACGGGAAAATCTTTTTGACCGCAATACAACTTTATGAAACCTGCGCTTGTTGACACTGACATACTTTCGGAATTTTTACGCGGGACAGAAATTGTGGTTGACAATGCGAAAAAGTATTTAAAAAGTTACGACTCAATTAATTTCAGCATTGTAACCTACTATGAGAAGCCTACGAAAAACTGCTTGAATTTGAAAAACAAAAGAATAGCGACCTTGTTATTATTCAAGACAACAAAATTGTAAAGATAAAACCTGAATAATAGCACAATCGCCCAACATTGGTGGGGCGACAAATATATTCTTGGCTTTTAGTTCGCTATGCAGCTTTTGTCTTGGCTAAAATTCTTTCGGCTCATTCATGCGGTTGGTTTTTTTCTGGTATTTGCTGTGTATTTTATTTTCAAAAAACAGGAAGAATGAGACTTTGGTCGCTGCATCCTAAATATTTAGATACAAAAGGGCTTATTGCATTGTGGCGTGAGACACTGCTTGCTAAACATGTGCTTGAAGGTAAAACAAAGGGCTATCGCAATCATCCTCAACTTGATCGTTTTAAACAGACTGACAAACCAATTGACAGCATCAACCAGTATTTAGCGACTATTTATAAGGAAGCGTTGACGAGGAACTACAATTTTGACAAAGAAAAAATTGATTGGGATTTTGAACCATCTATTATGTGCGTAACGACCGGACAAATCAAATATGAAACCGGACATTTACTCAATAAACTTAAAATCCGAGACAAAGAAAAATTTGACAAATTAAGTAAACTCAAAACGGTGAAGCCGCATCCTATTTTCAAAATAATTAAAGGTGACATTGAGAATTGGGAAGTAATTTAAGGAGTTTTTTGTTTTTGCAAGCATCAAAAAAAACACCGGGACAAATACATTGCCTGTAACATTGGCATGACAATAGCCCGGACGACGAATATATACTGGTTTTTTGGTCGCTGCCAGCTTTTGTTCCATGCGTTAAAAAGTAAGACTCGTTGTTTAATCGGCTTTTTATAGGCCCTTGTTTAGCAAGAACATCAACGGGCAGCAGGAAGTTGGAACCGATAGGACTGAGGAAAGTAAAAAAAGCCGCCCCAACAGGTTGGGGCGGCTTTTTTTATACAGGATCAGTTTATTTCAACCACCAGGGTTGTGAACTGATTTTATCATTCCCGTCTCCAAACTGATTTTTTATAGCAGCCGAGACGTTTTCGGTGTTATAGTTATATTCCGCCTGCGGGTACATCCAGCGGTAGGGAATGTTCACTCCTGCCGGTCGTCTGAACGAGGGATACCCCGTTCTCAAATGATCGAAAAAGGGCCACCAGGGCGACTGCAGGAAGGAGCGCAAATAGCGCTGCATGACGATCTTCTCTATTTTCTCTTCGTCCGTTGCAGAAGCTCCTAAATCGTTGATGGGTTTGGCTAAATAGGCGGAGGCAATGGCCGGGGTCAGGTAGCTGCCATATCCTTTAGCATAGGTTTCATAAAATTTGAAGGAGGCCTTAACGCCTTCATTATAATGGAGTACAGCGTCTCCGGCTACCCATCCCCTTACAATTCCTTCTGCAATAATTAATTCCTGCTCGGTATAACCAATAAAGATCACAGGTTCATTGGTGGGGTCTTTGTGAAACCGGTTGTTTACCTTGGAGGTTTTACCATTGGCGGCTTTAGTATTTACTTCAGCATAAGGCGCTGCGGGGTCGCCCCCTTCATAAGCTGCAAAATTATCAGTCGCAAGACCGGCGTCTTCAGCATTTTTTGTAAGCGTACAAAAAGTAAACAAACGCGGATCCTGCCTGTCCTGCAACCGGCGGATAAACGTAGAGTCCATGTACATCCCCGAGCCGTAGCCGCTGGAGTTGAACTCCGGGTAGCGGTTGCCTTCCTGATCAAGGAAAACAAGCTGGGCATCGTCACTCATGCTCTGGAAAAGGGGTTGGTTGTTTACAATTTCTGCGAAAGCCGATTTGATATTTAAATCTGCATCTCCTTCCTTTTTAGACAGCATCATCAACACTTTAAGGCGAAAGGCATTGATGGTCTTGCGCCATTTCGTTACATCCCCTTTGTGGATAATATCTCCGGCGATGATGGTGTTTTCAGACGCCAGCAGATCATTGGCTTCTTTTAATTCAGCGAGTATTCCTTTAAATACATCCTTTTGCGTGTCGTAAACGGGAGGCGTATAAGTTTCCTGCGTCTCTCCCTGCAAGGACTGCGAGTAGGGCACATCTCCGAAAGTTAAGGTAAGTTTCAAAAAGTAAAAAGCCCGGAAAAATTTTCCCAATGCCAGGTAGGCATTGCTGTTAATACGGGTGGCTTCTTCCATCATTTTGGTAACGTCCCGCAATTCGGAATAGGGTCCGAAACCTGCGCGGTCCCATTTATAATACTGGTTGCTGCTTTCTCCGTCTGTTTGCACCAGCATTTTTTGCGCATACAACGGGCCGGTGCCGATGTCGTAACGAAAAGCGTCCCATTCAATCTGAGTTAATTGCAACTGAGGATGGGTTTCCTTAACTTTATTGGGGTCTGTATTGATATCCGCTAATTTTCTACAGGAAACCAGTCCTGCAAAAATGGCGAAATATATAATCAAGATCTTTTTCATTCGTATAATTTTTATGTTTTCAATGATCACCTGTCAGATATTCTGTTTTAAAACTTTCTTTTTTCAGTTTTTAATCGTTAAAGCTTGAAAGTAACAGAAAGTCCCAGGTATCTTGGCGCGGGATCTCCATAACCGCCGTCATTGCCGGTAGTATAATCCGGATCCACGAGCGGGATTTTCTTCCACATCAACAGGTTATAGCCAAAAACCTGAACATACAAACCCTGGAGCTTGTTGCCGAGGTTAACTACGTTCCCTAATTCATAGCCAACAGCCAGTCTTCTCAGTTTGAAGAAAGAACGATCGAAAGTGTTGGCAAATTCTTTGTCGTCGCTCTCCAGTACTCTTGCTCTGTACGGATAGTTCTGACTCCAGGTTTGCCAGCTGACAGCGGAAGTGTTAGTCGTATATTTCCGGGTATCGGAAATAACATTGCCCAAAACATCCCGGGTTAATTCACCTTCGGTTACGATCACACCATTGGGTACATACACAGGGTGCCCGGCGGTATATTCTGCTTCACGGAAGGTTAAGGAATTCGGATGTCTTCCACCCCACCACATCTTTTCTATAGTAGTGGAATTTATAATACCTCCCCAAACCCCGTCAATATCTAATCCAATATCAAACCCTTTGAAATTGAACTTGTTCAGGAAGCCTAATCTCCAGTTGGGATCCAGATGACCAAAATTACGGGGATAAGGATCATAGGTGGGGAGGAGGTTCGCTCCTAAGATCAACTGTCCGTCTGCGCTTCTCAGCCAGTTGGTTGCATAATAACTATCGGTTCTCTCATTCAGTTTCAGGTTGCCGTAAGTTTGCTGGTCGCCGTATATTTTGGTGATCCGTTTTACATAGCTCGACCAGTTGGCCGCAATATTCCAACTGAAGTTTTTGTTTTTGATCGCTCTGAATTCAGCCACTACTTCAAACCCATTGGTGGTATATACGTTGCCATTTACTTTGCGACTGGTAAATCCGGACGATTCAGAGATCGGCAGGTCAATGATCTGGTTTTCATCAATGATATTATAATAAGTCAGATCAAGAGTCAGCCTGTCGTTGAACAGCCCGGTGGATAAACCTGCTTCGTAAGAAGAGGATTTTTCGGGTAGAATATCCGGATTCACGATTCCTGCCGGATAGTACACGGAAGGAGTGGAACCGTAAGTGATCCCTTTGTTATAGGTGGAGTAGATACTGTAGGGCGCCAAATCGCTGGATACCTGGGCCCAGGAACCATATAACTTAAGGTATCCCACAAAATCGGGCATTTTCACGTATTCCGATACCATGGTACTCATGGATACGGAAGGATAAAAGTAAGAGTTGTGATTCAATGGCAGGGTAGAAGACCAGTCATTACGGGCTGTAAAGCTGAGGAACACTGCATTGTACAAGTCCAGGTTGGCCGCGCCATAAACGCTTCGTATAGACTTTTCCACCAGGTTATTGGAAGCCTGAACGGGTCCCTGGGTGTTGTTTAAACTATAAACGCCTGGTACGATCAACCCATCGGATGATTCATATTCCTGCCGGTATGTTCTGCTATACAAAGAGGTTCCCGCATTGACGCCAAACTGTATGTTTTCGGTAATATCTTTGGCGTAGGTCAATAATGCATCTGCATCTATATTCATTACGCCGGTGTTCCACATTTTGTAATCCCCGTTTCGGGAATCTCCATAGTTCATATAGGATTTGGGACTCTTCAGGGTTTCAAAATTGCTGAGGTTTCTGCCGTTGCCGCGTACCTGGAAAATAAGATCATTGGTGATCCTCCAGTTGGCTTTAACCTGCATGTCCACAACATCCCTGTTCTGGAGCTGTTGTAACTCATAAGTGGCAAAATAAGGGTTGTTATACCAGGCATAATTATAGTTAGCCTGACGATATCCTTCCTGTCCGGGCACCCACATGTGATCCCGGAGGTCCCTGCCATTCACGTCATCGCTCATCCAGATCAGGATGGTGTACATGTGGTTTGCAGGA
This sequence comes from Chitinophagaceae bacterium, assembly GCA_023957125.1. Taxonomy (GTDB): domain Bacteria; phylum Bacteroidota; class Bacteroidia; order Chitinophagales; family Chitinophagaceae; genus Agriterribacter. The sequence goes on from JAMLHL010000008.1 coordinate 105,610, forward strand.
CTGTATCCATATCGGGGATAGTTGGGTGAATACACTTTATTGTAAGAAAGGGAGGCGTCAATTGTGAAATTTTTAGTGACGTCAAAGGAAGAGTTGAAATTAAAACTTCCGGTATTCAATGAAGTATTAGGAACCTGCCCGCGCTGATACGCGTATTTTCCTGAGGCGTAGTAACGGGCTTTGTCTCCTCTGTAGGCAACGGAAAAAGTATTCGTGCTTACCACTCCGGTTCTCATGAAATCTCCCAGATTATCATGATATACAAAGTCTGTGGGCACACGCTCGTACCTCGAGCGGTCGTCATATACGGTTCCTTTCACATCGCCATACCATTCAATGGTTTCTCCTGTTACTTTGTCCCGGATAGGGCTGTTCCATTGAGGTACTTTCACGCCTGCATTGAGTTTCGGCCCCCAGGTCATATCGCCATCGGAAATCCCGCCATCGGCTCCATCCCAAAATTCGTACTGTCCGTTTGAACCACTGCCATATTCACTCTGGGCCTTCGGGAATACCGTAAAGCCTGCAGTAATCATATTATTGGTGTTCACCTTTACCTCCAGTCCTTCTTTTTTTGCATTCTTCGTAGTGATTAAAATAGCTCCGTTTTTACCTCTCGAACCATATAATGCGGAAGCCGCTATTCCTTTCAGGACGTTGATGTTCTCAATATCTTCTCCTGTAACATCGAAGAAGTCGGTTTCTACAGGAACACCGTCAATTACGATCAAAGGATTTTTACCTCTGAGGGTAAATGAGGGAGCCTGGAACATACCCGTTGGATTGGTAACGGTAAGCCCGGCAACCTGTCCGGAAAGAGCTGACCCCAGGTTCATGGTCCTGGAATTGGCCAGTTGTTCTGTTTTTACCTCCTGGGTGGTAAAACCCAGCCTTTTCTTTTGCTGCTTAATACCGATTGCCGTAACTACTACTTCATCCAATTGCTGCGATCCCTGAACCAGGGAAACGGTTAAAATGGACCGTCCTCCCAATTCCACTTCCTGGGTGGCAAAGCCTACAAAAGAAAACACAAGCGTAGCGTTTTGAGATGGAACGGAAATAGAGAATTTACCCTCCTGATCCGTCATTACCGTATTAGACGTGTTCTTAACGGTTACGCTTACCCCGGGCAGATTGCCACCCTGCGGATCGGTTACCGTTCCGGATACTTTTTGCTGTGCCAGCAGCGTAAATGGCAAGCCCCATAGTGCAAGTACCAGTACCTGCATTCGCCAATTTTTGATCATGAGCATGATTTTTTGGATTTTTGAAATTTAAAAGGTTGAAATAAAAAATTTGTTCATATTGTGTAAAAGCGTTCAAGATATTTATTAGTTTAGAGAAAATAAAAAAAATCGAATCTTTTTTATTCACTTTTTATGATCATGTAAGTAATTTATTGGTATCCTGTATCTTCAATTCTGTTAGCATGCCGTCTGATTTTTAAAAAGTTTACAAATAGTAAAATTGTTTTTTATTATAGACCCGCCGGCATTTACCCTCTGTAGCGCTCCTTTCTTGTGCAATACCACCGGATTTTTATCGTTAATACAACAGAACCCCGTTTTGAAAACGATCATCCTTTTACTCCGTACCCTGCATTGAAAACTTTCATTTAAGAACCTGATCCGGCCCTGTTATTCTTAACCATTAAAAACAGTGTCTATGAAAAAGTTAATTACTATGCAGGACCCTGAAGTTGCACAGGTATATTTAATTGCCTGGGCCTTTTTTTCCACTATGACCGTGTTTGCGCTATTATTTGTTTAAAGCCCCGAATGTCTGGAACTTTAAAGAGGTTGTATCCAAAGTTTATTTGCCACGAAAACGCCAGAGCATAGGGTTTCACCAGGTATTGACTTCGTGAATCTTAGCGTTCCTGTGCGGATTGAGTTTGCACCATTTTTTGGAAACGGCCTCTTTTTTATTGGTGTCGCCTGATAAGAGCCATAGCATCAACACCCGGAATAATAAAAAATCGTTTTGTTTTTATCCGCGGTAAATAATCTTTTAGTAATTTCCTTTTTTTGATGGTCTGTAATATATCCGTTAACAATGCCGTAGTTACAACGGTATGGGAACGTGCGGGATTTATTCACCAATTTTTTATTATGAAAACGAGCGTACGGGTTCAGTTGTCGTTTATGATGTTTCTTGAGTTTTTTGTTTGGGGGGCATGGTACAGCGCTATTGCGGTATATATGTCGTTCAACGGGATGAAAAACCTGACGCATTGGCCGTTTACGGCAAACGCCATTGCAGCTATTGTGGCTCCATTTTTTGTGGGTCTTATTGCCGACCGGTATTTCGCTACCCAGAAGGTATTGGGCGTTCTTCATCTGTTGGGCGCTTTTTTCATGTTTCTTACTCCCTCACTTTCCGGCAACCCGGTGGCGTTCATTCTGTCTTTATTGGCCTATAATATCTGTTATATGCCCACCATGAGCCTGGCCAATACCCTGGCCTTTCACCAAATGACGCACCAGGAAAAACAGTTTCCGGCAATCCGGGTTTTTGGCACCATCGGCTGGATAGCAGCCGGACTCACTATAAGCTTTGTGCTGGCTTCGTTTGTTACCGGTGGCATACCCCCTGAGTCCACTTCGCTTCCTTTGTACCTTACTGCCGCCGGCAGCCTTTTATTGGGCCTGTATAGCTTTACGTTGCCGCATACCCCGCCGCCCGCCGCCGGTAAGAAAGTGAGCGCCCGAACGATTATCGGGGTGGATGCTTTTAAGAAACTGGGCAGCCGCTCTTTTTACGTTTTTCTGGCCAGTTCGCTGCTGATATGTATTCCGTTAGCCTTGTATTATAATTACACGCAATTGTTCCTTGAAAACGCCCGCTTTAAAAATATTGCGGCCACGCAAACCATCGGCCAAGCCTCCGAAATGATCTTCATGTTATTGATGCCGCTATTCTTTAGAAGATTAGGGGTTAAATGGATGCTGGCAGTGGGCATGTTGGCCTGGGTAATTCGGTACAGCCTTTTTGCTATGGGCGCTCCGGACACTACTACCTGGATGATTTTAACGGGGATCGCGCTGCACGGCATTTGTTATGATTTCTTTTTTGTGACCGGACAGATTTACATGGACAAGAAAGCAAGCGTTGAGATTCGCGCGCAGGCACAGGGATTGATCATCCTGGTGACCTATGGTATAGGCATGTTGATCGGGGCGCAGATTGCCGGAGTTTTGTATAATAGCTTCCTTAAAGACGAAGCCACTCTTTCATTGCAGCAATGGCAAGGCTTTTGGTGGATCCCGGCAGCCTTCGCCGCTTTTGTGTTGCTGTTTTTTGTAACTACATTCAAAGAAAAAATAAAATAAATCATCATGCAGAGAATTGCTATGCTTGGTTCCGGCTTTATCGGAAGATTTTATGCAGATTCACTCCAGGGATACCGCAACAAAGATAAGATTGTAAGTATCTATTCCCGTCGTGAGGAAAGCGCCCGGAAATTTGCGCAGGATTACAATGTTTCACATTGGACTACGGTTATGGAGGAGGCTGTGGCAAATCCTGAAGTGGATGTAGTGTGTATTTCCCTGCCCAATCATTTGCATGAAGAAGCCGTATTGTTGTGTTGCAAACATAAAAAAGCCGTGATCACCACCAAGCCGCTGGGCAGGAATGGAGAAGAGGCAAAACGCATGCTCGATGCGGTGGAGAAGGCCGGTATTTTTAATGGCTATCTTGAAGACCTGGTATATACGCCCAAATTTATCAAGGCGCATGAAAGTGTTAAGAATGGTGCACTGGGCAGGATATTGTGGGCCAAATCGAGAGAAACGCATCCGGGGCCGCACAGCGACTGGTTCTGGGATATGGAATTAGCCGGTGGAGGTTGTATCCTTGACCTGGGTTGCCACTGCGTGGAAATTACCAGGAGCTATATCGGGAAAGACATACTGCCGGTGGAAGTGATGTGCTGGGCTGATACCCAGGTGAAACCGATTGATGCGGAAGACCACAGCATTGGTTTGGTGAAGTACGAAAATGGCGCTATAGGACAGTTTGAAGTAAGCTGGACCTTTCGCGGCGGGCTCGACCTGCGTGATGAAGTAATGGGTACGGAAGGAACGATCTGGACCAACAGTTTTTTGCGCACCGGATTTGAAATGTTTACTACCGGCAAAGGGGCAGACTATGTATCGGAAAAGGCGGAAACCAATACCGGCTGGCTGTTTCCTGTAGGAGATGAATTGAATGAACTGGGGTATAACCATATGTTTATGGACATGTTCAATTCGCTGGAGCAGGGAAAAGCGCCCAGGGAGACTTTCTACGACGGCTATGTGGTAAATTGTATTCTGGATGCCGCCTACCGCTCGGCAAAATCGGGGCAATGGGAACCGGTGAAGCTGGAGGTCTGGAGAGGACGGACCGGCGTAACCAAAGACAGCCACTTAACGGAATACGACAAAGACCACTACCTCGTAAAAGAAGAAACCACCCATTACGGAGCTAAAAAACTTATCCTGAAAGAAAAGAAAACAGGCAAAATCGTCCAAAAAATATTAAACTGAGGAAGGTGTAGGTGTGACGGATCATCCCGTTTGCACTTTTAGGGTGGTTATTTCTCTTTAGCCGGTCGCGGCAACTATAAAGAACTGTGAATGTTCCCTTATGGGTTGCTTTTCATTAATCTTTTTTATCAGAACTGCATCTAATAGATAGTTTAAAACAGAAAGATTATGAAAAAGATATTCATGATATTATTTGCGTTAGCCATCACAAGCGGGGCTTTTGCACAAAAGTCCGGGAATAAAAGTGGCGGGCATATAGTAAGACCACATTCTGTAATTGTATTAAGAGGAGCTGCGCCGGTTTATGGGTATTCGCCTTTTTATGACTTCTATGGTCCATATTGGGGTTATCCTTATTACGGCTATCCGGCTTATGGCAATCGGTTTATGCATACCAAACCCACGGGGCTTGATTTGCAGATCGCTGACATTAAAAACGATTACCGGCAAAAAATAAGTGCGGCCCGTCATGATAGCCGTTTGTCCGGGGTGGAAAGAAGAAAGGTGATTAACCAGTTGAAACACGACAGAGACCAGCAGATCATAGCTGCGCAGAGAGCATATTATAAGTTGGGATAGGGAACAACGTTGTGTCGGTTAAAATGAAATCCGCTCCACCGGCTGCCTAAACAGGATGATTAAAGAAAATAACAATAATAGCCGCGGATGCACGGTTAATACATGAAATATCCGGGCATTCGTGGCTATGTATTAAAGGCGGGTTACTCACCCTTATGTTTATGCAAAACTGAGTTTCGTTTATCCGAGTCCGAATACGCCCTTGTTCAGCAATTGTAATGTCTGTATTTTGTAGGCGGAGGGGATCAATAGTGAAATATTATGACTGCTGCCGCCATAGCTCACCATCCGCACGGGTATTTCTGCCAACGAATCAAAAATGCGTTTCAGTAGTTCAGGGGTTTGAATGATCTGGTATCCCACGATAGACACAATGGTTTGTTCTGTATCGGTTGTGATCGCCCCAAAAGGTTCCAGTTCTTTTAATATACGGGTCAGATGAGTGTCGTTGTCAATGGTAACGGATACGGCCACTTCGGAAGTGGTGACCATATCAATGGCCGTTTTGTATTTTTCAAATACTTCAAATATTTTACGAAGAAAGCCGTAAGCAAGCAGCATCCGGCTGCTTTTGATTTTGATGGCAATAATGCCGTCTTTTGCCGCCACCGCCTTAGCGCCTACCGACCCGGCTTCCTGGGTAATGGTGGTACCGGCAGCGTCGGGTTGCGTGGTGTTGAGCAATTTTACCGGCACTTTTTCCTGCTGAGCCGGCCAGATACACGTAGGGTGCAAAATCTTGGCGCCAAAATAGGCCAGTTCCGCGGCTTCTTCAAAACTCAGTTGCTCCACGGCCTTTGTTTTGCTCACGATGCGCGGATCGTTGTTGTGCATCCCGTCTATATCGGTCCATATTTCGCAAACGCTGGCGTTAATGGCGGCGGCTACCAGGGAGGCGGTATAATCGCTCCCCCCGCGTTTCAGGTTATCTACTTCGCCTTTGGAGTTGCGGCAAATATAGCCCTGGGTTATGAAAAGATGTTTATCGGTATGCTGGTTTAGGATCCGTTTCAGTTTCACCCGGATGGCATCAAAATAAGGCTCGTCATTGGCATCAATCTGCATGAAATCGAGGGCGGGTATTAATATATGATCAATCCCCCTGGCTTCGAGGTAGGCGCTGAATAATTTGGTACTCATCAGTTCTCCCTGAGCCAGGATGTCTTTATTCAATGCTTCATTAAAGGATATCTTCAGGATGATATTCAGGAAATCAAAGTGCTCTGTGATCACAGATTCTCCCTTTTTAAGAGCGGCGCCGTTTTTCAGCAGGTCTTTAACGAAAGTGTGGTAGTGGATCTCCAGGTCGTCAATGATCTGTTTGGCCCGTTGCTTATCGCCCTTTTCCAGGGCCTCGCCGATGGATACCAGCGAATTGGTGGTGCCGCTGAGAGCGCTCAGTACCACAATTTTGGAATCCTCTCCAGTAGTGATCAATTTTGCCACCTCCTGCATCCGTTCGGGTTTGCCCACGGAGGTGCCGCCAAACTTCATAACTTTCATGATCTGCCGCTTTTTAAATTTTGAGTTGCAAATATAACGGGAAAGCGAGATCAAATTAAAAAAGGGTACCACATGAAATCAAAAAAGAAGCGTTTCATGCCGTACCCGTTTTTACAGAAGGTTAAAAAGGCAGATCGTCTGCTGCCTCGGGAGCCCCTGCGGCCGGAGCCGGGGTAACTGCATTATCGCTGTAAGCAGGTCCGGGTTCAGGCTGCTCGCTCCGGCTTCCGCTGCCTAATAACTGCACGCTGAAAACGCGCATGGTCAGGGAGGCGCCGGCCGTACCGTCATTGCGGGTAAAATGCCGGACATCGGGGGCCCCTTCCGCATATACCTGGGTTCCTTTTTTCAGGTAAGGAGCCACCCCGGTTTTATCGCTCCAATACGCGCATTCTACCCAGGTGGTTTTGTCTTTTTGTTGCCCGGAGGAATCCCGGAATTTTTCAGTGTGCGCGATGTTGAAATTCATCACTGTTTTTCCGTTCACTGTATTGGTAATACAGTCCTTGCCCAAATTTCCAATTACCTGCATCTTGATCATAGCATTTGCTTTTTTGTTATTAATACAACAAGTTAAATATTTTTTATCTTTTATTGTAAAAGGGACGAAAAATTAAAGTTAATTTCGCGTTGAGGTATTTTACCGGTTTTGACCTTGGGCGTACCCGGGATTTTCGCTTCGTTTACAGCATTCCGGTCGGTTGGCGGACACCGGCCGGGGGTGAGTTTTGTGCTCATCAGCCTGCGAAAGTTTGAAATGCGCCCCTTTGTACAATTTGTTATTTTGAAGCGTTTAATCACATCCGTTCTCGATTTTTTTTATATGCCATTCCAAAAAATGGTAAACCGGCAGACTTTCCGGTATATTGCCTGTGGAGGAGGCAATACGCTCCTGGATATATTTCTTTACTTTGTTATTTATAATTTTGTTTTACGGAAACAAATCGTTCACACGCCTCTGATCAGCATCAGCCCGTATATTGCTGCGTTCATGCTGTCTTTTATGATCACCTTCCCAACGGGCTTTTTACTCATGAAGAATATCGTTTTTCCGGGGTCTGTGTTGAAAGGGCGGATACAGCTTTTCAGGTATTTTATGCTGGTAATAGTTTGTATCCTGCTGAACTATTTTTTTATTAAGTTATTTGTAGAGAAGTTTTACATGTATCCCACCCTTGCTAAAATATGCGCCACCGCCATCGTCATCTCTTTCAGCTATTTGACGCAACGGAATTTTACGTTTAAGGCAGAACGGGAATAAAATACTTAAGCCATAAATTTTTTCCTGGAAAGGAACAGATAGCAAATAAGACATGGTAAAATAGTGCATGCACTTATTTATTAATATATGGCTCAAGTATGATATTCCTTCAGCAGGTTTATTCACAGGAAGTGTTGTCATTGGTTAGCAACAGCCGGGAAATAAAAAAAGGATAAGGTTTAATTAATGGCTGAAAACAGATTATATTTCTTTTCATGTAAATTAGGAGACCGGATTAATGCTATACCCTGATATTGAACTTATAAGGATATACCGGCTAAATGTCTGGAAAATGAAGAAGAAATGGATTAAATATATAACGGTATTTTGTCCCCGTTTTTTAACGGTACATTTACCCCCGTTTTTTAACGGTGAAACACCCCCGTTTTTTAACGGTATTTTTTACAATAAAAAACGGTTTTTTTCTGCGGAATTTATCATTTGTTATTGATTAGCTTGATAATATAAATAATTTTAATTTGTAATTAGTTGAATTACAAATTATTCTGTGTATTTCTGTAAGCTCCCTCCTTTTAGTTTTACTGTGAATTCATTCTTTTATTCACTTTAAATATTTTAACCATGCTTACAATTGAGAAGAAACCCCTAAAAGTAGGAAAGTATGTTAGTACCGAACATGTTGACAGCGTTATCAGAACGTACAAACAGGAAAGATGGGTACACAATACAGAACGCTTAGGCAAAGAAGACTCACTGAGTGTTTGGTACACGATCGAAGAACTCGAAGAGTTTATGACTACCGCCAAACAACACGGCGCCGATGGCATTAAGTTTTATTTTGCTGCTTATCCTGAGGATTATACTGAAAGACCGGGATTTGCCGGCCGTCAGACCCTGGTATTGGTGGCCACCAAAGCCAAGGAACTGGAAACCGGGGTTGCCAATAAGGATATTTATATTCAAAATGGCAAAGAAACGCAGATACTGGCTTATAACACCGGCAATATCTGCCCGCCCTTCTGCAAGCCCAAACCCAAGCCAGGCGCTGACGACTGGGGTATTATCGGTGCTACTTTAGTGGATCGGGGAGACAAAGGTTTGGCCGTTATTTAGCGTATTTACCATAGATTATTTTTTTTAACCCCTTTGGTAAAAGGGGTTTTTTCATTTATATATTTAAACGATGCAGGTTACCTTGCAGGAGAATGGATTCACGTTTGTATATATGGTTCATCCTGGCAGGCAGTATCCTTAGCGCGTTAACGTATTTTAAAAAAGGAATGCCGTTGTTTTTACAGGCGCTTCCGGTATATTTGCTGGTTACTTTTGTAGTAGAACTGATCGGGCAGTGGATGAACAACGATGGAAGAGAGACCATCACGCTTTATAATGTTTTTGTAACGATTGAATTTATTTTTTATTTCTGGATGCTGCAATATGTGATCCGCAACCATTTGGTAAGACGCATCTTACGGAGTAGTTTATGGCTTTATCCTATAGTGGTGATACTCAATAAGTTATTTTTACAAAAAGGACCGCAGTTTCACACCTTAACCGTGAGTTTGGGTTGCCTGCTGATAGTGATCGCTGCGATCACCTATTTTTTTGAATTGTTCCAGTTTGAAAAGCCGGTGGATCTTATCCGTGAGCCATCTTTCTGGATCTGTTCGGGATTGTTGTTTTATTATACCTGTATTTTTCCGCTATACGCCCTGATCAATTTTTTCAGGAGTCCTTCTGACCTGGTGATCAAGATCATTGATTCTATTTTAGCCATCATGAATATCTTTTTATATTCATCTTTTATCATAGCCGCTTTATGCAGGATCAAAATCACGAAATCCTTATCGTAGTTATTATCGGAGCCCTTCTGGCCATGCTGCTGGTGGGATTCATCGTTACCATTCTCTTTTTATACCAGCGCAGGCAGTATCGTCAGCAGCAGGAACTGGCGAGGGTTAAAGAAGAATACGACCAGGAGGTATTGAAGTCGCAACTTGAAATCCAGGAAACCACGCTGCAATCCATAGCCCAGGAACTGCACGATAATATCGGGCAGGTGCTTTCGGTGGTGAAACTTTCGCTGGCGGTGCTGCCGCTTGAAAAAGAGCACCCGGCCTATATGCCCCTTCAAAATGTGAGGGAAGTGCTGAATAAGGCGGTATATGACCTTTCTGACCTCACCAAAAGCCTGCATACCGACCGTATAGCCCAGATAGGGTTGGCAGAATCCATTCGTTTTGACCTCGAAACCCTGAGAAAAGCGGGACTGGTACAAATAAGCATGGAAATGCAGGGAGAGGAGTACAGGTTGGGTGACCAAAAGGAGATCTTTATTTTCCGGATTTTCCAGGAACTGATCAATAATATTCTGAAACACGCGAAAGCGAGCCAGATTTCTGTATTATTAAACTACCTTTCTGATGAAATTTTTATTTTGTCGGTCAGGGACGATGGGGTAGGATTTGATTTACCGGAAAAAAAGAATTCCCTTTCTCCTAAAACCGGGGTGGGTCTCAAAAGTATTTTTAACAGGGCCAAACTGATAGGAGCCAGGATCGCGTTTCATGCAGACCCGGGAAAGGGTACCTTTGTGCGTATGGAACTGCCTTTAATCGAACAAAGGAAAGCATAACAGAAAGTGGAATCAATAATGGATGTAAAGAATAAGAGAATACGGGTAGTGGTGGTTGACGATCACACCCTTTTGCGGAATGCCCTGGCTAAATTGATAGATTCTTTTGAAGAATTTTCTGTTTTTTATGAAGCCAGGAACGGAGAAGAGCTGAAAGAGAAACTAAAAAAAAATATGATCCCGGACATTATCCTGCTGGATGTGAATATGCCCGGTATGAATGGTTTCGAAACCGCCGAATGGTTGTACCTGCATTATCCCCAGGTGAAAGTGCTGGCCTTGTCTATGTCCAGTGATGAAAATACCATCATCAGGATGCTGAAATCAGGCGCCAGAGGCTATATCATGAAGACCGCGGAACCGGAGGAGCTTCTTTTGGCCTTGAATTCGGTAATGGAGAAAAATTTTTACCTCTCCGAGTATATTACGGGAAAGATCGTTGGGGGACTGAATAAAAACCTGGAGCAGCCGGATGACCAGGTGTTAATGACCGACAAAGAAGTGGAATTCCTGAGACTTACCTGTTCGGAATTATCTTATAAGGAGATTGCGGAGAAGATGTATGTAAGTGTGCGCCGGGTGGAAGATTACCGGAATGCCCTGTTCGAAAAACTAAAAATACGGTCGAGGGTAGGGCTGGTAATGTATGCTATCAAGAACGGGATCTTCGAGATTTAACCGGTTTCGCCTGCTGCTGCCGGGTCGTTCCTTCCTTTCCATCCTGACCTATAAATTTTTCGGAAAGAGACTGTCATTTTTGCACTTTTTGTTTTGATGGCATAGTGCTTGCCCATACTTGTAGCATTAAACAAGGAAATTTAATAATATGGGAAAAATAATTGGAATAGACTTAGGTACAACCAACAGCTGCGTAGCTGTAATGGAAGGCAACGAGCCTGTAGTTATCGCCAATGATGAAGGTCGTCGTACCACGCCTTCGGTAGTGGCATTTATGAAAAACGGGGAAAGAAAAGTGGGGGATCCTGCCAAGCGCCAGGCCATCACAAACCCCATTAATACCATAATGTCAGTTAAGCGGTTTATGGGGCGTCGTTATGACGAAGTGGGGGAAGAGATCAAACATTGGAGCTACAAGGTAGTAAAAGGCGACAATAATACGGTACGTATTGATATAGATGGCAGGTTATACACCCCGCAGGAAATATCGGCCATGATCCTACAGAAAATGAAAAAGACCGCCGAAGATTACCTGGGCCAGGAAGTAACGGAAGCGGTTATTACCGTTCCCGCTTATTTTAATGACGCCCAGCGGCAGGCTACCAAGGAGGCGGGAGAAATTGCAGGGTTAACGGTCAGGCGTATTGTCAATGAGCCTACCGCGGCGGCTTTGGCCTACGGATTGGACAAGAAGCACAAAGATGAAAAAATAGCGGTGTTTGACCTCGGGGGCGGTACGTTTGATATCTCCATTCTTGAATTGGGAGACGGCGTATTTGAAGTTAAATCTACCAATGGAGATACCCATTTAGGGGGAGACGATTTTGATAAGGTGATCATTGACTGGCTCGCCGATGAGTTTAAAAAAGAAGAAAATATTGACCTCAGGAAAGATCCGATGGCTTTGCAACGTTTGAAGGAAGCGTCTGAAAAAGCCAAGGTGGAACTGTCTTCTTCCAGTGAAACGGAAATCAATCTGCCTTATATCACGGCTATGGACGGCGTTCCCAAACACCTGGTTAAAAAACTGACCAGAGCAAGGTTTGAGCAGTTGGCCGACAGCCTGCTGGAAAGATGCCTGAAACCATGTGAGCAGGCCCTGAAGGATGCGGGGTTAAGCACATCCCAGATAGATGAGGTGATTTTGGTTGGTGGCAGCACCCGTATTCCCAAAGTGCAGGAAATAGTGGAAAAATTCTTCGGCAAAAAGCCCAACAAAGGTGTTAACCCTGATGAGGTGGTAGCTGTGGGCGCCGCTGTGCAGGGCGCAGTATTGACCGGCGAAGTGAAAGATGTGTTGCTGCTCGACGTTACACCCTTGTCGCTGGGTATTGAAACGATGGGGGGGGTAATGACAAGGCTTATTGACGCGAATACCACGATCCCTACCAAAAAATCTGAAGTGTTTTCCACAGCTTCGGATAACCAACCCGGCGTACAAATACATGTATTACAGGGAGAGCGCCCGATGGCTTCACAAAATAAAAGCCTGGGGATGTTTAACCTGGATGGTATTCCACCGGCTCCGCGGGGTGTACCCCAGATTGAAGTGATATTTGATATTGACGCCAATGGAATCCTGAATGTTACCGCAAAGGACAAGGGTACCGGGAAAGAACAGAAGATCCGTATTGAAGCAGGAAGCGGATTGAGTAAAGAAGAAGTGGAAAAAATGAAGGCCGAAGCCAGAGCCAATGAAGCCGCCGATAAGGAAGCGCGTGAGAAAGTGGATAAAGTGAACCAGGCAGACAGCCTGATTTTTCAAACTGAAAAGCAAATCAGGGAATTTGGCGACAAAATTCCGGCCGATAAAAAGGGCGCCATTGAGTCCGGATTAAATAAGTTAAAAGAAGCCCATAAACAGCAGGATATCAGCGCTATTGATACCGCCACGGCCGAATTAAATACAGCCTGGACCGCAGCTTCAGAAGAAATATACAAAGCTCAGCAGGCTGGCGGAGCGCCGGGTAACGGTGATGCACAGCCGCAGGAACAGCAGGGCAGCGCTAAACCAGATGGCGATAATGTAACGGATGCCGAATTTGAAGAGGTGAAGTAGCTTTTCTTTTTAAAAATCATACCAGGCCTCCCGGATTCCCCGGGAGGCTTTTTTATTCGGGTATTTATCCCTTTCCTCTGCTGCGCCATCTGCTATGCGTGCTGTCCCCGCTATGTATTTAATTGCCGCTATGCGTGGTTTCTTCGCCACGCATTTAATTGTTGTCGCCTCTGGCGACCTCCTGATATACCGGTCGGTGACAGGCACAACTGCCCGGCTGATTTTGGATGCCCCCAGCGATATTATTCTTTTTAATCCTTAGCTTTATACCAAAGGTTTTCCCGGTGCAAGCACTGCCCCTCATAAATTAAGTGTAGGGGGTAATCCGATAAAAATGAAAAACCAGCGATGAAAGGATGAGAAGAATTGGAATACTTTCAGATACCCACGGATACCTGGATGAAAATATATTTACGCACTTCGGGCAATGCGATGAAATATGGCATGCCGGTGATTTTGGAACGGCTGTTGTTGCCGAAAAGTTGAAGAATTTTAAGCCGCTAAGGGGGGTATATGGCAATATAGACGGTAACGATATAAGAAACAGTTTCCCGGAAAAACTTCATTTTACCGTAGAGGAGGTGCCGGTTTTTATGCAACATATCGGCGGTTACCCCGGGAGGTACGCGCCGGGTGTAAAAAATGAGATCTTGCGGATCAGACCGTCCTTATTTGTCAGCGGGCACTCGCATATTTTAAAGATCATCTATGACGATCAGCTTCGTTGCCTGCACATCAACCCGGGAGCGGCAGGCCGGCAGGGGTGGCAGAAGGTAAGGACCATCGTGCGGTTGACCATTGACGGGAATAATATGAAAGATTGCGAAGTAATTGAGCTGGGCAAAAAATAGCGGTTGCCCTGCATAGCTGCTACAGAGCGATATGGTTTTTCCCCGAAATATTTCTCCGGATAAAATAAATGCCTCAGGCTATATTCAGCAGGGGTGCCAGGGTTCTTTCAGGTATAGAAAGATGGGCTATCTTTTTCAGTATCTCATCCTCTGTGCCCAGCGCAACTCCTTTTCCCGCATGGGCCAGGATGCACCGGTCTTCCCTGTCGTTGCTCACTACGATGCAGTTTTTCAACGACACATTGTACTTATCGCAGGCGTATTGCAATGCATTTGTTTTACAATAGGCATGGCCGCATATACTTTCAGGGGAAGCGAAGAAGTAGGAGGGAAGATTAACTTCGCCCGTGGCTTTGCCCCTGTAAAAATTAAGTTGGTTGGCAAGGGCAAAATCACCTCCTATATTTTGCTTCACATAATTAGCGATGAGCGTATAGCTATGACTGATGATGCCTACCAGGTAATGTTTTCTTTTCAGGGTTTCTACTACCAGGCGTATATCTTCGATGATTTCAATATTGGATACGATATTGAGCAATTCGTCCATTGTTTTTCCATTCAGCAGAAGTCCGATCCTTTTGGTCAGGATAATCGGATCCCTTTCGCTCGCCCTCAATTCGGCTAATTCATTTTTGAAGCCGAAAGCGTTGGCGCATTCATCTATGAACCGCCCGTTGAAGATGGTTCCGTCAAGGTTAAAAACGATCATTTTGTGGTAGCCCGAAAGATTCTCTTTCAGGGTATTGTGCATTTCCCGCTGGATGGTTTCTATCGAAGATATCTCCGCTTCAGGCATGTTGAATACCGTTTGCGGCTGGGCTTTGGCTATTATTGCCCTCGACACCTCTTTGCTCATCTTTCCCAGGCTTTCCCAGGGTTTGCTGTTATTTTCTATATAGCCGATATTCACCTCTTTTATCCTCGCCTGCATCAGGTACATATCTATTAAAATACCTATATCCACACCATAATCATTGAAGAAATCAATCCGGTTGAAGAAATTTTTTTTCCCGGCGATCATCCCGCTCAATGGCTGCGAAAAGCCGGATAAACCGGGAAAGAAGATGTTGAGCAGGGGTTTGGCTACCAGTTCTGTTATCCTGCCGGCATTTCTGTCAAAAGTTCCTTTTACGAAATCGGACTCATCGTTCAGAAGCGGTGATGCTAAAAGAGTGAGGGTTTTTTCGGGGTAGGGGTCTATATCTCCATCGAGGAAGATGAGTATCTCATTGTTTGCTTCAGTTATTCCTTCCTTCATGGATAACCCTTTTCCCCTCACTTTACTGTTGATCACCCTGGCTCCCGCCGCCCGGGCTAAGGCAACGGTGTCGTCTTCCGAATTGTCGTCCACCACGATCACCTCGGTTACCTGCGGATCATTGAAGCAAAAACGAATGATATTGCTGATTGTTTTTGCTTCATTTAACGTAGGTATGATAATTGTGATCATTGATTGTAATTGTATAGGTTTTAAATCGGATGAAGGGTTGCAGGGCAAGATACGCAACGTCGGGCAATCAGAAACAGAATAAAAAAATCCCGAGGGCTTCGGGATTTTTCAGTCAATAAGATAAAATTTTGATTAATAGTCGTTGTCGTAGTCTCTCTTATTATATCCGCCACGATCACGGTCGCGGTAACCGCCGCCTCCGCCCTTGTTGTAACCGCCGCCTCCGCCGAAATTCCTCTTTTTGTATCCGCCTCCGCCGCCGGGTTTGGCCGGTCTTTCCTGGGCTTCATTAACCACAATTTTTCTGCCCAGGATTTCCTGGTCGTAAAGGCTGCTGAGCGCATTTTGCGCTTCCGTGTCGTTTTCCATCTCAACGAAACCGAAACCCTTGCTTCTTCCGGTTTCGCGATCTTTAACGATCTTGATCGTGGAAACAGTGCCGTACTGTTCAAATAATTTTCTTAGGTCGTCTTCTGTCATTGTCCAGGAGAGGTTGCCTACATACAGGTTCATTGTAACTCAAATTTAAAAAGTGAAAATTTAAAAATTAGTAATGGAAATTTAGTCGCTACAATGATCTGAGAAAACCGGAGGTTAGCCGTGAAACCAGCCAGAATAGGAACTAACGCATTACTGCATTGTGAAGGTAATGTTTTCCAACATAATACCATAAAAAACAAAATTTATTTATTTAAAGGTATCTCATCGGAAAATCCTTGTTTTATAAGGTTATTTGGGAAGTTATATTAAATTAATTTATATCCAATATTATGCCATAACGCATTTCCATGGAGCATCCGGGGCCGAACAGCAGGAAACTGTCTCTACCAAACCAAAATTTTCACGCCATGAAATCACAAAGACACGAGACTTCACAAAACATTCTTACCGGCAAGGCTCTTTGGAAACAACCGCTTTTGATAGCGGCATATGTAAGCATCCTTATTCGGCTACCACTTCAAACTCCAGTTCGGTTTCATTTCCGCTGCTGAAATCAATTTTAGCCTTATGGGTGCCCAGTTCCTTCACTTCTTCCAGGATATGAATACGGCGACGGTCTATTTCATAACCTTTCTGATCGCGGATGGCCCTGGCTATCTGAACGGTAGTGATACTACCGAAGATCTTGCCGGAAGTGCCTGTTTTGGCGCCGATGCGAACCGGTCCTTCCTTGAGTTTTTCTATTACCTGGTTGATTTCTGCCAATAACTTTTCTTCTTTCTTCTTCAACTGCTTCAGTTTTTCGTCCAACTGCTTCAGGTTAGAAGGGGAAGCTTCAATGGCAAACTTCTGGGGGATAAGATAGTTGCGTGCGTAGCCGCTCTTCACTACCACTTTTTCATTTGCCGATCCCAGATTGTCAACATCCTGTATTAAGATTACTTCCATTTTTAGCTCTTTGTTACTTTAAAAGATCAGTTACATACGGCAATAATGCCATTTGACGCGCTTTCTTAATGGCTTCAGAAACTTTACGTTGGTATTTGAGCGAATTACCTGTGATCCGGCGGGGAAGCATTTTCCCCTGTTCGTTCAGGAATTTTTTCAAAAACTCAACGTCTTTATAGTCAATATACTTAATACCATACTTCTTGAAGCGGCAGAATTTTTTCTTCGGCTTTTCCGTTTTGATAGCCGTAAGATATTTTATTTCATTAGCTTTTGCCATGTTATTCAGCCTCTGCTTTTTCGTTTTTGTAATTTACACCACTTCTCTTTCTGGCATTGTACCCGACGGCGTATTTATCGAGTTTGGTGACCATGTGACGTAAAACCTGCTCGTCACGCAGCATTTGGATCTTCAAAGTTTCATTGAAGGTGGATGGCGCAGTAAATTCCACAACCCAGTAAATACCCGTGGTTTTTTTCTGGATGGGATACGCCAGTGATTTTAACCCCCAGGGGTTGGAATGCACGATCTCGCCGCCGGTGGCGGTAACAAGATCCGTGTATTTCTTCTGAGCGGCTTTAAATTCCTCCTCGCTCAGAACAGGGGTAAAAATCACCATCAATTCATAATTGTTCATTACCCTGAATTTTGTTTTAAAAATATGGGGTGCAAAGGTAACTTTTTTTATGATATATCCTATACCTGAGCCGGATTTATTGATGCGAAGACGGAACATGCCCCGCTTTGCCCGGTGATACCAGGGTAGCGCGGGGCTAAACCGGCTTCAAATTCGGGTATCTTTTTAGTACAGGCGAGGGAAGCTGGACCGGCGTCTTTTTATTCTATACAACAATATATATTCAAGTATATGCCTCCCTGTAATATTGCGCAAACACACTTGATATTCAGCCATTAATTTGTCATGTATTAACAAATAACCTTACTTTGTAACAGTCATGCCTTTTGACCAGCACCATACTATCCTTTGCCGCGATCACAGCCCGCCGTTATTATCAGTCCCGCTTTTTTTATATATTATATATACCCAACCGAAGAAACAAATGAACAAGACCACAATCGTTGCTTTGTGCATGCTCCTGTATGGCTTTGTTGCCGATGCACAAATTACCAAAGGAAACTGGATGATGGGAGGAGATGCCTCATATTACCAGGAAAGCTATATAGAGAATGGTGAATCTAAAAATATTTATAGAAAAATTGACCTTGAGCCGAATGTAGCCTATTTTTTATATGATAAAATTGCGACCGGAATCAATTTGAATGTCATTTTCACCAAAGATAAAAATCTTTCAACCGACAGGGTAAATATGCAAAATGTGTATAAAGTAGGGCCATTTATGCGATACTATTTTCTGGATACCGACAACAAGATCAATCTTTTTACGGGTGCTGGAGCGTCCTATGCAATTCAAACATCAAGGTCCCAAGGAAGCCATATCGGTGAGTTTCGATCTATATCTTATTCCTTCTCTGCCGGAACTGTAGTTTTCCTGAATACTTCTATAGGAATGGAATTTCTCCTGGCATATAATAATTCGGATGCTATTAAAATTGATTCCAGGGATAAAACTTTTCAATTCAGGATCGGATTTCAAATACATTTAGAAAAAGATACCAATGAATAAGATTATCGCGCTTGTGTTGCCTTTGTTCCTGTCTGCCGTTGCGGTTGACGCCCAGATCACTCAAGGTGACTGGATGGTAGGAGGAGACTTTTCCTATTCCCGGAGCCGCTCCAGTGGAAATGATGCCGTCAATAGCACATCCGGAACAGTAAATATCGGAATAAATGCCGGCTACTTTTTTTATGACAGGATAGTCGCAGGTGTTCATTTAAATACAATTCTCAGAAAAGAAAAAGTGGCTGATGCGGAACGCGCTTACATTCAAAATACTTACAGCGCGGGGCCTTTCATGCGATATTACTTCCTGGATGTAGAAAACAGGGTCAATCTTTTTGCCGATGCCGGTGCCCTTTATTTGGTAGAGGCGTCTGGACCCGGCGGATGGGATAAGAGCAGACTTCAATCTGTATCTTATTCTGTCTCCGTGGGAACGGTTGTTTTTCTAAACACTTCGGTTGGTGTGGAATGTCTCCTTGCATATGACAACACGAATGTTCTGAAATTTGATACCGGGAGCAAGGTGTTTCAATTTAAGGTTGGATTACAAATACATTTAGGAAAAGAATAAAATTTTATCAGGATGAAACCAAATAATAAGATTTTTTTGATATCTATTTTTCTTATAGCATCGTTGTTAGGAAAAGCCCAAACGATTGATTATGCATACGAACCATTCAGCACAATGTCGTGTAATATTTTTGCGAGTGCAGTAACAGTGGATAATTATGAGCACCGTACGGCTTTAAGCCGGCCAAAATTCAGTGACGAATCTGTCGTTTTGCGATGCAAAACAAATGGCAGCACATCCTCTTTGGCAACTATCTATTCCATAAACTATGGCTTTAAAGCTGGGTATAATTATAAGATTTCAGTATATTATAAAGGTGATAAGGATGTTAATGATGGATTTTATCCTTTGGTGGGATTAAAAATATCCACTACCGATGGAGGGATTGATGATGGTACCAATTGTATAGACCCATCAGCTTATTCAACGACTAATATAAACACTTTTGATATGTCAATTGCCAACAGCAGTTATGCCTGGAAAGCCGATTTGATTGATGTAACATTGACTCAAAATGCTAATTATTTATTAGTTGGAGCTTTTCCATATGTTGGCACAACAAAGTTTGCAAATATTTTTATCAGAAAAATCCAGATTGTTGAAACCGCGCCTGCTGTTTCCTTTACGCTGGCTCCCGCAACGTTAAATGTAACCTGTGGCTCGTCCATGCCGCAAACCTTTACGGTTACCAATGTGCACAGCACCCCTGGGGTTACGGCATATCACTGGAGCCTCGGCTCCTCTCCCAACGGCTGGATCTACAACGGAAATCCGGCACCGGCAACTATTCAGACATCGGCAAATACACTAACACTCACTCCTGCGTGCCAGCTTACTCATTCCGATATCTCCGTTTCGGTAACCGCGGGCGGAAATAATTATCCCGGAGCCAATACTGCCGCCATTACCGGCAGTAGCCCGTCATATACCTTAACAGGAGATGATATTATTTGCTCGGGCAATAAAAGTTATGCACTGAATACTTTACCCTGCGGCTCATCGGTAAGTTGGACGTCGTCTAAGCCGGGCCTGGCTTCCGTATCCGCTTCGGGTAATCCGGCGATACTGACCCGTAACGGTAGCGGTAGCGGAACTGTGACGCTAACCGGAACCATCTCCGGGGGTTGTGGTTCATCTTCCATTTCAAAAACAATAACCGTTGGAGCTCCCCCTTCCTCTTCCCTCTATGCCGACTGGGATATGCCGAATAAAATAATAGCTGGTGCAGACGAGGTGGTTAATGCGACTGCTTATAAATGGTATGTAGATAATGTGTATATAAAATCCACCAGTTATTATAATACATCTTTACCATATTACGGTAGTTGCAGTACTAATGTCATCGTAGCTGTGGAAGCGGTGACTCCCTGCGGCGCCTCGTCAAAAACCTCAACTAATATAGGAACTCCGCCCTGTAGTTATTTTATGATCACGCCTAACCCGGCACAGGAAAGTATTAGCATAATGCCGGACGTTAAAAGCATAATGACCGCTAAAGCCGGGCAACCGGCTGCTGTCAGGGATAATCTCCGGCAGGTAAAAATAATTGACGGTAGCGGCACTGTGGTAAAAACCATGCAATGGGCGAACCCGGTGCGGGACGCGAATATAGGCGTGGCCGACCTGGCGCCGGGTCTCTATTTTGTGGAAATCACCGGTGAGCGTGGCCGGTACACGCAAAAGTTGATCATTTCCAGGTAGTCTTGTGCCCGGTTACCGGGATGGGCGGTCGGACTTCTACGGCCCTCGCCTACCCGGTACTCCGGGTCTATCCTCCCGTTCATCCGCCTGCCCCAACCCAAAAAAGCAAGTTAGGAAATCAGGGGTTGGAAGTTTGATAGTTTGACGTTGGGGGACAGATGATACGGTACAGTTAATTTCATTAATGTATAATGTAAAGATGCTGAACTAAAACCCTATTCCTCGTCACCCACCCCCGCACTCTCCCTCCCTGCAACCTGCAACTTGCCCCGCAACCAGCCCCCTGAGACCCGCCCGCCCTGAAACTCCCCGCTAAGAAAACTAAAAACTCCCCTGCCCCCTGCAACCTGAGACCTTCCCCGGAACTCCCCACTCCCTTTGTCAACCTGTCAGTAAAGATCCCGATGGCATTTTATTTGTTAGTTGCAGTAGCGTTATTGTTCATTTTAACCGATTAAAAATTATGGCACAAGGCAACATAAGAGTACAAACGGAAAATATTTTCCCCATTATCAAGAAATTTTTATACAGTGAACACGATATTTTTTTAAGAGAGTTAGTGAGTAACGCGGTGGACGCCACGCAGAAACTAAAAACACTGTCGTCTATTGGGGAAGTGAAAGGCGAGCTGGGAGATCTTCGGATTGATGTTAAACTGAATGCCGATGATAAAACCATTACCATTTCCGATAAGGGGGTAGGGATGACCGCTGAAGAGGTGGACAAATACCTTAACCAGGTGGCCTTCAGCGGAGCGGAAGAGTTTTTACAGAAATATAAAGGGCAGACCGAAGGCAATATTATCGGTCATTTCGGGCTGGGATTTTATTCGTCTTTTATGGTGAGCGACCGGGTGGAGGTGATCACCAAATCGTACCGGGCGGATAAGCCTGCTGTGAAATGGGATTGCGACGGTACGCCGGCATTCAGTTTGGAAGAGACCGATAAGGCAGAGAGAGGAACAGATATTATATTGCATATCAACGAAGAAAGCAGGGAATTCCTGGAAGCCGGGCGGATCCGGCAAATCCTTGAAAAGTTCTGCCGTTTCCTGCCGGTGCCTATTTTCTTTGAAGAGAAGCAGGTCAATAATATATCCCCGGCATGGACCAAAAAGCCATCCGAGCTTACAACCGAAAATTACCAGGACTTTTATAAAGAACTCTATCCTTTTAATGAAACGCCCCTGTTCTGGATCCACCTCAATGTGGATTATCCGTTTAACCTGACCGGCATTTTGTACTTCCCTAAGATCAAACAGAGTTATGAGATACAGAAGGATAAGATCCAGTTGTACAGCAACCAGGTGTTTGTAACCGAGGAGGTAAAAGATATTGTGCCCGAGTTTTTAATGCTGCTGCACGGGGTGATTGATTCCCCGGATATCCCGCTGAACGTGAGTCGAAGCTATTTGCAGGGAGATCCGAATGTTAAGAAGATCAATAATCATATCACTAAAAAAGTGGCCGATAAGCTGGAGGAGATATTTAATAAAGAAAGGAAAGAGTTCGAAGCGAAATGGGAGCATACCGGTTTGTTTGTGAAGTATGGAATGATGACAGATGACAAGTTTTTTGAACGGGCCGGCAAATTTCACATTTTTGAATCGGTGGATGGAGGGAAGTATTACACTTTGGAAGAATACCGTGCGGAAGCCGAAGCGCTTCAGAAAAATAAAGACGGGAAATTGGTTATTTTATATACTACCGACCCTGTTCAGCAGGATGCCTATATCCGGCAGGCGAGGGACAAGGGCTACCTGGTGGTAAAAATGGAGACCCTGGTGGATGCCGCCTTTATCGGCCAGGTAGAGAGTAAATGGGAAAATGTCCATTTCACGCGGGTGGACGCCGATATTGCAGATAACCTGATTGACAAGCAGGACGCGGGAGAAAGTGTTTTAAACAGGGAAGAAGAAGACGCGTTGAAGCAGCTCTTTGATCTGAAGATACCGGAGATCAATATGACCGTAGAAGTGAAAGGACTGAGCCCGGAAGCGCCACCGGTAGTGGCTACCCGCCCGGAATTTATGCGCCGGATGAAAGACATGGCTGCTGCCGGGGGGCCAATGGCCGCGTTTTACACTACCATGCCCGATGAGGTAACCCTTACGGTCAATGGTAATCACCCGGTGTTTCAGCACATCCTGGGGGAAACCGACGAGGAAAAAAAAGGTAAAATCGTACACAACCTGGCCGATCTTGCGCTGTTGTCCCAGGGCTTGTTGAAAGGCAACAGTCTTACCGATTTTATCAGTCGTAGTGTGGATCTGATGGGAGGAGACAGGAAAAGTAAGATCATCCTGGAAAGCTGATGAGCGGAAGGATATCATACCTCCATTTCGCGTTTTAAGATCACGCCATCCAGCCATTTGAGTTTTCTTTTTCTGAAAACCGGTTCGTATTCGTATTCAAAAAAGACGTCAATATATCTGGGACTGGCATATAAAAAGTAAATGGTGCGGGGGTGCTCCTCCCGGGACTGGTTCACTTTTTCGAGAAAAGCGGAGAGAACTTCCTCGTCAAAGGGATTAAACAAAAAGAACACCGTTTCTTCCGGGTGGATATCGTAGTTGAGTACATTTTGACAATAGATTTTATAGTTTATACCGGGAATGCGGTTAACCGTCTTTCGCATTTGTTGTTCTGCGATCCGGCACATTTCCATTGCGAAATCAATGCCCCGGATGGTTTTGAAACCGTAATGCGCAGCCACGGCCATGGCCCTTCCTTTTCCACAGCCCAGGTCGGTGAAAGAGCGGTCGCCGGTGATTTGACATAGTTTATTTAACAACGCCTCTAAAATATAATAGTTGATGGCTTCGTACCGGGATGCGTGCGTCGCGTCTCCGTTCTGTATGGTCAAATGAGACAGTTCAACCGGGGAGGAGGTGTTGATCCCGTACTTTTTTTCTCCTCTTATTTCATGGATCACAATAAAAGCGGCCAGCGTGGGATTCCAGCGGGAAGCAAAGTACCAGAACAGCCTGATATAGTCATTCCACTTTTTCATCCGTTTGGCAGGATTTGAGATCAATTACCTTCAACTGCAATTTTTTCTCGCCATTCCAGTTGTTTTCATCTATGGTGAATACGATATCTACCGGATTTTTGGACAGTAGAAGTTCCATCCGGTCTGCCATATTAAAACCTATGCCGCTGACTACCGTATTGTTTTGCTGTACGGAAAATTTGATGTGCTTTTCTTTAACAACCCTGGAATACCCGGTGTCGGAAATGTTCCGGCATACAAAAACGGGGCGCATATTTCCGGGGCCAAAGGGTTCCATCTGGCAGATGATCCGGTAAAGAACTGGCGTGATATCAGCAAAGGTTATTTCCGCGTCAATATCAATAACGGGGATCAGCAGTTCGGGATCAATCCTGGCTTTTACCACCTCCTCAAATTTGCTGCTGAAAGCCTCCAGCTGATCGGGCAGTAAGGTCATTCCGGCCGCGGCAAAATGACCTCCATAGCCCAGCAGATGTTCCCGGCATGCATGCACCGCCTCGTACAAATTGAACCCGGGTACGCTCCTGGCGCTGCCGGCCACGATCGTTCCGCTTTGGGTTAAAACCACTGTAGGGCGGTAATATTTTTCTATCAGCCGGGAAGCTACAATACCTACTACTCCTTTATGCCAGTGAGGCTGATACACGACCGTTGTCTTCCGTTTTACCAGGATTTCATCGCCTTCAATTAATTGCAAAGCCTGTTCGGTAATGCTGGTGTCGGCTTCCTTGCGGTCGTCATTGTCGGCATGGAGCATGCCGGCGTATTGAATGGCTTTTTCATAATCCTTTTCAATAAATAATTGTACGGCTTTACGGGCATCGTCCATGCGCCCCGCGGCGTTGATCCGGGGAGCGATCACAAAAACCAGGTTGTTGATATGCATCACCGCATCTTTGAGGCCACTCAACTCAATCAACGCTTTAATACCGGGCGAAGGCGTCTCATTTACTTTTTTCACCCCATAATAGGCCAGGACCCTGTTTTCCCCGGTTATGGGTACAATGTCTGCTGCAATAGCCGTAGCCACAAGATCCAGGTATTCAAAACACTCTCTTTCATTCCTGCTAAGGCGCCGGCTAATGGCGCAGATCAGTTTGAAACCGATACCACATCCGCAAAGTTCCTTGTAGGGGTAGGGGCAGTCCTCTTGTTTAGGATTCAATATGGCTGTTGCGGGGGGCAGTTCATTGTCGGGCAAGTGATGGTCGCACACAATAAAATCAATCCCCAGCGTACGGGCATACTGTATAAGCTCTATGGATTTAATACCGCAATCCAGGGCAATGACCAGGGTAATATCATGAGCCGCAGCATAATCAATCCCTTCTTTAGATATCCCGTAACCCTCCCGGTAGCGGTGAGGGATATAGAAATCAATGCTGCCTGAGGTATAAATGTTTTGTAAGAAACGGTACATACAGGATACGGCTGTGGTGCCGTCCACATCGTAATCGCCGAAAACGAGTATGTTTTCTGTGTTTTCAAAAGCGGCGATGACCCGTTGCACCGCCCGGTCCATATCTTTCATCAGGAAAGGATCGTGCAGGTGGGTCAATTCGGGCCGGAAATAGGCTTTTGCCTGTTCAAAGGTTTCAACGCCTCTTTGTACCAGTATTTTACAAAGCGCGGGGTGGATTTTAAGCGCCTCACATAACAGCTTGGTTTTTTTAGCCGGCGCTTCGCGGATTTGCCATTTCTTTTCCATCGGTGTTTTTTGAGGTTAATGTTTTCTGTCGGTGGTGTAATTTACCATTTCTTCCAATGCATCGCGTATTTCGGAAGCCGGAAATTCATGCAATACGGCAATAGCCTTATCCCTGTATTCCATCATTTTTTGCCGTCCGTATTCAATTCCCCCGGCTTCTTTCACTTCGTCAATCACATGTTTTACCTTGTCTTTTCTCCGGTTCTGGTTTTTAATAATATACACCAGTTCCCTGCGCCTGGAGCGGCTGACCTGTTGTAAAGTATAGATCAGGGGCAGGGTTAATTTTTTTTCTTTGATATCATTGCCGGTCGGTTTACCGATGCTGTCGGTACCGTAATCGAAGAGATCGTCTTTAATCTGGAAGGCAATGCCGGTATATTCGCCAAACTGTCTCATTTTCTCCGTGATTTCTTCATTTTCACTGGTTGACCAGGCTCCGGCCGCGCAGGCGGAAGCCAGCAAGGAAGCCGTTTTTGTTTTAATGATCTCAAAATATACTTCTTCATTCACATTCAGTCCTCTCGCTTTTTCTATCTGCAGGAGTTCTCCCTCGCTCATTTGTCGCACGGCATCGGAAAGCAGGTGAAGGATCCGGTAGTCCTTCCCGCTCAGCGATAAGAGCAGTCCCTTACTCAGGAGGTAATCTCCTACCAGCACGGATATCTTTGATTTCCACAACGCATAAGTAGAAAAAAATCCTCTTCTTTCATAGGAATTATCCACCACATCATCGTGTACCAGGCTGGCGGTATGCAGCAATTCCACCAGGGAAGCCGCGCGGTAAGTAGCGTCGTTGATTTCCCCTGCAAGGCGGGCGCAAAGCAAAACGAACATCGGCCGAAGCTGTTTGCCCTTGCGCTTTACGATGTATTGCATGATCCGGTCAAGCAGCGGCACATTGCTCTTTACCGACGCCCTGAACTTTGATTCAAAGACTGCCAATTCGTCTCCCAGGATTCTTTTTGCTATGTTCATCTTTAATAAAGAGGCATAATTATTGCCCCGATTCGGAGATTTTACTTCCCCGGGTAAAATAATTGCAAGTTAGGCGTGTAATTTATTATTTTTAAAAAATTTGGTATTTGCAGGCCAATCAATACTTTTGCATTTTCTTACTTTAGGAAATTCTTGTATTTATTAACTATTAATCAGACGATATGGCAACCAAGAGGACATTATTGCTACTCGGTTTAATATGCTTTTTTACGGCAGGGCTGTTTGCGCAGGAAACAACCGGTAGCTACGATTGGAGAGATTCTTCTTTGATACCTTCAAGACGGCTTGCTCAGCACAACGAGTTTTTGAACAATCAATACAATTTTCCGGCCAAGCCCAGGAACCAATGGGAGCTTGGCGTTAAAGTAGGAACGTTTAATATTATTGGAGATGTGGCCTCCCAGTTTCCGACGCCGGGGTTTGGAGTGCATGTAAGAAAATCGCTGGGTTATGTGTTTTCCCTTCGTGCCGAATATCTTTACGGGATGGCCAGCGGGGTGAATTGGAAAGCCAGAACGGCGGGTTTGGCGGATCACTGGGTTGACGCGGGATATCTGGGAGGGGCAAACCCGGTATATGATAACTACAAATCGAAAGTACAGGATCTCTCTATCCAGGGAATTTTTACCATGAACAACCTTCGTTTTCATAAAGACAAAACAGGTTTTGTGGTTTATGGAATAGCCGGTATCGGCGCTACCATTTACGATACAAAAGTAAATGTAGGTACGGATGCGGGTGGGGCTTATAATTTTAATTCCGTAGGCGGCAATGTCTATAAAGACAGAAGGCAGACCATTAAAGACGTGAAGCGGGTCCTGGACGCCGGGAGCTATAATACCCCTGCTGAGAATGAGGGCGACGCCAGATCGAAATTGTTTGGAAAGACCCTCCGGTTTTCCAGAACCCTGGGCGCCGGGATGGCTATCAAACTTAGCGATAAATTGAATCTTGCATTGGAAGACCGGGTTACCATGATTGGCGACGACCTGTTGGATGGCGTGCGCTGGCAAAACGTAACCACAAATGTTGGGCCCGGTGCCGGTACAAATGGCAGGGTAATGACAGCCAGTTATGATATATACAACTATGCCAGCCTGGGTTTGAATATTAATCTTGGTTCCAGTTCAAAATCCGTTCAACCCCTGTGGTGGCTTAATCCCCTCGATTATGCCTACAGCGAGCTGAATTCTCCGCGGCATATGAAGATACCCAAACCGGTACTGGAAGATGCGGACGGCGATGGCGTACCGGATCAGTTTGATATGGAACCCAATACCCCGGCAGGAGCCCCGGTTGACAGCCACGGCGTAAGCAGGGATACGGATGGAGATGGCGTACCTGATTATAAGGATAAAGAACTGATTACACCTACCATTTGTCAGCCCGTAGATGCAGATGGTGTGGGTAAATGCCCCTGCCCCGATGAATCCTGCTTCGAAGGATTTGCCATGAAGAGAGGCGGCGGCGATTGCGGAATTGGCGAACTGCCCAGCATTTCTTTCAATGCTAAAGTATTCAGGCTGTCCAAAGACGCGGAAGCCGTGTTAGCGAATGTTGCCGAAAGGATGCGGCAAAACCCGGGTTGCAGAATAGTGGTGATCAGCTATTCCTGCGAGCCTTCCAAAACTTCACAGCAATTGAGCTGGGACAGGGTAAATGTTGTGATCAATTACCTGGTTGAGAAACAAGGTATCAGCTCGGATCGCCTGATATTCAAATATGGTGAACTGGGTGGCGATTGCAATACCGTTGACCTGAGATCCGCAGAATTTGGCGATGAAGGACCCAATACTGTTCCGGCACCGCATCCGAACCTGAGAAGAAGAGGATAAGTTATTAGTTGTCAATAGGTTAAATAAACTATTAGGAAACCGGCTCATCCCTAAAAGGAGCCGGTTTTTTTTATCAAGACCTTAACGTGTTGCTAAATAGGAGAGCATTATATTTATTCCTTCGATTATTGCTATAAAATCAATTATTTTTGCACACTTTTTTATGAGAGTGATCAAATACCTTTTTTTCCCGGTTGCCGCTTTATTCATATTTTCATCCTGTTCGAAGTTTTCTAAAGTGATGAAGAGTAAAGACTATGAATATAAGCTCCGGATGGCGGATCAGTATTATGTGAAGAAGAAATACCGCTATGCACAGCAGTTATATGAAGATTTGTTCCCGGTTTTCAAAGGCTCCAACAAATTTGAAGATATCCATTATAATTTTGCTTACTGCGCCTATTATCTGAAGGATTATATCAGCGCTGAGAATCTTTTTAAGAGTTTCCTCGAATATTTTCCCAACAGCGCCAAAGCAGAGGAAGTAGATTATATGCATGCTTTTTGTTTTTATAAACAATCGCCCCGGCCGGAACTGGACCAAACCAACACCATAAAGGCAATGGGACAAATGCAGACTTTTATCAACACCCATCCCGGATCGGAGCGAAATAAAGAAGCCCAGGAGATTATCAACCAGTGTTATAATAAAATGATCGTTAAGGATTATAAAAGCGCTGAATTGTATTACAACCTGGGTCAATACAAAGCTGCCGCGATCGCTTTTTCCACTTTGCTGGATAGTTATCCGGACGCTGCCAATGCAGATGAATTTAAACTTTGGGTAGTCAAATCATATTTTAAATATGCCGACATGAGCATACCCGGGAAGCAAAACGAGCGTTTTGAGCAGGTAGTAGAGGAAGCGCAGGACTTCCAGGATCGTTTCCCGGAGAGTAAACTGCTGAAAGAAGCGGAACGTTACTTAACTTTGTCACAAAATAACATAAAAACCATTTCTCAATGAGCAGACTAAGAAAACAATGGGGAGCGAATACGACTAACGTAGTGGAAACGAAAAGCCTGGTGGATATTAAAGCCAAAACCGGTAATTTATACGAGTCTATTGTAATTGTCGGTAAAAGGGCGAACCAGATCAATATTGCGCTTAAAGAGGAGTTGCACAATAAATTGGAAGAGTTTGCCACGCATACCGACAGCCTGGAAGAGATCCATGAAAATAAAGAACAGATAGAGATCTCCAAAGCTTACGAAAGAATGCCCAATCCGGCTTTATTGGCCACCCAGGAATTTCTTGATGATAAGATTTATCATCGTAAGAGTGAGGATGACCTGTTCAGTTAAAGTCTGCTCCGGGTATTTGGAATTTTTTGCGGCAATTAATACCTGCCGCTTTTGTATTTTTAGGGATGCGATCATTTATATAAATACCAACGCCCTGCCGTCGCGGAGAATATTATGCTTAAAGGAAAAAAAATATTGCTGGGGGTTACAGGAAGTATCGCCGCTTACAAAGCCGCCCTCCTGGTGCGGATACTGGTGAAAGAAGGTGCTGAAGTAAAGGTAATAATGACAGCGGCCGCCAAAGATTTCATCTCCCCGCTGACCCTGGGAACACTTACCAAAAATCCGGTTATAACCGATTTGTTCAAAGACGATGCCTGGGCGAATCATGTTATGCTGGGCCGGTGGGCCGATCTCATGCTGATTGCTCCTCTGAGTTGTAACACGTTGGCCAGGATGGCGGCAGGCATTTGTGATAATTTATTGCTGTCCGTTTATCTCTCCGCAGCCTGCCCGGTGATGGTGGCCCCTGCCATGGATGAAGATATGTGGAAGCACCCCGCTACCCGGCGTAATCTCCGGACCCTGGCCACTTTTGGACATCATGTTGTGCAGGTGGGTACGGGAGAACTGGCCAGCGGTTTGTATGGGGAAGGAAGAATGGCCGAGCCGGATGATATCCTGAAAGAGATCGTGGGTCACTTTCATCAGCAGGGTTCATTAAAAGGCAAAAAAGCGATGGTGACCGCCGGTCCCACCTTTGAACATATAGATCCTGTTCGGTTTATCGGTAATCATTCCAGCGGAAAAATGGGAGTGGCCATTGCCCGGGAGTTGTTGAACAGGGGCGCTGAAGTAACTTTGATCCTGGGGCCTGCAACAGGTGAATTGCAACTGGAAGGGCTGGATACCATCCGGGTGCAAACGGCCCGGGAAATGTATGACGCTTGTCACCGGGCTTTCGGGGAAACGGATATTACCGTTATGGCGGCGGCGGTTGCGGATTATACCCCTGCATTGGTAGCACCGGAAAAAATAAAGAAGAATGAAGAAGACTGGTCCTTAACCTTGAAGAAAACGCCGGATATCCTGAAAAGCCTGGGACAAATGAAGAAAGACGGGCAAACGCTGGTTGGTTTTGCACTTGAAACCCGGAATGAACGGGACAACGCGCTGTCCAAGCTGGCGCAAAAGAACGCGGATATTATCGTCTTAAATTCCCTGACGGACCAGGGAGCCGGATTTGGAAAGGATACCAATAAGATTACCGTTTTTGACAGAAACGGAGGGGAAAGGCGTTATGAATTGAAATCGAAAACTGAAGTGGCGAAAGATATTGTTGATTATATAATGGAATACACACATGCATAAAATTGTGATCATCCTGTGCTGGCTGTTTGTTTCTTCCTCCGTATCGGGGCAGGAATTAAATGCCAGAGTGTCGGTAATGGCGGGTCAGATCCGGAGCACGGTCAATAAGAATGTATTTCAAACCCTGCAGACGGCATTAACCAACTTTTTGAACAACCGCAAATGGACCAACGACAGTTACCGGCAGCAGGAGAAAATTACCTGTAATTTTTTATTGAATCTTACACAGGATATTGAGCCCAATGTTTACCGGGCTGTTTTGACCATACAGGCCGGTCGCCCGGTATATAACAGCAATTATATCTCTCCTTTGTTGAATTACCAGGATAATGATGTTACTTTCAAATATGTTGAATTCCAGCAGATTGAATTTAACGAGAGTAATATTTCAGGCTCCGACCCAACGGCTGCCAATCTTACGGCTATATTTGCCTATTATGTAAATATGATCCTGGGGCTGGACTATGATTCTTTTTCGCCCCGGGGCGGAGATGCTTATTTCAAAAAAGCGCAGAACATTGTAGCCGGTGCGCCGGATGGACGGAATATCACCGGCTGGAAGGCGTTTGACGGGCAACGCAACCGGTACTGGCTGTCGGAGAACTTCAATAACAGCAAGTATGCCCTGCTGCATGACACGTATTATGCCTACTACCGGTTGGGACTGGATAAAATGTATGACAACGAAAACGAGGCCCGGCGGCAGATCATCAGCGGGCTGAATCATTTAAATACCTTATATACGGACAACCGGAATCTCATGGCTTTGCAGTTCTTTTTCCTGGGAAAAAGCGATGAATTGTCGAAGCTCTTTAAAAAGGCGCCGCCCCAGGACAGGGCGCAGGCCTCCGAATTGCTGCAGAGACTGGATATATCCAATGCCAGTAAATACAAACAGGAACTGAAATGAGAATTGCCGGGTTGATAATAGGAATAATAAGCCTTTGCGCGCTATCCTGTAAACGCAATAATACTCCCCCGGATATTATTCAGCCGGATGAAATGGGAAAGATTTTATTCGATATTTCCATGGCTGAAGAGTTCGTAAATTCCTATATAACGAAAGATTCTTCCAGGAACAGGGAAGCGGAGATCCAACGGGAATATCAGAAAGTATTCCTGTTACACAAAGTAACGGAGGCCGAGTTCAGAAAAAGTTATGCATTTTACAACTCCCATCCGGTGATATTCAAAACCCTGATGGATTCTCTTGACGCTCGCGGTCAGCGTGCGAGAAATAAATTGTATAGAAACCAGGTGGAGTAAAGCCATCGGCTATCCTTTCAAACTGCGGCTGTGCACGATGTCCCCGCCGCGCACCGGTTTGTTGTTGCCTCCGGCGATGGTGCAACCTCAACATTTGGTTGCCGGTTGTGCAATCTGAGATGCCTGATATTGGGACGAAGTCCCTGAACATAGGAGGTTCGGAGTCAGAGACATCCGAACAGCGTTCAGAGACATACTGACAGCATCGCTTCCAATCTGCGTAAATCACCGGGATCTGCGGGAGATCTGGTTATTGCCGGGCGAATTTCCTGAATAACTTTTTTAATCATCGTACTTCGGGTATTTTAGTGTTGAAAAAACAGGTAGCTATGTTTACAAGCAAGGACGATTTAAAGCTGGATTACGGAGTGGATATGGAAATCGGAAAATTTTTGACAGACCGGAAAGTGCCGTCAGAAAATTTGTATTGGAAAGACCGGCTGCTGTATATCATCCCGATGCCGGGTTATTTGTTTATCCCTTTATATATGGATATTCAATACCGCCTGGGATTATCCAAAAAGCAATTGCTTTCGGAGGAACATTTACAGTTGCTGGAGGCTATCCTGCACAGCGCCGCCAGACTGGAGGCGAAGACGATCAACTTTAAGCAACATATAGAAGAATGTACAGCGCTTGCCGAACCGGTGAATAAAAATCCCGGGTTCCTGCAGGATCTGAAATATTATTTTGGAGGAGAAAAGGAAAAGTCGGGCGTTTCTCTCGGTGCAGCTTATCCATCCCTCAGCCGCGCCGATGCTTATTTATTCAGCCTTTGTTGTTTTGATTTTGGCGGTGATTTGAAAAAGCAACTGGCGGACGCCTGGTATGCACTGATAGGGTATTACCTGGTGATTGACGATCTGGAAGACCTGGAGTCTGATTATGAACACCAGGAAGAAAATGCAGTGATAGAGGCGGGGTTAGATGACAGAGGAGTAAGATCGGTAATGGATGTACTGGATCGCTGTTATGAAACGATGAATAAAATCAATCCGGTGTTAGCCAACCGCATGGACCACAAAAGGCAAGTGATCCGGGTGAAGGAGAAAATAGATACTTTTCTTGAAAAAATAAAAAATCGCTGAGCCGTAGCGCCGTCAGGCAGCGCAGCTAAATCGAACCTTTCTTATTTTTGCCGCGGTATGCTGAATAATTGTACAGAAAAGGAAAGATTTATTTTCAGGAAGATCGCCGGAGCGGCGCGATCGCTGGGAGTTGATTGTTACGTGGTGGGAGGTTTCGTACGCGATAAGCTTCTTGGCAGGGAAACGAGCGATATTGATATAGTGTGTGTGGGAGATGGCGTTGCCCTTGCGGGGGAAACGAGCCGGCAGTTTAAGCCAGCTCCCAAAGTATCGGTTTTTAAGAACTTCGGAACGGCTCATTTTCACTACCAGGGCCTGGATATTGAATTTGTGGGCGCAAGAAAAGAAAGCTATCAATATCATTCCCGGAAACCCGAAGTGAGCGCCGGAACTTTGCAGGATGATCAGAACAGGCGGGATTTTACCATCAACACCCTTGCGGTTAGTCTGAACCAGGAAGATTACGGCGGGTTGATTGATCCTTTTAACGGGAGGATGGATATGGAAAACGAGCTGATCAAAACGCCGCTGGACCCCGCTCAAACATTCAGCGACGATCCCCTGCGGATGATGCGGGCTATCCGGTTTGCCTCCCAATTGCAGTTCTCCATTGATAATTCTACCTGGCAGGGCATCAAAGACCATGTGGAACGCATCCGTATCATTTCGCAGGAACGGATAACCGATGAGTTGAATAAAATATTGCTGAGCCGGAAACCCTCAGTGGGGTTAGGGTTATTATATGATTGCGGGTTGTTGCACCTGATCTTTCCACAGATGGTGGACCTGGCAGGCGCCGAATATAAAGACGGGATCGGGCATAAAGACAACTTTTATCACACCCTGCAGGTGGTGGATAATGTGGCGAGGCAATCTGATGATCTTTGGCTGAGATGGGCAGCAGTGTTGCACGATATCGGGAAGCCGGCCACCAAAAAATTTGAGGAGGGTCATGGATGGACTTTTCACGGGCACGAAGTGATTGGAGGCAGAATGGTTCCCAGGATATTTACTATGCTTCGTCTTCCGCAAGACCATAAGATGCGTTTTGTAAGAAAAATGGTGGAGCTGCATTTAAGACCTATCAGCCTTACAAAGGAAAATATTACCGACTCGGCCATCCGGCGCCTGTTGTTTGATACCGGGGATGATATAGATGCTTTAATGACTTTGTGCAAGGCGGATATTACTTCTAAAAATAAGCAAAAAGTAAAACGGTATCTCGAAAATTTTGAAATGGTGCAGCAGCGCTTGCGGGAGGTGGAAGAGAAGGACCGGCTCCGCAACTGGCAGCCTCCCATCACCGGGGAAATGATCATGGAGATATTTGGTATCGCCCCCTGCAAAAAAGTGGGTGATATTAAGAATGCGATCAAAGACGCCATCCTGGATGGAAAAATTGAAAACAATTATGATGCTGCCTACGATTTTATGATCGAAAAAGCGGGGGAATTGGATCTGGTGCCTGTAAAATAAAGAAGGACCGGCAGCTCCTTTAGGGTGTATGTACAATTTGCGCCATGGACGGCTTCCAATTTGTGGATACACCGGCCGGTGTACTACCCGCCTGTGAAAATTTGAAATGCGTCCGCTCCGCTATAAACTGGTGGAATTATAGTATTTTTGGGGAATTTTACAGGCGCTCAAATCTAAACGATACACATGGCTATTCTAAAGTTCAGAGTTTATTTTGAAGATGACGATAGTATCTACCGTGATGTTGCTGTAAAGCACACCCACACTTTTCTGGATCTGCACTATATATTGCTTCAGAGCTTTGATTTTGATTCAAAACACCAGGCCACTTTTTATCGCAGCAATGACAATTGGCAGCGGGGACGGGAGATCACCATTGAAAAATATGATAAGCCTTACAAAGCGGAGCCCCTGATCATGTCGGAAACTACCATCGGGTCTGAGATCCGTAATCCCAATGAAAAATTTGTGTATGTCTATGATTTTTCCAGGAACTGGACTTTTTTGCTGGAGTTGATCAGCGTTTCCAAAGATGAGAACCCTAAACTAACCTATCCGGCGGTGATCCGCGCGGAGGGCGTTGCCCCCAGCCAATATGGAACAAAAAGCATTCTTGGCGACCGTTTTGTGGATATTGAAGAGAAATACGATCTTACCAGTGGTGTGGAGGGCTTTAGTGAAGAAGGAGATGTAGAAGGTAACGATCCTCCGGGCTCGGAAGAAGATGGGCTGCATGCAGAATAAGGTTAGACGCATTCTCCCGGTTATCATTAACTGTGCTGTCTCCCAACAGTATCCGTAATATGGCACATAAAACCTGTATCGTTGTGGTAGGTCCTACCGCTGTTGGTAAAACCCGTCTTTCCCTGGCGTTGGCCGGCTGTTTTAATACCGATATTATTTCTGCCGATTCGCGTCAATGTTACACCGAATTGAATATTGGGGTAGCTAAGCCCGATATCCGGGATTTGACCAGGATAAAGCATTATTTCATCAACTCTCATTCTGTCCGGGAAGAAGTAAATGCTGCAGTATTTGAGCAGTATGCGCTGGCAGCGGCAGAACAGATCTTCGTGGAAAAAGATTATGCTATTGTGGTGGGTGGAACCGGGCTGTATATAAAAGCTTTTTGTGAAGGGCTGGACGAAGTGCCCCCGATAGACGAGAGCATACGTCAATCCCTGCGGGAAGGATATGTTACTAACGGTATTGCCTGGTTGCAGGAAATAGCGAAAAACAGCGATCCGCTGTTTTATGAAAGCGGGGAAATACATAACCCTCACCGGGTATTACGTGCCCTGGAAGTGAAATTGTCCACAGGCACATCTATTATGGAATTGCATACTTCGGCCGTTAAAAATCGTCCTTTCAGGATCATCAGCGTGGGACTTGAATTGCCCAGGGAAATTCTTTATGACCAGATCAACAGGAGGGTGGATGATATGATGAGCGCGGGATTGCGGGAGGAGGTGACCAAACTCCGGGCGTTCCGTGACAGTACGGCGTTGCAAACGGTGGGTTACAGGGAATTGTTTGAGCATATAGATGGGAAAATAAGTGTTGAAGAAGCCGTAACCCGCATAAAAACCAATACCAGGCGTTATGCAAAGAGACAGTTGACCTGGTTTAAGAGAGATCCGCATATACGGTGGTTTGCTCCGCACGAAAGTCAGCAGATCATTGACTATATCAGGCAAACAACAGCATTTTAAAAGCCTTCAGTATTGTAAAATAGAAGGGCGAAGATACAGCGCCGGGTGCAGCCCAAATGTGACGTTCCGGTCGGTGCGACACCGACCGGTAGTGAGTTCTACAGGCGGGTGGACACCCGCCTGCGAAATTTGGGCTGTATCCACAGCGCTTCGGTTTGTTCTGATCCTTATCTTTAATCGTTAAATGACCGCAATGGAAGATGTTATCAGGGAAGTGGAGCAGTTTTTTGAACAATGGGCCGGGCAGCCGGCGAAGGAATTGTACACCCTCAAACAAGCGGGCAGTAACCGTCAGTATTTCAGAGCACTGACCCCGGGTAAGTCGTTTATCGTTACTTATAACCCTAATAACGTACCCGAGAATAATGCGTTCATTGCATTTGCCAGGCATTTTTATGAAAAACAGCTGGCTGTTCCCGAGATCCTGTATGCGGACAACGCCAAAACCCGGTATGTGCAAACTGATTTTGGCGATGTTTCTTTGTTTGATATCATCAAAGAAGAAGGCTATAGCCAAAGGGTGAAGGAGCTTTATAAAAAGACGTTTTCGGCATTGGCTCAACTGCAGATAGCCGGGGGAGAGGGACTGGATTACAACAATTGCATCGCCACCAGGTCGTTCGACAAGCAGGCCATTTATTCCGACCTTTTGTATTTTCTCTATTATTTTGTTAGAGCTCTGGATCTGCCTTACGACAAAAATCTGTTGCTTAATGATTTTGAATTGCTGAGTAGTTACCTGATGCAGGAGGAAGCGAGGTATTTCATGCATCGTGATTGTCAGAGCCGCAACGTAATGGTGAAGGAGGATGCAGTGTATTTTATAGATTTTCAGGGAGGGATGCAGGGCGCCCTGCAATACGATGCTGCATCTATGCTGTGGCAGGCCCGGGCAGCCTTACCGCATGAATGGAAGGATGAACTGGTGTTGTATTATTTTGAACAGGCAAACGATCAGTTGGGCAACCGGCTCAATAAAGAAGATTTTCTCAACAGTTATGATGGCTTCGTGTTGATCCGGATGTTGCAAACTTTGGGCGCCTATGGTTTCCGGGGGCTGTTTGAACGCAAACAGCATTTTATTGCCAGCATTCCCTACGCGTTGAAACAACTGCGCTGGTTTCTTGAAAACAAGAGGATCCCTATTCGCCTGCCTGAATTACAGAAAGTGTTATGGCATATTGTGGATGACGAAATCATCGCGCGCTACGAAACGGTGAAAGCTACCGGGCGATCGCCGCTGGTAGTGCATATCAATAGTTTTTCCTACCGGAATGGCATACCCGGGAATGAAGATGACAACGGGGGGGGATTTGTATTTGATTGCAGGGGTATCTTCAACCCGGGGCGGTTTGAGGAGTTTAAGAAACTGACAGGCCGGGATAAGGAAGTGCAGGAGTTTTTATTGCACAAAAGTGAAATGCCCTCTTTTTTACAGTATGTGTTTGGGATGGTGGATATTTCGGTAAGTGATTATCTTAAGCGTGATTTTCAAAATTTGACAGTGAACTTCGGCTGTACCGGGGGACAGCACCGGAGTGTATTTGCCGCCGATCGCCTGGCTGATCACCTGCAGGAAAAATTTGGCGTTAAGGTGGATCTTCATCATTTGGTACAGGAAGCAAAGGATTGGAAGAATGAATAATTATGCACAACATAGATGAACATACCGGAGGGGAAATCGTGTTAAGTACGGCGATGATTTTTGCTGCCGGATGGGGTACCAGGCTGAAGCCCTGGACCGATGATCATCCGAAGGCTTTATTGCCGGTAAATGGCAGGCCTTTACTGCAACGAAATATTGAATACCTCAAGGGATTCGGGGTCGTTAATATTATTATAAACGTCCATCACTTTGCCGGGCAGATCATTGATTTCATAAAAGCCAATGAACAGTTTGGTTGCAATGTTCAAATCTCTCATGAAACAGAAGAACCTTTAGAAACCGGCGGGGGCTTAAAAAAGGCCGCCTGGTTTTTACGGGATGCAAATCCTTTTTTGGTGATGAATGCCGACATTCTCACCGACCTGGATATTCCTGCCATGTTAGCCTTTCATCAGCAGCGGCAGCCCCTGGTTACGCTGGCGGTAAGCGACAG
Organism: Chitinophagaceae bacterium; assembly: GCA_023957125.1. GTDB lineage: Bacteria > Bacteroidota > Bacteroidia > Chitinophagales > Chitinophagaceae > Agriterribacter. The sequence continues at coordinate 144,235 of JAMLHL010000008.1, forward strand.
GAGGTCTTCCCGTTCTTTTCTGTTCACCCGCCGGCAGCAGTTGTGCGGTTGGCGCAATAACAGTACCGGGCAGGAACGGATATCCGTTCCGGGTGAGGATTGTATGCCTAAGGCCTTTAGTGGTATCCATATCGTTGATCCGGCAATTTTTCCCCTGATAAAAGAAGAAGGCAAATTCTCCCTGGTAGATCTGTATCTGCGGCTTTCGGCCCAATATCCTGTTTTGGGTTATGATCATTCCGGCGATTGCCTGATTGATGTAGGCAAGCCCGAAGCCGTTGAGGAGGCAGAGAAATATTTTCCGTAACATCATTTACCTGTCTCTTACAACATGAATTATTTCCACAATTGCACCCGGGATGTTTTCTGAAAATATTTTCCGGGTTGGACAGTAAGAAATGGGCGTACCGGTTGCCTGTCTGTAACATTAAATATCGGTAAGCTCAGGCTTAAAGAATACAATAAGGCAGCCTTCAAAAAGAGAGGGCCACAAATGGGGCATTAAATCGTCCGATTCATGCCCATTCAGCGTATCAACGGGCCGAGTAACCCAGTGCCGCCTGATTCCTTATTATAGTGCTCATCTGCGGTTATATAGGCATTCAGACTATTATCCCAAAAAATCTGAAAATTCTACCCATTTTGGCTACATCAGACAGAAAGAAAATAGACACAAGACGGTTTGATTAAAAAATGGGAAGCAAATATTCTTGCTTATTTAAAATCGCCCCAAACGAGAGACAAAGAATTTTGATTACAAAAAAACGAGAAGCAAAAGTATTTGGCTACAATATTCTATACGAAACCAAAGGCAATCGTCTGCCGGTGTATTCCCGATGCTAATTTCAGCAAAACAAATCGTTGTACTTCCACCTCCTTAATCTCCTATTTCATTACCGCCGGAAGGCTTATTTATAGTTCTCATTTGCGGTTATATACGCATTCCGACTATTATCGCAGGCGAAAACTTAGGGATGAGGTTCTTTTCCGGTTGCTGAGAGGATAAACCCTGACAAATGATTGGTGGTTTTCAAGCTTTCGGTCAATGCCCCATTCGGCTCACCGATAGGCAGCCAAAATGCAGCGTGGGAGTAAACCCAAATTTTGCCAAAAAATACGATCCGCAGGTTGGCGGATGGAGATTTTTTGAAGCAAACTCCGTCTCAATTTGGGTTTGCCGTGGGTGGCCCTACCTTTGCCGTACGGGGAGCCGAATGGAAAGAATTTCCTAAAGTTCGATCCCGTTGAAAGCACACTAAAATGGTGGGGAGAACGGCTCTGCGCAAGGAGAAATGAGGGTAATGATATCCCAGCCTTACCAGATACAGCAAAGCAGGTATCTTCACACGGGAGTCTTCGTTAAAAGCCATTATGCTTTCCTTTTTAGGTTAATTTAAATCTTTTCCAGCAATTCTTTTTTTACAAACTCATAGGCTTCTCCGGCATCATAGTGAAGCCCGGCACGCAATAGTCCCCGGGTATCTCCCAGAAAATCTTTATCTGTCATTTTTCTTTCCAAATTATCTAAATATTCCGTTTGAGACACGCTGTTACCTTCTTCATGCATATAATGTTTCCAGGCAGCGACAATTTTATCTGTGTCTGCATTGGCTTTCGTAATAGCATAATGAAGATCGAACAAATCCCTCCCTTTTCGCCTTTGGTATAATGCCCTCATTTTTGTGCCGAGTAATTCCGTTAAGTCATAAGTGAAAATTTGTGCGGCGCCGCTAAACCATTCCGATTCCATGGATAAGTCAACCGTATGAAGACCATATAGAGTAAAATGTTCCCGGCAGTTTACCTCAATTTTCAGCTTAGCAGGGATGGCTGTTTCTGATTCAAAACGATAAACTAAAGTATTATTATGCCGTTTTTGTTTTATCACCGGACGACCCAGAAAATCCAATCGCTCTCTGATTTTATCTATTACCGGGCCAAAAGGTTCCGCAGAAATTTGTACCAGGTCTATGTCTTCCGAATAGCGCGCTGCAGGGGGAAGAAATATCTTGTGTAAAGCTGTCCCGCCACGAAAAGCTAACTTGTTCCTTAAAATGGATCGGAATAAATTTCCATTAAGGCTCGTTCAATTATCAGATCCTGTTCTACCTGGGTATCTTCCTGCCAGGGCGCGTTTTTTTGCCATGCTGTTATAAACGCTTTTGGAATCATAAGTCTGTCTCGATTTCAATGTTAGGTATAATTCGCCACCGGTTGCCCGAAATCATATTCTGTGGTCTTTCTTTCTGCGGTCTTAAAAGGGCAGGAAAATAATTGACAGTTTGCAGCCAATCGGCCAAAGGATCGCTCAATTCCTGTTGGTGCAATACTTCTTCTAATAGAAAACCCAGCCGTTGTACAGTTGTGATCTGTTGAAATCTTTGAGCGGCATGTGCCAGTTTCCGTCCGTCCATATTTTCGCTCAATTCCTCCAACACCGTGGCAATCCTGTTGAATCCGCCTACCTGATCAAAATAAAAAACCATATCAAGGGCTGTAAGTTCCGGGGTGGAAATTTTGATAAAACCAGTCTCCACTTTTCGCTCAACAATGTCTTCTTTAGCCCATTCTTTCTTTACATAAAAGTTCAAATGAAGATTAGATTTGCTGATATTTCGCATAGTGGGTTTACTGGTAATCACAGAAAAATCCTGTGGCTGCTGATGCGCTGCACCGTAAAACATCGCTGCATTGAGCAGGCCCACATAATAGTCCCGCTGAAGAAATTCCATCAGGTCGGCTATGAATAAAGAAGGCGGGAGTATCCCCCGGCTGCTATACTCGGGGGTTACTATAACATAGAACCCTTTTCTCACGGAAACAACCTCCTTTTTTTTACTCAATCTTTGCAGCGCCTGTATAATGGCCTTTTCAGATTTGCCGAATCTTGCAGACAATTCAGCCAAGGAAAAAGTATATTTTCCATTAGATCGTTGTTCACTGATAAAGTCTTCTATATAACCGTATTGATCTGCCATTTATAGCTGTTGTCTGCGATTATATACGAAAATCGTATATAATCGCAGACGTAAACTTAGCAATTGCGGTTGTTAATCACAAGTGTTCAGGCAAATAAATTTGGCTGGTGGCTTATTAAGCCCCGAAAAGGCGAGTTCAGAGCTGAGATCCGTTGGACGACAACTGTACTGGTTTTGGAGATATCTCACGACAGTACCTTGTCCGGTTTTTGGTAAATAAGCTGGACATTTTGCCTGATAATTGCTTCTTTTGACAATGGGTAATTTAAAACTTTTGCCCTGCCTTTCTTGGTCATTCCAATTTAAAAATCTCTCCCAAAGGCCGAGTTTCGAGCGCCTTTGGGATCTTGCCCGCGATCCTCAGAATCAGGGCAGAACCCGTTTGTTACACAAACGTACATCTTGCTCCCTGCGCTCAGGAGCAGGACTACCTTAAAAAATTCTTTCAGCTCCGGATAAAACCCTCTTTCAAATGGGGATATCTGGAAGCAATTTTTATTATAAAACTAATGGTAGAAAGCGTTCCATTTTCTAAAGAACAACCTGGGAAAATCAAATGGTTAAAGGCGACATGCGTTTCGTTTCCTGCATAAACAAAATGGAACGAAACGTGGAGTAGAATCGGGCAGCTCCGAAACATTATTTCCGATATTACTTGAACGTTTTTGTGCCAATTTATTTCCCCACGAGTGTGAGTTCCTTTCAGTTACAAAAATTGTTCTTAAAGGGGATCATATTTTCCATTTCATCCGCGATGATAGCTCTCTTTAAAGACGTAATTTCTTCTTTCTTTTGTTCAATCTTCTTTCAACGCCGGACATATCCGCGCCTATTTTTTCCTCATCCACTTCCACATAAATTTGAGTGGTTGTTATTTTGGTATACCCCGGCATCTTGGAACCGGTTTCAATGGGAGCGCCGTTTTTCAGCGTAGCAGCCGTGGCAAAAGTATGCCGGGCGAAATGGAAGTTTATCTCCTTGCTGATGCCGCAAACAGCGCCGATGATTTTCAAATTCCTGTTAACTTTTTCAAGGTAGAGGTTAATCTGTTTGATTTCCGGCGTTGCCCCTTTGATCTTATCATCTCTGGCCAGCTATATATTTACCGGGATTCTTCGTTTCAAGGAGGTATCGGCATTTTTCCCGCTGATGGAAATGCGCAGATAAAGGGGCGCCGTTCCTTCTTTAGCTTTGTACTTCTTTACATAAAATGATACGCCGAGTGTTGGAGTTTATTGTGGCATGCCATCCCAGTTTTAAGGTTTGTTATTAATCTGTTTCAAAAAAAGCGCAAAGGGCACTCGACAGCATTAATTGAAACCAAATAAAATAAAATGGAACTAACATAATGACAATCATCAGGTTAATCCTTTTTTGTACCCCCGAAGGTAGGGCATAAAAAGAGGCCACGAATAGGGCACTTTTTTTATGATTTTGGATGGTAAGGATTGACTTGTAAAAATTGAAAAAGCCGCTAAAATTAACGATTTAGCGGCTTTTGGGTTTCTTTGAACCTCTTAAAAGTCGGGATGACTGGATTCGAACCAGCGGCCTCTTCGTCCCGAACGAAGCGCGCTACCGGGCTGCGCTACATCCCGAAAATTTTTTCCTCCTTCATTTTGAACAGAATATCTCTTCTTTGCTTGAGATATCAAGCCCGAAAGGAGTGCAAATTTATAGTTTTTGCCGAATTGGAAAAGAATTTATGAAAGAAGTGGAGAAAAAGAAGATAAGATACCGGACTAAAGAGACTGGAGCAATTTCAGGCAGCCGATTCCTCGAACCTGCTGCAGCTTCTTTATTCGAAACGATCTCCCGCAAAAAAGATAGATGGGAGAGAAAGCGATATTGAAGAAAAACGGTAAAATTTAAACCGTTACCTTCTTTCTGTCTTTCAATTGCTCCCGGATCTCTTCTAAAAGCTCCGTTTGCCTTCTGCTTTCTACAGCCCTTCCATTTCTATCCCTGAGCCATGCTATCACTTTAATAAATACCGTAAAGGCAAGTAAAGAAACAGTAAGTCCTGCTAATAGTATCAGCGTTATTGTAATCCAATCTCCGTCTCCGGGCATAGATATCAGCAAATTTGAAGTCATATGATTCTATTTCGAGGTCTGATAATTAAAAATGATTTCACTAAGGTATAAAATGTTTTTATTATATACAAAGATAAATTATCAGGAAGATTTCTATTCCTGCAGCTCCAATCAGCCGGTAATGGTGATCGTTTCCCGAATATGAGTATGATCCTCAATAACAGAAAAGACCAGTTGTGCCAAATCAAAAACACTGATGGGGATTTTCCTTTTACGGAAGGATTAATCTTTATGATTCCTGTTTCGGTTTTATTAACAATTCTGGTAGGGCGAATAATCGTCCATTGTAGTACCGGGTTTTTGATCAGTCCCTCCTGGCGGGCATGGTCTTCTCATAGCAGCCTTAGCTTTTTAATAAATCGAACGACCAGCCGGAATAAAAACGGCATTTCTTTAAAACTATCACCGGTTCCCTGCCCACTGATACAAACTAATCTTTGTGCGCCTGCTTTTTCATCTGTTCTATTATATTGCCGGTGCCCCGATAAAGCCGGTTCCACCAAATACGGCGATCCTGTTTGTAGTCTTCATATTAGCAGCATTTAATCCTTTTTCTCCTCTGGCTGCGGTTTCTTTTTCAGCAGGTCTTTGAGGGTGCTTTTAACCGCTTCCTCCGCCTTCTTTTTGGTCTCTTCCAACGGCTTCTGCGCGGCAGCACTGCTGTCGTTTTTATTGCCGCCCAGTAACTGTTTGGCGGCTTCTTCCTTCAGGTCTTTCACGAGTTCGGTTTTTATGGATTTGACCGAATCTTCCAAAGCCTTTTTGGCATCTTCAATTTTCTGCTGGGCAAAATCGGCTGCCTGTTGTTTCATATCGGCTACAGCATCACCCGCGGATTCTTTCAGGTCGGTATGGATCTGCGGATTGGTTATGGTGCCTCCCATTTTTAAGTTCAGGTTAATATGATCGCTCAGCTTAACGGGGATGCCTTTGCCGGCTGCCTGCTGCGCCAGGTTATTGATCAGCGCATTGCCTTCCGTGCCGATCATGGCGCGTGGCACCTGCATGCCAATCACATAGTTGATAGACTGGTCCAGTCCGTGCATCCCGCCAATCTCCATATCAATGTCTTTTACTTTTACATGGAAGGGTTTTACCAGCACCTTCCCGTTGCTGAACTCAAAAGAGGTTTTGATATCCTTCAACGTCAGCCCGTTTAAATCAGCTACCTGCAGGGTTTGCGCCATTTTTTCCAGCGGTGCGAATTTCTTCAAAACGCCCTGCAATAATAACAGGTTGCCGTTTCCGGTAAGAGAACCCATTACCGGCATCATATCGCCGCCTAATTTCCCGGTTAAGGATAATTGTGAGGACACTACCCCGGAGATAAATTTTCCTATGGGCATCAACTGCTGAACGGTATTAAATGCGTAAAAGGTTTTCTCCACACTCAAATCCCTGACGTCGTATGACAGGGAAATATCCGGATGTTTTTTATCCGTCTTGGTGGAATAATAACCGTTCAAACCGATCTTGCCATCCAGTGCATCCATCTGCAGGTTCTTCAGGGTTACTGTTTCATCTTTGATCGCCAGGATGCCTTTCACATTATTATAACTGGTTTTATCGTAGCTGAGCTGATCCACTGCTGCCAGCAGGGTAAAAGCTATGTTTTGGGGAACAAGAAAAGGTTCCGTTGCGGCTGCACTTTCACTGGTTGCAGTATCCGTACCCAGGAGCTCATTCAGGTTCAGTTTGTCAGCATGCACATTCAGCGTTCCGGCAACAGGCTCGTCTTTCAGCGCGTATCCTATAGCGTTATCAAGGGAGCCGTGGGCGCTGATGTTTGATTGCAGGTATTCGGCTTTCAGGGAATTAAGCGTAATGTTTTTGGGATTAAAGGTGAAAGCCGCTTCGCTGATCTTTATACCCGTGGGATAGTCTTTACCGGTATATTGCAAACCGGCAATGTTGAGCGATCCCGACAGGTGGATCCGGTCGTAGGCTTCCTTATCAATATCGGCCTTATTGCCTTTGAAAGCCATATTAGCGGAAAGCAACCCCGACAATTGAGTGCCGGGTTCGAACCGGGTAAACTGGGCCGCATTGGCCAAATTGAATTTCCCCTTAGCGTTGCCTTCAAAATAAAGGGTAGTTGCCGGGTTTTTGATCCGTACATTAAAATCAATAGGATCGTCGCCTACTTCAATGTGGGCGGCGGGGATCTCGATTATGGTATGATCCGCTATGCCATCGGGGTTCTCCAGCCTCACCCGGATATTGCTGTTGCGTACCGGCTGCGGAAAATCTTTGGAGGAATAGTTGAGCCCGGTGATATTGATGAAGCCGTTGGCAGTAAAAGGTCCGGGCTTTTGTTGCGTGATCACCGCCATATTGCCTTTGGCGCCGGCATCGGCATCCAATAGCCCCGACAGTTTGGTGTCGTCGGTGAGTTTTATAAATTGCGTTACCTGCGCCAGGTTTAATTTCCCTTTTACCCGGGCATCTATATATTGATCGGTTTCCGGTTTTTTAAACAGGACACTAAAATCAAACGGGTCATTTCCGAATTCAATATGTCCCTTGGAAATATCTATTACGGTATTGTCCATTACGCCATCCGGGTTTTCAACCTTCATGGCAATGGCTATATTTTTCACGGGTTGAGGCAGGTCGGGATACTGGAAAAAGCCATCTTCCACATTGAGGTTGACCAGGTAAGCCGGCATTTTCACCGAATTGTATTCCCCTTTTACGAAACCATTGAAAACAGCCTTCCCGCTGGTTTTGATCTTGTCAAAATCATTCTTGTAAATAGCAGGTACCAGCGATAGCAGGGTTTTGAACTCGGTGGAAGGCGCATTGAATTTGATATCCATACCATAAGTGGTGTCGTTCACGAACTGGAAATAACCCTCCGACGACAGATTGAGGTCGTTTAATTGAATATCATCTGTTTTGAAAGTGTATTTATCGTTTTTAGTATCTACCTGAATATCCGCTTCCGCAAAAACTTTGGAGTTCACTAAATAGGGAATTTTGGTGTAGGTATAGGACACCGATTCCGCGGAGGTTTTTGTTTTCAGCGTAAAAAGATCGGCGGTAAAATCGCCGCTGCCCGAATGATTGAGATGAAAGATCTCACTGCTCATGTCGCCGGGGATATCTATATAATTAATATAGCCGTCTTTGATCGAATAATTCTTTAGCTGAACATTAAAGTTGCTTTCTGTTTCCGCTACCGCGGCAGTATCGGGCAGGGTAATATCCCAGTTGGCTTTTCCTTCTTTATTCACAATGGCGTGTATGCGCGGCTGATCTATAACAACTGAATATATTTTCATTTGGTTACCGCCGAAAAGGCTCATCAGGTTCAGCGCCACATCTATTTGCCTGGCGGACATCAGGGTGTCTTTGGAAAAATCTCCGGTACCTACGACCCGGAGCCCTTCCAGTCCCACTGCCAGCCGCGGAAATCGCCTGAACAGGGAGATGTTGACGTCTTTGAAATCCACGTTGGCATTTAGGTTTTTGTTGATTTCCGTTTTGGCGATGGCCATAATTTTTCCCTTAAAAGCGAAGGGAAGAATAAAAGCAATCAACAGCAGGGCGATAAGAACGATGCCTGTTATTTTCGCAATTTTCTTTAACATGATGGTTTTCCTTAGTTTTTAGATAACTTAAGGCCGAAAGTAACTATTTATATTTCAGACCTTTTTTAAATTTATACAAATATGACGCCGGAAAGGTATCAGCGACTGGTTCGGGTGTTGAATAAACGTCAAAACAATCTCGCTGTTGTATTGGAAAACGTTTTTGATCCGCATAATATCTCGGCCGTTATGCGTAGTTGCGACGCCGTGGGCATCCAGGACGTTTATGTATTGAACAGCAGGATCCCCCGGCATAAAAAATGGGGCGTTAAAAGTTCTTCCAGTGCAGCTAAATGGCTTACCATTCACCAGTTTACGGAGGTACAACCATGTTTTGATGCCCTGAGGGAAAAATACGACCGGGTTATGACCACCCATTTGAGCAGTGATGCAGTGAGTATTTATGAGATGGATTTTACCGGCTCCCTGGCGTTGGTTTTCGGCAATGAACACAGCGGGGTGAGTGATGATATCCGGGCTTTGGCGGATGGTAATTTTATTATTCCACAGGTGGGGATTATAAAATCTCTCAATATTTCGGTGGCCTGCGCAATTACTATTTATGAAGCTTACCGGCAAAAACATTTGGCCGGACATTATGAACAAAAAAATCTTCCGGATGAACAATACCAGGGTTTGATGAACCAGTGGGGAATGTATGAGGGAAGGGAATAAAAAAAAGCAACAGAAAATGAAATTCGATTAGGTTGTGAAGGGGATTAATGTAATCGGCAGTAATCAAACTGCATGCATCTTCTGTTGCTTTAGTGTTTGCAATGATTTAGACGGACGGTTAAAATACATTGCTGTTTTTACATAAGGATTTTGGATCTGGCGCTTTTCGGTTAACCTAGTTTTCTATAGGATGGTTTGGCGTTCTTCGGATACCGGATTAAAAAGGGCTTTTGGGTTTCGGATATTGGATCTTGATATTGGATTCGGACATTGGATTCAGATATTGGATACGGATCATTGGATTTGTTTCACAAAGAAACAACGCCGGGGAGTGCTGTGAAATAGTGCCGCATACAAATGACCGGTCATTGATATTCTACACCAGGGGGATTTTACGAGCCAGGGCCGGTAAGGCTTTCCTCTTATATTGCGGTATTTTGGATAAAGTGATTTGTAAATGTGTATCAGCCAGTCAGTTTTGTATAGCGTATAATAGGGGTTTGCAGGTATTTTCCCTACTTCCCGGTAAATCTACGCGAGGCATGCCGCCTGTTGAGGACTAAAGTCCATTCACTAAAAATGCAGGCATTTCACATTAAATTGATATAGGATAACCCAAAAAGGAAAAAGACCCTCATGATTGAAGGTCCTTTCCGATTATAAACAGCCCCAAAACTTGCTTAGTTGTTTCCCCTACGCCTTCCCCCCTGGCCAAACCGGCCCTGCATTTCGCTCATGGGTTTAATATCATACCCTTTGGGTATCTCAAATACTTTGTCTTCTATCACCGGGTCAAGTTCCACCTTTGTCACCTCCATGGTCATTTCAAAACCGTTGGGACGCTTCACCTCTACAGCCATCACGAAGCCGTCAATTTTATCCAGTCCGCTCAAACCGAATCCCATATTTCCACCTCCGCGCATGCTGGCACCTCTTCCCATACCCCCGGTATTGCCCGAAGCGGGGTAACCGGGCGCCATTTTAAAGTCGGGCGTGAACCATACGGTTGCTTCATTGACAGATCCCTGCATGGTTCGCGTTTTTACGATCACTTTTTTGCAGTTGTACCCCGCTATCTTCCTCGTATCGTTAGTGGCGATGATCTCCACCTGTGGATCCCGGTTGCCTGCCGATTGCCCCCTCGCGTTGCGGAGCGAATCCATTCGTTTTCTCATTGCCTCCTCGTCCTCTTCCGTGGTATAGAAGCCTGTTTTTCTACCCATAGCCTCGGTAAGGGTGGTGGTTCTCTTATTCTTTTTATCTATGATAACCGTTGAGTTTCCAAAATCACTCTTGCTCAATGTCTTGATCAGATCTCCTTTAAAATATACCGTTGTTTTTGTTTCCCTGTTACCCGAAGAACTAAATCCGCCGCCATCGTCTTCGTCGCCCCGGGCTGCTCTGTTGGCGTTTTGAGGAAAGCTGAATTCGGATTTTGACTGTACGATGGCACGTTCAACTATTTTTTGCTGAGCGTTGGCGGTCGCTCCAAAGCCGGCAAATAAACACAAAAAGAGGAGCGTCTTTTTCATCGTTGATTGATTGTACTCAAAATTACAATCTAAATGGAGCAGGCTGTATTATGGAAGGTTAAATAATGTTAATAAGTTTCAAAGAAGGCAACCGAACCTCCTACCCAGGTTTTGTCCTGGTTGTACCGTACGCCGATCATCTTTCCCTTGCTCAGGCGTGCCAGGTTAATCGCCGCATGAGGGCGTATATCTCCGTCCGGCCACACATACATCAGCCGGATCTCCGCCTTTGCGGAAATGTCCGGGGTTGGGATAATGTCCGCGTATTTCACCTTCCGCTGCAGGATCCAGTTTTCAGGATCCTTTATCCGGACGAAGTCGGAGGGCTGAATATCTATGATCACTCCCTGTCCGGCGAAAGAGAACAGTGGCTTTAATACATAATTTTCCGGATCGGGAGGGATGGATGTTATGTCATTCAGGAAATAAGTTTTGGGAACGTAAGGGCTGTTAATAAAAGGAAGCGTGAATTTGCTGATGCGATAGAACCAGTTGGGATGCGGTATCCATTCTACATCCCAACCCTTTGTGATATCAATGCAGTTTTGCAACTCTGGTTGGGATTTCAGATCATCAAAAATAACCCGGTTGTATATTCTTCTGACGATGGTTTTTCGCCCGTTTTTCAGGTAGTACAATTTTTTTCCTTCTGCTATCAGTTCGGTCAGGCATACCGGTTGGATACCGGTATAATCCCGGGTGCAATAGAAATCTATCCGGGTTTTTTGCTCGTGCGGTTTTACTTCTAAAAGGATGACATTTTCCGCCGCATGATCACCCAGCAACAGTTTATTAAGCATTGCGAGGTAAGAAGTCTGGTTGTAGCCATTGAGATAATGACTGTAGTTGCCAGGAATATCAAAATGTTTCCGGATCACTTCCGGGTAATAGCACTGGAACCCAAAGAGGGTAGGGAAGCCCTGCATTTCTATGAGTTGGGGTTCGGGCTGGCCGTTTGCTCCTTCGCACACGCCGAAATCAAAAGCGATCATGTGGCTATGCACATTTTCTCCGGGCACATTTTCCGTTGCAGGAATGGCTCTTTCGGTAAGGGTTTTAAATTGCTGGCCGGTAATAACATCTATTATACTTTCACATGTATCCAGCATTTTGCGGGTAAAATACCGATCCACAAAAACGGGGGTTTCGGCTACCCTGAATTCGATGGCGCCTGGGTGCAGCCTGTTGAGATCGTTTAAGAAAGTTTGATACCGGCTTGTAGAGAACGATTCATTAAATGCTTTTCGTAAGGAAGACACCATGGCGGGGAAGTTTTACCGGGAAGGTAATTATTAAATGCTAAACTTCCGCTGTCTGGAGATGCTCAACGGCCTGGTTGAGAAAATTAGGCAATACATGAGAGTAGGTCCATAATATTTTATCCGGGTCATTCAGTTGTTCGATCATAGAGGTCCATTTGGCTTCGCCATGAGCCGCTATTACGCTGTTTTTCTTATCTTCCTGTTGAAAATACATGCTCATCCCGATAGCATCTGCTTCGGGGTGAAACTGCGTGCCTATCATAAATTCATTAAAGCGGATGCCCATGATGGCTCTTTCCAAAGCCACATGCGGGCGTTCTTTTTCTATACAAAGCAGGGAAGATCGCATAGCTTCCAGTCGTTTGTAGTTAGGCTGCGTTACCTGGTAATCGCGGCTGTCCACCGCGTAAAAAGGATCATTCAGTCCTTCAAAAACCACATCTTCCCGGCCTCCGGGCAGCATGTGTACGGGAAACACACCGAATGCGGTGGATTTGCGTTTGCTTACCTCAGCTAAACGGTAATGACGACAGACGAGTTGAAAAGAGTGGCAGATAAAAAAAACGTATTTTTTGTGAACATGCCCCGCATCATTGTTCCAGGCTTCTATCTCACTGAGCCAGCGAAAGAATGCCTTTTCCCAGCTGCTGCCTCTGCTGTCGAGCGGACTGCCGGGGCCGCCGGTAGCGATATAAATATCGTAGCCGGTACCGGGCACTTCCTGTTTTTGCCTTACTTCAAATTCATCCCGCATTACATCAAGAAAGTTCGCTTCACCGTATTGTTTCAGGATGTCCCTGATACACCGCATACCCTGGTTCGCTACGCCTTCGTAAAGATCAAGGATAGCTACCTTAACAGGTCTCTTTTCCGAAGAATTCATCCTGCAAATGTAGGATTTTTAGCCAAGTCAGTTTAGCAATTCTGCCATTGCTATCCGCCAGGAACACCGTCTTGCCGTTTCAGCTAAATAAACCTTCCCTGAATTGTTTGGGAGTTTGTTTTTCGATCTGCTTAAAGAAATTGAAGAAGTGTACCGGGTTATTATAACCACATTCATAACATATATCCTTGATGGGATAATTTTCATTCTGCAGTAGTTTCTTGGCATGCCCGATCCTTAGTTCATTCAGGAAGAATGTGAATGTTTTCTGGGTTTTATGTTTAAAAAATCTGCAAAATGAACTTGGAGACATATTGCATACCCCGGCTACTTCTTCCAGTGTAATATCTCGCTGAAAGTTTTTCAGCAGAAACTGATATACTGCATTAAAGCGTTCCATGTCGTTAGCGTTGGTAGATCGCTTAAATCCGGGGCTTGCCAGGAATTCGTATTCCTCCGACCTTGAGAGAATATCTATCACCTCCAGGAAAATGCCCAGTTGACGTAATCCGTTTGCTTCCACCAGTTCCTTCATTTTATGGTTAACAACTTCTCTCGTTCCACTGTAAAATCTTAATCCCCTTTCTGCTTTAAGCATTAGTTCATCGTATTTAATCCGTCCCACTATATCATCGGAAATCCTTCTTGGAAACTCAAGCGGGTAGTATAATCCGACAGCTTTCGTATATAAATTCCGGTCGCCTTTATAATAAACAGGATCGCATTTCCATAAATGGGGAAGTTCGGGACTGGCAAGAATGATCTCGCCGTCGGAAAAATTGCCAACATAGTCACCAATGATCAGTTTCCCATGTCCCTGTTCTATCCAGGTAAGTTCACATAGTTTATGAAAATGAAATGGATGATCGAAATACGGTTTATAAATTTTTTTCACCCAGATTTTTTTTTCACCGATGATGGGTGCATCAATTATTAGTTCAGGTTTCATATCTTTTTTATTCTATCGGAGGTTATGAAATAAGCTAAGGAATGTCTTTCTGCGACGCTAGGGTGAATTCTATTTGAATGACCAATACTTCTTCTGTAGGTGAATGAAAGTACGAATATTATTTTAAAGTTTCAAGATTTAATTAGGTTAAAATACTTTATAACATTAGTAAGAAACACAATTTGGTTCTTTACTATGGACGGTAAATTTGTTTCGAAATTTTAGATTTCTGTCACCAAAAACGAATGTTATGCATATGACTAAAAACCAATCTGACTGCTTTAAGCAGGGATGGCTTTCTCGATTATCTATGTGTTTTTTTATCCTTAGTATTTTATTTTTATTTTTTCTCCCGGCTGCTTCAGCCGCGAAAAATTCCGGATACGGTTCAGGTATGAAAACCATTACGGGTTCTGTAACGGATGAAAACAATAACCCGGTTCCGGGCGCAACCGTTTCCATTAAAGGTAAGTCGGGTGGTACGCAAACGGATATTGAAGGAAGATTTACAATTGATGCACAGGAAAGTGATGTGATAGAAATCAGTGCTGTTGGGTTTACTTCAAAGGAAATAATCGTTGGAAGCAGCACAAATTATGGTATAGTTTTGGTGAGGAGTGTTTCGGAATTGGAACAGGTAGTTGTAGTGGGATATGGCGCGCAGAAAAAGGTAAACCTTACAGGTTCTGTTTCTTACATCGGAGGAGCTGAGCTTACCAAACGGCCGGTAGCGAATGTTCAGAATCTGCTACAGGGAAAAATTCCAGGAATGCAGGTTACGCAAAGCTCTGGCAAACCCGGCGATGACAATGCACAATTTAGAATAAGAGGAATAGGCACCTTCAGCGGAGCAGGGAGTGATCCGTTGATTTTGATTGATGGAGTGCGGGGAGATATGGCCAGTCTTAACCCGGATGACGTTGAGTCCATATCGGTTTTGAAAGATGCGGCATCAGCCGCTATTTATGGTGCAAGAGCGGCTAACGGGGTAATTCTGGTAACAACAAAGAGGGGGAAGTCAGGGGAAGTTTCTGTTCAATATCATGGTAATTTTTTGGCCCAAAAGGCCACGCGGTTGCCTAAACTGTTGACCAATTCAGCAGATTATATGGAGTATTGGAATGAAGCTAATGCCCGATCCGGTTTAATCGAATATTTTAGTCAACAAACCATAGATGCCTTTCGCAACAGCAATGACCCGGTAAAATATCCCAACTTCGATTGGGTTAACCATATATTTAATACCGGCTATGGACAAAACCACCATATCTCAGTAAACGGAGGAACAGAGAAAACAAAATTCAATCTTTCCTTAGGTTATCTGGATCAGGATGGTATAATAAAGATTTATAACACGAAAAAGTATAACGTATTATTTTCTGTAGATTCAAAAATAAAAGACTGGATTACAATAGGAGGGAACGCACAGCTTAGCAAGAAGGATATTAGGCAGGATAATTTTGGCGATAATGACTTTGTTATGAGTGCATATGCGGGTCCTAATTATACGCCAACGATGACTTTACCCGATGGCACTACGGGATTTGTTGCGAGATATAGCCACACTATTGGGGAGTGGACGGTACGTAATGCAGATGCATTATTAGCTAGTGGATTTAGAAAAATTAATATATATGATATCGGAACCCAGTTATATGCTGATATAAAGCTAACGAAAGATCTGAAGTGGTACACGAAAGGGGCAGTTGGATTTACGAATAGCTTTAATAAGAGGTTTGAGCATGCCGTTGACAATTACTATTTTGACGATGGTAGTTATGCCCATAACAATGCAGTATGGCAGGAAGGAGTTCGGGATTTAATGAATCAAAACTTCGGAACAACCCTTTACTCTACTTTGGATTATTCCAGGTCTTTTGGATTACACGAATTAAATGTTTTGCTGGGATATAATCAGGAATCAAATTTTTACCGGGAATTGAGTGGATCTAAACTTTCGTTTCCTACTATTACTTTATCAGAATTGAACGCAGGTGCTGCATTGGGACAAAGTACAGGAGGTACAGCTAATGAATGGGCTATCCAGTCGTTTTTTGGGAGGATCAATTACGATTTTCAGGGAAAATATCTTTTTGAAGCCAATGCCCGTTATGATGGTACTTCAAGAATTGCGCCGGAAACCCGCTGGGGATTCTTCCCTTCTCTGTCTGCCGGATGGAGAATCTCTGAGGAATCTTTTTTACGGGATGTCAATTGGACAGATAATCTGAAACTACGTGCTTCATGGGGAAGATTGGGGAACCAAAACGTGGGGTTGTATCCATACCAGGACATGCTAAGCATTACGTCTTATCCTTTTGAATCTTTAGATCCGGGGGTGCAACTTACTGCACTAAGAGACAGAACGTTGAGATGGGAAACAACTTCAGTTTTGGATTTTGGATTTGATTATAGTCTAAAAAATGGATTACTCTCAATAACTGCCGATTGGTTTAATAAAATAACGGATGATATTTTATATCAAATCCCGGTACCGGCAAGTGTTGGACTTTCTGCGCCTACAGTTAACTATGGTAAAATGAAGAATACGGGATGGGAGTTTGAAATTGGGCATCGAAATATGATCGGTGAAGTAACTTATAATGTGAATTTCAATTTTTCGACTTTCAAGAACGAAGTGCTGAGCGTCAAGAGTCCCACTTACGGTAACAGGATAATCCAGGAAGGGTTACCCTTTAATGCCTATTACCTGATTGAAATGCAGGGAATATTCCAAACCCAGGAAGAAATTGACAAAGCTCCTGATCATCCGTATAACCCCAAACCGGGTGATTTGAGATTCCGTGATGCTAATAACGATGGAGTCATAGATTCCAAGGACAGAGTGGTAGTGGATGGTGCATATCCTAAGTTTTATTACGGTGGAAGTTTGAATTTATCATGGAAGAATTTTGACTTCACTGCTTTCTTTCAGGGGATAGAGGGAGTTAAATTTTATTATGGAGGAATGCATATGGCCTGGGGTTATACACCGTTTGCACAGGGATCGTCGCCGACCTTAGACTTTATTAACAAAATGTGGACACCAGACCGCCCGTCGAATACAACTCCGGCTATTTTTGAGCAAGGATATAAGCCCAATAATGGAACGCCGAATACTTATTGGTTACTTGATGCTTCTTACCTGAGGTTAAAGAATGTTTTATTAGCTTACAGATTCCCCGATAAGATGATAAGGAATATTGGATTAAAAGGAATACAAGCCTACGTGTCAGGAGACAACCTAATCACCATCACTAAATATCCCGGATCAGATCCTGAGCGGACTTGTACCGGTTGCAGGTATAGTACCTATCCAAATGTAACAACTTATACGGTGGGAGTAAAAGCAACACTTTAAACAAAACAACAGATTATTATGAAAAAATTATTCAATATAGGTATGATAATGGCACTTTTGCTGCAACTATCATCCTGTTCAAAGTTTTTGGACAAAGATCCTTTGGATCAAATATCAAGCGGGACTTTTTGGACAAGTCAAAAAGAAGTGGATATGGCATTGGCAGGTGTTTATGCTCGTATCCTTACTTCAACCTTTGACTATAATATGATGTTTTGGGATGATATGGGAGGAGACTTATTTGGCT
The DNA here is from genome assembly GCA_023957125.1 of Chitinophagaceae bacterium. Taxonomy (GTDB): domain Bacteria; phylum Bacteroidota; class Bacteroidia; order Chitinophagales; family Chitinophagaceae; genus Agriterribacter. The sequence continues at coordinate 161,811 of JAMLHL010000008.1, forward strand.
GGTCGGATGTTGAAAAACTGGGTAAAGGTCAAATAGAACCTACATCCGGAGGCATTGTATCCAGTATTTATTCAGAATGCTATCAGGGAATCAGTTCCTGTAATTTCTTCTTAGAAAATGTGGATCGTGCACCAATATCAGATGAGGTAAAAGCCCGGTATAAGGGTGAAGTTCAATTTTTGAGAGCGATGTTTTATTTTACTTTAACTGAGTTTTATGGAGGGGTTCCTTTATATACGAAATTGGTTACGATAGAAGAATCAAAAGTAAAGCAAAGTACAAAAGCTGAAGTAGTAACTCAAATATTGGCTGACCTGGATGCAGCGATTAACAGTTTACCCAATACGGGTTATAACGGACATGCAGTAAAAGGCTCTGCTATGGCGCTGAAGGCTAAGGTTTTGTTACATAATGGTAAGATGCAGGAAGCTGCACAGGTTGCTGGACAAATTATAACTGATGGAAAGTTTTCACTGTTTAATAATTATAGGACACTTTTCCTTGCTTCGGGGCAGAATAGCAACCCGGAAATCATGATGTCGGGAAAATATCTGAATCCGGACAGATCCAGCCAGGGGCCTGATATACGATATGCCTGGCATGGCGTAATCGAACCTTTAAAAGTACTTGTGGATGATTATGAATGCATTGATGGAAAATCAATTACTGAATCACCTTTGTACGAACCATCCAACTGGAGATTGAATCGTGATCCAAGATTGTTGATGACCATAAAAGGGTATGATGATAAAGTAGTGAATTCAGCGGGTGTCACTATGGGATTCAACTATAACCAACCATCAACCACCGGTTTTCAGGTTGTAAAAGGATTGAATTGGGATGCATTACCAATTGACTACAGTACCAAGAGTGAGCAAGACTGGGTTTTATTAAGATATGCAGAAGTGTTAATGATATATGCAGAGGCCAGAAATGAAGATACGGGCCCCGACCAGAGTGTGTATGATGCTATTAATGCGCTTCGTTCGAGACCAGGAGTAAACATGCCTGATATACCTACAGGTTTAACTCAAGAGCAAATGAGGGAACGCATTCGTCATGAGAGGAGGGTGGAATTTGGACTAGAAGGGAAAAGATACTGGGATATCAAACGATGGAAAACTGCGGAAGCATATATCCCAACCCTGATTGATCCGGGAGGCGTACAACGTCAATTCGATCCGTCCAAGCATTACCTCTTTCCATTCCCTCAAAGTGAAAGAGATATTAATCCTAATCTTGATCAAAACCCGGGATATGCCAATTAATTAATTGAATGAAAAATAGGTGTAGCTGGCTTATTTAATTTAGCTGCACCCTTTTTTATTTCTAAAAATTTAATAATCATGAGATTGCCGGTCTTCTTTATTTTCATTTGCCTCTTCGGACATTCTTGTAAAGAACAAGATCAGCAGTCCGCTCCGTTTTCATCCTTCGATCAGGCTAAAAAGCATAGTATTCATTATGACCGGCCGGCAGTAGATTTTTTCGAGGGTGCTTTGCTCGGCAACGGAGGGCTTGGGGTGGTTGTTACTACCCGCCCGGATGGAATTGTGTTGTATTTTGGACATAATAATGTCTGGGATATCCGCATCGCAGAAAAGAATCGAAAAGAATTGCATGATTTTGAATATGTATTTGACCGGGTAAGCAAAATATCAGACACTTTGAAATTACTAACGGACGATCCCTGGTATAAAAAGTACAGCGATATGGCCCAGGAAAATTATCGCCAGCCTTACCCCCGGCCGTTCCCATGCGGGTCAGTATTGTTGGGCTTTGACAGGAGAGATGCTGAGATGTTAGGTCATAAGCTGGATATCTCTAACGGGTTGTGTGAAGTATATCTACTGGATAATAAAAAAAATAAAATTAAGCTGCAACTGTTTACGGATATGCAGAGTGACCGTTTATGGATGCAGTTGGTGGATTCAGCGGGTAATAAAGTGCCTAACATTTTCAACAGAATGAGGGTAATGCCGGATCCTTCAACACCATCTGAATTTCCCGGTTATACCAGTAATGAAGATCTGGGTAATGGCATCCTGTCTTTCCGGCAAACGATGCCGGCGTTGGAGCCGGATGTTTATCACAAAGAAACCGGATCTCCGAAAGATAAGGCGTTTCGGTTGACGGCCTATTCCAATCTTAGTTTAAAGAAAACCACCCGGATCAATTGGGATGGCAATCCTGAAGAGATGAAAAATTTAGAAGCCGGATTTGAAACGGGGGATACATTCATAGCCAGTGTCTCTTTAGAAGAGGGAATGGATGCCGGGGTGAGTCGGGAGGTTGCATTGTCAAAGCCGGACGCAACGTTATATCAACAGTCACGAATGAAGTCCGATAGCGCATGGAAAAATTATTGGGAGAAATCCGGAATCAGTCTGAGTGATAAATTTCTCGAAGAAATATGGTATCGAAATCTTTATTTCTTTAATTGCGCGGCAAAAGACGGGGTGAACACCCCCGGGCTTTTCGCCAACTGGAGTTATAATAAGATTGGTACTGCCTGGCATGGGGATTATCACATGAATTATAATACGCAGCAGCCGTTTTGGATGACTTTTTCGAGTAATCATCTGGAAAAAAATCTGCCCTATGTGAATCTTGTCGAATTTTTAATGCCGGTCAGCAAGTCTTGGGCCAGGGAATATTATAAACTTCCCGGAGCATATTTTCCACATTCTGCCTATCCGGTTGAAATGACCATGAATCCTTACCCTGTGCCGCATTGGGGTTGGGAGATATGTGAAACACCCTGGTCGGTTCAGGGCTTGTGGTGGCACTATTTGTATTCCGCGGATACAGCTTATTTGAGAAACAGGGCCTATACACCCATTAAAGAGGCCGTTGAATTTCTGGTAGCATACATGAAGCGCCCGGAAGCGCGTGGCAAACCGAGGTGGCAGGATGATAAATACCATATTTTTCCTACCATTCCTCCGGAACTATATGCATTAAGACCCGGCTTTAAATATAACTACGATTGCAATGTTGATCTGACGCTTACGAAATTTGTTTTCAAGGCTTTTAAAGAGATGGTTACAACTTTAGGAACTCAGGCTGCGGATAAAGATTTAGTGCATGACGTTGAAGATATTCTCAAACATTTTCCTGATTATCCTACGGCGCAATCGGAAAAGTACGGAACGGTATTGGTGTCTGTACCAGGAGAACATAGCCAGGTGGTGTATAATGTACCTTCACCTTTGATGAGTGTTTTTCCGGGGGAAGATCAGGGGCTGCATTCCGATGATTCGACCATGAAAATATTAAAAAACACTTTATATAATCAGCAGAATGAAGGAGGTAATGATCTGGTATTCCTCAATCTGCAGGCCGCTCGGCTAGGATTATTGGATGTGGAGAGATTTAAAAGACAGGTGAAATATTCGTTGCTCCCCAACGGAGCGGCTACGGATAAGGTAATGCAGGTTCATGGCAGATACAGTGATCAGACCAAATACGATTTTATGGCGGCTATGGGAATCTGGTTTGAGAATTTTGCATTGCCTGTGGTGGTGAACGAATGTTTGATGCAAAGTTATGATGGTGTAATAAGACTTTTTCCTAACTGGAGCGCCGATAAGGATGCACGGTTTTATGATCTGAGGGCGGTCGGCGCATTTTTGGTCAGTAGTGAACTTAAAGATGGTAAAGTGCAGCAAGTCAAAATTTATAGTGAAGCGGGCAAAACACTGAGGATGATCTTGCCCTGGGAGAATGGTGCAACGGTAGAGACTAAAGATGGAAAGCAAAAATTAAATGGGGGGGAAGTTGAAATTAGTACCTCAAAAGAAGAAACGCTTATCTTTCATCCTTTAAATTAGCAGATTAAAATAATTTGGATGGATTGCTAAAATATAACGGAGTTTAAGTGATGTTAGATGTCCTTGCCAAAAATATATTTCCCATACTGTTCTCCAGTTTTTTTTCTCCGGGGATATTAGCCCAGATTCCGAAATATAAGGTCGTCAACGGTGCTGTCTCTGGCGAAAACACCGGTTACTATAACAATCGTCCGTTGTATATCAATAACACCAACGCCTTTGTTCTTACGGGCGACCAGCCTGTTGTCCGGTTGGTGAAAGGAGAATTTATATATGGCAGTTTTATGCTTGCCGTGGAACGCAAAGGGATAATAAAATGGTTACAACACTGCGATCGCATTATTTCTTGGTATCAGACGGGTAGGATGAGCTGGCAGGTATCAGACGAATCCTTCCCGGGTTTAAAGGTGGAATTGGAAGCGCTTCCCGCTGCAAATACGATTGGCATGGTAATACGCGCTCGTGTGGAAGGTGGAGAAGAAACGGATCGGCTGATCTGGGTTTTTGGCGGGGCAGAGTGGCGCCAACGCCAGAATCTGTCCTGGAAGTTAGATGTGCTGGGCCAGCCGGAATTGCTTTCGTGGGGCTTCTCAGCAGAAGCGGCGAAAGATAACCGGGTTAAAGTAAAAGGCGCAACGGGCTATATCTCCATCGGCGACAGCGCAACAGGGAAGCCGTTATTTACCGTTGCCTGCACCGGAAGTGCAACGGATGTTCCTGAAGTGGGGGATGTCGCTCTTTGGGAAAACGGGAAGCTATTTAAAGAATCAAAGCCGGGACCATCGCCGGTATTACGGGGTATCCATCCGCTTAAAAAAGCTGCAACCGTGTACTGGACTATAGAAGTGTTGCAGGGAGAGGATGACCCCGGATCATTCGACGTGGATTCTTTTGAAAAAAAATTCAACGAGGGGCTTCAACGAATTGAAGCATTTCAAAACAGGTTAAAAATCAATACGCCGGATGCTTATTTGAATGCCTTAGCATCGGCTTCCGTTGCGGCGGTGGACGGTACCTGGTACCCGCCCGTTTTTGTACACGGGGCAATGCAATGGAATGCCCGCTTCCCCGGATGGAGAACCATTTTTGGGGGCACGATGTATGGCTGGCACGACCGGGTGAAAGCGGAAGCGAAATTTTATACGGATTCACAGGTAAGGACAAACGAAAAACGATCTCCTGAACCGGATACCACGAATCAATTGACGATGCAGGGTCCGAATTCGAGATTCTACGGATTAGGCCGGATCATGCAGGATCAGGGTGTGTATAATATGCAGTCCCAGTTTTTTGATCAGATTATAGAAGAATACCGCTGGACAAACGATCCGGGGCTTTTGTCTTTTTTCCGGGAGGCGCTTGAGTTGCATTTAAAATGGCAGCAGGAATGTTTTGACCGCGACGGAGACGGTATATATGAAAGTTATATCAATGTCTGGCCAACCGATTCGCAATGGTATAATGGAGGGGGAACAGCCGAAGAAACCTCTTACGCCTATAGAGGTCATGCAGCGGCGAGAGATATGGCGCGGAATGCCGGAGATGTTAAAGCGGAGCAGTACCACGAGGAAATTTTGAATAAGATCAGGAGGAATTTCTTTGAAACATTGTGGATTAAAAACAAGGGGTATTCAGCGAGTTACCGGGAAAGCGGGCCACATAGAAGATTACACGAAAATCCCTGGTTGTATAGTATTTTTCTACCTATAGAAGCGGGGCTTACAACGCCGATACAGGCTATTGAATCTTTGTATTATTCCGAATACGCTTTGCAGAACGACCGGATGCCGGGAACTGGTAGAATGGTATGGACCTCCAACTGGGTTCCCGGTACCTGGTCGGTGCGCGAACGGTGGCCCGGCGATAATTACGCGTTGGCGCTCGCCTATTTTAAGGCCGGTTTGCCGGATGATGCCTGGGACATTATGCGGGGGACTTTTATGTATACGGCATTCAACGACGTGGTGCCCGGCAATCTGGGCGGCCGGCAGGGAGGGATAGATTTCGGAGACTGTGTGCATACTTTTTCAAGAACGCTCATAAGCGGCTTGTTTGGGTACCAGCCTGATTATCCGAACCATAAGGTGATGATCTCCCCGGGCTTTCCCCCCGATTGGGATTATGCTTCTATTGAAATTCCAGATGTGAAAATCAACTTTAACAGGAAGAAGAACCTGTATCAATACGATTTTGTTTTGACAAACAAAGCCGACCTCGAACTCCATCTTCCGGTTTATAGTAATCATATCAGGCAAGTAAAGGTCAACGGTAGTCCGGTATCATGGAAGTTACTGCCTGCTACCGGACGAAGCGGGATACAAATCGTTCTGCCTTCAACCTTAAAGGCGGAGATTGTTATTGACGCGGACGAGTTTCCCTATTTTGCACCGGTGGTAGCGGAGGGTAGTATAGGTAACCCGATGGAGCTTCGTCCGGAGAGGGCGGAAAGTATTCTGAAAGTTGAAGACCCGCAGGGCGTTTTTAAAACATTTAAAATCGAAAGGAATATCCTCCTTGGAGAATTGGCAAATAATAAGGGTCATCATACCGTATTATTAAAAACGAAAACAGGCAATACAGAACAATGGCGGGTTTACCGGATACGGATAAACGATCCGGAAGGCGACCGTTTGTTGGCTGCTCGTTTTATAGACGAACCGCCGGTTAACGCGGATTGGAATTGTATAGACATTCAATCCGCTTTCAACGCGGATATTACTTCTATTTATCAGCAAAAATATTTATCGCCACGGCCAAAAACGGTTTCCGCGCAGTTAGGAACGGATGGTTATTCGCCCTGGACCTTTAAATTCTGGAATAGTCATCCTCCGGAAATTAAACTGAATTACATCCCCGATTTGCTGAATGAAAATGGAAAGCTGATAACGCCGCAGGGAGTTCCGTTTTCCTGGAGCAGCGTTGCAAAAAATATTGCTTTTACCAGTCTCTGGGATAATTATCCCGATAAAACAGAAATTCCGATCAATACAAGCGGGAACGCGATTTATTTTTTGATTTCGGGATCCACCAATGTAATGCAGTGCCAGATCGCCAATGCGGTGGTACGTTTGCATTATGCAGACGGGATAACGGATTCGCTCGAATTGGTTCCCCCGGTTAATTATTGGAATCTGAGTACCATTACGGCCAACGCAACGGCGCCGGGGCAGGAGAGCCGGAATGATTATACGGCCGAGACAGACCGGTTTTGTTTGCCCGACGTATTGCCGCAAACCGTTAATTTAGGAAAAAATTGCAGGGCGATGCTCCTGAACCTGAAGTTGCGAAAAGGAAAAAAACTCAAATGGCTGACCCTCGAAACCCTCTCCCAGGAGGTGGTGGTGGGGTTGATGGGAGTTACGGTTTTAAACTAAAAAATATTGCTATTGATGAACGTTAATTAAAAATTTAAAGATGTCCCACAAACAACCATCAAGAAGAAAGTTTATAACCAACCTGTCATTAGCTACGGGAGGTCTTTGGGGCTTGGAGAGTTTTAAGTTCCCGGTATCTTCTACAGAAGCGGAAAAAGGTGCACAGCGGCTTAGCCTTAAACAATTAAAACGTTGGGAAGCCATGCAATACGGGATGTTTATCCATTTCGGGATGAGTACTTTTACCGGCGACGAGCTGGACAACGGACAGTCAGACGCCCGGCGTTATGCGCCGGTTAATCCCGATCCCGACCAGTGGATGGCGGTGGCGAAGGAAGCCGGGATGAAATATGCGGTGCTGACGACAAAGCATGTTGCCGGACACTGTCTTTGGCCAAGTAAGCACACCGACTATACCGTTGCCCATAGCGGTAATACTAAAGATGTAGTGGGCACCTTTGTAAATGCCTGTCGTAAATATGGAATCAAGCCCGGCTTCTACTATTGCTCCTGGGACAATCACCATACTTTTGGAAGTAAAACGCCGAGTGTGGTAAAATGGAACAACTTAATGAATAGTTTTCCAAAAGACCCGAAGATGGAACTGCCTTATACTTCTTCGGTTTATCAGAGTTTTCAAACGGCCCAGATAGAAGAACTGCTGACGCAATATGGAGACATTGCAGAAATATGGGTGGATATTCCCGGAGTTTTGGGAAGAGGATACCGCACATTTTTATACCAGCATATTTCAAAACTGCAACCGGATTGCGTGATCATGATGAACAGTGGTATCAGTACGGGAGAAAATTATAATGTGGCTTATGCCTGGCCTTCGGATATTATTGCAATCGAGAGGAATTTGCCGCAGGACGGCGGACATAAGAAGTGGAGAGCAATAGAAGGGAAGAACTACTATATGCCGGGGGAAGTTTGTGATCCGATCGGTAAAAACTGGTTTTTTGTAGAAGGAGATCATCCCCGTCCGGAAGAAGAGCTGAAGAACCAATACCTGTCGGTGACACAACGGGGTGCTAATTTATTGTTGAATGTACCTCCGGATAAGAATGGGGTCATTCCCGATATGCATGTAAAGGCGTTGCTCAACCTTAAAAAGAATGCCGGTATAAAATAAAGGATGGTCTGATTTATAAATCAATACCGTTGATGGCACAAAGTATAAGAAGATTCGGCTCCGTGATAGAACTTTATCCCGAAAGGATCGAAGAATATAAAAAATTGCATGCTGCAGCATGGCCGGGTGTTCTGAAAATGATATCCGATTGTAATATCCGGAATTATTCCATCTTTTTAAAAGGTCATTTGCTATTCAGCTATTTTGAATATACCGGAGATGATTATGCGAAAGATATGCAGCGTATGAGTGATGATCCTGTTACCCAAAAATGGTGGGCTGTCTGTAAACCCTGTATGAAACCTTTATCATCCCGTAAAGAAGGGGAATGGTGGGCGGAGATGGAAGAGATATTTCATCACAATTAAAAAATAATATTTAGCACAGATTATAAACTTATGAACCTTCCGTTAAAAGATATTATTGTTTTGGAATTCAGCCAGTATTTGGCCGGGCCCTGTGCGGGTTTGAGGTTGGCCGACCTGGGAGCCAGGGTTGTTAAAATAGAACATCCGCAGAAGGGGGAATCGGGCAGAAAACTGGCAATAGAAAATTTATGGGTAGGCGATGATTCTTTGCTGTTTCACACCATTAACCGGAATAAGGAAAGTTTTGCAGTGGACATGAATAATGAAGAGGATATGGGTTGGTTGAGGAAACTGATAGCCAAAGCGCAGGTGATCACCCACAATTTCAGACCCGGGGTAATGGAGCGGCGGGGATTGGATTACGAAACGATCAGGCAAATCAATCCTTCTATTGTATATACCCAGATTTCGGGATATGGCGAAAAAGGTCCCTGGCGTAATAAGCCGGGGCAGGATCTGCTGTTACAATCGCTTTCCGGGTTGACTTATGCATCGGGGAGCGCTAATGACTGGCCTACCCCGATGGGGTTGGGGATAGGGGATTACTTGTGTGGCAATCAGTCCGTGCAGTTTATTATAGCGGCATTGATAAAAGCAAAGAAAACGGGCAAAGGAAGTTTGTTGCAGTTGACCCTGATGGAAACGCTTATTGATTTGCAGTTTGAGTTTTTTACTACCTTTTTCGAGAGCGGGAAATTGCCTCAACGAGCAGCCTATAATAATGCCAATTCGTTGTTAAGTGCGCCTTATGGTATTTACCCAACTTCCGATGGTCATATTGCCATAGCCATGATGCCCCTGGGTAAACTTAATCAGGCCTTGCAGTGTGAGGAATTGAATGCATACAGGGAAGAGGAAGCGTTTTCAAAGAGAGATGAAATCAAATCCGTGATCGCTAAGCACTTGCTGACCGATACCAATAATAATTGGCTGCAAAAAGCGCAAGCGTTGGATCTGTGGATCATGCCGGTGCTGAACTGGAGAGAGATGAAAGCTGCTAAAGGATACCAAACCCTCGGAATGGAGCAGGAGATAAAGCTGGATAATAATGGATCTTTTATAACAACCCGTTGTCCTATCCGCATTAACGGAAAGATGTTGAAGTCGGATAAACCTGCGCCGTCAATAGGAAGCAGTAATAAAAATATTAAGGATTTATTGATTTGAAATATGGATGCACTGTTAGACGATATATTGGTTTTGGATTTTAGTCAGTTTTTGTCTGGTCCGAGCGTAAGCCTTCGGCTCGCAGATATGGGTGCGCGGGTTATCAAAATTGAGCGTCCCGGCACCGGCGATATTTGTCGGCTGCTGTATGTTTCTGATGTAAGAATACGGGGTGGCGAATCCACTATTTTTCATGCCATTAACCGGAATAAAGAGAGCTTTAGCGCGGATGTTAAGGATGAAGCCTCGTTGTCAGATATTAAAAAACTGATCAGAAAAGCAGATGTGGTTTTACACAATTTTCGTCCGGGTGTAATGCAACGGCTGGGGCTGGATTATGAGCGGGTAAAGCAAATCAATCCTTCTGTTGTTTATGGAGAGATCAGCGGCTATGGGCAGGAAGGAGAATGGAAACATCTCGCAGGTCAGGATCTCCTTCTTCAATCCGTATCGGGGATCACTTATCTTAGTGGCAACGCCGAGGATCCGCCGGTGCCGATGGGAGTAGCTGTAGCAGATATTATAGCAGGTACCCATTTAACACAAGGCATTTTAGCTGCATTATTTCAGCGATTACAAACAGGAGAAGGATCATTAATCCAGGTGAGCATGTTGGAAAGCCTGTTGGATTTTCAGTTTGAAGTACTGACCTGCTTCTTCAATGATGGCAACAGGCTGCCGCAAAGAAGCAGCTTAGGCAGTGCGCATGCCTATATAGCAGCGCCGTACGGCATATATAAAACGGCAGACGGCTATATGGCGATAGCCATGGCGCCGATCCCCAAACTGGCAGCCTTAATCCAAACCGATGCCTTGAATGGGTATGCCAATCCCGGAGACTGGTTTGCAAAAAGAGATGAGATAAAAACGGTGTTGAAAGAAATTTTTATACAAAGAACAACGGCAGCCTGGTTATCGGTGTTGGAGCCCGCCGATATCTGGTGCGCCGATGTATATGATTATAACGATCTGCTGGCAAGCGAGGGATACCAACTGCTGGAAATGGAACAGTGGGTGATATCACATGGGTTAAAGATCAAAACAACAAGATGTCCGGTAAGAGTGGATGGCGTCTTCCTTACCTCTGAAAAGGGCGCGCCTGCTCTTGGAGAGCACAATGCAGCGATTGCCAAAGAGTTCGGATTAAATCAGGTTTCAAGTCGTTAAAATATTGGATATGAACAAAAAATTTATGCTTGGATTTTTCCTTAATTTTTCTTTCCTTCTTTTTTCGCAGGCCCAGAAAGTGTCGGATTTTAACCTGTTATTTGCTGAAAAGGGAACCGACTCCTGGAGCTCTATGCCTTTGGGTAACGGAGAGATCAGCGCTCAGGCCTGGACTAATAAAGAAGGAAAGCTTCAAATGTATTTTGGTACTACGGACAGCCGGGACGGGATGGACAATGTCATTAAGATCGGGAAAATGACCGTTCAGTTTGAACCGGATATTCTAAAAGATAGCCGGGGTTATACGGAAAGTTTATTATTAGAAGAAGGAAGATTTTGGATCAGGAACAAAATGGCGGATATCAGTATCCGGGTGGATGCCAATCATCCGGAAATTATTATTTCAGGAACAACGAAGATCCCGGTTAAGATAAAACTAACCAATAATATCTGGCGAAAAGAAACACGCGATTATACCGGCGATGAATATATTGCCGAATACAAGGATGAAGAAATGCCCTTTCGTCCTTTCATGGAGGCCGATAAAGTGGCGTCGCGCGCAGACCGGTTGATGTGGTTTCATCGAAACGAAAATGAGAATTTTTGGAATGGAGTGATGGAAGCCAATGACCTGTTGCATGATGGTATAGCCAATCCGTTAAAAAACAGGACTTCCGGCGCTCTGGTGCAGGGCGCGGGATTAAAGCGGTTGAATGATACAACGTTGATTTCTTCAAAAGCACAGAAACAGTTTCTTATCAAAACAACCATACTGGTAGAACAAACAGATACGGAGGAAGCATACATCCATGCCCTGGAAGCGCTTTCTGCTGAAGGGGATAAGGAAACAGAGGCGATTAAATTTTCTGCACATCAAAAATGGTGGCAGGATTATTGGAACCGGAGTTATGTTTATTTCAATGCAACGAATAAAGCGTTGAATGATACTTTGCAGTTGTTAAACCGGGGCTATGTTTTGCAGCGATACGTCAATGCAATAGGAGGACGAGGTAAACTGCCGGTGAAGTTTAACGGTTCTACCCTCGTATTGGATACCTATCATAATCCTATCGGAAGAGTGTCGGGAAAATCTGCTGATGCACGGCTCTGGGGTGGCGCTTACTGGTGGCAAAATACAAGGTTGATTTATTATCCGATGCTGGCATCCGGTGATTTTGATCAGATTCAGCCTTTTATCCGATTTTATACCGGGTTGTTGCCGTTGATGAAAAAAATGACCCAAAAGTTCTATAAACATCCGGGCGCCCGTTTTAATGAAACCATGCATTTCTGGGGCGCCTGGCGGGGCGGCGACATTGGTTGGAACCGGACCAACCTGCAGCCGGGAATCTCTACCAATCCTTATATCAAAGACCTGATTATCACCGGACTTGAAATGTCGAATTATCTGCTTGATTATTTTCAATACACCGGTGATGAAAAAATGTTGCGGGAAGAGACCCTGCCGTTTATTAAAGAAACGCTATTGTATTATGAACATCATTATTATCATGATGCAGAAGGTAAGCTGTTGATCACTCCGGCGCAATCGTTAGAAACCTATATCAACGGTGTAAATCCGACTCCAGATATTGCTGGCCTTCAAGTGGTGCTCTCGAGAGTAGAAAGTTTTGTGCAGGATCCTGATTTTGCGGCTTTGTGTAAGAAGCTGAAGAATGCGTTATCCGCCCTGCCGCATACTGTCAAAAACGGAAAAAGGATTATTCTGCCCATCCAGGACTATAAAAATATTATCAATGTAGAGTCGCCCGAGCTTTACCCGATTTTTCCTTTTCGCATTTATGGTGTTGGAAAAGATGACGTGGAAATTGCAATCAATACCTTCAAGGAAAAACAACGCACTTATTTTGGTTGGCAGCAAACCGGTATCCAGGCTGCATTATTAGGACTTACCGACAGCGCGGCAAAAGTGATGAAAAGCAATGGACTTGCCTTCGATAAAAGATTCCGTTTCCCTGGATTTTGGGGCCCTAATTATGATTATTTACCCGATCAGTGTCATGCGGGAAATTATTTAAATACCATACAAACCATGTTGCTGCAGACAGAAGGAAATAAGAGTTATCTGTTGCCTGCCTGGCCTAAAGAATGGAACGTGAAGTTTAAGCTATACGCTCCGGGTAATAAACAGGTGGAAGCTGAATGGAAGAACGGAAAAATGGTTAAGGTAAAAAAATATCCGGAAGGAAACGGCGATGAAGTTATTGTGGGCTTCAGGTAAGCCAGAATCAGAAGGAAGAATAGTGCATAGATGTGCCCGGAATCTCAAATCTCAAATTCTAAATCTCAAATCATAAAAATATGAATCCCAATCCTGATGCTTCCAAACATAAAGACATTCCCATCTGGAATGCGGAAGACTGGTTTTATGAAGATATAGAAATCGGAAAACGGATCCGTTCCATCCGAAGAACGATCAGTGAGGGGGAGAGCATGCAGTTCAATGCGTTGGTACTGGATATGCATCCCTATGTGGCGGATGATATCTTTGCGCGGGAACAGGGCGTTTTCGGAAAGCGGCTGGTGGCCGGCGCTTTTGTGTTCAGCGCAGGGCTGGGATTGGTGGCTACGAATTGTGTCAATGCCTTTAGTTACGGTTATGATAAGCTGAGATTTATCAAACCCGTTTTTATCAACGACACTATCTATACGATTAAAACCGAATTAGACAAGCAGCCTAAATATAAAGATATGGGCCTGTGCCGGGCCAGTTATGAAGTGTTTAAAAACGAAGGAGAACTGGTGTTGTATTGCGAGCACCTGCAAACGGTAAAATACCGGAATCCGGAATTATTTAAACTGGGATAAATTTTAAACAAAACGACATGTGGCATTATAAAACTGTTTTATTTTTTGTATTTCTGCAGGCATGTGCATCAAAGCAGCCGGCGCAGCAAGTCATCCTTGCTAAGCCCTCACTGCAACAATATGCCTGGCATGAGCAGGAACGTCTTATGTTCATTCATTTTGGTATGGCTACCTGGCAGGGTAGAGAATATGATAATTTCAGTATGGATCTTTCCAGAATAAATCCCTATAAGCTAAATACGGATGATTGGTGTAAAGTGGCTCAGTCATTTGGTGCGAAGCAAATTATTTTTGTTGCCAAGCATGTAGGAGGTTTTTGCTGGTGGCCTACGGCAACAACAGACTATAACGTGAGCCACACGCCATGGAAAGGAGGGAAGGGCGACCTGGTAGCAGAGGTAGCTGCATCCTGTAAAAAGTATGGATTGAAATTGGGGCTGTATCTCTATCCCGGGGATGATAAATGGGGCGCCGGTTTGGGCAGTGGCGGGCGAACCAGTGATCCTTCTAAACAGGAAGCCTACAACAAGATATACCGACGCCAACTTACCGAGTTGCTCACGAACTATGGCGTAATAACAGAGGTTTGGTTTGACGGGAACTGCGTAATAGATGTGAAAGATATCCTTGAAAAATATGCTAAAGAGGCAGTGATATTTCAAAGTCCTCAGGCAAGTATAAGGTGGGTTGGAAATGAAGAGGGCTATGCACCTTATCCTGCATGGAATGGTATCAACCGCTCCGATTTACAAACAGGCGTTGCTACGGCAGTTCAGGGTGATCCGGATGGGGATGCCTGGGCGCCGCTGGAATGCGATGTACCATTGTATAATCATAATTGGTTCTGGTCTCCTTCTAATGAAGTAAAAAGACGAAGTGTCGGCGACCTGATGAAAATTTATTACCGCTCGGCCGGCAGGGGCGCCGTTATGTTGTTGAATGCCACACCCGACACCCTGGGTGTTATTCCGCGGGGAGACGTGACGCGATTTGCAGAATTAGGCAAAGAAATAGAAAGGAGATTTTCTTCGCCGCTTAAATCCGTTACAGATATTAAAGGGAATGAAGCCATTATTACATTTGATACTCCAACGACAGTGAACCATCTTGTTACCATGGAGGATTATAGGGAAGGCGAGCGAATAAGAGCCTACAACCTGGAAGGATGGGTAAATGATCATTGGGAGCTTTTGTATGCAGGTTCCTCTGTTGGAAGAATGAAAATTGATTTCTTTAAGGGTGTAACAGTTACTAAAATTCGAATTCAAATTACAAAGTCGGCAGCACAACCACTTATTCGCTCCTTTGCGGCTTTCAAAATTGAGAATACACCCGAACTTTTTGAAAAGGATGAAAAACCATTGTCAGACTGGAAATACCTGAATAGCTGGATGCCTGATATGTTCCATCAGGGGAAGATGGATATCAACATCAACCTGACGCCATATATCCTTTTTCCCGGTCAGTATGAAATCAAAATAAATCCGGGAGATCAGGAGAAGATGAGTGTTGAGCGGGCCGAATTGTGGTATGACGGGGAGAAAGCACTTGATGAGTTTCTCATGCTTAAAGACAGCCTGGTTTTGATTAATCGTACTGCACAGGTCACTAACGAAACCAGCATACTGATTAAACTGACACTTTCTGCAAAGGACAGTATCAAAGGATCGGGTAGTATCTATTTCAGAAAAATTCCGTAATAAAAAAGAGAAGCTACATGTTTAAGAAGATTTATTTTGAAGATTATAAGGAAGGCGATACCCGTGAAACGATTGGTCGTACCATCACCGAAACAGATATCGTGCTGCATGCCGGGCAGACGGGGGATTTCTTCCCCCATCATATGGATGCGGAATGGTGTAAAACACAATCCTTCAAAGAACGTATTGCCCACGGTACATTAATTTTTAGCGTAGCGGTGGGGATGACGGCATCGTTGATTAATGAAGTGGCCTTTAGCTATGGATACGACCGGTTGCGGTTTATCAAACCCGTGTTCATAGGAGATACGATAAAGGTAAAAGTGACGATCAAAGAGAAAAAGCCCTATAAAAAACCGGAAATGGGATTAGTGACCGAATTAGTGGAGGTACACAACCAGCGAGAAGAATGTGTGTTGGTTTGTGAACATATCTTGTTGGCCGAAAAAAAGAAGACTCAATGAAAGATCAGGTTGAATTAAAGGGAATTACCTGGGGGCATAGCCGCGGATTTACACCGCTGGTGGCCTGCTCGCAGCGATATGCGGAACTGCATCCGGAAATCAATATTACATGGAAGAAGAGAACCTTGCAGGAATTTGCGGATTTTCCTATTGAGCGCCTGGTACAGGAATACGACTTGTTGATTATTGATCATCCCTGGGTGGGTGGCGCTGCCGCCACTGAATGTGTATTGCCGCTTGATCGGTTGCTGTCTGAATCCTATCTGGACGATCAGCTAAAACATTCAGTCGGATCATCCCATGAAAGCTATCATTATGGTGGTCATCAATGGGCGCTGGCTATTGATGCTGCAACCCCCGTTGCCAGTTACAGAAAAGATTTGTTGGAAAAAAACAAGGCGGCTGTTCCTGAAAATTGGGAAGAAGTAATCAGGCTGGCCGAAAAAGGCAGGGTTGCTGTTCCTGCAATTCCTATTGACCTGCTGATGCATTTTTATATGTTTTGTATGGCAGTCGGAAAAGAACCCTTTGCAGATGAGGAGCTTGTTATTGATAATGTTACAGGAAAGGCGGCTTTAAAGATGATGATGGAATTATGGAGCCGGGTGGATAAAAAAATGTTTTCCTGCAACCCGATCGCAGTAGCCGAGCTTATGACAACAGATGATACTTTTTGGTATTGCCCTTTTGCTTACGGCTATTCCAATTATTCCCGCCGGGGATATGCGTCGGCTTTGCTGTATTATACTGATGTTACTTTTATAAATGGGCATAAGAAATTTCGCAGTACCCTGGGAGGCACCGGATTATCTGTTGCTGCAAATTCCCGCTATCAGAAAGAAGCGGTTCAATTTACGGCATGGATTGCATCTGCTGCGGTACAATCCACTTTGTATGCCGATAACGGCGGACAGCCCGGACACCGGACAGCCTGGGAAGACGCGATGCTGAACCGCAATACGAACGGATATTTTGAGAATACGCTTCCGGCGCTGGAAAGAGCCTATGTCCGTCCGCGTTATAACGGTTACCTCTACTTCCAGGATCGCGCCGGAGAGCCGCTGCATCATTATTTGCAAAATGGAGGAAAAGAACAGGAAGTGCTGGAGCGGATGAATCAGTTGTACCGTCAATCGTTTAAGCCGGATTAATTTAAAACAAAATACCCCGATATGAAAAAATTTATCATTGATACTCATATTCATGTCTGGAACCTGGAAAAGGGAAGGTATGCATGGCTGGAAGGCGATACCAGCATTTTAAACCGGACCTATGAGATAGAGGAATTACTCCCTGAAATGGCCCGGACGCCGGTGGCTGCCGGGGTATTGGTGCAGGCGGCTAATACCCCCGAGGATACCGAATTCATGTTGGAAACCGCGAGACGGCATGAAGAGATTATAGGAATTGTTGGATGGCTTCCTTTGCAGGAGCCACAGAAAGTGGAAGCGCTTCTGAAAACACGTTTTCTGCAAGAGCCTTTTTTCAAAGGGGTGAGGCATCTGATCCACAACGAGCAGGATCCGCAATGGCTGTTACAGCCTGAAGTTCTGGATAGTCTTGGAATCCTGGCAGCAAACCATATTCCTTTCGATGTGGTGGGCGTCAACGATGATCATCTCAGAACGGTTATTGCTGTGGGTGAAAAAATTCCTTCTTTACGGATGGTATTGGATCATTTGAACCAGCCTCCGGTAAAATCAGGAAAACAGTTTGGTGGCTGGGGAGAATTGATCCGGGAAATATCTTCTAACGGAAAGGTATATGCTAAGATTTCAGGCTTGGGTACAGCTTCAGGAAATCCTGCGGGCTGGACCGCTGAGGATATCACACCCTGCATTGAATATGTATTGGAGAAATTTGGTACGGATCGTTGCTTTTGCGGAGGAGACTGGCCGGTTTCCACCCTTGCCGGCAGCTATACGATGCATTGGCAACGATACACTGAAATTATCCATCAATTACTGAAAGCAGAGGATGCGGAGAAAGTGTTTTTTAAGAACGCTTCTGTCTTTTATCGTCTCAATTATCAACCTAAACCCGAATAAGTTTTTATGAATCTTCTCGCAGGTATTGGTTTTCATTTCACGGGCGCTTTCTCAGCCTCGGTATGTTATACGCCCCAGGAAAAAATAAAGGGCTGGTCGTGGCAAACCTATTGGCTGATGCAGGCAGCCGTCTGCTGGTTAGTATTGCCGCTGGTTATTGCCTGGTTGACCATTCCGCAATTACAGCAGGTGCTTAAAGAAGCTCCGTCTTCGGCAATGACCAGTTCTTTTTTCTGGGGCATGTTGTACGGTATTGGCGGTACTGCATTCGGAATGGCCATTCGCTATATCGGATTTTCATTAACCTATGCTATATCGGTGGGTATCTCCTGTGTGTTGGGTACTTTGCTGCCTCCTTTATATGAGGGTAAGTTGTTGACGATACTTCAGGGGAGTGGCGGCAATATTATCATTACGGGTATTATTGCAGGGGCCATCGGCATATTATTTTGCGGATGGGCGGGCAGGTTAAAAGAAAAAGATTATGCGGATCAGCAGAAAGAGAAAAACGGTCATTCTTTTTCAATAGGATTAGCCCTGTGTATTTTGGCTGGCATCCTATCAGCTTTTTATGGGTTTGCTTTGTTTCGCGGGCAGCCTGTTGCCGATGTGGCGGCTAAATATGGCGCCGGAAATTTACAGGGGAATGTGATCTATATTTTTTCCAATACCGGTGCGTTTGTTACCACGGCATTGTATTGCATTTATCTGCATAATAAAAACAGGTCGTGGAGGGAGTACAGATCCGTGCTTTCCGAAAAACCAAACGCTGATGGTTCAAAATGGTTAGGGATCAATTATGGCTTAGCCGTTCTCACCGGTGTTTTGTGGTACACACAGTTCTTTTTTTACGGACTCGGGCATACCCGGATGGGCGCCTATAAATTTACCAGTTGGGCGGTACACATGATCATGCTGGTAATGATCAGCACCGTAATCGGGATTATTCTGAAAGAGTGGAAAGGCGTAAAAAGACATACTACCCGGATGTTGGCGCTGGCGCTGATCGTTTTGGTGGCAGCCGTTCTCACGATTACCTATGGCAATTATTTAGGAGGAAATTAAAAGTCATGAACCATTTAGATCACATCCGTTACGAAATACCGGTTATAGACCCTGGCAGCCCGGTAGTAATTATTGGCGCAGGGGGAATTGTGCAGGGTGCGCATTTGCCCGCATACCAACTGGCGGGTATAAGGGTAAAAGGGATTTTTGATATAGACATTCCAAAAGCGGAAAAACTGGCTGAGGCGTATAATATACCCCGGGTATATGGATCAATAGAACAAATGACGGGTGAAAATGGAAATAGTTGTATTTATGACATAGCTGTGCCGGGTAACCGGATCGCGGGATTGCTTGCCCAGCTTCCTGATAACAGTTATGTATTGATGCAGAAGCCCATGGGAGAAAATCAGCAACAGGCGGAAAGCATATTGCAGTTGTGCAGAGAAAAGAATTTGACGGCAGGAGTGAATTTTCAATTGAGATATGCACCCTATGTTTTGATGGCTAAGGAGATGATCAAAGCGGGGGCTATAGGCGGGATTTGTGATGTTGAAATATATGTAAATGTATATACCCCCTGGCATCTTTGGAGTTTCCTGGAAGGTGCGGAAAGAGTGGAGATACTTTATCACAGTATTCATTATATTGACCTGGTGAGACACCTGCTGGGAGAACCCAGGGGTATTTTTGCCAAAACAACCCGCCATCCTAAAATGGCAAAACTGCAGGAAGTGAAATCAAACATCATTTTTGATTACGGGGAATTTCTCCGGGTTCATATTGCTACCAATCATATTCATGATTTCGGACTACACAACCAGGATGCTTTCATAAAAATAGAAGGCACAAAAGGCGCTATTAAAATTAAACTGGGATTGTTGATGAACTATCCCGAAGGAGTAGAAGATGTTTTTGAATTTATATTGCAGGACGAACCATCCGCCTCATGGAAAAGTGTTCCCATTAATGGTTCGTGGTTCCCCCATGCGTTTATCGGCAGCATGCATGAAATAATAAAGGCAAAACATGGCATTATCAACCGACCGGATAATTCCGTGGAAGATTGCATAAACACCATGCGGCTGGTGGAAGAAGCGTACCGGCAAAATGCGTCTTTTCGCTGATCGGCCACCCGGAAGGAAATCTTACAAATGACGCCGGGGGTAGTTGCGTTACCCTCCTGATTCAATTTTTGTTGGGGTCAAACATCGTCTTTTCTGTATGAGCTGAATTTTCAAAAATGAAATTCTAAAATTGGGAAAATTTAAAATTTGAGGAACTGAGAGAGAAATTTCCTATTTTACGCTTGTAGAAATTAACCACTGCATGAAGCCTTTGTTTTTTGATGTCAGATCTTTATTGAAAAATTCTTTGGAGATCATATATAAGGGGAGTGCAGATTGGGCCTGAAGCAAACGCAATAAACCATCCTTCATTTTATATTTTATGCAAAGAAAAACTTCTCAAATCACCCGGCGCAAGTTTATCAGTATTGCCGGAATAACTTCTGTTGTAGGTGCTGTTGCGCCCCGATTCGCTTTTGCCGGGCCATTGGATACGGATCGGAAAATACGAATAGGTATAATTGGCGGAAGGTTTGGCGCCGGATTCTATTTTCACGAACACCCGCAGTGTATCGTGGAAGCGGTTAGTGATCTTCACGATGACCGGAGGGAACATCTAATGAAAGTTTATAAGTGTTCCAAAAGTTATCCATCCCTGGAGAAGCTGATCCTTGATCCTAAAATAGATGCAGTGTTTATAGCAACAGAAGCGCCTAATCATCACCGTCATGTGATGACTGCCCTGGATGCCGGAAAGCACGTGCTTTGTGCGGTGCCCTGTGTAATGACACTTGAAGATTGTGAAACGCTGAGAGATAAGGTGAAAAGTACCGGTCTTACCTACATGATGGCGGAGACCAGCTATTACAGACAAAATACGATGTCGGTCAGAGTATTCTATAAAGAAGGGAAGTTTGGCCAGCTTATAAGTTCGGCAGCCGAGTATAATCATCCGGGGCTTGAGGTTCTTTTTTTTGAAGATAGTGGCGCCGCCACATGGCGTCATGGCTTCCCTCCTATGAACTATCCTACTCATTGTACCGCCTTCCTGATTTCAGTTACCGGAGAAAGACTCACAAGTGTTAGTTGTATGGGATGGGGAGACAACAGTCCGCTGCTTAGAAATAACATTTATGATAATCCTTTCTGGAATGAAACTGCTTTTTTCGAAACGGATAAAGGAAGGCCATTCAGGGTGGAAGTAAACTGGAAAGGCGCCTACCAGGGCGCCGAACGCGCTGAATGGAGAGGTTCTGAAATGAGTTTCTTTTCTTCTCATGGCGAAGGGGGAGAACACAAGATAGTCAGGGTGTCGCAAAAAAAAGGACAGGACGATGCCGGTTTTGTACAGGAAGCAAATCTTGTTGAATCCTATCAGCAGCCGGCCTGGTGGAAAACGGATCTTTTACCCAAAGCCCTGCAGCACAACAGCGGACATGACGGATCGCATACCTTTATCACGCATGAGTTTATAGACGCGCTGTTGAATAATCGCCAGCCTACAGTAAATATTCACGAGGCGATCGCATATACCGCGCCGGGTATCGTCGCTCATCAATCCGCATTAAAAGGAGGAGAATGCATGAAGATTCCCAATTTTGATTGACCTAAAGAGTCCGCAGAACTTAAGGGTTTGATCTGGGATCGCGCCAGTCTTTCGCTTCCCCCCGAACAACGGGTACAACAACGTGGTTGGAGAAACCCTTTTATCTGGTGGGCAATTGTTACTGTGCTTGTATTGTATTTCTTTATTCGATACAGATAAGGAAGGGTTTCTCACAGATGTCAGGGATGAACGTGGGGAAGGAAGATATAGGATATTATATCGTAGTGTAGTTTGTTCTGCGCGAGTCTGCGTGATCTGCGGGAGTTAGCGTTTCTCAAAGATAGCACGGATGGTCAGAGAGAAGGAAGAGATAGGGTATTATGTCGTAGTGTAGTTTGTTCTGCGCGAGTCTGCGTGATCTGCGGGAGGCAAAGTTTCCCACAGAATTTCACGGATGACCACAGAGGGGGTAGGATATTTATTTCTATGGGATGAATAAAAAAAGCAGTCCTGTTACGGAACTGCTTTAATCATTTTAGATAACAGTGATCCTTAGCCCTGTGTATTTACTTCTTTCACAATCAGGGACTGCACGCCGTTTTTGTTGACTACCGTTCCGCTAACCGTGATTTTTTCGGCTGCATGCTGAAGCGCGGTTTTATAAGCATCCGAAGCATCATGGTCTTCCACCAATAGATACACCTGCCCGTTTTCACCTAAGATCCCTGCGGGCAAACCTTTATCCAGGCAGCCCTGGGCGCATTTTTTATGCGATTCACCGAGGGCGTCGTGATCCATGTAGCACGACATGTCTAGGATTTCACCGGTGATGGTTTGCGGTCCTGTTGCTACATTGGTGGCGGCGGTAGCGGCAACTGCCGGAGCGGTTGCGTCGGAATTTTCACTTGTCTTGTTATCAGGTTGTGAACAAGAGATAACAGAAAAAGCAAAAAATGCTGCTGAAAGCACTAAACCGGAAAGTTTGATTTTTGCATTTTTCATAATAATAAAATTATGTTTTAAAAAAGTTTGAAACGAAAGTACAATTTTTTTCGTAAGTGATTTTTCCTTATCTATAGTCCTGTTCTCTTTTCCCGGGCTTTCCATAAAAACACGTGCCGAAGCATTGTTGTAAAAACGGAAGAATATTGCTGTATCAAACGCTTCATTTAAGATTCATTAAATTTGTTATTATTAAAAGACAGGTATGAAAATTTTGAAAAAGGTTTTGTTTATAGGTATGGCTATTTTACTGATTATTCAGATACCTTTTTTTACTCCCGAAAAGAACCAAATAAAAACAGACGGACTCCGGATAGATATCACTGATAAGTATGAAGTGCCTATGAATATCCAGATGGATTTGTATAATGGTTGCTACGACTGCCATTCCAACTACACCGAAAACTACCCCTGGTATTATCATATCCAACCGGTAAGCTGGTGGATGAACCTGCATATTCTGGATGCTAAAAAACATATTAACTTTTCGGAGTTTGCCGCCTACACCTCCGAAGAGGCGGCCGAAAAATTTGATGATCTGCGTAAAGTAATGGAAGATCGCAGTATGCCTTTAAAATCATATTTGTGGATGCATGATAAAGCCCGGTTAACGGAGCGGCAATATCAGCGCGTTGCCCGGTGGGCTAAAGCCATGCATGATAGTTTGTCGGTGGCTAACGGGCATAAATAAAAGTTCCGTTTTTTCACTATCAGTGGGTGCCTCCAATGCTGTTAAAACAGGATGTGAAAGTATCCTTTTCCATCCAATTCAAAATCAGACTATTATTTTTTTAACGACTGAAGTGTTGGGTTTGGTGCCTTGCCTGGTGCAGATCCCTCGTTTTGCGGGCGCAGCGGCCCGACCAATTTTAGAATGTGCCCCCGGGTTTTTTTCATGATTCAATATTTGAAAAGCCTGAGAAGATAATGAACTATAAATATGGGTAAATCATCTTTTTAAACCTGCAATTTTCTATCTTGCGATCCGGCATGAAAAAGTATGAGGACGAATATCGTCATAAAGGTTTGCGGCGCAAACTGATCGCTTCGCTGCAAAAGAAAGGGATTTCAGATCAACGGTTGCTGGAAGCCATGAACCGTATTCCAAGACATTTTTTTATGGACCTGGCCTTTGACCAGATCGCTTATGAAGACCGGGCCTTTCCTATCGGGGAAGGACAAACCATTTCCCAGCCCTATACCGTTGCCTATCAAACCCAGTTGCTCGACGTGAAACCTTTTGATAAAGTGTTGGAAATAGGCACCGGAAGCGCCTACCAGAGTGTGGTATTGGCCGAATTGGGAGCCAGGGTATATACCATTGAACGACAGAAAAAATTATTCGACAGTAACAAGCATTTCAATTTTCTGAAAAAATATCCCGGCATCAAATTTTTCTACGGAGATGGTTTTGAGGGATTACCCACGTTCGCGCCCTTTGATAAAGTTCTCATTACGGCTGCCGCTCCACTGATCCCGCCTAAATTGGTAGAACAGTTAAAAACGGGCGGAGTGATGGTACTTCCCGTGGACGAAAACCACGGGCAACGTATGATGAGAATTACAAAACTGGAAGACGGTTCCCTGAAAGAGGAAAGATTTGATGCTTTTTCATTTGTACCTATGCTGGAGGGAAAAACCAACGGGAATGAAAATCATACATAAAGCAAAGCTGTTGACCCCTGTGACCAGCAGCTTTGCTATGTTGAGCCGGTTTTTCATGGCAATCGTTATTGCATCTGCATCATATCGTCTCCGCCTCCGCTACCGGTCCTGTTGTTCTTCCTTTTAAACAGGGAGGCGTCAAACTTCCCAAACCGGTATGCAAAATTAAGCCTGAACATAGTGCCGTCTCTTCTTCTCCACATATCCTGAACAAATACGCTGTTTTCGGAATGAGCATCATATTTCCGGGTCTTCAGCAGATCGCTTACGCTAAGCGTAACCGAGGCTTTTTTGTCTTTCAAAAACTCTTTTCTGAAAGCTATGTCTATCCCATAATTCGGGTTGATATAGCCCTGGGCCGCGCCACTGGCGCCACCGAAAAAGCCGCCACGGAAGCCGCCACCGCCCTGGGGCACCAGCGTCCGCGACTGGTAATCGCCCGACAACTGGATCGTGTAATTAGCGGGCAGCTTGAAGTTGACATTCATTTTTCCGAAAAAAGCCCAGCGGTCGTTAACCCCTAAGGCTTCGTCCAATCCACTATTGTCTATTCTTGCATTGTAGAAGTTGAGGTTGGTAGTAATATCTACCCAGCCTGTGATCGGGTTTTTGGAAGTGAATTCCAACCCGTATGACCGGCTTGAATTGGCATTGATATACGAAATGACCATAGCCGAGTCGAGCTTTCCATCCGGGAGGGGTACATCATATTGCAAATCCTGGTATTGGGTGATGAGGTTATTGGTTTGTTTGAAATATACCGAAGTCAGAAGGCTGTGCCCCTTGCCCAGAGATTTGCTGTAATTCAGTTCAAAAGAATTGGTGAATTCCGGTCTGAGCCCTGGATTGCCCACCCTGATGTTCAGCAGATCCGATACATCGTAATAAGGGATCTGTTGCCAGAAATTGGGGCGGTTGATCCGGCGGGAGTAGTTCAACTGGAGGTCCTGCCCGGGGCTTAAAGTTTGCGTTACAAATACGCTCGGGAAGAATTCCAACGGATATTTGTTGGAAAAGGTTTCCCCGGTGCTGAGCACGGTGCCTTTGTATTGTGAGCTTTCTGCCCGCAGCCCCAACTGGTAAGAAAAATTCTCCCTTATTTTATTTGAATAGGTAGAGTAAGCGGCATATACCTGGTCAATGTATTTGTAGTTAGTGCTGGCGGAAGGGATCACTACAAATTCGTCCAGATCGTAGTTGAAAGCGCTGTTTTCGTTGATGTTTTTGTTGTCCCTGATTGCCGCACGAACGCCACTTTCAAATTTTCCTTTCCCCACGGGACTGGTATAATCGGACTGAATGGTCCAGAAGGTGGATCGGCCTGAAGAGGAAAGTTTTTGTAAAGCGGGGTCTCCCAATTTATTTCCTGCAGGATCGTAATAGGTGGTTATATAATCTCCATTGCCGGAATTGGAACTTGTATTAAAATTAACATCGGCCGTCAGTTCCCTTCCCGACTTGGGAAAGAGGTGTTTATAGCCCAGAGCGGGGCCGAAATTTTTGAAATTTCGTTTGTTAGCCGTAGTCCTGATAGCGTTCTGCATCCTTACCGGCACGGACATGGTGTCTATGTGAATATTATCGGTCTGGAAACTGTTGAAATTACCATTGGGCAAAGCCATAGAGAGGGTAAGGGTGTTCCGGTTATCCATAAAATAATCCATGCCAATTCTTCCAAACAGGAACTGGCCTGTATTGGTGGAGTTGCTGGACTGATTTAATATCGTATTATCCAGTTTGTTACTGAAGAGATTTTCCCGGTAGGTATGGCCGGTGCCAATACTTTTACGTTGAAACAGGTTCAATCCCAAAAAAACATTCACTTTTCCCTGCTTCACGTTGATATCGCCGCCAAGGTTAATTTTCCCTCTCATATCAACGCCGCCTCTTACGTTCCCGTTATATCCCGCTTTGCGGTTCTTTTTGAGGATCACGTTTAAAATACCCGCCGTACCGCCGGAAGCGTCAAATTTTGCCGAAGGGTTGGTAATGATCTCCACGCTTTCAATAGCGTCTGCCGGAATTTCATCCAGCGTAAGGGTAGTGGGGCGTCCGTCAACAAAAATGGTGGGCGCCGCATTCCGCAGGGTAACATTGCCATCAATATCAACATTCACCCCGGGAACGTTCTTCATGATCTCGGTAGCCGTTTGCCCGGTGGTGGTAATGTTTTTGTCCACATTAAATATTTTCCGGTCAACTCCCATCTGGAACATGGGTTTTGAAGCGACTACCGTTACCTCGCCTAATTGTTGTATGTCGGGTTCCATTTTTAAGTTGCCCAGGTCTTTGTCCAGGTTTCCGGGGCTGAACTGCACAGTCTTATCAATAGGCGTATAACCTATAGCGGTTACGGTTAACCGGTACTGCCCTTTAGCGGGAATGTTTTCCAGCGTGAATTCTCCTTTGGGGGTAGTAAGTTGTCCGCCTACGGTTACGTCCTTCATTTGTCCGGAAGCATCGGGCTTCGATTGGATCAGCAGCACCGAAGCTGCATCAATGCCTTTATTAGTGGAGCCGTCAACAATTTTACCATAAAATCGCCCATTCATCGTCATGCCCTGGCCACCACGGTTTCCTCCCCATTGGGGTTGTTGTGCCCACAGGCCCAGGGAAATTGTGCTTATCAGAAAAGTTAGAATTATTTTCATCATTTATGTTTTATGATCATAAAACTCTTCATATTATAAAAACGGTTTATGATGTTTGTTACCGATGGCAAAATTACGCTGATAAAAGGAGGGTTAGCAGGGATTTAGGTTAAAGAACGTTAAAGGTATTGGGCTGATTACCCGGGCCGGAGTTGAAGGGGAAAAATATTATTAATAACCGGGGAGGAAACCGGCGGAAATGAATTTTGCATACATGTGTTTTTCATTTATTTTTGCAGCCGGCTAAAAATGGTGGCTGTAGCTCAGTTGGTTAGAGCATCAGATTGTGGTTCTGAGGGTCGTGGGTTCGAATCCCATCCGCCACCCATATTGTTTTATTAGGTATTTTACAACCAATTTCATCGTTCCGCACCTGGCGGGATGGATTTATGAATACAACAACAACCCGCCACGAATGCACGAATATTCCTATGTATTATTCGTGCATTCGTGGCGAATGTTTTTATTCTGTTGAACAATGCATTAGCGGCTGTATATCTTATTCTTTTGTATAAAAAAAGCTGGTGAAAACCCGATCGGTTTTCACCAGCTTTGCAAATTCAATCCGGGTGAGATCTAATTTTTCTCCCACCAAACTTTGGTAAGAAATTCATCCGGTCCCTGTCTTTGAACCGCTTCGAGGTAGTTTTCCCCATTCAAACGAGGCTCGTCGGCCTGGTATTTCAGCCTTCCCGGTCTTTGGCCATGCGTTTCATTCCCGTTTACCTGGTAATTGGTAGGAATGATAACATCGGGATAATCCGTTCTTCTCCAGTTAGCGAAGGCCTCATACCCGTTTAAAAAACAGGCGACCCAATATTGTCCGGCTATCTGGTTCAGAGCCGCCTCAAAATCAGCCGTCCCGACAAAAGGATTGCTGGCCAGGTAATTGGTAATTTCAGTTCCCGTAATCTGAACGCTGGGGTCGTAATTAGCGAAGTTTTCCATATCTGCCCTCACACCTTTTTCATACGCGTCTTTCGCATCTCCTCCCCAACCTCTGAGGGCAGCTTCGGACAGCAGCAATTGAACCTGGGCGTTGGTTAAAATAAACCGGGGCCCATCAAACTTTGCAAAAGCGCTTCTATTCAGGTCAGACCATTGTCTCATCCCTAAAGGATCAGCCGGGTCATAATTGGGGATATCATTAATCTGTAATTCTCCCCAGCCGCTGGGTAATCCTTTTTGATGAGCCGGGTCTGTATCATCCAACGCCGGATCAGAAGCTACGGAGGGATAAACGGCGCAGATTTTATAAAGCCGTGGATCATTCCTGTCCTTCAGGTAATCAAATAAGGTGGCGCTGATATAAGAGCCTGTTTGAGAACTACGAAAATATTGGGATGACCAGGGCAGTACCAGGGAAGTATTAACCCCGTCCTTATCGGCGCCTTTCAGCACCAGGTTGTCATCGTTACTGGTCATCAAACCGCCATCCCCGTTGATCGCATTTTTGACCCAGGTTTCCGCCTCGCCTATATCCACTTTGGTTAATCTCATTCCTAAGCGAAGCATTAGTGAGTTGCCCATTTTTTTCCATTTCGCTATATCTCCCTTGTACACAATATCAAATTTCCCGAAATTGTCACCGCCGGAATTCAAACTGGAAACGGCGTCTTTCAGCGTTGCCAGCATGTCTTTGTAAATAAACTCCTGCGCATCATATTTGGGCCTGAAAATTTGCTGATAGTAAGCTAAACCGGCTTCTGAATACGGCACATCTCCATAAGCGTCAGTCAATCTGTGAAATAATAATACCTTCCATATCCTTGCCATCTGGTACAAATTGTCGTTATCTTCCCTCTTTTGCTCAATCACATCCTGGAGTGACTTTGCTATATTAAAGGTACTGTTCCATAATTGATCGTTAGCCGGTTGATAGTACACATATTTATCACCGTGCCAGGCAAAATAACCTTCATCGTATAAAGTAGTAAAATGTTGCGCAAAAGTGCTGAAATAGGCCAGGTTGGAACTCATCCCCTCAGCGTCCAGAAAAGTTTGCATCTGAACGGTGGTAAACAAATATCCTGGGTTGAAATCATCAGCAGAGGCCACAACGGGGTTCTTGTTAATGGAGTCAAAGTTTTTATCACATCCCCAATTCAGAAGAACTAAAAAGGATAATATTATAAGATTAATCTTTTTCATTTAATTGCAGTTTTAGATAATAACAAACTAAAATTTTAATTTAATATCCACGCCATAGCTCCTGATCGGTGGAAGATTCGAAGCTTCAATACCCTGCGCATTTCCGGTGGTATAATTTCCATCGGGATCAATCTGGTGGGCATGCGTCATCAGCAAGCCCAGGTTATTTCCTATTAGGGAAATGCTGGCTCCATTGATGAAACGAACTGAATTCAATACGCTCTTAGGCAGGTTGTAAGTGAATGCAATATTCCTGAATTTAATGAAGCTGCCATCGTATAAATAATCGTCTAAGGCTTCCCTGCGATTGATAACGATCAGCCTGTTTCCTGCCATATCAGGGGTTACGAAGATATCATTGGGTTTCCCGTCCGATTGTTTTACGCCGGGTAAAATCGTTCCTTCAGCTCTTCCCAATAAAGATTTCACGGTCATTCCCCTGTGATCAAGCTCATAGGAAGAAACGGAATATAATTTGGCGCCGAATTTTCCATCAATCAGGAAGGATAAGGAAAACGATTTGTAATTGACCGTATTAGTGATACCCATGTTCCATTTGTGTATTCCCGATCCAAAACTTACTACGTTACCCCTGTTTACAATATTCAACCCTTCGTTGCTGATAATATCCTGTCCTTCGGCATTGCGTTCGATCGTAGGGCCCACGATTTGTGCATATTCCTGACCTTCATACAATCTGATAGAAGCTTTTCCCCTGGAACCCAGGTTTAATTCGCTGGACTGATTGGAAATCTTCAGCACTTTACTTTTATTATAGGAGCCGTTTAAGGAGATATCCCAGGAGAAGTCCGGTGTTTGTACCGGCGTTCCATAAAATAAAAACTCAACTCCCCTGTTTCTCAATTTTCCAACATTAACGGATGTACCGTTATAACCCGATGTAGTGGTCAGTGTCTCCTTGGTAATATCATTGCTAGTCAGTTTATTGTAGTAAGCCATGTCAACGCCTAAGCGATTTTTAAAAAACCTCATATCAAAACCCAGTTCAAATTCTCCTACACTCAATGGTCTCAGGAGACTATTGGGTACCACATCCTGATTGATAACGCCAAGAGGGCTTCCGTTATAACTGAATCCTAACAAGCTATAAGAAAGAGCCAGTTGATAAGGATCGGTATCTCCCCCAACGGAAGCATAAGCAGCTCTGAACTTTCCAAAATCAATAAATTGCGGCAGGCTGAACAATTCTGAGAAAACAAAACTTCCGCTGACAGATGGATAGAGATAGCTGTTGTGTTTGGGATCCAAAGAGGAATACCAGTCATTTCTTCCCGTTACATTCAGGTATAAATAATTTCTATAACTCAGTTCTGCTGTAGCAAACAGGGAATTGATCCGCTTATTGGTTTCGGTGATTGAAATCGTTCTGGTGGACGTATTATTGATCACCTCTAAACCCGGTATAACGACCCCGTCGCCTATTATGTTACTCAGATCCGAATGCTGTGTCATAATGTTACCACCTGCGTTTACATTCAAATTGAAATTGCTACCCAGTTCTTTATTGGCGCCAAACATTAACTCCCAGTTGCGCTCTGTGAATCCGGTATTCATCTGAGTGATCTTTCCGGGTTTCACAAAACCCGTACCCTCAGGTATCATATTATCAATTTTATAAGTAAATTGATCCTGACCTACTCTTCCCTGAACAAATAACCAGTCAAGAATATCCCATTTGATTTGCGTGGAAGCGATATACCGGTTCTTCACCGATGTATTCCTTATTCTGTTAACGGTAAAATAGGGGTTGGTAGCATTCAGGTCTGTACCTAATGTCTTTTCGGAACCATCTTCAAGATAGCCGGGCGCAAGAGCGCTGGTTGGCATATTACTGTTCACCCACAAAATGTTGGAGACTGCACCGCCACGACCCGTACTGGTCACTACCCTGTTTTTACCATCTTCTTTTATATAATCTATATGGGCTTCCACTGTCAGTTTATCTGTTATCTTTTGATTAACCCCCAAACTGATGTTATCTCTTTTTAATTCCTCATTGGGTACGATTCCGGAAGCGCGCAGGTCGGTTAAACCGAGTCTGAAAGAACCATTTTTCCCACCGCTTGAAAACGATACATTATTGGATGCAGTGATACCATTTTTATAGAAATCATCTAAGACCTGATCCTTCACATAAGAATAAGGTCTTTCTACACCATCGAACTGAATGGTTGGCACCCCATCGTAAAGCTCTCCCCAATGATTTTGACCATGGCCTGCAGCAAAACTTTGATCATGAGGTCTTACATTTCCGTATCCCTGCCCATACTCTTTTTGTAGTTCCCACATAAAATGAGGAACGTCAACCGTGGTGTTGCTGTTAACGGTAACGCCTATCCCTTTTTGTCCTTTTCCCGTCTTGGTAGTGATAATGACCGCGCCATTTTTTGCACGGGAACCATATAACGCAGCAGCAGTGGCTCCTTTCAAGACAGAAATCTCCTCAATATCATCCGGGTTGATACTCGAAATGTTATCTCCCCAGTCCGGCTCAGCATCCGCCTGCCTGTCAAAACCGCTATTGTTGATTGGGATCCCATTCACTACATATAATGGCTGGTTATCTCCTGAAATAGAGGTGTTGCCTCTGATGGTCAACCGGCTGGAACTTCCAAGACCTGAATTTGCCGTCGTAACATTTACCCCGGCTACCTTTCCCCGTAAGGCTTCCCCAAAGCTCGATTCTCTTACGGTGGTTAACGCCGCACCATCTACCTGGGTAACGGAATAACCCAGGGCCTTCGCTTCTCTTTTAATTCCCAAAGCAGTTACCACCACTTCGCTTAACGCCTGCCTGTCTTCGGATAAAACAATAGTGAAATGCGTTTTCCCGGCTACCTCGATCTCCTGCTGGTGATATCCCACAAAAGATATAACCAGCTTAGCATTCTCTTCTACATTTTCAAGCTTAAAGGAACCGTCGGCGCCGGTCATGGTACCCGCATTGGTACCTTTAACTTTAATGCTGACGCCTTCCAACGGTGTGCCTCCCTGGTCGGTAACGGTACCCTGGATAATGACTGCCAGGGATTGATCGGAATAATGATCCTTATTCGATGGGTTTGTTGCAAAAACCTGCCCCTGCACCAGAAAAACCAGCAGAAAGGCTGAAAAAACTTTCAGGCAATTAAACTTTTGCTTCATTTGAATTGGTTTTTAATGATTAAATTTTGGTAAAGTAAAAAAATTAACAAAGTATATAATATTTTCAGGAGGTCATAAAAAATGCCGGGGTTTTCCAAAATTTAAAGGTTATGCCACCCTTCTAATATGGAGGATGAATTTAATGTATCATACCTAACCGGGGTATATATAATTTTCAGACACGCCTCCGTCCGAACGGGCATACGGCCCCGACGACTGTGTCATCCGGGCGGGCAGCCGCCTGTAGAACTTACTGCCGGCCGGAATGCAACAGGTGGAGCGAAAATCGGGAACACCCCGGTTTTCACCGGCGGGGATGGAATGTTCCGGTTTTTGCATATCCTTGTATAATCGTATTTGCTGACAGCAACATAAATGTTTTATTTCCGTTATTTTTGATGATGCAAAAAGTGATGAAGCTTATGTTTAATAGAAAATCTCTGCCGGTAGTGCTGGTTATTTTTGTTGCGGGTATTTTTATAGCATTTCAAACCCTGGGATCAGGAAATCCCCCTACGAAATATGAAAAAATACTCCAGCAGGTGGGCGCCATGTTAGAGCAGGGGCATTATAGTCCCAAAAAAATTGATGATGCATTTTCAAAAGAGGTTTTTACAAAATACCTGGAAGCGATTGATCCCGAAAAACAGCTTTTTTTACAATCCGATATCGCGCAGCTCCGGCCGTACGAAAACCAGATTGATGACGAAATTCATGGAGCGCCCTTGCAATCTTTCCAGGCGATCAGCAATATATATTCACAAAGACTGAATGAATACCTGGGCGCTTATAAAGACCTCCTGGCGAAACCGTTTGATTTTACGGCGAATGAAACCCTGTTGGACGATAAAAGCAGGCTGGAATTTCCCTCCAATGAAAAGGAGCGGAAGGAAATATGGCGGAAACGGTTGAAATACCAGGTGTTGATCAGGTATGCCGACATGATAGCTGCCAATGAAAGTAATAAAGGGAAAAAAGATTATAAGGTATTGACGGATGTGGAGATGGAAAAAGAAGCCAGGGAAAAAGTGATGCAATCCACGAACCGGATAGCGGAAAGGCTGAGGAATAAATTTACGGAAGAAGATCGCTTTAATGAGTTTGTCAACACCATTACCTCCTGTATGGACCCTCATACTACGTTTTTTCCGCCGTTGGAAAAAAGGTCCTTTGATGAACAGATGAGCGGGAGGTTTTATGGCATCGGAGCGTCTTTGAGACAGGAAGATGGCAATATTAAGATCATGTCGTTGGTTACCGGCAGCCCTGCCTGGAAATCCGGTGAGGTGCAGGTGGGCGATGTTATTATTAAAGTGGGTCAGGGTGCGGCAGAGCCCCAGGATATGCTGGGCTTTGATACGGAAGACGCCGTTAAGATCATCCGTGGGGAAAAAGGTACGGAAGTAAGGCTAACCTTGAGAAAAACAGACGGGAGTACCAAGGTGGTATCGCTGATCAGGGATGAAATAGTGCTTGACGACACTTTCGCCAGGAGCGCTATCGTAAATGAAGGGACCAGAAAAATAGGCTATATCTATCTCCCCGAGTTTTATGCCGACTGGGAACGGCCCAACGGCGCCAAAAGCGCCGAAGACGTGGCCCGTGAAATTCAAAAGCTGAAACAGGAAAATGTGGATGGGATCATCATGGATCTGCGGAACAATGGCGGTGGGTCGTTGTTTGATGTGATCCAGATGGTAGGATTATTTATTGACGAAGGCCCGGTGGTACAGGTGAAGGACAGGCAGGGTACCCCCACCGTGCTGCGGGATAAAGATAAAGGGATTCTGTACGACGGACCGTTGATGGTGATGGTTAACGAGTTCAGCGCTTCCGCTTCAGAGATTTTTGCAGCCGCGATACAGGATTATAAAAGAGGTATTATTATAGGAAGCACCTCTACCTACGGAAAAGGAACGGTTCAAAGAAATATTCCGCTGGATGGTGGCAGCCGGAATAAGCTGATGTCGTTTAATAATGATGCTTCCAATAACCTCGGGACGGTGAAGCTGACCCTGCAAAATTTTACCGGATCAGCAGGGTTCCACCAATAGAGAGGAGTAACCCCCGATATCGTTCTACCCGATCCAGTTTGAGTACCTTAAATACCGGGAGAAAGACAACCGGATGCCCTGCAATGGGATGAAATAGCAAAGGCGAAATATACGCCCTGGAGTAATGGAATAGACATTGCCCTGATAAAGGAATCCGAAGTAAAAAAATAAGCAATGACCCTGTTTTTGAACAGATCAGGGAAGACGAAATTATTATCCTCACTGAATGATAAAGTATATACACTCAACCTCAAAAATACCAGGAAGAGCAAAAACAAATACGGGATATTGTTAAAGACCTGGATAAACTGACGAAAGTACGAAAGAAACCCCCATAGAATTGCTACCTACCGATGTATCCCGGTTTGCGGATGATACGGCTAAGCAGGACCGGCAAAACCAGTGGTTAAAAAACCTGAAATCCGATATTTACCTGAATGAGACGGTGGGTATCATGAATAATATTATCAGTGAAAAAGCCATCGTAAGGTCTAACTAAAGTAACGAAGAGCGATAAGTTTATATTAAAAAAGGTTAAACTTAGATAAATAGCTATTTTGCTTTGTTTTTGATTGCAAAAAGAAATAATATCTGCGGCTTCTTTCGGGTATATTGACGCACGATGATCATCTTTGCGTGAGCATGGCTTGTGGCAAAGTGTCCTGGGCTTATGAAAGCCTGATCCCGGAAAGTTTTATCCAGAATTTGACCTGCATTCCATAAATCATGAACACATTGTATGTTAAGCCACAACTCGGGTGTGGTGTTGAATGGATAAACGTAGCGCCATTTCGGCACTTACTCCCTGGTGTCCATTGAGAAGCATGGACAGTGTTTTACAGGCTACACCCAGATTTTGCTGCCGCAGTTGTCTGACTAGATTCAGCGGTTCCAGATACAGCTCTTTCAATATATGACCGGATGGATCGGTTTCGTCCTTGTTTAATCATAACTTCTCTTTTTAATGACAGTCGAGGTAATCTACCAAGTAAGCATTCCCATTCTCAAATTGGAATATGATCCTCCAGTTAGCCTTAACGGTAACAGCCCAATAATTCACCAAGCTCCTTCCTGAAGGGATGCAAAGCTGATCCGGGAAAGTTCTATCGTTTACCGTTTCAGCAGCATGTAGTAGCATAATTCTTAGTTTTATTCTGCTTATCTGATCTGGTGGCAGCTTAGAATAGTTGTCTTTAGTCCAAAGCTGCTGGCCCCTTTATGCTGAATACTGACGACCATTCCTGCAAATATAACATATTACGTAACAGGTTACAATACGATCTTTTAACCAACGGGGAAAACCATATCTTTATCCGGTATGTTTAACCTGGAACAACTTGCCTCTTTTTCTGAAATATTATCGTGATACCAATCAATATAATCTTTTAATATCCTTCTTGTTGCTAAAGAAAGAATACGGGAACAACAGTCTGTTAAAGGTTTTATCATTACCGATCATTATTAAAGAGATGTATTGGATGTTTATACTAGAAATTATTGATGCAATCCGGGGAATTGCTGTCTGTAAACGATGAGTATGGTCTTTCTGCCGCGGTTATCTTCCCGTGAGGAGGCATTAAGAGCGGAGAGCAATAGTCTGGTCTTTACCTGAATTGCACTGCTTTAGCAGGCTCTATCCTGCGGCTCACGGTGAAGGGATCAACAATGTAAGCGTACAGACCAGTAAAGTGCCGGCTACCACCAGGTCCAACTCCCACCATACAACTTTTACCGGCACCACCTGCATGTAATAGGCGTCTTCGTCCCAGAAAGTGAAAGCCGGTTTGCTGTTGCAGGTAACAGATGCCCCAGCCCACCGCCAGCCCCAGGAAGATGCCGGCGGCGATGATGGCGCCCTGCAAGGGTAAATATTTTTTGGACCGTCCAGTTGGTGGCGCCAGCAGCTTTTAATATCCCGATCATCCGGGTGCGCTCAGTACCATGATGGTAGGAGCAGGTGATGAGGGTTAATGATGGCTATGATGATCGTACCACAGAACCACAATAGGTTTACGTCCTGTAAACGCAGCCAGTCAAAAATATTGGGTAAATATCCCGGATCGTTTTACTGCCCCACTGGTCGGGCAGGGATTCAAATATTTCGTCATTCAACAGCTCCATCTGGTGTGATAATCATGGAGGAATATTTCATAGCCTCCTATCTCATCTGCTCCCCAATCGTTCAGCCTTTGCACCAGTTGCAGGTCGCCAATGGCGTACAGCCGGTCGTATTCTTCCATATTCGTTTTAATTCCCGATGGTCAGTTTGTCAGGACAGGCTTCTGGTCTTCTCCTTTGAAGAAATAGATCAGCACCCGGTCGTTCACCTTTAGTTGCAATTGGTTGGCGGTATATTCCGACAGTACAATTTCCGGCTATAAGTGCTGTCGTTGAAGTGAACCTTCCTGCCGTCAGGAACAACATGGCGTTGAAGTCAGCATTCTTTTCCTACCCCTTTAAAAAGAGCGCCTTCGATGGATTCAGGGTTTGAGGATGGCATATTTGGTGGCAAAAGATTGCACCCGCGCTACGCCCGTTATGAAGTAGGGCGTTGACAATGCTGTCGTTCTTATGGATGGGGCTTCCTCGGCAATAGCTGCTTTATAGGTTCCTTAGTGTTGGACTTGGATATGCCCCCAGAAGCTGAATATCTTTTGACTTACCGCTTCCTGGAACCCGTTTACGAAAGCCAGGGTCATGATCATTACAGCTACGCTGATAGTGGTTGCGGCGATGGCAAGCCGGATAATAAAACGGGAAAAGGAACGCTGTCGGTTAAATGCAATTCGTCTTGCTATAAAGGAGGCTGTATTCAATCCCTGGGATTTACTAAATTGTGAAGATAAAAGAATTAGCCGATGCCATCACCGCTTCAAGGGGCCAATGTTATTTCCTGCTCTTTTTTTTACCTCCAGTACAAGTGGCAGGGAGCCGGACAGGATCTTCATGCAGAACATCAAAACCGTTCAGTTGAATCCCTATGGCAGCCAGACAGGCCTCACCCCATCTTTGGCTGAACAGCAATGACCTGCTGCAACTGGACTTTGATGATATGGACGGCGATATCAGAAAGCTATTATTATAATATTGAGGCTCCGCAATGCAGACTGGTCGGCTGTACGATGGGCTATTTCGATTATGCGAAAGGATATACCAGTCAGCGGATATCCTACATTACCGCCGCTCCGCACAGTGCTTACGCGAGCTTACGCATTATCAATTATCTTCCCGGGGAGAGATATCATGCCGGTAAAATCGAAATTACGTGATAAGTATTCCTGGATGGCGATACGTCAAAACTGGCGTTTGCAAACATTCCCTGGTGACGGAGGCGGGGTAGCCGTTTCCGCACCCCAGATACAACAGCCCTTTGGTAGCCATATTTCAGCACCCATCAAAAGATCCAGTTTACTATCAATTGGGACGTTTAAATATCAGCTACCCATATAGCAACAGATCAAGGGTGGCGATATTGCAAAACAATCACTTCAGGATAACTTCATCCGGGATATAACCCCTACCATTGTGAGGAATAATATACTGGAATGCAATACGGAGAAAGACGCCATAATGCCGGCTATGCGGGAATGGCGCTGGCTCGACTGACCAGTTTTCGCCTGCTCAGCGACAGGTGAAACGGCAGGAAAATACCCGATCACGCCACCGACTTGTATGTGGCGCCGGATCTGCCCCGCAACGCGCAACGTTATATTTATTATAAAGATTATAACGGCATTTATGCCGCTATGACGAATGAAAATGTAAATCCCTACTGGAATGCGGACTATGCTACCGTTCATTTACTTATAAGGCGCCCGGTGACCGGCCTTACGGAAAAGATCTGTACCTGATAGGGCAGATCTGCCCAATTACGGGTTGGATGAGGCGCCCGGATGAGTGGAACGCAACGAGTGGAGAATATGAAACCACCCTGTTACTGAAACAGGGTTATTATAGAGATATGCTTATGGCCCTGGCAGAGCAAAAACCCGGCGGTATCCGGTTTGTAACCGATGACACGAGCAATATCTGGGAAGCGGAGAAAACCAATATACCCTCCTGGTTTATTACCGTGAACTGGGAGGACGATACGACCGGTTAATGAATGCTGAACCGTTATTGAATTCAATGACCAACCCACCCCGGACAGCCGTAAGAAAAAATATTTTAAGCGTCCGGGACTTGTCGCTTTGCCGGTTCCCAACGCGTACCTTTGCCCGGGCAAGTCTTATACGACCAGCTCCTGCTGAATCCCCAGGACCGGAAGGTAGCAAGAGGTAGGCGGTTGTAGCGGTGCGATGTAGTAACTTGCCTTTTTTATTTTTGTACTATTTATGCTCAAACATAAAATATTTTCGAATGAAATTTTAGACACGGCCCAATCTCGACCAGATCAAGAAGCGCATGATTTAGGTGTGCTGGATGGTGTAACCACCAACCCTTCGTTAATGGCCCAAAGAGGGTAATCGGGCACGAAGCTATTAAGAATCATTACAAAGCTATTTGTGAGATTGTAGAAAGGTGACGAACGTAAGCGCGGAAGTTTTCTCCACGGATTTGAAAGCATTGTTGCGGGAAGGAAAGGAACTGGCGGCCATTCACCCAAACATCGTAGTGAAGGTGCCCATCATCAAAGAAGGTGTAAAAGCCATGAAATGGTTTACCGATAACGGCATTCAAACAAATTGCACCCTCGTGTTTTCAACTAGGCAGGCGATACTGGCGGCAAAGGCGGGCGCCGTTAATGCGTATCTTTTATTGGACGGATTGACTTTGACAGTGGGTGGGATGGCATGGAATTGATCGGGCAAATGGCCCATATTTATGCCCAGCAGGGATTTAAAACCCAGATCCTCGCAAACTCCTTCCGTAGTTCCCTCCCATATTGTAAGAGCCGCGAATTGGGCGTAACGTGTGTACCTGCCCGTTAGATCCTTTGTTGGGCTTGCTTAAGCATCCGTTGACAGATACGGGATTGAAGCAAATTTTTGGCCGATGCCAGAAAATGTAAACATAACGGAAGAAGATATAAAAAAGATTTTAACAGGTTGTATGGGCCACCCGGGCTCGTACAGCCTGTTTGTTTGAGATGCCATGCCTACAGGTTTTAAACTAAATCCTGCTGATATATGAAATACGTGTGCTTTCTGATACTATTATGTTTCATCCCTGCCGTGTCAGCCTATCCGCAGTTCTGTTTGTTAATACCGTTTTTTGTTGAAATTCACAGGACGTTTGTTTTGGGGAAGGAAAAGGATGCGTTTTTTCGTTATGGAAAACCTTAAACGAATATTACCCTTCAGCCTGATCAATCTGGCCCTTTTTGTATCGTGTTTTACGGTACTGTATCCCCTGTTTAATAGTGGAGACGATGTTTCATGTTTATATGGTTTGGGGGGAGGGTATGGATTTGAGCCCACCGCGTTGCTGAATTTTAATCACATTCTTCACCCCTTTATTTCCATCCCAATAAAAAATCTTTTTATTGCGATTCCGGGTGTAAACTGGTACAGCGTTACGTTGATTTTGTTTCATTATATTGCTACCACCATAATATTCATGGGAATAAGCGGGGGAAGATTAACTATAAAGCCACTTTTAACATATTTGGTGATATTTCTGGTATTTGAATGTGTTTTTTTGCTCAGTATCAACTTCTCCAATACTTCAATCATCTTAACGTTTGCAGGGGTGATATTCTGGGTGTCTGATCCAGACAAGCGCGCTCCATTCAGGAAAGTAATTTTAGGAATTACCATGTTTCTGATCGCTTCTCTTTTTCGCATACATACTTTGATTCCATTCATTGGAGTAGCGTTGCCGTTCATTTTAATTAAAAGGAGAAATCATCCTGTGATGATGACAGTATTGACGCTGACTATGGTATGCCTGATCATTGGACTGAATCAGTTTCATCAGTATTATTATGAAAGAAATATAAAGGGATGGAAGCAACAGGAACAATATCAGCAAATCCTTTATAAATATTTTAATCATCGGGGACTGCTAAATATGGATCTGGAAGAGTGGAAAACAGAGAGAGAGATGTTATATTATGCCCTCACATTCGATACAAGCTATCTTAACAGGGGCAAACTTATCCGAATGTATAGCGAATTAACAACAAAAAAAAAGTGGCTTCAACCCGATAGCAGGGAAATATTTGAGTGGTTTTTAATAAACAACAGGATCTATTTCTTCACTTTCTTTCTTTTTGTTTTTTTCTGTGGGAGTAACCCTGTGCGGATACTGGCTTTAATTTCCTTTGGCTTTTTTATAACG
The DNA here is from genome assembly GCA_023957125.1 of Chitinophagaceae bacterium. GTDB lineage: Bacteria > Bacteroidota > Bacteroidia > Chitinophagales > Chitinophagaceae > Agriterribacter. Next base: position 202,484 of record JAMLHL010000008.1, read on the forward strand.
GGCATTGGATTTTTATGGATTTTTATGAAACTCAATGATTACGTAATTGTTGGAGGTTTGGGTATTATATGCATATTGATCCTGATGATGGATAAAACTGAAAGAATTGGATCCCATAGTTGCAGGTTTGTGATTGATAAATTATTAATGGGTTTTCTTATTTTTTGGGCCTGTACCAGATTGTACAAGATAGATAAAAAGAACCGGGAGAATAATATAATGTTCAAAAATGCAGCGATAGAGATCAAAGAAAATAACAACTTC
>JAMLHL010000009.1 GCA_023957125.1 Chitinophagaceae bacterium
GGAGCGCCGGTGAAGATCCGTGCCGCTTCATCTTTTTGTAAAGTATAAGCCGCAGGATCGCCGGCCTGAATCCGGGCGCTCACCCGGTAATCGGTTTTTCCCGGTTCATAACAGAATGCATACCCGTCCATGGCGGAGTTGTTGAACGACGGTACATCCATTGGGGTAATGATATCTTTCGAGAGGCGTCGGCCTGACGACTCCACAACGCTCACTTTTTCATCGGGTAAAACCCGTATGTTTTCAGACAGTATCTTTTTTGCTTCCACAACGCTTATCATAATCCTGCTTTTATCCGCCGATGCCGATCATGCTGCGGTTAACAATATTTTTGGGGTCTGCCGACTGGTAACCGTTCCCGAATTGTCCGCCCATCCTGGCATGCTTGTTTTTTACTGATTGTAATATCAGCGAACTGATATCTTCGTTATTTCTCAGCGCTTCCAGCAAATTCATTTCTTCTTTCCCGAACAAACAGTTTTTCATTTTTCCATCGGCAGTCAGTCGCAGCCGGTTGCAATCTTCGCAGAAAGGTGCGCTCATAGTGGTAATAATACCGAAGGCACCGCGGTATCCATGCACCCTGAAGTTTTTGGAAGTGCTGTGAGCCGGGTCGTTCAACTTCCCGAAACTGTAGCTTGCCCGGATGATATCGAGTATCTTATCACAGGTGATCACCCGGTCTTTATTCCAGCCGTTTCCCAAAAAAGGCATGTACTCAATAAACCGGATATGGATGGGGATTTCTTTGGTTAACGCGATAAAAGAAGGAATTTCATTTTCGTTTATTCCTTTCATGACCACGGTATTTACCTTCACCCGGAAATCGTTTTCTACCAATAACCGGATATTGGAAAATACCCGTTCATAATGATCTCTTCTGGTGATGTTTGAAAAAATTTCCGTTTCCAGGGAGTCCAGACTTACATTTACAGAAACAACCCGCGCCTGCTTAATGTCGTCTAAAAATTCATTTACCAGTACGCCGTTAGTAGAAAGTGCCAGCTCTACCGGTAATTCTGATAAAAGCCGGATAATCTTTCTGAATTCTTTTCGTACCAGGGGTTCTCCACCGGTGATCCGGATTTTTTTGATGCCCAGTTGAACAAAGACCTTTGCAATAGCCTGTATTTCTTCCGGCGTCATGCGTTTGGAATGGGCATAATAGCCGTGGGGCAGGTCGTAAGGGATGCAGTACGAACAACGCAAATTACATTTGTCCGTAATTGAAATCCTGAGATAATCGTGGGTCCTTCCAAATGTGTCTGTGAGCATATGGACAATATTAAATGAAGAATTGCTGTGTTCCTATGACCTGTATCATGAATGAATATAATTACTATGATTTTTTTGCTATTAACTCCTTACCCGAAGGAACAATCTTTTTTATCAGGTTTTGTATAAATCCATAAAATGTAAGAGACCAGGCCAGCAGGGCAAAAAAGATAAAATATTTTGTAATGGGAAGCAGGAAGTCCAGTTCCATTGCTTTGGCCATTTCGAAAGTGCAGGCGGTGTACATGCCCAGCGGGAATACAGCCCCCCAGTACAAGGGATCGTATTTCAGTGGGAAACGTTTATACACGTGCCGCCAGAAGGCTAAAATGAAAAGCATGGGGATCCACCAGGTGCCTGTTACCCAGTAAAAAATGGTGAAACCTTTTAAAAAAGCCAACGTGGAGAGTAAGAAAGGCGCATGGGGCGTATTGATGATCAGCAGGGAACCGGCGAGGGTGGAAATAGCCATGGCGCCCATATTGATCCAATAAGGCGGCGTGAGATCACCGGGCGAAAATTTGAAAAACGTATAACGGTAAAAAATCAAAGAGATCATCCAGATATACAACATCCCGCCCCAGAGCCACATGGAAAAAGCAAAGAAATTGAGGATAAGTTTATAAGCCACGAAATGCATGGACATTTTAGCGCTCAGTACCGCCAGACTTTGTGTTGACACTACCGCCAGCAACCAGGAACCGTTGATGCCATCCGAAAAGGAAGGTTTATTGGGTTTGATAGTGAGGTTGGTAAAGATGATGGAGTTGGTGATCACCCAGAGCGCAACGGCAGCAAACCAAAATATTCTGGCAACCTGGTAATTGTTGTTCAACAGGATAAATTCCGTACCCACCAGGGCAGTGGCCGTAACAAAAGTAAAAAAGCCCATTCCCCGTACATGATCAAACAGATCGTGAAGCAACTGTTGTTTGAACCATACAATTCTTAAAATGGTGGCTATGCATAAAACAGAATAAAGAAAAATATTTATCCAAAACAGCGGATAGGCGATATAATTCATTTCCAGGAAAAGCGAGGCGCTGGATACGATGCCCGTGGCCATTACCATCGCAAAGTAGGAAGGGGATAGTTCTCTGATCGCATCCGTAATAATTTTTTTCATCCGTTGCTGTTTATATGGTTCTTCAGGTGGCAGTAGCATCAATCCGTTTTATGGCAAATCGCATCCAGATAAGGCTGATCAGGGCGATGATAAAAAGAAAGATCCAGCAGCTTGTCCATACCCCCGTGATGTTTAGAAGATACCCGAAAAGGATAGGACCGAGGAAGCCTCCCATACCGCCGAGTACGCCCACGATGCCGCCTACCGTTCCCACATCGTTGGGGTAATAGGTAGGGATGTGTTTGAAAACAGCCGCTGAGCCAATGCCCATCATGATGCCGATAATAAAAACCAGGGTCGAAAAAATCCATTTGTTCGCCTGGAAATAGATCAGGGTTACCCCTTTGGCAAGGAGCTGACCTTTATTTATATTGTCGCCCACTTTTACCTGGGGTTCATGCCAGGCGAATGTAGAAGGCAGGGGTAAGAAGCCTTCCTTGTCGTGATGGATGCCGAAACGAATGGTAATGTGGTCTTCTTTGTTTTGAAGAGGATAAATCGTTTTTTCCGCAGGCTGCTGAAGGTCTGTAATGATTATTTCACTATCGGTAACTGCCATTACAGTTCCGGGCTGAGCCGCCATGACGCCCTGTCCCGGAGTCTGAATTTCTACCCTGGGTGGAAAAAGAAACAGCAGGCAAATGATGGAAACCCCAAACACCCAGTACAATACGATACGGGCGCCAACCCTGTCAGCAAGCACTCCTCCTGCCGCCCGTATCAATCCCGAAGGCAGATTAAATGCGGTTGTCATGAATCCGGCCGTAAGAATGGTCATGGAGTAAACGTTGACATAATAAGGAATGAGCCACTGGGTCAACGCCACAAAGCCTCCGAATACAAAAAAATAATACATGCCAAACCGCCAAACCTGCAGGTGCTTCAGCGGGGAAAATCTTTGCATAAACGATTTCACATTTTGAGGCTTCCTGTTTTTGGCAAACAACAGGAAAACGATGGCAACTACCAACAACAGCGCCGCATAGAGTTGCGGTAAAATGCGCCAGCCTTCAAGATGGGTATTATTTTGAGTGAGCCGGTTCAGCAGACCCGGGGCCAATAGGGTCGTTAGCGCTGCGCCGATATTTCCGGTGCCGAATAACCCCAGGGCGGTTCCCTGTTTTTCTTTAGGATACCAGAGAGAGGTGTAAGCCACGCCCGCAGCGAAGGAACTTCCTGCAATGCCAAAGCCGATACTGAGCAGCAAAAAGGTATTATAGTCGTTGGCCCGCGACAGAAAAAACATAGGGATGGCGCTGATTATTAAAATAGCGCTCATTACCCATTTGCCCCCAAATTTATCAGTAAGCACTCCTATCGGTAAACGCAACAGGGAGCCCACCAATACCGGCAGGCCTAAAAGCCAGCCTGTTTGTATAGGTGTCCACCTGAAAATGCCGTTATTGGTCAGGAAAGTTACCAGCACTCCGTTGATCATCCAGGCAGCAAAGCATACGGTGAAGGCCAGAAAGCTGAGCAGCAGGATGCGATGAGACTTCATGGGATTACCCTTTATGATTAGAGAACGGTGATAACCTGACTTCAGGATTGGCTTTCAATTTCTTCAAACTCTTCTTTGGTGAGGTATTTTTGAGCCAGCGGGAAAAGCGTGTAGTCTTCACGATAGATATGCAACTTCAGTAATTCAATCAGTTCCCGGCCATTTTCATAAGCGGTATCCAAAACAAAGATCCTGGATACCTCGTCTTTCAGTCGGGAAGCAAGACCTAAGAAATTAAAGGTGAGAGCGCCAAGCTGGATAAACTTCACGTGGTCGTCTTCCATCACGTCTATTGCCGTCTTTGGATTTTTCCCGATGCCATGTTCTCCCGCTTCAATTAATCGTTTGTGCAATAAGGGGAAAAGGGTTTTTTCTTCCCTGGCGTTATGCGGAAACAGATCATCGTCCAGGAAATTGAAAAAGGTTTTGAACGATTCATTGATCACGTTATCCAGTTGGTAGCCGTTGGCTTTGAATTCGGTTAATGCGCGCTCAAATTTTTCGATTATCACGATAGCATTTCTATGTTCATTCACCAGCGTCTGTAAGGGTTTTTCCAGTTCTTCAAACGGGATTTTCAGCGTTCCCGGTTGTTCATACGCCGAAGGAGGTTCCATCGGGGTATGCTCCATCTGTTCCAATCCTTTTTCGGCGTTTCTTTTCACCGGGTCTGTTTTAGACAACTGCTTTAAATCCGGCATGTTTTTTTTAACTATCATATTGGTTCATCTTTTTTTTCGCTATTCGGTTCGGAAATTCACCCTGCCTTATATTTTATAGTCCAGATGATGCCCGCAACGACGATGAGAAAGAGTAAAACGCTGACGGTGTTTTTGTTTCTTGTCATGGATCGGAAAATCGGAAGATCGAACCGCAGCGTTTGACCTCTTTCGCGGAGCGCTTTTATAGCCATATAAATGACATAACCGGTCATGAAAAGCAGAAGGATCAACAAGCCGTTAAACCCGTGTTTAAACCAGGCTGCTTCCGGCGTTTCATTGAACGGCTGATACTGGGCAACTGTAGATTGATTAAAAAACAACATAATGCAGGAAACCGGGATCACGAAGTTTCGGAAGAACTTGTGATTTCGCTTTATTCCTGACCTCTTTACCGTTTGATTTGTATTCTTTCTCAACGTGATTACATTTAATTGTTCTCAAATTCAGTAGATCGCCTGGTTTTATTTAACAGGGCGCTCAACTTGTCCGGTCAGTTGTTCGTGGATTTCCGCCCTTCCGAATGGGAACGGGAAGTGCGGATGCGTTTTCGGTTCCAGTTCCAGATCACCTGCTGGTAGCTTCTCCAGGTATAATCCAGCGGATAAACGAGGAAGTGCATAAAACGGGTGAAGGGAATGAACGCAATCAGTGTGAAAGCCGATACTACGTGTATTTTCAAAGACAGCGAATCAACGCTGGCGATAGCATCCATCTGCGGATCAAACACAAAAATGGAACGCAGATAGGGCGTTACAAAAGCGGCAAACCACGAAGAACCCCAACGATTGTGATAAGCGACCAACAGTCCGGAAATGATCTGTACCAGCAGGATGATAAATACAACGACATCCATTTTAGAAGTGACGATCTGGATCCTCCGGTTGGTCAAACGGCGTTGTACCAGCAAAAGTACCCCTACGAAAGCGCTGAGTCCGAAAGCGAATGCCGTGATCTCAAGGATTAATAACCTGACGGGTTCGCCGTTCCAGGCAAGAACGCTTTTGGGGAAAAGGAAGGCGATCAGATGCCCGAAAAAAAGAACGAACAATCCCCAGTGGAAAGGCTGGCTTCCCCAGAAGAGTCTTCTGCCTTCGAGGAATTGGGAGGAATAGGAGGAAACGCTGAATCCCCGGTTCCTGTACCGGTAAATGGAACCGATCAGGAAGATAAAAAGCGATGCATAAGGCAGGGCTACGAACAGCAAATAGTTCGTCATAACTAATCCAGTTTATAGTTATTAAATAAATTATTAAGTTCCGCTCCGTTTGCCATCCCGGCTACGCCTTCGTTCAGACTCTTTTTTGAAAAAAAAGACTGGTGATGCTGCTGGTTGACAATGGTGCTTTCGGGCTTTTCATAGTGTACGCCTTCAAAATCTTTTTCAAATACCATCAGCAGAGCTGAAAAGGCATTTCGATATACGTTGCCCGTATTCAGTTCTTCCTGTATAATAGCGCTGTGTAGCTTTCTTAAAACTTTGGTCTTTAGTTCAACCCGCGATTGCGAGAATTCCCGGATCATTTTCCTGATCCCGGGGATCATGATTTTTACTACCAGTTCATTAATGAATTCCTGGTCATTTGTGACGTGCAGAAGAGTCAGCATGTTGCAGAGATTATCCGGCAAATCTGTACCGCAGTCATTATTTACTTTTTGTTGTTCTTCCTGCATGTGAAGCAGGAAAGCACCTCTTTTGTAATCTTCTCCAAAAATTACATAGCCGAGATCGAGGTAGCAGATGGGCTGAACATCAAAAGTGCGGGTATATAGTTCTTCATATTCATCTGCGGTATGGCTTTTTACGTAATCCGCAAACGCGGTAAATTCTATCGCCGCTTCGGGATATCGTTCCTCCAGCATGCGCAGGCAACGGTTGATTGTTAGCGGATAGTCCTCTCCGGGATATCTGAACAGATCTGCAAGAATGGTATAATGATAATATCGGGTCATATTATAAGCCTCTTTGGGGACGTTCTTTAAATCCAAATCCTGTACTTCCTTTCACATCCGCTGTACTTTCCAGCATCTCAATTGACTCTTCGCGGTGGGCTGCAGGAATTACAAAGCGTTCGTCAAAGGTGGCCAGTGAAGTAAGCCTGAAGATGGCATCGGCGGTATCGGCGTCTATACCTGCTTCTTCAAGGGCCGCAGCCGCTTCCTCCCGACTGGTATCGCCTACGGTAACGCTTCTTCTGTGTGTTCTGACCGCCATCAGCCGTTTCATCACAGCTACTATTTTTTCGGTATTCCCGGCGGAGAACAGAGAAGCAAGATATCTCATGGGCAACCGGTTACTTTCCACTCCGTTCCAGAGCGACTTACCGGTGGAATCATAAACCCCGTCATTCACTTTTGCCATGGTGGGCAACAGGGCAGGAACATAAAACAAATTAGGCAGCGTCCGGAATTCAGGATGCAGCGGGAGCGCCAGTTTCCACTCTTTTACAAACTTCCATACGGGTGATCGCTGGGCCGCTTCAATCGTGGAGTCGGCGATGCCATTTTCTTTGGCCTGGCGGATTATTTCCGGATCAAAGGGATCCAGGTAAATATCCATCTGGGCATCTACCAACTGGTCTTCGGGAGCAGCCGCAGCCTGCTCAATCTTGTCGGCATCGTACAGCAGGGGGCCTAAATAGCGTATCCTTCCCACACAGGAGTGGAAGCATGCCGGCGCCTGACCCGATTCCAGGCGGGGATAACACAGTACGCATTTTTCTGATTTCCCGGTATGCCAGTTATAATAGGTCTTTTTATACGGGCAGGCCGTTACACACATTCTCCATGCACGGCAACGTTGCTGGTTGATAAGCACTATGCCGTCTTCCCCTCTCTTATATATTGCGCCTGAAGGGCAGGAAGCCACACAGGCGGGATTAAGACAATGGTTACAAATCCGGGGCAGGTAGAAGAAGGTCATTCGTTCCAACTGGAACATCGCTTCCTGTTCGGCGGCGGTTAATTTGTCCAGGTTTACATCCTGACGGGCATAATCGGGAGAACCGCCTAAATCATCGTCCCAGTTGGGGCCGGACTGCACGTCCACGTGTTCCCCAGTGACCAGGGAAACCGGTCGCGCCGTGGGCTGGTCGTTCCCTTCCGGCGCTGTAAACAGATCCTGGTATTTATAGGTCCAGGGCTCGTAGTAATCATCCAGCACGGGCAGATGGGGATTGTGAAAGATATTTTTTAAACCTTTGAATTTCCCGGCCCCTTTCAGCGATACGGTATCGCCGTTTTTTTCCCATCCTCCTTTATATATTTCCTGATCTTCCCATTTGGTTGGATATCCTGTACCGGGTTTGGTCTCAACGTTGTTCCACCACATATACTCAGCCCCTTTGCGATCGGTCCAGATATTTTTACAGGCAATGGAGCAGGTATGGCATCCTATACATTTGTCCAGGTGAAAAACCATTGCGATTTGAGATCTTATATCCATAATTATCGAATTGAATTAATTAGAAAACTACTTTGGTCATTTTTCTTACCAGCACGTGTGTATCGCGATTGGCGCCCACTGGCCCCCAATAGTTGAGGTGGTAAGAAAACTGCGCATACCCACCGGTCATCAGGCTGGGTTTCAGGTGCACCCTGGTAAAACTATTGTGTCCTCCGGCTCTTCTGTTGCCTCTCATCTGGGATTTCGGAACCGAATAAGTTCGTTCCGGAGAATGGTAAACGATGCATACGCCTTTGGGAATTCTTGCACTCACACAGGCTCTGGTACAATAGGAGCCATGGTCGTTATACACTTCCACCCAGTCGTTGTCTTTTACGCCAATAGCGATGGCGTCTTCTTCACTCATCCAGCAGGGTTCTATACCGCGCGAAAGCGTGAGCATTCTTAAAGTGTCCCCATAAGTAGAGTGGATATGCCATTTTCCATGGGGGGTCAGCACATTCAGCATAATGGCTTCCCCATCGTTGATGGTCTGGCGGATATCCTGGTACAACTGCGGTTTGGGGGATGGCTTGTAGGTTACGAAATGTTCTCCGAAAGCAATGTACCCGTCATGATCCAGATAAGAATGTTGCCGCCCGGTAAGGGTTCTCCATGGAACCAGGCGGTCAACATTATAAGTATAGGCGCAATAGGCTCTCCCGTCATTCATCAGTCCCGACCACAAAGGGGAGGTATTGTATCTTCTGGGTTGCGCCTGCAGGTCTTTATAATCAATCCTCACATCCCGGTTGCCTTCGCCAAGATCGGCTAATACCAGCCCGGTTTTCTTTTCCATGTTACGGTAAGCACGATCGGTGAGTTTCCCGTTGGTAAGGGTGGAAAGTTTTAATACCGCATTGATCGCTTCCACGTCGTCTTTAAGGGAAGGATATTCTATACCCTTTACTTTTTGTACATGACGTTTGTCTTCCAGCATTTCCGCGTATATGTCATCAGCCATGTAGGAAACGCCATGAGCGCCAATTGGTTTTGTTTTTACGTTGGGTCCCAGGGTGATGAATTTGTTGTAGATCTGGGTATAATCCCTTTCCAGATATACAAACTTATGCATGGTCTTTCCGGGTATGGGTTCGCACTCGCCCTTGCCCCAGTCGAGCATGCGCGGTTGGGTGATCTCATCCGTTGAGTCGTGTCCCAATGGAACGTTCACCACGTCTCTGATGGGTTCGGGGAAGGAAGCGGTAGCCATCTCGCTGACTTTTTTAGCAATGATCTCGAAGATCTGCCAGTCGCTCTTCGATTCCCAAACCGGTGGTACAGCGGCCGAAAGCGGATGAATGAACGAGTGCATATCCGTTGAGTTCAGGTCAGACTTTTCGTACCAGGAAGCCGTAGGTAATACAATATCCGAATACAACGCGGAAGTATCCATTCTGAAATTGATATCCACGATCAGGTCCATTTTCCCCTTTGGCGCTTCCCTCCATAAGATCTCTTCTACATGCTCCCGGGCTACCTCGTCTGCGATTTTATTGTTGTGGGTGCCCAGGTAATGATCCAGCATATACTCGTGCCCTTTGGCGCTTGACATCAGCGCATTGCCACGCCAGATAAACCAGTTCCTGGGGAAGTTGATTTCCGCATCAGGGTCGGTAACGGAATACAATAATTCTTTTGATTTCAGTTTATCAACAATGTATCCGGTTATCTCGTCTTCACTCTTTGCCCCGGCTGCTTCAGCCTCTTTGATCACGTCCTGGTTATGCTTATTGTATTGCGGATAAAAAGGCATCCACCCGTTTCTTACGGAAACTACTGTCCAGTCTGCAGAATGTACGTTGGTGAATTGATTGTCTCTCGGCGCCTGGTTATAATCCATCTGGTTGTTGTCATAACGCCACTGATCGGAATTGATGTAGTGCCATATCGGCGCTTGCTGCATCCGGTTTGCCGAAACCCAGTCTTTAGCACCCATAATGGTGGACCACGAATCCACGGGCGCCAGTTTTTCCTGCCCCACGTAATGGTTCATTCCGCCGCCGTTTACCCCGTTGCAGCCGGTAAGCATCTGGGCCATGATAGCAGCCCGATACATCAGGTTGCCGTGAAACCAGTGATTGATACCGGCTCCGGTGATGACCATGCACTTGCCTTTTGTAACTTCTGCCGTGCCTCCCCATTCACGTGCAAACTGGATCACCGTATCCCTGCCCACACCGGTAAATATTTCCTGCCAGGCGGGCGTATAGGCCTGTTGCGCATCATCGTAGGAACCGGGGTATTCTCCCGCCAGCCCCCTGCCCACTCCGTACTGACCCATGACCAGGTCGTAAACAGTAGCCACGGCAACCTTATTGCCGTCGGTGGTTTCAATATATTTTACCGGAATCCCTCTTAAAGCGGTTTTGTCCAGTCCGTATTCCACAAACTGAACCTGGAATATGTCATCGCTGCTGTTTAATAATGTCAGTTGCGGATCATACGGGGTGTTGTCCCGGAAGTCTTCGTACTTCAGGTTCCAGTTCCCGGGTTTATCTTTCGACCAGCGGGCGCCGATAGTTCCCTTAGGACAAACCAGGTTACCGGTGTGTGCATCAAGGTTTAATAATTGCCAGTCGCCGTTTTCAATGTCTTTGTATTTAGAAACCCTGTTGGCTCTGAGCAGTCTGCCGGGCTTATAAAAATCTCCGGTTTGTTCCAGTTCTACGAGGAAGGGGCTATCGGTGTATCGTTTTACATATTCTATGAAATAAGGAACCTGCCGGTCGGCATGATATTCTTTTAGCAGTACGTGGGTAACGGCCATCCAGAAAGCGCCGTCTGAGCCAGCATGGCAGGGAATCCACTGGTCGGCATGTTTGGCCACCATGCTGAAGTCGGGTGACATCACTACGGTTTTGGTACCATTGTGTTTCGACTCGGAGAAGAAGTGGATATCGGGGGTACGCGTCATTCCCAGGTTGGCGCCCATTGACACGCAGAATTTGGAATTGTACCAATCGGCGCTTTCGCATACATCGGTTTGTTCGCCCCACACTTCGGGAAATGCCGGCGGCAGATCGCAGTACCAATCGTAGAAACTAAGAAGCAGACCGCCCATCAGTTGAAGAAATCGGGATCCGGCGGCAAAACTGAGCATAGACATCGCGGGGATAGGTGAAAATCCTACTATTCTGTCTGGCCCATATTTTTTTACAGTATATAAATTTGCGGCTGCAATCATTTCCAGTGCTTCATCCCACCGGGCGCGCCTGAATCCTCCTTTTCCTCTTGCCCTCTGATACCGTTTTCTCTTTTCAGGATCATTCTGCAGGTTTTCCCAGGCTTTCATGGGATCGCCGCCCGTTGCCTCTTTTTCTTTATTAAATATATCCATCAATGCCCCGCGCATCAGGGGATATTTTACACGGATAGGGCTGTACAGATACCAGGAATAAGATATGCCGCGCTGGCAACCCCTGGGCTCGTAGGGGGGAAGCGTATTTTCTAAAAGAGGATAATCAAGCGCCTGGGTTTCCCAAACCACAATCCCGTCTTTTACATGGATATTCCAGGAGCATCCTCCCGTACAGTTTACGCCATGGGTGCTGCGGACTACTTTGTCGTACTGCCACCGGTTGCGGTAAAATTCTTCCCATTTTCTGGTTTGAGGTGAGATGATGTCTTCTATCCAGCTCATATTTTTATTTTTAAATTATTAGCGTTATATGGATTTGAGTTGCCTCAAATAGATATCTCTTTTTACGGTAAATCGTTTTCTTTTAACCCAGATCAACGAATAAAGGAGGATCAGAACAACAAAGCCCGCTGCTCCTCCGTAAAGAAGCGGGTTTTGAGCGGAGACCTGTTGACCGGCCTTATCTTTATCCACTTTATTGAAGAATGCGGTCAGGTTGGCGATCTCTTTTTCTGTCATGGGTTTGTTTTTGTAGGCTTCGGTCATAGCCGGAAAGGGCGGGGCGCCTAAAATGCCCTGAATGCCGGCATCGCCACCAAAACGGCTGTACACTGTGGTTAAATCTTTGGCTAATAATCCTCCGGGGATAATGCCTTTGTAGCTTATATTATGGCAGGAGATGCAGGATGGTCCGCCGTTGATCAACCGTTGGGAACCAACAAAAATATTCCTTCCCTGTGCAATTTCTTCAGGCATTGCATGATTAGATGCATTGGTTGCGGGTTCTGCCGGAGCGCTTGTGGCAGCGGGTGCGGCGGCTTCTTTTGACGCAACAAAAGCAAAAATAGCTTTGATGTCGGCGTCCGGTAAATTTTGATCGGGCATCACCAGCCCGTTGTATTCATCGAAAATGGCTTTTGCGTCTGCGTCTCCGCTTTTGATTAAAGTTTGTGATGATCGGGTCCATTTTATCAGCCATTCTTCAGGGCGCTGGGAAGTTATACCCGCCAGGTCGGGTCCCACCAGGCGGCCTTTTCCAACCGTATGACAGGCGGCACAGTTTTGCTTGAAAATCGTTTCCCCGTCCTGGGCGACGGAGGGCACAGCAACACCTAATAATAAACCTGCAAGGATACAGGAGAGTCGTGTGATTTTTCTATTGATATACATATCGGAGATGCCTTTAGAATGATTTGAAATTTGCAGGTCAATATGACTAAGGACCGTACAAAACGGTTAAGTTTCAGAACCTTAACTGTCTGAACCGGTTTGTACGATAAAGCTACAGGGGATGTAATGAGATAAAAGGAGAAAAAGCAGATAAATATGTAAAAAACTACGAAACCATAGTTTTTTTAAACTGTAATATCTTATTATTCTTCGTTACCGGTGGGATAATAACTTGAGACATTCTGCAGCATTTTGGTATTGAGGTAATTGAATTTTTTTGCTGCAAACTTAACCAGGCCTTCCTTTTCAAAGTCTTTTAATATTTTAGACACCTGCTCTTTGGTGGTGCCTGCCAGGTCAGCAATATCCTGTCTTCCAAAGCCGATACGGAAGCCGTGTTTATTTTCTTCATAATGATAAACAACGGCAAGTAGCAGGAGAGACTCTGCAATTCTTTCGCGAACCGTTTTGTGGGCAAGATTGACCGCTTTTTTTTCTGCCAGCTCCAGGTCGTCAAGGAACTGATTTATGATATGCTCTTTGAGCCCCGGGCTTTTATCAACAATATCCTCAAACAGATCATTGGGAATATAGCAGTATTGTACCTCGGATACGGCAGTAACTGAATTTTTGTGATTCCTGTGTTTGTCATTTAAGCGGTGGCCCAAAACCGTTCCCTTCCCCACCACCTGCAGGATCAGGGGTCGGCCTTGTTTACCGTTTAATTCCACCTTAAGAAATCCTTTCTTGATAAAATAAATGCCCCGGATAGGATCCCCTTCGGAAAACAGGCGGTCTCCTTTTGGAAGTATTTTGGAAATTTTATAAGTACTGATCGTTGTGAGTGTTTTTTTATCGCACTCGTTCAGGATAGAGCAATCCCTGACTTTGCAGGTAATACAGTCGTAGCGCGTTATAGCCATAGCCGAGGGTTTACTTTTGACACCGTAATTCGGCAATACAGGTTTCAAATTTACGTTTTTTGGAATTCAAAAATCATGATTTTGGTTAACCGGGTGCATCCCATATTTTCGCAGGCGGTGACACACCTGCCTGTAGAATGCCCATGTTATGCAGAAATGCACTTTGAAGCCTCGTTTTGTTAATCCATTCCCATCTCCTTTCTTCTTATTTTTGCAGATTTTATATAACAGAAGTTTTGTTCATGCAAAAAAAGGTATTGGTTATAAAGTTGGGAACGGCAGTGATTACCAATGAAGAAGGTAAGATTGATCAGTCGGTCATAAAAAAAATAGCGGCACAAGTAGCCGTTCTGAATAACACTTACAATATCGTATTGGTTTCCAGCGGTGCGGTAGGCAGCGGGAAGATATTTTTCAAGAAATTTAAGGGTACCCTTACCGAACGGAAGGCGGCTGCGGCAGTGGGTAATCCTATTCTTATTCAGTTGTATCATAAATATTTTACAGCTTATGGGATACCCGTAGCGCAGGCTTTGTGTGAACGGCATCATTTTTCAAACCGGAAACAGTTTCTGCAGCTCAAGGAAACCTTTGCGGAATTCTGGCAGAATAATATCCTGCCGGTGGTGAATGAAAATGACCTGGTTAGTAATATAGAACTGAAATTTTCGGATAACGATGAACTGGCAACCCTGATTGCCATTGGATTTGATGCAGATACGCTGGTGTTGTGCACCTCCGCGGGAGGGTTGTTGGATCATAATAAAAACATTATCCCCACGGTGGAAAAAATTGATCAGGTTGTTTTGGGATGGGTTACTCCATCCAAAACCAGTCTGGGTTTGGGAGGGATGTTGTCCAAGCTTACCTCTACCAAACTGGCCACTTCTTTGGGAATAAGAGTGGTTATTTGCGGGTTAAGCGGCAGGGATACCTTAACTTCGGCGCTACAGGGGAGGAGTGGTACCACTTTTATAGCCCAACCCTCCACCTTAAAAGCACGTCAAAAATGGCTGGCCAGCGGCTCTGTAACCATGGGCGGCGTGTATATAGATAAAGGCGCCTCAAAAGCTTTACAGGAGCGGAAAAGTCTGCTTACCGTAGGGATACGGAAAGTGAAGGGTAATTTTACAGCAGGGGAGGTGATACGGCTGATTGATGATGAAGATACCATTGTAGGTGTGGCCAAAGCTAAGCTGAGCGGTTCCGAGATCAGTAAAAAGATCGCCCAAAAAAATATCATAGCGGCCCACGCCGATGATATTGTCATTTTTTAACAGATCAATAAATACAGGAATGAAGACTACGATTACGCAAATTAAAAAAGCCTATGAAGCAGCGCCCCAACTGAGAGACCTCAATGATAAACAGCTAAAGAAGATCTTGCTGATGCTGGCGGACGAACTTGAAGCCCGGAAAAAAATCTTGTTGAAAGCAAATCTCGCGGATGTAGAAAAACAGGAAGAAGGAAATCCACGTACAGACAGATTGCGCCTCGATGATAAACGGATCAAAGCGATAGCGAACAGCATCCGGAAAGTAAGCCGCCTGCCCAATCCGTCCGGCAAAACCCTGGAAAAACGAAAGCTCAAAAACGGGCTGTTGCTGGAAAAGATGGCCGTTCCCCTGGGTGTGGTGGGCGCCATATATGAATCCAGACCTAATGTAACTTTTGATATAGCGGCTTTGTGTATCAGAAGTGGGAATGCCTGTGTGTTAAAGGGCAGCAGCGAAGCAGACCATTCTAACCAGGCAGCCGTAAAAATCATACACAAAGTGCTTCGGGAAAACGGGCTTCCGGCTGCAGTGGTTACTTTACTTTCTTCAGACCGGGAATCCGTCCAGGATTTGTTTACCGCTACACAATATGTAGATGTGTTGATCCCGCGGGGTTCGGATGGGCTTATCCGTTACGTGCGGCAAAACAGCCTGGTGCCTGTTATTGAAACGGGAGCCGGAGTGTGTCATGTATATGTGGAGAAGAAGGCGGATATCGGCAAAGCCGTTGATATTGCCGTGAATGCAAAAGTGTCGCGCCCCTCTGTTTGCAATGCCATGGACGCGCTACTGGTGGACGAGCGTATTGCCCCGGCGTTTTTAAAGAAATTGAAACCTGAACTGGAGCCGTATGAAGTGGAGATCTTTGCCGACCCGGCATCTTATAAAATACTAAAAGGATATCCCTTCCTTCGC
The DNA here is from genome assembly GCA_023957125.1 of Chitinophagaceae bacterium. GTDB lineage: Bacteria > Bacteroidota > Bacteroidia > Chitinophagales > Chitinophagaceae > Agriterribacter. The sequence continues at coordinate 15,714 of JAMLHL010000009.1, forward strand.
AAAGCTCATGCGGGAGATTATGGAAAAGAATTCCTGGATTTGAAATGTGCCGTAAAAGTGGTGAAGAACAGTGACGACGCCATTAAGCATATCCGGAAATATTCCACCAAACATTCTGAAGCCATCGTAACCGAAGACAAAAAACAGGCGGAACGTTTTTTACATGAAATAGACGCCGCTGCAGTCTATCACAATGCTTCTACGAGGTTTACCGACGGAGAGGAATTTGGATTAGGGGCAGAGATCGGTATCTCCACCCAGAAACTGCACGCCAGGGGTCCCTTTGCATTGGAAAAACTGGTAACCGAGAAATGGGTAATAAGAGGGAACGGGCAGGTGAGGTAATCGGAAAAGATAATTTGAAAATTTGAAAATGAGGGGATGCCTGAGGTGTCAGGTTGCAGGTATCAGGTGTGAGGTGTCAGGTATCAGGTGTGAGGTATCGGGTGTGAGCTATCAGCCATCAGCATTGGTTCAGCGATCCTGACTCCACACTCCTAACTAAAAACTCCAAACTCCCTGCAACCTGTGGCTTGCACCCTGTAACAGTTTGAGGTGTTAGGTGTTAGGTATGAGGTATACTTCAAACTAAAAACTCCAAACTAAAAACTCTTGTATGCTTTTAAATAAAACCAATCTTCCGGCAATTTCTTCGGCGGCTGTTCAGAAGCCCGAGCCCGGTATATTCGATCTTCCTGAAAAAGTATTGCAGTTTGGCACCGGTGTATTGTTGCGCGGGCTGCCGGATTATTTTATAGACAAGGCCAACCGGCAGGGGTTGTTTAATGGCAGGGTGGTAGTGGTGAAATCAACAGACAGGGGAGGAGTGGATGCTTTTGATACCCAGGATGGCCTATATACCCTGTGCGTACGTGGAATAGACAAAGGCAGGAAGGTAGAGCAAAATATCGTCAGTTCGGCTATCAGCAGGGTGCTGTCGGCCCGGCAGCACTGGAAGGATATACTACAATGCGCCCACAATCCGCAGTTGCAGATCATCATCTCCAATACTACCGAAGTGGGGATAACGCTGGTGGAAGAAGATATCCGTCAGCAGCCGCCCGCTTCTTTTCCGGCAAAACTGCTGGCTTTCCTGTACGAAAGATATAAGGCTTTTAAAGGGACTGAAGAAAGCGGGATGGTGATCATTCCAACAGAGTTGATTGTGGGCAACGGCGACCGGCTTTCAGAAATTGTACTTACCCTTGCCCGTTTCAATAAACTGGAGGAAGATTTTCTGAAATGGCTGAAAGCAAAAAATATTTTTTGCAATTCGCTGGTGGACCGGATCGTGCCGGGGAAACCGGCAACAGAACTGCAGCAGCAAATTGAAGGCGTTCTGGGATACGAAGATGAACTGATGATTATTGGAGAAGTGTACCGCCTGTGGGCTATAGAAGGCGGGGAAAAGGTGAAAGAGGTTCTTTCCTTTGCCGGGGCAGACAGTGGGGTGATTATAGCGCCGGATATAGAAAAATACCGCGAGCTGAAACTCCGGTTACTCAACGGAACCCACACGTTGAGCTGTGGGTTGGCCTTTTTATACGGCTTTAACCTGGTGCGGGAATCTATGGAGGATCCGGCCTTCGGCAGTTTTGTCCACAACCTGATGTTGAATGAAATAGCGCCGGCTATTCCCTCTGATGTGGATAGGAAAGAAGCCGAACAGTTTGGACTACAGGTGCTGGACCGCTTCCGCAATCCGTATCTCAATCACCAGTGGATCAGCATCACCATGCAATATTCGTCTAAAGTGAAGATGAGGGTGGCGCCTGTACTCCAAAAGTATTTTGCAGATAAAAAAGCCGTTCCCCCGCTGATGTCGCTGGGCTTTGCCGCTTATTTATTATTCATGAAAGTAGTGGATAAAGACAGCGAGGGTTATAAAGGAGAATGGAGAGGAAAAACTTACCCCGTTAATGACGACAAAGCAGGATATTTTATGGAAAAATGGAAGAAATATGAACCGGATGGTCTCGTGCAGCAGGTATTGAGTGATTCAGACTTGTGGGGCGCCGACCTGTCTTTACTGCCCGGATTTGTGGAGGCGGTTCAGCATAATCTTCATACGCTGATTACCGGTACGCCGGAAAGCATCAGAAGTATATTTCAGTAGCGCCGTAACCGAAGGAGGGGTGAAATTGATTAACGAAAGACTTCACTTCTTTCTTATTCCGGAGGATATCGTGAATTTCTTCACGCAACCTGCCCTTCCCGATGCCGTGTACTACTATCAACATGGATTGCCTGTGCTGTAACGCCAGGTCGTAATATTTCTCAAAGGTTTTCAACTGCAGGTCTAATTTTTCATCGTTGCTCATTTTTTGCCAGGCATCGCTTAATTTTTCAATGTGCAGATCCACTACCGTTCGGGGCGGAGAAGACAGGCTTTGTTTCACCGATTCCAATACTTTAAATCCAGCAGCGGATAATTTCCCCAGGTCCGGTTTTTCGTCCGCCACCCGGTCGGGGTATTTTTCAAACAACAGGAAGGAAAAGCTGGCTTCCTGCCGGAGCTTCATCTCTTCCACTTTCTGAAATACCTGTTTGGCTTTAAGCTTCAGAAAAGTTTCGTAATATTCCGCCTTTTTCTTATTGGATTTTGTAAGAGAAAATTCAAACCAGCATTTCGGATTGTCATTCAGCTTCTCAAAAGCTATGTCGTGCAGATAGAAGTCGCTTAAGGGCAGCGCTTCATTGGTCAGCTCAAAATCATGTTCCCCGGCAAAGGATAATTCATAGGTGAAAGCAAACGTATTTTCCGTTTGGTTAACAAGATACAGTCTGAATTTCTCTACGATATCATCGTCAAAAACATCTTTGTCAAATACGGGTAACAGCGCCAGCCATACGCCTTCTCCTACCTTGTATTTTGCATTTGTTTTTTCCTTTTTGATGTTGTCAATGTATTCTTTAGGTCGTGTAAAATCCATCTTCTTTTGGGAGAATCTTTTGAAGTAGGGGAAATCAATTTGGTCAAGATATACCGGAAACCGGGCGCCTTTCACATCTACCATTACCATCTTATTGTCAAGAATGTCAATGATCTTCCCTTCTTCGTTTGAATGGATCAGCAGTACCGTATCTCCTACCTGGTATTTCATCCTTATTAATTTGCACCTTTTCTAACGAAAAACTCTTGGGGCAGGCGTTATCCCGGATTCTTGCCCATCTGTGGTATTTTCTTTTGTGAGAAATTTACCTGCGTATTACAACTTGCAAAAGTACTGAAAATAAGCCGTGATGCGAAAGTGGCCGGCATCGGAGGCGGCGCATTTCAATTTTTCGCATGGGATTGAAATCCCACGCAAGAATATGTGACCGAGCCTAAGGCTCCGGAACCTGGAATGGCAAGAGCTATCGGCCCGGTAGCATATTGTGCCAACGGATTTCAATCCGTTGCATGTTTTACAGCTTTAACACCTGGCGGAAGATTGCGCGTTTTTGAGAAACAGGAAGGCAGGCGCATTCGGGCCTGCCCCGACGAATGGAAGGACATTTATGGCATAGAAAAAATACGGGGTCGTTAAACAGCAACCCCTGATTATTATCCGTTTAACAATTTTTGATCCTACTTTTGCGGAAGTAAATGAATCATATTGTATGGGTATATGGCGTCAGATCGCGGAATATCTCTTCCTGAAAAAGAAAACCGGAGAACCGGAGGAAGACCGTAATTCATGGATAAAATATATGCATGGCATCAACCGGCTGTCTATTTTGTTGTTTCTCTTTGCCCTGCTTGTAATCATGATCCGTTCCGTAAGAAGTTGCTGATGGCCTTCGCAGCATTGGCGGAAGCGTGCCCTCCTTCACTCAACAGGGCCTTCAAAGCGGTATAGTCTTTCTCCAGGTTGTGGATCCTGTCCTGGTTGGTTAGCAGATCCTGCAGTTCTGCTTTCAGATTGGCTACAGTGAGATCGTGCTGTATCAGCTCTTTCACCACCGGCTTATCCATGATGAGGTTTACCAGGGAAATGTATTTGATTTTGATCACCCGTTTGGCAATGGCATAGGAAATGGGGTTTCCTTTGTAGCATACCACTTCGGGCGTGCCAAACAAGGCTGTTTCCAGGGTAGCGGTTCCGGAGGTTACCAGGGCTGCTTTAGCCTGCAGCAGCAGGTCGTAAGTTTTTCCCAGGGTTGTTTTTACCTGCGGATACGCCCTGAGCAGTGCGCCATAAAATTCCTCTTCCACCGCCGGCGCCATGGCTACCACAAATTGATATTCGGGAAAAAAAGTGCTTACCTCCAGCATCACGGGCAGCTTTTGAATGATCTCCTGTTTCCGGCTGCCGGGTAACAGGGCAACCAGGTTGTCTTTTTCTACGGTGTTGTATTGCGCCCGCCAGTCATTCACCACCTCCACCAGTGGATGCCCTACATATTCCACTTCGTAGTTCCATTTTTTGTAAAAAGCTTTTTCAAAAGGGAGGATGACCAGCATTTTATCAACACAGTTTTTGATAGTACGCACCCTGTTTTCTTTCCAGGCCCATACCTGGGGAGAAATATAGTAGATGATCCTGAAGCCGGCGGCTTTTGCCCACCGGGCGATGCGTAAATTAAAACCGGGGTAATCAATCAGGATGATCGCGTCGGGCTGAAAATCCAGGATATCCTTCTTACAGAAAGAAAGGTTACGGAAGATGGTTTTCAGGTTCTTTACCACCTCAATGAATCCCATAAATGCCAGGTCGCGGTAATGTCTTACCAGGTCGGCGCCCGCTGCTGCCATCAAATCGCCCCCCCAGCACCGGAAGCCGCCCCCCGGATCCAGTTTCTTCAGTTCTTTTATCAGGTTGGATCCGTGAAGATCTCCCGACGCTTCTCCGGCAATGATATAGTATTTCATCCGGTTTTTTTATGTTTTTAAATGGTCTGATGGAACTTTGCAAACAGTTATTCCCCTTTTGCAGCAATAATGAATCGTACTCCGTTTCATTTTCTGCTTTTCGTTCAGGATACACGATGGTTCACCAATGCTTCCGTTTGATTATCCGATAAGTTTAAACAGCAGCGCTGCAACGCCATAAAGCAGGGTGGCCGTAAAAATACCCCTTGCCGAACGATCCCGGTGCGAATTAACATAGAAGGTGAAGATAACGATATTCACAAAAAGGCAGGGAATGGTCACTGCCGTTACCAGCCTGTTGTTGCCATGAAAGGCCCGGAACATATCGCCCAGGCTGTACAACGGGTAAAATTTGAAAAAATAATAAACGATCAGGCTTAGCGCAGGAACCAGTAGTCCCAGAAGAAGCCCGAAGAGCAGGTTGTTTTTTTTGAAGATCACGGTTTAAATATTTTTTCAAGTTTGGTTTTTAAAACGTAATTGGTGAGGTCAAATTGCACCGGCACCACACTCACATAGTTGTTGGACAGCGCCCATACATCTGTATCCTTTCCTTTATCGAAGTTCACGAAAGCGCCGCTAAGCCAGTAATATTTTTTCCCGGCGGGATCTTTTCTTTCGTCAAAGTCTTCTTCAAATTTGGCGTAGGCCTGCCTGCATACTTTAACCCCACTGACCAGGCTTTCATCAACGGCGGGGAAGTTCACATTCAGGCAGAGGTGCTTGTCTGATCTCCGTTTGATTATTTTCTCCACAATGATCCGCGCATATTTTTTAGCCATGGAAAAATCGGCTTCCATACTGTAATCAAGCAGGGAAAAACCGATGGAAGGAATGTTTTCAATAGAGGCTTCGATAGCGGCGCTCATGGTGCCCGAGTAGATGACGTTGATGGAATGGTTGGCCCCGTGATTAATACCGCTCAGGCAGATATCAGGTTTCTTATGCAGGATCTTATCGGTAGCCAGTTTAACGCAGTCAACCGGTGTTCCGCTGCAACTCCAGGCTTCAATACCCTTCATCAAATGAACTTGCTGAAGACGTAGCGGAGAGCCGATAGTTATGGCATGCCCCATACCCGACTGCGGTTTATCGGGCGCCACCACTATGATTTTTCCCAACCCCTTAACCGCTTCTATCAAATTAAAAATACCCGGCGCCATAATGCCATCGTCGTTTGTGATCAATATAACCGGTTGTTGTTTGTTGCCCTTAGCTGTTGCCATTCGATGGGGATATTTTATTTGTAAAAATCCGGATTATTTGCTTGCTGCCCAAATTGGGTGCATTTACCGTCGGTGAGAGCTGTTCTCTTTGAGGCAAAATGAGAGGTGAAGAATGTCGGATTTTCCTGACCGTAAATAATTTTAAAAAAATTAGCAAAAAATTTGGATACAACTAATAATGTTAGTATTTTAGCGTTACTAAAACGATTAGCATGGCACAATCACTCGCCGGTCAAAACCTGAAATATCTTCGTAAGCTGCGCGGCTGGACGCAGGAAGAATTGGCAAATAAATTAGGGATCAAGCGCTCTTTGGTCGGTGCTTACGAAGAAGAGCGGGCCGACCCCCGTATCGAGGTACTTGAAAAACTGGGCGATATGTTTAAGTTGACACTGGATGATCTGTTGCTAAAGGACCTCAGCGAAGTAAAAAATAATTATCTGGCCCGGCGCCGGCAGCAGAAGCTGATGTCGGAGCACAATGTGATCCATTTTGTACCCGTAAAAGCTGCGGCAGGTTATCTTGCCGGGTATGCGGATACCGAATTCATTGATGAGTTGAATACATTTACATTGCCTATGCTGACGGGGGGACATTACAGGGCTTTTGAAATTGTGGGCGACAGTATGTTGCCTACGCCCAGCGGTTCAATAATTGTGGGTGAAAAAGTGGATAGCCTCGAAGATGCAAAAAACAACCATGCGTTTATTGTGGTTTCCCGCAATGAAGGCATCGTTTACAAACGCATTGAAAAAAATAACCGTAATAAAAATAAAATAACGCTTGCAAGCGATAATCCCGCTTATCAGCCCTACCAGGTGAATGCGGAAGACATCGTGGAGTTGTGGAAAGCGCAGATGGTGATCAGCAAAGTTGCCGATCAGCAACGTTGGGATGTAAATCAACTGGCCTCCCTGGTCAGCAACCTCCAGGAGCAGGTAAGCCTGATGAAGAAAAAGTACAATTAACAGGGTTGGGGAATACGATAGGAAAATGAAGGCGAATATTCTGGGGCATTCCGGATATTCGCCTCATTCCTTTCGGTATAACCTTCTGAATAAAAAAAGGGGGTACGGTTGTCAATACTTTCAGCGTCAATCAACGTCAACTTCTTCGACTTTTCGTTGGATATCTTATTGCGGTATTGGATGAGTTAAAAACGGGCAATTGGGTTCTCGTTTTTGAACGGTTGTCAAACTTATTGATTTTTTTAACAAAAATTAAAAAATTGATGCCATTGAATTTTAAAATTATTTACAAGTTATCCCCAAATGGTACCGGATTTTAATTTTCAGACCATGCAAGCGATTGCTTACTTTGTATCTCAATCTCACTATTATGTCAAAAGAATTGAGAAAACGGCTTGCACTTGAATACCACGCTAAAGGGAGACCGGGAAAGATTGAAGTCATATCTACAAAGGAAGCAAAAACGCAGCATGATCTTTCACTCGCGTATTCTCCGGGAGTTGCCGAACCCTGCAAAGCTATCCGGCAAAACGCGGAAGCGGTATATAAATATACGGCAAAAGGAAACTTGGTAGCGGTGATCAGCAATGGTACCTCAGTGCTGGGCCTGGGTGATATTGGTCCGGAGGCGGGGAAGCCGGTCATGGAAGGCAAAGCGGTATTGTTTAAAGTATTTGCCGACATTGATGTGTTTGATATAGAAATTGACGAAAAGGATCCTGAAAAGTTTGTTCAGATCGTAAGATCGCTGGAACCTACGTTTGGCGGTATCAACCTGGAAGATATTAAGGCTCCTGAATGTTTTTACATTGAAGCGGCCCTGAGGAGCAGTATGAAGATACCCGTAATGCACGACGATCAGCACGGAACGGCTATCATCAGTTCCGCCGCATTGCTCAATGCGCTGGCATTACAGGGTAAAAGTCTGGATGCAGTAAAGATTGTGATCAATGGGGCCGGGGCGGCAGCCATGGCCTGTGTGCAACTTTATGAAGCTCTGGGCGCTAAAAGCGGCCATATTATCATGTTCGATAAAGAAGGCGTTTTATATAAAGGCAGACCAGGGCTGGATGAGATAAAGAAAAGATTTGCAAATGCAACGAATAAAAACCTGACCCTGGCGGAGGCGATGAAAGGAGCGGATGTGTTTGTGGGTTTAAGTGCAGCCAAAACAGTAACGCCGGCGATGGTGAAAAGCATGGGTAAGCGGCCGGTGGTGTTCGCTCTCGCTAATCCTGATCCTGAAATCAGTTGGGACGAAGCCAATGCGGTTCGCAAAGATATTATAATGGCTACGGGGCGAACGGATTACCCCAACCAGGTGAACAATGTGCTCGGCTTTCCTTATATTTTCCGCGGCGCACTCGATGTACGGGCCACCGGTATCAATGAAGAAATGAAAATGGCCGCTGTAAAAGCCCTGGCGGATCTTGCCAAAACCCCGGTGCCGGATATTGTTACCCTGGCTTACGGCGAAAGAAATATGGTGTTTGGCCCCAGGTATATTATTCCGAAACCGCTTGATCCGAGGCTTATTTCCACCGTTTCCCCTGCCGTGGCCAAAGCCGCCATTGAAAGCGGGGTAGCCCGGCACGTTATTGAAGACTGGGAAAAATATAAAATTGAACTGGATGGACGCCTGGGCAACGACAACCAGTTGTTCCGGGTAATCGGCACCAAGGCCCGGAAGGATCCGCGCCGGGTGGTGTTTGCCGAGGCAGACAATGAAAGGATACTGAAAGCCGCCCAGATCGTACTGGATGAAAATATCGCTTATCCTATACTGTTAGGGGAAGAACAAAGGATAGCGGCAATTGCCCGGGAAAACGGGATTGATCTGGAGGGAATGGTGGTCATCAATCCCCGGAGCGATACCTGGAGTAAAATCAGGGATGAGTATGCGGCATTGTATTTTAAGAAGCGGCAACGGCGGGGAGTAAATTATTATGAAGCGTCCAAATCCATGAAAGACAGGATCCGTTTTGCCTGTATGATGGTCAGCGCCGGAGATGCAGACGCGGTGATCGGCGGACTTACACGTAATTATCCGGATACGGTAAAGCCTGCCCTGGAAATAGTAGGCACAGAAAGCGGCGTAGATAAGATTGCAGGAATGTATATTGTGGTGACCAAAAAAGGTCCCCTGTTCCTTGCCGACACTACGGTCAATTTTAATCCTACCGCCGAAGAACTTGCCAACATCACTTTATTAACCGCTAAGGAAATAAAAATCTTTGGGATCACCCCGCATATTGCCCTGCTCAGTTATTCCAATTTTGGCACCAGCGATGGCGCCGAAGCAAAGCTGGTAAGGAAAACAAGGGAATTGCTCAAACAAATGAGTCCGGATCTGATCGTGGACGGAGAAATGCAGGGGATCATCGCTTTCAATAAAGAGATACTAAAAGAAAATTTTCCTTTCAGCGAGCTGGTGGACAAGGATGTGAATACACTTATCTTTCCGAATCTCAGCGCCGGCAATATTGCTTACAACCTGTTGCAGGAGATGGCGGGCTTCGATACCATTGGACCTGTACTGCTTGGATTAGATAAACCGGTACATGTATTGCAGTTGGGCAGCTCGGTCAGAACCATTGTCAACATGGTACAGATTGCCGTAGTGGATGCCCAGCAAAAAAGCCCCCGGAACAACAACGGGCGTTCGGGGAAAGATCATCCCTGGTGGGGGAAGTCTTAACCCACATTGCAGCTATCCAGACAGAAACTGAGTAATAGTGCGGGTTTCATTTTTTTTAGATGGCGGTTTGTGTACTACAAATTTAATTTGTTTAAAAGGTTTGGATTTTATGCCTTTGAGTGCATCATGTATTTTTTTAGGTCTTCTGATGGCTCGGTACATCTTTTTTTCTCCGCAGAGTCTCAACTCCGCGCTGCGTGCGTCGGCTGGACGCTGCGGCAGTCGCGAGTAGGCGTATTTGTTCTCCGAATTGCGGGGATTCTCCGCAGTGTCTCAACTCCGGGCCTCTGTGTGTTGGCTGGACGCTGCGGTAGGCGGAGAGTGGGCGTATTTGTTTTGAAGTAATATTTGGATATCTTAGTACCCGCCTATGCCAGTGCGTCGAAAAATATCAGAACCGTTCGGCATATACTTCATCACATTTACCTGTGCCAGGTGGTTGCCTCTTTTCTCCATTACCAATAGCTATCATGTAGTATACAACGGGTTTGATTATCTAAAGTCTCAGGGACATTATATTGTTGGTTACGCTATAATGCCCAATCATGTTCATGCAATAATCGGTTTTGTAAATACCGGTAAATCTATTAATACTATTGTAGGCAATGGTAAACGCTTTATGGCTTATGAACTTGTGCAGTTATTAAAGCAGCAAAATCATGAAAATATATTAATGCAATTAGAACAGTGGGTAAACCATACGGATAAATCCCGAAATAAAAATCATGAAGTATTTGAGCCATCATTTGGATCACAAAGAATGTATAAAAACGTTGAGGTTTACTGGGAACGTAAAATTCACATTATGTATCATTTGAAATCCATGTCGCTGGAATTCCGCCACTTGTAATACAACCGGAGGATTATAAACACAGTTCTGCCAAATACTATATTGCCGGTGAGCAGGAGTGTATCCTGTCTGCAACTACATGTTGTTGCAGGATATGGATTTAACGAAACGAAGACGGTGACGATGACCCGCAGAGTCCGGCTCGCACACAATGGCCCGGAGTCGAGACTCTGCAGAGAACTAATCTTTCTCGTGTTAAGCGGAAAGAAGCTATTTGATCTTAGTATTGATATAGTCAATCTGTTCCTGTAATGCCGCACTGTCTTCCGCACCGTTCTTGCTTATGGTTTTCTGATTCACGATAGCCGGCAACAGGATATTATTAACAAACGGAAAAATGTATTTCTGATATGCCGGCGGGGTGTCGTCCCGGAATGCCACCAACGCATCCACTGCTTTTTTTACCGACTCCGTACGGGTGAGTTGAATAGCATAATGGGTGATGGCATTGGCGCTTTCTACTTTTGCCTGGCCTAAAGGCAGATCATTGTACCAGTCCAATACATAATCAAGGTCTTCTTCTTTGCTGTTGACGGCAAAGATGTTGCAGATAGCTTCCGCCAGTTTCCCTTTGACTTTTGTTGCAGATAGCCTTTTAGCTTCCGTATAGGCCATCGTATTATCCATATCATTCAAAGCATGCAGGGCCGCTCCGGCAACGCTATAGGAGGAGTCATTAACGCTCCTTTCGATCAGTTCCCGGTAGATGGGTTTATCATATATACTCAAAACCATCAGTGCTTCCGCGCGGACTTTGGGGGCGGGATCGCCTTTTGCCACGATAAAGATGGTGGATTCAAGCGCCTGTTTGACAGCCTCTTTTTTCAGGTCAACAGATTCAAGGGCATAGATCCTCAGCCCCTGGTAGGGATCTCTCAGCGCTGTTTTCAGCAGATCCACGGCGGCTGCGCTGTCCTGCATCTGCGCCAGCCCGGTAATGGCCTCCCTTCGGTCGAGATAGGAGCCGGCTGCGGAATATTGATGGATGAAGTTAGCCAGGGTTTTGCCCGTTTCCTTTTTCTCGCAAAGCAATATCTTATCGCCATCGAAATTTACCAGGTCGGGCTGGCTGTTAACGGCAAATACAAAATTCTGCTCTTTTTTATCCACCCATACCTGGTGCCGGATTTTCTTCTTACCATGATAAATGTCTATTGCCACAGGCAAAATAAAAGCTTTTTCAGCCTGGGTTTGGGTAACGGCTACCGATACGGTTTTTGCAACGCTGTCGTACCCATAGCGAATATCCAGTTTAGGATGTCCGCTACCAAAATACCACTGATTGAAAAACCAGTTCAGGTCGCGTCCGCTCACTTCTTCCAGCGCCAGCCTGAGCTGGTGGGCTTCCGCATTGGAAAATTTATAAGTGGTAAGGTATAAATTCAGCCCCTTGTAAAAAGCATCATCACCGAGATAATTTCTCAGCATATTCAGGATCCTGCCTCCTTTTTGATAGCTTACCAGGTCAAACATATCTTCCCTGTCCTTATAATAAAAACGAACGAGGGGTTTCTTCGCATCTTCAGGACTGCCCAGGTATTGTTGCATGTTTTCATAACTCTCCGCGTCTCCCGCATCTTTTCCATACTTGTATTCTTCCCACAATTGCTGACTAAGATTGGCAAAAGACTCGTTCACCGTCAGGTTGCTCCAGCTTTTAGCCGTAACATAGTCGCCAAACCAGTGGTGAAATAATTCATGGGCGATGGTGGTTTCCCAGCTATTGCCATCCAGCAGTTCCCTGGAATCCTGTTGCGCGCTTTCCTGATGCAGGGTGGCGGTGGTGTTTTCCATGGCTCCGCTTACATAATCCCGGGCCACCATCTGGGCGTATTTCTGCCAGGGAAAAGGGATCCCCGTGATCTTCTCAAAAAAGGACATCATTTCCGGCGTGTTCCCAAAGATCTTCCTTGCAACACCGGCGTACTCCTTTTCTACATAATAGCTTACTTCCGTTCCTTTGTAACTGTCTTTTACAATGGCGTAATCGCCTATACCTATAAAAAAAAGGTAGGGAGAATGAGGAAGATCCATTTTCCAGTAGTCTGTTCTTGTACCGTCTGCATTCTTTTGCTGCTGCATGAGTTTCCCGTTACTCAGGGTGACATATTTTGACGGCACAACAAGAAAAAACTCCTGGGTGCATTTTTGATTGGTTTTATCTATGGTAGGGATCCATACGGAATTACTTTCCGTTTCTCCCTGCGTCCAGATCTGTGTGGGTTTGTTCTTTTCCGTTCCTAAAGGGTTAATAAAGTACAACCCTTTGTCTTCCTTGATAGCGGCGCTCCCGCCTTTAGCCAGTTCGTCCGGTTTGGAGATGTAATCCACGTATATTTTATATTGTTCTCCCCGGTTGTACTTTTTATCCAGCCTGATATTAATTTGCTGGCCGTTGTACCGGTACTTCAAAGGGGTGGTAACATTTCGTTTCACCAGCCCCACCGCCTTGATCTCCATGCCCTTGGCATCCAATACCACCGAGTCAACGCTGTAAAAGTGGGGTTGGAGGGTAATCCATACTTTGCCGTACATGTAGGATTTCTCAAAATCAAACCTGGCCTCCAATTTGGTGTGTACCAGGTCATTGATCTTTTCCGGAACGGCCCTGTAAACAGATAACAGCGAGTCGGTGTTTTCAGTGCCAGCCTGTGCAAAAAGGAATAAGGGAAAAAGAGCGATCAAAAATAAACCGGATAGTTTTTTCACGTTTTTGTTGATTTAATTTTTAAACAGAGCCTGTTCATAAATCCGTAATTTAACAGGATCGGCCGAAAAAAAGCAGTGGCTTAACGAATTTTAACCCAAATATGGTATTTTACCCGTTATCTTGGGTTTATTAATGCACAATAATACTAACATTAATAACGATTTATTAAGGCTGTAAAATTCAGCCCAACCGTTATAAATCACGATATTTTGATGCCACGAATAGCAATTTCATCTTTTCCAGTAGTTTTGTTTGCTGTTAACGGTGGTAAATACAGGCCGGTGAAAGAAAATTTATTGAGTCAATGATCGTACTGCGGAAACTTTTTATTGTTTTCCTTATTCCTTTCCTGGCAAATACAGTGTTTGGCCAGGAACAATACTATATTTATATACAGTCCGAGGAACACCGGGCTTTTTATGTCAGGGTGGAGGGGGAGACCTATACTTCTTCAGGAACGGGCTACCTCGTTATCCCCGGACTGGAAAAAAACACGTATGAACTTATAATAGGATACCCTGGTGAGAAACCTGCCGAATGGCGTTTCAACTGTTCTATCAATACTACTGATCTGGGTTTTGTTTTAAAGCAGGACAAGCGTTCGGGGGTGCAGTTGCTTAACCTGAAGGAACAAAATGGAATTACCGGTACGCCGGTGCAGCAACAACGGGATACGAAAGCGGATCAACATCCCGCTGTTGCAGCAGGAACGGTTAGCAATGATCCTTTTTCATCCATGCTCGCAGAGGTGGTGAATGATCCGTCTATCCGCAAACCGGTGATCGTGGAGCAAAAAATGGCGGCTGCTGTTGAACCTCCGAAAACAGATTCAGTAAAAAGCATGGTTGCGGCAATTCCTCCCGCCGATAAGAAGAAGGAAGAAAAGACAACCGCAACCGCCTCTCCCGTAAAAGAAGACAGTGTGAAAGCACTTATTGCAAAAACCTCCCCGGTTGGTAAGCCAACCTCTTCCGGTAAGGTTGCAGAATCATTGGAGCGCGGTGATACGGGCCACGGCACCGGAACGGTGGTAAAGGACGAAGCCGGGAAGCCGGAGCCGAAGGAAGTTGAAAAAGCCGAAGAAGTAAAAACGGCTGAGGAAAGTCCTAAAGATATCGTTGCCAAAACGGATAAGGCGAACCGGCAAGACGGGAAACCGGTTAAAGAGAAAACGCAATCCGAACCTTTCGTTATAAAAGAAACGCCCATGGAGAAAAACGAGAGCGTGGAAAATACTTCTCCCTCCGTTGAAACCCCAAAGGAAGAAAAAAATGCAAATGAGGAAGTGAAATATCTCCCCTTTGCGGTAGCTCCATCCGATAAACCGGTTGATGCCTCCGGCAATAAACAACAAAGTAATAAGGATCAGAAAACATCAGCGAAGACAGAGCAAAAAACAGGGGTTGCTAAAGACAGTGAAACGGCTCCCTCTGATGTGAAGAAGGAAAAAGGGAATGATGAAGAGATGAAATACCTGCCCTTTGAAATCAAACCGGGTCAGGATCCGGAACATACTGCTATCGCTCAGCCCGTTGCCGTGGAAAATAAAAGCAGTTCACCCTCCCTGCCCGCGGAAAAAAAGGAAGAGGCGATAGCGATACCTGACACTGAGGCGGCGAAAATTGATATCGAAAAGAAAAATGAGAAGGCAAATGTGGTTCCACCCGGAACGGTTGAAAAGAAAGCGGCGTCATCTTCCGTCCGGAAGACGATGGAACGGAAAAGCAGGGATGGCGTTGACCTGATCTATATTGATGAAGATCCCGGTGGTGCGCGGGATACGATACGTATCTTTATTCCGGCAGTTAAATAAAACAAAGCAAATCAATTATCATTCGTAAATGGTTTTCTTTATTATCTGAATGATACTTTAAATGAGATCGGCGCCAAATTCAGCGGTGCATTCCAACCCGTGATCATTGGCGTGGCAAATGTTTTTTCGGTTACCATTGCCTTATTAACCATTGACAAGATAGGGAGAAAAAAGCTATTATTAATTGGGTCTTGGGGGGCTGCTATTGCCAACCATCCTTTGCTGGGCCGGATGTTGGAAGAAAGGTTCAATATGAAATTGATACGGTCGCCTTTCGGTGAGGATGCTGCCTTTGGCGTCTGCATCAGCGATATGACGGGAGGGAGATATATTAGTGATGACGCTTTGTGGGCAGGGTGAAGAAGACACTAAAACTATGTTTACTTTTGAATGATGAGTTGTTTTAGAATTACGTTATGGGCTTTTTTGCTGGCATGGACAGGTCTGACAGGATGTGCGCAGAACAGAGAGGGAAAGTCCGCCGGGGATGTTGTGATGCAACCCGATAAATATTATTCGGTAACCAAAGTGGTGGACGGAGATACGTTTTGGACGGATGACGGTTCCCCAAGAGGTTTAAAGATCCGGTTGATAGGAATTGACGCCCCTGAAACCCGGGAAACGGGAAGAAAAAAGCCGGGTTATTACGGCGAAGAAGCGAAAGAATACCTGACCCGTCTGCTGGATGGGAAAAAAGTGAGACTGGAATTTGATATCGGCCGGCGGGATAAGTACGGAAGAACACTGGCTTACGTGTATTTACCGGACGGTGTTTTTGTAAATGCTGAATTGATCAGGAGGGGTTTTGCAACGGTTTTAACGGTTCCACCCAATGTAAAATATGCCGGTCTGTTTGTAAAACTTCAACAAAAGGCCAGGAAGAAAAGGAGAGGGCTTTGGTCCGGATCTCCACGGCGCCAATAAATTGTCCATAAGATCGGGAAACTGCTGCCCGGCCGTGATGAAAATCATTGATCGGCTCTATTACTCAGCATTGTCTTTTAGTATTTTCTCATAGCTGGTAGCGATCCCTTTGATAAGGGAAGAACTGAAACCCTGGTACTCCATTTCATTCAAGCCGGCGATGGTACATCCCTTGGGAGTGGTAACCTTATCAATTTCCTGCTCGGGATGGGTATTTCTTTGCAGCAGCAACTGTGCCGCTCCTTTTACGGTTTGCGCGGCGATCAGGCTGGCGGTTGCGGCGTTGAAGCCGATCTCTATCCCGCCCTGTATATTGGCACGGATATACCGCATCGCATAGGCGGTACCGCAAGCGGCTAATACGGTTGCGGCATCCATCAGTTTTTCTTCAATTACAACCACCTTCCCCAGTTGTTCAAAAATAGCTGTTACCTCGTTGAGTTGTTCCACGCTCAGGTCTCTCGCACTCAGGCAGGTCATGCTTTGTTGAATGGCAATGGCGGTATTGGGCATCGCCCTCACAAGAGGAATATTTTCTTTGATAATACCGTGTATAAAACCGGTGGAAATACCTGTGATGACCGAGATGAGTATATGGCGTTGCAGGTCCAGATGCGGCTGCAGCAACAACAATACATCTTTGATCTGGAAAGGCTTAACCGCAAGGATGATTATGTCGGCGAAACGAAGCGCCTCGTTATTGTCATTGCTCACCAATACGCCCTTCTCTTCGAGATGCCGGAGCGTGGAAGGGTTTCTTTTGGTAACCAGAATTTGGCCGGGTGCAACAAAGCCACTCAGTATTAATCCTTCCGTAATAGCGGTACCCAGGTTGCCGCCGCCGATAATGGCTATTTTTTTATTCATGATTTATTTAAATTTCCGGTATTCTAAAAATACAGGTTGCAAATTAAGATGAAGTGTTCAAAAAAACACAGCATTCGCGCGGGCATCTTTTCATTCCGTAAGGTCAACAGCCTGTCCGGCAACGCTTTATTTGAACCGGGAATGGAATGCTCTCTCCAACTCCTCTCTGTGGTTGGGATGAGCAATGCTGATGAGCGCTTTGGCTCTTTGTTTCAGGTTTTTTCCAAACAGATCTACGATACCGTATTCCGTTACTACCCAGTGAACATGTCCCCGGGTGGTTACTACTCCTGCGCCCTGGTTTAGAAAAGGCACGATCCGGGAAACCCCTTTGTTGGTAACGGAGGGTAATGCAATGATGGGTTTCCCTCCGTCCGAAAGGGAGGCCCCCCGCATGAAATCCATCTGTCCTCCAATACCCGAATACTGGAAGATGCCAATAGAATCGGCGCAGATCTGACCCGTAATATCAATTTCAATAGCGCTGTTGATAGCCGTAGCCTTTGGGTTTTGCCGGATAATGCCTGCGTCATTTACATAGCCGATGTCCATCATCCGGATGGAAGGATTATCGTGCACAAAATCGTATAGTTTGCGGGTACCCGCTAAAAATCCCGCAACAGACCGCCCGATGTTCAGTTTTTTACTGCGATTGTTGATCACTCCCTTTTCGAGGAGGGGTATAGCGCCATCGGACAACATTTCGGTATGAAGCCCCAGGTCTTTATGACCGCCGAGATTTTTCAATACCTGGTCGGGAATAACGCCAATGCCCATCTGGAGGCAGGCTCCGTCTTCAATTAACGAGGCTACATAACGGCCTATTTTTTCTATCGGCTCGCTCACTCTTTGCGCATAATTCAGTTCCGGCAACGGGCTTTCATCCCAGATCATCGCCCTGATCCTGTTTACATGCAAAAACCCGTCTCCGTGGGTACGGGGCATGTTGGGATTAACCTGGGCCACCACTACTTTTGCAGTATCCACTGCCGACCGGGCGATGTCCACCGAAGTACCCAGACTGCAGTACCCGTGACTGTCGGGAGGGGATACCTGCACCATGGCCACATCAATAGGCAGGATAGACCTCCTGAAAAGCTGTGGGATTTCGCTCAAAAATATAGGCACATAATCGCCATGCGGACTGTTTGCCACCGCTCGGGTGTTGGCAGATACAAACAGGGAGTTAAAAAAGAAACTCCCGCGGCATTCGGGATCGTTGAAGTCAACTTCTCCCATACTTGTAATGCTCACCAGCTCTACGTTCTTTAATTCCCTATGCCTTCTTTGCATGGCTTTTATCAATGTGATAGGCGTAGCGGCGCTGCCGTGCAGGAATACCCGGTTGCCCGATTGGATGCATTGAACTGCTTCTTCTGCCGAAATATATTGCGGTTCCATTCCCGTATTTTTTATTGCCTGAATAAAAACAAATGTATCTAAAATAATTCAGCCGGGCGGGAACAGGCGTATCCCAAATTTTTGCTCCATCATTCGCAAAAAAAAATACGCCCGTGAAGGATAAATGCAATCTTCTGCACTTTCGTTCGTTGGTAGGGTACGGCTGATCGGATTTAATTCTGCGGGGAGGATTGCATCCCGGTTTCCGGGGCCTTATCTTTGTTGAAGTTATGAATGCAGAGATTTTAAATCCGCTCGCTGAGGCTTATGCGGTACAGCATTGCACTGATGAGGAGGAATTATTGCAGGAGGTAGCCGCCTATACCAGGGAAACACACCGGCATGCGCACATGATCAGCGGAAAATTGCAGGGGCGGTTTTTGAGAATGATCAGTAAAATTGTCCGTCCGAACCGGATCCTGGAAATTGGTACTTTTACAGGGTACAGCGCTTTATGCCTGGCGGATGGTTTGGACAAAAAGGGATTGTTATTTACGATAGAGCAACGGGAGGAGGATGCTTTAAATGCACAACGGTTTTTTAACAAAAGCAGTGTGAAGGATCGTATTATATTGCGGGTGGGAAATGCCCTGGAAATAATACCCGAACTGAAGGAAAACTGGGATCTTGTTTTTATTGACGCAGATAAAACCAACTATATAAATTATTATGAACTGGCGCTTCCGCGGCTCAACCGGCACGGCATGATGATAGCAGATAATGTATTATTTCACGGGCAGGTGCTGAACGATAAAATGGAAGGGAAAAACGCAAAAGCGATTCATGCTTTCAATGACCATGTAAAGCAGGATCAGCGCGTGGAGCAGGTGTTGCTGACCGTTAGAGACGGGTTGATGCTGGTTATGAAAAAATAGTGTACTGCTGTTATGACTAAAAAATCGTTTTTATTGATTTTTACCGGGCTGGTTATCAGTCACAATATATTGATGGCCCAGAATGAGGACGTTGTTCAATATATCAATACTTATAAATTCCTGGCGATCCGGGAAATGCAACGTACCGGTGTGCCGGCTGCTATTAAGCTGGCCCAGGGAATTTTGGAAACCCGGGCAGGTGCAAGCGACCTGGTAAAACGTTCCAACAATCATTTTGGCATTAAATGTAAAACCGGGTGGGCCGGCAGTAAGGTATATCACGATGATGATGAAAGAGGAGAATGTTTCCGGGCTTATGCAACGGCGGAAGACTCATACCGCGACCATTCGGATTTTTTGAAAGGAAGCCAGCGTTATGCATTCCTCTTTCAATTGGATCCCACGGATTATAAAGATTGGGCAAAGGGCTTAAAAAAAGCAGGATACGCCACCAATCCCAAATACACCCAGCAACTGATCAAATACATTGAAGATTATGATCTTCAATTATACACACTGGTAGCGTTGGGAAAGAAAAAACTGGACGAGGGATCTCCTGCATTGGCAGGTAATAATATTCTTACTACACAGCAGCCCGGTACGCCGGTGGCAGCTTCAGTAAGCAAAGGTGCCGGAAGTTCAACCCCGGCTAAACCGGTTGAGCCGCTGCGGATCCGTTTTCCTGAGGGCATTTTTAAGATCAACGATACCAAAGTGATGGTTGCAGTGGCCGGAACTTCTCTCCTGTCCATCGCGGAGCAATACGATATTAAATATAAGCATCTGCTGGATTTTAATGAACTGGCGGAAGGCAATGATATTCTCCGGGAAGACCAGCTGGTTTTTTTACAACGTAAAAGAAGGCAGGGCGCGAATAAGTATCACCTGGTGACGCAGGGTGAAACCCTGTATAGCATTGCCCAGGAGGAGGCGATCAGGCTGGATTTCCTGTTGGCTTACAACCGGTTGCACGGGCAGGAGTTACCCATGGAAGGTCAACTGCTTTTTTTGCAAAAAAGCGCTGCGGAAGAGGTGATGGCAGGGCATGGGCCTGTTGGCAGCGAAATGAAGGAAGGGGGAGGCCCACGGGGATTTTCTGCCACAGAGGTTATCACGGAACAGCAGTATCAGAAACATATTGTGCAGGCAAAAGAAACCCTGTTCAGTATAGCCCGGAAATACGACGTGAACATTACACAGATCAGGTCGTGGAACGGTTTAAGGGATAATACCATCCGAAGCGGACAGGAATTGCTGATATACAAAAACTAGATCATGCCGGTAATAAGCGTTCATGATAAGCAATTCGGCCCTTTTGTTAAAGAAAAAGAAATTACTATAAAACGGCTCATTTTTATACTTGGATGGCTCTGTTTTTATACTTCGGTAACGGCTCAGTATTATTTGCGGGGTGAAATCAGGGACGGGAAAGATACGCCGCTGCAAAACGTAAAGATCATTCTTCATTCCACGGGTTACCTTCATTCCAGCGGGGTGGGAGGCGCTTTTGGTATTCCGTCCGCCCTGCCTTCCGATAGTATCAGCCTTTCCCTCGACGGCTATGAACCCCTTTCCATGAGGGTAAATACCAGCCAGTATCAGAAGATAACGATGAAGATGCTGCCTTATATGGCCAGTCTCCAGAAACATTATCTCCTGTCGCTCACCACCAATCCGGTATTGCCGTCGGAACGAAAATTATTTGTGGCAGATGAAACCTACAGCGCATTAGTGGAAAATGGCTTTGTGAAAACGGAAGGTGATCCTGTTACCGGGATCACTCCCAACGTCAACCGCGCGTCCTATAGTAACATCAGGCGATTCATCAATATGAACAGCATGGTGCCTGAGGATGCTGTGCGTATTGAAGAGATGCTGAACTATTTTAATTTTAATTATAATGAGCCGGGGGGCGACAGTATTTTTTCCGTGCGTTCCCAATTAAGCTCCTGCCCGTGGAACGATGAACATAAGTTGCTGTTTGTACAGATGTCTTCCAAAAAACTGGATATGGATAATATTCCTCCCAGTAACCTGGTTTTTTTAATAGACGTTTCCGGATCAATGGACATGCCTAACCGCCTACCGCTGCTCAAATCAGCCTTCAGAAAATTAGTGGCAAATCTTCGCGCCGTGGATACCGTCTCCATCGTTGTGTATGGTGGCGTTACAGGGATAATGCTGCCGCCGACCAGTGGTGAGGAGAAGAAAAAAATCTTACAGGCCATAGAAGATCTTGCCGCGGGCGGGTTTACACCCGGTGAGGCAGGGATACGCCAGGCATACCGGTTGGCACATAACACCTTCATAGAAGATGGCAATAACCGGGTGATACTGGCTACGGATGGCGACTTTAATGTGGGGATTTCCGGCGAACAGGAACTGGAAAGCCTGATCCTTAGTATGAAAAAGGGAGGAATATACCTGACGTGTCTGGGGGTGGGGATGGGAAATTATAAAGATTCTAAAATAGAGGCCCTTGCTAAAAAGGGCAACGGCAATTTTGCCTATCTCGATGATGAAAAAGAGGGGGAGAAGGTACTGGTGAAGGAGCTGACGCAAACTTTGTATGCGGTGGCGGATAATGTATCCCTGAATCTTCATTTCAATGACACCACCATCAGCGCTTACCGGTTGATCGGTTTTGATAATAAGAAAACGGCATTGGAAGATTCTACCAGCGCTTTGGAAGGAGGGGAGATCGGCTCCGGTCATTCTATGATGGCCGTATTTGAGATTGTTCCCGCAAAGGACCAGTTAAAAAGAGGATCTGAAAAGTATGCGCAGTCACTGGCAACCGTCACCATTCATTATTCTCTGCCGGGCAGCAAAGAAGTATTGAGGCAGCAATACGAATGTGTAAATAATTATAAGCCTTTGCCCCAACTGGATCCTTCTTTCAGTTTTGCCACCAGCGTTTGCATGTTTGGCGGATTTCTCCACAGCTCGCCCTATCTTAAAAGTGCTACCTGGGATGATGTGATCAATCTTGCCAGGTCTTCCATGGATGTGAATGATCCATTGTGTGTGGATTATCTTGATATGGTGTTGAAAGCCCGGAAGATATACGAACCATCCATGAGAAAAAAAAGAAGGATCAAACGAAAGAGATAGCTCCGCCTGTTACGGACAATACCGGGGATCAAACTTGTCATAAATTTCCTTTCCGGGTAAGTATAAATAACGGCAGGCATGAAAAATTTATGTAGGTTTGTTTGAAACAATCCTTGAAGTGGTATGATGAACAGTATCATTCATCTGGAGAATATCAGGAAGAGCTATTTCCTGGGCAAACAGGAATTGCAGGTTTTGAAGGGTATTTCGCTCAGTATAAAAAAAAATGAATTTGTGGCTTTAATGGGACCTTCCGGTTCGGGAAAAAGCACCCTCATGAATATCCTGGGTTGTTTGGATACCCCTACCGGGGGAGATTATTATCTGAATGGCCAGCGAGTGAGTGAAATGCAGGATAATGAGCTGGCGGACGTACGCAACCGGGAAATTGGTTTTGTTTTTCAGCAGTTTAACCTGCTGCCGCGGTTGTCGGCTCTCGAAAACGTAGCGCTTCCGCTTATTTACTCCGGTATCCCCAAAAAACAGCGAATGGAAATGTCCATGGCCGTGCTGGAGCAGGTGGATCTTTCCGACCGGAGCCATCACCGGCCCAATGAATTGAGCGGAGGACAGTGCCAGCGGGTGGCGATAGCGCGGGCCCTGGTAAACAACCCCTCCCTGTTACTGGCTGATGAACCTACGGGCAACCTTGATACCAAGACCTCCTATGAGATCATGCATATCTTTGATAAGATACATGAAGCCGGGAACACCATCGTGCTGGTAACGCATGAAGAGGATATTGCACAGTACGCAAAACGTATCATCCGTCTGAGAGATGGCGTTATAGAAACGGATAAAAGAACGCTGGAAATTGCACCGGCGGAATAATCCCGGGTTGCTCCCCGTTTTATTCAAAAAGTCAAATTCACACAGAGGGTTATGGCTGTCAAAATATATACAAAAACCGGCGATAAGGGCACAACGGCTTTGATTGGAGGTGCTAAGGTGCCGAAATCACATTTGCGGATTGAAGCCTACGGTACGGTGGACGAGCTGAATTCAAATATCGGCCTATGTAAAGACCTGCTTACGGATGAGGATAGCCGAAGAATGTTGCAGGATATCCAGAGAGAACTGTTTTCCATTGGCGCGGCGCTGGCCTGCGATCCTGCCAGAGAAACCAAGATGTTTGTTCCGGAGATCCGGGGATCTGATGTCAGTGCCCTGGAAGGGGAAATAGACCGCATGGAGGAGACGCTTCCGCCGTTGAAGAATTTTATCCTGCCGGGTGGGCATCCGGCCGTATCCATGTTGCATCTTGCCCGTTGTGTTTGTCGCAGGGCGGAAAGGTGCTGTGTCCGGCTAATGGAAGAAGGAGAAAAAGTTGAACCGCTTATTTTGATGTATCTCAACCGCCTGAGTGATTACCTGTTTGTGCTGGCGCGATATACCGCCCGGTTGTTACAGGTGGACGACATTCTCTGGCAACCCCGGGTTCAATAAAATGTTGCCATCGGCCGGCTGTATGCAACCCAGCCCGGCGTTTAGAATGGGTTTTGATCGGATAACCGGGTTCCAAAAATCGAAGATTAGCGGTCGCCTGCCGAAGAAACTCCGCCGCTTGTCGAATAAATGCCGTTCAGGTATATCTCAATTTTATTTTTGTTACCGGAATCCTGTTTCTATGATCATATAGATAATATGATCCGGTTTAAGATCGGAAAAGCCTTTTTGTTTCAGTTAAACTTTGTGTAATGAAAAAGCTTTTACTCTTTGGATTCGTCTTAAGCCTGTCATTTTCCTTTCTGCCGATACAGGCGCAGGTGATAGACAAGACCATTAATTACCCCGAAAAACCAACCCAGTTTGCAGTAAATATTCAGGGCAGTTATAATGGCTTTTCTTATCCCGCTACTTTGGGTGCAGGACTTGATCTGAAACTGATGTTGCATGCACAACGAAATGCGGATGCTTTTAACCAGTATGTTTTTACGGCAAAAGGTACCCATACCATGCCAACGGATGGTCCCTTATGGGGGTCGTTTGATGATGGCAAGTATAATAATATGAGCGCTATTATTATTATGGGGGGATACCGTTTTAATTTTGGCGCCCCTTATTATCTGCATAAAAATTTCAAAAGAGAAACGGGTGGATGGTTCCTGGAGATGGATGCCGGTGGCGCTCATTACAGGTATTCTAAAACAAAAATCCGGCCGGTGATCTCCACCTCGGTGGGATGCGCCGTAGCGCCTCATCTGGATATCCTGGGCTCTTACACCTATTCGGGTACCTGGCTCACCAGTGAGCGGAAGTTTCCACTGGCGGTTTTCGGCCTGGGCGCCCAGTATAAATTTTAGCAATAAGCATACTAATCTTCGGAACGGATAGTTTCTATTTGTTTCTTTACTACTTTAGCAAATAGAAAATCAATAAACCGTATGAAGTATATTTTAAAAACCCTGTTCGTTCCGGTTGTCTTCTTTGTGTCGGCAACATTATCCATTGCTAAAACCTTTGAACCGCCTGTTTTGCTGCAGGAGCCTGATCCTGCTATCCAGGGGAGATGGGATATCACGATTGAAGACGGTGCAAAAAAATTTCCTGCCTGGCTGGAAGTGTATCATTCCGGTCATAAAAGGCTGGTAGGTCAGTATGTAGGTATTACAGGCAGTGCACGTCCTGTTTCGATCGTTCATTTTGATAATGGAAAGATCAGTTTCACCCTGCCCCCGCAATGGGAACTGGAAGATCATGATCTTGTTTTTGAAGGGATACTCCGGGAAGAAACCATTACCGGTACGATGATAGCTGCCAATGGGCAAACATATAACTGGACGGCCCGCCGGGCGCCACTGTTGCTCAGGGATAAAGCGCCGGTTTGGGGTAGCCCGATCCGGTTGTTTAACGGGAAAGATCTAACGGGCTGGAAAGCGTTGGGTGAAAATCAATGGGTGGTTGAAAATGGTGTGTTGAAAAGTCCGCATTCCGGTTCTAATCTGATCACCGAAAATAAATTTGTGGATTTTAAGTTGCACATTGAATTTCGTTGCCCCACAGGCAGCAATAGCGGCGTGTATTTACGCGGGCGTTACGAAGTGCAGATAGAAGACAGTAAAGGAAAACAGCCTCAGAAAGATCTTTTAGGTGCTGTATATGGCTTTCTTACCCCCAACGAAATGGCGGCAAAAGCTGCCGATGAATGGCAGACTTACGACATCACGCTGGTAGGAAGAAGAATTACCGTGGTGCTCAACGGGAAAAAAATAATATGCGACCAGACCATCCCCGGAATTACCGGTGGAGCGCTCGATAGTAATGAGGGAGAGCCGGGCCCCTTGTATATTCAAGGCGACCATGGACCCATAGCGTATAGAAATATAGTGTTAACGCCTGCAAAATAGGATTAGGGAGGATATAATATACTGATAACGTCGAATGCGAATACAATGCGGAATTATGAAGGTGATAAGGCGAGCCGGGGCCGGGGTTAACACATGACTTATCTACCGAAGTGAGAAAAGCAGAGGAAAAGAGCGGCAGGTCCGGCGATGCCCTGCCCGGCTGCGAAACCTGTGCCAGGAGGAAGGTGCAGGTTTTAAATGATTGGAGACCTATTTACTTTTTTTGAAAGTGGTTTTGATGGAGAGGCTTGCTTTAATTTCATTTGATGTTTTTTTCGCCTTGTTACAAATTGTCCAATACAAACTGCCTGCAATAGTCTTTGATATATTGCCTACTTACCATTTCTTTTATTTCTTGTTCCGATTTCATTTTATTTTAATTTATGAATGATTAATTAGCAGCAATTCTGTTTGGTAACCATCGTGAGGATCTTTGCAAAATAGTTTTTGATGATTTCAAATGTGTTTTCATCAATACAGTAACAAATGGCGTTCCCTTCAATATTTCCTTTTATCAATCCCGCATTTCTGAGTTCTTTCAAGTGTTGCGAAACGGTTGGCTGTGCAAGCGGCAATTCGTTTACAATGTCGCCACAAATGCAGGCATTCACTTTTAGTAAATGTTCGATGATAGCAATTCTTGCAGGATGACCTAATGCTTTGGCAATGGTAGCAATTTGGTTTTGCTTATCTGTAAAATGGTCTGTTTTTGTTGCTCCCATTGTGCTTTGATTATTTAAACATTGCAATATTACGATAAATAGTCAAATCACGTATCAATCGAATAAAAAGGCGCCACATTTTTCCCTGAACTTTTAAAGATCGCCGGTATTATAAAAGTCTTCACATCAGCTTCATCAGGATATTTTATTTGGTGCTTTGGTGGTTAACCTGTACTTTTGCATCGTTAGATAAATACGTCATCATTCAGTCTGGATCAGCAACGATTCTTACTTCGCAAATCAGTAACAGTTATTTCTTCTCTTTTCTTTGTGCTGCTGTTTTTATCACATTATTTTATTTTATTAAAGTTTTTTTATGAACATGTATGTTTCTAATCTGGGCTTCCATACCAGTGATGAAGACCTGAAACAATTATTTGAATCTTTTGGGATGGTTTCGTCCGCTAAAGTTATTACGGATCGCGATACAGGCAACAGCCGCGGCTTTGGTTTTGTAGAGATGCAATCTGCCGACGAAGCCAATCGTGCGATGGATAAACTGAATGGAAAAGAAGTGGAAGGGAGAGCAATTTCTGTGTCTGTAGCCAGGGAAAGAGAAAGGCGCACTGATAACAGGAGGTGGTAAACCCACATTATAGTACGGGAAATAGCTTCACGGTTATTTCCCGTTTTTATACCGTTTACTCCCGGTTCGCTGTAACAGCACCAGGCGCTTCAGAAGCTAACGCATCTTGCCTGCTACACTATATAGCAACTAAAAAGTTTCAATAAAATCTTTGGCATAAATGTTTACGTCCGTAATCACCGGCACAGGAGCCTATATTCCCGATGCGATTCGTTCCAACGAAGATTTTCTCAATAACGTATTCTATAAGGAAAACGGATCACGCATTGAAACGCCACCTGATCTCATCGTAGAAAAATTCAGCAAGATCACAGGCATCCGTCAGCGGCGTTATGCCTCAGACGCCTTTAGGGCATCCGGTATGGCCGCCGAAGCAGGCAGGCAGGCTCTGTTGGATAGCGGTATTGATCCCGAAACACTTGATCAGATCATCATAGCGCACAATTTTGGTGACATCGCCGGCAACAGTTGCCGATCTCAAACGGTGCCTTCCCTGGCAAGCCGGGTGAAACATCACTTAGGTATCCGGCGACCTGAATGCATCGGGTACGACATCCTCTTCGGCTGTCCGGGTTGGGTACAGTTGCTCATCCAGTCTGAAGCCTATTTTAAAGCCGGCATGGCAAAACGGGTGTTGCTGATCGGTACGGAAACATTGTCCAGGGTGATTGACCCGGCCGACCGGGATAGCATGATCTTTGCCGATGGCGCCGGAGCCTGTGTATTGGAATATATGGAAACCGGCAACAGCGGCCCCGGTATTCTCGGCACGCATGCCCAAACGCACAGTATGCAGGAAGTCAATTACATTTATTTAGCCCATTCAAATAATCCCAATGCGGCAAACGGCGAATTATACTTAAAGATGAAGGGACGAAAAGTCTATGAATATGCCTTAACACATGTTCCCATAGCAATAAAAAACTGTCTTGAAAGCTGCAATGTTCCTATTACGGACGTAAGTAAGATATTTCTTCATCAGGCTAATGAAAAGATGGATGAAGAAATTGTGAAGCGGCTATACAACCTTTATGGTATAGCCGAAACACCTCCATGCGTTATGCCTATGAACATCCAGTGGTTAGGCAACAGTTCTGTTGCCACCGTGCCCACGCTTTATCACATGGTGTGCAAAGGAGAGATTCCCGGTCATAGCGTTTCGCCGGGAAATGTAATCGTATTCGCATCCGTGGGAGCCGGCATGAACATCAATGCTGTCTGCTACAGGGTATAGGGGTTATATATGTTCTGAAAATTCCGGCAGTATTGCACGATGGGGTCGTGTACGCTCCTTATCCTTTCCCTGCTTTTTTTTCAACGCCGGTAGTTTTTACAGATTGGAGAAAATTTAATTCCCGAATGGGTTCGTATCCGTTGTCACATACCGCGCTATAAAAGAACGAGTTTAGACAAATATCCGGAGATGACCAGTCAGTTGCTAAGTGATCTGATGCAGGGGGCTTCAGTCTTTGGCCTTCATTTATAATAGATGAGCTTGTATCACAGGCCTTGACGGAAAGAAAAAACAATATCAGTATCGAAAACGGAGGTTTTATAATTTATTAAAATATTGCATCAGGTGGTTTCGCATTTTGTTTCTGAATTCTTCGGGTGTACCATTCTTCAGAACGTTTAATAATCCTCTGTGAAAAACATAATTATTCTTTTCTGTCATTTCTTCGGCAGTAATCGGGTACAAGCCGCGTGTTCCTTCAAAAATCGGTAGCAGAATCTTTTGGAACCTGAGAATAGTATCGTTCCCCGATATCTTATAAAGCATGGAGTGGAATTCAACATCGTATTTAGCATGTTCCTCAATGGTAGCAGCTTTTTCATCTTTTTCTACAATTTTCTCCAATTTTTCTAAATCAGATTTCGTCTTTCTTAAAAAAAGAAGATCTGCTATCCCGATTTCCAGGACGAGCCTCAGTTCGATAATATCCTTAATGGTTTTTTTATCCAGCAGCTTCAAATCCACTACTCTTTCCATATTGTAGAGTATGTCCGGATTGGTAATGATCATGCCTCTGTTTTTCCTGGATTCTATAATCCCCAGCGTCTTAAACCTTGATAAGGCTTCTCTTACGGAGGTTCTGCTAACCCCTAAGGCCTCTGCTATGGCAACTTCTTTGGGAATTCGGTCTCCCGGACGAAAATCATTGAGTTTGAAATATTCTTGTAGCCTGGACTCAATCTTATCTACCTGAGTTTCAATTTCAATAGGAGAAAGTTGGTTTAGTGTCTGAGGGCTGGTTCCGTTCACTTCTATCATTGTGTTTTAAAGATTTGATTGCAAAAGTAGTTCTTAGAGTTAAAAGAATAAAGTGAAATATATTAATTTAAATATTTGGTCATTTTTAAAAAAGAAGTATATTTGACATATGTAAGACATATAAACTAACATTCTAAAACAACTAATTATGGAAAAAGGGCTTCAATCAGTAGCTAAAAAAACTACTCCTTTTTGTGTTTATCGGTAAAGCGGTGATTTAATAATACATTTAACCATAAAAAAGTAATAATGAATATTCTTCGGTTTATTAGACGTTTCAATGTATCAGTCCTTTTTCTTTTGCTTCTTCTTGGTTGGGTAACTGGCACTTTTTCTCAAAGTGCCGGAGTGATGAATGAAGGAGATCAAACGGTGGCTCAATTACTCCCTGGCATTAATAATCCGAGAAATAGTGAGGGCGACTTTATCACGTTAAGAGACGGCCGTATTCTCTTTGTCTATTCCCATTATACGGGCACATCAGGATCTGATCACGGCAACGCCTTTCTTGCCGGGAGATATTCCTATGATAAAGGGAAAACATGGACACAGGAAGACGTAAAAATAGTGGACCAGGAAGGAGATATGAATGTAATGTCTGTTTCCCTGTTAAGATTAAAGAACGGAGAGATTGCCTTGTTTTACCTGAGGAAGAATTCCTTAACCGACTGTATTCCCTATATCCGGATATCAAATGATGAAGCAAAAACCTGGAGTGATCCCCGGCCATGTATCACAGATAAGAAGGGATATTTTGTATTGAATAATAACCGCGTGATTCAACTACGGAATGGTCGTCTTCTTTTAGCGGTGGCCATGCATCAGAGCCCCGGCGAAACAAAGTTTTCTGCAAAAGGAAGGCTTTGGAGTTATTTCTCAGATGATAACGGCAGGACATGGAAAGCCAGCAATGAGGTACCTAACCCTTCCGGCATTGTAACCCAGGAGCCCGGAATGGTAGAATTGAAAAACGGTCATATTTTAATGTTCATACGTACCAATACGGGCTCCCAGTATTTCTCATACTCTAAGAATAAAGGGGTTACCTGGAGCGAAATCGAACGAAGCAATATCACGTCTCCAACTTCTCCCGCTTCAATTGCCAGAATACCTTCCACCCGGAATTTGCTGATGGTTTGGAATAATACAGTGAATGAGAAGCGTACTCCGTTAAACATTGCCGTCTCAAAAGACGAAGGGAAAACCTGGGAGCATACAAAAACACTGGAGAGCGATCCCGCAAGAGGCTATTGCTACATTGCCATTCATTTTATAGATAAAAATGTATTGCTCAGTTATTGTGCAGGAAGCCAGTCAACAGGTATTCTTAACCAAACAGATATTAGACGACTTCCTTTAGATTGGATCATGAATGACTGAAATATCCGGGATTTCTAAAAAATTTTAGAGCAATAAATAATAAAAAACTATTCTAGTGATCTGCCCCAAAAAAATATCAGTTCTCAGCTTAATGATCCTTGGGATATTCCCAGGTGTAGTTAGCTCACAAAGCAATGCTACTGCAGATAGCAGGCATAAGGAGACCTTCGAATATTTCGTTGCTCCTGTTGGTCCGAAAAATCCCCGAAACAGTGAGGCAGCCATTATCCCTTTAAAAGATGGTTCATTATTATTGGGATGGACGGAGTTCTATGCAGGTAAAGGCGCGGATCATGGGCCTGCCCGCCTCTCCGGCAAAATATCAACCGATGGAGGCCGTTCATGGGGCAAAAAATATACCCTGGTGGAAAATGACGGGGGCTGCAACGTAATGGAGGTAAATTTTTTGAGATTGCTGAATGGTAATATAACACTTTTCTATTGTCAGAAAAACACCGAGTCAACAGATTGCCGTGTGATGATGCGTACTTCATCTGACGAAGGAAAGACATGGCGCAATCCTAAACAATTGAGCCCCTCCGGTAAATACACCGGTCTCACGAATGGAAGAGCTATAAGGCTTCGGTCGGGACGCATACTGCTTGAGGCATGGGAAGGCGGATATTGTTATTGTGTTATTTCAGATGATGATGGAAAAACATGGCGCGACAGTCAGCATATCAAGCCTTCCGGCGGTGCAGGTTACGAGAATGCATGTATTGAGTTAAAAGACGGCAGGGTGCTGATGCTGATCCGTACAGAGCTGGGAGGGCAGTTTAAAAGTATTTCTACCGATGGAGGTGAGACCTGGAGCGACCCGGAATTAACCCCGCTTACCGGTTCTGCTGCGCCTGTATCCATTAGCCGTATTCCTAAAACAGGCGACCTCCTTGCTATATGGACACATAACCCCGGGGCGAATAAGCGTAACCCCCTAAGTTCTGCTATATCAAAAGATGAAGGCGAAACATGGACTAATATACACAATATTGAAGATGCGCCGGATGATGCCTGGGCTTACCCCGCAGTTACATGGACAGGAAACAATGCGCTTATCACTTATTTTAACTATAAGGGCGGCTTATCGCTGAAGATTAAGCAATTACCTGTGGAATGGTTCTATCAGGACTGATCTGTTGTGGTGGTAAGTTACCTGGATGATATCTTTAATGGAATAAAAGCACGCGGAAATAAATTATGCACCGGGATAAAATTGTTGAAGCATGAAATATTATGTAAGAAAGCATTCGGTATTATTATCAATAACCGGGTTGTTTATTTCAGTAATAGTACTTTATGGTTTTTACGGTAAGCCCATGGAGAACTTGAAGCGGCTTCAATTCCGGGTGCAGACGGATACTGCTTATCAGGAGCTCAATAAAAAATTTTGCTGGTTTCATCCACGTGCTGCCGCTATCCCCGGACTGGGAAAAAACGGAAAGCCTGCGGTAATCATGACCATTCAAAAACATTTGAAAGTAAGCGACTATTATTCGGGTATGTACTATATGCGAACAGATGATCTCGGGAAAACCTGGTCGGCCCCTGATGAAATACCCGAACTTCAATGGCAATATGAGCCGGACGGGACAACAGTCAGCGTTGCTGACGTTACCCCCGGCTGGCACGCTCAAACAGGTAAACTCATTGCTATTGGAATTAAAGTAAGATACAGCAAAGAAGGGAAGCAACTGCTTGATAAGCCGCGTTCACATGATGCGGCCTATACCGTTTTTGATCCGCTGACCAATTCATGGAGTCCCTGGAAAATGATCAATAATGTACCCGACTCCACATCTAAATTTTTTCTTGTTAATCCCGGATGTGTACAGTGGATAGTTAAGCCTGACGGAAAGATCCTTCTTCCCATTTATTACAGCGGATCTGACCTGGGTGAATCTTCTGTTACTGTATTAGAATGCTCATTCGACGGTACAACTTTATCGTATCTGCGAAATGGGGATGAGATGACTGTTAAAGGTGGTCGTGGCTTTAGTGAGCCGTCAATGGCGCTGTTTAAAGGCACCTATTATCTTACTATAAGGAATGATTTTAAAGCTTATGTGACTACAAGTAAAGATGGTTTGCAATGGAGCCCCGTGAAACCATGGACTTTTGATGACGGAAGTGATCTTGGAAGCTATAATACGCAGGCCCACTGGCTGGCGCATAGCGATGGGTTATTTCTTTCCTACACGAGGAGAGGCGCCAACAATGATCATATTCCACGCAACCGGGCCCCTATATTCCTGGCACAGGTTGATCCTGTAAAACTGAATGTCATCCGGGCTTCCGAACAGGTGTTGATACCCGAACGGGGCGTTATGCTGGGTAATTTTGGAGCTTCGGCAATTACACCTGATGAATCATGGGTTACAGACGCAGAATATATGGCAGAAAATAAACTACACCCCCGCGGAGCCAACGGCACCGTATGGGCTGCCCGTGTGTTGTGGTCAAAAAAGAACAGGCTTGTGAAATAAAGCGTTTTAAAACTTTTGAATCTTTAATATGAATCGCAAATGTATACTCCTCTCAGAACGCTGTGGGTCTTAACAAGTATGCTGGTTATTTCCTGTACTGTTGTTGGGCAATCTTCCACAAGTCGTGATAAACTCACTTCCAAAGGATATTGGATCCATCCTAAGGCAGAGGAAATACCGGGATTGAAAACAGGACCGTTCGTTCGTTTAGGCAATGGGGATATCCTGACTGTTGAAGGAAATAAAAGCTGCATCAGTAAAGATGAAGGAAAAACCTGGACAGTGTATCCCATTTTTGCTGATTCAAACCGGTTTGATATTCGTATTGAAAGAGCGTTGATCCGTACAAAAGAAGGAGTAATCATTTTAGCTTTCGCTAGTGATAAGGAAAAGGCAAATTGGAACTGGCAGAATGATATTGCTGATTCACCGGGGGCAACGATCCCCACCTATGCAGTCCGAAGCCTGGATGATGGAAAAACATGGCAGCCACCCCAAAAGCTTCATGATGAGTGGACAGGTGCAAACCGGGATATCATTGAGACAAAGGATGGCAATATTATCATTAGTTCCATGATGATGCGACATAATCCCGGGCACCATACCGTAGTAACCTACACTTCCAAAACAAACGGTTTCAGCTGGGTTCGTTCCAATGTCATTGATCTTGGAGGCGTAGGCCATCATAGTGGTGTAACCGAAGCAACGATTGAACAACTTCGCGATGGCCGTATCTGGATGTTAATGCGTACGAACTGGGGAGTGTTTTGGGAAGCTTATTCGAATAACGAAGGGCTGACCTGGAAAAATTTCAAACCCACAAAAATTGATGCAAGCTCGGCTCCCGGGTTGCTTCAAAGACTTAAAAGCGGTCGTCTTTTCCTGGTATGGAATCGTGCTAACCCCGAAGGTCAAAGCAGTTATCGCATGAGCGGAGGAGACGGTATCTCTTCTGAAGTTCCCCATAGCAATAACAGGGAAGAACTTTCTGTGATGTTTTCTGATGATGATGGTCAAACCTGGACTATACCGGTGGTCATAGCCCGGATCACGGAAAAAAGCAAAATAAAAAATTTAGCGTACCCCCGCGTGTTTGAAGCAAAGCCCGGGGAAATATGGATAACG
The DNA here is from genome assembly GCA_023957125.1 of Chitinophagaceae bacterium. GTDB lineage: Bacteria > Bacteroidota > Bacteroidia > Chitinophagales > Chitinophagaceae > Agriterribacter. Next base: position 49,930 of record JAMLHL010000009.1, read on the forward strand.
ACTACGTATGCCGGGTTTGCCGGGGAGCTCAGTATTAAATTGAACGAAAAAGATTTCTTACACTAAAACAATAGATATGTTCCCAAAAATGAAAAAAAATGATTTGCCGGATAAAAATGATGAAATTCTTTTACGCGCTGAAGACAAATCGGGCAGGTCGCGCAGAACTTTTATTAAAAACGGGCTGTTAGCGGCATCAGGCGTATTAAGCACATCTGCTTCTTTCGCTGTTATGAATGAACCAGGCAACCGGACGCAAAGCCGGGATCAGCTGGCATGCATTGACTATGGCAGGTCTTTTTTATGCAATACGGCCGAGTTCAATTCTGTTAGAATGTGGATAGAAAGCAGGACAATAATTACAAATATCAAATCCGGCGAAAGCACCGTTTATTACCAGGGGGCTTCCTGCAAAAGTGAGAATACCTTTGGTGAAAGAGACCTGTTCTATAAAGATAATTATGATTTCCTTCCCATTTTCGGAGAGGGTAAAGTGCTGGTCTTCCGACGTCACGCCAACAAACGTGGGGAAAATTACCGGACTATAAAAAAGATGGAAGAGATGTGGGGTGCAAATCCTGTATTACGGATGCCTGCCGCAGAGGTTGTTACGGTGTTGGACTCATTTGAAAAAATTAGAGATGCAACCGCAGCAGGAATTCCCATCGTTACTCAAACTGAATTTCAAAATGATGAGACCGGGTTACGCGCAGTAATAGAGGCTCCCTGCAAGACGATGAATATAAGCCACACTAAAAAAATGTACCAGGTTGATACCGGTCCCATTGCTTTCCCGGATCTGTCAAAGAAATACGGAGTACAGATTGATTGCCTGAGTCCTGCATTTATAGCCTTCAATGTGGATCATTTTGCCGATTTTGTTATAGAAGCGCCGACGCCGATCGTGGAGGGTAAAAAGATAGTCTCGACTGTTTATCATTATTCTAAAATCAAGAGTTTAAAGGTGAAGAACAGGATATTTGCTCTCGGGAGGTGAAAGAGTTTATTAAAAATGTCTTAGTATGATCCGGAAGAGGTTTGTGAAAGTAATTGTTATCGGTTTTCTATCGTTAAGTTCTAAAGGTGAAAGTATTTATAATGATGTGTCTTATAGCGATACTACTTTCAACTTAGCGAAAGAATTATTAGAAAAAGATGATGTTTTGGTTCCTCCCGGGGATCATTATGTTAATGAAACAATAGTGGTTCCGAGCTTCAAAAAAATTACTGGGATTGTTGGCAAATCCAAGCTGATCGCAGCCGCTGGTTTTAGAGGTCCAATATTAGTATTGGATGGAGTAACCCATGTTGAGATTACGGGAATAGCCTTTGAAGGTAATCAAAATCAGTTCTCTGGGTTTTCAAATATTTGTAACACAAGGGAAGCGATTCGAAAACTGGAAGGTAAAACACAAGGGATAGCGATTTTAATAAAGAATGGCGCAAAACAATGCTGGATAAATACCTGTGAGTTTAAAAATTTTGGAGATGCATGCCTGAAAATGGTTAATGCAGGAGGGAGAGGTTATCCCGTAAGAGTGGCTCATGTTTCAATTGCAAATTCATTTTGTGGTATAGATAATTACGGTACAGAATATAGCCCGACGGTTTCTGCTTCAATTTCAGATTGTGTATTTGGGTTAATCCTGGATGCCGGCAACCAGTATTTTTCTACTTGTTCGTTCAATGATAATAAAATTGGTCTTTATATGAAAGGCGCTAATAAGAATAATTCACATGGAAGTTTTGCCGCATGTAATTTCAGTCATTCTAAGGGGTATTCTATTTTTTGCGATGGCATAGATTTTGGCGAAACATTTGTCGGATGTCAGGTTTTTGATGGAGATATTTTTCTGGAAAATACGAATGGTTTTATTTTCAACGGAGGAATTATAGATGCTCAAGTGTTTGTAATGGGAGGAAAAACAAATATGATCAGTAATACTGGTTTCCTCACTTCATATGGGGGAGGGAAAATACATTCAGATTTCGAAGGTTTACGTTCCAGGCTGGTACTGAAGAATAATTTCTTTTTAAATGAACTGGGTGGGAAGGATTCATTATTGAACAATTGAATAGCGGATTTTTTTGATCATGATTTTGCAGAAATACATAAAGAAATGCCTGTTGTTTGGAAAGAAAAAACGAATATTAATAATAGCAATGGTTTTTTTTGGTGGTCAATGGGTGAACGGACAAATTCAATCTCCATTAACCTGGAATGAATTACCCCCTATTCCTGATAAAGAAGGATTTGCCGGGATGTTTGCCGGGGTAAGTCACGAATACCTGGTTTGTATGGGCGGCGCCAACTTTCCCGGCCAGATGCCGTGGAAGGGCGGACAAAAGGTTTGGTATAATCATATTTTTGTACTATCAAAAAATGATTCATTATGGAAGCCTGTTGATAAAAAACTACCGAGACCTTTGGCTTACGGGGTGTCCGTAACATATCGCAATAAGATCATCCTGGTTGGAGGCAATAATGCGGAAGGATATTATTCGGATGTATATTCGGTTGAATATAGTAACGGAGTCGTTCAGATAAAAACATTGCCTTCTTTACCCTACCCGTTAGCTAATATGGCGGGTACATTAGTGGGGAACACTTTATTTATTGCAGGAGGGGATACCAGTTTTACGGATATGCCTATGAAGGAATTTTTAGCCCTGGATTTGAATAGTAGCCCCGAAAATCAAAGTTGGAAAGAGTTAGATCCTTGGCCCGGGGTCCCAAGAATTCAGGCTGTTAGCGCTTCTTTGAACAATCTTTTTTTTATTTTCAGTGGAATTAATCTGGTAAAAGGATCAAGCGGTGGCAACCAAAGGGAAATCCTGAGAGACGCCTACAAATTTATACCTTCTTTAGAAGGAAATGTTGTTACAGGCGGCAAGTGGATTTCTCTTTCCGAAATGCCGAGGGGAGTTGCGGCGGGGCCAAATCCGGCACCTACTTTTGGATCGAATTATATATTATTTCCAGGCGGATTGGATAGTACCACTGCAGCGTATAATGAACCATCAAAATTTTCGGGGTTTGTTACCGACTTACCTGGATATAATGTGGAAAGGGATACCTGGTTCAATTTTGGAAATCTTCCCGATAATACAACACGGGTTACTTTACCTGCGGTTAAATGGGATCAGCAATGGATATTTCCAAATGGAGAAATAGGGCCGGGTAAAAGATCGCCCAAAGTGTATGTTCTGGCAGATGAAACTGTGTTATTGGTTGCCAATAAACATTCTAATACGCTATCATTCGTAAATCCAAAGACCTTTGCAGTAATAGAAACTATTCCAACCGGTCCCAATCCACATGAGATTATTGTGACTCCGGATCAAAAAATGGCTTATTTAAGCAGTTATGAACCGCCTGGAAATACGATTTCTGTGATTGATTTATTAGCAAGGAAACAAGTTAAAACGATTTCGACAGGACAGTTAGGTCGCATACATGGAGCGGCAATTACAGCGGATGGAAGATATGCTTATTTTACAGCAGGACAATCTGGTTACGTAATTGAAGTGGATATCCGAACCAATGAGATCAGCCGGACTATTCCAACGCATGGTAAAATATCCCACATGGTATATGTCAGCCCTGATGGAAAATATTTATTGACCGCAAATATAGGTTCAGAAGATATATCGGTCATTAACCGGTCTACCGGTAAATTATTTAAAAAAATTCCGGCGGGTAAAGGTGTGGAAGGGATGGCTTTTACTCCTGACAGAAAATTTTTATGGGCATTAAATCAAACCGGGGGTAGCATCACGATAATAGATATGCAAACGCTGGTGCCAATAGAGACCTTTGTTTGTTCGGGTATGCCGGTGAGAATTCGGTTTACTTCCGACGGAAAAAAGGCATTAGTTGCAGGATGGACAAAAGAGGGTACATTAACTGTGATTGATGTAGCGACCCGCAAAGAGATAAAACGGGTAAAAGTTGGAGATTATGCGATTGGGGTTGAACTGTCTCCTGATGAAAACTATGCTTTTGTAGGATGCGAAGACTCAATGGAACCAGAGATTCTTCCGGATGGCTCAGAGCGAATAAAAGAACACAAAGAAGATTCTGATGGGGTTCATGTCATTGATATGAAGACATTAGAAGTTGTATCAATAATAAAGACAGGTTTAGGCCCCGACCCAATGGTGATGTGGCATCCTTCTCTTAAATAACCGAACGTAAAATAATGACAACAAAAAATGTTTTTTCTTTTAGATTATTTGAGGCAAAAAGCGTTTTAATATTTTTCCTGTTAATGTCAACAGGCTTTAGTGCTAAAGCACAAAATAGCGTTAACATAAACCAGAATAAAAGTATTAATACTGTCCTTAAACTCGACACCGGTCGTAATAACCCGAGAAACAGCGAAGGTGATTTTATAACCTTAAAAGATGGTAAAATCCTTTTTATCTATAGTCATTTCACCGGTAAGTCCGGCAGTGATTTTGGTAACGGATATCTGGCAAGCCGTTTTTCAGCAGACAACGGTAAAACATGGAGTAAGGAAGACAAAACAGTTGTGAGACAGGAAGGCGATATGAATGTTATGTCGGTTTCTTTACTTAGGCTAAAGAATGGATCTATAGCTTTATTGTATGCAAGAAAAAATTCAGATAGTGATCTTATTCCAATGTTACGTATATCAAATGATGAAGCTAAGACCTGGAGCGAACCAATCCCTTGTATTACCGATAGGAAAGGGTATTTTGTATTAAACAATAATCGCATAATTCAATTAAGTAATGGCAGGCTGATAATGCCTGTGTCCATGCATAATAAACCCGATGGGAAATGGTCAGAAAGGGGGACGATCTATGCCTATTGTTCAGATGACAATGGCAAGACCTGGAAATCGGGTGGAGAAGTTCCCAACCCCGATAAAATTATAACCCAGGAGCCGGGGGTGATTGAGCAGAAGAATGGTACCATCTTTATGTTTGTCAGAACAAATAGAGGTGTGCAATATGCTTCTTATTCAAAGGATCATGGGGAAACGTGGAGCGCTGTCCGTCCAATTCGTATTGCATCACCCCAATCACCGGCATCCATTGTAAGAATACCTTCTACAAGTAATCTCTTAATGGTTTGGAATAACAATGGCACTAACCAGAAACGGACACCGTTGACGTTGCAGTTTCTAAAGATGAAGGAAAAAACTGGGAACACATCAAGATATTGGAAGATGATCCAGATGGAGTTTTTTGCTACACAGCTATTCACTTTACCGGTAAAGATGTGTTGCTGGCCTACTCTAACTGGAAGACAATGGGGACGACTATTGTACGGTTAAGTCTTGACTGGATTTATAAATAGACAGGTTAATTTATGATGGTTAGCGAAACAAAATATGAAATGAATTCAAATAAGCCGTCAAGAAGAAAATTTATTGGAATGTCATTCTTCCTAACCGGAATACCGTCCATCATTTCTTCTCTCATACCTTTCTCGGCGGAGGCTTTGGTTGTTCATGACCATGTGCCTGATCTCGAAAGAATTAAAGAATTGCTCAGGCAAAAGAACCCGCTGAAATGGTTATTTACAGGAGACAGTATTACTGCCGGGGTTAAGCACACTCATGGTTACCGTTCTTATCCTGAAATTTTTGGCGAGCGAATCAGATGGGAAATGGGCCGGCCCAGGGATATCATTATCAATACAGCAATTAGCGGAAATATAACTCAAAATATCCTAGATGATTTTAGCTGGCGGGTTGAACAGTTTAAACCGGATATCATTTCCATGATGATAGGAACCAATGATTGTGCAAGGAAAGAAATGACCAGGGAGCGCTTTGGAAGCAACCTGAACGCTTTATTGGATAAGATGAGGGAAATAGGTGCTATTCCCATTTTACATACTCCTAATGTTATAATCAGGGCATATGCTGCGGAAAGAGCCGGCTTGTTTGAATATGTGAAGGTGATTCAAAAGACAGCTGAGAAAAAAAGTATCATCCTTATTGATAATTATTCGTATTGGGAAGAGACAATAAAAAGCAGTTCAAAAATAAATGTTTTTAAAGAGTGGCTGAATGACCCTCTTCACCCGAATGGGACTGGTCATCAGGAAATAGCCCGTTTGATGTTTAAGGAATTATCCATCTTTAATCCAAATGACGCGACTTGCGGAGGTAAATATTATGAAGGGGAACATTGACCATATTAAAAGCTTTCGTATAGAAGGAAAAAAATCCGGGCCGCATGTGTTGCTGGCAGCAGGAGTACATGGAGATGAATATGAGCCCATGCTAACGGCCCTGGAGCTAATAGGCGAATTGCCTCAGCTATTGATCTCAGGGAGTGTGACAATTGTTCCGGTAGTAAATGTTACCGCTTATCGCATGAGCAGCCGCTATGGAGAAGATGGATTAGACCTGGCCCGGATATGCCCCGGGAAGCCGGATGGATCTGCATCCGAAAAAAATGCTTTTGAAATAAGTACGCTGATCAGGGCATCGGATTACCTGATAGATATGCATACGGGCGGTCTTGCACATGACATTTATCCCCTGGCGGGATTTACACTGCATCCTTCACAGGAAATATTGAATAAGCAAAGAGCTTTGGCATTGGCTTATAATATGCCGGTGATCTGGGGAACCGACCATCATCCAAACGGCAGAACGCTTTCGGTAGCACGCGATGCGCATATTCCCGCTATTTATCTTGAGTACGGTGGTGGTTCAGGAACCAGAAAGGAAGTGGTTAAAGCTTATAAAGAGGGTTTCATAAATGTATTGAAATATTTGAAGATGGCAGAAGGTGAGGCGGAAATCATCGCACCGGAAAAAAGATTTTGGGTTGAGGATCCGAGACCCGACAGCGGCTATTTCCAGGGTAAAATGCCCGCTCCTTCAGAAGGCATATTCGTATGCGAAAAAAAGCCTGGCGAACCAATCAAAAAAGGAGAGTTATTGGGAAAAATTATAGATCCTTTTACAAGTAATGTTACAACCATACTTTCAGACATGGAAGGCATGGTACTATCGGTGCGGATGACTGTTTATGTAAAGAAGGGAGATGCTTTAGGATCAATATTGCCCATCGTTGAGCCGGGAAGAGTAACTATAAATTAAAGCTAATGAAAAATAAAAAAGTGGTCGTCATCACCGGCGCCGCAGGAGGAATTGGGTTGGCAACGGCTAAAAAATTTGCAGAAAATAATTTTTGCATTGCCTTATCGGATATTGACCGGGATGGATTAATCCGGGCAGCGGAAGTGCTGGGGGAAAAATACCAGGCCGATTGCCTGGTCTGTCATGGGAATTTAGAAGACATTAATTATATAGAAAATATAGTTAAGCAAACCCTCGCAGAATGGGATCGCATAGATGTTCTGATCAATAATGCGGCATGGCGCACTATAGAAACGATGCGTACCATTTCCCTGGAAAATTGGAAGAAAACACTTCAGATCAACTTAACTGCCCCGGCATTCCTGGCAAAATATGTTGCTGCAGCAATGGAAGAAAAAAGAATAGCGGGAGTAATCATCAATATCTCCAGCGTAATGTCACAAAACGCTGCCGGCTATAGTCCCGCCTATATTGCCTGTAAAGGAGGCATTGAAAGCGTTACTTATGAGCTGGCAGCTTTATATGGCCCCGCAGGTATAAGAGTTGTAGCAGTTTGTCCCGGCAATATTGAAACAAACCTCAGCAGCGACTATAAAGATGGATCAGGTAATAATATAAGTGAACAGCTAAAGGATCACATGGATGATAACACGCCTCTTCAGAGAGCCGGGGATCCGCAGGAAATAGCCAATGTTTGTTATTGGCTTTCATCTGATGAAGCCTCTTTCATAACGGGAACTTCTATACTGGTGGATGGCGGTTTTTTGCACAACTTTAATACGTATAAAATGAAAAAACTTCAATTCCCAAATGAATTTTAAAATGAAACGAAGCATGATAAATTACTGTCGCGCAAGAGAAATGATGGTTTGCGAAGTTCCATCCGACCATCAAAAATATAAAAAATAAGCGGATGAAAGGGATATGGAAATACAGCCACCTGCTGCCTTACATTGAGGAGAGTGCTAAATTAACCTTAGGCGAAGGAAATACGCCATTGATAAAGTCCAGACAATTGGGCAGGCAATTAGGGATTGATCATTTATATTTTAAACTTGAAATCGTTAACCCTTCAGGTTCTTATAAAGATAGATTTGCAGCAGGTGCTATATCCGGTCTGGTACAGAGAAATATTAACTTTTGCATTGCCACATCAAGTGGTAATACCGGCGCAGCATTATCTGCATATTGTGCAGCGGCAGGAATAAAATGCTATATAGCTGTTGTGGATGGAGTGCCTATAGGAAAGATGCAACAGATGCAGGTGTATGGCGCCCAAACGTTAATGATAAAGAATTTTGGAATAGACCCTAACGTTACCAGTGAGGTAATGCACGGACTACATATCATTGCTGAAAACTTTGGCAGTCCTGTTCAGATAAGCGCTTATCAATACAGCTCCTTAGCAATGGCCGGTGTTCAAACTATTGCCTATGAAATTGCTGAAGATATGCCGGCATTGGGCGGGCAGGTATTTTCACCCGCGGGTGGAGGCGGGCTAACGTTGGCTATAGTAAAAGGATTTAATAAATGGAAAGCAATTAAGCCTGATTTTAAAATTCCTAAAGTACACTGTGTACAACCGGAAGGGAATGATACCATATCCGGTCCGCTTAGGAATGGATTATCTAAAGCACAGCCGGTTCCTAAAAGCCAAACTGCTATAAGCGGATTGCAGGTTCCGAATATAATTGATGGCAATGAAGTGTTAGAGGCGTGTAAAGGAACGCGGGGGACAGGTTACACAGTAGCAGACAGTGCTGTGTACAAATGCCAGGAAGACCTGGCAAAAATGGAGGGAATTTATTGTGAACCTGCAGGAGCAGTTGCCCTTGCGGGCGTTTTAAAAGCTGTAGAAAACGGAGAAATAAATAAAAAAGATCATATAGTTTGTGTAGTTACCGGTCATGGTTTCAAAGATCCCGTCTCATCGGCAAAGATCGCTAAAAAATCAGGTGACAGCTACTTCAATAGTGCAAATGAAACTTTTGAATACCTTAAATCTCAGATAAAAAAATAACAATCAAAATAGAATGTTCAAATGAAAGAAAAATTTAAAGGCTTGTGGCCTGCAATGTTTACCCCCGTTCTTGATAACGGTGAGCCGGCTTATGAAGAAATGGAGAAACTGGTGGAATTATTTATTTCCCAGCAATTGGATGGTTTGTATATCCTCGGATCTACCGGACAGGGCTTACTCTTCACAGAAGAGCAAAGAAAAAAAGCAACCGAAGTGGTGAGTAAAATATCTGCCGGAAGAATTCCTGTTATTGTTCACGTGGGATCGCTTACTACGGCAGAATCCATCCGGTTGGCGCAACATGCTGAAAAATGTGGCGTTGATGGTATTTCTTCCGTACCGCCTATTTATTATACAGGAAATGCAGATACGGCACTGGCTCATTACAGCAAGATTGCAGCATCTACCAGCCTGCCCTTTTTCCCCTATCAGTTGGGAGATGATTCCATTCCGGGCAACGTACATGATTTTATAGAAAGGCTGCTCGAAATCCCCAATATAACCGGGATGAAATTAACCACCAATCAATTGCTGAATATCAGCAGTGTTCATAACCAGGCAGGTGACAGACTGAAATTATTCAGCGGCTCTGATGAATTATTTTGCCATGCCACACTTTGTGGAACAGTAGGTGCTATTGGCACATTTTATAACGTTTGGGGAGTAGCCTGCAAGCATGCAATGTCAGCGTTTGTAAAAGGCAACTATACACTTGGCAAGGAGTTTATGCTTGCCTTCCAGCAAACAATAGAACAGGTTTTACCCAACGTCTGGACGTTCCTCCGGAAAGCTATGTTATTAAAATATAATATTGATATCGGGAAGACAAAAGGACCATTAGGGAACGCTCACAAGGAATGGCAGGATGACCAGGTAAGAGCAATACTGGAAAAGATTGAATCCATTCCCCAATCAATTGTTAATAGCTAAGAAGCTGTTTGGAAATGATTTCAAGCCACTAATTACAGAGATTGCCACGAATGTGGCTGTAAGTAAGACCTGCCGTCAGGCAGGTAATTCGTGTCCATTTGTGTAATTCGTGGCAATAAACAGAAAAAAAATCTATATAATGACAGAAAAAAAGAAAATAATTACAGGCGCCAATGTACCGCAAAGCCACCTGCCTTTTTCGCCTGCTATTCAATCAGGGAATTATGTTTTTATTTCGGGGCAGGCATCCACAGACAGGGAGGGGAAAATCGTTTCAGGAACTTTTGAAGAAGAATGTAGGAGATCATTTCAGAATTTGAAGGCTGTTCTGGATGCGTCTGGACTTGGGTTCAAAGACGTAGTTCAGGTACGTAATTATATTGGAAAGCAGGAGTATCTGGCATCATTCAACACTATTTATAAAGAATTTTTTGATGAACCCTATCCGGCACGGACCACTCTTATCGGTTGCCTGGGAGACTTACTGAAATTTGAAGTGGATGTAATTGCTGCCTGCTAAAAAAATAAATGATGTCATTAAGAATAGCATTATTGGGAATTTATCATGAATCCAATACTTTTTTGGATGAGTTGACAACTCTGCCTGATTTTGAAAAAGGACATTGGTTGTTTGGAGATGATATGATTCTGGAGTATAAAGACGCTCACCACGAGATAGGTGGAATGATTGAAGTGCTGGAACGGGAAGGGGTAGAGCTGTTACCTGTTATGTATGCTGAAGCTACTCCCGGTGGAATAATAGCATCAGAAACATATAACCATTTGTTGCAAAAAATGATGGATGAGCTGGAGCGTGTCCTGCCTGTGGACGGTTGTCTTGTGGTACCTCATGGCGCTGCGGTCAGTGAAGTTTTTAGAGATATGGATGGCCATTGGCTGAGCTTATTACGGGAAAGAGTGGGAGGAAATATTCCTATTATTGGCACTATTGACCCACATGCAAACGTGAGTTCGTTAATGGTTGCAGCCACCGATGGCCTCGTCGCTTATAAAACCAATCCTCATGTAGATCAGCGTCAGGTAGGTAAAGAAGCAGCGGATATGCTTATCCGTTATCTTAAAAAAGCAATAAAACCATCGTCATTCTTATTTCAGATACCATTAGCCATTAGTATTGAGCAGCAATATACCGGAAAAGATCCCTGTAAAAGCCTGTATGATTATGCTACGCAGCTAAGCAAAGAAAAAGATATATTGTCAGTAAGCATCGTTTTGGGTTTTCCCTATGCCGATGTAAAAGAAATGGGGAGTTCTGTAATTGTGATAACAGATAACAATGAAAAGCGGGCTCTTTCTATTGGTAGAAAAATAGAAGATTATATTATTGAAAACAGAGAAGCTTTCGTTGGGGTAAAAAAAGATATCTCGTCTGTTTTGCCATTAATAGCTGAAAGCAAAAAGCCGATTCTGATGCTTGACATGGGTGATAATGTAGGCGGAGGAGCACCCGGCAACAGCACGTTTTTATTGGAAATATTAGAACGATCGGGGAATAGCAAATGTTTTATTTGTTTGTACGATCCCAACGCTGTAAGACAAGCTGAACAATATGAACCGGGAGCTTGTTTTAAGATAAACATATCGAACGATGAAGATGAATCAAAGCAGTTGGTTATCAATGCGAGGCTTGTCGCATTAAGCGAAGGAAAGTTTAAAGAAACAGATCCAAGACATGGCGGACAGGTAAATTTTGACATGGGAAGAATTGCTATAGTGCAGACAGAGAAAGGGAACACCATCATGCTGACTTCTTTGCGTGCTTTTCCCTGCAGCCTTCGGCAACTGACCGCTTTTAATATTCATCCTAAAGGTTTTGACGTTATTATTGCCAAAGGGGTTAATGCTCCGATTGCAGCCTATGAACCTGTATGTCCTGTCATAATCCAGGTAAATACTCCTGGCGTGACGCAGGCGGATATGACGCTCTTTAAATATAAAAACAGGCGTAAACCATTATTTCCGTTTGAAAGGGTGTGGTGATATGAATGTAAATAATTCAGCAAGAAGAACAGAAAAAATAAGCGATCTGCCCTTTTATACGGAAGGACCGGCAATGGATAGCAAAGGAAATATCTATTGCACTACGCTTTCGGGCGGGACCATATTAAAAATGGATACTGAGAAGAAAATAACGGAATGGGCTTTTTCAGATTGTCCAAACGGACAAATTGTTTTACCCGATGATGACCACTTGATTTGCGATGTTAAACTTGCTGCGGTAAGGAGGTTTGATAGTAAGGGGAGATTTATAAAAAATGAGATAGAGAAATATTGTGCAGACGCCCCGGTTTATTGTCCAAACGACTTGATCACAGATGATGACGGGAATATATATTTTACGGATTCTGTCCGGAATAAAGGTAAGGTATGTTTTTCGGGGATAAATGGAGAGCAAAGAATTTTGGCTGATAATTTAGACTACCCTAATGGACTCGTCCTGTCTTTTGATCAGAGAACATTATACGTAGCCGAGAGCTATAATAACAGAATTGTAAAGATATCGTTGGAGCACGCCGGTAGTATAAACGGCGCTATTGGAGTTTTTTCGGAGTTGCCTACACACTCATCGGAAAAAGAAACAGATAATTTACCAGATGGATTAGCCCTGGATCAGGATGGAAATGTTTGGGTGGCGCATTATGGTATGAAGTCCATACATAAGTTATCATCCGAAGGAAGGGTGTTGATTTCAATTGATACAAATATGCCTCTTACCAGCAATTTATTTTTTTGTGACCCGGAATCAATAATAGTTACGGGCGGATACGGAGAGCCGGGGCCAGGAGGCTTATTGAAGGTCTTTTTATAGAAAACTATATGGAGTATTCGAAATTACGTGGATATAATATATCAAGGCTTACGCTGCGAACAGTAGCCCTGGGAATGAATTATGGTATTTCTAACAAAGAAGGTAAGCCTGATAAGACCCAGAGCTCTGGTATTATTTCTTCTGCCGCAGGACTTAGCTATGAGATTAAAAAATTAATTAAGTCCCGGTTTGAAGATGTTCCGGAGCATATCATTACGCCGGGGCAGTGGTCGCTCACATAAAAACAAGCTGTATGAATATTTTTAGAATAGATGGTAAAGTAGCTATTGTAACGGGAGGCGCCGGCTATTTTGGAAAACCAATTTCTCTCGCTCTTGCCCAGGCGGGCGCTCATGTAATTATTGCTTCAAGGGATAAAGAAAAATGTGAAGCCTATGCGGAAAACATCGTGGACGAAGGATTTAAAGCAGAAGGCTGGTCGCTTGATCTGTCTGAAGAACAATCCATTGAGTGTTTTGTTGATGGCGTGTATAACAAATACGGAACCATTGATATTTTAGTGAACAATGCGGTTTCAAGAGAGGGTATGAAAGACCTGGAGGAATTGAGTAAGGCAGATATAGAAAGTTCGCAGATCATTAATACTACCGGGCTTATGCTATTAACAAAATCTGTTATCAGGATCATGCGTGAAAAGAAGGCGGGTAATATTATTAATATTGGTTCTATTCAGGGCGCAGTAGGTCCTAATTTTCCGGTGTATGGCAAAACGGGAATGACAAGCCCTGTAGGTTATACCTATGATAAATGGGGTATGGTTGGGTTTACAAAATGGCTGGCTAATTATTATGGAAAGTTCAACATCAGAGCGAACTGTATAAGCCCAGGCGGATATGGCCCGGGCATAGACGCTGACAGAAGTGAATTTATTGAGAATTATAAGAAATTAACGCCATTGGGAAGATTTGCCGAAGATGACGATATAAAAGGTCCGGTTATTTTTTTGGCATCCGCGGCATCGTCTTATATCACCGGGCATAATCTTTTAGTTGACGGAGGATGGACCAGTTGGTGAATAACTATCCTGATAAGGAGCTGTCTATGGATCAATTCTTAACAGTTGTGGCAATACACTTCTTAGTTTCGGGTTTCACTATTTGGAACTAATAAATTTGACTGCTTGTGAATTCGGCGCAACGAAATATATCAATGATTATTTGGAAAACTAATTTTTATGAATATAGTTGCCGGGTCAGTAAAGTCGAAATTACCTAAACGCGCGTGGTTGGTCGTTGTGTTGTTGGCGATTGTGGGTTGCTTAAATTATTTGGATCGTATCATTATCACTACAATGCGGGTATCCATAGTTGATGCCATCCCTATGACCGATGCCCAGTTTGGGTTGCTTACCTCCGTATTTTTGTGGGTATATGGTTTAGCAAGCCCTTTTGCGGGATTTCTCGCCGACAAGTTTAACCGGAGCCTTGTAATTATCGCAAGCGTGTTTTTATGGTCGTTGGTAACCTGGTTAACGGCTTATTCTACTACATTTAACCACTTATTAATTACCCGGGCGCTAATGGGCATAAGCGAAGCTTGTTATATTCCGGCAGCGCTTTCCCTTATAGTGGAATATCATAAATCTCATACCCGTTCTCTGGCTGTGGGCTTTCACATGGTTGGGATTATGATAGGTTCGGGTTTGGGATTCCTGGGAGGCTGGGTTGCAGAGAATCATCGTTGGAATACCATTTTTATCATTCTGGGTATCTTTGGGATTGCTTATGCAGTCTTACTCGTTTTATTACTAAAAGATGCTCCCAAAAGCCAGGTTGAGATCGCTTCGAGAAAAACTGAGGATAAAGTCAGTTTCTTACATTCGGTCAAAGTATTGTTTAAACTCCGTTCCTATATTCTGGTACTTATTGCATGGGGATTGCTTGGCGTAGTTGCCTGGCTGGTGGTAGGCTGGCTCCCCACTTATTTCCAGGAACATTTCGATCTTACGCAGGGGGTAGCCGGCTTATATGCTACGGGATATTTATATCCGGCTGCCATTCTGGGGTTATTATTAGGAGGATATTGGGCTGACCGGTGGAGCCGGTCTAACCCACGCGCAAGGATCCTCGTACCCGTTATCGGTTTATGTGTTGCTGCACCCAGCGTTTTTATCGCAAGTTATACGGATATTCTTCCGGTGGCAGTGATATGTTTTATGCTTTATTCTCTTACCAAGTCTTTTATTGATACGAACATGATGCCTGTCCTCTGTCTGATAACCTATCCCCGTTACCGGGCTACGGGATATGGTATATTAAATTTAGTGGCGACAATTATTGGCGGGGTGGGGCTTTATGCCGGCGGTGTTTTGAGGGACTTGGATGTCAATCTCAGCACTGTTTATCAAATTGCGGCCTTAACAATGATAATCAGTATTCTCATCTTGATCAGTGTTAAACCAAAATATATAGAATCGGAGTTGTAATATGCGTTGGATTTTATAAATAAGAATATAATGGGAAGAACTTTTATACCCTGTATCAATAAAGCCTTTAGTTCTATCGGACTGGGTTGTGTAACTTTTGGCAGAGAAATAGATAAGCGCATTTCGTTTTCTCTAATGGATTATGCAGTGGAAAACGGGGTCACTTTTTTCGATACCGCTTCAGCGTATGGTGACGGAGCATCGGAAAGCATTATAGGTGATTGGAGAGTTGATCGCGGCCCGGCGTCTGCTTCTGTTCTTATAGCAACAAAAATACTTCCTCCCTATATTTCGAAACAAATTATAGATTCCGTAAACAAGAGTTTGAAACGTTTAAGAGCGGATTCTCTTGACCTTCTTTATTTACACCGTTGGGATGCTGCACTTGAAGATATTGAAATAGTAAATACCTTTAATGATCTTGTAAAATCCGGAAAAGTAAAAATGTTAGGGGTAAGTAATTTTAATGCAGATCAGCTTAACAATATCCTTCTGCTGCAAAAAGAAATTGGAAGCAGCCTGTTTAAGTCTATACAAAATAATAACAACTTTGCAGTCAGAGAAGTCAATGAAAAAGTAGTGCAAATATCTGTTGAGAATGAAATTGAAATTGTAACATATAGCCCCTTAGGGGCAGGATTTCTTACCGGTAAATATAAAAATGGAGTAAAAAAAAATACCCGGTTTTCCCTGATCAAAGGGCATCAGGATATTTATTTTAATGAAACTTCCTTTCAGCGACTCAATCAGCTTCAAAAGATATCGGATATTACAGGCTATTCAACTTCGCACTTAGCTCTGGTATGGGCATTGCACCAGCCGGATGTGGCTACAGTATTGATCGGGGGTCGTTCCAGGAAACATTTAACCCAGGCTTTTTCGGCACTTTCCTTTTTCGATCTCAATATTTTTCATGAACTTGGATTGAATTAATTTCACCTGAATATATTAAATTAGAAACATGAGTTATACAAAATCGGCCCAATTATTAGAGCGTTCAAAAAAGGTTTTAGCAGGAGGTGTGTCTTCTGAATTCAGGAAATACAATCATCCCCATGCCATATTTTATACAAAAGGTGAAGGGAGCCATATTACTGACGTAGATGGGAACGATTACCTCGACTTTACCTTAAGCCAGGGACCGCTCATTTTGGGACATTCCCATCCCCATGTGTTGAAATCTGTAGCGGATTATTCTGCAACGGGGCAAATTTTTGCCGGGCAGCATATCAAAGAGGTTGAATTGGCGGAAAAGCTGAACCGGATCATTCCTTCGGCGGAGTTGATGCGCTTTTTTTTGGATGGCTCGGAAGCGGTGCAGGCGGCTTTTAGGGTAAGCCGTGCAAAGACGGGAAAACAGAAATTCCTACGTTTTGAAGGGCATTACCACGGTTGGCTGGATAATGTGGCCTGGGGTTTGTCCACCCCGTCTCCGGAGGCTTTGGGCAGCAGGGATAACCCCAACGTGTACCCCTGGACCGCCGGTTTGTCGGCGCATGCGAGAGATGAATTCATTATCCTGCCCTGGAATGATCTCGAATTGTTGAAGAAAGTAGTTTCTGAACGGCATGAAGAAATTGCAGCCATAATAACTGAGCCTATAATGTGTAACAACGGTTGCATTCTTCCCCGGGAAGGTTTTTTGCAGGGTCTCAGGGAGCTATGCGATCAATACCGGATCACCCTGATTTTTGATGAAGTGATCACGGGTTTTAGAGTCAGCCTGGGCGGGGCACAAACTTACTTCGGTGTGGTTCCCGATTTATCTGTTTTCGCCAAGGCAATGGGCAGCGGTTATCCTATCAGCGCCCTGGTGGGTAAAAAAGAATGGATGAAATTGGTGGAAGAAGGGAAGGTCATTCTCGCAGGAACGATGAATTCCGGTAACCCGACTGTGGCTGCAGCTTTGGCAACGATTGAGATCCTGGAGTCTGAACAGCCCTATGAACGTTTATTCCGCTATGGAAAAAAATTGATGGATGGGTTAAAACAGGCAGCAGTTCAAAGTGGTCAGAATCTTTTAGTGCAGGGTCCGGGCCCTATGTTTAATATCGCTTTCACCGATATGGATGCGGTACGCGACTACCGGGATACCCTGAAGCTTGATCGCGTTAAATTGGGTAAATTCATCAGCGCGATGCACGACCATAAGATCCGGATAATCGGACGCGGTTTATGGTATATCAGCGCCGCGCATACCGAAGATGAAATTGACGAGGCGATTAACGTGGCCACCAAAGTGTTAAAAGAGATGCCTGTTTAAGATCTCATTTCATCTGCGGTTTATGGGTAAAAATAACTCCGAAATAAAATTGGGAAACCATATCCCGCGGCGTGTTTTGCAAGATCTGGTTGTCTTTGGTTCTCCACGATCTCTTCTGAAAACTGCCGGTGTAGCCGGCTTGTAAACCGATGGAACCCTGCGGATGTTTGGGAGAGGTGAACAATACACCTGCGCCTAAGCGATACACCCAGAATCCGTTGTAAAAGGATATGGAATTGATACTGTTTTGGATTACCGGCGAGGTCAGCACGTCGTTGAAATTTACATTGGAATTATCTTTATACAGGATGGTTTGATAGGTTTGATACCCAAGTCCCGCAAGGGGATACAAAGTTATTTTTTCGTTGTTCAATACATCGTAACCGGCATTCGCGTTGAAACCGATATAGCGGACCGTACTTTGTTTGTGCTTCCGCCAATTGCCCATACTGCTCCCGAAGGTGATGCCGACATCAGAAATAATCCGGTCTCTCTCCTTAAACCATCCCAATGAAAGAGTAGGAGTATATACTTTTAATTGTTCGTATTGGGGCAGGCTTTTCAGACGGGTATTGAGGTTGCTGAAATTTTGAAAACTCCCGCCCAGGCTCAGGGTCATTGACGGAAGCCATTCTTCCATTTTTTCCTTGCTAAAGGAGGAATGCTTTTTTGTTTCCTGGGCCGAGGCGATCATAGTAATGCCAAGCAGAAGAGACAGAAAAATAAGTTTCATAAAATTCATTTTTAGATTTTTAGATGATCGGATGATCCATGGAGAGGAACAGTGATTTCAACGGTGGTGCCCCGGTTTATAACAGAGGTAATTTTTAAGGTACCCTGCAGCATGATGGCTCTTTCTTTCATTCCTAAGAGTCCGAGTGTCTTCTTTTTCCCTTTCTCCTTATAGTTGAATCCCTGCCCATTATCTTTTATTATAAACAACAGCGTATCTTCATGCACGTCCAGGCTGACATCCACCTGTGTGGCATGGGCATGGCGGGCAACATTCGTCAGTGATTCCTGGAATATACGAAATAAACCGCTCTTCTGCATGGGTGGCAGACCCAACTGATCAACATGACTTTGAAAATTGACCGGAATTTGAAACCGCCTGGTAAATTCTCTGCAATACCAGTCCAGTGCGGCCACCAGTCCCAGGTCTTCCAAAGGCCCCAAACGAAGTTCAGAAGACAGTTTTCTTACAAATTGCATGGCTTCACCCGCGGCATCTTCAAGAGCGGTGATTTTTTCTTTGATATCAGCATTTTCAGTATCCTTTAATTTCTTTTTCAACAGGTAAACATCCATTTTAAAACCCGTTAATAACTGGCCAAGTTCATCGTGCATTTCCCGGGCAATTCTCCGTCTTTCTTCTTCCCTTATATTCTCCATATGTGCGGAAAGGCTACGCAACTGACCATTCAGTTGGTTGGCTTCCGAAATCTGGTGTTCCATCGTGGTTTGCGCATCTTTCAGTTTTTCCGACATTAGGTTAAACGAACGAACCAGTTTGCGCACTTCCTCACCCCCCTGCACCGCAACGCTTTCGGGATAATTTCCTTTAGCAACGGCAGCGGTAGCACCGGTTAATGCATTGATTGGTCGGGTAATATACCGGGTCAGCAACCAGGTGACTATAAAACCGGCAATTATCAGGATTAATCCTGAAAGCAGCAGCCAGTTGAAGAATTGGGTTGAGGTATAAACGAATGCCGAACCCGGAAATTCAAGCACCAGTATCCAGGGCGTATCCTTGATGTAATTAAATGTTCCGATCCGTTTGTTTTTTTCCGTTGATCCATACTCAAACACCCCCCCCGTGGGTGTGCTTTTAACCGGTAATTCATAAGAAACAGGGTGTACCAGGTTGGTCCAAAGGCTTCCGTCTGCATTGCCGAAATACAGGGAAGCGTTTCTCCCCGCAAGTTTTGAAAACTGGGTTAATAATTTGGAAGTGATCTTTACAAGGCGATAACAGGTGATATACCCGATTACATCTTTGTCGTCTTTTACAGGAATAATTACCGGGAAGTAAATCAGGTTATCTGCCTGGTATAGATTCCCCATTCTGCTCCCGGTTTTACCCGCCGCATTCACAGGGAAAAATATTCTCTCCGCCGGCAGAAAACGAGGTGTTTTTTCGGCCGTCAAAAGGGTACGAAAACTGCTGTCTCTCAATTCTGCATAAACGGAGGATTTTTCCCTGCCAATACGGTTAAGCGATTTCAATATTATCTGACCCGCGCCGGGGGAAGGGTTTTTCAAATAGGCTCGTACCGATTGGTCGGGGATACTCTCTTCAATGTCTATAAAAATATCTTTCAGAGAACCTTCGATCATAATGCTTACCTGGGAGGCAAGATCAAGGAGCCGGTATTTCCCCGCTTTAATCTCGATATTTTTCAGCGTCAGATAAGATATTAAACCAAAGATCAGGATAACGGCACACAGAAGAACGCTCACCAGCAAGGGGATCTGATGACGGAGTGAAAGCCTGCTCAGGCGAAATATACCTTTCCTCTTATTTTCCGGCTCCGGGTGCATAACAACGGTATCCATTCGTAAACTTTGATTTATAATGCGGCGTGTATATACGGCTATTAAAAAAGAATGTCCGGCAATCGTGGTCCGGACATTCTCTCTTTGTATTTATACCCTTGTTTCTTTACACCTGGTATTATTCCCTCGTAATATTGTAGGTATAAAGCCCCTCAAACCCCGGATAAAATCCATCGAGTTTAATATTGTTTCCGGCTTTTTGAACGGCGTCGGTCAGTTGGTCAACCGAAGTGACGGGCTTGTCATTGACCCGCAAAATAACAAAGCCGTCACGCATCCTGGTTTGCGCATCAATCAGTCCGTTGGGATTGATTTTCTTCACTACCACACCCCCTGTTTGTCCAAATTCACTGGCCTTTTTCTTGTCTAAAGTTACAAAATCCACTCCAAAGTCGTCGAGTATGGACGTTTTTACAATATCGTAGGTACCCGCTTTGTTTTTAAGGGTTATGTCCACGGTGTTTTCTTTTCCATTTCTCAGGTAGGAAACGGAGATTTTGTCTCCTGGTCTCAGCCTTGCAATCTTTTCCACCATTTCATTTCCCGAGGAGACGGTAACGCCATTGATCTTATTGATATAATCACCGGATTTGATTCCCGCAGCAGCGGCTGCGCCGTCTTTGGCAGCTTCTCTTACATACACTCCCTGTCCTTGTTTAAAACCGAGTTTTTCTTTCTCCGAATCCGGGGCTTCATCCGGCAGGTAACTGATGCCCAAATAAGCCCTTTGTATCATGCCAAACTGGATCAGGTCGTTTACTATCTTCTTCACAATATTAACAGGAATGGCATATGAATATCCCGCATATGTTCCGGTGGGGGAGGCGATGGCCGAATTGATACCGATCAGTTCGCCATTGGTATTCACCAGGGCGCCACCACTATTACCCTGGTTCACTGCCGCGTCCGTCTGTAAAAACGATTCTATCGGCGTTTGACTTTTACGGGCATTCAGTCCCAGGTTTCTTCCTTTGGCGCTCACAATGCCTGCTGTTACCGTTGTTTCCAGGTTCAACGGGTAGCCGATGGCCAAAACCCATTGCCCTACGTTCACATTATCCGAATTACCATACAACAGGAACGGAAGATTTTTAGCTTCAATCTTTAAAACCGCAAGGTCACTGCTTGCATCCGCTCCGATCACTTTCGCCGTATAACTCGACTTGTCGTTGAGGCTGACTTTGATTTCACTGGCGCCGTCAATTACATGGTTGTTGGTAACAATATAACCATCCTGACTTACTATTACGCCTGAGCCGGATGCTCTTTGCGGCATCCTTTGGATATTGGGGCCATTGCCAAAAAAATCATCGAAAAAATCGTCGGGAACCAGCCCCCGGAAAGGATTGCTTCTGCGTGGCAGGTTGTTGCTGGCTTCCGCCTGCCCGATTACCGTGGTGATGTGAACAACAGCAGGAACAGCTACTTTAGCGGGTTGTTCAAAATCCACCGGACCGGGAATATTATCGCCATTAAACAATCCTGCGTAATTTGCAGGTATGTTTACATTGTTTTGCACCGCTGTTGGTTTTTTAACATACGAATTGTAAGCATACATTACTCCAAAGGCAGTAGCGGCGCTTATCAATACGGTAATTACTACTTGTTTTACATTCATTTGCATATAAGTTTTCATAAATAGATATAAAAATACATGTTCAGGTCAATCAAAAGCTATGCCCTGTGCATTACAAAATAAATAAAGTCTTTATAAATGACATTTCGTCACAAAAGGCTTAACAAATGATTAAGAAGCATCTTTTATGTTTCAAGAAACGATGTGAAATTACAAAGGATCGGATAATAATAATGTTAAGGAATGTTAGATTTTTGCAAAAGCAATGATTGTGTTCTCCATTCTATTTTCCGCGGATCTGTTTCAAAAAAAGCAGGGTATCAACACCGTCGGCATAGTCGGTTAAACAGGGAGACTGGGCGGTTCCAAAAGCGTTTTTCCCTGTTCCGGCGATGCATTGAAGCTCATTGGGGTCAAGCGCTTTACCGATATCCTCTTCCTGGTTGTAATATTCAAAATGCAGCACACTGATAGGCGAAAAAACGGAAGCGTTTTCAGATAATATTACACAGCCGTTGGTCATATACAACCGTTGATTCATGATCTGGATAGCAAGGTTGTAATCATAGTTGTGTTTGTACTTATGATTTTCCATCAGCCGGTCGTACTTTTTAAATACTTCCAGCAGGGGCAGAAAGTCATAGCCGGATGGCACATATATTTTAGTAACGTTCCTGCAACCTAATCCGAAATAAAGAAACACATCATCGGCCAGTTTATTCAGCGTATCGGCATCTTCGTTGCCCTTTAAAATAGCAACGGAGGTCCGGTTTTTCCGGATGATATGAGGATGGTTCCTGAAATAATATTCAAAGTATCTTGCCGTATTATCAGATCCCGTTGCGATATAGGCATCGCATCCTTTCAGCCTGTCCGCTATCGTTATATGTTCCGCGATTGCTTCCTCCCGGGAAGTCATCTGGTGAATAATGTGCTTCAGGAGTACCGGGTCTTTCGAGGATAGCTTGATGGTTTGCCGGTGCCCGGAAATAAAAACGCACAAAAAATCATGAAATCCCACCAGGGGGATATTACCCGCCATAGTGATCCCTATATTGGCAGGAGCCGGCTGTTGTTGCGGTAAATGATAAAGACCCACCCAGTTATTCAGTTTAACGGGATCCAGGAAATGAACGGCTATATTCTGAACGGCAATTTCAATAAAGTCCGGTATGAACCAGGGATTCTGCCGGGTCGCTTCGGCTTTGACCTGGCTCCACTCAGGATCGTTGCCTGTTATGTATTCCCGTAAAAGCGATAGTATCTGTATTCGTTGTTGTAAATTCAACATGGATTTTCAATTCAGCTTAGTTATCTTTGAGGTGCAAATTTAGGGTGCATCCCAAATTTTCACTCCATCTGCAACATTCCGGTTGGTGGAAACCTACCGGTAGTGCGTTCTACAGGCAGGTGTTTCACCCGCCTGCGAAAATTTGAAATACGCTCCCAAATCTATTACTAAAATTTATCAAAAAAATTGTAAATTAGTATGGCCATTAAGATAACGGAAGAATGTATCAACTGTGGGGCCTGCGAGCCGGAATGCCCGAACAATGCTATCTATGAAGGTGGTGTTGAATGGGCAATAACCGACGGTACCAGTGTAAAAGGTGAATATACGATGATGGATGGCAGTATGATGGATGTAAATCAGCGCAATCCTCCGATAAGTGTAGATATCTATTATATTGTACCGGATAAGTGTACGGAATGCCAGGGATTCCATGAAGAACCGCAATGCGCGGCAGTATGCCCGGTGGACTGTTGCGTTCCCGATGAGATGTACCGGGAAACGGTGGAGGAACTGCTGGCAAAAAAAGACAGGTTACACCTTTGATGTCTGCATAGAAATGCCGGTGTCCGGGAGAAAAAAACCAAACTTCTTTAATGACGCATTGCGTCATATTACAAACGGGTGATATTTCCCGTTTCAGGGTGAAGACATTGATAAATGATACTTCACCCTTGTTTTTTTAAATTGAGATCAAAAATCGTTTCTTTGCATGCAAACTGGTTACAGTATATGAAACCCAATATTGCACTTGTTACCGGCGGTTATTCAGGCGAAGCTGTTATTTCCTATAAAAGCGCGCTCACTATCGAGCACAACATAGACCGGGAAAAGTACAATATATACACCATTGATATCACCCCGGAGGGCTGGTTTCTCCAATCGGGGGACGAGCGGGTACCGGTGGATAAAAATGATTTCTCTGTGAATTACAACCGGGAGACGCTAAAATTTGATGCCGTTTTGATTGGTATCCACGGTACGCCCGGAGAAGATGGAAAGTTGCAGGGTTACTTCGATTTGCTGAACATACCTTATACTTCCTGCGATGCCTCCACATCGGCTCTTACCTTCAACAAAAGATATACGGTGGCAGTAGCTGCTTTCAGTGGCATTAAAGTGGCGAGATCCGTACATCTTTTCCGGGAAAATCCGTTATCTCCAGGGGAGATATTATCGCAATTGCAGTTGCCGGTATTTGTGAAGCCCAACAACGGCGGGTCGAGTATCGGCATGAGTAAGGTGAAAGCGGCGGCGGAACTGGCCCCGGCCCTGGAAAAAGCATTCCGGGAAGACAATCAGGTTTTAGTGGAAGAATGTATAAACGGAAGGGAATTTACCGTTGGTGTATTTAAAACGGGGGAAAAAATAAGGGTGCTGCCGATCACGGAAGTTATTACCGGGAAAGAATTTTTTGATTTTGAGGCTAAATATACCAGCGGGGTGTCCACCGAGATTACCCCGGCGAAGATCCCAAAGGAAACAGAAAATAAAATACAACAAAACGCCGAAAAAATATACCGGCTGTTCAATTGCAGGGGCATTGTAAGAATGGATTTTATTGTTAATTCCGAGGATGAAAATCCTTACCTGCTTGAGATCAATACAGTACCGGGTCAAAGTGAAGCGAGCATAGTTCCGCAACAGGTGAGGGCTTTAAACTGGTCTCTGAAGGATTTTTATTCGGCATTGATCGAAGATGCTTTGGAAAGAAGCGTTTAGTTGATGAAACCACCTTTCAATTTTTAATTTATATATGTTTAAAGTGATTACTCACCGGCCTTTATGGGTAAATATACTGGGTGCGGTGGTGCTGGTTGTCCTGTTGATCTTCCTCTTCCTGCAATCCCTGCGGTATTTTACCCATCACGGTACGTATCTGAAAGTTCCGGATGTGAATAATAAAAATATTAAGGAAGCCACCGATTTGCTGCATCAGCAGGGATTCGATGTGTGGATACAGGATTCGGTTTACTACGATACCTTGGCACCTCTTACCGTGGTCAAACAGTTTCCGGAGCCGGACGCATCCGTTAAGGTAAACCGGATCGTATATTTAACCGTTAACCGGGCGGTTCCTCCCGAAATAGAGATGCCCAACCTGGTAGGTATGAGTTTCAGGAATGCGGAGCTGGAATTGAAAACAAGAGGATTGAAACTGGGCGACGTTACCTACAAACCCGACATCGCCAAAAATGCGGTGCTCGAACAGTTGCATATTAACAAGCTGATAAAGCCCGGAACGAAAATCACAATGGGTTCTGTTATATCTTTGGTGCTGGGATCAGGGATAGGAAGTGTGGGGATACCCGTGCCGGACCTTTTTGGAATGAATTACGAGGAAGCCATAGCGCTGCTGGACGCAAACGGGATCATTCCCGGCAGTATAATAGCGGATGGAGCCATAGCCGACACAGCGGCGGCTTTTGTTTTCAGGCAGCAGCCGGCGCCTTATAATGGGAATGGCGTTGCTAACCAGATCAGGAGAGGCCAGATGATGGATATCTGGATATCGCCCAATAAACCTGTGATAAAAGAGGATAATTTAGACGGAAGCCTACCCAACGCCCCGTCATCCTCACACGAATATTAACGTAACAAGTAAAAGCCAACAACAGAAATGGAACTAATTACCGTGGAAGATCTGAAATCCAGGATAGAGAATGGTGAAAAGCTTCACCTCATAGACGTCAGGGAGCCCAACGAGAATGCAGAATATAATATAGGAGGCATTCTTCTACCGTTAGGGCAGATCCGGGATAAGCTCATTGATGAAATAAAAGATCTGAAAAATGAGGAAGTGATATTGTATTGCCGCAGTGGCAACAGAAGCGGACAAGCCTGCGGGTTTCTCGAAACTTTGGGATTTACCAACACCAGGAATCTGGAAGGCGGAATGTTGAAGTGGCAGGAAAAATTTCATTAATTCTTGCCGGTTGACGGGTAACAAATGAAGGACGTCCGGGATTAAGATATAGAAACTAAGATAAGAGAGGCGGAAATACAAATTAATATAAAGGCCAATAACAATTTACATCGCGATTTTGACCCGCAGATAAAGATATATGCCTGTAAAGTTGCGATCATTGGAATTGATATAGGATAAAAAGGACGAAAAGTTAGAATATCTGACTTTTTTTTTACACCTTTGCAACGGATTGTTACTTTTCGCGCTCTTTTCTGTTAAAACCCCAATTCCTATTCTTGGAAAATCCATTCTGAGTCAGAAAGAGAAGATTTAGTCTCCAGTATCATTCATGTTTTACCACTTCCTGTTAAAGGTATGTTAACCGCAGGTTGCTTTTGCTTGCTGTATATATTTTTAAAATTCCAGTATTGTATTCAAAAACCGGGTAATTGAATAGTCCGAATTATAATACTGTTCTTAAATATGAAGATTCTTTACAACAAACCCTTTATGGTACCCCGTTGGATCATTTTGATCGTTGATACGGTTATTGTTACTACCTCATTCTCGCTGTCGTATTTTATTTTACAGCAGTTTCGTTTTCCGGTACTGGTCCGGGAGCATTTTTTCATTCACGCGGGATTGTTCAGTTTGTTAACCCTCGCTGTTTTTTACCTGATGCGCATTTATACCGGTCTTATCCGCTATTCCAATACAAAGGATATGTTCCGGATATTTTCTTCCATCCTGGTAGTCAGCCTTTTGTACCCGGTATTTTCGGCGATCATTGCCGCCAGGGTATATCCCATTCCTGCGCTTGATATGCCTACTTTGCTGGTGCTGAACTTTTTTATCAGTTCTTCCCTGCTCATTATGTTCCGTACCTCTATCAAAGAAGTGTATATTTTAGCGAAGAGCTTTGCCGTTACGGATGTGAAAAAGGTGTTGATTTACGGGTCAGACGACCATGCCATTCTTGTTAAACAGGCCATCGAAGCGGCTGAAGATCACAATTTTGTAGTCAGCGGATTCATCCAGGCGGGTGGCAAGATGATCAACAGTACCATTGAGCAGAAAAGAGTATATCATACCCGGGAATTATCGGAACTGCATAAAAAATTCGGGATTGACAAGCTTATCCTGCCTAACGGGCAACCCGGCAACCCTGAGTTCCGCGTTCTTATTGACGAATGCCTGAACTTAGGCATCAAAGTGCAAACTGTTCCGCCTTCCGAACAATGGGTGAGCGGCAAATTAAGCCTTGGCCAGATCCAGGATTTAAAGATAGAGGATCTGCTTCCGCGTAAACCGATCGTGATCAATAACCAGCTGGTTTCAGAAGAGCTTTTCGGAAAGCGGGTACTGGTTACCGGCGCAGCGGGTTCTATCGGCTCGGAAATTGTAAGGCAGGTGATGTCTTATCATCCCGAAATGGTTATTTTGTGCGATCAGGCCGAATCCCCCCTGCATGAAATCCAGCTTGAGCTTGAAGAAAAATACCCTTCGGCTAAAATAAGAACCTTCATAGCCAGTATCAGGAATCTCAGGAGGATGTTGATCCCCTTCAAGGAATACCGGCCGCATATCGTGTTTCACGCAGCCGCCTACAAACATGTTCCAATGATGGAGAAGCACCCGGAAGAAGCTATCCTTACCAATGTTCTGGGAACAAGAAATATGGCCGATCTGTCGGTATGCTTCGGCGTTGAGAAATTCATTATGATTTCAACCGACAAGGCTGTGAATCCTACCAATATTATGGGAGCGTCAAAACGGATCGCAGAAATATATGTTCAGTCGCTTAATCACGCTTCCAATAATCCGCCGGCAGCCGAGTTTCTTTCCCGGCTGATCCAGGACGATGACGATGATTCCGTAACGGTGACAGCGAATGTAAAAACCAGGTTTATAACTACCCGGTTTGGAAATGTGCTCGGCTCTAACGGATCGGTCATCCCGCGTTTCAGAGAGCAGATCCAGCATGGCGGCCCGGTAACGGTTACGCACCCCGAAATTACCCGGTATTTTATGACGATTCCCGAAGCCGTACAACTGGTGCTGGAAGCAGCCACCGCCGGTCATGGGGGAGAGATCTTTGTATTTGATATGGGCGAACCGGTTAAAATCGCCGATCTGGCCATCAATATGATCAAGCTGTCGGGACTGGCGCCGGATAAGGATATCAAGGTGGTCTATACGGGGCTGAGACCGGGTGAAAAATTATATGAAGAGCTGTTGAATGAAAAGGAGAAGACTTTACCCACGCATCATGAAAAAATAAAAATTGCGAAGGTTGTAAACAAATCGTATAAGGAAGTGCTGAATGATATAGAAAGCCTTACCGATTTGTGCAAGCAAGGCGATGCCTTTAAGCTGGTGGGAAAAATGAAGGCTATTGTACCTGAGTATATCAGCAATAACTCTGAATTTACGAAGCTGGATGAGGCAAATAAATCCAAAGTCAGAATCGTTCGGATCCCGGCCTATTCGGATTCCATAAAATTATCGTAAACAGGATCTAAAGACTCAGAAAAGGGGATAAGGGCCAACTTTATCCCTTTTTCCATTCGGGTATGTCATCCAGCGAAAGGAATTCTTTTTCTTTTCTTTCGAATGCAAAACAATAGGAGCCGTTGGTGATCACAAGATATTTTACCGGTATTGAGATGTTGTAGCGTAATATCTGGTCTGCGGTGCCTGAGTCGAGGGCTATATCCATTGCCTTGCATTCCACCATAAGGATGGGTTGAGCGGATGGGTTATAAATCACAATGTCGCCACGTTTAACAAGTTCTCCAAGCTTCATCTCTTTTTCAACGGCAATTAAAGAAGCGGGATATTTTTTTACCTGTATCAGGTATTGTAAAAAATTTTGTCTCACCCATTCCTCGGGCGTAAGAACCACCCACCGCCGGCGTATTTCATCAAAAATAGTTGCCTTGTCTTTTGCTCTGTTGATACGGAAAGGATATGCGGGAAATGCTATTTTGATCATTTTTAAGATTCAATGTGCTAATTTAGTCATTTAAGATTTTAACCTTTTAGTGGATCCTCTTTTATCCATACAAAACCTAAGTATCGGTTTTCGCCGGGATGATAAACTGGTACCGGCGCTGAGGGATGTTTCCTTTGCTGTAATGCAGAGCGAAACAGTGGCTGTGGTAGGGGAGTCCGGTTCCGGGAAATCCGTTACCTCCCTCGCTATATTGCAGCTTTTACCAATATCCTCCGCAACCTATACCGGCGGCCGTATTTATTTTTCCCAGCCGGGAAAGCCGCCGAAGGATCTGTTGACGTTGACCGGGAAAGAAATGCAGGCTGTGAGAGGCAACCGAATCGCGATGATCTTCCAGGAGCCTATGACCTCCCTTAATCCGTTGTTAACCTGTGGCAGCCAGGTGGCGGAAGCCATCTTGTTTCATCAAAAAGGCAGCTATAAAGCAGCCCGCCGGAAAACGCTGGAATTATTTGACCGGGTACAATTACCCGATCCGGCAGTGGTTTTCAACCGGCTTCCGCATGAAATAAGCGGGGGGCAAAAGCAACGGGTAATGATTGCCATGGCCATGAGCTGTGAACCTTCCCTGCTCATCGCCGACGAACCTACCACCGCGTTAGACGTTACGGTTCAGCAAAGCATCCTCCGTTTGATACGCTCCCTGCAGAAAGAGAAAAAAATAAGTGTGATCTTCATCAGCCACGACCTCGGCCTTGTCTCCGAAATAGCCGACCGCGTAGTGGTGATGTATAAAGGAATGGTCGTTGAACAAAATACGGTACATCAAATTTTCACCGATCCGCAACATCCTTATACCCGCGCGTTGCTGGCCTGCCGTCCCGTTTTACATAGAAAAGGGGAGAGGCTGCCCGTGGTAAGCGACTTCTTACAAGCAGGCAAAGGGAGTGTTTTGAAGGAAACAGCGCTCCAGCCCTCCAGGGAAAGCCGGGCGAAGCCGGCAGTTGACATAGCGGGAAGTCGGCAACTTCCCTGGGAAGCGGAACCGGGCAAACAGGGCCGCCCGCCCGCCGGAAGCTCCCCATCTTCTTTACTGGCAGTGGAACACCTCAATGTATGGTTTCAAGTGGGAAAGAAAAGAAGAGAAAAGCCGGGTGGTACCGTAAAGGCAGTGAATGATGTAAGTTTTACAATTTCCGAAGGCGAGTCGGTAGGCCTGGTAGGGGAATCGGGTTGTGGCAAAACCACCCTGGGCCGGGCTGTCCTGCGGCTGATCAATCCCACTTCGGGAAGGATATTTTTCAGAGATCAAAACCTGTTCAATTTGTCTCCGGCTGGTATGAAACGGCTGCGAAAAGATCTGCAGATCATTTTCCAGGATCCTTATTCATCACTTAATCCACGGATGTCAATCGGCGGCGCTATTCTTGAAGGAATGAAAATTCATGGTATAGGCAATGGGAATAAAAACAGGAGGGAAAGGATCATCCATATTTTGGAAAAAGTGGGGCTGGGTGAGGAACACTATAACCGGTATCCTCACGAATTCAGTGGCGGACAGCGGCAGAGGATCGGGATTGCCAGGGCGCTGGCTTTGAATCCGTCCTTTATTGTTTGCGACGAATCGGTTTCGGCGCTCGACGTAAGCATACAGGCGCAGGTGCTGAACCTGCTGAATGATTTGAAAGATGAGTTTGCTTTTGCCACGCTTTTTATCTCGCACGATCTTTCGGTGGTCCGCTATTTCTGCGATCGCATCATGGTGATGCATCGGGGAAAGATAGAGGAAACCGGGCCGTCCGAAGATATTTATAACCATCCACAATCCGCGTATGCAAAAACCTTAATCGCGGCGATACCCGGCGCTGCCGGCTTGGGGACAGGAATATAATTCTTTACAGAAGATTTTTATATTAAAGACATTATTTTCCTACCTTTGCACGCTGTAAAATACAGCTATTTACATGAAACCTGATACCGTAAGATCAGGTTCAGGATGTTCAGAGGTACCTCACCGCATTGATAAGGGTAAGTTTCATGTGACTGTATAAAATAACCGACAATCAGATGAAACTATCACAATTCCGCTTTGACCTCCCGCTTAATCTTATTGCCCAGCATCCCACCAAAAGAAGAGAAGATGCCCGAATGATGGTGGTGCATCGCGCTACGGGACAAATAGAAAATAAACATTTTCGGGATGTGCTGGACTACTTCGATGATAAGGATGTATTTGTAGTGAATAACACCAAGGTATTTCCCGCCCGCATGTATGGACGAAAGGAAAAAACAGGGGCTAAAATTGAAGTGTTCTTACTCCGGGAGCTGAATCATCAAAATAAACTGTGGGATGTTATAGTGGATCCTGCGCGTAAGATCAGGGTGGGGAATAAGCTTTATTTCGGTGATGCGGAAGACCTGGTAGCTGAGGTTATTGATAACACTACTTCCCGCGGTAGAACCATCCGGTTTCTTTTTGACGGAACCAATGAAGAATTCAAACAGGTATTGAATAACCTGGGGGAAACACCTCTCCCCAAATATATTAAGCGCAAGCCCGATGAGGAAGACAAAGAGCGGTATCAAACCGTATATGCCAAGTATGAAGGCGCCGTGGCCGCGCCTACTGCCGGCTTGCATTTCAGCATTGAGCTTATCAAGCGGCTTGAAATTAAAGGGATCCGTTTTGCCGAAATAACATTGCATACGGGGCTCGGCACTTTCCGGCCTATTGAAGTAGAAGACCTGAGCAAACACAAAATGGATGCGGAATATTACAGGATTGAAGAAAAGGCATGCGCCATTGTGAACAAAGCCAAGCAGGAGGGAAAAAGAATATGCTCAGTGGGAACCACCACTATGCGGGCGCTCGAATCTTCTTTTACCGCTGAAAAATTATTGAAGCCTTCCGAGGGCTGGACCAATACTTTTATTCACCCTCCCTATAATTTCTCCATAGCGGATTCGCTGATCACCAATTTTCACCTTCCTAAAACCAGCCTGCTGATCATGACCTGCGCTTTCGCAGGATACGACCTGGCAATAGAAGCCTATAAAAAAGCCATAAAAGACAAATACCGCTTCTTTAGCTACGGCGATGCCATGTTGGTCATTTAATTAATTAAGCCGGGATCATATTTTTCGCGCAGCGCATCAGCCCGGGACGGAAGTTGCTTTGCCTCCCGGAAAAATGTGAACAACGAGATTACCCGGACGAGACCGCCGGTTATTGTATCAATAATATTTCTACGCGCCTGTTTGCCGACCTTCCCTGCCGGGTGTTATTGCTGGCTACCGGAAAGGAAATGCCATTGGCAGAAACGGTGATCTGGCTTTCTTTTACCCCAAGATCAATCATGTACTCTTTTATGTTTTCGGCACGCAGCAGGGAAAGCTGCTGATTATATGCCGGGCTGCCCGTTATGTCGGTAAATCCGGCGATGCTGACCTTCAGAGACGCGTCAAAAATAAGCCGGTCCGCAAAGCGAAGGATGTTGTTGAATGCCTCCGTCTCTATATTTTGATATTCGTTAAAATTGAATTGCAGCGTAGTGAGGGCCAGGTAATTTTCCGATTGCTTTAATTGATGGTGAAGCTGCATATTTCGCTCATTGACGCGGGTAAAACTACTTACCGCTGATCTACCGGCTACCGGTTCTTTCTTTTCTGCATATTCCGTAGCATCGTTGAGGGTTGGTGCAGCCGTGCTTGCCGGTGATTCCGCAATACCAGGTTCCCTGTCTATCAGCATTGGTTTGTGTTCATCAGGAAGCGTGTTGTTGTCGTTAACGGCGTAATTAGCAGCGGCAATTGCGTCGCCGGTAAACAACAGGTCATGAACAAATAACCGGTCAATCTGGAAGGATATTAGGATAATACTGGTGATGATCAATAACGTTTTCATACGTGTTTTTTTTAGGGTGAATATTTAGTATTATCCCGTTAAGGGTACGTAAAATTACTTACAGAAATGATGAAAACTGCATAATTGGCGTATTATTCGTTCAACGAAAGCATTAATTATCATTCGTCAACAATCAGGCGTCTGCTGTGCGGTCCCTTATCTTCTTTATCGCTGATAAAGGTTTTCAGATACTGGCTGGGTGTAAAACCTTTCACTCTCAGGAACTGTTTATTAAAATTAGAGATGTTCTCAAACCCGCTTTCATAGGCTGCGCCGGAGATATTCTGATCGCCCAGTAGCAGGAGTTTACAGGCATACCCTATCCTGATTTCATTTACATAATCCACAAAAGATTTATGGGTTCGTTTCTTAAAGAAACGGCTGAAAGAAGAACTGGTCATGTTTAATTCCTTTGCCAATTGTTCCTGGCTTATCTTTTCCCGGAAGTTGTTCATAATGAACTTATAGGCCCAATACATTTTATTGTCGGCGTTTTCCTGGATAGAATCAATAAAAACCTGGCTTGATAAGTATTCGTGCTCGGAAGAATCGGCAATGGTTTGAAGGATGGAAAATAAAATATTGATCCTGTTGATTCCTTTTTCGCGAAAAATCTCCGCAATCTTCATTTTGACAATCCCCTGGGTAAGGCTGTCATTTATTTTGATGCCCCTTTTTGCATTGTTCAGCAAATCGTAAATAATTTTTGCTTCGGGTATTTTATAGAATGCGGCTCCCGGAAAATCCCATCTGAAATGGATAGCTGTACTCCGGGTTTTGAAGTCGGGAGAATGGTATTGGCTGGCCCTGAATTCATGGGGCAGATTAGGGCCAATGAGAACGAGATCATTTTTTCTGTAGTGCGAGATGCAATCCCCTGCAAACAATACCCCTATTCCCTCATCAATCAACGTGATCTCACATTCCGGATGGTAGTGCCAGGGATTGTGAGTATATGGATTTGCATTTTTCCATACTTTAAATGATTCTGAAGTGGTAGTCTCCACATGTCTCAAAAGAATCGGCTTCATTTGTATTCTTTTGTACAATATACATAATTTTTTTTTCAAAAACGGCAAAATAGTATTAGTAAATGAATGATTGTTATTAGATCGGAGCAGTGCCGGCAAGTAGCTTTGACGGTGTTAAGGAGCGGTTGAATAAGGAAGGATCGGCTTCGGCGAACAGCTGGTAATATGCTTCTCTTTTGGGACTTTCTCTTGTGTTGAAACAAAATACGATGTAAGAGAAGAGTTCCGTATTTTTAATGACCGCTATGGATATTACTTACTCCACAGCTAAAACGATTCGATATGGAATGGACACAGGTTATTGATCCCCTGGGGAATTTAGCGGGCTCTATGTTGGTAGCGATAATACCCATTCTGCTCATCTTTTATTCCCTGATCGTAAGGAAAATGAAGATCCATAACGTAGGACTTCTCGCTGTGTTGTCTGCGTTAGTGCTGGTTGTTGTTATTTATAAGATGCCTGTAAAATTAGCCTTGTTTTCAGTGGCTGACGGCGCTTTGTACGGACTATTTCCTATTTGCTGGATTATTATATCTGCGTTGTTTCTGTTCAACTGTACGGTGGAAAGCGGTTCTTTTGAAATAATTAAAAAAAGTGTGGCCTCTGTTACTCCGGATGGCAGGTTACAAACCCTGATCATAGCGTTTTCCTTTGGCGCCTTTCTGGAAGGCGTAGCCGGGTTTGGCGTACCCGTTGCCCTAACAGCGGCAATGCTGGTAAGCTTGGGTATGAACCCGTTGCATGCGGCAGGGATGTGTCTTATCGCCAATACAGCGCCTGTGGCATTCGGCTCCATTGGAATACCCATCACGGTAGCTTCGCAGGTGACTTCCATTTCCGAGCTTACGCTCTCTCAAATGGTGGGGAGAACACTGCCCCTGATTTCCCTGATTATTCCATTTTACCTGATTATCCTGTTGTGTGGATTTAAGAAGGCATGGGAAATTTGGCCGGCCATGTTGGTATCGGGCGTCAGCTTTGCGGTGATTCAATTTGTTTCTTCCAACCTGTTGGGCCCGTCCTTGCCCGATATATTAGCCGGCGCAGGTTCCCTGCTGATCACGGCTCTGTTTTTAAAATACTGGAAACCTAAAAAAGTATGGGATTTCTCAAGTGATAATGGTACCACAGAAACGAAGGAAAACCATTACTCCGGAGGGGAATTGTTAAAAGCCTGGTCTCCGTTCATATTACTGTCGGTGATGGTCATTGCCTGGGGCATTCCCTCCATAAAAAAAGTGTTGGATCATTACGGACAAATCGTGTTTGAATTCCCGGTTCTGCATAATGCGATTACGGATTTAAATGGGAACCGGGTTCCTCACCTGTTCAGATTAAATTTTTTATCGGCCGCCGGCACCGCAGTATTGATCTCTGCCCTGATTTCAATCCCGCTGATCGGGCTGAATTTTAAAAGAGCAAGGCGGATCTTATTAATGACGCTGGATCAGTTAAAATATGCGATCGTTACCATTGCGGCTATTCTTGGTTTTGCTTATCTGATGAACGATTCGGGGATGATCCAGACTATGGCGGCAGGACTTGCCAACACGGGAAAATTCTTTCCTTTCTTTGCGCCGGTTCTCGGGTGGCTGGGCGTATTTATTACGGGATCAGACACCTCCTCCAACGCCTTATTCAGCAGGTTACAGGCAGCCACCGCTTCGTCAATCGGTGTGGATCCGGTAGTGACCGTATCGGCTAATATTTCCGGCGGCGTTATTGGTAAAATGATATCCCCTTCTTCCATTGCGGTAGCAGCGGCGGCGGGAAATCTTGTTGGAAAAGAATCCGAATTATTTAAATACACATTTAAACACAGCTTTATCCTGCTTTTTGTCATGTGTGTGGTTGTTACTGCCCAGGCCTACCTGATCCATTGGATCGTACCGGAAAAATTATCTGTTGCCGCCGCAGAAAATTCCGGGAACGCGGGTATTTCCGCAGGTTACCTGTATATCACGGTCTTTGCTTTTTTGCTGGCTGTTTTTTCCTTCATCGTTTATCGTATAGGGCGGAAAGATAAGGATATGCTTAATGTGAAATGAAAAAAATGAATTGAAGCAAAACGGAGGTCAGTTGATACCCTGAGGAATCTCCATGGAAAATTTAACCGCAATATTTCTTAAATCTGCTACAACGGAATCAGCCAGCGGAATACCACCGGTCATTCTTTCCGCTTCTGTTTCTTTTTCTATTTCTCCAGGGATGTAAACCCGGGACTGACCCTCTGTTGTCCGGGCGGATTTAACTCTTCTGATCCACTGATCCATATCCTTTTTAAATGCCGCTGCGGAGCGGAAGGCATCTATCCTCATGGCGCCCAAAAAGTGCCCGATGCCTTCACCGGGCATGTTTTCAGGAACAGGCAACAATGAAGTGAAAGGCGGCACCCAGGTCGCATAATTAGCACCGCTTAAAATACCGGAGAAGATGTCAACAACAGCCCCTAATGCATATCCTTTGTAACTGCCGTGATCTTTATTTCCGCCCAGTGGTAAAAGCGCTCCGCCTTTTTCCAGTGACTTTGCATCCGTATTGGAGGTACCCTCCTTTGTTTGCGTCCAGCCTTCGGGAGCCTCCAACCCTTTTCTCTGTAGGATTTCGAGTTTTCCTTTGGAAACAACTGAAGTGGCAAAGTCTGCCACAAAAGGCGTTTCCGTACCGGCGGGAACGGCCACCGCTATCGGATTGGTGCCTAATAATCTTTCGGCAGAAAAAGTGGGCGCTACCAACGCCGAAGCGTTGGTCATGGCGATCCCGATCATATCATGTTGTAAGGCCATCATGGCATACCTTCCGGCTATTCCGAAATGGTTGCTGTTTTTCACGCTTACCCAGCCGGAGCCGCAGGTGTGAGCTTTCGCTATCGCCAACTGCATAGCAAAAGGCGCCACTACCAGTCCAAGTCCCGAATCCCCGGTTACAACGGCCGTCGAGGGCGTTTCGTAAACGATTCTGATCTCCGGTTTTGTATTTACTCTTCTCACTTCCCACAGACGCACATAGCCGGTGAGCCTCGCTATCCCATGACTGTCAACCCCGCGAAGGTCTGCTGATAGTAATGAATCGGAAGCTGTTTTTGCGTCATCAATGGTGCAGCCTATCTTAACAAAAACCTGTTGCGCGAAGGAGTGCAAGGATGAGTAGGAAAAGCATTTCGACATGTAAACAAATGTAGGCTATAACGGGAAAATAAGGATGACAAAATAACATTAGCTATTGTCGGTTTAGTATTAGTGTAAGGAACATTGCAGTGCTACTTTTAACCTGGGTTTTTAAAAGTATTTAGCGGTATGCGATTCGGTCAATTCATTCTTTATATAAATGTCTTCAACGCCGGCAAAAACGATTAATATAAAAGGGAAACTACCGTCGCGGGCGTGGTTTGTTGTAGTGCTGCTTTTTGGGGGCTCGGTTTTGAATTATCTAGACCGTATTACAATAACTACAATGCGGGTTTCTATTATGGATAAAATCCCTATGACAGAGGCTCAGTTCGGAATTTTAACCGCAGTCTTTTTATGGGTATATGGTTTTTTCAGCCCCGTTGCCGGTTTTATTGCCGATCGGTTCAGCCGCAGCAGGGTCATTATTACCAGCCTCTTCGTTTTTTCACTGGTAACCTGGTTAACGTCTCACGCCGTAACCTATGAACAACTGGTTGTTACCCGCGCTTTGATGGGTATTAGTGAGGCTGCTTTTCTTCCGGCAGGTTTAGCGCTCATTATGGATTACCACCACGGCTCCACCCGTTCCATTGCAACGTCTATAATGATTTGCGGAAATATGGCAGGTTCTGGACTTGGTTTTATAGGAGGTTGGATTGCAGAGCGCCATAGCTGGCAATGGGCCTTTCATATTTTCGGTGTTACAGGGATAATTTTTGCGGTAATACTCCTGTTTTTTCTCCGGGATGCAAATAGTTTTGATAAGAAAGCAGTTTCGACCAAACAACCCCAAAACAACATAAATTTTTTTAGATCAATCAAAGATTTATTGGCAACCCGATCCTACATCTATCTTTTGATTTTCTGGGGGCTGATAGGTATTATAGGTTGGATAATAGTTGGATGGCTGCCCACCTTCTATCAGGAACGTTTCAATTTAACGCAAACAAAAGCCGGTTTGTATGCTACGGGATATCTCTATCCGGCATCTATCGCTAGTCTTTTGATAGGCGGTTTTTGGGCTGATTATTGGAGCAGGAAAAATCCGCGGGGTAGGATACTGGTTGTGGTGATTGGGATGTGTATTGCCGGACCCTGTGTATTTCTGGCGAGTATAAGCACGGTTCTTCCGTTAACGATTTTAGCCTTTTTTGGCTATGGGCTCACCAAGATGTTTGGCAGCTCCAACCTGATGCCGGTGTTGACAACGGTGGTTGATCCCGGTTATCGTGCCACGGGGTATGGTTTGCTGAATTTAGTAAGTACCATTTTAGGTGGGATCGGGCTGTACGCCGCAGGTGCAATGCGTGATTTGCATATCAACCTCGATATATTATTCAGGGCTGCCGCTATGATGCTGTTGATTTGCGGACTAATGTTTTATATGGTTAAACCAAGGATGGAGAACACTTTTCACTGACCTGATCCGGAGATGCCTGATCTGACAAACATATTAATAATTGTTGGTGCTTAATTACGGTAATGA
Source organism: Chitinophagaceae bacterium (assembly GCA_023957125.1). Classification (GTDB taxonomy): domain Bacteria; phylum Bacteroidota; class Bacteroidia; order Chitinophagales; family Chitinophagaceae; genus Agriterribacter. Next base: position 88,392 of record JAMLHL010000009.1, read on the forward strand.
GTACAACCACAATAATTTGAAGTATGATTAACTATGATATTGGATGGATTCATTCTGACCGCCGGTTATCCCGTTGTTTTAAAATGAACTGTAGCAATTTGGTTCGCTTTTCCATCCCTTTGTTTTTTTCGGTTTTGATAACCGGCAGTCCTTCTTGTTTAGCACAAAAGCCAAAGGTATCCGTTGAAAAAATCTTATCTGTTGGAACTCAGCGTCAGCTTTTTGTGAACGATGTGCTTATTGACAATTTCACCGGGAAAGCAGCGCTTAAATTGCATCACCCGATTCCCCGGGAGATAGTTATGTTAACCGATCAGCCGTGGGAAGGCAGTTATAGCAATTACAACAGTATTTTCAAAGACGGGGATATATACCGGATGTATTACAGAGGGGCAGACCGAGGCCCGAGAGGTGAGTTTAACCTGTCACATCCCATGGTATGGTGCTATGCGGAAAGTAAAGACGGGATACATTGGACAAAGCCGGATTTAGGTTTGTTTGAATTTAATGGTTCCGGGAAGAACAATATCGTATTGGCGACTAAAGATTTTGGCGACTTTCATTTTACCTTAACCGATAACGTTAGTTTTTTTAAAGACAACAATCCCGGTGTTTCGCCGGATGCCCTGTATAAAGCGATTGCGGACAGGAGAAAACCGGCCTGGGAGTTGCTGGCATTTAAATCTCCCGATGGCATTCATTGGTCACCTTTGGTTGAAAAACCTATCCTTACCGATGGCACCTTTGATACGCAGAACACCGCCTTTTGGGATAGTGACAAAAATGAGTACAGAATTTATTGGCGTATTTTCATAAATGACCAAAGAGCAATCCGTACAGCCACCTCTAAAGATTTTATTCATTGGGAGAATTATTCCAATCTTCAGTTTGAAGACACAATGTATCAGCAACTCTATACCAACGGAATAATTCCTTATTACCGCGCACCTCAAATTTATATAGGTTTTCCCGCACGATATATTGACCGGGGATGGTCGAACTCTATGAGGGCGCTGCCCGAATTGGAGGAGCGCCTGAGACGGAGTTATACACAACTCAGGTATGGCACCGCGCTTACCGAAAGTTTGTTTATGGCGAGTTCGGACGGCGTCAGGTTCCAACGTTGGAATGAGGCTTTTCTTCGTCCGGGGATCGAGCGTCCCGGTACCTGGAATTACGGACAGCAGTATATCGGCTGGTCGCTGGTGGAAACCAGGTCGGCGCTTGCAGGCGAACCCAATGAACTGTCGTTATACGCGAATGAAAGTTTATGGGAGAAATCGAGCGGCGCTCTTCGAAGGTACACCTTACGACTTGATGGTTTTGTATCAGTGAATGCGCCCATGAGCGGTGGAGCTGTTGTTACCCGTCCGTTTCGTTTCAACGGCAACCAGCTTACCATTAACTTTTCCACCTCAGCTTATGGCAGCATCCGGGTGGAGGTACAGGATTTGAAGGGTCGTCCGGTTCCGGGGTACGCGATGGAAGATTGCCCGCCCATTTTTGGCGATACGATTGATCGTCCGGTAATATGGAATAAACGGAGCGATGCAGACAGATCCAATATTGGTGTATTAGCTGGCAAAGAAATACGTTTAAAGTTCGAAATAAAAGATGGGGATTTATATTCATTTCAATTTCAAAACAAGTAACCGCGTTTTTCGCGGGGGTAAAAGACCTGAAATTATTAATTTCTATGTTGGGTATTAAAATAAAATTAATATGGATAATCAAAAAATAAACGGACTTATTGCCGCTCCCTTTACTCCCATGAAGGCAGATGGTTCAGTCAATGCGGATTTGATACCGGATTATTATAAGTTTCTGAAGTATAATAAAGTTATCGGCGCTTTTATATGCGGTTCCACCGGGGAAGGACTTTCCTTAACCATAGAGGAAAAGAAGCTTATTGCCGAAGCATGGGCTAATTGTGTAAAAGGGGATAAGGAGTTTAAGGTTTTTTTATTTGTGGGTGGAACCTGCCTTGCCGATTGTGTTGAACTGGCGGCGTATGCTCAACAGTTGAATTTATATGCTGTTTCATTTACGTCTCCTTTTTATTTTAGGCCGGGTAATGTTACCGCTCTTGCAGAATGCTGTAAAGAAGTGGCTGCATCGGCTCCTGATTTGCCATTTTATTATTATCATATTCCATCTTTGACAGGAGTAAACTTTCCTATGATTGACCTTTTAAAAAAGGTAAATGAGATTATTCCAAACTTTACCGGTGTAAAATATACATACGAAGATTTTAAGGATTTTATGTCCTGTTTGCATTTCCGTCATGGAAAATATGAGATGCTTTGGGGGAGGGATGCAAATTTGTTAGCAGCTTTGTCCGTTGGAGCTCATGGAGCCGTAGGAAGTACCTACAACTATATAGCGCCGGTTTATTATGATTTAATTCAGGCATTTAATAATCATGAATTAGAGAAAGCACGGGCATTGCAGCAGAAATCAATAGAGATGGGACAGGTGTTGGAAAAATATGGCACCAGTATCCCAGTACGTAAAGCCTATATGAAATTGATTGGACTGGACTGCGGTCCGGTTAGATTACCCTTACGGAATTTGGATGAGGAGACTTTTACATTAATGAAGAAAAACGTTGAGCAAAATGACTATCTGAGTATCTCATCAGGAAGCCTTCCGGGGATTACTATATAAGATATCGGGAACAGAAATGAATTCTAAAACGATTTTTATTTGATTGGAGTAATCGCTTAATCTATATATTGAGGGTTATAAACTGAAGAACATGATTTTGGATACTTTATCAAATGCAGACAAGTATTTATGTGTTCATCCTTTGTTTGCAGAAGTTTTTGAGCATATCAAAAATATAAACTTTGAAAGCATTGAAGAGGGCGGATACAAATTACAGGAAGATAACATAATGGTAATTATCACTAACCAGCGGGGTAGGACCGTGGAGGAGGCAATTTCTAAATTTGAATGTCATAACCGGTATATTGATATACAATTATGTGTAAGCGGACAAGAGCAAATCGGCTGGAAACCGCGTGAGAAATGTATTCATCAAAAATCGGGTTATAACGAAGATAGAGATGTGACTTTTTTCGAGGATACTCCGGATACGTTTTTAAAATTAACCAACAGCCAGTTTGCTGTTTTTTTTCCCAATGATGTTCATGCTCCGATGATTGGGGATGGAATTATTAAAAAGATGATTTTTAAAATAAAACATTGACTATAAATCTAACGATTATCAGCAGGTGTTTAATTGTCATTAGAGCGGGGATGAGATAGGAAGTACGGGACTGAGAAAAAACGATAAAAACAGGAGATTATGAAATTGAAGCAATCAATTTTAAGAGAGATCAAAAGCCAGCATATACTTCTACCTAAGGAGGGTGCGTTTCATTTGCCGGAAAAAGTTCTTCAGTTTGGTACGGGCAGACTTCTTCGCGGCTTACCTGATTATTATATAGATAAAGCCAACAGAGCAGGCGTTTTTAATGGCAGGGTAGTAGCGGTTAAATCAACGAATAAAGGAGATATTTCTGCATACCGGAAACAGGATCGGCTATATACAATCTGTGAACGAGAGATTGTAAACAATAAAATGGTGAAAGCGAATACGGTCTCGGCTGCCATCAGCAGGGTGTTGGTGGCACAGGATGAATGGCCGGATGTATTGCAGTGTGCCCATAATAGGGAATTGAGGATTATTATTTCCAATACTACGGAGGTAGGGATTCAGTTATTTCCAGATGAGGATATAAGAAAGAATCCTCCAAAATCATTTCCGGGAAAATTGCTGGCTTTTTTATATGAACGATTCAGCGCTTTTGGTGGAGACACTGAGAGCGGAATGGTGATCATTCCTACTGAGCTGATTCCCGATAATGGAATAAGATTGAAAGCTGTAGTAACCGAACTTGCCGTTTTGAATGACTTAGGGTTAGAGTTTATTCAATGGCTTGAAACACGCAATCATTTTTGCAGTTCCCTGGTGGATAGAATTGTGAGTGTTCCCAATGAAACAACCGGACCTCTTCTGGAAAAACAGTTGGGGTATAAAGATGACCTGTTAACAATAACCGAAATGTATAGTTTGTGGGTGATTGAGGGCGATGACCAAATAAAGGAAATATTATCCTTTCAAAAAGCAGATAAAGGGCTTGTCATTATTCCGGACATTGAGATTTACAGGGAATTAAAGCTACGATTACTCAACGCACCTCATACCTTCACATGCGGTATAGCTTTTCTTGCCGGTTACGATACTGTTCAAAGTGCTATGGAGGATAAGCTTTCCGAATCCTTTATTTCACATCTTATATTCAGAGAAATAATTCCATCCATGTCAAGTGATATTGATCAGTCTGCTAAAGAAGAATATGCCGCCCATGTACTCAATCGGTTTAGAAACCCATTTATGAATCATTACTGGAAGAACATTACCCTTAATTACAGTTCTAAAGTAAGAATGCGCTGTGTTCCTTTAATTTTAAATTATTATAAAAACAATAACACAGTACCTCCTTTATTTTCACTTTCGTTTGCGGCCTATTTGTATTTTATGAAAGCTGTGAAAAAAGAAGGGGGAGCCTTTTATGGCGTATTGAATGGCGAATATTATTTATTGGAAGATGATGAGGCAGCCCTGTTCTATTCATTATGGCAGAAAAAAAATCCCGGGACGCTGGTAGTTGAGGTATTAAAGGAAAAACCCTTATGGGGGGATGATCTCACGCTGCTTCCCGGCTTTTCACAGGCTGTAACGGATCATTTGAACAGCATCATCAATACAGGCATGAAGAAAACACTGCAGAGTTTTGTTTTGTAATATTCTGCTTTTTTACAGAAGGCCAGCCTCCCTGAAATGAGGTTAGTGTTAAAATTTCTATTACCAAAATTTCACGAATCAATGAACAATATGTACAAGCGTCTGTTAATGTTACTGATAATGGCTGCGCCGGGATTGGGCGTGTTCGCACAGGAAAAGCTGGCAGTAAATGGCGAGATACCTGTTTTAGCCTGGGTGGGCATTCCGGAGAAAGAAACTACCATAGAACGTTTTAAGGAGTTGAAGGAATCGGGTATCAATATCAATTATTCCTATTATTCCAATGTGGAAGCTGTAGAAAAAGCGCTGGACATAGCAGGTAAGACTGGTGTGAAGCTAATGCCTTATTGTCCGGAATTGCAATCGGAACCCGAGAAAACGGTTAAACGGCTGATGAAACACCCGGCGTTTTATGGATATCACCTGCGTGACGAACCCCACGCAAGGGATTTCCCTGAATTGGGGGACTGGATGAAAAGAATTCAGGCTATAGACAAACAACATCCCTGTTATATTAATCTTTTTCCCAATTACGGCAAGCCAGAACGGTTTTTTGAAAAGGGTTATATTCTTCCACCCGGAAAAGATATTTATGAAGAATATGTAAATGCATTTCTAAAAGATGTACCTGTTTCTTTTATCTCCTTCGATCATTACCCGGTAATAGAAAACGACGGGATCAGAACACTTCGCCCGGAATGGTATAAAAACCTGGAGATCATTGCTGCCGCTTCGAAAAAGAGCGGGCTTCCGTTTTGGGCATTTGCGCGATCGGTTGCTTATGGTCGCTCCCCTGTATCCACTTTAGCGGAAATCAGGTTGCAGTTATACAGCAATCTGGCTTACGGGGCGCAGGGCTTGCAGTATTTTACCTATTGGACGCCTGATATTAATTCAAGATGGGATTTTCATCATGCCCCCATTGATCTCGAAGGCAGGCGTACCGCAATGTACGACCGCATCAGCGAGGTGAACCGGATCATACAACATCTTGCAGGCGTATTCCTGGATGCCCGCCTGGTTTGGGCGGCTCACACAGGAAAAAGAATCCCCCAGGGAACAAGGCGCATAGCCCGGCTGCCCGATCCGGTAAAAATGTTGGAGACAAGTGATAGCGGCGCGGTGGTATCCCTGCTTGAGAAAGGAAACCGGCAATTCTTCGTTATTGTTAACCGTGACTTTCAAAATACGATGAAACTCACTATTGTTACAGACGAATCAGTAAAAAAAATATTAAAAGACGGAACGTTGGTTCCGGCAAACGCTTATGCCCGTTCTCTGGAAGTTGATCCGGGGGATATGGCTTTATATACATGGGAAAAGTAATAAACAGCTGCAATATTTTGTACAGTTTTTTTTAATAATTTTTGCTCATAATGATAAAACCTGATCGCTTACTGTTTATCGCTTTCTATTGGATCCTTTTTCCTGTAGAGAATCAGGCACAGTTCGCAGTTGTCCCGCCCCCGGCGGATACTCTGCCTTCAGGTGTCATTTCAAGCTCCGGCTATTTTCCTGAAGATCATTTGCCGGTGATAGGCGCCTGGTTTTGGCAGAAAGAAGCTTTTAAGCCTGGCGGGTACAAATATTTCATTGATATTGTTAGAGATCATTCCTGCTATAACTGGTTGACAACCGCTGTTAAGGCGCCGGGAAAAACAATTGCCGATTTTGATGTTCATAATCAGATAAAACAGGCAGTGGTCTATGCCAACAAGCATGGCATTAAAATGTCGTTGTGGCTGGACCCAAGATTGTTACGATGGAAATTTAAAGAAATGTACCCGGATGAGCTCCAGGAATCACTATGGTTAAACGAAGTTGCACTTTCAGAAAAAAAACCTGTTGAGGCTGTGGTTAAAAGTATCGCACTTGGTGACCATATGACACACGGTCAGACGGATTTTATTCCGCTTGAAGGGTCATTGGTCCGGGTTTATTCTTATCATAAAACAACACATGGCATTGATCCCCGGACTTTGGAGGATATAACTGATAAGTGCACAGTAAAGATAGCTTGTAAAGATTCAGTGGTTGTAAGTATCCCCGGGATTGGAGAACCCGGTTCGATGAAGGCTTGTGTAATGGTTTCATTTATCCGGCTGACCCCCGATGTGTTTGCTCCTCATTTGATAGAATTCCAAAACAAAATAATTGAAGATTACGCCGATGTTCCTTTGAGCGGCGCAGAGTATCCCGAATGGGGATTCCCTCCCAGTTACCCGGTCATGAATACCAAAAGCCTGGGGCATTTTTGGTATTCAAAGCACTATGCTGAAGCGTATGCAAAAAAGACAGGTGGAAGGGATCTACTGGCGGATTGCCTGCTGATGTATATTGGCGTAAACGGAGAAGAGCGCAATCGCCTGATGGCCATCAATAATTATATGGCACTGAACCGGCAACGGAACACCGACCTGGAAGATGATTTCTACCGTGCAACAAAAAAAACCTTCGGCCAGGGATCCACAGTGATCAACCACCCCACCTGGTGGCCATATCCGAATCAGTTGGAATTCAGAAAAAATGGCTTACACTGGTGGGCGGCAACGCGGGATCTGGCACAAACGGATGAAACCACTCCTTTTGCAGTACGTACTGCTCTCGCCAAGAAATGGAATAGCCGCGTCTGGTACAATCAGTATTACGCCACTACTGAAAAAGATTATCAAATCGCTCTCTGGAGTTCGGTGTTGGGAGGCGGCCGGGTTGATTTCCATCCCTATTATCCTAATACCGGCAGGAACGAAAGATTAAATGAAAGATTGGGCGGAGCGCTTGAACTTCTTCGTGGTGATCTCATGCGGGGAGAAAGCAGGGTACGGCTTCTGGACTTTATCAGTAAAAGCCCCCTGGATTGCCCCGTGGCTGTGATCTTTGGTCATACTGCTGCAATGAACTGGGCAGCCCCTTATTTTGAAGATGTGGGAATGGGAATCGCGGATAGTCTGTGGCGTATGGGTATCCCTACCGATCTGATCCCCACCAGTGAAATCGGGAATAAGAGTTTGTATATTGATAAAGACGGATGGGTGTGCTATGGTAAGCAGCGTTATGCGGCTGTCATTCTATATAATCCCGAGTTTGAGGGTTCACTGACGGCTGATTTTTTTAATGAGGCCGCCAAAGGGAAAACCGCCCTGTTTCGCGTGGGTAACTGGACAAAGGATTTTAACGGGCAGTTTTATAATGGAAATCCGGCTTTGCCTCGTACAATGGCCCCGGGTGATATTAAGTCAATAACATCCGGTATTCGCGGGATATTGAAAAAGCATGGCATTCCCCTCCAATCACCAGCAACACAGACACTGGGCGGTTTTGCAACATCTTCCAATGCGCCGTCCGCTACGGGATTCTGCCGTCTTATTGACGGGACGCTCATTCAGGTGGCAGGAAGTAATGATATGGCTGGAGACCGGATCAACTCCAAAATGAAAATCGGAAAACATGAGGTCGTCTTTGATGCCGTTGGAGTGGCCGCTGTAAAACTCGATGAATCAGGCCGGTTGCTGGCTCTGGCGGCTGGAGGGTTGCAATATTTTAAGGCAGGGAAAATGACGATCCGCCTGGATGAACGAACAGATCTTTCTTTATGGATGACAGACAATGGAGCATACAAAGGAGTGGTCCAGGGAATGGAAGGGGAAATACCGCAACAACTGCTGAACATTACCGGTAACTGGACACGTATTTCTATTCCTACCTCTTTAACCTGGGATCATCGTTCAGTTTCGATTGGAAAATAAAACTAATGGTCATGAAAATACTTTTGATTGTTTTGACAGGATTACTGTTAACAGGCACTTTTTCCTGCCGCCAGAGAAGTATAAGCAAAGGAATTGATACAGTTTACACTGTGGAGGATCCTACCGGGGTCAAAGTTCATGGCATAGGAGCAGAACTGGATCCACATTTTTTTTCATACTGCGTTGGGCATGCAGAGCATCCCGCTTCTGAAAAAGACTGGGATATTGTTGTGGACCGGGTAAAGCATTTACGGCTACAGATGTTCAGGGTAATGGTGCAACCCCAGTGGTTCGAGCCATTCAATGATGATAACGATCCTGATCATATCAACTGGAACGGACTGGATTTTGACACGCCGGAAATGAAATCGCTTTACCGGGTCTTAGATTTAGCACAGCAGAATGGGATTAATGTATTACTGGTTTCATGGGGCTGTCCCCGGAAAAGCTTCCTGGCAGACGGACACAGTACTTTCCCAAGCTGGATCGTTGGGCCCAAAAACGAGGCTGAATATGCTGAAAATCTCTCTATTTTAATTCAGCATCTCGTCATAAAAAAGGGATATACCTGTATTAAGGAAATTACTCCTTATAATGAACCCAACTTGTTTTATTTCATGGATGGAAAGGTTAGTGTTGATTCATACATCTCGATGTGTAAAAAACTGGACGCTAAGTTCAAATCGGATAATATCCGCAGCTTAGTAGATTTTAACCTGGTTGACGAAAGTGGCGGATATGATTTTTTAAAAAAATGTGCGGACGAATTGCATGATGAAGCTGATTTAATGAATTCCCATATGTACACTTTTGGGTATGGCACGCCCAATCAGGATATCCTGAATTACGAGGAGAAAAACAGGAATACTGTTCCCGGCAGACTTCCGCATTTTATTGGTGAATTTGGTTCTAACCAAGTCAAGGGCGCTTACCTGCAATCGGATATTGATGAATATTTGAGAGGGGTATTGATTGTCCGGCTGATGCTGAACGTATTTAATGCAGGGGCATCCGGGATGAGCTACTGGAGCTTATTTGATGAATATTATTATAAAAATGCACCCTATGATGAAGGACTAATGAAAACCGGTTTATGGCGGTATAAAAAAAGCAGTTATGCGGGGTCTGAATTTTATGATCATATACAAGAAGATTTTCAACTCCGTCCCCAGTATTTTGCGTATGGCTTAATGACCAATCATGTGAAGCCCGGTGCGGCAATCTATCCCGTTAAAACAGGTAAAGAAAATGTAGCCGCATCCGCATTCCGCAATCAGGATGGCAAATGGGTTTATGTGATCGCTAATGAACAAACTGATAAGTTGAAAATATCTTTATTCAATAATTTTCAGAGAAAAGGGGTGTTTAATGTATTTCAATATATCGAAAAAGACCTTTCCGGCGGTAATGAAATGATCGGGGCTTCTGGTTCGGTAGTGCAGAACGGGAGGGCTCTTCCTATTGAAGTGCCGGCACGGTCGGTTGTTTTGCTTCACCAGCAATGATACCCGGGCTTGCTATATTTTACAAACATAACCATGTAATAATCTGACCCGGCCATGAAAAAAATGATGTCCCTGCTATTGTTGATTTCCTGTACTTACGTAACGTTGGCATGTCCCCGGCAGGTATATGATAACGAGCCGTACAAAGTGTACCTGGACGAGAAAGAGATCGCCTGTTACTCAAGCCACCGGCTCGATTTCAGAAATCCAACTGCAAAATACCTGGGCGTGCCGGTATCGCCTTCTTTTTATACTTTATTAAGTGTCGGTTCGCACCCTGCAATATTAAGGATACAACCTCCTCAGGGGTTAATAGTAGATATTTGCAAACTGGTAATACGGCCCTTATCCCTGGGAGTAAAGTCAACCTGGAATGGCCGCGAGCTCCAAATTACCATTGACCAACCGCAGAATTTTGTTATTGATGCACAGGGAGATGGTATGTATCCGCTGCACATATTCGTAAACAGGGCTATGCCTGAGATCAACAAAAAGAGCGATGATGTTATTTATTTCGGCCCGGGAATTCATGATGTAGGACAAATTGTACTTAAGAGCAATCAAACGCTTTACCTGGCGGAAGGGGCTGTAGTACGTCCTTTGCCGCCTCGTAGTGGTGGGCAGGTTGAAATAGGAGGAGAAACATTTTACCTTGGTGAGCCTATGATAAAAATAACAGATGCACACCATGTTACCATAAAGGGCAATGGAATGATCACGGCTGAAAGAGCTACGGATAAACGCATAAAGGCGCAAATAATAACAGCGGTGAAAACAAGTGGGCTGAGAATTGAAGATATCCTGCTTACGGATGCCAATAGCTGGAATATTCATATTTACGACAGTAAGGATGCAATAGTGGATAATGTAAAAATACTGGGATATTATATCAATACGGATGCAATATGCTTTAACGGCAGTAAAAACAGTGTTGCCCGGAATTGTTTCGCACATATTAATGATGACGGATATGAAGTAAAAGCAACGGATGAATCAATGTGTACTGAAGGTATCAGGTTTGAGCAATGCATCATATGGAATGATTTTGGGAGCGGAATGGGCGTTACGCACGAGGTAATGGGTAAAATCAAAGACATAAGCTGGAAAGACATAACGGTAATACGATATGATCCAATAGTGCATTCCAACTGGCTGCTGCACAGGGCCCCGGTATTTGTACATGCGGTAGGTGGAGGAACGGTATCTGGTCTGAGTTTTGAGAATATTACGATTGAGCAGGCCCATTCCATACAGCCGATGATCCTGATTGACAATCAGAAAAAGCTGATAGAGACCGAAGATCATTTCATGATAAAAAAATACAACAGGATAGAGCATGTTAAGTTTAAAAACGTCACCGGTTTGGAAATAGAATCTCCGGATATTGTAATATATGATGAAGGGGAGGATTGTATTGATGAAATAAGTTTTGAAAATATATGGATGAATGGAGAAAAATTAATGCCCGGCGATAAGCGCCTGCGTATTAATAATTCTAAAACAAAAAAAATAAGGATCAATTAAATTCTAATATCTCTTATTGCCAATAAATTCGTTCTTCCCAGTCTCTACTCGGGTCTTTTGTGTGTGGGTTGGACTTGCGAGATATAATCATCGTTTTTGTTTCGTATTAAGGCAGATATTTTTTGATCACATCAACTAACTCTGTCTTCCATTCCCCATTCGCTTTTCGGATGCCGGTATTATCGTCTGCAGTTCCCTGGTAAGACCATATCCACCAACCGGCAAAGCCATACGCTTTGCACAGCTTTAACTGCCATTCCAGGAGTTCTGCAGGGCTGTATTTGCTGTAATCAAATATGGTAGTGCTCAACTCCTCTTCATGCCCAGGTCCTTTCAAATCGGTTGAAATAATTCGGGAAGCGTTTTCCTTGCCTATAATATTTACAATCCGTTCAATGTATTTAATACCATCGCTTCCCGGATCAGTAAACGGGTAGGTCGTCATCACCCAGTAGTCCGGCGGAAGCTGCATATCATCCACCAGCCACTTTTTTATATTCACGAATGCGGCCAGGCGCTCATCGCTCGTCTTTTGGTTCCAATACGGATCATTAGCATAGATCGGTAATAATACAGGTGTTCCTTTCGGTCGCTTTCCCGCTTTTGCAAAGACCGGCCAAACCTGCTTTACATACTGCTCCGTAACTTCTGACACCTCAGGGCTCCAGAGATCAGGCTCAGCGGTGCCTAACAGGTAATTACCGGTCATCGTCCACAGGGCAATATTTTCCGGATGTTTTGTCTTCCCCTCAATATATATGATTACGTCGCTATACCACCTTGCCGATTCATCCCACGGGGTATCATCTGCAATAGGCCAGTAGGGTTCTCCTTCGTAGCCCACCTTACGTTGATCAGGATTGATAGCATATGACACCCACCGGTTATCCGCCAGATCAAGCTCAACGGATAGACCCGCTTCATAACAATCATCAATAAACAAGGCTATCCCATCTAAAAACGCAGTATTATAATAGTCAAGATCATCATTGGTCAGGATCGTATTCGGCTTCGCTGCCGGGGGAGCGGTAGCGGCCTTTTTTAATGTTAACGGTATAGGTATAAATAGGGAAACAAGATTGATCCCGGCATCTTTTGCTAAATCATTCAACGCTTCTTTAACTTCCGCGCGATATGCTTTATCATACCTGAGAAATATAGCGTATGGATGTTCCGGAGATGGAGTCGTCTTAAGATAAGGATTAAAGAAAACACCACGGAATCCGGTACTTTCCGTAGGGAAAGTTACGCTTTCATTTCTTTTTACCGGCAAGCAGCCGATCAAACCCGGCAAAAAAAGAAAAATGATGAAGGAGGTGAATAAATCTTTCATCTGAACTTACTTTAATGTCTGGTTAAAATCTCCATTCCGGTAAATTTAAACTCTTTTTTATCAGTTTTATCTCAATAAAGTTATCAATATCCGATCAGGGACAAAATAGCATTAGCTATTGTAGTTTTTGTATTAGACGGGGGATACTAAAGAGGGTATTTTTGATGAGATGAAATACTAAGCCAATGTATGATCCGAAATTAACTAACAACTTTTTAAACCTAAATTAATTGCCATGTTAAAAAAGGTATTGCAATTGTTGCAAAAGAACCGGAAGGGATGTGCTTCAACACTGTTCCTTCTTTTTTCATTATTCACTTTCGCACAACAAAAAATAGAAGTTTCGGGAACTGTACTCGAAAACGACACCCCGTTAGCGGGGGTGTCTGTGCTGGTGAAAGGTACGGCTACAGGTACTACTACGGATGCCCGGGGGAGATTTACTTTGCAGGCTGCCCGGGGAGCTACGCTTGCATTGTCATTTGTAGGATATGAGAACAAAGAAGTTAAAGTAAACAGCACAGGAAATCTCGGGAACCTACAAATGGTTTCATCGGCTTCCACCCTGGGAGGCGTAGTGGTGGTGGGGTATGGTACACAGAGCAAAAAGAGCCTGGCTTCAGCCACTTCCGAAGTCTCGTCAAAAGATTTTGAAAATGCGGTGATCAATACATTTGACCAGGCTTTACAAGGTCGTGCTTCCGGTGTACAAGTAGTCAATTCATCCGGGGAGCCCGGCGCAGCAACCGTGGTGAGGATCAGGGGTAATAATTCGCTCAGCGGTGATAATGAACCCTTGTATGTTGTTGACGGCTTTCCTATGCCGCCTTATACGGAAGCGCTGAGAACCGGACAAAAGAACGCCTATCCGCAAAACGGACTGTATGGGATAAACCCGGATGATATCGAAAGCATGACGGTGTTGAAAGATGCTGCAGCTACGGCGATATACGGATCAAGAGGTGCTAACGGAGTTATATTGATCACTACAAAGTCCGGGAAAGCGGGAGAAGGAAAAATTGAGGTAAGGAATAACTATTCAATAGGAACGATTGGCAAACCGCTTAAAATGATGACAGGGAAGCAATATGCGGAAATAATGAATAAAAGGAACGCGCTTTCCGGCGGAGGACCCATTTTTGACGATGTAAACGCGGTGACAAATACCGATTGGTATGATGCAACAACGCGCCAAAGTTCAAGAGAAGATGCGTCTCTTATTGTTTCCGGCGGTTCGGCCAGGTCTTCCTATTATATTTCCGGCAATTATGTAAGGGAGCTCGGTTCTGTTATCGGCGCTTCGGGTAACAAAAAAGGAAGCCTGCGGGCTAATCTCAGCAGTAAGGTAAACAACTGGTACAGTATCAGGGGACAATTCTCATTTGTGCGGCAGAGTACAGACCGGGCTTTTACCACCGAGATGAGATGGCCTACCGGAGCCGGGTTTTTAGACCTGGTCAGACAGTCGCCTACTGTTCCTGTGGATTACCTTGGATTTAACGCTTACGGCTTTCCCGGAAACAGCACCCAGTTCTGGTTTGGCAACCCTGTTAATGAGTTAGAGTCTAAGATAGATAAAGTGAAGAATGATTATTCTATAATGAATATTGAGAATGAATTTAAGCTCTTAGATGGATTGAAATTGGTGGTTAGCCTGGGCACGAATCAAAACTTATCCAGAAGACTTATATTTCTTGATGCCAATACAGTTTTGGGACAACCCAAAAACGGACTGGGGAAGAACGCTACAGCGAATACTTATAGTTATAACACAAACGCTTATCTTAACTATGATAAATCATTCAGGGATATTCACAAACTCAATCTTACGTTGGGCGCTGAATACAATACGCAAACCCTTGAAGAAGTTTTGGCGGAATCCGGCAATTTCACCATTCCGTTTTTTGGCATCAACAATATAGGGAGCGCGCTGAGCCAGGAGATAGGCTCTTACAGGCAGGATCGTATAATGCAGTCTGGCTTTTTCAGAGCCAATTACTCCTTTAAAGGAAGGTATGTTTTAAATGCATCCGTTCGGGCAGATGGTGCTTCTCCTTTCGCGGAAAACAGGAAATATGGGTTTTTCCCCACTGCTGCGGTGGCCTGGAACCTGGACCAGGAAGAATTTATGAAAGGAGTAAACTTTCTCTCCACCTCAAAAATCCGGGCCTCTTATGGAGAAACAGGAAGCCAGGCCATTGCCCCTTATTCGTCGTTGCAGCAATTTGTGAATGGTATTTATCCAACGGGCGAGAATAATACTTTCACCCTGACGATGTATCCGTCCAGTCTTGGAAACGCAGACCTTTCCTGGGAAAAAACCAAACAGTTTAATATCGGCGCGGACTTTGGCGTTTTGGATAACAGGCTTTCCTTCAGCTTCGATTACTATAACAAACTGACTACAGATCTGCTTCAACCCAGAACGTTGCCTTCCCAATCGGGATATACTTCCATTATGGATAATTATGGAACGATCAGTAACCGGGGGGTTGAATTCAGTATCGCTGCGGACATCATTGATAGAAAAAATACCCGGCTTTCTACACGATTCAATATTTCGCACAATAAAAATGTGCTGGTTGATCTTGGCGACAGGACAGCACCAAGCTACATATCCATTGGAAACAACCTGATTGGTGGCGTGCATGGAATCCTAATACCAGGAGAGGAGATTGGCAAGTTTTACGGGTATCAATTAACAGGACTGGTTCAGACCTCTGATTTTGATGATATGGGAAATGCTACTTACCCTTTCCCCGGAGCCGCGGCCTTTCAGGTTCCCGGGCAAATTAAGTTTGAGGACACCAATAAAGACGGAAAAATAGACATACAAGACAGGCAGGTATTAGGAAAATCCTCGCCCGATTTTACCTTTGGATGGACCAATAACTTTACCTGGAAAAACCTGAGCCTTAACCTCTTTATTATCGGTTCACAGGGTAATAGAGTACTGAATATTACCCGGTCGCTGCTCAATAGCGGGCTTGTTCTTTGGGCCGGGCAGGTAACGAACCAAACGCAGGACTGGTATGAAAAGCGCTGGACAGCGGAAAATCCGCATAATGATCCCCGTTATCCCGGAGTGTTGGCCGAACCACCGTTTGGAATTACAGACATCACCTCCGCGATGATCGAGGATGGAAGCTACATAAGATTAAAATCACTGACGCTTTTGTACCAGTTCCCGAAAATGAGAGCCATTAAAGGCTTAACGCTTTCGGTTACCGCTACCAATTTGTTAACGATCACCAATTATGCCGGCTTTGATCCGGAAGTAAGCTCTTTCAGGGGATCGTTGCTGCAACAGGGAATTGATTATGCGGGTTATCCGACACAGAGGTCCTACACATTTGGTGTATCCTGTAATTTTTAATGCTGCAAAATTCCATCTGATAAAAGTGTAAAAATTTAAAATATTCAGGTGAAAAATAAAAATATTATGAAATCTAAGTTTATTCTGCCGGTAATACTTTTTATAGCTATTAGCGCGGCATCCTGCAAAAAAAATCTCGAAGAAACCGCCTATTCTTTTCTTTCTGCCAATACGGTATTTTCTACCGAGGCGGGGCTGAAACAGGCTACCCTGGGCATTTACGATAGCTGGAGGGCCAATCCCAGTTGGGATATATTTTACCAGTGGGTTTTGGCCGAGGTTGGTCAACGGTATGTGACAGCCGGTATGAGCGGGGATAGAATGATCACTCCATTTTATGGATTCTCCCATAATCCTTCCGATCTTAATATTACTAATATCTGGCCCAGGATCTATCAAACCATAGCGCGGGCAAATACGGTAGTAGCCCATGCAGATGAAGCCGTATCTGATCAGGCTGTTGCCGATACCTATAAGGCTGAGGCGAAATTCAGCAGGGCCTATGCTTATTTTAATCTCGTTAGGCTCTTTGGCGGAGTGCCCCTCATTAAATCAGAAGTTAATTCCATAGCTCAAAAGGATGAGATATTCGGCACCCAGGCGGCTGTGCAGGATATCTATGATTTTATAATTGAAGACCTGCAATTCGCTGAATCGCATTTGCCACCTTTCTGGACCGGCGCCGATCTGGGCCGGATATCGGCGGGCGCGGCTAAAGCGCTGCTCGGGAAGGTATATCTTACCGGCGCCGGGTTACCTTTAAAAAATACGCAGTATTACCAGCTCGCCGTTAATAAATTGAGTGAAATCACCGGTAGCGGGGAAGCCACCTATAATTATGGCTTATTACCCGATTTTGAAAGTGTGTTCGCGGATAATAACAGGAAAAATAAAGAAGTGATCTTCGCGTGGACCAATTTGTGGAACTATACCTATTCACATAGCGGTACTATTGTACCTTACTTCCTGTTTCCCCCTTATTTTTTAGGCACTGTCACTGAATCGCAGTATGGACTTACTCCGGAATTCTACAATCTGTATGAAAGTGCGGATATACGTAAAAATGTAACTGCAGTAGCCCGGTATCTTTCGCTGCCTGCGGGTGATAGCATTATTTATGATTTTTCTACCAACAGGTTTAGAAATGAAACACAGGGAGGAAGTATAGTGGGAAATACCTTACTTCCCTTTACGGGTTTAGCATACGCTAAGTTCGGTCGGACCCCTATTGATCCCAGCCAACTGTCGGTTCCCACCGACTATAGCTCAGACCTGATACAGATGCGCTTTTCTGATGTGCTGCTCTGTCTTGCAGAAGCGCTGAATGAAACAGGGCAGACTACACAGGCGGTACCGCTGCTCAACAGAGTGAGAGAACGGGCGCAGGCAACACAATACCCGGTAGGAACCCAGGAGGAAGTGAGGCAACAGATCAGGAAAGAGCGGCGGCTGGAATTGACGGGTGAATATACTACGGTATTTGATATCAGGCGTTGGGGCACTTTAAAAGAAGAAATTGCCGCCATGGATCCGGGCCAGGTCTTAAACAATGCGCTTAGCCCGTATGATACCAAACTGGAATTGTATCCGATACCCCAGGCTGAGTTAGATGCCAATCCGAGTCTGACACAAAACCCCGGGTGGTAGTAAGAGTACCGGTTACCGGATTAATAATAGCCACGAATCACGAACAGATACCAGGGTATGTTAAATTCGTGATTCGTGGCTAAAACTTGAATTATGAAGCGTATTGATCTGAAAATAGGGGTATGGTGGATCTTGCTGTTCTTTGGTGGTTTATCGGTCTCAACCGCGCAAAATGATATCAGCTACAATACATTGCCCCGTTGGAGGGGATTTAATCTCCTGGAAAAAATTGATGCAAAAAACAACCAGCCTTTTAAAGAAAAGGATTTTCTGTTGATCAATAGGCTGGGGTTTAACTTTGTTCGTTTACCAATGAGCTATGAGTGTTGGTTCAGAGCGGATAATAATTACGATCAGAAAACCTTACTCGAAATTGATGAAGCCATAAAATGGGGTGAGAAATATCAAATTCATATAAGCCTCAATATTCACAAAGCCCCGGGTTATTGGGTAAACACGCCTGAACGAAAACCCAACTTATTTGATGATGATGCAATGCTCTCGCGATTTGTTGAGCAATGGGTCATGTTTGCTAAAAGATACAAAGGAATAACCAGTCGTGCGCTGAGCTTTGATTTATTGAATGAGCCGATCACCACAGATGAAAAATATATAAGAATGGTAAAAGCCGCAGTGAAGGCTATCAGGGAAATTGATTCTGACCGTTTGATCATTGCAGACGGAAACGGTTGTGGCAGGAATATAGTGAAGGGATTAGCGCCATTAAAGGTAGCCCAAAGTGGCAGGGGGTATGATCCATTATATGTTACCCATTATAAATGTCCCTGGGTAGGTGAGGAATACGGAAATGCCACTGTACCTCCTACCTGGCCTTATGTTGATAAACAGGGTAAAGTATGGGATGTAAAAGCGATAGAGGAAATGTACCGTCCCTGGATTGAACTTAAAAATAGCGGGGTTGGCGTGCATATCGGGGAAATGGGGGTAAATAAGTTTACCCCTCATGATGTGACCCTGAAATATATAGAATCAGTTCTTTCCGTATTAAAGAAGCATGATATTGGATTCGCATTTTGGGACCTCAGAGGAGGTAGCGGGATTTTTAACAGCAGGCGTGAAGATGTGGAATATGAAGATTATGAAGGATTAATGCTTGACCGGAAAATGCTGGAATTAATACAACGATATTAGCAGTCCATATGGGTGTGCGCTGCGCAAATAATTTCTCAGAAGGAAGGTAATTGGATAAAGGAGCGTATTAAAAAAATGGGTATGGAAATTTTAAATAAACAGATGATGTGAATATGCTGACTCAAGCCAACATATCCGAAAAGGGAACGATGGGACTGGTAACCCGTAAGCTCCTGCCCTTTTTGATGCTGTTGTATCTCATAGCCTATCTTGACCGGTCTAATATTTCTGTTGCGGCTTTGCAGATGAATGCAGATCTTGGACTATCGGCTAAGATGTACGGAATAGGAGCGGGGTTGTTTTATGTTACCTATATCATATTCGAGGTGCCCAGCAATATCATCCTGGCAAGGGTGGGAGCGCGGAGATGGATAGCCCGTATCATGGTGTCGTGGGGTATTGTAGCGGTAGGAATGGCATTTATTAATACCGCAGGGCAGCTCTACGGCATGCGGTTGCTGCTGGGCGCTGCCGAAGCAGGATTCACCCCGGGGATCATTTATTACCTTAGCCAATGGTTCCCTACAGATCACCGCGCACGCGCCATGTCCTTCTTTTATATTGCGGCGGCGCTGGCATCTGTAGTGGGGCTGCCGATCTCGGGCGCCTTGCTGGAAATGCATGGGGTTTTTGGCTTTGCAGGCTGGCGCTGGCTCTATTTTGTGGAAGGGATCCCGGCTATCGTATTAGGCATAGTAGTGTTAAAGTACCTGCCCGATACCATACAAAAGGCCCGCTGGCTGAACGGTGAGCAGAAGCAATGGCTTTCGGGTAAGATAAGCGCCGAATCGCGCCTGCCCCTGGAGAAAAAAGGCAGCGAATGGCGGCATATATTTTCCGATTCAAAAGTGTGGATATTAAGCCTGGTATGGTTGTTACAGGCTTTCGGAACCATTGGCGTTACCTTGTTCCTGCCCCAGATACTCAAAGGGGTTTCCGGTGGAACAAACTTTGTAGTGAGCCTGCTCTCCGGTTTACCCTTTGTGTTTGCATGCATATTTATGTATATGAACGGGCGGCATTCCGACCGGATGAAGGAGCGCCGTTTTCACCTGGGGATACCTTTGTTTTTCTCGGGAATATTACTGATCGTGTGTCTTTATACGGGGTCTGTTTTTGCTTATATCCTTTTGATCCTTTCCGTGGCGCTGAACTGGTCGGTTACACCGGTTTTCTGGGCGGTAACAACCGAATACCTTGCCACCGGGCCAATAGCGGCAGGTTCCATCGGTTTGATCAATGCCATGGCCAATATAGCGGGGGCTACGCTTCCTCTGCTGATGGGATATATCCGGGATCTCACCGGCAATTATAATATAGCCTTATGGATCGTGGGGCTGGCGCTTATGCTGGGAGGCATTGTGGGCTTTGCAACTACCCGGATGATCACCGGTCGTAAAAGGGCGCAATTAAATGGAGCATCGCCCGGGCATCCTGTAGCGGCTGACAGCAACCCATATACGATGAATTGAAACCTGAAATGTAAATCTATTTTTAAAAAAGAGCAGCATGAATCGCTTCCATTTTATTTTCCTCATTGTTAGTATGTGCTTTCTTACGCTCGTTGGCCGGAGCCAGCAGGCTGTGGAAATAAAAAGACATACAATGCCCGATTCCATTCACCTCCAGGGGGTGGCGGTGGATGATGCTTTTTTTTACGTGATCACCAATACTTCCGTGTATAAGCACAAAAAAGAAGACGGCAGGATGGTTGCCTTTTTCGATGGGAAAAAAGAAGGTATAATGAAGCACCTCAATGCAGGCATTGTGCGAAACGGGAAATTGTATTGTGCACACTCTAATTTCCCGGCTTCACCGATGGCCAGCTCTATTGAGATCTTCGACACCCATACTATGGAGCATATTGGCAACCACAGCTTCGGATTGTTTGGCGGCTCTGTTACATGGATAGACGAAAAAGATGGTTACTGGTGGGTAGCTTTTGCCAATTACGGCGGACGGCATTCCTCAGAAGGAAGAGATAACCGGTGGACTCAACTGGTGAAGTTCACCAAAAGATGGGAAAGGGTAGCTTCGTGGATCTATCCCTCCAACGTGCTGGAGCGCTTTGCTCCTTACAGCAATTCAGGAGGCGCCTGGAACAGGAACGGCGAACTGTATGTTACCGGTCACGACCGTAAGGAATTGTATGTATTGGAAATTCCCAAATCCGGATTCACCCTTCAGTATAAACAAACCATCCCTACCATCAACGGAGGGCAGGGAATCGCCTTAGACCGCTCTGTTAAAACAGGAGACGTGTTGTATGCCGTAAACCGGGAAGATAATTCAGTCATTGTTCAACGGCTGTAAATCAGGCAGCTTTATAAATCCATTAAATGATTAAAATGAAAGAACTGTTTTTTGTTGTTATCTGTACATTGGGTATAAGCGGCGCTCTCCGGGCGCAAACAGGGAAAAATCTTCCGGCATTGAAGAAAAACAGTGAGCGGCAGTTTCCCCTGCTGATGCCGGATAACTTTGATTCTCTTTTATTGGCGTATTGGCGCCAGGAACAGGGAGTGCCAGATCCGAAAAATCCGCTGTTGGAGCCTGCTATGCCCTGGGACGCCGGGGGCGTAATGGCACATGGAACGGTATTGCACGATCCTATAGACGGCTTGTGGAAAGCCTGGCAGGTATCCACCCCTGCAGAGCCCGTTTTAGATGGTATCAATGGAAAACATGAGTCCCTCAGAAGGCTCACCTATCTGGAGAGTAAGGATGGTGTTTCATGGTATCGCCCTGAACTGGATATTGTAAAATGGCCCGGTTATCCGCGTACTAATATTTTATTTGATCTGAACTCAGGCGGCATAGCCCAGTACGCTTCCGTGCTGGTGGATCCTGAAAATAAGGAGTGGCCGTATGAAATGTTCCTGATCCGGAATCCGTTCCTGGGTCCGGACTCTACACGCGTAGGGCATTTGCCGGCGCCAAAGGGTGAAAAGAGAGGCATTTACAGGTACCGGTCTAAAGATGGGAAACACTGGAATTTGATTTCAGGGCCCCTCTTAAATTTAGGAAGAGGCGGGGATGTTGCGTATTTCTACCGGCAGCAAGATGGGAGCTATACAATGTACTGTAAGCAATATTCCAAAGAGCCGGGCGACAGGGTCATACCTTTTGATAATAATGCGCAGCAGCTAGTAAGAAAAATAGGACGCAGCACAAGTGCCGACGGAACTACATGGGAGCCGGTTAAAATAATTTTTGAGCGGGATTGGCGCGACCCGGGTTTCGCGCAATACTTAGAGCTTTGTCCGGTTCAGCTAAACAAAGGATATATAGGAATGCTCACTTACTACGATGCCTCTAATAAAACGATGTCGCTCCAGATGGCGGTCTCCCGGGACGGGATCAATTGGTGGCGGCCCGACAGAAGGCCCGCGTTTGCCAACCCTCCTCTTGGTGATTATGGCGGAGGAATGACGTGGCAAATGCATCAGCCCATTATTGAAAATGGAAAAATGTATGTTTATTACGCGGGATCGCAGGGGCTTCATGGTGAAATATTAGACAGTCGTATGCAACCCAGGTTGGAAGTGGGCAATGAAAGCGTGATCGGCACCCGCATAGGAACCTTACCATTCTACACGGCTTTGTGCAGGGCTTCCTGGGATGTGGATCGTATGTATGCACTGGCTCCGTCTGTTGGCGGTCCTACCATCGGAAGGGCGGTAACCAAACCAGAAAGTTCAGGGAAAGGACAACTACTGGTGAATGTGCTGGTACGGAAAGGAGGGGAGTTTCGCGCTGAGCTTACCGATGAGAGCGGGAAAGTAATCCCCGGCTTTTCCGCGGCAGAATGCCTTCCGGTTACCGGCGACCATCGTCAGGTGGCCATTCAGTGGAAAGGAGGAAAGAAAGCGCCTGTTGATAAAGTACGTATTCGTTTTGTATTACAGCAGGCTTTTCTATATGGATACGACTGGAAAAAATAAGCGTATTACCGTACCGGTCCTTTAGGAGCATCCGGACAGATTTTTAAAAGTTACTTATTTAAAATACTACAGGAAGATATTATGCAACAACTTAGAAGGTCAGATATTAACAACAGCATTGTGCTTGCGCAAAAAGTGATCGCGCATTTCGGGGTTCACCTGCCTTATTTTGCCTATTGGACACCCGGGCAATGGGCAGGGGCGGGAAATGAGTTTGACGAAATACGCACCTGCATGCTGGGATGGGATGTGACCGATTTTGGCAGTATGGATTTCAAGAACATCGGCCGGATATTGTTTACACTGAGAAATGGAAAACCTAACAATAAAGCCTACCCGAAAGAATACGCCGAAAAGCTGCTCATTGATCCCGAGCACCAGCGGGCGCCGGCTCATTTCCACCGGTCAAAGAGGGAGGACATCATTTGCCGCCGGGGGGGGAATATACTGGTGCAGCTTACCAAAGCAGATCCCTCGGGAAATCCTTCCGGTGAGCGGTTTACCGTTCAGAAAGACGGGCGTACAGTGCACCTGTCGCCCGGCGATATTGTGAGACTTTGTCCGGGCGAGAGTGTTAACATTCCGCCCGGAACTATTCACCAGTTTTGGGGAGAGGAAGGCACGGGCGTTAAAATGGAGGGAGTAGGATTTACCCTGAGCTCTGAGATCTCCAGCGTATGTGATGACTGGGAGGATAATGTCTTCATGGAAAAAAATGCAGTGCGGTTCCCTTCTGTTGACGAAGATGAAGCGCCCGAATTCCTTCTTTGCCATGAATATCCTGCTGCTTCGTAAAAGTATCTTTTGCAGCATCTGATAAACATGATCCCATTTAAAAAAGCATTACCTGTTAAAGGATCAAATAACAGGTTGTTAAACAATTTGCCATGAAAAAAAACAACCATCTTTTTTTACCCATATGGATATGCCTGCTGTGCATAAGCTGCCAGCTTTCTTCCTCACAAAAAAAAATACAGGAGGAGGTTATTCGCATTGAAAGTGAAAGGCAATTATTCGTGGATGATTATATCGTTGAATCATTCAGCGGAGGAGCCGGATACCTGTTGCATCGCCCACAAATAAAGGAAGTGGTGTTTGAAACCGGTGCGCCCTGGGAAGGCAGCTACAGCAATTACAACAGCATTTTTAAAGACGGTGATATATTCCGCATGTATTATCGCGGCTGGCACAGGGGAACGAAAGGAGAACTCACCCATGATATGGTATGGTGCTATGCGGAAAGCAAAGACGGCATACACTGGGTAAAGCCCAATCTCGGCTTATTTGAATTTAACGGGTCTAAAAACAACAATATCATTCTTGCCAGCAAAACATTCGGGGATTTCAAATTTACTTTCGCCGATAACATGACCGTCTTTAAGGATCATAATCCCAATGCTGCACCTGAGGCACTTTATAAAGCTTTTGTAGATCTCAGAAAGCAAAAGCCCGACTGGAGCCTTTTGGTATTTCACTCTCCCGACGGGATACACTGGACCCCGGCAAATGGATCTAAGCCGGTACTGACCCAATATGAGGGATCCTATGACAGCCAGAATACGGCTTTCTGGGACAGTGCAAAAAATGAATACCGTGCCTATTGGCGGTTTTTCGGGAAGGATTCCCTGAGAGCGATAAGGACAGGCACTTCGAAAGATTTCATCCGTTGG
Organism: Chitinophagaceae bacterium; assembly: GCA_023957125.1. Classification (GTDB taxonomy): domain Bacteria; phylum Bacteroidota; class Bacteroidia; order Chitinophagales; family Chitinophagaceae; genus Agriterribacter. The sequence goes on from JAMLHL010000009.1 coordinate 113,102, forward strand.
GATAACCAGAAGGATATTCAATATACAGATACGCTTTACGAACCCATGTACACCAACGGGATCATTCCCTATTACCGGGCGCCGCAGATCTATATAGGTTTCCCTGCCAGGTATTTAGACCGCAAATGGTCTGCTTCCATGAAAGCCCTGCCGGAGTTAAAGGAGCGGGAGGGTAGGAGCATTACCAACCCGAGATATGGAACCGCGATCACCGAAAGCCTGCTGATCGCCAGCCACGACGGGATAACGTTCAAACGCTGGAATGAAGCCTTTCTCCGTCCGGGTATTGAACGCAACGGCACCTGGAATTACGGGCACCAGTATATCGGATGGAGCTTCCTGGAAACTCCGTCCGACCTGGAAGGGGCGCCCAATGAAATATCATTGTATGCCAATGAAAGCTTATGGACGGGAGAAAGCAGCACATTGCGCCGCTACACTCTCCGTCTCGACGGTTTTGTTTCCATCAATGCGCCTATGAGCGGGGGCCGCCTGCTCACCAAACCTTTTGTGTTTAAAGGAAAGGAGCTGTCTCTCAATTTTTCCACTTCTGCACTCGGCGGTATACGTGTGGAGATACAGGATGCAGCGGGCAAAGCTTTTCCGGGATTTTCCTTAGATGACTGTCCGCCGGTTTTCGGCGACACGGTTGACCGTACCGTTACCTGGAACAACGGCAGCGATATGAGTGCGCTGGAAGGAAAAGAAGTGCGGTTGCTCTACGAGATAAAAGACGGGGATCTGTATTCGTTTTACTTTCGGGGAAGGTAGAAGGTGGAGAGTGGAAGGTGAAAGTTGCAAGATACTGGGTACAAGGCACAAGGAGGCGAGGTTTGAGTTACAAGTTACAGGATATGCAAGTTGCAGGGGTGCTTTGTTCTCTGAAACCTGTGACCTGCGTCCTGCTCCTGTGACTTGAAACTTGCAACCTGTAACCTGCACCAACTTCCATTATTTTCAAAACAGGATGATCAAAGAAAAAAAATATTATAAATGGGTGGTGGTTGCCCTTTTATGCGGGGTGGCCTTCCTGAACTATATGGACCGCCAGATGCTCACTACCATGCGGCCTGCCATGCAGGCCGATATCAAAGAGCTGCAGTCTGCCACCAATTTCGGCTACCTGATGGGCATATTTTTATGGGTATATGGCTTCGTGAGTCCTGCAGCAGGGATAGCCGCCGACCGGTTCAGCAGGAAATGGCTGATCATTATCAGCCTCTTTGTATGGTCGGCCGTAACCTTTGCTATGGGGTATGCCACCACTTTTGAAGAAGTGTACTGGTTAAGGGCTTTCATGGGTATAAGTGAAGCGGTATATATCCCCACGGGCTTGTCGCTTATTGCTGATTTCCACCAGGAGAAAACCAGGTCGCTGGCGATCGGCATTCACATGATTGGCATCTACCTCGGCCAGGCATCCGGTGGCTTTGGCGCCGTTATTGCCGAGGCGGTTACGTGGCATGGCGCCTTCCATTTTTTCGGTATGGCAGGGATCCTCTATTCATTTGTTCTGCTTCTTTTCCTGAAAGACAAAAAACCTGCTTCGCCGGAGGCGGCAATAAAAAAACCTGCGCACGGAAAAATGCCTGTCTTAAAAGTGCTCGCTTTATTATTCACCAATATTTCATTCTGGATCATCCTGTTTTATTTTGCTGTTCCCAGCCTGCCGGGGTGGGCTGTCAAAAACTGGCTTCCCACGCTTTTTGCAGAGAACCTGCAGATACCGATGTCGGAAGCAGGCCCGATATCCACCTTTGCTATTGCATTTTCTTCCTTTATTGGTGTGATCATCGGCGGCATTTTATCAGACAAATGGGTGCAGAAAAACCTGCGTGGCCGGATATTCACCAGTGCCATTGGGTTGGGGTTAACCATCCCTTCGCTGTTGCTGATAGGTTTTGGCGGCACGCTTTTTCACGTGGTGAGCGCGGCCATTTGCTTCGGCATCGGCTGGGGAATGTATGATGCCAATAATATGCCTATTCTTTGCCAGTTTGTTCCTGCAAAGCGCCGGGCAACGGCCTATGGCATTATGAATATGACAGGCGTTTTTTCGGGCGCTTTTATTACCGGTTTGCTTGGAAGGTCTTCCGATGCCGGCCATCTCGGAAGGGATCTGGCGTTGCTGGCAATTATTGTTTTAGTGGCGGTGGTGATACAGCTCATTTTTTTAAAGCCAACGGCCAATGATTTTTCCGGTTGAACGCGCGCATTTTCGCAGGTGGGTGTCACCACCCACCTGTAGAACCCGCTAATATAACCGGAACTATTAGTAGATTGTAAGAAAAAAAGAATATGAAAAAAAATAAAATAGAAGGAATGGTGGCTGCGGCCTTTACCCCGATGAAGCAATCGGGAGACATTGATATAGAGAAGATCCCTGCGTTGACAGATCATTTAATTGCGGAAGGGGTTAGGGGAATTTATGTTTGCGGCAGTACCGGCGAGGGACCTTCCTTAACCGGAACAGAGCGAAAAGCGGTAGCGGAAGCTTTTGTAAAGGCTTCACGAAAAAGACTGCCTGTGCTGGTGCATGTAGGGCACAACAGCGTGAAGGAAGCAAGGGAGTTGTCGTCGCATGCCCAAAAGATTGGTGCAGATTATGTTTCTTCCGTAGCGCCTTCTTATTTCAAGATCGGTTCTGTTGCAGGTTTGGTGGATTGCCTGGCTGATATTGCGGCAGGCGCCCCGGAGCTGCCTTTTTATTATTACCATATTCCGAGGCTCACTGGTATTGCGTTGGATATGCCTTCTTTCCTGGAACAGGCCGGGCGATCCATTCCTTCCTTTGCCGGGATAAAATTCACTTCCCCCGAGCTGCATGAATACCAGGCCTGCCTGAACGCTGCAGGCGAGAAATATGATATCCTGTATGGTACGGATGAAATGCTGCTGGGCGCATTGGCGGTAGGAGCGAAGGGCTATATCGGAAGTACGTATAATTTCCTGCCGCCGCTGTACCGGCAATTGAAGCAAAACTTTGACAGCGGGGATCTTCAAAAAGCACGTGCGCTTCAATGGCAGTCGGTGGAGATCGTGAGGATCATAGTAAAGTACGGCGGATTGGCTGCACAAAAGGTAATGATGAAATTGTCGGGAATGGATTGCGGTAATGTGCGTAATCCCTTGCAGGGCCTATCTGCGGAAGAGGAAGCATCTATGGAAAAGGATCTGCGAAAAGCAGGATTTTTTGATATCGTGTCCCGGATGAAAAGAAATAAAGGAAACGGTCCGAGGTGATGCGCGTGTGACAATTGAAAAAGTATCTCACTCCTTAACGTCCTGTAATGATGTGTATAAAAATTCTTTTGATCGGTATTTCATATACTCTGGCTGGCTGTGCAGCAGCAGTATATCCAGGCAAGGGCAGGGAAATTCCCCATCAATTCAGGGCAGGTACGGCTAAAGTAAACATTACGCCAGACAGGTCGCTGCCTTTACTTGGGTATGGTCCAAGAATGTCCGGAGAGGTGCGTGACAGCATCTATCACCGGGTGGTAGTGATGGATGACGGGGAAACGAGTTTTTTTCTGGTGTCTTCTGATATCTGTTCTGTGGACCCTTCCATTTATGAGAGAGTGCTCGATAAGCTAAAAAAAAGGTATGGTATAGACAGGCGGAATTTCTGGTGGTCATTTACACATACTCATTCGGCTCCGGTAGTTGGCCCCGCCGGCGTTTTCTCTGTAATGCTGGGGTATGATACAGAAGCGCCGTATGACAAGGAATACGTTAATTTTTTGGAAGAGAAACTGATCCGGGCGGTTGGAGAAGCAAAAAAGGCGATGGTTCCTGCCCGTTTGGGAGCAGGGTGGGGATACTCAGAAGCTAATATTAACCGCCGCGCCCGTGATAAAAACAATAAAACCTATCTTGGGGAGAACCCGGATGGCGAAATTGATCGTAAAATCGGTCTTTTGCGACTTGAAAAAGAAGATCACTCACTCCTGGCGCTTATTGCCAGCTACCCGATACATGGTACCGTGCTGCCTCCGTCTGACAAAACCATTAGTGGCGATGTTACCGGCATAGTATCTGAATATGTAGAGCATCAGTTGGGTGTGCCATTATTATTTATTAATGGCGCAGAGGGAAATGTAGCGCCCGTCAAGTCTTTTTCGGGAAATCTTGAACCGTTTAAAACGCTTTTGGGAAACAAGATCATTGAAGCGAATGATCGGATAGGCAATGCTACCGACCAGGTTAAGCTGAGCACGGGGAGTTTTATATTTGAAACCCCCAGACATCAACGTCTGACGAATTGGCCCGTGTATTTACCGGATTACCTGCGCGTTTTATCTTCAGGAGAGGCTTTGATTAGGATGCCCATCAGTTTTTTGTTTATTAATGATGAAATAGCGATCTGGAGCGCTCCATGCGAACTGTTCTGTGAAGTGTCAAACGCTGTTCGGGAAAAATCGTCCTTCCCATACACCTTCTATTATGGTGTTACCAACGGAACCCTCGGATACCTTCCTACCCGTAAAGAATTTGCGCTGGAAGGCTATGAAGTAAGCGTTTCGCCATTTTCCCCCGATACGGCTGAGAATCTGGAGCGGGAAGTAACCGAATATCTCGATAGTAAATAATATGGAAAAGCGATCGAAAGGTAGAGGTATCTGATCTGAAGTATATGGAGGTGCAAAGGTTTTGGATTCTCTGATGCCTATCTACCTTGGTTTCATTATAGACGTGCAGGCTTCGTTTGCCTGACCTCATAATATTAAAAAAAGAGTATGAAAAAAAATCCTACTGTTCTTGAGCTTTTTGATATCACGGATAAGGTGTTCCTGGTTGCCGGCGGAGCGCGTGATCTTGGAAAAGATATGGCTGTTGCACTGGCAGAAGCGGGCGCAGCAGGCGTGATCACTTCGCGCAATGCATCTTTAGCCGCTGCAACGGCAGAGGAAATAAGCAAGGCTACCGGCAAGAGTGTCCTTGGATTGCCGCTCAATGCGGCTCATGAAAATGAAGTAGAGCAGGTTTTCAAAACGATTATTGAGACTTTAGGACGTATTGATATCGTAGTGAATTGCGTAGGAGGAGGCGCTCTCCAGCAGGTATCTGCCAAATTTGAAGAGAGCCCCCTGGAGGCCTGGGAAGGAATGCACCAGCTCAATGTGCACACTGCCTTTTTGCTTTGCAAGCATGCCGTGGCCTTAATGAAAGCACAACGGTCTGGCACGATCATCAACATTGCCAGCATAGCAGGTGTGATTGGGCGCGACCGCCGGGTTTATCCGCAGGAAATGAATCCCCAGTCTGTAAGCTATGCTTCTGCAAAATCGGCTGTGATCGGATTTTCAAGGGACCTGGCTGCATACCTGGGGCCATACGGCATCAGGGTAAATACCATTTCCCCGGGAGGGTTCCAGCGCAACCAGCCCCCGGCATTTGTTCAAGCCTATGCCAATAAAGTTCCCTTAGGCCGCATGGGGCAGGACGGAGTGGATATGAAAGGAGCTGTTCTGTTTCTGGCAAGTGAAGCCTCCTCTTATGTTACGGGGCATAATTTAGTAGTGGACGGCGGGTTTACTATTTGGCAATAAAATATTTTCAGGAGGTCATTATTTCAATATGGAAACTACAACAAAGGCGCTGGTGCTGGGCTTAGGCTCAATTGGTCAGCGACATGCAAGGCTGCTCTCTGAGCGGAGTGATGTGGAGGTATCTCTTTGCGATATCAGCGAAGCGTTGCGCCACCAGGCGGCAGACGCTCTTGTAAAGCCGCCTGCTGCTGTCTATTCATTATTTGCGGATGCTTTACAGGCGCAGCCGGATATCGCTTTCGTTTGTGTGCCCAATCATCTGCATGTACCGATGGCATTACAGGCTGTTCAGCATGGTACCGATGTGCTGGTGGAAAAACCTGTTTCAGATTCGTTGGAAAAAGCCAGGGAACTGGTAACGGCTGCAGAAGCTGCTAACCGTTTCCTGCAGGTGGGCTATATGCTTCGTTACGATGAAGGACTGATCACGATGAAAGCGATCATTGATAAAGGGGAGATCGGCAACCTTGTGGGTGGACGTGCAATGATCGGAACCTATGTTACCCTGCTGAATGCAAAAGGTTCGGACCGTATTGATCATCCCAACAGCCTGGTGGTGGATTATACGCATGAGCTTGATTTCATCAGCTGGTTTTTCGGAGAAGTAAAAGATATCATGGCAATGCAAACGCGGATGGGCGACCTGGATCTTAAGCCCCATCCCAATATCTTTCAGATCGGTTTAAAATTTAATTCCGGGGCGGTGGTGCAGGTGCACATGGATTATATCCAATTCCCCCAGCGAAGGATATTCGAAGTGTATGGAGACAGGGGGACGCTCTGCTATGATTTTATGACGGGAGAAATACGGCATTTTACTGTTCAGCGTGCGCACGAATGGACCAATAAAAACGTGCTCCCTGTAACAGACCGTTGGGATGATCTGTTCCGCAAAGAGCATGAGTCGGTTCTTATGAGACGATCGGAAGGGTTGACGCCCTTTGTGTCGGGTGCAGACGGTTTGCGGGCATTGGAAATAGCGGAGTGGGTGATCAGGGTTGCCAGGTAATACGTTTTAATACACAGTGTGATACACTGAAGAGAATTAATTTTAACTTTAGTGTTTATTTCTTTTTTAATGAGATCTGTCAAAACTTCTTCTTTGATCCTCCTGGCAAAAACCGGGATTCAAAATAGATACATATTCGGAGCCTATAAAGATAATGGTGAGGCAACGAGTTTTCTCTCTTTGCCTGAGGATCGTAAAATGTTCATTGAGACGCTCACCGGTAAACAAACCATTATGGGTTATAAAACACTGCAGGCTACTCCCTTTGATTTCCCTGATGGCGGCAGGATTTGTATCACTCATCATCCCGGTAAAGTAAAGGCCCCTGGTCTTGCGGCTTCCACCATTGAGGACGCTCTTGAACTGGCATTTCGAAGAGCGGCAAAATTAGATCAGGACACGGTGTATGTGACCGGTGGCGCAAGTATTATGGAGCAGTGTATGGAACGGGGACTGTTAGACGAAGTTATTCTGACATTGACAGAGACTTATGCGGCTCCGGTTTCGAATCCGGTGTATTTAGATTTTGTGCTGAATCGGTGGAATATCCTGGAAGATTCAGGGATGCGCATCTCCAAAAACTCCGATCCTCCGAATCTGGAATATCATTACCTGACGCTTAAAAAGATGGTATAGCAAGAGCGGGTATCGGAGAACAGCACCTGTAGCGAAGGCAATTCCCGGCAGGAGATATGCCTTCGACTGGATCTATTCATAGTTGAAGTAACAAAAAACCACCCACACTCCCGATCAGTATGATGATGACCGTACTTAATTTTTTCCAGATAAGCATTAAAGCGAAGCACACGGTAAGGATGACGGCTTCGTGCCAATCCTGAACACCAGACTGAAACAAATGTAAACCCACCACAGCTATGATGGAAACCGATGCTGCGCTTAATCCATCTAAAAAGAGCCTCAGCTTTTGACTTTTCCGCGCAGCGGACAAAACCTTGTGCAGGAAAAAAGAAATAAAAAATGAGGGCAGAAAGATGCCGGCCGTTGCCAGCACGCCCCCCGCAGTTCCGTTGATAAGATACCCGGCAAAGGTGGCGCTCGACAAAATCGGCCCCGGTGTAATTTGGCCTACGGCTATCGCATCCGTTAATTGTTGATGGCTCAGCCATTGATTGTTTCGTACAAGCGCTTCATCCATATAAGCGAAAAGTACGTAACCGCTGCCATATAGAACTGCGCCGATTTTCAGGAAAATGAGAAAAAGTTTATGGGCCGAAAACCCGCTGATTATTTGCAGAAATGGGGGAGCTATAAGCGTTCCGGTAAACAAAGGCAGCTTTCCTCTGACCGCGCGTGCAAGATAATTCAGTGCACCGGCACCTATTATCAACAACACTTCATTTAAACCATAAAGCGCGCCCGTAAATGCCAGCAGGCAGAGAAAAATGAGTACAACATTGTTTTTTATAACAGTTACGGATAATCGAAATACGGTACCGATCACCAAAGCCGTGGTTGCGGGACGGATCCCGAAGATGAAATGCTGAACGTTGGGTAAGGCATGGTATCGCTGGTAAAAATATCCAAAAACCAGGCACAATACCATCGCCGGAAAGATATAACAAAGTCCGGCCACTACCAATCCAAGACGTCCGCCCCGTTCTTTCCCGCAGTGCATTACCACTTCAACGGCATTGGGTCCGGGTATGATATAGGAGGCGCTCAGTACGTCCATGAAATGCTGGCGGTCTATCCACTTCCTTTTGATCACCATTTCATTTTCGATGGTGGCCACCATACCGGCGATGCCGCCAAATCCAATCGTTCCCAGCTTCAGACACGAACCGGCAATTTGCCCTAATTTTTTGGCAGTGGTTTCGGTATGCTCTTCTATATTCTTTAGTTGCATATAGCCCGGATGTTCTTTTTTGACGATAAATAAGCTAAGGTAAGTCCGCTTGATCGGACTCCTGCAATAAATATCCTTTCATATTGATTTGGTATTGGTTGGGGCTGATGAGCGCTGTTGCCGACGCCGATGTTTCAACGGCGCCAGCAGGATAATTAAAATTCATACAACAACAGGCATCTTTTTCAAAATCTCCATCTTTATAATTTCGGTTCATCAATAAAAAATCTCCCATACAACAGGCGCCGTAAATACCGTTACCACACCATTGATACTCATAGCCAGTCCGCTGAAGGTGCCTGCCTGTTCGCTCATCTGTACCGCCCGGGCTGTACCGATACCATGACTGGTCTGGCCGATGGACAGCCCCTGCGCCGGCGCCCGGTCAATTTTGAATAACCTGAGCAAATACGGACTAATCATATTACCAAACAACCCGACAGCAATAACCACCACCGAAGTAATAGACGGGCTTCCGCCCAGCGGTTGCGTTACTTCGATAGCGATAGGCGTGGTGATGCCCATGGGTAAAAGAGAAGCGGCCACCATATCGGGCAAAGAAAATATTCTGGCCAGAACAGCCACCAATAGCACACTCAGAAGGCTGCCGCAGAATATGGATATCAGAAGTTGTTTCAGGTTTTGTCGGATAAGCGGAAGTTGCTTAAACATCAGAACGCCCAGTGCCACCACCGCAGGACCAAGCATAAAAGTGACGGGTTTGTTGTCGGTAAAATACCGGTCGAACGGAATATCGCCAAGCCACAAAACAAGAATGCAACCGGCTACGGCAAAGAACACGGGGACAAAAAGAATAAAAGGCCATTTCCGGTGCAGAAACTTTGCTATCAGAAAGATGATAATGGTGAGAAGGCTGCTCAATTTTTATTGTTTTTTTTGCCAAGAAAAGTAAATAGTTTCGCCGTTACCAGCATCACGACCACCACCACCGTTATCGCAATCGGAATGATCTTCCATCCTATCTTCCTGACCGAAGGGTCAACGTCAATAATCCCCACGCCATAGGGCACATAAAATAATCCGAGATACAGCAGCAAAATTTTGCCGGCCTCATCCACCCACTTTAAGGGCAACCATCCCAGGGTCAGCAATACGAAAACCAATATCAGTCCGATGACGGGGCCTGGCATCGGGAAAGGGATAAGGGGAGACAGCCGGTTTCCCAAAAGACTCAGCCCGGTTAAAATAACCAAACCGACAACAATGCGAAGTAACCGGAGAATGCTATCCTTCTTGAAAATCAATTTCATCAGTAGAGCAAAACTACAACTCGTCTGAGAATGTGCGGGCACAAATCCTGGCAGCAAAACTTTTCTCTATATTTGGTAACAGGTTCTTTGTTTGGATAGGACGGGGAAAAATTCTAATCCGAAGCAGTACCGGTGTAAAGGCAATTGGGTATGATGTTTAGCTCAATTTAAAATTTCATAAATAATGAAAGACAATTCCAGCGTATATAAGATGTCGTTTGCCGGCGTTTATCCTCATTACCTTACCAAAGCGGAGAAAAAAGGACGAACTAAAGATGAAGTAAACGAGGTCATTTGCTGGTTGACCGGATATAATGAAAATGAACTGAAAAAAATGATAGATGAGAAAATTAGTTTTGAAAGTTTCTTTGGCCAGGCGCCCCGGATAAATCCCAATGCAACCAAAATTACCGGCGTTATATGCGGATACCGAATTGAGGAAATCGAAGAGGAACTGATGCGCCAAATCCGCTATCTGGATAAATTGATTGACGAACTGGCCAGGGGCAGGCCTATGGAAAAGATTCTAAGAAAATAGTGGTTATGCGAAAGAATAAAACAGTTTATACATCCGCTAATGTTGAGAAATTCATCCATTCCTTTGCCGATACCGAACGGAAAAATAGAAATCAAATGGGCTGTTTATTTTTCCTTGTTTTTGGTCAGCTCTTTCTTTTATTACTGATTCATTTTAGCTTTCATAACGCCATTATATAAGCGATACTGTTTCATTATATTACCGTCTTTATCCCATTCGGTAGCAAGGTCGGTTGCTCTTTTATCTTTCCAGGTGGATTCATTCTTTTTGCGGCCGTTTTTATACCAGTGCGTCCAGGTTTGCGTTCCATCGGTATTGTATTTCCACGACCAGATTTTGTTTCCCTCCTCATCGTAATAAATTTCAACGCCTGTTTTCTTTCCTTTGTCAAAAACAGCGGTCCATTGTTTAAGCCCGTTGGGGTAATACCATTCTTCAATGCCATGCAACAGGTATCTGCCATCGTTACCTGTACCCGCATGCCACATTGATTTTAATTTTCCGCTTTCATAATGCTCGGTATATTTTTTAACGTTTTCTATTACCGTCGCTTTACTCTTATCTAATTCATCTTCGCCATCGGTTTCCTCTTCACCGGAAAGGATCCAGGCTTCATTAAAAGCGAAAGACGCGACAGGAGAGGTCATGGAGGTTATCAAATGGATGATCCCGTTGGGTGCCTGCCGGGCTACGGTATATCCGAGTGTTCCTCCTTTCATATCAGCCGCCCGGGTAGAATCCATGTGTGGTCTTGTACCGGGGATCCGCTTTATATGCCAGCTTTTTCCGTCGTCCCGGGATATGGCCGCAAAAGCGCCCCTCTGGTGAATACTTTTGGGTTGATAACCGTCTTTTCGCTCCAGGTCGGCAGCCATGAATAAATGCCCGTTTTGTAATTTAATAATAGTAGGTCGCTGGTTACTCCCCAATGGGGAAAAAGGAGTTGCGGAAAACCGCCAGGTTCGTCCTTCATTATCGGAGAGCGACTGCGGCATATAACCGTCAATATCGGAGTCTTTACCTCCCATACCTAAAATCCGGCCATCATCTAAGGGTACAAAGGACGTATGCCGGCCATTGGTTCTGCCACCCGGGTCTATCCAGGTTTGCCCATTGTCTTCACTCTTCCAAAGAACGGAGGAACTGCCATGCGCGTCGCTTGCTACATATATATTTCCTTTTTTATCGCGAAATGCAGCGTTGATCGGCTGAGCCGAATAATGTCCCAGGGGCGTTTTAAATAACGGGAAAAGAACATCGCTCCAGGTTGCTCCGTTGTCGGTGGAGTTGATCCATTGAAACGGAAATCCTGATTTAAGTTTTAAGGAAGCCCAGAATAGCCTTAGGGTATCATTGTCGTTCCAGAGAAGCGGACCGGCATCATTCACGTCGGGGAAATCCAAAAACAGATCCGGCATATCCCATTCATCAGCGCCAAACCGTAACCGCATGCCCATTAATGCCACGTTCGGACTGGTTTCGCTTACACTGGTAAAATACAACGCTATGATATCTCCATTGGAGGCGGCTACCAAAGCCGGACTGTGATTATGTCTTAAAATTCCGGGGTGTAGCCCGGTCGTTTTCAGGATATCTAAATTTTCTTTACCGGTAATATTAGGCGGGACTGGTACGATCTCTCTTTTTCTGAAATAAGGTTGGTTGTTATCCGGGCCCGTTTTTGCTACCGCGGTGTTTTGAATGATCCCCTGTTGCACGAACGATTTATGGGGAGAATAAGATTCCGTTGTGGGCATAAGCCCCTGCACGATCCTGAAACCTATATTATGATTGCCTTCATTGTCCGACTCCATCCTCCAAAAACCTTCGTACCCGCTTTTTTTGCCCTCCTCCTGTTGCTTCTCCTCCGGGAAATAGGAAGAATCTTTCTTCATGGAGCGCAACCGGTTTAATGACACGGGGGGAAAGCCAGGCGCATAACCCGCACGGTTAGCCGAACGGGAGTAAAAAGGTTGCTGGTTGTCAAGTCCGGCCCCGCGGATCACTTTTGCTATTCCCCCGGATGGACCTGCGGGATCTGTTTGCCTTGCATCGGGGTATGGTCCATACCAGTCATACACCCATTCCGCAATTTTGTCCGACATATTATAAACCCCCCAGGGGTTGGGAACTTTGGAACCGGGCAAATTATCCCCGGTATAAAAAACAGATTGCGTGCCGGCGCGACACGCATATTCCCATTCGGCTTCGGTGGGCAACCTGTATGGCTTTCCTTCTTTTTCGCTCAGCCATTTGCAATAAGCTGCCGCATCGTTCCAGCTAATACCGGTAGCGTAAGGATAGTATGCTTCCACGCCCTTATAACCGGGATCAAATTTTTGGTAATCTTCAACTGTTACCTGATCCCGGGCAATATAAAACGAGTTCGATATTTTTACGTTGTGAACGGGCTGTTCATCATAATCGCCATGCTCCAGGTAAGCAGGCGCTCCCAGCTTCCCGGCATTGACCCGGTTAGCTTCGCCCATCCGGAAAGTACCGCCCGGGATCAAACGGAATTGCATGCCCAACGAATTGGTTATTGCGGCCGGTTGGTTTTGTCCATAAGAAATACCGGAAAGTAAAATGAAAATTGAAAGACAAAGTGATCTGTACATGCCAGTGAATGCTTAAGCGGGTGAAATTAAGTTTTTTTGTATTGCTAAGGCTTAATTTTGTATCGTCATATCAAACAATTATATGAAGACTTTAAAGAAAATTGGTTTTTTATCTTTCGGACATTGGGCCAACCATCCTTCATACCAGACACAATCGGCACAAGATGCATTGCTGCAGCATATAGATTTGAGTATTGCTGCCGAGGAAATCGGTTTGGACGGGGCCTATTTCCGGGTGCATCATTTTGCGAACCAGCTGGGATCGCCGTTTCCTTTGCTTGCTGCTATCGGCGCTAAAACCAGCAGGATAGAAATTGGAACGGGGGTAATTGACATGCGTTATGAAAATCCTATGTATATGGTTGAGGACGCGGGAGCCGCTGATTTGATTTCAGGAGGGAGATTGCAATTGGGGATCAGCAGAGGCTCACCCGAACAGGTGGTTGATGGCTGGCGCTATTTCGGTTACGAGCCCGACAAGGGAGAGGATGACGAAGCAATGGCCCGTCGTAAGGCTTTGGTATTTCTCGACAAACTAAAGGGTGTTGGTTTCGCCAAACCCAATCCGCGGCCGATGTTCCCCAACCCACCGGGCCTGTTGCGTCTGGAACCCCATTCGGAAGGCTTGCGCGACCGGATCTGGTGGGGATCGGGGTCTAATTCCACCGCCATATGGGCTGCTGAAAAGGGGATGAACCTTCAGAGTTCAACGCTGAAATTTGATGAAACCCAAAAACCATTTCATGTACAGCAGGCGGAGCAGATCAGGTTATACAAGGAGGCCTGGAAGGAGGCCGGGCATCAGCGCGAGCCGAGGGTTTCCGTGAGCCGTTCCATATTCGCTTTAGTGAATGATATGGATCATTATTATTTCGGACACGAAACCGGTGGGAGCGATCAGGTTGGTTTCATAGAAAATAACAGACGGGCAATCTTCGGAAAAAGCTATGCGGCCGAACCGGATCAACTCATTAAGGAACTCGCTAAAGATGAAGCCATCCGGGAAGCAGATACGCTTCTCCTGACGATACCCAGCACTTTGGGGGTTGAGTACAATGTACACGTATTGTCTTCCATTTTGAAATATGTGGCGCCTGAATTGGGGTGGAAGTAAGAACGAAACCTGTTGCGCGGGGATGATAAGGGTTTGTTTATCTTTCCGGTTAGTGCTATTGCCGGGAAATAATGGCCTGTTATTTGCAACTAAGATAATAGAGAGTGGATTTCAAATTTTCGCCCCATCTGTGACATTCAGGCGGGTGGCATATCGGCCGGTAGTGAGAATGCATTCGATAATGGAGGGATTGGTTAATCTTACAAATAAATTTCTTATGAAAGATTCACTTATTCAACAGATCATAGCGGAACTTGCATTACCAGAGATTTCAAAAGTGGATCCTAATCTGCAACAGGTTCCGGATATTGAAGACTATACCATTTTACAAAAACTTACCCAGGCTTCCGTACCCGCGGTTTTATTGGGGATCGCCAATATCACCATAGACGAGAATGAAGAACCGGAGAAGCATAATGCCGCGGGGCGTTCGCTGGATATGCAATTGATCTTCCCCCAGAATTACAACCAGATCGTTGATTCCGTTGCAGAATATGCCGGGGCATCGGTACAGGAAGCACGGTCGTTCCTGGAACAAATAGCGGCAACGGCCGAATCGGTGGTCCTGGAACACCTGGGAACGGATGCCAGTATATTACAGATGCGAGACCACGTAATCGGGGAGAAGCATAAGATATTTTTTTATTTACCTCCGCAACTGCATATCGGTGCCCTGATGGGAGACCCGAGCCAGGACGACCGCACTAAAAAGATGGAAGGTCCTTTCTCCAATATTGTACACAAAATAGAAGACAGCTTATCGAAACCCGAATGATACAGACGGAAAAATAAGTACGTTGCCCACACAAAATGAGGTAAATCAGGAGGCGCTTTTCCTGCCTAAAAAGAAGGACAAAATAAAAAGCACCAGAAAAATAAAGAAGATCACTTTGGCAATACCGGCAAAGGCAATTGCCACTCCCGTAAAACCCAATATTGCTGCAATAACAGCAATGACCAAAAATGTAATTGTCCAGCGTAGCATGATCTGAATTTTAAAATTTAAAAAAAATAAATAGAAGGGATTAACAATCTTCTTAATATCAGGCAATAATTGTACCAACCTCAGCGAATGACGCGGATGCCGCATAGCCACCTCAACTGCCGCGATAAAAACATATCCTCTTCCTATTTTTTCTTTTTTTTGCCGGCGCCCGGTTTGGAAAGACTTAACTTAAGTTGTTCCATGAGATCATTGACGGGTTTAGCAACCGCCGTTTTAGGCGACGGTAGTTTTTTCCCGGTGGCTTTGGCTCGTATCAGCTTCATCAGCCTGCTGCAATCGTTTCAAAGCAGCCATCATATCAATGCCTTTTCCTGATATAGGTTTAAATATTTCACCCCGCTCTTCCAGCAGAGAAGGTACGTTTTTTAAGGTAAAATCTTTCATCTTCAATCCGTGTTTCACTTCCTCCCAATGCAGGGGCATGGAAACCGTAGCGCCGGGCTTGGGCCGCACCGAATAAGGCGCGGCGAGCGTGGCCTGGGGACGGTTCTGCAAAAAATCGAGGTACAGTTTCCCCTGTCTTTCATGCAAAGGCCGCTCTATGGTGGTAAAACGGCTGGTTTGGCGCTGCACCATCGTTACCACCACCCTCGCAAATTCTTTCGACTGCTCGTATGTGTACTTTTTTCCCAGCGGAATATAGATATGCATGCCCGTTGATCCGGAGGTTTTGGGAAAAGAAGGAACGTCTATGTCATTTAACAGGTTGTGAATGGCATTTGCCGCATCAATTACTTTATTAAAAGTGGTTTTTGCGCCCGGGTCAAGATCCAGCAGGCACCAGTCGGGACGGTCCGGTTTTTTTATAGTGCTGCTCCAGGGGTTGATGTCAATGCATCCGAAATTAACCATGAACAGAAGGCTGGCTTCGTCTGTGGCTACCAAAAAGTGCTTGTCCTGCTTATCTCCCTCACTATGATAAAGATAGGTGGTTGCCCAATCCGGAACTTTACCGGTTACATCTTTCTGATAAAAGCTTTTCCCTTTATACCCATCCGGAAAACGGTAGAGAGACTGCGGACGATCCTTTATGAAAGGAAGTATATAGGGCGCCACCTGGTAATAATAATTCAGCAGATCCCTTTTGGTGATCTTTTCTTCCTTCCAGAAGGTTTTATTGAGATTGGTAAAATATAATTCCTTCCCGTTTATTTTTTTGGTTTGTGCTTTTTCTGTTGGATGGAGCAATGTTTTTCTTTTACTATCTGCGGCCGGTATGCGCGTGGATTTTTCCGGCAAAGTTTTTCGTGCGCCTGCTTTTGCGGCGTCTTTTTCTTTTGCGGTCATTTTTTCAATCGTCTTTCTACTGATAACCGATCTGTCTTTCAGTGTGATGTCGGCTTCTGAAGCAAATTTGTCTTTATGTTTTTGCACCACAAAGATCAATGGACCGTTCCCGCTTTTGCCGGACCTGGGTTCAGGCGTTTTGTTGAAGACCCGTTTTTTCCGGTATAACGATAATCCCATAGCTGTGAATTTTAACCCGCGAATAGCCTTAGGTTCTTATCAAACCAAAAACTATTCCTAAATATGGTACACGGGAGAATAAAGGCATATAATTTGAGCCGTAACTTTAATGATCATGATAAATTAATATAAATATGCTTAGAGCGCCCCATCATAAAGATTATTCCGGTACCATCAAAAAAATAGAGTACCTGATTGATGCATTGCATGCGGAAGAGCAACGGTACAACACGGATGCTGAAACCATCAACCACACCCAACTAAGAGATTCCATCCGCAACCTGGCCCAGAAAAATGACCACTATGCGGGCGAGTTGCAGTCGCAGTTGTACATGATCGGTGCGGAGATGAGCGCCGGTACGGAAAATGAGCCGTGGAAAATACCACCCCCGGCTTCTGCAACTGATGATCCTGTTAATCCCGCCTGGGATGAAATTCTACAACATTGTTGTGGCAGCGAAAAAAATATCATTACCGTTTATAAAAGTATCCTGAAGGAGCCGTTGCCCGGCGAACTGCGGAGGGTTTTGGATTACCAGTTAGACGGGATCCTTTCGGGCTTTTTACAGATGAAGTTAGTGCGCGATACTTTAGACCCATCCACGGATATTGCCAAAGAATAGGATCCACCGGGGTGCAAACGACCGGTGCATTACGCTCGTTGTTAAACTAACTATAACGGGTAAGCGCCGTGATCGTTTGCTATGGCTCTCCGATCCTGTATTTCAGCCATCCCGGATCAGCAGCGGCACTTCCTGTACAAATCTTAATCAAGCGGTTTTCTGCCCGAAATGATGTTGTACAGGATAATAATAATAGCGATCACCAAAAGTATGTGTATCAGGTTACCCATACCCATTCCGTTGCCAATACCCAAAAGACCCAGTAACCAGATAATAATACAGATCACAGCTACCAGCCAAAGTAAACTTCTCATATAGTTTCAATTTAACGTTAAAAAATAAAACGGCATTTTTACCTGCGTTTTTAAATTCCAGCTCTAATTTAGCTCATTTTCCACTTTACTGCGGGAAAGATATATCTGGAGACCTATTCCAAGTACAATATTATTGGATGCCGGACTTGAGCCGAACCCCACGATGCCCCGGTATTTCACCAGTCCCTCCAGCCCGATATTCGGAGTGATAAAATAAGAAATACCCGGACCTGCGCTGATGCCTAATCCGTTTGTATTGTTTCCCACGGAAGGGTTATATCCTTCAATTCCCACAGTAGCTTCACCAAAAAAGCGGGTTTTCCTGAGTACATTTATCTCCGGATCATTGATATAATATCTTCCCAATGCGCCTACGCCATAATTGATCGCAGGATCTGTCCCCTTAGCCGTCATCAAATTAAAATCCACATAAGCCCCCACGGCAAGGTTGTTACGGATGAACCAGGCTGCCTTGGGGCTGAGGGTCATGTTGAACGCTCCGCCATCGTCCAAAACAAAGTTCATGTTGGAAATATTACCTCCAATCATTATGTTCTCCCTGCTGATTTGCGATTGGGCCTTTGTGATAAAAAAGATACCCATAACCGCGCATACAAAAAATTTTCCTTTCATAACTGTATTTTTATTTTGTTTAAAATAACTCATACTCATTCACTAAAACATCATACCAAAAGAAGAATCAGCATTAGGATCACGGTTTCTGAGTGGGAGTGAATAAAAAAATGGGGAAGCCTGTCCACATGTGGCCGATAAAAACCGGTTGAAAAAAGTTTTCGCGATGATTGAATATAAAACCAACGTCTTTGCCTACGTTGGTATGCATATTGCATTATTTGTTTTAATGCAACTTAATTTAATCACACTTTTAAATCTTTAACTCATGGATCACAAAGCATGTATTGAGGCGTTGAATGATTTGGTAAAAATCAACAACGATCGCATCACGGGATATCAAAAAGCTATTGAAGAATTAAACAATGGAGAAAATAATGATTTAAGATCTTTATTTACCAGGATGATCACTGAAAGCGAAGCTTGCAAGATAGAGCTGAAACAGATGATCCGTTCTTATGGAGGAGATACAGAAAGCGGGACTACCGCTGCAGGTAAGCTTTACAGGACATGGATGGATGTGAAGGCTTTCTTTGGCGGGGGCGACAGGGCCACCGTTTTGAAAAATTGCGAAGCCGGGGAAGACGCTGCTCAAAAGGCCTACCAGATGGCGTTGGACGACGACGCGGTGATGGAACAAACGAAAGTGCTGATAAGGAAACAGAAAGAACAACTGCATCGCTCACACGATGAAATAAAACAACTCCGGGATGCGGCTATTGCCCGATGAAATACAAAATGGTCTTTCGGATACAGAGCAGTATGCGGTACATGCTGCTCTGTATTCTGTTCCCGAAACCGATCTTTTATTGCCTGGCATCCTATTTTCTTATTATTTCGGCCAACCGGCGCCTGGAAAAAGAAAAAATGGATACTTCATAACAGAGAACAATATAAAAAAAATATTATGGCAAAGTATTCGAAAAAAGCAGGAGAGAAAGTTGAAAAGGTGATGCATGAAATGAAAGAGGGAACTTTAAAATCCGGTAGTGGAAAAAAGGTCAAAAGCAGGAAACAGGCGATTGCCATCGGGTTGTCCGAAGCGCGCAAAGAAGGGGCAAGGGTGCCGAAGAAGAAAAGCAGTTCTGCCGCCAAAGCCGCTTCTAAAAAAGCCGCCGGTAAGAAAAAAAAATCCACGACTAAAAAAAGAACCGGTACATCATTTCTTGTCGGATCATACCCCGTTCCGGGTGTAGGTTCTGTTATCCGGTCAGGTGTATCCCTGTCATTGGCACGGTTACGCTCTGTTGCGGTTCCATCGGGTGACTCATTACAAGCGCAATAAATCAACATTCCTATGATCAGCATTAATCTGCGGCATCAGAATTGCAGAAAGACGGAGGGAGCAGGGTTAGTGATGGCAGTTTGATATTAAAAACGATCCGGATGAAAAAAGATATTCCCGGCCAGGTAACGGGAAAACAAAAAGATGTCCTGGAAACAAGGCTTGCAGGAAATAAAGCGGAGGCTGTGCGCCTGTTTGAGTCGTCGGTCAGAAAGCTCCTGGATGTGAACCGGTGGGCCGAATGGGCCGGCCCGTTTTCCGCTATTTTTCAACTGACGGATAACAAGGGTGTTCCGGTTCAGGAGATGGCTAAGGAAGGATTATATATTCGTATAGATATTCCGGGACCAGGTACAAAAACCGGAAAGGGGTATGATTGGGTACGGATAGAAGAGTCCACCTATGAAGAAGATGTGAACGCGGAAAAGGCATACCAGTTGATCCGGGCCCGTCCGTCCAATGACCCTGCTCATCCCCGTGGAATAGCTCATTTTTTTGACAGCACGGCCACAAGTACTTTTATTGTTAGCAGGGAGGGCCTTTCGGTCAGCGCGGGGATTCACGGGAGAAATGAAAAAACATCGCATGACGGCCCACTGATGGACAAACTGAGAAATAAAATCGTGAGTCAGGCTTCTATGGCAGGTGTTTCGGATAAGCAATGGGACAGCCTGGCCAAAGGATTGCTTGACCTATAGAATGCAGTCTGCATAGTGGCAGGCGTTTGGTTTATGCTTCCTCGCCTGCAGGTTTTTCCTCCGGCTCATCCAGTGAATGCGAGGTGTGCAGGTCATTATTTTTTCTTGATTTTTCGGAAAGCTTAACATAAAATTTCTTGAGCAGGATCAGTTCTTCGTCAGTAAGATCTTCGCTATCAATCAGGCGATTGCTTGCCGACTTTGCACTTGCTATCAGTTCGTTCAATTTCAAATGAATTGCCGAGGTGTCTTTATTTTGAGATTGCTGGATAATAAAAACCATTAAAAATGTAATGATCGTGGTGGAGGTATTTATGACCAGTTGCCAGGTATCGGAAAAGTGGAAGATGGGGCCGCAAGCTCCCCAAATAATTACCAGAACAGCGGCGATAATAAACGCGGCGGGGCTGCCGGTTTTATGAGTGATCCAGGTAGCGATCCGGTTGAAAATCACATGCAATTTTTGGTGCTTAATACCGGCGTCTCTATTGCTGAGATCAGAAGGGGCTTCTTTAGAAGACGGTTCGTTGACTGAATATCCTGTGGTTGGCATAAACCGGTTTTTAGATATACATTAAAAAATATGCCAGTATTCGCCAAAATGCCCGGAGGGTATGCCCGTTGTTCTTCATGCAGCAACAGGCGGGGTAGGAAAAAAGGCATGCAATTTGAATTATCATCAGCATATAAATCAATCAATATGCTTAGAGCGCCTTATCATAGAGATCATTCCGGCATCATAAAAAAGATCAGGTACCTGATAGCTGCTTTACATGCGGAGGAGCAGAGATATAATACCGATGCCGAAATTATAAATCACCGCCAATTGAGAGACTCTATCCGAAACCTGGCCCAGAAAAACGATCACTATGCAAGCGAGCTGCAATCGCAGCTATACATGATCGGGGCTGAAATAAATGCATGCGCCGGGGAGGAGCAACGGCAATTATTGTTTTCCGTTCCGGTACCGGGCGATCGCCCGGTACATTATGCCCGGCATGATATTATACAATATTGCTGCGACAGTGAAAAGGATATTATTGCCGTCTATAGAAATATGCTGAATGAATCATTGCCTAAAGAGTTGCGGCGGGTTTTGCATTATCAGTTGGATGGAATTCTTTTTGGCTTTTTACAAATGAAACTTCTGCGCCACACCCTCAATCCATCCGGGGATATCGCCGATGGATTTGATTAATTCATAACATAGAGGATATTAATTCACTAATTAAAACGATGATGATATGAAAAAGTACATTGTTGCCGGAGCCATTCTATACGCTCTCGCCTGTAATAATAATCCGGGTAATATTTCTGATCCTGTGGAGAAAGCCGATTCTATAAATGAGGCGCAGCAGGAAGTTGTTGCAGATGCGGCAAGAACTAAAGAAGCCAGCAGTGATTTCCTGGTGAAGGCCGCCGATGGGGGAATGGCGGAAGTGTCGGCCGGTAAAGTTGGAGAAGCAAAAGCCGTGAGCGCCACGGTGAAAGAATTTGCCGGCGAGATGACCAAAGACCACGAGGCAATCAACAAAACAGTGAAGTCGTTGGCCTCGAAGCTTGATGTCATCCTGCCGTCAATGCCGGGAGAGGATCATCAAAAAGAACTTGCCGGCCTGGAAGCGAAGAGAGTGAAAGACTTTGATATGGGTTTTATGGATATGATGGTTTCCGATCATAAAAAAACCATTGATCTTTTCCGGGATGCCGGCAATAAACCGTTGGATCCCGATGTAAAGGAATTTATTATTACCACGCTTCCCGTTCTCGAATCGCATTTGGCAAAGGCAGAAGCGATCCGGAAAGCGATCAAATAGTTGCATATCTTCAACGAAGGAGATAAGAACAGGCAGGTTCTGTTTATATTAACCCCATCGTTATCTGAATGGAACAATTGGGGCCCGATGTTTGCAATTATGGTATATAAAACGATTCATTATGAAAAAACTAATCATCGCAGCAGTAATCATGATCGCGTTGGCGGCATGCGGTAACAACAGTACCGATTCCAATATGAATCAATCACCCCCTGATACCGCCACAAATACAACGCCTGATACCAGTTCTACACCGGATACACTGAACGGCACTGTTACCAATCCCGCTCCGCCGCAGCAGTAGCGGCTTTACGGAAAAGGAAACAGGAAGTTCAGATCATGCTGTTGCAAACCATTTCACCGGGAATACATGGAGCGGGCCATCCTGCTTCATGTGTTTTTGCAGAAAAAAATATATTTTGCATGAAGATACATCTACATGAAAAGAATATTCAGCAGTCTGTACTTCCAGGTTCTCATAGGCATTACGGTTGGTATTTTACTGGGTATATTTTTCCCGGGGTTTGCAATCAGGCTCAAGCCGCTCGGGGATGGGTTTATCAAACTCATAAAAATGATTATCGCTCCCCTGATTTTTAGCTCTATCGTGGTGGGGATAGCCGGTATGCAGGACATAAAAAAAGTGGGAAAGATCGGGCTTTCCTCTATCATTTACTTTGAAGTAATAACCGGTATTGCCCTGGTAATAGGGTTGGTATTTGTGAACCTGATCCAACCGGGCACCGGCATGCACGTGGACCCGGCCAGCCTGGATGGTTCATCCGTGTCACATTATGTCCAAAAACAGGACATCGGTGACGACCTGGTCAGTTGGTTGCTGAGCCTCATTCCCGACAATGTCGTGGGTGCTGTTGCTTCTGATAATCTTTTGCAGGCGCTTTTGTTTGCCGTTCTTTTCGGGATCGGGCTAACAAAGATAGGAACCCATGCCGCGCAGCCGGTTATCAATGTGCTGAATTCATTTCTACAGGGGATCTTCGCCATCATCAAAATGATCATGTACCTGGCCCCGATAGGCGCTATGGGTGCTATGGGTTTCACAATTGGTAAATACGGTGTAGCGTCGCTGTCGTCACTCGGACTGCTGATGATCAGTTTTTACCTCACCTGTATCTTCTTCATCCTGGTTGTTATTGGCAGTATCTTATATTTTTATTGCAAGGTGGGGATATTCAGGTTCCTGGCTTTTATCAAGGAAGAATTGTTGATCGTATTAGGCACCTCTTCTTCAGAGTCAGTACTGCCGCTGCTGATGAAAAAACTGGAGGATGCAGGATGCTCCAGACCCATCGTAGGGTTAGTAGTTCCAACGGGATATTCGTTTAATCTCGATGGAACCTGCATCTACCTGACCATGGCAGCCGTGTTTATCTCCCAGGCGCTTGACATGCATCTTACCATCCAGCAGGAAATTACCTTGTTGCTGGTATTGTTGTTAACATCCCATGGTGCGGCGGGCGTAACGGGCAGTGGGTTTGTTACTTTAGCCGCCACCCTGCCAATCGTGGGTCATGTGCCCGTGGAAGCGGTAGCGCTTATCCTGGGCATTGACCGCTTTATGAGCGAAGCCCGTGCTATCACCAACACCATCGGCAATGCCGCCGCTACCGTGGTTATCGCCAAATATGAAAAAGGACTTGACCAGGCGGTGTTTTTTCAAAAGTTGGGCATGGTGCCAGAAAACCGGGGAGCTTAAGAAAAAGGATCCGACTGTATAAACCACTTTCACCAACGATCCTTTGCCCGGGGCCGAACCGCCAATGAAGAAACCCCTTCTCCCATTGACGATCCGTCCCTTTGGGTCAGTTTTATCCAATTATGCGTCAACCTGTTCGTCTTCCTGCTCAGCAGCCCAATTAATATGGTTTTCGGCAATTTCGGTGAGTCTTACATCTGTTTCTTTCTCTTCTTCCAAAGTCTGAGAAAGAATGGAAGCCGCTTCTGTGAGGCCTATTACCTCTGCCAGAGATACCAGCCCCCCGTAAGTGGCAATCTCGTAATGCTCCACCTTTTGTGCGGCCATGATAATACCAACATCGCGTGTCAGGCTGTTATCGTCCGTTTCCTCTATAATAGATTCGCCTTCTTTGGTAAGCCCATCCATGGCTTCGCATTTTTTTGCCCTGGCTGTTTTATTGATGATTTCGAAAACCTGCTCCAGCCGGGCTACATGTTCCCTGGTTTGTTCAAGATGTTCCTCAATAGCGGATTTCAGATCTTCCGTTGTGGCCGCTTTTTTCATCTTTGGCAGGGCCCTGGTAAGATGCTTCTCTGCCCAGTAAATATCCTTCAAAGCGTCTTCAAAATATCTTTCCAGTCGGGTATTTCCTTTTCCGGCACCCGCTTTCTTAGCAGGCTTTTTTGCTGTTGCTTTTTTTGTTGTTTCCATAATTAAAAGATTTATATTTACTTCATACAAAACAGTGCCAAAAAATATGGTACAGTTTTCGTATCCTTTATGGATATGAAAAGATTTTTTCGGAACAACGGATTGTCCATTGTTTTCCTGATTCTTTTTATAATATCACTGACGGGTCAGATCCTTACGGGATTTTCCGAATATAATAAGGAGCGGATAGAAGACGGGCTTACCTCCATCCCGCTTATTCATTATTTATCTTCCGGTCATTTTTTAGAAGCTACCTTTGAGAACTGGGAAAGTGAATTTCTGCAGATGGCGCTGTTTGTAGTGCTTACCATTTCGCTCCGCCAAAAGGGCTCTTCCGAATCTAAATCAATGGAAGGGATAAATGAAACAGACCGGGAGCCCAACCCTAATTATTTAGCATATGAATATTACCATTTTCCAGTTTTTTCATTGGTACTTCCCCGCCGACGGCGATCTGTGGAACCACGCGTCGGAGCAGGCGCAAAGATTGGCCGATCTTGGAATAACGCATATCTGGCTGCCGCCGGCCTATAAGTCTGCAGGCGGAACGGGCGAGCCCGGCTATGCCGTATATGATCTTTATGATCTGGGAGAATTTGATCAAAAGAATACGGTAAGAACCAAATACGGAACAAAGGATGAATACCTGCAATGTATAAAAGCCATCCACGACAGGAAAATGGGCGTGCTGGCGGATATTGTTTTGAACCACAAGCTTGGAGGAGACGAAAAAGAAGACGTGCCGGTGCAGCAGGTGAACAAAGAAAACCGTCTTGAAAAAATATCAGGTCAGACTTCTTTAAAAGCATATACCCTGTTCACCTTCCCGGGGAGAAATGGAAAATATTCCGATTATATATGGGATTGGCACAGTTTTTCCGGCGTGAGTAAGGGAGAAGAAATTTATATCATTTTAAACGAGCATACCAACGGTGAATGGGAAAACGTCATGGAGCGCCAGTATGGGAATTTCGATTATTTAATGGGCTGCGATATCGAATACAGGAACCCGGCAGTGAGGGAAGAACTGAAAAGATGGGGCAAATGGTATATAGAAACTACCGGAGTTGATGGCTTCCGCCTGGATGCCGTGAAACATATTGCCATAGATTTTTTTCCGGAATGGCTGCCCTTTTTGAAAGCATCTTTCCAGAGGGATCTGCTCTGTATCGGCGAATACTGGAAAGCGGATATAAATGCCCTGCTGGGCTATATAGACGCTACCGGGGGGATGATCCAGTTGTTTGACGTGCCCCTTCATTTTAATTTTTATAAAGCATCCAAAGCGGGGAAGGGATTTGATTTGCGTACCATCTTCGATGATACACTTGTAAAGGCAAGACCCGAATTGGCAATCACTTTTGTGGACAACCACGATACGCAACCGCTTCAATCGCTGGAATCCTGGGTGGAACCCTGGTTTAAACCGCACGCCTATGCGATGATACTTCTGAGAGAACAGGGAATACCCTCTGTTTTTTATCCTGCATTATATGGCGCCGGCTATTCGGATACCAAAAACGGACAACAGTTCGACATACATATTCCACCCACAGGAGAACTGGAAACACTTATAAGGATACGTTCAGCACAGGCCTACGGAGAACAATACGATTACCTCGATGATCCGGGTATCATCGGGTGGACGCGAACGGGGCGCGATGACAAGCCCGGCAGCGGATGCGCCGTGCTGCTGACCAACGCCGGGGGCGGAGAAAAATGGATGAATTTGGGGGAAAGAAATGCCGGCAAAATCCTGGTTAATGCATTGGGAGACGCGAGCCATGAAATTACGCTTAATGAAAAAGGCGACGGGCTTTTTAACGTAGCGCCCGGAAAGGTATCGGTATGGGTATTTAAAAACGAGAATAAAAATTAGCTATGGCGGTGATCAGTTATCACGCGTCACACGAACAGTTCTCCCCCCGCCATTTATTGTCCTTGGTATGTATGGCTGAAAGAGCGGGTTTTGACGCCATTCATGCTTCCGATCATTTTCATCCGTGGAGTAAACGGCAGGGACAAAGCGGGTTTACTTTGAGCTGGATCGGCGCAGCCATGCAGGCTACCCTGCTTCCTTTTAGCATGGTGTGCACCCCCGGGCAGAGGCTGCACCCCGCGATTGTAGCCCAGGCCGTTGCCACGCTCGCCGAAATGTTTCCCGGGCGATTTGCGCTTGAATTGGGTAGCGGGGAAGCCCTCAACGAATCTATCACCGGCGACCCCTGGCCTTCCAAACAACACCGCAATGAACGCCTGAAAGAAAGTTACCACATTATAAAGCAGTTGCTGAAGGGAAAGGAAGTAACCTTCCGGGGACATATACATGTGGACCATGCTAAACTTTATACCCTGCCGCAACTGCCGCCGCTGCTGCTGTGCGCGGCGATATCCGAACAAACAACCGCCTGGGTTGCCACTTTTGCTGACGGCTTGCTGACAACGGCCGGCGAGGTGAACGGTATCCGGAAAAAGATGCAAATCTTCCGCAACAATGGGGGAGAGGGTAAGCCGGTGTATATACAATTCGCTTTTTCCTATGCCGGGACTGAAAAAGAAGCACTGGAAGGGGCTTACGACCAATGGCGCTCCAACTTATTATCTACAGATCGTCTCGCAAATCTTTCACGGGTGGAGCAGTTTGATAACGCGGCAAAATCAGTTACTATAGAAGATGTAAAAAATTCCATTCCCGTATATACGGATATGACCGCATTAAGGGAGCAACTGCATACATATGCCCAATTAGGCGTGGATGAAATCATTCTTCATAATGTAAACCGGATGCAGGAGCTCTTTATCGAAGATTATAAAATGAGTCATCGTCCGTAAAACAGGCGGACTATAGCAGCCCTGTGTGGGTAGGAGCGTGTTTACACCGGAATAAGTTCCGGCTTACAGAATGGAATCGGGCCTACGGCCCTGCCTGAGACGACAGCCGCAAAATGCAGCGTCACAGGCTTGATAAATCTTGCAACTTCTGCGGCAGGTAAAACCTGACAGTTAAAGCTTCAGGCAAGCCGGAATTGTTTGCCTGCCATTTCCTGTATGGCGTTTCCGATGGCCAAAGCCGCGGTAGCCGCAGGGGAAGGAGCGTTCAATACATGGATGGCATTGTCCCTGGCTTCGATTTTAAAATCATCAATCATCCTGCCTTCCTGCGATAAGGCCATGGCGCGTACGCCCGCACGACCGGGTACTATATCGGCGGCCGTTAATGAAGGGATCAGTTTCTGCAACCGCTTCAGGAAATAGGATTTTGAAAAAGCACCGCGGTATTCGTCCAGTCCAAAACGCCAGTGCCTGGCGAAGAACTTCCAGGTGCCGCCATAGGAAAATGCGTCCGCGGTATCTTTTAAACTGAATGCGGTTTTACTATATCCTTCCCGTTTGAATACGAAAACGGCATTGGGTCCGCATTCCACGCCGCCATTGATCATCCGGGTAAAATGTACGCCAAGAAAAGGAAATTGCGGATCGGGCACCGGGTAGATAAGGTTTCTTACTTTTTTTCTGCCCGTTTCACTCAGGTCGTAATAATCCCCCCTGAAACCCACGATAGCCGTATCGGTTCCTGTACCTTCCTTTTGGGCAATGCGGTCGCTTTGCAGTCCGGCACAGGCTATCAGATATTTTGCTTCAAAATCCCGTTGATTGGTTTTGATAATAGTTTTTCCGTCTTCCTTCAGGAAATCCCTGGCTTCGGTATTCAGAAATACTTTGCTGCCTTCATATTGACGTTCCAGCAGTTCGGCGAGCTTTTCGGTAAACCCAACATAATCTATAATGCCCGTGCAGCCCACCCAAATACCGGCGATGCCTTCACAATAAGGCTCAATCTCTTTTATTTCTGCGGCGGTGATCAGCCGGGTATCTTCCACGCCGTTGGCAATCCCGTTTTGATACACTTTGTTCATGTGGGCGAGCTCCTCTTCCCGGGTAGCCACAATCACCTTACCGCATATATCGTGATGGATATGGTATTCTTTCGCAAAAGCCACTAACTCTCTTCGTCCGTCCACGCAGTTTCTGGCCTTATAAGAGCCGGGTTTGTAATAGATGCCGGAATGGATCACCCCCGAGTTTCTGCCGGTTTGATGTGCCGATACCCGGTTTTCTTTTTCCAGTACGGCTATTTTTAAATGAGGATACCGGGTATTGATTTTATAGGCGGTTGCCAGACCCACGCAACCGCCTCCGATCACTATAATATCGAACGATAACCTGTCCATCTTTTTGGATTTCTGCTTTTCAGGCGCAAGTTACCGGAGATCAAGCGGGTGACAAAAAAATGATAAGATTTAAGATTTGAAATTTAAGATTTGAGATTTGATTTGAGATTTGATTTGAGATAGTGTTTGCCATTTGTTTCCCGGATTCCTTATTCAATTCAATTATTTATAAGTCCTCCTCTAAAAAAATACTTCCTCCGGGTTTGCAGTTCAGTTCCATAAAACCGTGCCCGGCTTTACCAACTGTAATCCCGTTGGCTGATGCAACTTTCCATTTTTGGAATGGAAGTTTCAGCTTTGCAGTACCTCCTTTTTCCGACACAATTTTAATTTCAGTAACCCTGCCGTTTTTCTTAACGGCATCTACCAGGAAAGCACCTTCTGCACGCAGTTGTTTAAACGCAATATTCTGCCATGCTGCCGGCACAGCGGGCATTATTTCAATGAACCCGGCGTAGCTTTGCAACAGCATTTCCTGCAGTCCCGCCGCAAAAGCAAAATTTCCTTCCAGCGTAAAGGGGCGATAGGTGAATTTGGAATAGCCCGATTTGGTTTGGTCACCGTTGGCATGGAAACTGTTAGGCAGACAAAAAGCCTTAGCGAAGATCTGCAACGCCCTTGCCGCTCCCTCCCCGTCTTTAGCTCTTGCCTTCAGGTTACCCAGCCAGGAGTAGGAATATCCGCACCAGTAATCGGGACCAATTTTATCCAAAAGCGCGATAGAGTTTTTTATAATGGCTTTCGATCTTTCTCCGTCTTCCCATTTAATCAGGCTCAGAGGATGGATTGCCATCAAATGTGAAAAATGACGATGCGACTGGTTGTAAGGCAGGTTAGGTGCAAACATCAATTCGCTCCCGCCTGTGATGGAATAGTCTTCAAATTCGGTCAGCAGGTTTTTCCAGTGTGCGGCTTCACCGGTTAGCTCCAGGGCATTGGCCATTTCCGCTGCAGCAGAAAAACTGAATTTCATCAACGCCAGATCATAATTGGTGTTTTGGAAAAACCAGGCATCTATGCGGTTGTCATTAATTTCAGGACTGGAGCTGAGCGGCAGTCTTCGGTATCCTTTTTCGTTTTTGACAGTGATATTTTCCAGAAATTGACAGGTGGCTTTCAGCCAGGGATATGCACGCTCCCGGAGGAAGACTTTGTCCATACTGTATTTCCATTGCAGATAATAATGCTGTGCGAGCCATGAAGATACGGTAGGTGAAAGGGAATACTGGGTCCAGCCGCCCATTTCGGTCCCATCCAGAGTAGTTACGCCCGGTACGGCCAGTCCTTCGCGGTTGAAAAATAATTTCGTGTAGCGTTCGTAGTTAGGTTTGTTTTCGTCCAGGTGATCCAGGTAGCCCAACGCTTCTTCCAGGTGATTGCCGCTATAGGCCGGCCAATAACTGAGCTGGGTATTCAGGTCGTGGTGAAAATCACCTTTCCAGGGCGGTATCCGGCCATTGTCTGCCGTCCATACCGCCTGCAGGGAGATGGGAGGCGCGCCCCGCCGGGCTGCGGCGCCAAACTTATATTGTTCGAGATACCATTGCTTTTCAAGAAGATCGTCTGGTACCCGGATAGCAGACCGGCTCCAGAACCGATTCCACCAGGCAAGGTGAGATTGGACGTTCTTATCCCAGCCGTCGCTAAACGCTTTCCTCACTATTGTATTGGCAGTCGGATTTATTTTTTTTCCGGGATATTGCGAGGAAATACTCCATACACCTTCCACAACGGAAGCGTTTATTTTTTTCCATTGCACATTAATTTCATAGAAGAAGCCGCCCCATCCCTGTTGGTGATAAGTAATACTGTTGCCCTGTTGTTGAACGGTTCCCTGCCGGTATCCCAGTCGGGCCAGGTCGTCACCCACCAGGGAGTTTACTTCGCCCTCCGTTTTGATATCCTTCTGGTAGGGAGGCGCAACCAATCGCGGCATGAGGCTGTCCGGGGCGTTCTCAAAACGAAACCATCCGACAGGCCGGGTGGCATGTACAAAGGTCTGCAAAACCATTCCATTCTCCCACTGTATTTCACAGGTTGCCCGGGCGAGCGCCAATCGCACCGACTTTACCGTTGCATCCGTTGGTATGTTAAATTCCAGCGCTCCTGCCGGGATCTTTGAAGGAGCAGGTTCCTTGTCGTAGGGATCATCAAAATATTCCTGGACAGGTTTATAATCGTTTTTCTTCACCTGTTCTTCTATCCATTGGTAGCTGAATTCTTTTCTATGCAGTCCTTTTAAGGGCCGCATATCCCAGATATCTGACCGGTCTAATGAAAAGCGAAGATGGTCGTCTTTCTGCCAAACCAATGCACCCACTGTGCCATTACCCAGGGGAATAGCTTCATCCCATACGACGGCGGGTTGGTTAAAAATAAGGTCGTGTTTTGGCGCAGGCTGCGCCGCAATCAATGACGGGAACAGCAGGCAGCCGATGAAAAAATACTTTTGAACCATACCCGAATATATGGATTTTTAGAACAGACCGGCTGTCGTTGGACGAAATTGCTTAATTCCCTGTTTTATCATTAAAGATATACCGGGGCAACGGCTTTGTATTATTATACTTGATAAACCACCGGTCGTTTTCATCGGAGTCCCGGTATTTTGCACGCAGTTCACCGAGCTTCTTATGCATTTCCTTCTTCACTTTTGCATACGCCGGATCATCATATACATTACGCATCTCCTGCGGATCTTTTTCCAGATCGTATAATTCCCATTCATCTGTATCATAGTAAAAATGGATCAGCTTATACCGGTCTGTCCTGATCCCGTAATGGCGTTTCACCTGGTGAATGGCGGGGTAGGCGTAATAGCTGTAATAAACGGCATCCCTCCAGTCCTTCCTCTGTTCGTTTAACAGCCCTCTGAAAGATTCCCCCTGCATACTCTCCGGAACTTCCACGCCCGCATAATCCAGAAGGGTAGGGGCGAAATCCAGGTTCTGCACCAACTGATCCAGTTTTTGTCCGGGTTTTATTTCTTTGGGATACCTGATGACCAGGGGGGTCCGGAACGATTCTTCATACATAAACCGCTTATCAAACCAGCCGTGCTCCCCCATATAAAATCCCTGGTCTGAAGTGTAAATCACGATCGTGTTTTCTTCAAGACCATTTTCTTTAAGGAAGTCCAGTAATCTGCCTACGCCTTCATCTACGGCGGCTATGGTACCCAGGTAGTCCTGCAGGTAACGCTCATATCGCCATGTCATCAGCTCGCGTTGCGACATCCCGGGGAAATCGTGCTTAAACTTAGCCATGACCGGGTTATAAACCGAGTCCCAGGTCTTTCGCTGTTCAAACGACATCCGGCCTAAATTTTTATCATAAGCGCTTCTGCCCCAGCCCGAAGTTTCTTTCAGCCCCAGTTCATCCATTATTTTTGGAGACACCTTGTTGTCGCCCGCCCAGTGCATATACTTATAGATATTCATTTCGGCTTCTCGGGCGGCGGTTCCTCTGCCTTCATAATTATCAAAAAGAGTGGCAGGTGTTTTGAACTGTTTTTGGGTATAGTCCCCTATGTATCTTAACGCAGGCAGCCACTCCCGGTGAGGTGCTTTTTGATGATACAATACACAAAATGGTTTGGTTTGGTCTCTCTTGCTGATCCAGTCAAGGGTCATATCGGTAGTCAGGTCCGTTACGTAGCCATTCAGCCTGACGGTATCGCCGTTGATGATAAAATCGGGATTATAATACTCTCCCTGGCCGGGCAGCACTGCCGTATAATCGAAGCCCTGGGGACGTCCGGCCAGGTGTACCTTGCCAATGACAGCGGTTTGGTATCCGTGACCGTGTAAATCTTTGGCGAAATTATCCTGGTTCCAGTCGAAAGTTGAATAAGCGATATCCACTTTCCCGTTGATATGGCTCATTTTTCCGGTGAGGATGACCGCCCGGCTTGGAGCGCACAAAGAATTGGTAACAGTGGCTCTCGTAAATAATGCGCCTTCATTAGCAAGCCGGTCAATATTGGGCGTGGAATTGAACCCGAAGCCGTAAGCGCTTACCGCCTGGTAGGCATGGTCGTCGCTCATGATAAAAACAATATTGGGACGATTGGAATTACTGTTTTGACTGAATCCGCAGAAGGGGAGAACAGCTAAAAACAAAAGTTTGATAAAATGTTGTCTGGTCATGAATGGTTCGTATAGATGTACTAAAATCTCTTCTCTTTCCAAAAGTAAATTTTCACCCGGTTATTTCAAAACGTCGAAGGAACGGCATACGTTTTTCGGTTTATACATAGCCCGACACGGTACACCTGATCTCAAGAGGGAAGCGGCTGAAGAATGTAATACATTCATAGTGCATTATCCGGGCTACGGATTAAGTGTTTGTACATGATCCCAGGACCATTTTTGAAAACTGCCCCAGTTTGGCTGATCCATATCGCAAAAATCGTTGTGTGATTTCATCGTTTGTTTTAGTTGGGCGGTCATCTGTGCTACCCTGGCTTTATACCCGGGGTCTTCAGCAAGATTTGTCAATTCGTTGGGGTCTTTGTCTAAATCAAAAAGCTCTACCGGGTGGTTGCCGTTGACGTTATAACATATCAGTTTAAAACCATCTTTTACCAATACCCGTTGTATATTAATATAGGAGAAATAAGCATGGTCTCTTCCTTTAAAGGCTTTTGGTTGGGCTCCAAAGGCTTCGGTTAAAGAATAAGATTCTACCGATTCAGGAGCGGGAACACCGGTTAATCCACACAGGGTGGGATAAATATCATTGAGGTAAACGATCTGGTCAATCCGCCGGTTTTTGGGAATACCCTTTCCCGAAAAAATTAATGGAATACGAATGGAAGATTCGTATCCGTTCTGTTTCCCCAAAAGCCCGTGGTCGCCTACGTTCAGCCCGTTATCTCCGGCAAAAACGATAATGGTATTGTCATACTTCCCGGTCTTTTTTAATTCGTCTATTATTCTGCCGATCTGGAAATCAACTTCACTGACCATGCTGTAATAGTTGGCTAACTCAATTCTAACCGCTTCTTCCGTTCGCGGATAGGGCAGCAGCATTTCATCTCTTATATAAAGCTCACCGTTGTCAAACTGCGGAAGCGGTCTGAAGGAAACGGGTAAGGAAACATCAGACGGTGCGTAGCTGTGTCCATACCAGGTGGGCGCTGTGCGGGGATCGTGGGGGGAGGAAAACGATACGTACATCAAAAAAGGTTGCCGGCTGTCTTTCTGGTTTTTTAGAAACTCGATGGAAGCATCTGCGAAATAAATGGAAGAAAAATGGTCGCCCCAGAAAGGCTCGTTATAAGTGCCGGTACTGTCGAAGTGATTCAATCTCGGCCGAAATTGTCCTCCGGTAGCCGGCGGATTCATACCGGCAAAAAGAATATCATCGCCGGTATCGAAGGCGCGCCTGAATGTGGCTTTATCCTGGTGCCATTTCCCCGTCCCGAAAGTGAGATACCCGTTTTTTCGGAATAGTTCGGGAAAGGTGGTGTCGGTTGGAGGAATGTACTGTCCGTCTTTATGCAGATGAAACAATGACCGGCCGCTCAGCAGTTGTGCCCGGCTTGGCTGGCAGATTGCGCCGTTCAGTCCACCCATAATGTGAGCGCGTGTAAACGCTGTTCCTTCGTTTACCAGTTTATCCATTGTGGGGGTAATGATCTCGGGATTTCCCAAAGCACGGATAGTATTGTACCGCTGATCATCCGTTATAATCACCAGTACATTAGGGCGTTCCTGTTGACGGGTTTGTCCTTCGAGGCGGGATATGGAAAAGAAAATAAACACTAAAATATAAACGGGCAGGTAGTGCCTTGCGATCTGTCGTTTCATGTAAATACTTTTAAAAATAGGTATGACTACAGCACCAGTTGTTTTTTCAAAGTAAAACATTTTTCGCCGGACCTGGTTGTTGTTACGGAATAATCCGGGATGATGCATCATTTCCGCGCTCCCGGGAATAATAGTTATACCTTCGGTTGGATAATTTACTTTACCTCATAGGCATCCCACAGGTTGGCGTTGGTATGCACTTCTTTCATTTGACTCATATAGATATCTTTTCCATTACATCGGAGATTGATCATCCCGAAGAGGATTGAATTGTTTTTTAAATTTATTGACCGGGCCAATTCCGTGGTAAACACAAGAGGTCGTTTACTTTTGGAATATTTGCCGGCGCATCCGATCGCGTCTGCCCTGGGATGCGAATAGCTTTCATTATCTCCCGATGAAATAACCGTTGCATAAGGGTTTACAAGTTCCATAAATGTTTCGATAAAATCCGATGATCCATGATGATAGGATTTAGCCACATCCGCTTCAAAAGGATTATCGTTTCCATATTTGGCGATCAAAAGATTTTGGTAGCGGCCGTTGATGTCGCCCGAAAATAAAATGGTTCTGCTTCCGAATGTAACCCTGAGTACCAGGCTGTTGCCGTTAATGGTTTTGCTGTCATCCTGCCAGTACAACAGCATTTTTTTATTACTGATCTTTTCAGTGAAGGGCGCCAGTACTTCAATCCTAAAACTTTGCTCCTCCATTTTTTTGTTTATTAAAACGTTGCCTTGTTCGTATCTCTTTACATTTTTAATTTGCGCATTCTTCAAGGCGTTTAGGAAGGTGACTATATCCCGATTGAACGCTGCTTTTTCTTTTATCGTCAATAAGTTGTCAAACTTTGTTGCCAGATATTTGACCCCCTCTTTGGTTATGACGTTTCCGAGTCCCGAATTATAGGGGTTATCTTTTGCAGCAAATTTTAAAATACCCGGGTGAACGATTGTTCCGAAAGTAAAACGGGAGTCGTTTAACATTTTGATAAAGCCTTTGTAGTGATCGGAATCAAAATGGCTTATGATCAGAAAGTCAATATGTATTTTTTGATTTCCGTCAAGCAGGTATTTGTACTGCCACTTGGTGAGATAGCCATACATATTGTTATTAGGACCGGCATCAATTAAAATCTTATAGCCACCGGCTTCTATTAAAACGCCATCTCCCTGCCCTACATCCACAAAAAATATTTTCAATCCCATATCATCAGACAGGTCCGCCAGGCGCATCCATCCCCCCGGTCCGGCCGTTTCCACCTTCGCCCAGTCGCCGTCCTCTGCTGTAATCTCCACGTAAGTTCCCATCAGGATTTTGTTGAGTATTTTCCTCCCTTTACCCTTACTGACGCTTTCATATATCGGCGCTTCATTAACGGAAGCGTATTTATAATTAATCATGATAATGGTGCAAACGAATTCATTCGTTTGCTTTAAAGCTACTAAAAAAGTTGAAACCCGCTTCGGGGATCTATTTCTGATTTTCATTGGCTGATGCCGGCTTTTGCCTGTAGAACCCTTTACAGGTTGGTGTTTACACCGATCGGGGCCTGATGTTGAGGGAAGATTTATGATATGGACTGCTTGGGTTATTATCAGAGATTTCAATCCGGAATTGAATGTTGAGAAGAAGATTCCCCTAACTTAGCCCGCAAACCAGGATGCTATCGTTTTTAATCTATCCAATCCGGGAGTATGGCTGTTGATATAGAAAACCAATCTTCTTTGGTGTCTTACCTGCATAGTCTTTCGACAATTGGGCGGGAAGAGGATTGTACTGTTGACCTCCTTTCGGGCGGTGTTTCCAATAAAACGGTATTGCTTACCCGCAGTAACGGGGAGCAGTGGGTGATTAAGCAGGCATTGGATAAGCTCCGTGTGAAAGAGGACTGGTATTGCGATGAAAAAAGGATCGCTATAGAATACAAGGCTTTAAGATGGTTGTTTGATGTGTTACCTAAAGGTGCGGTACCTGCTCCGGTTTTTTTTGATGACGACAATCATGTATTGTGTATGGTGGCCGTACCACCACCCCATGATAATTTAAAAGCACTTATTCTTAACGGTGTTGTAAACCCGGGGTTGTTTAAGATACTGGGCAACCTGTTGGGGGTTATGCAGCATGCAGGCAGAAGCGACAGGGAAGCCATCTCATTGTTCCGGGATAAGCAATATTTTAAAAACCTGAGGATTGAGCCTTTTTATCAGTTTACGGCAAGTCAGTTACCGGAGGCAAAAATATTTTATGATACGCTGGTTGCCCGGAGTTTAGGAGTAACCGAGACCGTGTGTCATGGGGATTACAGTCCCAAGAATGTTTTGGTTAGAAACGGAGACGTGGTTTTATTGGATTATGAGGTGATGCATTACGGGGATCCCATGTTTGATATCGGATTTTTTTTGTGCCAGATGCTGTGTTTTATTAATCACCTTGAAAACAAAAGAGCGGAATTAAAGGACGCTGCGCTTGAATTTTGGAATAGTTATATAAATTCAGTTGGGCCGGTGAGCGTAGAAGCGGAGCATCGGGCCGCAGATCATACGCTGGGTTGTTTGCTGGCAAGAGTTAAGGGACGGTCGCCTGTGGATTTTCTCACGGTGCGGGAGCAGCATTGCCAGGTGAAGATATCTTTAGCATTGACGGAGGAACGGATAACCCGGATACCGGAACTGATTGAAAAATTTGTAACAAAACTGAGCGCTTGCTGAAACAGGACGACAATGATAAAACAGTTGACAGGATATGAAATTTTGGACAGCAGAGGCCGTCCTACCGTAAAAGCAAAATGTGTTTTAAGCGACGGAACTTCCGCGAGCGCCTCTGTACCTTCGGGAGCTTCCACCGGAAAGGCGGAAGCGCTGGAACTGAGGGATGGCGACAAAACCCGTTTCAATGGTTTGGGATGCAGAAAAGCAGTTGCTAATATAAATGACCATATTAATCCGGTTTTAGCCGGAAAGGAATTCAGCAGGCAGGAAGAATTGGATAATGTGCTGATCGCGCTGGACGGTACTAAGAACAAGGAAAACTTAGGAGCGAATGCCATCCTGGCCTGCTCCCTGGCTTTTGCACGGGCGCAGGCTTTAAAGAAAGGCATTCCGTTGTATCGTTATTTCGGAGAAATCATTGGAAACGCTGTTTTCCGGTTGCCGGTTCCCACCGTCAATTTGTTCAGCGGCGGGAAACACGCAGGCGGACAGGTGCCGGTGCAGGATCTGTTGGTAGTGCCGGTTTCCGCAGATACCATGGGTGAATCGCTGGAACAGGTACATGCCGTATATCGGTGCGCTTCGGAGTGGATCGGGGAGAAATACGGGATGCGGGCCCTGAAGGCGGATGAAGGGGGACTGGCGCCTTCATTCAGGAAGATGGAAGAAATGTTTGAGGATGCTATAAAATCCATTGAAAACGCGGGGCTGGTTCCGGGGAAAGACGTGGCATTGGCTTTAGATGTGGCTTCAAGTCATTTTTACACAGAGGGTATATATGATTTGGGTAAGGAGAAAAAAGACAGCGCCGGAATGATCGGACTGCTGAAGTCCTGGGTGGGTGCTTATCCGATCCTGAGTGTTGAAGACGGACTGGCAGAAAACGACTGGGTATTTTGGCCGGATATGAAACGGACACTTCAGGATAGTTGCCTGGTTTTGGGTGATGATTTGTTGTGTACGCAGGTAGAACGGATCCGGAAGGCGGTAGATATGGATGCCGCGAATGCGTTGCTTTTGAAAGTAAACCAGTGCGGCAGTCTTACCGAAGCCGCGGCGGCTTATCGTTTGGCCCGGCAGGCGGGCTGGCAGGTTACCGTCAGCGCCCGCAGCGGAGAAACGGAAGACGACTGGTTGGCCGACCTGGCTATCGGTTGGGGTGGCAACCAGATCAAGATCGGTTCTCTGGCACAGTCCGACCGAACGGCAAAATATAACCGGATGCTGGAATTGGAACAGGAGGATCATTTGCCATTAAGGAAATGGATTTACCCCGCCGGTTTCCGGTGATTAAAACAGTTTACCCGTACCTGCAGAAGTTGTTCCCCAAAGTTTTTTAAAAATGGTACCTGTCCCTATAATTTCTATTTCCTGAAAACTTCCCTGTAAAACGCTCATCTACTAACCATGCGGGTTTACTCATTCTCTTTTAATTCCATATCCCATTCATTTCTGTCAGTATCAGGGGGGCACCTTCCGTAACCACAATCGTGTGTTCGTGCTGTGCCATAAATCCACCTTTATTGCCAACCATGGTCCAGCCGTCTTCAAGCGTATCAGCATAGGTGGAGGTTGTTGAGATAAAGGTTTCGATAGCCACTACGGTGCTCTTTCTGAATCTTGTTCTGTTAAAGCGATCTTTGTAATTGGCGATATCGCCGGGCTCTTCATGCAGGCTCCGTCCCACCCCGTGTCCGGTTAAGTTCTTAATTACTTTGTAGCCCCGTTTTTTGGCTTCTGTTTCCATTAGAAACCCGATGTCTGAAATACGAATGCTCGCTTTGATGTTACTGATAGCTTTATACAAGATATGTTTGGAAGCATCTATTAATTTTTGATGTTGGTTAATGTCTTCGCCCAGCACGAAGGAGCCGCCGTTGTCCGACCAAAAGCCGTTAAGTTCTGCCGAAACATCTATATTGATCAGGTCGCCTTCTTTCAATATCCTGTAGTCAGAGGGAATGCCGTGGCAGAATTCATGGTTTACGCTGATACAGGTGTAGCCGGGGAAGCCATAAGCCAGGTACGGCGCTGATCTTGCTCCGAAATCGGATAATATCTTTGCCCCAAACCTGTCTAATTGCTTCGTGGTAATGCCCGGTTGCGCATAGTTCCGCATTTCCTTCAAAGTACAGGCTACAGCTTCACTTGCTTTTTTCATCCCGGTAAGTTCCTCTTCTCTTGTTATTGACATACTATCTCGTTGTTTTATTTTGTTGTAAGTTCGTCTTTTTTGCAACATACGGTCATGTTTTCAAAAATCAGGCGTTTTGTTCCATCGGTGCTGTTTTTTTTCATTGTCAATGTTCCATTTGGGTTATCCGGACAGATCAACTGGACAGTAAAGGAACTGGTGCCCGGTGGCAGGATTGACGCGGTGGCGGATCTGGGCAGCGGGGTGGTGATCGCGGGCAGCCGCTGGCCAAATCCGGGAATGATCTTCCGCAGCACGGACTATGGTGTTTCCTGGGAAAAAGTGAAGACGCTGGATAAACCCGATGGCACTTACCGTAATAATGAAATCCTGGGTTTGATGGGTGGAACGGATGGTTTAGCCTATTTGATTACGTCCAATGCTCAATTCTGGAGGTCTGAAGACAAAGGGATGACCTGGAAATGGGTGGCACAATTAGGAGGGGTGACCGGGAAGCCCTCTTTTTCGTATAGTATATGTGTAACCGCCAAAGGTACGGTGCTCGTAACCAGCGGATTTTCCATTTACAGAAGCGCCGATCACGGGCTTCATTTTGAGGAAATCGGACCCATTACTTCGCATTATTTATACCGGTTGCAAAAAGCGGGGAATGATGTCTTTGCCAATGGATGGGGTGGCGAATTATACAAGAGTTCGGATGATGGTAAAAGCTGGAAAGTTTTTGCGCAATTGGGTGCGGCTACGGATCCTTTTGATCCGGAAGGTGGCATCATGAAAACACAACCTTTTCTCACAGGAATTGAGTATTTGGGAAAAGGACGGTTCATGCAGGGAACGATGTCGGGACGAAATTACGTCCTGCGCCGGAACGATTCCCAACGGAGCGATCGTCCTTTTTCAACTGTGAAAGGCGCTATTGATGATTACGCGTACCTGGGAGCGGGCAAGATCATAGCCGGTACTTTTACCGAAGGTAATCATATTTACCTGTCTTACGACGGGGGAAAAAATTGGCGGGACATGGGGAGGTTGCCCACAGGTTCAAAAGGAGATTGGCTGGATCATGAGATCGGGATTATGAAGGGCGATTCTTTGATCATGGTGGGCGGCACTAACCGGGGATTTATGGTACGCGCTGCGTTCCATCGGGGAAAAGCAAGGCATTAATTTCCAGCGCAATAAAGGGTCAGCAGTGAGATTGCTTGAAAATGAAACGGGCTCAGCTTTTACGGGTTTCAAAACTGTTTGCATTTAGGATCTGTAGACTTGTTGCAGCCAACGGCATCTCCATAATGCAAGAGCGGCAACCGTAGATGAAGGCCTGCGCCGCAAAGCGGGGTCAACATCGCTTTCATTTCTCGTCCTGCGGACGAAACGAAAGCTTAGTTATTGTACGCTGCCAATTCTACTCGCTCAACCGATTCTCAATGTCCATTCTCTGATGTAAAACTCTTATTACTTCAATTTCGCTTTGTTTTTCAATGAGTCGGTAAAAAATTAGATGTGATTTCACTTTAGCGCAACGATAGTTTTTCCGAATGTGGCTGAAATCTTTCCCCGAATTTGGATTGTCACTTAAGTATTCAATTTCATCAAAAATTAAGTTAATGTATCTGTCAGCCTGCTCTAATGACCAATTTTCAAAAGTGTGAAGCCAAATACTCTCAATGTCCTCCGATGCTTTGACACTAAGTTTATACTTCATCGGTCAAATGTTTTCTGCGAAGATTTTTGATGAATTTATTACGGTCAAAGTTTTTAACAAATCCTGATTTTTCACCTTTCTTGAGTTCTTTTATGAGTTCATTCTTTTGATTTTCTTCTTGTTCAAATAGTCGTAAAGCAGCTCTTACAACCTCGCTGGCAGATGAGAAACGCCCGCTTTGTATTTGGTGGTTAATAAAATTATCAAAGTAATCCCCCAACAAAATAGAAGTATTTTTTGCCATTGTTACCTAATTTGAATCGAAGGTACCAATTCTTGGTATCTTCTCCAAGTTTTTAGAGTGTCGCGCAGGTAGTGTACGACGGGCCGCCTATTGGCGATGGGCGGGATTTTTAACACTGAAGCTAAATCAAAAAACAGAAGTTGAATTTAGCACTTCAGTTGATACGAAGCCGTTCCGCCCGCCTATTGCCAATACGATGTTTACATGCGGCTTCATTGTCGGTGCTGCGCACCCAACGAAGCCTTAGTTGTTATGTGGCGTTTTTTATTATTTTGCTATCAATTCCGCGTTTTATACTATCTGAAATGGCGTTCTTTCGCTTCAAAAGAGTCACAGTGATATTTTTATAGTCAAGCTTGTTTCTAATACCAGTTAATTCGCAAACCTTAGAGTTTGGAATCAAAGCATTCTTTAAATTAAATATTCTCAAAATCGCATCATAATCTTGTCTTGCTAGTATGTCTCTGAATTCTGTATCTATTTGAGTATAAATAACCTGTTTGTCTATTCCTCCAAAAGTAGTGTCAATCTCCGTCAAAGCTGATGCTATATCTTGAGCAGTAAAATTTGATAATGCTAAATATTCTCTGCGTAAAATTTCTTTATAATGCAATAGAATTTGGCTGTCGATTTGGTCTGCGAAAAAGTTAATAATATTTTGCTGAACTTGATTGAATACATCATTCATATCCCTTCCCATATGTCCAGCGACTTCTTTCACTATTGACTCTATCAAAAGTAAATTTTCGGCTTCTGCAACGTCAAGTACCCAAACACCGTTTCTATTAAGTGATACAATATCTTGGTGTTGTCTTCTGTCTCTGTCAATAATTCCAAACGAGTCAATGTGATGAAAGCCCTGCTCAGCTCTAAATGCCTTAACGATTTGAACTACTTTATCACAACTTCCAACAGGTTTTAAAGTTTTGTCATTATAAACTTGCTCATATAACTCGTAGTCAATACTGCTGTTATCTCCTTCTAAAAATACAATTGGTTTTCTACTACCCAAAACATCTAAGTATAATTGTTCAGGTATGGGTAAATTTTCGTCTAATATTTCATAATCCCAAACGTTATTCTCATAAGCTTTTGCCCAAATTTTCTTTGCATTTTGTCTTGTGAAAGCAAAATCAATATTGTGAGTTAGATATATAAATGAGCAATCTGGTCTTTCAGCTTCTATTAAATCGAAAAGAGGTTTAATTAATGAAGAGTGAATGTGCATCTCTGGTTCGTCAATAATAATTATTGAGTTTTGAGGGGCACATATGACTTCTCCAGCTAAATAAAAAATTACTCTTTCTCCATCGCTCATCTCGGAAGCGTTATATGAGTTGGCATCATTTCCAGTTGGAAATGTTTCAATTATTCCTGCTTTTTTAAGTAATTTTCTATGAGGTAGTACAGCTTCCCATAGAAGTTGTACTCTATCTAGTTTAGTAATTGGTTTTGCTATTCTTCCTTCTTTAAATGCTAGAGACTCCTCATATTCTTCAGTATGAAGTAACACTAAAAGTTTTTGAAAATCATCAAGAAGAAATGTATTGAGATTATTACCCCATCTGTTACTTACTTTCTGTCTCAAATTTTGTTCTTCGTTCCAATTGTCAATATAGCCTCCTAACAAAAACTCTCTTTCGGCTTTTTGTCTAGACTTTGGACTTACCTCTTTGGGAAACGTAAGTGATTTTTGGGCTGATATTCGATGTGTTTGACCTAAATATCTTTTTTCAATATCTGACCCAAAGCGAGTTTTGCCTGCTCCGTTAGCTCCTACAATTACTAGTTGTTCAAAGTCTATGTTTGGTGTCGTATTTGGTTGTCCTTTTTTGATTGGTAATTGTACGTTCATATTTTGCAGGGTGTCTCTTTAAAATGCCACATAACGTTTTGCGTGTATGTGCAGTAGCGGATTAA